>NZ_SPQO01000039.1 GCF_004570325.1 Mycobacterium sp. PS03-16 | reverse complement strand
AGCCGAGCATTAGCGTGGGACACGAGGACCTCCGTGTGTGTGAAGACGTCAGACATCTCCACTAAGCCCGGAGGTCCTCCCCTCTCACAGCCAAACCGTCAACAACGTCCCTGCCGAGTACATCTAGGGCGCCGCGCCACCATCACCTGCTCGCTGAGCAGCCCGCCGCGCAGGTCCACGGTGATCGCCGGGTCGGCATACGCGGCCAGCGCGCGCAGCGCCGACGGGCTGTAGCAGCGCAACGAGCTGATCACGCCGTCGTGGGCGAACGGCAGGAACGGGGCCAGCGGCAGCATCGTCGCCAGGCGCAGCAGGTGCAGCGGGGCCGGCGGCCGCGGCAGGTCGACGACCAGCAGCGCATCGGCCGCCCGGGTGCCCTCGGCGATCGCGCGGGCGGCCAGCGGCGGGGTGAGGTGGTGGAACGACAGCGCGAACACCGCCAGGTCGAACGCGCGGTCGGGCGCGTCGATCGCGGTGGCGTCCATGGTCCGCACCTGCGCGCGCGGATGGGTGCCCAGATCGCTGGCGGCCATCGCCGCGACCGAAGTCTGATCGATGTCGGTGACGGTCACCTCGGCGGTGGGGTGCGCGTCGAGAATCCGGCGGGACAGCCCGCCGTGACCGGCGCCGAGTTCGAGCACCTTCGGGTCGGGTACGTCGGCGATCTCGCGCAGGGCGAGCTCGGCGATGCGGTCGTGATTGCCGAAGACGTCGCCGGTCCACTCCAGCGCGCGCACGACGCTGCGTTTACGTGCCTCGAGACCCGCGTCGCGGTCGGAGTCGCGGTCGAGGTACTCCAGCCGGCCGGTCTCCAGCCGCCGGTCCAGGCAGGACGCGCGGGGGCCGCCGCGCGGCATGCGCTCGATGTCGACGATGTCGGTGGCCATGTAGTCCATGATGGACGACTGGAATCGCCGCCAGGAGGAGGGCAGGAGTTGGCCGAGTTCACCGCCGCCATCGACCAGGGCACCACCAGCACCCGCTGCATGATCTTCGACCACGACGGCGCCGAGGTCGGCCGTCACCAGCTCGAGCACGAGCAGATCCTGCCGCGGGCCGGCTGGGTCGAGCACAACCCCGTGGAGATCTGGGAACGCACCGCGTCGGTGATCATGTCGGCGCTCAACCGCACCAACCTGAGCGCCGAGGATCTGTGTGCCCTGGGGATCACCAACCAGCGGGAGACCGCGCTGGTGTGGAACCGCCGCACGGGGCGGCCGTACTACAACGCGATCGTCTGGCAGGACACCCGCACCGACCGGATCGCCACCGCGCTGGACCGCGACGGCCGCGGCGACGTCATCCGCCGCAAGGCCGGGCTGCCGCCGGCGACGTACTTCTCCGCGGGCAAGGTGCAGTGGATCCTCGACAACGTCGACGGGGTCCGCGAGGCCGCCGAGAAGGGCGACGCGATCTTCGGCACCGCCGACAGCTGGGTGGTGTGGAACCTGACCGGCGGCACCCGCGGCGGCGTGCACGTCACCGACGTGACCAACGCCAGCCGCACCATGCTGATGGATCTGGAGACGCTCGACTGGGACGACGAGCTGTTGTCGTTCTTCGGCATTCCGCGTCAGATGCTGCCCGAGATCAAACCGTCGTCGTGTCCGGACTGCCACGGCGTCACCCGCGAGGACGGGCCGCTGGGCGGAGAGGTGCCGATCACCGGCATCCTCGGCGACCAGCAGGCGGCGATGGTCGGGCAGGTGTGCCTGTCGGCCGGCGAGGCCAAGAACACCTACGGCACAGGTAACTTCCTGCTGCTCAACACCGGGGAGAAGATCGTCCGCTCCGAGAACGGGTTGCTGACCACGCTGTGCTACCAGTTCGGGGACGCGAAACCCGTGTACGCACTGGAGGGTTCGATCGCGGTCACCGGGTCCGCGGTGCAGTGGCTGCGCGACCAGCTCGGCATCATCAGCGGCGCCGCGCAGAGTGAGGCGCTGGCCCGTCAGGTCGACGACAACGGCGGGGTGTACTTCGTACCCGCGTTCTCGGGACTCTTTGCGCCGTACTGGCGTTCGGATGCGCGCGGCGCGATCGTCGGGCTGTCCCGCTACAACACCAACGCCCACGTGGCGCGGGCGACGCTCGAGGCGATCTGCTACCAGAGCCGCGACGTCGTCGACGCGATGGAGGCCGACTCGGGCGTGCACCTCGAGGTGCTCAAGGTCGACGGCGGCATCACCGCCAACGACCTGTGTATGCAGATCCAGGCCGACGTGCTCGGCGTCGACGTCGTCAAACCCGTTGTCGCCGAGACGACGGCGCTCGGCGCGGCGTACGCGGCTGGGCTGGCGGTCGGGTTCTGGTCCGGGCCCGACGATCTGCGGGCGAACTGGCAGGAGGACAAGCGCTGGTCGCCGCGGTGGAGCGACGACCAGCGCGCCGACGGTTACGCCGGCTGGCAGAAGGCCGTGCAGCGCACGCTGGACTGGGTCGACGTGGAGTGATTTCGGTGTAGTTCGTCGCGGTGAGCGCGACCGACGACACCGAAATCGCTAGGGATCGGCGTGCGCGGGGACCGTGGGATGCGCGGCCACCGCGAAGAGCGCCGAGGCGGCGAACGCCAGCGGGTAGCCCACGACCGCGATCAGCGCGCCGAACACCGGCGGAATGGCGGCCATCGTCGCCATCTGGCCGGTGTAGTGCACGCCGAGTGCGCGCCCACTCCAGAACGGCCCGGCCAGTTCGGCGATCGCCGTGTAGGACAACCCGTTGTCGGTCACGGTGATGACCGAGGCGACCACGAGGACCGCGACGCTCACCGGTGAATTCAGGTGATCGGTGAGCGCGAGCACCAGCATGGCCACCGCGGCCGCGATACCGATGATGCGGATCGGTCGCAGGCGGGCGCCGAGGTGATCCGACCAGTGACCGGCCGCCACGCGGCCCAGCGCGCCGAGCAGTTGCGCGGCGGTCACCACCACACCGGCCGACGCGGCCGACCAGTGGCGGTCCGCCATCAACCACACCAGCGTGAACGTCCACACCACACTCTGCGGCACCACCAGCAGCATGGAGGCGGCATGGATGCGCCACAGCACGGTGGAGCCGCGGTAGGGATTGGCCAGGTGCTCGGCGGGGGCTTCGGCCCGCGGCGGCCGCGGCGGGTCGAGCACACCGACCGCGCAGATCAGCGCCGACACCGCGCACAGGACGGCGGGGAACAGCAGCGCCGCCCCCACGCCGTGGTGCTGAGCCAGCTGCGGAATCACCAACGCGCCCAGGGCTACTCCCAGTGGTGAGGCCGTGTGCCGGATCCCCATCGCCAGGCCGCGTCGACCCGGCGGGAACCAGCCCACCACCAACCGGCCGCTTGCGGCGTTGTTGCTCGCCGCGGCCATCCCCGCCACGAACAGCAGTGCACCGACCGCCACCAGAGAGTCGGCAGCGGCGGCGGCGAACATCGCCGCGGCGGTGAGCGCCAGTCCCGCGCCGAGCACCACCCGCTCGCCGAACCGGTCTACGAGGTGGCCCCAGCCGTAGATGGTGACGGCCACACCGAAGCTCGGCATGGCCGACAGCAGCCCGGCCTGCGCCAGGTGCAGGTCGAGGTCGACATGCAGCGCGGGGATCAGGAAGGCGGCGCCGTTGATGACCACGTTGGCGGACATCGTGGCGCTGAGCCCGATGACGAGCATCGACCAGCGCCGCAGCGCACCGATCGAGTCGACGGACACGACCTGGGTTTACCAGGACGCGGGCGGTTCCACCGGGGGAATGGCCGCGCGCGTCAGGCGACGGCGGTGAGCTCCGTGACCAGCTCGGACGGCAGTGCGATGTCGCGCACGGCCGTGTTCTCCTCGAGATGCGCCACCGACGACGTGC
This sequence comes from Mycobacterium sp. PS03-16, assembly GCF_004570325.1. Classification (GTDB taxonomy): domain Bacteria; phylum Actinomycetota; class Actinomycetes; order Mycobacteriales; family Mycobacteriaceae; genus Mycobacterium. The sequence continues at coordinate 33,515 of NZ_SPQO01000039.1, read as the reverse complement.
CGGGGATCAGCAGCACGTTGGGGGCCACCGCGAGGGTCCACGCCAGCGCGATCTGCGCGGGCGTATGGCCGAGGTGCTCGGCGGCGCGGGTGACGACGGGGTGGCCGAGCACGGGGTTGTCGGCGGTGAAACCAGAGCCGAGTGGGAAGAACGGGACGAAGGATATGCCGCGCTCCGTACACAGGTCGAGCACCGGTTGCGAACTCCGGTCGACCAGGTTGTAGGCGTTCTGCACCGTGACGATCTCGGTGCGCTCCAGCGCCATTCGCAGGTGCTCGACCGAGACGCTGCTGAGCCCGATGCCGCCGATCAATCCCTCGTCGCGGGCGGCGATCATCGCGGTGAGCTGACGGTCGAACAGCTCTCGGTCGACGGGACCGACGGAATTCGGATCTCCGGAGTGGATGCGCAGGTTCACCGCGGCGAGCCGGTCGGTGCCCAGCGTGGTCAGGTTCTGCTCGATGTCGGCGCGCAGGTCGTCGGGCTGCTGGGCGGCCGTCCAATTGCCCTGGTCGTCACGGCGGGCACCCACCTTGCTCACGATCGCGAGCTCGGCGGGGTAAGGGTGCAGCGCCTCGCGGATCAGTTCGTTCGAGACATCCGGGCCGTAGAACTGCGCGGTGTCGATATGGTTGATGCCGAGTTCGACGGCGCGGCGCAGCACGGCCAGCGCCTGATCGTGGTCGCGGGGCGGGCCGAAGACGCCGGGTCCGGGCAATTGCATCGCGCCGAATCCGACGCGGCCGACGGTGTGGGAGCCGAGGGGGAAGGTCTGCATACCTGTTTCCTACGCGATTTCGGCGCGGTTTCATCCGCTACGCGAACGAAACCGCGCCGAAGTCAGTGGATCACTCCTCGCCGAGGACGCCGTAGATCTCGCGGCGGGCGTTGTTGACGATCTCGACGATGCGCTCCTGCTGCTCGTCGCTGGCGGCGTAGGCCGACTGGGCGACCGCGCCCATCAGCTGGCCGACGGCGCTGCGCAGGTTCGCATGGCCGGGGGTGACGTCGTCGGTGATCTGCTCCCACGGCGGGGTCTCGACCTTCTCGGCGGCGGTGCGGCCGTCCTCGGTGAGTTCGAACAACTTCTTGCTGCCCTCGGTCTCGGTGGCGGCGATCAGGCCCTCGTCGACCAGCAGTTGCAGCGTCGGGTACACCGAACCGGGGCTCGGCTTCCACAAGCCGTCACTGCGGGCGGCGATCTCCTGAATCATCTCGTAGCCGTGCATCGGCCGCTCGGCGAGCAGCGCGAGCATCGCGGCGCGCACGTCGCCGCGGCGTCCCCGGCCGCGGGCACCGCCGCGCCGGCCGCGCGGGCCGGGGCCCATCCCGAAGCCGAAGCCGCCGCGGGGGTCGAAGCCGAACTCGAAGCTGCGGCCGGGACCGCCGAAGCCGGGGCCGAACGATGCGCCGAACCCGGGACCGTCGGCGACGCAGTCGGCGCGACGGTGCTCACGCAGGTGGTCGCGGAACTCGCGGCGGGCCTGCCTGCGCTGCTGGTGCATGGCGCGGCGGTCGCCGGGGCCGAAGCCGAATGCGAAGCCGCCGGGCGGCGGTGTGAAGGGGTTACTCATGGTGATGGGTCCTTTGCGTCATGTGGGGTGTCAGGAGACGACGAGGCGTTCCGATACGTTGACGATATATCGGAAACTATCGTGATGCAACGACTACGTGGTGCGCTCGTCGATTCCCTTGATCACCCACCGCGCCCACTCGGCGCCCATCGTGTTGCTGCGCAGGCCGTATTCCAGGGCGGCCGCGCCGTAGAAGTCCTCGTCCCGGCAACTCCACGGGATCGAGGCGCGCAGTTCCTCGAGCCGGCGCACCTCGCTCTCGAAGTGTTCGGCCACCGCGGTGAGGTGCGCGCGGGCCTGCTCGGCGGGCAGCTCCCCGAGCAGGAACACGCGCAGCAGTTCGGCGCTGCGGGTGGGCGGATCGTCCTGCGGGGTGGTGACCCAGCGGATCAGCTCCGCGCGGCCCGCCTCGGTGACGCGGTACTCCTTACGGTTCCGCGGCCCCACGTCGGTCACCTCGATCAGGCCGGCGGCGGCCAGTTTGTTGAGCTCGCCGTAGAGCTGGCTCTGGGTCGCCGGCCAGACGTTGGCCATGGACTTCTCGAACCGCTTGAGCAGGTCGTAACCGCTGCCCGGGTGCTGGGCGAGCAGTCCCAGTGCCGCGATGCGCAGACTCACGAGAACCATCCTAGCCCGACATTCCACTCTTGACATGTCATGATTGGAATGTGAGTCTGGAGGCAGACATCCGCGAAACAGGAGACGCCATGACCGACACCACCGACACCTCGGCCCTATTCGGCACCGGGCAGTTCTTCCAACAGGGCAACTACGCACCCGTCGCCGACGAGTTGACCGCCTTCGACCTACCGGTCGAGGGTGAGATCCCGGCCGACCTCGAGGGCTGGTACCTGCGCAACGGACCCAATCCGCGGCAGCCCACGGGGCACTGGTTCACCGGCGACGGAATGATCCACGGCGTGCGCATCGAGAACGGCCGCGCCGCCTGGTACCGCAACCGGTGGGTGCGCACGGAGAGCTTCGAGAACCACTTCGGTGTGTACAACGCCGACGGCAGCCGCAACCTGCACTCGAGCGTGGCCAACACCCACGTGGTCAACCACGCGGGTAAGACGCTGGCGCTGGTGGAATCGTCACTGCCGTATGAGATCACCAACGATCTGCAGACCCTGGGCGCCTACGACTTCGGCGGCAAGCTCGTCGATTCGATGACCGCCCACCCGAAGATCTGCCCGACCACGGGCGAACTGCACTTCTTCGGCTACGGCAGCATCTTCGCACCGCACGTGACCTACCACCGCGCCGACGCGAACGGCGAACTGACCGTCAACCGGCCCATCGACGTCAAGGCGCTGACGATGATGCACGACTTCGCGTTGACCAGCGGCCACGTGATCTTCATGGACCTGCCGATCGTGTTCAACCTCGACGTCGCACTGCGCGGCGAGGGCGACATGCCCTACCGGTGGGACGACGGCTACGGCGCGCGGCTCGGCGTGCTGCGCCGCGACGACCCGTTCGGCGAGGTGCGCTGGTTCGAGATCGACCCGTGCTACGTGTTCCACGTCGCCAACGCCTACGAGGTCGGGCACACACTGGTGCTGCAGGCGGTGCGCTACCCCGAACTATGGCGTAACTCAGGCGGATTCGAGGCCGACGGGGTGCTGTGGAGCTGGACGATCGACCTGGCGACGGGTACGGTCTCCGAACGCCAGCTCGACGACCGGGCCGTGGAGTTCCCGCGCATCGACGATCGGCTGGCCGGGCTGCCCGCCCGCTACGCGGTATCGGTCGGCGAACACCGCCTGGTGCGCTACGACCTCACCACCGGTGCGGCCAGTGAGCACGTGTTCGGCTCCGCGGACGCCCCGGGTGGTCCGGGTGAGGCGGTGTTCGTGCCGTCCGCGTCGGGTCCGGCCGACGAGCAGAACGGCTGGTATCTCGCCTACGTCTATGACCCGGTCCGCGACGGCAGCGACCTGGTGATCCTCGACGCCGGCGACATCGCCGCCCCGCCGGTCGCCAGAGTGCAGGTGCCGCAACGTATTCCGTACGGCTTCCACGGCAACTGGATCACGGGCTAGGCCGACGCCCGGTAGGCCTTGGGGCTGACGCCGTAGGCGCGTTTGAACGCCCCGCTCAACGCGAACGGGGTGCTGTATCCGACCTGCCGGGCGACCGCGGCGAGGGTGGCGTCACCGGAGCGCAGCAGGTCGGCAGCGAGTGCCAGCCGCCAACCGGTGAGGAACGCGATCGGCGGTTCACCGACCTGCTCGGTGAACCGCCGGGCCAGGGCGGCACGCGAACAGCCGACGGCCGTGGCGAGATTCGCCACGGTCCAGGCACGCGCGGGATCGCCGTAGAGCAACCGCAGCGCGGGCCCGACCACGGGATCGCGTTCGGCGTGCCACCAGGCCGGCGCGGCGCTGTCGCGGTCGAACCAGGTGCGCAGCACCGCGATCAACAGCAGGTCGAGCAGCCGGTCGAGGTAGGCCTCGTGGCCGGTGCCGCCGCGGCCTGCCTCGGCGGCCAGTAGGTCGACCAGCGGCGTGTCCCACTCGTGGGCGCGCACCACCGCCACCGCGGGCAGGGCGTCGAGCAGCCGGGCGCTCACTGCGCTGCGGCCCTCGTAGGCGCCGATCACCGCCCGGCACGCGCCGGCGGGACTGTTGCCCCACGTGCGCACGCCCACCGTCATCTCGAAGCGCAGTTCCCGGCCGGACGGGGTGGTGCAGCGCTGCCCGGGGTGAATGACCGCCATCGGCGCCGTCGCCGGATCGTCGGCGAACACGTAGTGCTGGGTGCCGCGCGTCAGCGCCACATCGCCGGCGTGCAGCCGCGTGATGCCGGAGGCCTCACCGATGAGGACGGACTCGCCGCGCGTCTGGCAGATCACGGTCAGCGGGGCGCGGTCGCGCACGCTCAGCGACCACGGCGAGTCCATCGACATCCGCAGCACGAACGCCCCGCGGGCCCGCACCCCGTCGAGCAGGCCGACCACCGCGTCCACGAGCGCAGCGTAACCCGAGACGCTCGCGTATGGAACCGCGACGCTCGGCGATGGATCGTCTCATCCGTGCGCGATTGACTCGCCGTCATGAACTCCGGACCCGTCCTCGTCCTCACCGCGGTCACGGCCGTCGCCTGCACCGCGGTGGGCGGCATCTTCTTCGCGTTCTCCACCTTCGTGATGCGCGGACTCGACCGCACCGACCCCGCCGAGGCGATCACCGCCATGCGCGGCATCAACGCCGAGGCCCAGGCCAACGCCGCGTTCCTGATCCTGTTCCTCGGGTCGGCCCTGCTGGCGGTGGCGGTGGGGGCGCTCGGCGTGCTGCGCTGGGGAGCACCCGGCGGGTGGTTGCTGGTGGCCGGAGGGGTCTGCGGGGTAACGGGTTTCGTCGTCACCGTGGCGTTCAACATCCCGCTCAACAACCATCTCGACGGCCTGACACCGGACACGCTGTCGGCGGTCGACGCCGCTCGGGAATGGGCGCACCACCTGCGTGTGTGGACGCTGTGGAACCACGTGCGCACCGCCACCGGCCTGGCCGCGGGGGCGCTGCTGATCGCGGCGCTGGTGGCGCGTTAACTCGGCGGGGTGAATCCCGTATCCCGTTGCGGCGCAGCGGTGGCATACGGAGCGGGCGGTGCGGTCGGTGCCTGCGCGGGCGCGGGCGTCAGCCGGATCAACTCGCGGCGGTGCCGTTCGGCCAGCACGGCGGCCAGCATCAGGTGCGGCGGGGTGCCGGGCGGTGGGGGCGGTGCGATGCGGGCCGCGACGTCGGCGGCAATCCGGTAGGCCATCTCGTCGCGCAGGCGCGGGTCGAGTTGGGTTGCCCGGGAGAGGAACTGGCGAGCCATCTCGGCCCGTTCGGGGCCGAGGCCCGACAGCTGCAGCGACGCCGCCCACCACGCCAGCGCGGGCGGCATCGCCGGCGGCGGACTGATGCGCGCGGCGCGTTCGGTGATCACCACGGTGCCGGCGAAGATGTCCCCGATGCGCTTACCCTTCGGCGACAGCAGGCTGCACACCGCGGCCGGGCCGCCGGCCAGCATCCACAACTCGATGAACCCGGACAGCGCACGGAACAGCGCCTGGCGGAAGCGTTCCGGGCCGCCGTCCTCGGACACCACGCGCAACCCCAGCGCCATCTTGCCCAGCGTGCGGCCCCGCGTCGCGGTCTCGAACACCAGCGGATACCCGACCAGCGTGACGACCGTGAAGATCACCAGCACGGCCGCCGACAGCGCCGGGTCGAAGCGGTCGACGGTGATGGCCCACAGCACCACGCCGATGAGGTAGCCGACGAAGATGACCAGGATGTCGACCATCGCCGCCAGCGCCCGGATCGGCAGCTGGGCGATCTGCACGTCGAGCATCACCGCGTCGCCGGTCACCACCGGCTCGGGCTGGGAGACCATAGCGCCACGCTACTAGGCTGCCGAGGGTGGATGTCGATGCGTTCGTGCTGGCCCACCGCGCCACCTGGGACCGCCTGGACCAGCTGATCAAACGCCGCCGCACGCTGACCGGCGCGGAGGTCGACGAACTGGTCGACCTCTATCAGCGGGTGTCCACGCACCTGTCGATGGTCCGGTCGGCGTCCACGGATTCGGTACTGGTCGGCCGGCTCTCGGGCCTGGTGGCGCGGGCACGCGCCGCGGTCACCGGTGCGCACGCCCCGCTGTGGCGGGAGTTCGTGCGGTTCTGGACGGTGTCGTTCCCGGTGGTGGCCTACCGGTCGTGGCGGTGGTGGGCCGGCTCGGCCGCCGCGTTCCTCGTCGTGGCCACGCTGATCGCGATGTGGGTGGCGGGCAACGCGGAGGTGCAGTCGGCGATCGGCACCCCCAGCGACATCGACCAGCTGGTCAACAACGACTTCGCCTCGTATTACAGCGAGAACCCCGCCGGCTCGTTCGCGCTGCGAGTGTGGACCAACAACGCGTGGGTGGCCGCGCAGTGCATCGGCTTCGCGATCCTGCTGGGGCTGCCGATCCCGTACATCCTGTTCCAGAACGCGGCCAACCTCGGGCTGACGGCCGGGCTGATGTTCGACGCGGGCAAGGGTGACATCTTCCTCGGCCTGCTCACCCCGCACGGCCTGCTCGAGTTGACCGCGGTGTTCCTCGCCGCGGCCGCCGGCATGCGGCTGGGCTGGACGGTGATCGCGCCGGGCCACCGGCCGCGCGGGCAGGTTCTGGCCGAGCAGGGCCGGGCGGTTGTGTCCGTGGCCGTAGGACTGGTTGTGGTGCTGTTCATCTCGGGCCTGATCGAGGCGCTGGTCACGCCGTCGCCGCTGCCCACCTTCGCGCGTATCGCGATCGGGGTGGGCGCGGAGATCGCGTTCCTCGCCTACATCGTGCACTTCGGCCGGCGGGCGGTGCGCGCCGGTGAGACCGGCGACGTGGAGGACGCCCCCGATGTCGTGCCGACCGGCTGACTACAGACGGCCGGCGGCCTTCATCTCCAGGTAGCGGTCGGCCAGCGCCGGCGCCAGGTCGTCGGGTCCCGCGTCGACGACGTCGACCCCGGCGTGTCGCAAGCGGGCGGCGATCGTGCGGCGCTCGTTGCGCGACCGTTCGGCGGCGGCGGCGTCGTACACCGCGGCCGCGTCGTCGCGACCCGCGGCCAGCGTGTCGACCCGCGGGTCGGTGACCGCCGCCACCAGCACGTGGTGGCGGGCGGCCAGTTGCGGCAGCACCTCCATCAGCCCTTCGTCGAGGGCGGACGGGTTGAGGTCGGTCAACAGCACCACCAGGGCCCGCCGGCGGACGCGCCGCTGCACCGCCGACACCATGGCCGGGAAGTCGGATTCGACGAGCGCGGGCTCCAGCGGCGCCATCGCGTTGACCACCTGCGGGAGCAGTTCGGTGCGTGAGGCGTTGACCACCGCGGCGCGGCTGATTCGGTCGTGGGCGAGGAAGTCGACGTGGTCGCCGGCGCGGGCGGCCAGCGCGGTGAGCAGCAGCGCGGCGTCCATCGACCAGTCCAGCCGCGGCCAGCCCGTGGCGCCGCCCGGGGCCGTGGGGTCGATCCCGACCCGGCCCGCCGAGGTGCGTCCGGTGTCGAGGACGATGACGATGCGCTGATCGCGTTCGGGGCGCCAGGTCCGCACCACGACGTCGGCGCGGCGGGCCGTCGCGCGCCAGTCGATCGAGCGGACGTCGTCGCCCACGACGTACTCGCGCAGTGAGTCGAATTCGGTGCCCTGACCGCGGATCAGCACCGGTGTGGACCCGTCGAGTTCGCGCAGCCGGGCCAGCCGCGACGGCAGGTGTTTGCGCGACAGGAACGGCGGCAGCACCCGGATCTCACCGGGCGCCCGGTGCGCGCCCTGACGCCCGGCGACGCCCAGCGGGCCGATTGCGCGGGCGGTCACCAGCGCGGCGCTCATATCGCCACGGCGCCGCGGGGTCAGCGTGGTGGTCAGCGAAACCTGTTGTCCGACAGCGAAGTCGACGGTGTGCGCGCGGGGTTCGCCGCGGCTGCTCGGCGGCCAGGCGTCGCGGATGCGGCCGCGGAACCGGCGCCGGCCGGCGTTCTGCACGGTCAGCACCGCGTCGACGGACTGCCCGAGGCGGGCGGTCGTCTCGCCGGACCGGCTCAGCGTAAGCGCGCGCGGGCTGGCCGCCAGCGCGACGTCGGCGACGATCGCCGCCAGCAGCGCGGCGAACAGCACCAGGAACGCCACGCCCGGCGCGGGGGCCACCCCGATGGGCAGCACACACAGCAGGGCGATCAGCCCGGCCCGGCCGGTGAGGACCACTAGCGGGGGACCGGCACGGCGGCGAGGATGCCGTCGAGCACACCGTCCGGGGAGGCGCCTTCCAGTTCGGCCTCGGGCCGCAGCGCGATGCGGTGCCGCAGGGTGGGCCGGGCCATCGCCTTGACGTCGTCGGGGGTGACGTAGGTGCGGCCTGACAGCCACGCCCACGACCGCGCCGTCGCCAGCAGTGCGGTGGCGCCGCGCGGCGACACCCCCAGCTGCAGCGCGGGGGACTGCCTGGTGGCGCCCGCGATGTCGACGATGTAGCCGAGCACCTCGTCGGCCACCAGCACCTGGCGCACGGCCGCCCGGCCGGCGGCCAGTTCGGCCGGCCCGGCCACCGCGCTGACCCCTGACAGATCGCGGGGGTCGAAGCCGCGGGCGTGCCGATCGAGGATCGCCACCTCCTGGTCGCGCGGGGGCAGCGGCACGTTGAGTTTGAGCAGGAACCGGTCGAGCTGCGCTTCGGGCAGCTGGTAGGTGCCCTCGTACTCGATCGGGTTCTGCGTGGCGGCGACGATGAACGGGTCGGGCAGCGGCCGCGGCTCACCGTCCACGCTGACCTGCCGTTCCTCCATCGCCTCCAGCAGCGCGGCCTGCGTCTTGGGCGGGGTGCGGTTGATCTCGTCGGCCAGCAGCAGATTTGTGAACACCGGCCCGGCGCGGAACTCGAACTCGGCGGTGCGGGCGTCGTAGACCAGGGAGCCGGTGACGTCGCCGGGCATCAGGTCCGGGGTGAACTGGACGCGTTTGAAGTCGAGCTGCAGGGTGGCCGCCAGCGTGCGGACCAGCAGGGTCTTGGCGACGCCGGGAACCCCCTCGAGCAGCACGTGGCCCCGGCACAGCAGCGCGATCACCAGACCGCTGACCACCGCGTCCTGGCCGACCACCGCCTTGGCGATCTCGTTGCGCAGCGCCAGCAGGGCGTGGCGCGCGGAATCGGCGGCCTGCGGCGCACCGGTGGGGTGCGCGGATGGCTGAGTCACGAGTGGGCGACCTGCCTTTCGATGTCGTCGAGTTGGTGGGCGAGGGTGACGAGGTCGGCGTCGGTGGCCGGGGGCGGGCCGAACAGGGCCCGGTCGATGAGGTCGGGATCGAGTCCGCTGCGGTCGGCGGCGGCCTGCACAACGGCGGCGGGTGGTGCGGTGACGCCGAGCCCGAGCCGGGGCAGCAGCCGCTGGCGGGCGCCGGTGCGCAGTGCGTCGGCGGCGCGGTCGCGGGCCCGGCGGGACCGGTACAGCCGGCCGCGGCCCTCGACGGTCTCCGAGGCGCGGACCACCACCGGCAGCCGCTCGGCGACCAGCGGACCCAGCCGGCGGCCCTGCCAGAGCGCGATCAGCGCGACGGCCAGCGACAGCTGCAGCACGATCCACGCGACCTGGCCGGGGATGAGCTCGGAGAGAGTGGCGTCCCCGCCGGGGTCTCCTTCGCGGTGTTGCGGGGCGTACCAGATGGCGCGCGGTCGTTCGCCGGCGAGGTTCATCGCCAGCGCGGCGTTGCCCTGTTCGAGCAGGCCGTCGTTGGTCATGAAGGCCGCGGTGCCGACGACGGTGACGGTGCGGCCGTCCTCGGTGTAGCGCACGAGCACGCCGTCGTAGCAACTGGTCAAGTCGAGGCCGGGGTCCTCGGCCTCGTAGGTGTCGGCGATGCCGAGGCGGGCCTCGCCGGCCCGCTGCGCGGCGGGCAGATCGCAGCCCGGCAGGGCGTCGAAGGCGTTGGCGCCGGCCGCCTTGACCGCCGGGGCGAGCGCCTCGCGGGTTCGCGACACCGGCTCGATCAGCAGGCGGTCGCCGGGCAGGGCGGCGAGCCGGTCGAGTTGGCCGGCGCCGGTGAGGTGGACGGTTTGCGCCACGATGAGCAGCGTGTCGGCAGTGGCGGCCCGTTCCACGTCGGCGACGGTGCCCGCTTCGATCACCTCGACGCCCCGGTCGCGCAGCAGGGTGACCAGCGCGCGGGTCCCATCCGGAGACGTGGACTGCGGATCCATCGGGTCGCCGGGGCGCGGTGCGGTCAGATACGTGCCGACGGCGGCGACCACCGCGATCACGATGAGCGCGAGCACCACCCAGCGCATGGCGCGCCAGCGTTGCCGCAGGGTCGGGCCGACCGCCGAGCTGTGGTCCGTGGTGGGCCGGGTCATCGCACCTCCGCCCAGCCGGGCGCGGGGGCGGACGCCTCACCCGCCGGGCCGGCCGCGGCCCCTGCGCCGCCGAGGTGGTCGTCGAGGTCGGCCACCAGCCGGTAGGCCGCCTCGGTGCCGGGCCGGTCGCCGTAGGTGACGTCGTTGAATGCCGCTGCCGCATCGCGCAGTTCGGCGCGCAGGTGGGGCAGGGCGGCACCGGCGTCCCGGGCGAGTTCGGTGGCGGTGCGTCCGGGCACCGGGGCCAGCACGCCGGCCTCCTCCAACCGCCGCGCCACCGCCCGCAGGCGGTGGCGGATGGCGAGCTCCCATTCGCCGTTGGCGGCGTGCTGCGCGGCGACCGCTCGGTGTCCGGCGGCGCCGAGTTCCTGCCCCCCGTACAGGGAGACGTCGCCCCGGTCGGTGCGCATGGTGCGCCGCGCGACGCGGATGGCCGCCACGATCAGCGCCACGGTCAGCAGGGCCAGCACGCTGATGGTGAGCCAGCCGCCCGGCACCCCGGCGCCCTGCTGGGCGAGTCGGTAGACCAGCTCGTTGATCCAGTCCGAGAGCCGTTCGGTCAGCGAGCCTTTCGGGTAGATCGGCTTGTCGAGCTCCCGCTGGGCGGCGTCGCGCGCGGCGTCCCGGTCGATGTCTACGGTCGGCACGTCACGGGCGGCGGGTCAGCCAGAGGTGGTCGGTGGAGTGCGCCGGGCCGCCGGGTCCGGCGGCGCCGGTCTGCAACACCAGGTCGAACGCCTCCGCCCGGATGCGGCGATCGGTGTAGAGCAACACGATGACGCCGGCGCTGAACGGCGCGGTGAGGATCTGCCCGATGGCCCCGCCGATCGCGATCAGGACCAGCCCGGCGAGCGCCCCGGCGTTGGAGCCGACCGAGGTGGCCAGCAGCTGGCCGCCGAAGCTGAACGGCACCCCGACGGCGCCGGCGATCACCGCGGTCGCCAGCGCGGCGAGCAGCCAGATGCCCAGCACCCGCCAGAAGTCGTTCTTGATCAACGCGAAGGAGCGCTTGGCCGCGGCCAGGACGCCCAGGTGCTCGAGCACGATGAGCGCGGGCGTGAAGATCAGCATCGTGGCGACGTAGGCGATGCCCAGGACGGCCGCGATGACCAGCGGGGCGCCGACCAGGAAGCCGGCGGCGGCACCGCCGGCGGCGGCCGCGATGGCGATCACCAACACGACGATCGCCACTACCGCGATGATCGCGAGCGCCTCGAGCACGGTGAAGCCGAGCAGCGCAGGCAGCCGGCCCTTCACCCGCTGCCAGGCCTCGCCGACGGTGATGTCGGCGCCGAACACCGCGCGGCCGACGACGACGGTCAGCATGCCGCTGAGCACGATCGCGGCGAGCGCGGTAGTGACCGAACCGACCAGCGACGACGCGGTGAACGCCACGACGTCGCCGGTGGAGACCGTCTCTTCGGTCAGGGTCGGGTCGACGCTGCCGGTGGAGACGAGCGGGATCAGCACCTGCAGCACCAAAGCGATGATCTGCGCGGCGATCACCACCGCGGCCGTGAGCCCGAGGGTGGTCTTGGGATTGCGCCGGATGTAGTTGATCGCGCCGTTGAAGATGTCGGACAGCGTCAGCGGACGCAGCGGAATGACACCGGGTTTGAGCACCCCGGCCCCGTACGAGCCGTATCCCGGTGGCGGGTAACCGGGCTGCGGGTATCTGTATCCCGGCGGCGGGTAGCCGGGCTGCTGGTAGGGCTGCTGGTAACCGGGCGGGGGATACCCGGCCGGTGGGTACGGCTGCTGGTACCCGGCCGGTGGGTAGCCGGGTGGTGGGTAGCCGGGCGGCGGATAGCCCGGTGCCGGGTAGCCCTGCGGCGGGTAGCCGGGCTGCGGCGTCCCCCCGGGTCCGGGATACGCCGGCTGGCCTGCATACCCCGGCGGCGGGGGAGTCGACTGCGGCGGTGCCGGCGGCGGCGGGCCGGGTTGACCGGTCCCGTCGGCATCGTTGCTCATGATCACCATCCTGTCGATCGGCACGGTAAATGACAACGTGGACCGCATCGCAGCGGCGGGCGCGTAGCTTTCCCTACATGGCGGAGATCAAGGACAGGCTGCGTGCGGACCTCACCGCCGCGATGAAGTCGCAGGACAAATTGCGCACTGCCACACTGAGAATGCTGCTCGCCGCGCTACAGACCGAAGAGGTGTCGGGTAAGCAGGCCCGCGAGCTGACCGACGAGGACGTGCTCAAGGTGCTCGCCCGCGAATCCCGCAAACGCGGTGAGGCGGCCGAGGTCTACACACAGAACGGCCGCGGCGATCTGGCGGCCAACGAGCGCGCCGAGGCGCAGGTGATCGACGAGTACCTGCCCACCCCGCTGACCGACGCCGAACTCGCCGACGTCGTCGACACCGCGATGGCGCAGGTCGCCGAACAACTCGGTGAACGGCCCTCGATGAAGCAGATGGGTCAGGTGATGAAGGCGGCCGCCGCGCTCGCGGCAGGCAAGGCCGACGGCGCCCGCCTTTCGGCGGCGGTGAAGGCAAAGCTCTAGCTGTACTCGGGCGCGGCGCCGTCGTTGCCGTCGTTTCCCCGGGTCCGACACGGGCTACTCCGTGGCCCATGACGCGCTTTGGCTACACCCTGATGACCGAGCAGAGCGGCCCCAAAGATCTGGTCCGGTACGCCGCCGCGGCCGAGAAGGCGGGATTCGACTTCGAGGTCTCCAGCGACCACTACTCGCCGTGGCTGTCCGCGCAGGGGCACGCGCCGAACGCCTGGACCACGCTGGGCGCGGTCGCCCACGTCACCGAGCGCGTCGAGTTGTTCACCTACGTCACGTGCCCGACCATGCGCTACCACCCGGCGATCGTGGCGCAGCAGGCCGCGACCCTGCAGATTCTGGCCGACGGTCGCTTCACGCTCGGCGTGGGCAGTGGGGAGAACCTCAACGAACACGTCGTCGGACGCGGATGGCCAACGGTCGCACGACGTTTGGACATGCTGCGCGAGGCGATCCAGATCATCCGGGAACTGTTCACCGGTGAGGTGGTGGACTGGCGAGGCGAGTACTACGAGGTCGATTCCGCACGCTTGTGGGATCTTCCGGAGGTGCCGGTGGCGATCGCCGCAGCGGTGTCGGGGGATCGTTCGGTCGAGGCGCTGGCACCGCTGGCCGACCATCTGATCGCGGTGGAACCCAACAAGGAACTCGTCGACTCCTGGCATGACGAGCGTCGCGCCACGGGGCTGCCGGGTGAAGTGCGGGTGATCGGTCAGATTCCGATCTGCTGGGATACCGATCGCGAGGCCGCGGTCGCCCGGGCGCACGATCAGTTCCGCTGGTTCGCCGGAGGCTGGGCGGTGAATTCGGATCTCCCGACCACCGCGGGATTCGCCGGGGCCACACAGTTCGTCCGGCCGGAGGACACCGCGGGATCGATTCCCTGTGGACCGGACCTGGACGCCATTGTCGAGGCGGTCAGCGAATACTGGAAGGCCGGCTTCACCGACATCGCCCTGGTGCAGGTGGGCGATGAAGGACAGGACCGGTTCCTGGCCGAGGCCGCGGGGCCGCTGCTCGAGAAGCTTCGCTCCGCGGCCAGTTGATCAGACCGAGACGAGTTCGCGGGCGACGGGCGCGTCGTGAGTGTGACGGGCCAGTTCGCTGGTGACCCGGCGCTCCACGAGCAGCGGAACGAAGTCCCGGATTCTGCTCTGCGCGAAGCGCGCATGGGCCTGGTCGACGGCGGCGGACACTCGGGCGGCGGGGAGTTCGGCGAACTTCTCGACGAGCCGGTTCTCGACGTCGCTGATCAGATCGCGTTCGGTCTTCTTCAACACGTAGGACATCTAACGGCCGCGCGTTGTTAACGGTCAACGTCAGCGGCATCACAGCCCGGCCGGGCTTGTCGAGTGTTCGGCGCGAGACATGTATCACAGCGTCGGCGGCGACGCTTCATCGAATGGCCTGTTGCACCGGGGATTTACCGGTTGAGCCGATCGGCCGCCGGGTAATCCGGCCGGTGACGAAAGGAGCGTGCCGTGCCGCGCGGAGAAGGTATCTATGACGAGGAACACGCCGCCGAGCCCAAGGGCGGCCGACCCGGCCCCACCGACGAGGGGCGCGAGGGCGGGATGGCGACCCGCGAGGTCGCGCCCGAGGTGACCACGCCCGAGGACACCGAGGAGAACCCGGAGTAGGCCGTCACTCGGCGTCGCGGCCCTCGCGGCTGCGCCGGTAGGCCGCCCGGCGGAAGTCGGTCAGCCACCCCGGGGTCAGCGAGACGCCCGGTGCCGAGTTCAGCGTCGGATCGAACGACAGGTCCCGATCGGGCGGCATCTCCTCGGAGAGCGTCAACCGCGCGAGCGGGCCGAATGCGCCGCTGCCGGCCGCCTGGTCGATGCTGTACACCAGGTCGCCGCGCGACAGCTGCTCGGTGATGGTGTCCAGCGACAGACCGGACCCGTCGAGTGCGGTGACCAGGGTGGCGCGCAGCCACCACACGCCACCGTCGTAGCGCAGCGGCATGAGGCTCGAGTAGGTGGCGCCCTGCCACTCCAAGGTGGGCAGCAGCAGAAGCCGGTTGACGGCCGTTGTGGCCAGCAGCACGTCCCACGGCCGGCCGTCGACGGTCATCCGCCACGCCAGCCCGGCGATGTCGGGGATCGCACCCGGCAGCCCGACCGCCTTCGACACCCGGCCGGTGACGTCACCGTCCTGGATCGGCAACCCGTGCCCTGGCGGGGCCAGACGTTCGATGCGGCCACGGGCCAGCACCCCGACGGGGTGGAAGAGTTTACGGTGGCGGATCGCGGAGCCGACCTCGACGGGAAGCGCGAGAACCTCGGAGATCTTCACGCCTGGCGGGGTGCCCGCCTCTACCAGGGGGCAAACGGTCCGGCGCTGGTTTAACCGTCGCGATACAGGGCATTAATCCTCGCAGCATTGACCCCGCGACGTCGAGAGGCCGAAGTTGACCACTGCATACACCGGCGAGCAGGACACCGTGGTCGCCGCGGAAGGCGTGTACGCGCCGCAGGAGGATTCGCAGCTGCTCATCGACGTGATGGAGAAGACCGGCCTCGCCGTCGGACGCCGCGTCGGGGATCTGTGCACCGGCAGCGGCGTGGTGGCGGTCAACGCGGCGCTGCAGGGCGCCGCATCGGTCACCGCCTTCGACATCTGCCAGCGCGCGGTGCGCTGCGCTCGCAGCAACGCGCTCGCCGCCGGCGCCGACGTCGACGTTCACCTCGGATCATGGGCGCGCGCAGTGGAATTCGACGCCTTCGACCTGGTGACGTGCAACCCGCCGTACGTGCCGCACGATCCCGACGCCGAGCGTGACCCGGTGCCGTCGAGCGCGGGACCGGCCCGGGCCTGGGACGCCGGCTACGACGGCCGGATGGTGCTCGACCCGCTGTGCGAGGCCGTGCCCGAGCTGCTGGCCCCTGGCGGCAGCCTGCTTCTGGTGCAGTCCGAGTTCGCCGACCCGCGGCGCACGCTGGCCGCCCTGTCGAGCGCCGGGCTGGACGCCGATGTGATTGCCTGGCAGTGGATTCCGTTCGGTCCGGTGCTCACCGCGCGCGCCGAGTGGCTGGAGGAGACCGGCCGGCTCGATGCGGGCCGCCGCGAGGAGGAGCTGCTGGTCATCCGGGCGGACAAACCGTGACCGAGGCCCGCACCGTGCGCGTGGTGCAGGGCGGCCCGATCATGGTGGAGGGCCCGGTGCGCATCGAGATGCCCGACGGCAGTGTGGTCGAGTCCGACCGGTTCATGGTCGCGCTGTGCGCATGCAAGCGCAGTAAGAACTATCCGCTCTGCGATACCAGTCACCGGCGCCGCCGTCGCGGCGACGCCGATGCCTCGACGACCTCAGGTCAGCGGCCGGCGTAGCGAGCTCTCGCCCGCGGTCCAGCTCGCCATCAGATGGTCGGCCAGCCGGTCCTCGACCAGGGCGTGCGCCCGGATCCCGAACACGACGTCGGCGTCGAGCTGCGGTTCCCGCGCCACCAGGTCGCCGACCACGTCGGTGCGCACCACCTGTTCGTGCACGGCGTCGGCCTCGACGTGCTCACGGTAGAACCCGATGCAGGCCTCCGGAGCGCCCATCCGCTCCAGCGCGTCGACCAGCCGGCGGGACCCCGGCGACGAGGTGATCTCCGTGGACGCGAAGTGCCCGACGGCAGCTCCGCGCAGCGCCCGGTGCAGCCCGAACATCGACATCAGGTTCACCGCCGCCAGCGCCTCGGCCGGCACGTCGTCGATGTAGCCGAGGTAGGTGGCGTCGAGATCGGCGGCCGCCATCAGGTCGGCGAACAGCTGCTGGTGCAGGTTCGGACCGCGGCCACCGCCGAACTCGTCGAATTCGACGGCGACGAACGACGCCTTGGCCTGTCCGGTCAGCCGCGGGATGGCGAATGCGTGCGGATCGCCCTCCTTGAGGTGGTACAGCGAGCGGTGCACGAAGTACTCGCGCATCTGCTCCCAGGTGCCCTTGTCGCGCAGGTAGTACGACGGGCCCTCGCCGTCGACCGGCTCGACGGCCAGCGCCGCCATCTCGTCGGCGGCGGTCTCGTCGGGGCCGATCTCGCCCACGTCGCGGCGCACCGCGGACAGGAACGTCTGCTCCATCTGCCCCCGCAGGTGCAGCAGCCCGGCGTTCCACTCCCAGTGCGGGTCGACGCCGGCGAAACCCCGGTAGTGCAGTTCGTAGCAGACGTACAGCGCCAGGTGCAGGTCGATGCCGTAGGGATCGGCGTCGCCCAGCGACGCTTCGATGCGGGACAGGTGGTTGCGCGGCGCGCGCTCGGCGAGCGTGTTCACCACGGCCAGCGAAAGCGGGCCACGGGCGTCGGGCAATGTCGGTTCAACCAGAATGGGCGCGGACGTCACCTCGGTTTGTTACCCCGTGAACTGGTCGCTCAACCGTTCGGGCGCCACGGTTTCGGTGATTCAGAACCGCCAGAGCGCTTCCTGGGTGGTGCTGGCGACCAGCGTGCCGTCCTGGGCGTACAGCGAACCGATGGCCAGCCCGCGGGCGTCGCTGTTGTTGGCCCGCGACACCTCGTAGCGGTGCCAGCCGTGCGGGTCGAACGGCCGGTGGAACCACACCGAGTGGTCCAGCGAGGCCGCCGTGCCCATGCCGGGGACGTCGGGCGCGCCGGCCGGCCGCGCCGCGGGCACCGGCCCGAGGTCGGACATGTAGGTCAGCGTGCAGGCGCGGATCAGTGGATCGTCCTCGATGCGGTCGCGGCAGCGGATCCAGAACGGCGGGACGGCGAACGGCGAGGTGTCGGTGGGGCGGGTGCGGATCTCGAAATGGTCGACCGCCTCCAGGCCCGGCGACTTCGACATCGCCTCGTCGAGGGGAAGGGCGGCCGGGCGCGGCGGATACCAGTCGGCGCCGTCTTCGGGGCGGTGGAACGAGGCGATCATCTCCAGGATCACCGCGCCCTGCTGGACCGCGGTGACGCGGCGGGTGTCGAAGGACCGGCCGTCACGGGTGCGCTCGACCTGCAGTTCGACGTCGATGCCGTACTGGCCGCCGCGCACGAAGTAGCAGTGCAGCGACTGCGGCCGCTTGGCCGAGTCCACCGTCGCGCCGGCCGCGCCGAGGGCCTGCGCGGCGATCAACCCGCCGAACAGGCGGTGCGCCGGACCGCCGGTGACCTGCGGCGCGATGAACGTGTCACCCTCGCGTCGGAAGTCCAGCAGCCGGGCGATCCAGCTGGGCCCGGCGTGGGCTCGGTGGTGACACGGGGAGTCGTCGAGCGCAGTCATCGATGCGAGCCTATCGACCACTTGGTTGGGTGGTCGATCCGGGTGCTCAGCCCCGGCCGTCGGGTTGGTCGTTGTTCTTCTGCGCGCCCCAGCCGTGCACTCGGTCCACCGCGATCAGTGCGCTGACCCGCGGTCGGTTCCGGTCCGGGTACTCCCTGCCCTGATAGTGCCGCGACAGTGCGTCGATGTCGGCGAGGCCGTCGTCGTCGTAGATGTCGGTGACGTGCCCGATGACGGTGACATGGGTGTACCAGTCGGCCTCGTCGATCACGGTCAGCGAGACCCGCGGATCCCTGCGCAGGTGGTTCAGGCGGACCCGGCCGACGTCCATGTTGACCAGCAGGCGGTCGTCGCGCAGGAGGTACCAGGTGGCGGCGGACACCGGGTGTCCGTCCCCGCGGACGGTGCTGATCACGGCCGGATTGGGCTTCGACAACATCTCTCGCGCGCCGTCGGTGAGTGGCGATGACATCCGGACAGGGTGCCCGCCGACGGGTCGATCATGCGCTGTCGGGACGGCGCAAGATCAGCGGGACGGCGTTCTGGGTACTCCTGTGGCATGGAGGCGGGTGATCTGGCGCATCGCCTCGGCGCACTGGCCGTCGAGTTGCAGCACGAAGCGGACGCCGAATCGACGCTGAACTCCATCGTGCGGGGCGCGGTCACCCTCGTGCCGGGCGCCCGCTGGGCGGGGATCTCGTTCATCGACGGCAAACGGGTTGTGCCGCGCGTGCCATCCGATCCCATCGTCGAGAAGCTGGACACCTTGCAGTCCGACCTCGACGACGGTCCCTGTCTGGACTCCTTGCGGGAGCATCGGACGGTGCACATCGCGGACACCGCCACCGAGCAGCGCTGGCCGCGCTTCGGCCGCGCCGCTCTCGAGCACGGAGTCCGCAGCACACTGTCCTTCCAGTTGTTCGTGGTGGGCAGCAACATCGGCGCGCTGAATCTGTATGCCACCGAACCCAAGGCCTTCGACGAGGAGAGCCTCAACGTGGGCCGCATCGTGGCCAGCACGCCTCGGTCGCACTGGCGGCGGTGGCCTCCGAGGCGCAGTTCGACCGAGCGCTGAGCAGCCGGGACGTGATAGGTCAGGCGAAGGGCATGCTGATGGAACGTTTCCACATCACCGGCCTGCAGGCGTTCCAACTGCTCGCGAGCCTCTCCCAAGAACAGAACGTCAAACTCGTGGATCTGTCCCGTCGACTCGTCGACCTCCATGAGGGCGGCGCGGATTCGAACCCGGGATCGGTGAGTGAGGTCAGGTGAGGGGCAATCCGGCCAGAGCTGCAGCGGCGCCCAGGAGTGCGCAGAGTCCGAGGGTGCGCAGCACTGACCATTTCAGGCCGAAGATGGCGAGTGCCGCGACGGTGGCGATGGCCAACGCCAAGGGTCTCCACGTGGTGACGTCGGGTAGCTGCACCTCGACACCCAGATCCGCGGTGAGCGTTTCGGCGAACAATGTGTGGAACGCGAAGTAGACGGCGAGGTTGGCGATGACACCGACGACGGCTGAGGTGATACCGGTGAGCGCTGCGCTCAGGTGGGTGTTGTTGCGCAGCCGTTCGACATACGGGGCGCCGAGGAATACGAACATGAAGCACGGCACGAACGTCACCCAGGTTGTCAGCAGGGCGGCCAGGGTCGCCGCCAGCCACGGATCCACGTTCCCCGGGTTGCGGTAAGCCCCGACGAAGGCGACGAACTGCACCACCATGATCAGCGGTCCGGGTGTGGTCTCGGCCAGTGCCAGTCCGCGCACCATCTCACCGGGCGCCAGCCAGTGGTAGACCTCGACGGCACGCTGTGCCACGTAGGCCAGCACCGCGTACGCGCCACCGAAAGTGACCAGGGCGGTACCGGTGAAGAACATGCCCTGGGTGGTGAGCACGCTGTGCGGCCCCGTCAGCAGCGCCACCGCGAGCATGGGGACCCCCCAGGCCAGCACGCTGACGCTCAGCACCTTGATCGTATGAGCACGCGAGGGTGTGGCTTCGTGCAGTACGTCGTCCCTGATCAGCGGAGCAGATCCGTCCTCGGCGGCGGCCGCGGAGGTGGAGGGGCGGCGCAAAGCACGTGGCGCGTAGCGTCCCAACAGCCACCCGACTGCCGCGGCGACGGCAATGACCACGGGAAACGGGACGGCGAACACGCTGAGCGCGATGAAGGAGAGAAGGGCGATGGCGACGAGCCCCGGGCCGGACAGCGCCTTCTTGCCGACACGCCAGAGCGCGCTGATCACGATGGCCAACACCGCGGGGGCGAGACCGGCGAACAATGCTGAGACGGCGACCGTGTCGCCGAAGGCGACGTAGATGGCCGACAATGCCAGGATCGCCACTGCGCCGGGGAGGACGAACAGGGTGCCGGCGGCGATGCCGCCGCGGGTGCCGTTGAGCAGCCAGCCCGTGTAGATCGCCAGTTGTTGCGCTTCGGGACCGGGAAGCAGCATGCAGTAGTTGAGTGCGTGCAGAAACCGCTTCTGACCGATCCAGCGCTTCTCGTCGACGAGGAAGCGTTGCATCACGGCGATCTGGCCGGCCGGTCCGCCGAAGGTCTGCAGCGAGATCAGAAACCATGCCCGCAGCGCCTCCCGGAAGGGCACCACGTCGGTGCCACCGATCGGGGCCGGTGCCGACGTCGGCTGCTGGTTCGGCCGTGTGTCATCAGCGCGGTTGCTCACGAGGGGGTGGTTCCTTGGGTCACGCTGCGCCGGAAGTACTCATACAGTCCCGCGAAGACGGCGGTGGCGACGGTCAGGGTCTGTTCGTCGCTGCCGGTCATGGACAGCCCGCGCAGGATGACGTCGAGTCCGGGTGCCTCGGGTGCGTCGAAGCGCCCGTCCTCGATGTCGGCTTCGTGCACGATCTGGCCGATCCTCCATAGGACTGGATCGTGAAGTTCGAAGCGACGCAGGATGGTTTCGAAGGTGCAGTCACCACGATGGTGCGACAGTTCCACGCCGCGCATGTCGAACGGTGTCGCGTCGTCGGGGACCGACTCACCGTCGGTGACGAACACGAATTCCGCGTCGGGATCGACGAAGTGGCGGATCAGCCATGCGCAGGCGGCCCGATCGATGTGGATACCGGCACGCGTCGCCCACCTCACAGCACGGCCTCCGCGTCCGCGTCGGAGTTGTCGAGGGCCTCGGCCAAGCTGCGCAGTGCGGTCTCGACGTGCTCTCGTTCTGGTGGGGGAAAGAAGTCGCGCCGCGTGATCGCCCGCAGCTGGCTGCGCAGACGTTTCAGCGCTGCGCGTCGCGCGCGAGCGTCGAGAGACTCGGTCGCACTGACCGCGGCGCTCAGCTCGTTGTATTCGGTCACCCGAGCAGCTGTCATCTGCGATCGCAGTAGTTGCTCCTGGTCGGTTGTGGTGCACCGTGCCACCCAGACACCGGCCTGCCCGTCATGCTCGGCGATCTCGTCGGCCAACCAATCGAACTGTTCCCGTGTCCGGGCGTCCGCCGGCAAGGCGACCACACCGTCGACGATCTGGGCGACGCCCAGTTTCTTCAGCTTGCGCCAGATGGTGATCCGGGGTGTGGACGGCTCCCGCGGCAGGCGGTAATTGAGGAGCACCCACTCGACCGTTGAAGCGCTCGGCGCCTGCGACATGGAACGGATGTAACCACGGTTTCAATCGGGTGTCGAGAGATTGAATCGCGGCCATCGAAAGTGCCGACTGAGCGACGAGAGGCCCCGACCGACTGTCCCGGTCGAGGCCTCTCAGCTGCACCAACACGAGTCGGGGTGGCGGGATTCGAACCCACGACCTCTTCGTCCCGAACGAAGCGCGCTACCAAGCTGCGCCACACCCCGCGTGAAGCGTTGAAAGGGTATCGCACCGGTGCCTCGGAAAGCCAAACGAGGTCACCCACGCCCGGGCGACACGGATCACGTTCGACGCGGGGAAGACGGGAGATGTCGGTGGCGTTGTTCACAATGACGGCAGAGCGCCGCTCGAGTGGGAATGAGGCAGATATGACCGGCTTGGGAGCTTCCATCTACCTGGGGTTCTTCGCGCTGGCGGCCATCTGGTTGTTCCTGACCGCCGACGGGCCACTGTCCGGCGGGCGCGACGATCAGGGCCAGGCGCAGGACCGTTCGAATTCGGCGAGCACCTCGGCCGAGTCGGATGCGTCGATGCCCTGGCTGGTCAGCCACTCATCGCAGAAGTAGGTGTCGGCGTAGCGGTCGCCACTGTCGGCGATCAGCGTCACCACCGATCCGCTGCGCCCCTGCGCGCGCATCTCGGCCAGCAGGCTGAACGCCCCCCACAGATTCGTCCCCGTCGACGGGCCCACCCGCCGCCCCAACACCCGACTGACATGCCGGGCCGCCGCCACCGACGCCGCGTCGGGTACCACGATCATGCGGTCCACCACCTCGGGTAGGAACGACGGTTCCACTCGCGGCCGCCCGATGCCCTCGATCCGCGACGACGCACCGGTCACCACGGCCGGATCGCCCTGGGCGTAGGACGGGAAGAACGCCGAATTCTCCGGATCCACCACACACAACCCGGTCACGTGGCGGCGGTAGCGGATGTAGCGGCCGATCGTCGCGCTGGTACCGCCGGTCCCCGCACCCACCACGATCCACTCCGGGATCGGATGGCGTTCGTCGGCCATCTGCTGGTAGATCGCCTCGGCGATGTTGTTGTTGCCGCGCCAGTCGGTGGCCCGTTCGGCGTTGGTGAACTGATCGAGGTAGTGCCCGCCGGTCTCCCCGGCCAGCCGCTCCGCCTCCGCGTACACCTGCGACGACTCGGCGACGAGATGGCACCGCCCACCCTGGGCTTCGATCAACGCGATCTTCGACGCGCTGGTCGACGACGGCATCACCGCGATGAACGGCAACCCGAGCAGGGCGGCGAAGTACGCCTCGGACACCGCGGTCGACCCGCTGGACGCCTCGATCACTGTGGTGTTCTCACAGATCCAGCCGTTGCACAGCCCGTAGAGGAACAGCGACCGCGCCAACCGGTGCTTGAGACTGCCGGTGATGTGGGTGGATTCGTCCTTGAGGTACAGCGCGACGTCGCTGTGGTCGCACCACGCCGACGGCAGCGGATAGCGCAGCAGGTGGGTGTCGGCGCTGCGGCGGGCGTCGGCCTCGATCAGCCGGACGGCGTTGCCGACCCAGGCGCGGGGCTGACTGCGGACCGCGATCGAGGACCGGTCGGTCACCGTGCCGAGACGGTCGACGGCGACCGGCCCGCCTGCACCCCGGTATCACGTCCACCGGTGGGCGTGGGGATCAGCGTCAGCAGCGTGGCCTCGGGTCGGCAGCAGAACCGCACCGGCGCGAACGGCGACGTGCCGATCCCGGCCGAGACGTGCAGCGCCATGCCCGTACCCCAGCGCGACGCGCCCTTGACCCGGGACCGGTCCAGTTCGCAGTTGGTGACGATCGCGCCGTAGAACGGCAGGCACAGCTGCCCGCCGTGGGTGTGGCCGGCCATCACCAGGTGGTAGTTGTCGGCGGCGAAACGGTCGAGCACCCGGGGTTCCGGCGAATGGGTCAGCCCGAGCGCCAGGTTCGCCGTCGGTGTGGCCGCGCCCGCGATCGTGTCGTAGCGGTCCCGCTTGAGATGCGGGTCGTCGACGCCGGCGACCGCGACGCGCAGACCCGCGACGTCGAACTCCCGGCGGTTGTGCGTCATGTCGAGCCAGCCCCGCTCGGTGAACGCCGCCCGCAGGTCCTGCCACGGCAGCGGCTCACCGTGCACGCGGTGGGTGGGGTTGGTGAGGTAGTTGAGCGGGTTCTTCAACCGCGGCGCGAAGTAGTCGTTGCTGCCGAACACGAACACGCCGGGTACCGACAGCAGGTCGGAGAGCGCCTGCACGACCGCGGGCACCGCGCGCGGATGCGCCAGGTTGTCGCCGGTGTTGACCACCAGATCCGGTTCGAGCCGAGCCAGATCACGCAGCCACGCCTGCTTGCGGCGCTGGCCGGGCCGCATGTGGATGTCGCTGATGTGCAGCACCCGCAGCGGGGACGATCCGGGCGTCAGAACGGGCATCGTCACCTCACGCAACGTGAAGGCGTTGCGTTCGATCACCGACGCGTACCCGACCCCGGCGACCAGCGAGCCCGCGCTCAGCGCGGCGGCATTCTTGAGCAGCGTGGCCGACGACTTCGTCCTCCCTGACAGTGTCGTCGAACGTGACAGTGCAGCGGCCATGCGCCAAAGCCTACTGCCAGTCGTCGGCACACACCGCCTCTCGCGCGTGAACCTGGTGGGCCCGGGACGCCCTACCGTGAGCCGGTCACGGCGGCGGGGGCGGGGGCGGCGGCCCGAGCACCGGCACCGTGATGGGCGGCAGACCGGGGATCTCGACGACCGTCTGCCCGATCGGCGCCGGCGGCCCGCCCGGCAGACTCGGAATGCTGATCGACGGTGGCGGGGGCGGCGGCGGGGCGATGCCGTTGCTCACCTGGATCGTGATGATCGAGCCCGGGATGGTCTGGCCGCTGGGGTTGGTGCCGACCACCGTGCCCGCCCGCGAACCGCTGTTCACCGAGCTGACCTGATCGGCCACCTGGAAACCGGCTTCGCGCAGACGCTGCCGGGCGGCGTCCTGGGTCAGCCCGGACACGCTCGGCACGCGTGAGCCCGGCCCGCCGTCGACGTACTTCGGATCGGTCGGCGGCAGCGCCACCTCGCCGAAGTTCGTGGCGATCGGCTTCATCGCCGCGAACCAGGTGCGGGCGGGTTCGTTGCCGCCGAACAGGTTGCCCGATCCGCACTGCCGCAGGGGGAACGAGCAGAGCTCACCGGGGGTGGGCGAATCGTCGTAGACGTAGTTCGCCGCGGCCAGCTGATTGGTGAAGCCGAGGAACGCCGAGGACCGGTTGGACTCGGTGGTCCCGGTCTTACCGGACATCGGCAGGTCCCAGCCCACCGACCCGGCCGCCCCGGCCGCGGTCCCCGCGCCGGTGTCGTCCTTGCTCATCGCATTGGCCAGGGTGTTGGCCAGGCCCTCGGGCACCACCTGCTCGCAGGTCTCGGTCGTCACCGACACCTCCTCGCCGTGCCGGTCGAGGACCTGGGCGATCGGGTTGGGCGGGCACCAGACGCCGCCGGAGGCCAGCGTCGCCGCCACATTGGACAGCTCGAGCCCGTTGACCTCGAACGGGCCGAGCGTGAACGAGCCGATGTTCTGGCGCTTGATGAAGTCGGCCAGGCTCTCGTTGCTCTCCGGGTCGTAGTCGCGGGCGGTCCCGGGCAGCGCGTAGGAGCGCAGGCCCAGCCGGACCGCCATGTCGACCGCGCGGGGGACACCGACCTGGGAGATCAGCTTGGCGAACGCAGTGTTCGGGGAGGTGGCCAGTGCGTCGGTGACGTTCATGCTGCCGCGGTAGCCGCCCGCATTGCTGACACACCAGGTGGCCGGCGGGCAGCCGGGCCGGTCGCTGCTGCCCAGCCCCTTGGCCTGGAACGAGCCGGGCACCTGCAGCGTGGTGTTGATGCCCATGCCCAGCTCCATCGCCGCGGCGGTGGTGAAGACCTTGAACACCGACCCGGCCCCGTTGCCGGCGAGCGTGAACGGCTGCGGCTGCATCGTCTCGTTGGCGTCCAAGTTGAGGCCGTAGGTGCGGTTGGACGCCATCGCCAGCACCGGGTGGGACTCCTTACCCGGACGGATCACGCTCATCACGCTGGCCACCCCCGGGGTATCGGGGCTGGCGTACTGGTCGACCGCGGACTTCACCGGCGCCTGCACGTCGGGGTCGAGCGTGGTGCGGATCAGGTAGCCGCCCTTGGCGACCTGCTCCTTACTGATACCGGCGCGGGCCAGGTACTCCAGCGCGTAGTCGCAGAAGAACGCGCGGTCCCCGGCGGCGATGCAGCCGCGGGGCAGCTCATTGGGCACCGGCAGCACGCCGAGGGGCTGGTCCTTGGCGGCGCGCAGCGCCTCGGCCTCGTTGGGCAGGTTCTCGATCATCGTGTCGAGCACCAGGTTGCGGCGGGCCAGGGCACCGTCGGGGTTGGTGTACGGATTCAGCGCGCTGGTGGACTGCACCAGGCCGGCCAGCAGCGCGGCCTGCTGCCAGTTCAGCTCGGAGGCGTTGATCCCGAAGTACGTCTGCGCCGCATCCTGGATGCCGAACGCCCCGTTGCCGAACGACACCAGGTTGAGGTAGCGGGTGAGGATCTCGGGTTTGGTGAGCGTCTTGTCGAGCGTGAGCGCCATCCGGATCTCGCGCAGTTTGCGTGCCGGGGTGGTCTCGATCGCCGCCCGCTTCTCGGCGTCGGTCTGCGCGACCACCAGTAGCTGATAGTTCTTCACGTACTGCTGTTCGAGCGTGGACCCGCCGCGGGTGTCGGTGTCCCCGCGCAGGTAGCCGGTCAGACCCGTCAGCGTGCCCTGCCAGTCGACACCGTTGTGTTCGGCAAACCGCTTGTCCTCGATAGAGACGATCGCCAGTTTCATCGTGTTGGCGATCTGTTCGCTCGACACCTCGAACCGGCGCTGGGAGTACAGCCAGGCGATCGTGTTGCCCTTGGCGTCGACCATCGTCGACACCTGCGGGATCTCGCCTTCGACCAGCGCGGCCGAGCCGTTGGCAACGACATCGGAGGCGCGGTTGGACACCAGGCCGATGCCGCCGACGACGGGGAACATCAGGGCAGCGGCCAGCACACTGGCCAGCAAGCAGCACCAGGCCAACTTGATGACCGTGACGGCCTTCGGGGGACGCTGCGGCATGCGTACAGAGTAACGACGCCCGGGGACGGTGCCGCCGGAGCAGCGCGATTCGCATTGTCAACGCGACGCGCCAATACGCCTGAAGTCTAAGAAGTTGACCAGACGGCACGGTCGTCCCAAAAAAGTCGCGACCAAACTGTTGCGTAAAAGGCCGCTGACCACCTAGCTTGGACACACAGTGCGACCCAGGACACACAATCTGGCGCAATGTGGCGTAGATCGCATCAGCGTTCTACACCGGAGGACTCGCCGCCGTTCGGCGGCTGGAACGAAGGGATCGCTGGTGTCAAGTACACGGCCCGCGGTGCGTAACGCCTCAATGACCATTCCCTCCCCGACCGCCGCCCCCAGCGCCCAGGCAGAAGCCCGGATCGCCTGGGTGTCCCAGGCCCGCTGCCGCCAGGCCGACCCGGACGAGCTGTTCGTCCGCGGCGCCGCGCAGCGCAAAGCCGCGGTCATCTGCCGGCACTGTCCGGTGATCCTCGAATGCGGCGCCGACGCCCTCGACAACCGGGTCGAGTTCGGTGTGTGGGGCGGTATGACCGAACGGCAGCGTCGCGCGCTGCTCAAGCAGCACCCCGAGGTTGTTTCCTGGGCCGAGTTCTTCTCCGCTCAGCGCAAACACCGCAGCGCCGTCTAGGCGCATCCGCTCCCGGCTTCCCTACCGTCGCCTCAGGCGGCGTCGGTGGCTCCCGTGATCTGATCGGCGATCACCCGCAGCGCATCGAGATCGGACACATCGAACGGCAGCGACGGCACCCCGACGATCGCCACATGCGGGTTCGCACCGGTAAAACGCGACAGCAGCCGCACCTCGCGTTTGGCGGTCTGCGCCCGGTCGGCGTGGATCTGCAGCACCGCCGCCGTCAGCGACTCCGGATCCTTCTCGGCCAGGGTCTCGGCGGCTTCGGCGGCCTTGTCGGCATGCAGTGAGCACATGGTCGGGTGGGTGCGGTTGAGGATCAGCCCGGCCAGCGGCATCTTCTCCGACGAGAGCCGGTCGACGAAGAACGACGCCTCCCGCAGGGCATCGGGTTCGGCCGCCGACACCACCACGAATTGGGTACCGCGCCGCTTGAGCAGCGCATACGTGCGGTCGGCCTTCTCGCGGAAGCCGCCGAACGTCGTATCGAGCATCTGCACGAAACCCGCTGCGTCCGAGAGCATCTGAGAACCGAGGATCGTCGACATCGCCTTCATCGCCAACCCGACCGCGCCGGTGACGAGCTTGCCGATACCGCGGCCGGGCGCCAGCAGCATCCGCCAGAGCCGGCTGTCCATGAAGCTGCCCAGCCGCTTCGGGGCGTCGAGGAAGTCCAGCGCGTTGCGCGACGGCGGGGTGTCGACCACGACGAGATCCCACTTGTCCTCGGCGAGCAACTGGCCGAGCTTCTCCATGGCCATGTACTCCTGCGTGCCGGCCAGCGAGGTCGCGACGGTCTGATAGAACTGGTTGTCCAGGATCGCTTCTCCGCGTTCGGGTCCCGAGTACTGGATCACCATCTCGTCGAACGTGCGGCGCATGTCGAGCATCATCGCGTGCAGCTCGCCGGGGACCTCCGGCGCCAGCGGCACCCGCTGCGGGGTGTTACCGAGGTCCTTGATGCCGAGCGCCTGGGCCAGCCGCTTGGCCGGGTCGATGGTCAACACCACCACGGTGCGGCCGTACTCCGCGGCCCGCAGTGCCATCGCCGCGGCCGTCGTCGTCTTGCCGACACCGCCGGCGCCGCAGCACACCACCACCCGGTTGGCGGTGTCGCGCAGGATCGCGCCCATGTCCAGAGTGGTCGGGGTGGTGCTCATCGTGCGCCTCCTACGGTGCTCATCTCTCCGTTCATCGCACGCCTTGCTGCGCCAGGGCCTCGGCCAGCTCGTACAGGCTGCCGAGGTCCACACCCTCGGCCAGCGCCGGAAGTTCCAGCCGAGGCACCTCGAGCTGCTCGAGCTGTTCGGCGGTCTCAGCGCGCGCGGACAGCCGGGTGGCGTGCTGGATGGTCTCGGTCATCAGTCCGGCGAAGTCCGCATCGCTCAGCGTCACCCCGGTGTCGGCCAGGCCCGCGCGCACCGCGTCGGCGTCGACGTCGCCCTCGGCGGCCTTCGCCAGATCCTCCGGCGACAGGTAGGCCGGGATGTTGCGGTTGACGATGACGCTGCCGATCGGCAGGCCGAGGTCCTTGAGCTCGTCGATGGCCTCCAGCGTCTCCTGCATCGGCAGCGCCTCGAGCAGCGTGACCAGGTGGATGGCGGTCAGGTCCGAGTGCAGCACCTTGACCACGCTCTCGGCCTGGGAGTGCACCGGTCCGCCCTTGGCCAGGTCCGACACCGCCTTGGTGACGTCGAGGAAGCGGGCGATCCGGCCGGTGGGAGGTGAGTCGACGAC
Organism: Mycobacterium sp. PS03-16; assembly: GCF_004570325.1. Taxonomy (GTDB): domain Bacteria; phylum Actinomycetota; class Actinomycetes; order Mycobacteriales; family Mycobacteriaceae; genus Mycobacterium. The sequence goes on along the minus strand of NZ_SPQO01000039.1, from coordinate 4,226 downwards.
GATCGCGTCGTACACCGGCTGCTTACCCTTCTCCGCGCGGGTGACGACCTCGCGGATCTTGCCGGTGAGCAGCACGTCGCGCAGCCCGGGCGCGATCGTGGTCGCGAACTCGACGGCGCCGATGCGGCGCATGGCGCGGCCGGCCAGACCCAGGTTGTAGAACATGTCGAGGTACTCGAGGAACGCGGCCTCGGTGTCGATGGCCAGCGCGTTGACCTGTCCGCCGCCCTCGGCGGTGGCGATCTTGACCTCTTTGTAGGGCAGCGGCGGCACGTCGAACAGCTGCGCGATGCCCTGGCGGCCCTCCACCTCGACGAGCAACACCCGCCGTCCGCCTGCCGCCAATGCCAGCGCCAGCGCTGCGGCGATCGTGGTCTTGCCGGTACCGCCCTTGCCGGTGACGAAGTGCAGTCGGGCCGTGCTCAGTCGCGACGGCCAGCCGACGGGCCTACCGTCATTGGTAGTTGTTGCCACACCTGCATGCTAGCTGTGCGTCTTGATGCGGCCGTGCGGCCCGATAAGCTCGGCTCATGAGCGAACCGACCCGGTGGGAGTACGCCACCGTCCCGTTGCTGACGCACGCCACCAAACAGATCCTCGATCAGTGGGGTGCCGACGGATGGGAGCTGGTCTCGGTGCTGCCCGGGCCGACCGGTGAGCAGCACGTCGCCTACCTCAAGCGCCCGAAGTGACCGCAACCGCCTCGGCCCGGCTGGCCGAACTCGGCATCCAGCTGCCCGACGTGGTGGCGCCGCTGGCGGCGTACGTGCCCGCCGTGCGCACGGGCAACCTCGTCTACACGGCGGGGCAGCTGCCGATCCGCTCGGGTGAGCTGGCGCGGACCGGCAAGGTGGGCGCCGACGTCGATCCCGGCGACGCCAAGGAGCTGGCGCGGCTGTGCGGGCTCAACGCGCTGGCCGCGGTGAACGCCCTGGTCGGCATCGACGCGGTGACCCGGGTGGTCAAGGTGGTCGGGTTCGTCGCCTCGGCGCCCGGGTTCGACGGTCAGCCCGGCGTGATCAACGGGGCCTCGGAGTTGTTCGGCGAGGTGTTCGGCGACGCCGGCGCGCACGCCCGCTCGGCGGTCGGGGTCTCGGAACTGCCGCGCAACGCGCCGGTGGAGGTCGAGATCATCGTCGAGGTCGGTTAGTCCGATGGCCGCGCCGCTCGAGCATCCGGCCTACGGAGCGCTGCGGCCGGTCACCGATACCGCCTCGGTGCTGCTGTGCCACAACCCGGGGTTGATGACCCTGGACGGAACCAACACCTGGGTGCTGCGCGGGCCGGGCAGCGACGAGTACGTCATCGTCGATCCGGGGCCCGACGACGACGAGCACATCGCGCGCATCGCCGGACTCGGCCGCATCGCCTTGGTGCTCATCAGCCACAAACACGAGGACCACACCGGCGGCATCGACAAGCTCGTCGAACGCACCGGGGCGGTGGTCCGATCGGTGGGCAGCGGGTTCCTGCGCGGGCTGGGTGGTCCGCTCAGCGACGGTGAGGTGATCGACGCGGCGGGACTGCGCATCACGGTGCTGGCCACCCCCGGCCACACCGCCGACTCGCTGTCGTTCCTGCTCGACGATGCGGTGCTGACCGCCGATACCGTGCTGGGCCGCGGCACCACCGTGATCGATGACGACGACGGCAGCCTGCGCGACTACCTCGACTCGCTACGGCGGCTGCAGGGTCTGGGCGGCCGGACGGTGCTGCCCGGCCACGGCCCCGACCTCGACGATCTGCAGGCGGTCACCGCGATGTACCTCTCACACCGCGAGGAGCGGCTCGATCAGGTGCGGGCGGCGCTGCGGGAACTCGGCGAGGACGTCTCGGCGCGCCGGGTGGTCGAACACGTCTACACCGACGTCGACGAGAAATTGTGGGACGCCGCCGAGAAGTCGGTGCAGGCGCAGCTGGACTACCTCCGCTCCTGAGCGATTCGGGTGCACGATTCGGGTGCACTTGGTCGCGCCCGGCGCGACCAACCACACCGAAATCGCTACCTCGCTCGGCGGGCCAGCCGCTCGGAGTCGCTGATCAGTACGCTCTTGCCCTCCAGGCGGATCCAGCCGCGGTGGGCGAAGTCGGCGAGCGCCTTGTTCACGGTCTCGCGCGATGCCCCGACCAGCTGGGCGATCTCTTCCTGCGTGAGGTCGTGGGTGACCCGCAGCGCGCCGCCCTCCTGGGTGCCGAAGCGCTGCGCGAGCTGCAGCAGCTGCTTGGCCACGCGCCCGGGCACGTCGGTGAAGATCAGGTCGGCCAGGTTGTTGTTGGTGCGGCGCAGACGACGGGCCAGCACGCGCAGCAGCTGTTCGGCGATCTCGGGGCGGTCGGCGATCCAGGCCTTGAGCGCTTCGCGGTCCATCGACACGGCGCGCACCTCGGTGATGGTGGTGGCGCTCGACGTTCGGGGGCCGGGGTCGAAGATCGACAGCTCGCCGAACATGTCCGACGGGCCCATGATCGTCAGCAGGTTCTCGCGACCGTCCGGCGAGCGCCGGCCGATCTTCACCTTGCCGGAGATGATGATGTACAGCCGGTCGCCCGGCTCCCCCTCGGCGAACACGGTGTGCCCGCGCGGGAAGTCGACGGGCTGTAGCTGCTTGGTCAGCGCGGAGACGGCGCTGGGTTCGACTCCCTGGAAGATTCCGGCCCTGGCCAGGATCTCGTCCACGTTGCCCCTCTTAAGCTCTCGGGTGAATTGACATGCGAAGCCGACCTCTTACCGGTAAGCCTGTTCAGTCTAGAGGTACCCGGTCACGCAACGTGCCAACGCTACACAGGATCGGGATGCCGAGTCGCGTGAAACTGCGTATTCGGCTGGTGCGGGATGTAGATGTGCGTCGGCAGCGGGGTGTCGGCGGCGCGGGTGGGCAGCGCCTCCACCGGGTCGAACCGGTCGTGCAGCGGGCGGTGCCCGGCGCCGCTGGCGACGGGTGTCTTCTCGCGGACGGCCCGGGCGCCGGACCGCTCGAGGAAGTCGTCGACATCGGAGGTCGACACGGTGTCGCGTGAGAGGCCGGCCTCGAGTCGCTCGAGCGCGAACGTCGCCAGCATCAGCAACCCGGGTATGAACCCCACGAGCAACCAGGACACAAGGCTGAAGTAAACACGCCGGAAGTCTCAAGGCGATCACGATTCGCCACCGGTCTCGAGGCACTCTGACCACGGGTGATGTCGGTGCCCTTGGCTACGCTGGCTGTCGTGACCACAGGTGCTTCCCCCGCCCGCCGACCGGCCGGCGCCACCCGCCAGGCGGCAGGCGCCACGGCCGCGCGCGCGAAGAAGTGGGACAGCGAAACGCCGCTGGGGCTGGTGCGCCGGGCGCGGCGGATGAACCGCGCGCTGAGCGTGGCCTTCCCGCACGTGTACTGCGAGCTGGACTTCACCAACCCGCTCGAACTGACCGTCGCAACCATCCTGTCCGCGCAGAGCACCGACAAGCGGGTCAACCTCACCACCCCGCCGCTGTTCCAGATGTACCGCACCGCAAGGGATTACGCTCAGGCCGACCGGACGGAGCTCGAGGAACTGATCCGCCCCACCGGCTTCTACCGCAACAAGACCAGCTCGCTGATCCGGCTCGGCCAGGAACTGGTGGAGCGGTTCGACGGGCGGGTGCCCGACAACATCGACGACCTGGTGACGCTGCCGGGGGTGGGGCGCAAGACCGCCAACGTCATCCTCGGCAATGCCTTCGACATCCCCGGCATCACCGTCGACACCCATTTCGGACGGCTGGCGCGGCGGTGGCGCTGGACCGCCGAGGAGGATCCGGTCAAAGTCGAGCACGCCGTCGGCAAGCTGATCGACCGCAGCGAGTGGACGCTGCTCAGTCACCGGGTGATCTTCCACGGCCGGCGGGTGTGCCACGCCCGCAAGCCGGCATGCGGCGTCTGCGTGCTGGCCAAGGACTGTCCGTCCTTCGGCCTCGGCCCTACCGACCGGGAAGCCGCCGCTGCGCTGGTGAAGGGGCCGGAGACCGAGCACCTGCTGGCGCTGGCCGGGTTGTAACCGGCCCCCGTCCCGATGAGCACCACCACCCGCTGGACCGTCGCTGTGCTGACCGTCGTGGTCGCACTGATCGTCGCGCTGTCCCTGCAACTGACCGAGGATCCCGCGCCGTCGGCGCCCAGCGGCCGCGATCCGGCACCGGCCCGCGACCATCGCGACGCCGACACCCCCGAGGCCCTGGCCGGCCCGCGCGCCGAGGCCGGGCTGCC
>NZ_SPQO01000088.1 GCF_004570325.1 Mycobacterium sp. PS03-16 | reverse complement strand
GAGTATCGCCGATGGCGTGGACCAAAACCGGGTGCGGGCTCACCTCGACGAACAGGGTGTGCCCGTCGGCCGCCGCGGCGCTGACGGCCTGGTGCAGGCGCACCGGCCGGCGCACATTGGCCACCCAATAGTCGGCGTCCAGACGCGGCGCCGATGTTGTGCCGTCGACGGTGGAGTAGAACCGGATGGACGGTGTCTGCGGCACCAGATCAGCCAACGCGACACGGAGTTCGTCGAGGATCGGATCCATCAACGCCGTATGCGAGGCGACCTCCATGTTCACCCGACGCGCGAACCGGCCCGACTCGGTGACCGCGGCGATCACCGCATCCACCGCCACCGGCGGCCCCGCCACCACCGTCTGCGACGGCGACACAAAACCCGCGAGTTCCACACCGGGGTGGGCAGTGATCACCGATTCCGCGGTGCGGGCGTCGAGTTCGAGCAGGGCCACCGCGCCCTGGCCGGCCAGCCGCGACATCAGCTGAGAACGGGTGGCGATCACCCGCAACCCCTCACGCACCGACAGAGCACCAGACACCACCGCCGCGGTCACCTCACCCATCGAATGCCCGA
>NZ_SPQO01000038.1 GCF_004570325.1 Mycobacterium sp. PS03-16 | reverse complement strand
GCGGCGGCGGCGACGGCGGCCGGGGCGGCGGCGCGATCGGTGGCGTCGCCCCATTGTTCGTGGCGGTGCCGGACTCCGGCGATCGTCGCGTCCAGCCGTCCGCTGACCCGCAGTTCGGCGGCGTGGTCGAGGGCGAGCATCGCGGTCGCGTCGCGGTCGGCGTGGTGTTCGGCCGCCACGGTCTCGGCGCGGGTGACCGCACGGGCGGACAGTGCCGGTGCCAGCACGCCGGCGACCAGCAGGCAGGCCGCCAGCACCGCCGCCGCCGCGGGGGAGATGACCGCGAGCACCGCGACCGCCGCCACCGACAGCACCGCGGCCACCGCGACCGGCAGCACCGCGCGCACGATGACGTCGGCCAGGTCGTCCACCGAGGCGCCGACACGGCTGACCAGTGCGCCACTCGCCAGCCGCAGCGACACCTCGGGCGGGGCGCCGGCGAGGCGCCGGTAGAGCTCGGTGCGTGCGCTACCGGCCGCGCTGAGCGCCACGTCGTGGGCGGCGAGGCGCTGGCAGTAGCCCAGCACGCCGCGGGAGATTCCGAGGGCGCGGACGGCCACCGCCGCCACGCTGAGATCGAGCACGGGCGGCATCTGCCAGGCGCGGGTGATCAACCAGGCGGCGACGGCGGCCAGGGCCAGGGCGCTGCCGAGGGACAGCACGCCCAGCGTGATCGCCAGCAGCAGGCGTGGCAGCCGGGGCCGCAGCAGGTCGAGGGTCAGCCGCAGCAGCGGATCAGTGGTCGGCAAGGACACCAGCCCCCATCGGCACCACCAGATCGGCGGCGGCGAGCACGGGTTCGCGGTGGCCGACCATCAGCACGGTCGCCCCGGCGCGGGCCCGCGCGGTGATCGCGGCCAGCACCCGCCGCTCGAGCGCCGCGTCGAGGTGGGCGGTCGGTTCGTCGAGCAGCAGGACGGCGGCGCGGGACCCGAAGACGCGCGCCAGCCCGAGCCGCTGGCGCTGGCCCAGCGACAACCCGATGCCGTCGCGGCCCAGCACGGTGTCGAGCCCGTCGGGCAGTGTGGCGAGCACATCGTCGAAACCGCTGTCGCGGTACGCCGCCCCGGCGTCGGCGAGCGAGCCGAACAGCTCGAGGTTCTCGCGCACCGTGCCGGGGACCAGCACCGGCCGGTGCGCCAGCCACGACACCTGCTTCCACCACGCCTGCAGATCCAGCTCCGCCACGTCGTTGCCTGCCACGGTGATCCGGCCCGCGACGGGGGCGTTGAGGCCGAGGAGCGCCTGCAGCGTGGTCGATTTGCCGCAGCCGTTGGGCCCGGTCAGGACGGTGACCCGACCGGGGTGGACGTCGGCCGCGGGTGCGTCGAGGTGGATGACCGCCCCGCGGGCCGGCACGGTGCGGGTGCCCGCCGGCGGTGTGGGTGCGACCTGCAGCATCCGCATCGCCCGGTCGGCGGCGGTCTCCCCATCCTGTGCGGCATGGAATTCCACGCCGACGCGGCGCAGCGGCCAGAACACCTCGGGCGCCAGCAGCAGTGCGGTGAGCCCGGCGGTCAATGTCATCTCACCGAACACCAGGCGCAGGCCGACGCTGACGGCCACGAGCGCGACACCGAGCGTGGCGAGCAGCTCGAGCACGAGTGCGGACAGGAACGCGATCCGCAGCGTCGCCATCGCCGAGCGGCGATGCGTGGCAGACAGTTCGGCGATGCGGTCGGCCGAACCGGTCACCCGGCCCAGCGCCGCGAGGGTGGGGATCCCGGCGACCAGGTCGAGCAGCCGGGACTGCAGCGTCGTCAGCGCGGTCAGCGCCGCTTCGGAACGGTCCCGCGTGACCAGGCCGATGAGGATCATGAAGATCGGGATCAGCGGCAGGGCGATCAGCACGATCAGCGCCGACCGCCAGTCGACCACCGCGATCGCCAGAACCGCGGCGGGGGTGAGGAGCCCGGCCAGGAACACCGCGGGCAGGTAGCCGGTGAAGAAGGGGCGCAGCCCGTCGAGGCCGCGGCCGGCCACCACGGCCGCGTCGTCGCGGACCCCGGCCAGCTCGCGCGGCGGCAGCGCGGTGACGGTCGCCAGCACCTTGGCGGACAGTTCGGCGATCACCGCGGTCGCGCCGCGCTGGGACAGCCGGCCCTGCAGCCACTGTGCGACCGTGCGCACCACCCACAGCGCGGCGAGCGCGAACAGGTCGCCCGCCCAGTGGCCCAGCGTGCGTGAGGTGGGGTCGGTGATCACCCCGGCCACCACGCGCGCCGTGAGGACCGCCGAGGCGATCGTGACGGCGCTGACGACGACGCCGCACAGCACCGACGCGGCCAGGTAGCGCCGCATCGCCGCGGAGACGCGCCAGAGGTTCACCGGCGTTGCAGCCCGATGGGGGCCGGGATCCGGTCGGCGGAGATGCGCTTGCGGAACACCCAGTACGTCCAGCCCTGGTAGCCCACCACCAGGGGCACGAACACCAGCGCGGCCCAGCTCATGACCGTCAGCGTGTACGGCGAGGACGACGCGTTGGCGATGGTGAGGCTCCACTGGGGGTCGAGCGTCGAGGGGATCAGGTTCGGATACAGGCATCCGAACAGCAGCACCACGACGGCGACGACGACGGTGGCGGTGTAGGCGAAGGCCCATCCTTCCCCGCGGCCGGCCCAGACCCGGCTCACGGCGGCGAGCTGGGCGACCACCGCGACGGCGAGCACCAGCCAGGTCCAGCTCTTGCCGTGGGCGAGCTGGGTCCACAAGCCGAAGCCGCCGACCAGCGCGGTGACCGGCAGCGCCATCAGTCCGGCGAACCGCATCGCGTCCTCGCGGATCGGGCCCTCGGTCTTGAGCGCGACGAACACGGCGCCGTGCAGGAGGAACAGCCCGCCGGTGGCCAGGCCGCCGAGCAGGGTGTACGCGTTGAGCACATCGCCGAAGCCGAGGTGGATCTGCTTGTCCGCGTCGACCGGTAGCCCGCGCACCAGCGCGGCGAACGCCACCCCCCACAACACCGCCGGCACCCAGGAGCCCAGGCTGATGCCGACATCGGCCCAGCGGTACCAGGTCGGATCGTCGATCTTGCCGCGCCATTCGATCGCCACCACGCGGACGATCATCGAGAACAGGATCGCCAGCAGCGGCAGGAACAACCCGGAGAACATGGTGGCGTACATGTCGGGGAACGCCGCGAACATGGCGCCGCCCGCGGTGATCAGCCAGACCTCGTTGCCGTCCCACACCGGCCCGATGGTGTTCAGCGCCGCGCGGCGGTGCCGCTCGACGGCGCCGGGGCCGCGGTCTCGGGCGGCGCGTCCGAAGAAGGGCATCAGCATGCCGACGCCGAAGTCGAATCCCTCGAGCACGAAGAAGCCGAGGAACAGCGCGGCCAGGAGGATGAACCAGAGTTCCTGAAGTCCCATGGCGGCCTCTCAGTACGCGAACGACAGGGGGGCGACTTCGTCGTCACCGGGCGGGCGGGGCGGGGTCGGCTCGGAGTCGTGCTCCTGCGGGCCCTCGACGATGTAGCGCCGCAGTAGCCAGAACCAGACGACCGCGAGCACTCCGTACACCAGGGTCAGCGTGATGAGCGAGGTCCACACCATGCCGACCGAGTGCCCGGACACGCCCTCGCCGACGGTGAGCCGGACGGTGAGGTCACCGTCGAGGTTGGGCACCACCACCCAGGGCTGGCGGCCCATCTCGGTGAAGATCCATCCGGCGCTGTTGGCCAGGAACGGGGTTGGGATGGTCAGCAGCGCGAACCGGGAGAACCAGCGCTGGTCGGGAATCCGGCCGCGCCGGGTGAGCCACAGCGCCGCGAGCGCGAACAGCACGGGCACCGCCATCAGGCCGATCATCGCCCGGAAGGACCAGTAGGTGACGAACAGGTTGGGCCGGTAGTCGCCGGGGCCGAACTTCTGCTCGTACTGCTCCTGCAGGTCCTGCACACCCTCGAGGTGAACGTCGCTCAGCTTTCCCTCGGCGAGATAGGGCAGCACGTAGGGCACCTCGATGAGGTGAACGACGCTGTCGCAGTTGTTGTGGGTGCCTACGGTCAGCACGGAGAAGTTCGGGTCGGTCTCGCTGTGGCACAACGATTCCGCGGACGCCATCTTCATCGGCTGCTGTTCGAACATCAGCTTGCCCTGGATGTCGCCGGTGAAGAACAGTCCGGCCGAGGCGATCAGCGCGACCAGGCAGCCGAGGATGGTCGCCGGCCGGAACAGCGCGGCCGCATCCGAACCGCCGGAGCGGTGTGAACGCACCATCCACCAGGCGCAGACGCACGCCACGAACGTCCCCGCGGTGAGGAACGAGCCGGCCATCGCGTGGGTGAACGCCGCGATCGCGGTGTTGTTGGTGAACAGCGCGACGATGCTGGTCAGTTCGGCCCGGCCGGTGTCCGGGTTGAATCGCGCGCCGACCGGGTGCTGCATGAACGAGTTGGCCGCGATGATGAAGAACGCCGACAGGTTGACCGCGATCGCGACGATCCAGATGCACGCCAGGTGCACCAGACGGGGCAGCCGGGTCCACCCGAAGATCCACAGGCCGATGAACGTGGATTCGAAGAAGAACGCGGCCAGGCCCTCCATCGCCAGCGGCGCCCCGAAGACGTCACCGACGAATCGCGAGTACTCGCTCCAGTTCATGCCGAACTGGAATTCCTGCACGATGCCGGTCGCGACGCCGATGGCGAAGTTGATCAGGAAGAGCTTGCCGAAGAACCGGGTGAGTCGGTACCAGACCGGGTTGTCGGTCATCACCCACGCCGTCTGCATCACCGCGATCAGCGGCGCGAGGCCGATGGTCAGCGGGACGAAGATGAAGTGGTACACGGTGGTGATGCCGAACTGCCACCGCGATACGTCCAACGCGTCCATCTGACCCACTTCCACAGTGACCACACTCGTCTACGACAAAGTGTAGTAGCGGTGGGCGCACCGCGACCAGGGTCTTTAGGCCCTGGTCGGGGTGGCTTACGTCACCGGGTCGCCGGGTGGGACGCCGTACGGGACTCCGTGCGGATCCGGATGCCCGCCACCACTTCGAACACCCCGATGACCACCAGGATGATGCCGGTCACCTGGGTCAGCGCCACCAGGCCCTCCAGCGGGGCGGCGAACATGATGATGCCGGCGATCACGCTGATCACGCCGACCACGATCTCCCAGATGCGCCCGGGCAGCGACTGGTCGCTGAACGCCGACATCGCGGTCGCCACGCCGCGGAAGATGAAGCCGATACCGATCCAGATCGCCAGCAGATCGATCGAGTTCGACAGGTTGACGAAGCACAGCACGGCCAGCACGAGTGCTGCCGCGCCGCTGACGAAGAGCAGAGCCCGGCCGCCCAACGACGACCGCACGCTGAAGGCGAGCGCGACCTGCGCGACGCCGGTGACGAGCAGATAGGCTCCGAAGAAGATCGCCGTGACGATGATCGCCGCGGCCGGCCGCACGAAGATGAGGACACCGAGCAGGATCGCGAGCAGCCCCGAGACCAGCGTGTAGAGCCACAGATGCCGCAACATGGTTGGGGCAGCGGTAGTTTGCATGCGCGCAGTGTGGCATAGGGCCTGATGACACGCGGCGATTTCACAGTACGGCTGTGTCGAGGGTGCGGGGTCGTTAATGTTCCGTTACCGGAAGTGCGCGCCAGGACCATGGTCGTTAACCTCGTCGCCTTGGGGCGCGACGACCCGTCAGAGAGAAGAGGCTAACCGTGTCAGGTGGATGTCAGATCCGTCGAGGGAAGATGTGGCGCCTCGCAGTGGTGTTCGCTGCGAGCGGCGCGATGGCGCTGTCGGGGTGCGCGAGCAATACCGACACCAGTGGACCGACGACCGAGACCACCGCTGCGTCGGCGGCCAAGGTCGACGAGATCGCCAACACGCTGCCGCAGCCGATCAAGGACCGTGGTTCGCTGATCGTCGGCGTCAACGTGCCGTACGCGCCGAACGAGTTCAAGGATCCCAGCGGCAAGATCGTCGGATTCGACGTCGATCTGATGAACGCGATCGCCTCCACCCTGGGGGTGACCGCCGAGTACCGCGAGTCGGATTTCGAGAAGATCATCCCGTCCATCCAGGGGGGCACCTACGACGTCGGCATGTCGTCGTTCACCGATACCAAAGAGCGCGAGGAGTCGGTCGACTTCGTCACCTACTTCTCCGCGGGTATCCAGTGGGCGCAGCAGGCGGGCGGGTCGATCGATCCGAACAACGCCTGTGGCAAGCGGGTCGCGGTGCAGTCGACCACGATCGAGGAGACCGAGGAGCTGCCCGCCAAGAGCAAGGCGTGCACCGATGCGGGTCAGCCGCCGATCCAGATCATCAAGTTCGACGAGCAGGATGCGGTGGCCAACGCCGTGGTGCTCGGGCAGGCCGACGCGATGTCGGCGGACTCCCCGGTGACCGCGTACGCGGTCAAACAGAGCAACGGCAAACTCGAGGCCGCGGGCGAGATCTTCGACGCCGCGCCCTACGGCTGGCCGGTGGCCAAGGGGTCGCCGCTGGCGCAGTCGCTGCAGCAGGCACTCCAACACCTCATCGAGTCCGGTGCCTACGAGCAGATCGCGAAGAACTGGGGCGTCGAGGACGGCATGATCGACGAACCGAAGATCAACGGCGCGATCAGCTGACGGAGATCGACCGCACACGATGACCTCCGCCGACCCGTCGCCACGCGCCGACCCCGCCGCCATCGACGCCGTACCGCTGCGGCATCCGTGGCGGTGGGTGGCGGCGGTCGTCATCATCGTCCTGGTCGCACTGTTCCTCTACGGTGCGGCCACCAACGAGGCCTACGGCTGGGACACCTACGTCAAGTACCTGTTCGACAAGCGGATCTCCGAGGCCGCGTGGAACACCTTGCAGCTGACCATCTTCTCGATGCTGCTGGCTCTGGTGCTCGGCGTGACGCTCGCGGTGATGCGCCTGTCGCCGAACCCGGTGTTCAAGTCCGTGGCGTGGGTGTACCTATGGATCTTCCGTGGCACACCGGTCTACGTGCAGTTGGTGTTCTGGGGGCTGTTCCCGACGCTGTACCAGAACATCCGCATCGGAATCCCGTTCGGGCCGTCCTTCTTCGAGATGAATCTGCAGGGTCTGCAGATCAGCTTCACGCTCGCCATCATCGGCCTGGGCCTCAACGAGGCCGCGTACATGGCCGAGATCATCCGCGCCGGCATCAGCTCGGTCCCCGAGGGGCAGTCGGAAGCGTCGACGGCGCTGGGGATGTCGTGGTCGATGACCATGCGACGCACCGTGCTGCCGCAGGCGATGCGCGTCATCATCCCGCCGACGGGCAACGAGATCATCAGCATGCTCAAGACGACGTCGCTGGTGACCGCGGTGCCCTACAGCCTGGAGTTGTACGGCCGGGCCCGTGACATCGCCGGGGTCATCTTCCAGCCGATACCCCTGCTGCTGGTGGCGGCGACCTGGTACCTGGCGATCACCAGCGTGCTGATGGTGGGCCAGTATTACCTGGAGCGGTACTTCTCCCGCGGGGCGTCGCGGAAGCTGACCACCAAACAACTCGAGGCGCTGGCCAAGGCGCAGGGGGAGCCGCACCCATGACCGCAGCAGCCCAGCCCCGCGACTCAGCCATGACGATGGTGCGCGCGGAGGGTGTCTGCAAGAACTTCGGTGCGCTGCAGGTGCTCAAGGGCGTGACGCTCGATGTCGCCAAGGGCGAAGTGCTGTGCATCGTCGGCCCGTCCGGTTCGGGCAAGTCGACGTTCCTGCGGTGCATCAACCACCTCGAGCAGGTCAACGCCGGACGCTTGTACGTCGACGGCGAACTGGTCGGATACCGGGAACGCGGCGGCAAACTGCACGAGCTCAAACCACGCGAGGCGGCCCGGCAGCGCCGCGACGTCGGGATGGTGTTCCAGCACTTCAACCTGTTCCCGCACCGCACCGCGCTGGAGAATGTGATCGAGGCGCCGATCCACGTCAAGGGCGTCAAGAAACAGGACGCGGTGGCCCGGGCGCGGGATCTGCTCGACCAGGTGGGGCTGGCCGCCAAGGCCGACGCGTATCCGGCGCAGCTCTCCGGCGGTCAGCAGCAGCGCGTGGCGATCGCCCGCGCGCTGGCGATGAACCCGAAGCTGATGCTGTTCGACGAGCCCACCTCCGCGCTGGACCCCGAACTGGTCGGCGAGGTCCTGGCGGTGATGAAGAAGCTGGCCTCGGAGGGGATGACCATGCTCGTCGTCACCCACGAGATGGGGTTCGCCCGCGAGGTCGCCGACAAGCTGGTGTTCATGGACGGCGGGGTCATCGTCGAGAGCGGCGACCCCCGCGAGGTGATGAGCAATCCGCAGCAGGAACGCACGAAAGCCTTTCTGTCCAAGGTGATGTGATGCCGGTGGCGGCCGATCCGGCCACGCCGCTGTGGCGCGCGGCGCAGGTCTTCCGGCTGCTCAGCTGCGGCTATGCGCTGGGTTTCCAGATCGCGGTCAACGACGACCTGGACCGGCCCGGTTTCGCGTGGACGCTGTTCGCGGTACTGATCGCCTGGAGCGCGGCGTGCGCGGTCGCCTACCTGCAGGGCTTCGGCCGCACGACCGCGTGGGTGGTGGCGGAGATCGTGGTCGTGGTGGCGCTGATGCTGTCGACCGAGGTGGTGGCCGGGGATCAGTGGGTGCTCGACAACCAGTCGTGGCCGACCACGCTGTGGGCGACCAATGCGGTGATCTCCGCGGCGATCCTGCGCGGCTCGGTCTCCGGCATGGTCACCGGCCTGGTGGTGATGGCCGCGTACGCCGTGCTCAAGGGCTACGTCAGCATCAACGTCGGCCGTAACGCCACCATCGTCATCGAGCTCGCCGTCGGGCTGGTGGTGGGTATGGCCGCCCAGACCGCGCGCCGCGCGCACGCCGAACTCGAACGCGCCACCCGGCTGGCCGCCGCGCTCGAGGAACGTAACCGGCTCTCCCGTCAGGTGCACGACGGCGCAATCCAGGTGCTGGCGCTGGTGGCCCGCCGCGGCCGCGAGATCGGTGGGCCCACCGCGGAACTGGCCGAGCTCGCCGGCGAGCAGGAGCGGGCGCTGCGCCGCCTGGTCAGCGACGCCGACACGACGGTCGGGGAAGGGGAGCGCACCGACATCGGGGCGCTGCTGCGCCGCCGGGCGGCCGACGGCATCTCGGTCAGCGTGCCGGCGCAGCCCGTGCTGCTCGACGCCCGCGTCGCCACCGAACTGTGCGCCGCGGCGGTCAACGCACTCGACAACGTCGCCGCCCACGCCGGACCCGGTGCCCGCGCGTACGTGCTCGTCGAGGACCTCGGGGACGCGGTGACCGTCACCGTGCGCGACGACGGAGTCGGCATCCCCGCGGGCCGGCTGGCCGAGGCGGCCGCGCAGGGCCGAATGGGCGTCGCGAAATCCATTGTGGGACGGCTGGAATCGCTGGGTGGCACCGCGACACTGCACACCGGACCCGACAGCGGCACGGAATGGGAGATGACGGTGCCGCGCACGCGTGAGGAGGGCGGACGTGGCTGACGACTCGACCGCGACGACGGTGATGGTGGTCGACGACCACCCGATCTGGCGCGACGCGGTGGCGCGTGACCTCGCCGACGGCGGGTTCTCGGTGACCGCGACCGCCGACGGGGTGGCGGCGGCGCGCCGGCGGGCGGCCGTCGTGAAACCCGATGTGGTCGTGATGGACATGCGGTTGGCCGACGGCGACGGCGCGCAGGCGACGGCCGAGGTGCTGGCCGTGTCACCGTCCTGCCGGGTGCTGGTGCTCTCGGCGTCCGACGAGCGCGACGACGTGCTCGAGGCGGTCAAGGCCGGCGCCACCGGGTATCTGGTCAAGAGCGCGTCCAAGGCCGAACTGGCCGCGGCGGTGCGGGCGACGGCCGAGGGGCGGGCGGTGTTCACGCCCGGGCTGGCCGGTCTGGTGCTCGGGGAGTACCGCCGCATCGCGGCGGGTCCGGACACGGGTCCGGCGGCGCCCAGGCTGACCGAGCGCGAGACCGAGGTGCTGCGGCTGGTGGCGAAGGGACTGACGGCCCGCCAGATCGCCGCGCGGCTGTCGCTCAGCCACCGCACGGTCGAGAACCACGTACAGGCGACGTTCCGTAAGTTACAGGTGGCCAACCGCGTCGAGTTGACCCGTTACGCCATCGAACACGGCCTCGATCAGTAGCGAAGTCGGGTAGTCCTACTCATCCGCGCCGGGTCGCGCGTCGCGACGATGAGAACCATGAGCGAATCGCACCATGCCGTCATCGCGCGCCTGTCCTCGGAATTCGCGGCGCTGTCGGGGCAACTCGCCCGGGTGTCGTCCGACCTGACCGAACTCGACCGGCTCCTGACCGCGCAACCCGCGTCGCAACCGCAGCCGGCGCCGCGACCGCAGCCGGCGCCGCAGCCGGTGTACTGGCCGCAGTACGCGCCCGTGCCTGCGCCGGCCCCGCCCCGGCCGCTGCCCCCGCCCGCACCCACACCGCCGGCACCTGCGCCGAAACGGGAACGGTCGGAGGGCTGGATCGGCAAGGTGCTCGCCGTGGCCGGCGTCGGCGTCACGCTCATCGGTGTGGTGCTGCTCCTGGTGCTCGCCGCGCAGGCCGGGATCTTGCGGCCGGAGATCCGGGTCGGCGCCGGCGCGTTGCTCGCGGCCGCGCTGGTGACTGCCGGATGCCGCATGAACGGCCGCGCCGGGGGCCGCGTGGGCGGAATCGCGCTCGCCGCCACCGGCATTGCCGCCGCCTACATCGACGTGGTGGCGGTGACGACGATCTACGAGTGGATCGCCGCACCCGTCGGGCTGGTGGTCGCCGCGACGGTCGGCGGAGCAGGCCTGACCCTGGCCCGGCGGTGGGACTCCCAGCACCTCGCGCTACTGGTGCTGGTGCCGCTGATCGGACTCGCCCCGCTGCTCACCGACGGCGTGACCCTGTCACTCATCGCCTTCATGCTCTCACTGTCGGCGGCCGCGCTGCCGGTCCAGCTCGGCAGGGACTGGGCCGGGATGCACGCCGCGCGCACCGCGGCGGTGACGCTGCCGCTGCTGATCGCGCTCGTCGGCACCGCCATCGGCGGCGACGACGACCTGCTGCTGGCCGCCGCCTGCGGTGTGGCGGCGCTGCTGGCACTGGCCGGCGCCCTGTTGCTCCTGCCGTCCACGACTCGGCCGGCGGTGCTCGCGCTGCTGACGGTGGCCGGGGTGGCGCCGGTGCTGTGTGTGTCGCTGGCCGTTGACCGTGTGGTGGCGGCGCTGATGATCGCCGCGCTGTCGACGGCGCTGCTGGCGATCGTGCTCACTGACCGGTTGCCCGCCGTGACCGGGGTGGTGCGGCAGGTGTGGTCGGCGCTCAGCGCGATCAGCGCGCTGATCGCGGTCACGGTCGCCTTCGAGGGCGAACTGGCGATGCCGCTGCTGCTCGCGATGGCGGCGGTGGTGGCCGTGGCAGGCCGGCGCGACACCGTCGCGCGCTGGGCCGCGGTGGGCTTCGCCGCGGTCGGCGGCGGACTGTACGTGGTTTACGCGCCGCCGAGCTCGCTGGTCGAGCCGACCGCGCTGAGCGGGCCCGATACGGTCGCGATCCTCATCTCGAGTGTCCTGTTGGTCGCCGCGGCGTCGGCGCTCGCCGTCGCCTGGGCCGGCCGCGTGGCGGACGCCGAAGCGGTGCGGGTGCTGTGGGGCGGCACGGCGGCCGTGGCCATCTACGCCACCACGACGTTCACGGTCACCGCCGGCGTGGTGGTCGGCGGTGTCGGCGGAGGGTTCTTCGCCGGTCACGTCGCCGCCACGATCTGCTGGATCGCCGCCGCGGCCACCCTGTTCGGCTACGCGGCGCGGCGGCCCCGCGCGCAGCGGTCGGTGCCGATCGGCGGTGGTCTTACGCTCGTCGCCGCGGCGATGGCCAAGCTGTTCCTGTTCGACCTGGGCACCCTCGACGGCATCTTCCGGGTGGTGGTCTTCATCGTGGTCGGACTAGTCCTGCTGGGGATGGGCGCCGGATACGCCCGGCTGTTGGCCGCGCAGGACCAGCAGGACTCTGTGACACCGATCACCCAGTAATTTGGACTGATTCCAGATCAGTGAGCGTTGATCAGGGTATGAACACCTCACGTCGTACCGAAGCAGAGATTCAGGGTTTCGTCGCGGGCCCCGAGTTCGCCGCGAATCTGCAACGCGTCCTCGTCGACCTGATCGAGTTGCACCTGCAGGGCAAGCAGGCGCACTGGAACGTGGTCGGCACCAACTTCCGTGACCTGCATCTGCAGCTCGACGAACTGGTCGACTTCGCCAGGGCGGGCAGCGACACGATCGCCGAGCGGATGCGCGCGCTCGACGCGGTGCCCGACGGCCGGTCGGACACCGTGGTCGCGACCACCAGCCTTCCGGAGTTCCCCGCCTACGAGCGCAGCACCGGCGAGGTCGTCGACCTGATCACCACCCGCATCCAGGCCACCGTCGACACCATGCGGGCGGTACACGACGCGGTCGACGCCGAGGATCCGAGCACCGCCGACATCCTGCATCAGCTGATCGACGGCCTGGAGAAGTTGGCCTGGTTGATCAAGTCGGAGAACCGCAAGGTCTAAAGATCCGGCGGACGGGTATGCCTGTTGCGTGACAGTGACACGCGACATCGCCGCGTCACGCCAGCAGGTGTGGGACGTGATCGCGGACGGGTGGACCTATTCGCAGTGGGTGGTGGGCAACAGCAGGATGCGGGCCGTCGACACCGAGTGGCCCGCACCCGGCACCGCCATCCACCACTCCATCGGCGTCTGGCCGGTGATGCTCAACGACGAGACGGTCGTCGAGAAGGCGACCCCACCCGAGGAGCTGGTGCTGCACGCCAAGGGGCGGCCGTTCGGCGGGGCGCGCATCGTTCTGCGGCTGTTCGAGACCCCCACCGGCTGCCGCGTCGCCATGCAGGAGTTTCCGATCTCCGGCATCGGCAAGCTGATGCCGGAGCGGTTGTCCGACATGGCGGTGTGGCCGCGCAACAACGAATCGCTGCGCCGCCTCGCTTTCCTCGCCGAGCGCCGGAAGTCCAGTGACGCCGATACCGACTGAGGCGGACGCCGTCGTCATCGGCGCCGGCCACAACGGACTGGTCGCCGCCGCCCTGATGGCCGACGCCGGCTGGGACGTCGTGGTGCTCGAAGCGCAACCCGAGCCCGGCGGCGCGGTGCGCAGCGCCGAACGCATCCCCGGCTACGTCAGCGACCTCTACAGCGCGTTCTATCCGCTGTCGGTGGCGTCGCCGGTGCTGGCCGGGCTGGGGCTGGAGGACCACGGGTTGCGGTGGACCCATGCGCCCGCGGTCGTCGGCCACCCGCGCTCGGCCGCCGACGAGGACGCCCCGGTCATCTACCGCGAAGTCGACCGCACCGCCGCCGAACTCGCCCGCAACCACCCCGCCGACGGGGACAACTGGTTGCGACTGTTCGAGCTGTGGCAGCAGATCAGGGAACCGCTGCTGGCCAGCCTGTTCACCCCGTTCCCGCCACTGCGCGGACCCGTCGGGCTGTTGCGCCGCCTCGGCACCGCCGAGGCCCTGCGACTGGTGCACCGGCTGGTGCTGCCCGCCGGGGAGATGGCCAAACAGCTGTTCGCCGGTGACGCGGCCCGGCTGCTGCTGCTCGGCAATGCGCTGCACGCCGACGTCCCGGTGGATGCGCCCGGCAGCGGGGTCATGGGCCTGATGCTGATCATGATGGCCCAGGACGGCGGCTGGCCCGTCCCCGTCGGCGGTGCCGGACAGCTCACCGCCGCGCTGGTCCGCCGCGCCGAATTCGCCGGTGCGCAGGTGCACTGCGCCCAGCCGGTCGAGGGCGTCGAGGTACGGGAGGGTCGCGCGGTCGGCGTACGGACCGCAGGCGGCCACAGCGTCGCCGCCCGGCGGGCGGTGGTGGCCGACGTGTCCGCCCCCGCGCTCTACCGCGAGTTGCTGCCGCGCGCGGCGGTGCCGTCGCGGGTGCTCGACGACCTCGAGCACTTCACCTGGGACACCCCGGTGCTGAAGATCAACTACGCCCTGGACGCGGCGATCCCGTGGCGCTCCAAGAACCTGGCCGACACCGGAACCGTGCACCTGGGGGCCGACGCGGACGGGCTGGTGCGGTGGATGGCCGACCTCAACACCCGCACGGTGCCCGAGCATCCGTTCATGCTCTTCGGGCAGATGACCACCGCCGACCCCAGCCGCTCGCCGGCGGGGACCGAAAGCGCTTGGGCCTACACGCATCTGCCGCGCGAGGTGGCCGACGATGCGTCCGCAGACCGGCTGTCCGAGGCGGTGGACCGGGTGCTCGAGGAACACGCACCCGGATTCACCGATCACGTGGTCGGCAAGTTCATCCAGCGGCCGTCGGATCTGACGGCGTCGGACGCCAATCTGGTGTTCGGGGCGGTCAACGGCGGCACCGCGCAGTTGCAGCAGCAGCTGATCTTCCGTCCCACACCGGGATTCGGTCGTGCGGAGACGCCGATCGACGGGCTGTTCCTCGGCAGCGCGGGCGCGCACCCGGGCGGGGGAGTGCACGGGGCGTGCGGGCGCAACGCGGCGCGCGCCGCGCTGGCGAGCGACGGCCTGACCGGGTGGCCGCGGCGCCGGATCAACCAGCTGGTGACGTCACTGTTCGTCCGGTAGCGGGCAGCTCGACGGCATCGCGCACCGCGGCGTCATCGCGGCGGCCGACCAGGTACCAGGTGTGCATCACACCCTTGCCCTTGACGTCGACGTCGCCGCGTTCCTCGAGCACGAAGGCGTGGCGGATGCGTTCATAGACGTTGTGGGGCACCTGAATCCGGCCCTCGACGTCGGTGGTCTCCATGCGTGCGGCCACGTTGACCGCATCGCCCCACACGTCGTAGAAGAACTTGCGGGCGCCCACCACTCCGGCCACCACGGGACCCGCAGCCAGCCCGATCCGCAACGGGACCGCCCGGCCCAGCGGATCCTGCAGACCGGCGACGGCGTCGGCCATGTCCAGCGCCAGGCAGGCCAGCGCCTCCACGTGGTCGGGCCGCGGCCGCGGGACGCCGCTGACCACCATGTAGGAGTCGCCGCTGGTCTTGACCTTCTCCAGGCCGTGCCGGTCGACCAGCGCGTCGAGTCGGGTGTAGAGCGCGTCGAGGAATCGCACCAGATCGGTGGGCGGGGTGTCGCTGGCGCGTTCGGTGTAGCCGGCGATGTCGGCGAACAGGATCGACGCGTCGTCGTACTTGTCGGCGACGATCGTGTGCGCCGGATCCTTGAGCCGGGCGGCGATGGGCGCGGGCAGGATGTTGGTCAGCAGGGTCTCCGACCGTAGGTACTCGGCCTCCATCGCGCGTTCGGCGCGGTCGGTCTCGCGCAGGGCGTACCAGACGGTCGCGAACACCATGACCGTGGAACCCACCGTCGAGCTGACGAACCCGACGGTCAGCATCCAGGGCGGGCCCAGGCCGCGGTCGCCGGGCACGAACACCTCGAGCAGGATCGTGGCCAGCAGGCCGAGGGTGACCAATACCGCCGACAGCACGATGCGCTCGATACCCAGGACCAGCACGACCAGCGACGCCGCCACCAGGAAGTAGAACTGCAGCCCCGAATCGGTGCCGATCGAATAGCAGATGAAGCTCACCGACAGATAGGCGACGACGAAGAACGTCAGGGGCGCGATCAGCGCCCCGAAGCGGTACAGCAGCGGCATCGCCATGAACATCGCCCCGCACACGAGGTTGAGCAGCCCGATCCACCAGCCGGCACCGCCGATGAACAACTGCAGCACCCCGAACAACACCGACACCGCAGCGGCGATCCAGGTGGCGATGGTGAGGACCCGGAGCCGGCGCACCACGGTCTCTGCCCAGTGCCGGGTGCGTGCGGGCACCCGGTTGTGCAGCGCCACGTCGGGCATGCAGACGGTGCGCCGGACCTCGCGGACAGCCACCGACGCAGCGTATCGCCGTTGCGGGGTCACCCGGCAGACATTCGCCCTGCCGGGCGGTCAGGTCCCGCCATCACCGGTGGGCGAGCGCGCGGTCGGCGAGCGCCCCCATCGCCGGCGCCAAGTGCTGTGCGTACTCGCGCGTCAGGTGGCCGGCGTCGAAGTACACCAGGGTGTTGCCCACGATGACCGGGCAGCGGTCGCCGGCGCAGAACAGGCCGGTCACGTCGGTGTACCGGCCGCCGGCCGCCTCGACGGCGGCGGCCTCGGCGGCGATCCCGCGGGCGTACTTCTCACCCCGCACCGCGGCGCACGTGGTCACGTCCTCGGGATGGGCCGACAGGCACAGCGGAGCCGACATCGGCAGGTCGACACTCGGACCGAGCACCAGCACCTGGGCGCCGGTGTCGCGGAGCTGCTGCACCAGGCGGCTCAGTCCGTCGAGCCATGCGTCGTCGAACATCTTCAGGCCCGGTGTCATCGTGTGGACGCCGGTGGCGTCGTACGCCCGCGCCGACGCCACCACGACCAGCTGCGGGGGCTCGGCCTGCACGCGGGTCAGGATTTCTCCGCGCCACTGCGCACAGCGTTGGAACTGTTCGGCCAGGCCGTTGAACTGATCGGAGACCGGCAGCTCCACGATCGGGCAGCTGGCCTTGGCCAGCATCTCCAACCGCCAGGACCGCTGGGTCGCGGCCTGTTCGAACGCCGGGTGGTACATCGCCGCGCGCGAGTCACCGATGAGCGCCACCGTCGTCGCCGAGGAGGTGTCGGCGGTCGCGCATTCGGGTTGCTCGGTGTCGAACGGCACCACCAGGAGGCAGCCGCCGCTCAGGATGGACAGTTGTTGCGACCCCAGTTCGGACAGGTTCGGGGTCAGGTTCGACGGAACGGTTCGGATGTCGACCGACGCCGCGACCGCGGCCTGTGCCTGGTCGAAGACGGCGCGCACCGCCGCGTCGTACGCCGTCGGATCCGAGCCCGGGGGCACGGTCGCCGCCGCGATGCGGACCGGCGTGGCGACGGGCCCGCGGCTGGCCGGGTTGGGCAGGAGCATCGGCGTCACCAGGGCCACGCAGACCGCGGTCGCGGTGACTGCGCCGCCCAGCCCGAGGCCGGCCCACGCGGAGCGCCGGATGCGCGGGGAGAACCGCAATGGATCCTCGACGAAGCGCATGGTCAACACGGCGAGCCCAGCGGCCACCAGGACGGCCGTCAACTTCCCGGCCAATCCGATCGCATGCCCGACCACCAGCGGCGTGAACACCAGTACCGGCCAGTGCCACAGATACCAGGAGTACGACACCCTACCGATGGCGCCCATCGGCCTCGTCGAAAGCAAGCGACCACACCCTCGCGACGGTTGGGCGCAGCCCGCGCCGATCACCAGCACGGCGCCGAGGGTCGGCAACAGCGCCGCGATTCCCGGATAGCGGGTGGCCGAGCTCAGCCAGGTGCAGGCCAGCAGGATCAGCGCCAGGCCCGTCCACCCGGTGACCGCGGCGGGCACGGCCGGCATCCGCCGCCACTGGGTGACGGTCAGCGCGATCAGGCCGCCCGCGGCGAGTTGCCACGCCCGGGTGGGTAGCGAGAAGAACGCGACCGGCGGAACCAGGTAGGTGATGAACAGCGACAGCGCGAACGACACCACGGTGACCAGACCGAGGATGACGACGTACGGGCGTACCGACGCTGTCGCCGCCGCCTTGGTGTCGAGCCGGCGTAGGCGCCGGATCAGCCATGCCGTTCCGATGATCAGAATCGGCCACACCAGGTAGAACTGCTCCTCTACGCCCAACGACCAGTAGTGCTGGAACGGCGACGGAGACGCCAGGCTGCTCTCGGCGAAGTAGTTGACGCCCGAGCCGATGAACCGGTAATTGCTGACGTACAACGCGCTGGTGATGCCGTCCATGGCCACCGACGCGACCTGCAGCGGAGGCAGCAGTAGCGCCGCCCCGATCATGGTGATCACACCGACCACGGCCGATGCCGGCAGCAGGCGGCGAGCTCGCGCGGCGTAGAAATTGCGGAGTCTCACCGTGCCGTTCGCGCTGGCTTCGCGCCAGAGCAAACCCGTGATCAGAAACCCGGAAATGACGAAGAAAACATCGACACCAACGAATCCGCCACGCAGGCCGGGCACATCGGCGTGGAATAGCACCACGGCCAGCACCGCTACCGCGCGCAACCCTTCGATGTCCGGGCGGAACCCCCGTTCCGCGGAGCGCCGATCTTGGGTACCGACGGCCAATAACTGATCGGGGCGTTCGGCTTTCGGCTGCTGCGCGCTCGATTCCTGTCCGGTGACTCTCACAGGGACGGACCGGCGGCGCTGTCCGCAACGGCGGCGGCGTACCGCCCGGACCATCGGAGCCAAGCGCTGTGGGCAACGCCACGGCGGATTCTCATGACGCAGCAGATTACATTCGGCCACCCTCGCGCGCTCGGCCGTCCCGGCAAATTTGTTTCCGCGGTGAAGTGGTTTATTTGAGCTTTCAAGAAATGGCGCCGACGAAGCAATTTGAGAGTGCAAATAATTTGCGCGCGGCCGGACGCCGAAGTGCGGTGTGTGTGCAGTGGCTGATCGAGATCCGGCGGAGCGATTGCCGATGCGGGCGTGATCGCGTTCCCCACCGCGTCGCGCGTGGTGGTGCCCCTGGTGAGATTCGAACTCACACTGTCACGATTTTGAGTCGTGTGCCTCTGCCGGTTGGGCTACAGGGGCGAGCGCGGGGGTGCGGTCTCCCACCATAGAGGATGGACCCGCGGTCGCTGATCGGCCGCCGTACCGCCACAATGAGTCCATGACCGGCTCACCCACTGACCCGCCTACGCCGCGCCGGGTCCTCATCGCCGAGGACGAGGCACTCATCCGGCTCGACCTGGCCGAGATGCTGCGCGACGAGGGCTACGAGATCGTCGGTGAGGCGGGCGACGGTCAGGAGGCGGTCGAACTCGCCGAGAGCCTGCGGCCCGATCTGGTGATCATGGACGTCAAGATGCCGCGCCGCGACGGGATCGACGCCGCCTCGGAGATCGCCGGCAAGCGAATCGCGCCGATCGTCATCCTGACCGCGTTCAGTCAGCGCGAACTGGTCGAGCGGGCCCGCGATGCCGGCGCGATGGCGTACCTGGTCAAACCGTTCAACGTCAACGACCTGATTCCGGCCATCGAGGTGGCCGTCAGTCGGTTCAGCGAGATCACCGCGCTCGAGGACGAGGTGGCCTCGCTGTCGGACCGGCTGGAGACCCGCAAGCTCGTCGAACGCGCCAAGGGTTTGCTGCAGGCCAAGCAGGGGATGAGCGAACCCGAGGCGTTCAAGTGGATTCAGCGCGCCGCGATGGACCGCCGGACGACGATGAAGCGGGTCGCCGAGGTGGTGCTCGAGACGCTGGACACTCCGACGGGCGACAGCACCGCGGGGTAGCCGCGGACGCCGCGGACAGGTAAACACGAGGTTTCGGAATCGTCGTTCGTCGAGTTCCGACCGACGCGGCGCGCCAAGCATTTCCCAACATGACGCACTCCGGCCATGCGTTGGTTATCTTCTACCGGAAGCGTCAGCGCCCTGACTTCTCGCGGTCTGCGGAGCCGATGCCGATGGAAACCCACATCCGGAGGTGAAACGTGCGCGGTCGCATGGCACGGAACGCATTTGCCCTCAGCAGCGCGGGGTTGCTGGCGCTCGGCCTTGCCGGCTGCAGTCAGTCCACCCCCGAAGAAGAAGCGGCGCAGACCGATCTGAAGATCGTCGAACAGGTGCAGATCGACGAGAACGGCGCCGAGGTGCAGGCCGCCGAGGGCGCCGCACCCGCCGACCCCGCCGGAGACGGCAAGGCCACGTGCCCGCCCCTGTCGATCGCGATGGCGGGAGCGCTCAACGGCCCGGACGCCGCGCTCGGCATCAACATCAAGAACGGTGTGCAGCTCGCGGTGGACAAGCACAACGCCGCCAACCCGGGCTGCCAGGTGCAGCTCAAGACCTTCGACACCGAGGGCGATCCGCAGAAGGCGTCGGCGATCGCGCCGCAGATCGTCGACGACCAGTACACCATCGGCCTGGTGGGCCCGGCGTTCTCCGGTGAGACCAACGCCACCGGCGACGTGTTCAACCAGGCCGGGCTGGTGGCGACCACCGCGTCCGCGACGAATGTGACTCTCTCGGAACGGGGTTGGCGCACCTTCTTCCGCGGCCTGGCCAACGACGGGGTGCAGGGACCGTCGGTCGCCAACTACCTGAAGAACACGCTGGGCAACCAGAAGGTGTGCGTGGTCGACGACAGCACCGACTACGGCCTGGGTCTCGCGCAGACGGTGCGCGAAACCCTCGGCCCGGCGGCCGATCCCGGATGCAACATCTCGGTGAAGAAGGGCGACAAAGATTTCTCGGCCGCCGTCACGCAGATCAAGGGCGTCGCACCGCAGTCGGTGTTCTTCAGCGGCTACTACGCCGAGGCGGCGCCGTTCGTGCAGCAGCTCAAGAACGGTGGCGTCGAGGCGACATTCGTCAGCGCCGACGGCACCAAGGACCCCGAATTCGTCAAGCAGGCCGGGGAATCCGCCAAGGACGCGCTGCTGTCCTGCCCGTGCGGTCCGGCCACCGGCGGGTTCGCCGAGGAGTACACCCAGAAGTTCGGTCAGGAGCCGGGCACCTACAGCACCGAGGGTTACGACCTGGGCACCATCCTGCTCAAGGGCATCGACTCCGGCGCCATCACCCGCCAGGCACTGCTGGACTACGTCCGCAACTACAACGGCCAGGGCGTCGCCCGCAACTACCAGTGGACTCCCAACGGTGAGCTGACCAGCACGCTCATCTGGATGTACAAGGTCCAGTAAGCCCCGAGACGGAAACGCGTCCGAGACCGCCACGGCTCGGACGCGTTTCGGTCGAGGCATCGCTGCACGCGAGGGAGCCCGTCACCGGATGATCGATCAGTGCGTCGCCCAGTCCGCCTGTCTGGCCGCGAACATCAACTTCAACATCGACGGCCTGCGGGACGGCTTCTGGCAGTTGACGATCGACGGCCTGTCCTGGGGGGCGATCTACGCGCTGGTGGCCGTCGGCTACACCCTGGTGTTCGGCGTCCTGCGGTTGATCAACTTCGCCCATTCCGAGATATTCATGCTCGGGATGTTCGGCGCCTACTTCTGCCTCGACTTCATCCTGGGGTTCACCCCGTCGGGCAACGTCTACAACAAAGGCATTGCGCTGACCGTCCTCTACCTGGGCATCGCGATGCTGTTCGCGATGCTGGTCTCCGGCGGTGCGGCGGTGGGCCTGGAGTTCGTGGCGTACCGGCCGCTGCGCCGACGCGGCGCCCGGCCGCTGACCTTCCTGATCACCGCCATCGGGATGTCGTTCGTCCTGCAGGAATTCGTGCACTTCATCCTGCCGTCGATCATCGACGGCTACGGCGGCAGCAACGCCCAGCAGCCGATCAACCTAGTGGCGCCCAAGACCCAGTTCGAGATCTTCGGCGCCGCCGTCTCCAACGTCACGCTGGTCATCATCGCGGCCGCGCTGGTGTTCGCGTTGCTCACCGACATCGCGATCAATCGCACCAAGTTCGGGCGCGGCATCCGCGCCGTCGCACAGGACCCGAGCACCGCGACGCTGATGGGGGTCTCCCGTGAGCGCGTCATCATGCTGACGTTCATGATCGGCGGCGTGCTCGCCGGGGCCGCCGCGCTGCTCTACATCCTCAAGGTGCCGCAGGGGATCATCTACTCCGGCGGGTTCCTGCTGGGCATCAAGGCGTTCTCCGCAGCGGTGCTCGGCGGCATCGGCAACCTGCGCGGCGCGCTGCTCGGCGGCCTGATCCTCGGGGTGATGGAGAACTACGGGCAGGCGGTGTTCGGCACCCAGTGGCGCGACGTGGTGGCGTTCGTGCTGCTGGTGCTGGTCCTGCTGATCCGCCCCACCGGCATACTCGGGGAGAGCCTCGGGAAGGCGCGGGTATGACCGATCAGCACGGACGCGACGGCGCGTCACGGATGAGCCGCAACCTCCTGGCGCCCGGCGACGGGCTGCGGGAATGGTGGGCCGGGCTGAGCCGGCCGGTCAAGTGGCTGTTCGGCGTCCTCGGCTTCGGATTACTGGCCGCGCTGCCGCTGTTCACCCCGCCGTTTCTCGATACCCCCGGCATCAGCTTCGGCGGCACCATGGCGCAGTTCGCGATGGTGGCGATCATCGCGATCGGCCTGAACGTCGTTGTGGGACAAGCAGGTCTGCTCGACCTCGGCTACGTGGGGTTCTACGCCGTCGGGGCCTACACGGTCGCGCTGCTGACCAGCCCCAGCAGCCCGTGGAACAAAGTGGGCCCGACCGGATTTTTCAGCACCGACTGGGCGTGGCTGTCCTGCGTGCCGCTGGCGATGGCGGTCACCGCGCTGGCCGGCCTGATCCTGGGCACACCCACGCTGCGGCTGCGCGGCGACTATCTGGCGATCGTGACGCTGGGGTTCGGCGAGATCATCCGGCTCCTCGCCGACAACCTGTCCGACATCACCAACGGTCCGCGCGGCCTCAACGAGGTCGAGTACCCGAAGGTCGGCGAGAGTGAGCGGCTGCCCGAAGGGGTGTTCTCCAGCGCGAACTCGTCCGGTGACGCGAACTACGGCACCTGGTGGTTCTGGCTGGGGCTGGTGCTGATCGTCGGCATCCTGCTGCTGGTGGGCAACCTCGAGCGCAGCCGGGTCGGCCGGGCCTGGGTGGCGGTCCGCGAGGACGAGGACGCCGCGGAGGTGATGGGCGTCAACACCTTCAAGTTCAAGCTGTGGGCGTTCGTGATCGGCGCGGCGATCGGCGGTCTGTCGGGGGCGCTGTACGCCGGGCAGGTGCAGTTCGTGGCGCCACCGACGTTCAACATCATCAACTCGATGCTGTTCCTGTGCGCGGTGGTGCTCGGCGGGCAGGGCAACAAGCTCGGCGTCGTCTTCGGCGCCTTCATCATTGTGTACCTGCCCAACCGGCTGCTCGGCGTCGAGTTCCTCGGCGTCAACCTCGGCGACCTGAAATACCTGTTCTTCGGGTTGGCGTTGGTGGTGCTGATGATCTTCCGGCCGCAGGGTCTGTTCCCGGCGCGCCAGCAGCTGCTGGCCTACGGCAAGTCGGCGCGTGACATGCTGCGGCGGGCCCCCGGGGAGCGCGAGGAGGTGACGCGGTGAGCATCGAGGAACTGGCCGGTGTGCACCGGGACATCAACGCCGCCGAGGGCGAGACGCTGCTGCAGACCCACGACTTGACGGTGAAGTTCGGCGGGCTCACCGCTCTCGACGCGGTGACCTTCGGCATCCGCCGCGGCGAGATCCTCGGGCTGATCGGGCCGAACGGCGCAGGCAAGACCACCTGTTTCAACGCGATCACCGGCGTCTACCGGCCCAGCTCGGGCTCGGTGACCTTCGACGGCCGCCCGCTGGGCCGAATCAAGCGCCACGAGATCACCCGGCGCGGTATCGCGCGCACCTTCCAGAACATCCGGCTGTTCGGGGAGATGACGGCGCTGGAGAACGTGATGGTGGGCACCGACGCCCGCCACCACACGTCGGTACCGGGCGCGCTGGTCCGCACGCCGCGGCACCGTCGCGAGGAGAAGTCGGCGATCGAGAGATCAGCGGCCCTCCTGCACTTCGTGGGCATCGCCCACCGCGGCGAGGAGAAGGCGAAGAACCTGCCGTACGGCGACCAGCGCCGCCTCGAGATCGCCCGCGCCCTGGCGACCGAACCGAAGCTGCTCTGCCTCGACGAGCCGGCCGCAGGGTTCAACCCGGCCGAGAAGGCGGCGCTGATCGAGTTGATCCGCAAGATCCGCGACGACGGCTACACGGTGCTGCTCATCGAACACGACATGCGGTTGGTGATGGGGGTGACCGACCGGATCGTGGTGCTGGAGTTCGGTCGCAAGATCGCCGACGGCCTGCCCACCGAGATCCGCGAGGACCCCAAGGTCATCGCCGCCTACCTGGGAGTGCCCGATGACGAAATCGGCTGAGCCGGACCGCAAGGTGCTCCTGGAGGTAAGGGACGTCGTCGTGCACTACGGCCGGATCCGGGCGCTGCACGGGGTGTCGCTCACGGTGCACGAGGGGGAACTGGTCACCCTGCTGGGGTCCAACGGGGCCGGCAAGACCACGATGATGCGCGCGATCTCGGGTCTGCGCCCGCTGACGTCCGGGTCGGTGTGGTTCGACGGACGGGACATCTCGCGGGTCAAGGCGCACCGCCGGGTGGTCGACGGGCTGATCCAGGCGCCGGAGGGGCGGGGCGTGTTCCCCGGCATGACCGTGACCGAGAATCTCGAGATGGGCTGCTACGGGCGCAAATTCGAGTCCAAGGCGGCACATCGCGAGCGGCTGGACTGGGTGTTCGAGACGTTCCCGCGCCTCGCCGAGCGGCGCAGCCAGGTGGGCGGCACGCTGTCCGGCGGGGAACAGCAGATGCTGGCGATCGGGCGGTCGCTGATGGCGCGACCCAAGGTGCTGCTGCTCGACGAACCGTCGATGGGCCTGGCGCCGATGGTGATCTCGCAGATCTTCCGGATCATCGCCGACATCAACGCCCAGGGCACCACGGTGCTGCTGGTGGAGCAGAACGCGCAGCAGGCGCTGTCACGCTCGGACCGGGCCTACATTCTCGAGACCGGGGAGGTGACCCGCACCGGCAATGCGCGGGAACTGCTGCACGACGACAGCATCCGCGCCGCGTACCTCGGTGTCGCCTGAGCGCTCGCCGAGACTACGGAAGATGACCGAAATCCGCCGAAATCCGTCAACGACCGTAGTGTCGGCGCATCGGGACGCTACCGCGCGACGATCACCGACGAGCCGTGGCCGAACAGGCCCTGGTTCGCGGTGACGCCCACCTTCGCGCCCTCGACCTGACGTCCGGTGGCCTGTCCCTTGAGCTGCCAGGTGAGTTCGCAGACCTGGGCGATGGCCTGGGCCGGAATCGCCTCACCGAAGCAGGCGAGTCCACCGGACGGGTTCACCGGGATCCGGCCGCCGATCGTGGTGGCGCCGCTGCGCAAGAGCTGTTCGGCTTCACCCTTGGCGCACAGGCCGAGGTGTTCGTACCAGTCGAGTTCCAGCGCGGTGGACAGGTCGTAGACCTCGGCGACCGACAGGTCCTCGGGTCCGATACCGGCCTCGGCGTAGGCGGCGTCGAGAATCTGGTCCTTGAACACCCGCTCGGGTGCGGGCACCACCGCGGTGGAATCGGTGGCGATGTCGGGCAGCTCGGGCAGGTGCTGGGGATAGCGCGGGGTCACGGTGCTGATCGCCCGCACCGACGGCACCCCTTCGACCGATCCGAGGTGCTTCTCGGCGAAGCGCTTACTGGCCACGATCAGTGCCGCGGCGCCGTCGGAGGTGGCGCAGATGTCGAGCAAGCGGAGGGGGTCGGCGACCATGGGGCTGGCCAGCACGTCGTCGACGGAGGTCTCCTTGCGGAACCGGGCGTTCGGGTTCTCCAGCCCGTGGCGGGCGTTCTTGACCTTGACCGCCGCGAAATCCTCGAGCGTGGCGCCGTAGAGATCCATGCGGCGCCGAGCCAGCAGCGCGAAGTACACCGGGTTGGTGGCGCCGATGAGACGGAAACGCTGCCAGTCGGGATCGTTGCGCCGTTCGCCACCGACGGGCGCGAAGAATCCCTTGGGCGTGGTGTCGGCGCCGACCACCAGC
Organism: Mycobacterium sp. PS03-16; assembly: GCF_004570325.1. Taxonomy (GTDB): domain Bacteria; phylum Actinomycetota; class Actinomycetes; order Mycobacteriales; family Mycobacteriaceae; genus Mycobacterium. Next base: position 17,064 of record NZ_SPQO01000038.1, on the reverse strand, counting down.
GCGACGTCGCAGAAGCCGGCCAGGATCTGGGCGCGGGCGCTCTGCAGGGCCTGCGAACCGCTGGCGCATGCGGCATAGGAGGACGACACCGGGACGCCGTTCCACCCCAGCTTCTGAGCGAAGGTGGCGCCGGCGACGAAGCCCGGGTAGCCGTTGCGGATGGTGTCCGCACCGGCGACCAGCTGGATCTGGCGCCAGTCCAGGCCGGCTTCGGCCAGGGCCGAACGGGCGGCCACCACACCGTATTCGGTGAAGTCGTTGCCCCATTTGCCCCAGGGATGCATGCCCGCGCCGAGGATGTAGAGCGGTTCCGGCGTCATCTCGCGATCCTCCAGGCGTGCACGATGCGTTCGATGCCGTCGTCATCGACGAACAGCGGCATCGTGGTCAGTTCCATTTCCATGCCCACCTTCAGGTCGGCGGCCAGTGTGCCGTCGACGACCTTGCCGAGCACGATGATCCCTTCCTCGGCCAGCTCGACCGCCGCCACCGCGAACGGCTCGAACGGCTCCGGCGACGGATAGGGCGGTGGTGGGGCATACCGGTTCTCGGTGTAACTCCACAATCTCCCGCGCCGCGACAGCGGCACCTGCGCGAGCTCGTCGCCGTCGCAACCGGGGTTCGGGCAGTTGGTGGCCCGCGGCGGGAACACGTAGGTCCCGCACCGGTGGCATTTGCCGCCGAGCAGATAGGCCTCACCTGATCCGTCGGTGGCGAACCAGCCGTCGATCGCGGGTTGGATGGATGCTGACACGCGGTCAGCGTACCCAGTCGGCCGACAAAACTGAAACGTGTTCCAGTTACCGTGCCGCCGCGCCGATCGGGGCATGCGGCGGTGCGGCGTGCTCGCGGTGGAGGCCGAGAGCGTGAACTCAGCCGGACCCCGCGACGTCGAGCAGTATGCGCCGCAGATCGTCGGGGTTGTCCCGCATCAGGTTGTGCGCGCCGTCGAGTTCGTGCACCCGCCAGGCCGGATCCTCGCGCACCCGTTCGTACGACGGCCGCAGCGGTGAGTCGCCCGGCCAGTTCAGGGCGTAGACGAAGTCGCGGCGACGGATACCGCTCAGGTCGCCGCGCAGCGAGATGCGCTGCAGCAAAGACGCCAGCGGATGCGCGCTGGCCCTGGGGTCGAAGAACGGCATCGGCGGCACGCCGTACCCGGTGTCGTCCACGTCGAGGTACCACTGCCGCTCCTCGTCATTGACCAGGTGCCAACAGGATTCACCATCGTGGGGTACCAGTGCGTCGAGATAGACCAGCGCGTCGACGCGGTTGGGAATCCGGTCGGCCACGCCCGTGATCACCATGCCGCCGTAGCTGTGGCCCACCAGCACGACCTTCGCGTCGGGGGCGTCGGCCGCCACGGCGGCCAGCACGTCGGCGATGTGGGTGTCGAGATTGACGCCGGCTCGGGCGAGGTGCGCGCGCTCGGCGACGCCGGTGAGCGTGTACGCCAGCACCCGGTGGCCCTCTCGTCGCAGCGTGTCGGTGAGGTCGTCGAAGCACCATGCGCCGTGGCAGGCGCCGGGGATCAGAACGAAGGTGGCCATGACTCCACGGTGAGCCGGCACGGTTCATAAGTCCAATAGCGGTTCAGTACAGGAACTATAAACTGTGCTTATGGATCTTCGGCAGCTCGAGTACCTGGTCGCCGTGGCCGAGGAGCGCAGCTTCACCCGCGCCGCGCGTCGCGTGCACGTCGCGCAGCCGGCGGTCAGCGCCGCGGTCGCGCGGCTGGAGCGCGAGCTGGGGGAGCCGTTACTGGACCGCTCGAGCCGTCAGGTCACCACGACCGCCGCGGGTGAGGCGGCCCTGACCCACGCTCGCGCGGCCCTGGCCGCGGTCGCCGACGTCCGGCGCGCCGTCGGCGAACTGTCCGGTCTGATGCGGGGTTCTGTGGCGATCGGCACGGTGACCTCGCACAGCGTCGACATGCCCGCCCTGCTGGCCGAGTTCCATCAGGCACATCCGGCCGTCGAGATCACCCTGGGCACCGAGGATTCCGACGCGCTGATCGAGGGCGTGCGGTCCGGCCGGCTCGATGTGGTCATCGCCTCGGTGGGCGCCGGGGAGGTGCCCGACGGGCTCGCCGTCGAGGTGGTCACCGACGAGGAGATCGAGGCGGCCGTGCACCGCGACGACGCCTGGCGGCGTCGCCGGACGGTGCCGCTGGCGGCGCTGGCCGAGCGGCCGCTCATCGCGCTGCCCGCCGGCACCGGGATCCGCCGCCGGCTCGACGAGGCGTGTACGGCGGCCGGGGTGACGCCCCGCGTGGCGTTCGAGGCGAGCACGCCCATCGAGGTGGCCGCCCTGGCAGCGCACGGCCTCGGGGTGGCGATCGTGCCGGAGTCGGTGGCGCGTCACCGGCCCGGCCTTCACGCCCTGCGCATCACTCCACGGCTGCGCGGGCGCCTGGTGCTGGCCTGGCGGGCGGCCGGGCCCGTCAGCCCGGCGGCCCGCGCGCTGATCGGGCTGGCCCGCAGGCACCTGCGTGTCGGGGGCGGTGCATAGAGTAGGGCCGTGAGCCCAGCCAGCACCCCGACCGCGAAGAAAACGGCCGCCGCGAAGGCCGGTGAGAAGGCCAGCGAGAAGGCGTCTGACACGCCCACGCTGATGCTGCTGGACGGCAATTCGTTGGCCTACCGCGCGTTCTATGCGCTGCCGGCCGAGAACTTCAAGACCCAGGGCGGGCTGACCACCAATGCGGTCTACGGCTTCACCGCGATGCTGATCAACCTGCTGCGCGACGAGCAGCCCACCCACGTGGCCGCCGCCTTCGACGTGTCCCGCAAGACGTTCCGCGTCGACAAGTACCCCGAGTACAAGGCCGGCCGGTCGGCCACCCCCGACGAGTTCCGCGGCCAGATCGACATCACCAAAGAGGTGCTGGTGGCGCTGGGCATCACGGTGCTCGCCGAGCCCGGTTACGAGGCCGACGACATCATCGCGACGCTGGCCACCCAGGCCGAGGAGGAGGCCTACCGCGTCCTGGTGGTCACCGGCGACCGCGACTCGCTGCAACTGGTCAGCGATGCGGTGACGGTGCTCTACCCGCGCAAGGGTGTCAGCGAACTCACCCGCTTCACCCCCGACGCGGTGCTCGAGAAGTACGGGCTCACCCCCCGGCAGTACCCGGATTTCGCCGCCCTGCGCGGTGACCCGAGCGACAACCTGCCCGGCATCCCGGGCGTGGGGGAGAAGACAGCCACCAAGTGGATCGCCGAGTACGGGTCGCTGCAGGCCCTGGTTGACAACGTCGACCAGGTCAAGGGCAAGGTCGGCGACGCGCTGCGGGCCAACCTGAGCCACGTCATCCTCAACCGCGAGCTCACCGATCTGGTGAAGGACGTCCCGCTGGCGCAGACCCCCGACACGTTGCGGATGCAGCCGTGGAACCGCGACCAGATCCACCGGCTCTTCGACGACCTGGAGTTCCGCGTCCTGCGGGACCGGCTCTTCGAGACCCTGGCCGCCGTCGAGCCCGAGGTCGAACACGGCTTCGATGTGCGCGGTCAGGCGCTGCAGCCCGGCGAGCTGGCGGGCTGGCTCGCCGAGCACAGCCTCGGCAACCGGTTCGGGCTCGCGGTCGTGGGCACCCATCTCGCCTACGACGCGGACGCCACCGCGCTGGCGATCGTGTCCGCCGACGGCGAGGGCCGCTACATCGACACCTCGACGCTCGACCCGGAGGACGAGGCCGCGCTGGCGTCCTGGCTCGCCGATCCGGGTCCGCCGAAGGCCCTGCACGAGGCCAAGCTGGCGTTCCACGACCTCGCCGGGCGGGGCTGGACCCTCAACGGCGTCACCTCCGACACGGCGCTGGCCGCGTACCTGGTGCGGCCGGGGCAGCGCAGCTTCAGCCTCGACGACCTGTCGTTGCGCTACCTGCGGCGCGAGTTGCGCGCGGAGGATCCCCAGCAGCAGCAGCTGTCGCTGCTCGACGACGGCGACGGCGTCGACGATCAGGCCGTCCAGACGGTGATCCTACGGGCGGTTGCGGTGCTCGACCTGGCCGACGCCCTCGACGAGGAGCTCGCCAAGATCGACTCGTCCTCGCTGCTCGGCCGGATGGAACTGCCGGTGCAGCGTGTGCTCGCCGAGATGGAGCACGCCGGCATCGCCGTCGACATCGAGCAGCTCAAGGGCCTGCAGAGCGAATTCGCCGATCAGATCCGCGACGCCGCCGAGGCCGCGTACGCGGTGATCGGCAAGCAGATCAACCTCGGCTCGCCCAAACAGCTGCAGACCGTGCTGTTCGACGAGCTCGAGATGCCCAAGACCAAGCGCACCAAGACCGGCTACACCACGGACGCCGACGCGCTGCAGTCCCTGTTCGACAAGACCGGGCACCCGTTCCTGCAGCATCTGCTGGCCCACCGGGACGCCACCCGCCTGAAGGTCACCGTCGACGGGCTGCTGAACTCGGTGGCCTCGGACGGCCGGATCCACACCACGTTCAACCAGACCATCGCGGCCACCGGCCGGTTGTCCTCCACCGAGCCGAACCTGCAGAACATTCCCATCCGCACCGAAGCCGGCCGCCGCATCCGCGACGCGTTCGTGGTCGGCCGCGGTGCACACGGCGACTACGCCGAGCTGATGACGGCCGACTACAGCCAGATCGAGATGCGGATCATGGCGCACCTGTCGCAGGACGCCGGGCTGATCGAGGCGTTCAACACCGGTGAGGACCTGCACTCGTTCGTCGCCTCCCGGGCGTTCGACGTGCCGATCGACGAGGTGACCGCGGATCTGCGGCGCCGCGTCAAGGCGATGTCCTACGGCCTGGCCTACGGGTTGAGTGCCTACGGGCTGGCCGCCCAGCTCAAGATCTCCACCGAGGAGGCGAAGGTCCAGATGGACCAGTACTTCGCCCGATTCGGCGGAATCCGGGACTACCTGCGCGACGTGGTGGACCAGGCCCGCAAGGACGGCTACACCTCGACGGTGTTCGGCCGCAGGCGCTATCTGCCCGAACTCGACAGCAGTAACCGCAATGTTCGCGAGGCGGCCGAACGCGCCGCGCTCAATGCGCCGATCCAGGGCAGCGCCGCCGACATCATCAAGATGGCGATGATCAACGTCGACCGGGCGATCAAGGATGCCGGGTTGACGTCTCGGATGCTGCTGCAGGTTCACGACGAGCTGCTGTTCGAGGTCGCCGAGGGAGAGCGGGATGCGCTCGACGCGCTGGTGCGCGAGCAGATGGGCAGCGCGTACCCGCTCGACGTCCCGCTGGAGGTCAGCGTCGGGTACGGCCGCAGCTGGGACGCGGCCGCGCACTAGTCCGGATCAGCGCGCTTCGGCGGCCAGGCCGAGTCCCAGCGCCACCAGGATCGCGCCCATGGCACGGTCGATGCGGCGACGGATGTGCGTGCGGCTCAGCACTTCCCGTGCCCGGGACGCGGCGAGCACGACGCCGGCGCACCAGGCGGTGTCGATCACCAGTTGGATGAGGGCCAGCACCAGCAGGGTGGGCAGCACCGGACCGCTGGACGGCAGGAACTGCGGCACCACCACGATGCCGAACGCCGCGGCCTTGGGGTTCGCGGCGATCGACAGCAGCGCCGCGCGGAACGCCGCGCCCGGCGTGCCGCCCCGCGGCTCGGCGGGCACGGCGAGCATGGCCGGGCGTTTCGCGCTCTGCCACGCGCTGACGCCGAGCCAGACCAACACCACCGCGCCCACCACGTGCAGGGCGATCGAGAGGGCCCGGTTGGCCATCAGCAGCACGGACAGGCCCGCGCCACCGGCCACGGTCCAGCCGAAGATCCCGATCTCATTGCCGACCACGGCGGCCAACCCGGCGGCGCGGCCGTCGCGAAGGGAGCGGTGCAGGAACAGCGCCATCGCCGGCCCCGGCAGCATGGCCAGGATCACGGCCGCCAGCAGGAACGCCGGCAGCACATCGAGCAGGTGGGCGACCATGTCAGCAGTATCGCGCGCCCGGCAAGTCGATTACCGGATCACAAGGGCCGAGGTGCCCGGTAGCCGGCCAGCCAGTGCAGCGCCGGCGCGGCCGCGCGCGCCGCGTGCACACGGTGGGCCTCGTCGTACTGCAGCGCGAAGACCCGCGCATCGCCGAATCCCCGGTCGATCCGGTCGCGGACGTACGCCAGTTCCACGACCTGCGCGGCGAACGCTCCGACCGCCTTACCCGCCGCCGGGCCGCCGAGGCGGCGGGCCTCGGCGATCGCCGCCTTGCGGTTGCGCAGCGAGCCCAGCCAGGTCGCCTCGTTGGGCATGACCAGCCCGGCGGCGACCATGCCGGGCAGTTTCGCAGCGACCAGGCGCTGTTCCCGGCGCCGGCTGCCCACGGCCAGCGCGATCGACACCGCGAACACCGGCACCATCCACAGCACGTAAACCAGCAGATAGGTATCGAAGCCCAGCTGCGAGGACCCGTTCCACAGCGCGTGCATCATGACCGCGACCGCGTAGCCGCCGATGACCAGCGCGATCCTGGCCACGGCGCTGTGCTGCCGCAGTGCGAGACCGACACCGACCGCGAACATCGTCGTGAACAGCGAATGCGCGAACGGCGCCATGATCAGCCGAAGGGCCGCCGTCAGCAGTGAGTCGCCGACCGTCTCCGCCCCGGCGATGTAGAGGATGTCCTCCAGCCACGCAAAGCCGACGCCGACCAGGCCCGCATAGACCAGACAGTCGGTCATCGTGTTGAGCTCGTTGCGCCGCCGCCCGGTCATCATGAGCAGCAGAAAGAGCCCTTTCGCCGCCTCTTCGATCAGCGGGGCGCCCAGCACGACCGACAGTGCGCTGACGTCCGCGGCGCCGCCGGGCGCGAGGACCGCCTCGAACACCGTTCCCAGCACCATCGACAGGACGATCGCCACCGAGGCGCCCCACAGGAACGCGAACACCAGCAGCCGCGGTGGCTCGGGTTCCCACCGGTCGAGCCACACGTAGGCCAGCACCACCACCGCCATGGCCCCGGTCGACAGGACGAAGGCGATCGCGGTGCCGACGGGATTGACCACGGTCAGCGCGATCACGATCAGCCCGACGACCGTGCCGAGCGCGATCAGGACGCCCAGCGGCGCCCCGACCTGGCGCAACTTCAGCGTCAACGGTGGACGGAGCGCGGACGGCGGGAGGTGGGGCGGGGGCCCGCCGAGCTGGGACACCGCTGCAGCATAAGCAGGGATTCGCCGCGCCACGGGCCATGGGTTTGTCCCGCGTGGTCGACGTCGAGTAGTCTCGTGACGTACCTGTGTGTATTCGATCGCAGGCACAACAATCATCATCATTTCTGTCCCTACGACCAAAGCTGTCCGGAGCAACCCACCACATGCCAAGTCCCTCCGTCACGTCCCCGCAGGTAGCCCTCAACGACATCGGCTCCGCGGAAGACTTCCTCGCCGCCATCGACAAGACCATCAAGTACTTCAACGATGGCGACATCGTCGAAGGGACCATCGTCAAGGTGGACCGCGACGAGGTCCTGCTCGACATCGGCTACAAGACCGAAGGCGTCATCCCGTCCCGCGAGCTCTCGATCAAGCACGACGTCGACCCCAATGAGGTTGTGTCCGTCGGCGACGAGGTCGAAGCCCTGGTCCTCACCAAGGAGGACAAGGAAGGCCGCCTGATCCTGTCCAAGAAGCGCGCCCAGTACGAGCGCGCCTGGGGCACCATCGAGGAGCTCAAGGAGAAGGACGAGGCCGTCAAGGGCACCGTCATCGAGGTCGTCAAGGGCGGCCTGATCCTCGACATCGGCCTGCGCGGCTTCCTGCCCGCGTCGCTGGTCGAGATGCGTCGCGTCCGCGATCTGCAGCCGTACATCGGCAAGGAGATCGAGGCGAAGATCATCGAGCTCGACAAGAACCGCAACAACGTGGTCCTCTCGCGCCGCGCGTGGCTGGAGCAGACCCAGTCCGAGGTGCGCAGCGAGTTCCTCAACCAGCTGCAGAAGGGCGCCATCCGCAAGGGTGTCGTGTCCTCGATCGTCAACTTCGGCGCCTTCGTCGATCTCGGCGGGGTCGACGGCCTGGTCCACGTCTCCGAACTGTCCTGGAAGCACATCGACCACCCGTCCGAGGTGGTTCAGGTGGGCGACGAGGTCACCGTCGAGGTGCTCGACGTCGACATGGACCGCGAGCGGGTCTCGCTGTCGCTCAAGGCGACGCAGGAAGATCCGTGGCGCCACTTCGCCCGCACCCACGCGATCGGTCAGATCGTGCCCGGCAAGGTCACCAAGCTGGTGCCGTTCGGTGCGTTCGTCCGCGTCGAGGAGGGCATCGAGGGCCTGGTGCACATCTCCGAGCTGTCCGAGCGTCACGTCGAGGTCCCGGACCAGGTGGTCCAGGTCGGCGACGACGCGATGGTCAAGGTCATCGACATCGACCTCGAGCGTCGCCGGATCTCGCTGTCGCTCAAGCAGGCCAACGAGGACTACACCGAGGAGTTCGACCCCTCGAAGTACGGCATGGCCGACAGCTACGACGAGCAGGGCAACTACATCTTCCCCGAGGGCTTCGACTCCGAGACCAACGAGTGGCTCGAGGGCTTCGAGAAGCAGCGTGAGGAGTGGGAGTCCCGCTACGCCGAGGCGGAGCGCCGGCACAAGATGCACACCGCGCAGATGGAGCGGTTCGCCGCGGCCGAGGCCGAGGCGGCCGAGCGCCCCGTGTCGAACGGCTCGTCGCGGTCGGAGGAGTCGACCGGCGGAACGCTCGCCAGCGACGCTCAGCTCGCCGCACTGCGCGAGAAGCTGGCCGGCAACGCCTGACCAGTCCAGTTCACGACGAACGCCCCGGCTCACCGAGCCGGGGCGTTCGCCGTTTCCGGCGTCCTTGCTGACAGACTGGTCCGGTGCTGCGCATAGGGCTCTCCGGCGGGATCGGCGCCGGGAAATCGACGGTGTCCTCGACGTTCAGTGAGCTCGGCGGCATCGTCGTCGACGGCGATGTGATCGCGCGGGAGGTCGTCGAACCGGGCACCGAGGGGCTGGCGAAGCTGGTCGACGCGTTCGGTGAGGACATCCTGACCCCCGACGGCGCGCTGAACCGGCCTGCGCTGGCGGCCATCGCGTTCAGCGACGAGGACAAGCGCCAGACCCTCAACGGCATCGTGCATCCGCTGGTCGCGAAGCGCCGGTCGGAGCTGATCGACGCCGCGCACTCGGATGCGGTGATCATCGAGGACATCCCTCTGCTGGTCGAGTCGGGAATGGCGCCGATGTTCCCGCTCGTGGTGATCGTGCACGCCGCCGAGGATCTGCGGGTCGCCCGGTTGATCGAATACCGCGGGTTCAGCGAGCAGGACGCGCGGGCCAGGATCGCGGCACAGGCCACCGAGGAACAGCGGCGGGCCGTGGCCGATGTGTGGCTGGACAACTCCGGGAGCGCAGCAGAACTCGTCGAGCAGGCGCGGACCCTGTGGCATGAGCGGATCCTGCCGTTCGCGCACAACCTGCGAGTCGGGGAGCCGGCGGCGGCCGCGCCTGCGCTGGTGCCGTACGACGCCACCTGGCCCGATCAGGCCGGCCGGATCCTCGCCCGGTTGCGCACCGCCTGCGGGCACCGCGCGGTGCGCATCGACCACATCGGCTCGACGGCCGTGCCCGGGATGGACGCCAAGGACGTGATCGACGTCCAGGTGACGGTCGCCTCGCTCGAGGACGCGGACGAACTGCGGGACGCCTTGACCGCTGCGGGCTACGTGCGACGGCCGGTCACCGCCGATGTCGGCAAGGCCGACGCGCGCTCGACGGTCACCGCGTTCGACCACCGCGACGACGAGTCGCTGTGGCACAAGCGGGTGCACTGCTCGGCTGATCCAGGCCGCCCGACCAATGTGCACCTGCGGGTCGAGGGCCATCCGAATCAGCAGTTCGCACTGCTGTTCGTCGAGTGGCTGCGCGCCAACCCTGCCGTGCAGGCCGACTACCTCGCGCTGAAACGCCGCGTGGCGGGGGCGGCGCCCCCCACGACGGGCGCCTATGCCGAGGCCAAGGAACCGTGGTTTCTCGACGCCTACCGGCGGGCGTGGGAGTGGGCCGACACCACGGGGTGGCGGCCCTGACCGGTCAGGGCAGCGGCGGTGCGTTCGAATCGGGCGGCGGGGCGGCGGCATCCGCCGGCAGCATGTTCTGCACACCGCTCACCGGTGCCTCGCAGACGATGGCGCCGTAGTCCGGGTCGTCGCGCTGCGGCAGCACCCGTGGGGCGATGAAGTCGTCGGCCTGGGCCACCACCTGATCGTCGACCAGGATCTCGCAGTGCAGGTTCGCCGAGTACGGCCACTCGATGGCCACGCGCATGTTCGCGACGCCGGACTCGGGCAGCACGGTGTTGGCCTCGAACACCCGGCCGGGCACCATCGTGGGATTGGCGGTCTGCGTCTGATCGCCTTCGGCGGCGTAGCTGATCGTCGCCCCGCGGGAGACCCCGTCGATCCGCGCGCGGTAGACGATGTTGTGCAGCACCACGGGGCCGGCCGGCTCCTGGATCACCGGCTGCGGCGGGTCCACCGGTTCGGCGACGGCGACGGCCGGACTTAACTGCGAGGCACCGATCATGACCGCTGCCGCGGCACCTGCGGCGTATCCGCGCTTCACAGGGCTCATGATAGGTGACCTTACAATGTTCGCCACACGAGAGCCATGCCGTTGCCAGCCAGCCAGCGGTGTAGGTCGTAGCCGTGCCGGGCGAGGCCGTCGATCGCGGCCGCGGCGGTCTGCACCGCCTGCTCACCGACCTCCGGGGTCAGCAGGTTGTGCCGGACCGCGGTCAGCAGTTCGTCGACGTCACACAGCTCGACCCCGATGCCGGTCCGGACCGTCAGGTCGAGGTAGTGGTCCTCGGCCACCCAGCGCTGCGGGCCCGGTGTGTACCGCCCGACGTCGAGGTAGAAGTCCTGGTCGCGCTCGTGGCCCGGGTTGAAGTGGAAGACCGTGGCCCGCAGGTTCAGCGACGGCAGCAGCCACGATTCGAGATAGTGGAACTGTGCCCGGCCGGGGGTCGGCCGGGCCATGTACAGGCCCCACGGTTCGACGGTGTAGACGTCGACGGCCCGCACGATGCCCTTGGGGTCGGTGTTCGTGCGGGCGGTGAGGTCGAAGGTCTCGTGCTTGGGCGCGTGGATGGTCACAGCATAGGAGTCCGGGAACAAGACCGTGTCGGTGCCTGGTTCTACCCTGTGAACATGGCTTTCGCTACCGAGCATCCAGTGCTGGCGCACTCGGAGTACCGACCCGTCGAGTCGATGGTGCGCACCGGTGCGCGCTTCGAGGTGGTCAGCCCGTACGCGCCCGCCGGTGACCAGCCGGCCGCCATCGACCAGCTCGAGCAGCGCATCCGTGCCGGTGAGCGGGACGTCGTCCTGCTCGGTGCCACGGGCACCGGCAAGTCGGCCACCACCGCGTGGCTGATCGAGCGGCTGCAACGGCCCACCCTGGTGATGGCGCCGAACAAGACCCTGGCCGCCCAGCTGGCCAACGAGCTGCGGGAGATGCTGCCGCACAACGCCGTCGAGTACTTCGTGTCGTACTACGACTACTACCAGCCGGAGGCGTACATCGCGCAGACCGACACCTACATCGAGAAGGACAGCTCGATCAACGACGATGTGGAGCGGCTCCGGCACTCCGCGACGTCGAGCCTGCTCTCCCGGCGCGATGTGGTCGTGGTGGCGTCGGTGTCGTGCATCTACGGCCTGGGCACGCCGCAGTCCTACATGGACCGTTCGGTGGAGCTGAAGGTCGGTGACGAGGTGCCGCGTGACGGGCTGCTGCGCCTGCTGGTCGACGTCCAGTACACCCGCAACGACATGTCGTTCACCCGCGGCACCTTCCGGGTCCGGGGCGACACCGTCGAGATCATCCCGTCCTACGAGGAGCTCGCGGTGCGCATCGAGTTCTTCGGTGACGAGGTGGAGGCGCTGTACTACCTGCATCCGCTGACCGGGGACATCGTCCGCCGGGTCGACTCGCTGCGGATCTTCCCCGCCACCCACTACGTCGCCGGCCCGGAGCGGATGGCGCAGGCCATCTCGACCATCGAACAGGAGCTCGAGGCGCGGCTCGCCGAACTCGAGGGGCAGGGCAAGCTGCTGGAGGCGCAGCGGCTGCGGATGCGCACCAACTACGACATCGAGATGATGCGCCAGGTCGGCTTCTGCTCGGGCATCGAGAACTATTCGCGCCACATCGACGGTCGCCCGGCCGGGTCGGCGCCCGCCACGCTGCTCGACTACTTCCCCGAGGACTTCCTGCTGGTCATCGACGAGTCGCACGTCACCGTCCCGCAGATCGGCGGGATGTACGAGGGCGACATGTCCCGTAAGCGCAACTTGGTCGACTTCGGGTTCCGGCTGCCTTCGGCGGTCGACAATCGACCCTTGACCTGGGAGGAGTTCGCCGACCGGATCGGGCAGACGGTGTACCTGTCGGCCACTCCCGGCGCGTACGAGATGGCGCAGTCCGGCGGTGAGTTCGTCGAACAGGTCATCCGGCCCACGGGGCTGGTCGATCCGGAGGTCATCGTCAAACCCACCAAGGGCCAGATCGACGATCTCATCGGCGAGATCCGCAAGCGCACCGAGCGCGACGAGCGCGTGCTGGTCACCACGCTGACCAAGAAGATGGCCGAGGACCTCACCGACTACCTCCTCGAGCTCGGGATCCGGGTGCGGTACCTGCATTCGGAGGTCGACACGCTGCGCCGCGTCGAACTGCTCCGCCAGCTGCGCCTCGGTGAGTACGACGTGCTGGTCGGGATCAACCTGCTGCGTGAGGGTCTCGACCTGCCCGAGGTGTCGCTGGTGGCGATTCTCGATGCCGACAAGGAGGGCTTCCTGCGGTCCACCCGCAGCCTCATCCAGACCATCGGCCGGGCGGCACGCAACGTGTCCGGCGAGGTGCACATGTACGCCGACAACATCACCGACTCGATGCGCGAGGCGATCGACGAGACCGAACGGCGCCGCGCCAAGCAGATCGCGTACAACAAAGAGCACGGAATCGACCCGAAGCCGCTGCGCAAGAAGATCGCCGACATTCTCGACCAGGTGTATCGGGAGGCCGACGACACCGAGACGGTGGAGGTCGGCGGCTCCGGGCGCAATTCGTCGCGGGGCCGGCGGGCGCCGGGCGAGCCGGGTCGCGCGGTCAGCGCCGGCATCGTCGAGGGTCGCGACACCGCGAACATGCCGCGCGCGGAGTTGGCGGACCTGATCAAGGATCTGACCGAACAGATGATGACCGCCGCACGGGATCTGCAGTTCGAGTTGGCCGCGCGCATCCGCGACGAGATCCACGACCTGAAGAAAGAGCTGCGCGGGATGGATGCGGCCGGGCTGAAGTGACCGGCGCTTGACCTCAACCGGAGTTGAGCTCCTAGCGTGAGCGGGTGACTGAAACCGCGACCGTCACCCCGGGCGCCTGGCGCGACCTGCTGGGGCCCCGGCACCTCGGTGCCTCCACGGTGCTTGCCGGCGGCGTCGCGCTGTACGCGACCAACGAGTTCCTCACCATCAGCCTGATGCCCAGCGCGGTGGCCGACATCGGCGGTCACCGGTTCTACGCCTGGGTGACGACGGTGTACCTGGTCGCCTCCGTGGTCGCCGCCACCACCGTGCACCCGCTGCTGATGCGCCTCGGCGCGCGGACGGCGTACCTGGGCGGGCTGACCGTGTTCGGGGCCGGCAGCCTCGGCTGCGCGCTGGCGCCGTCGATGGAGCTCCTGCTGGCCGGGCGCACGGTGCAGGGCGCCGCCGGGGGACTGCTCGCTGGGCTGGGCTACGCCGTGATCAACACCGCGCTGCCGAGGCACCTGTGGACCCGCGCCTCGGCGCTGGTGTCGGCGATGTGGGGGGTGGGCACGCTCGTCGGCCCCTCCGCCGGCGGCCTGTTCGCCCAATTCGGTTCGTGGCGTTGGGCTTTCGGGGTGCTGGTCGTGCTGACCCTCGCGATGGCGGTGCTGGTGCCGTTCGCGCTGCCGGGCCGGGAGTCCGGTGCCGTGGCGGCCCAGCGGGTGCGCATCCCGCTGCGGTCGCTGCTGTTGCTCGGCGCGGCGGCGCTGGTGGTCAGCTCGGCCGGGGTGCCGCACGATGCGCGCGCCACCGCGGCCCTGCTGGCGTTGGGCGCGCTGATCGTGATGGTGTTCGTCTACGCCGACCGGCGGGCCGGTGCGGCGGTGCTGCCGCCCAGCACGTTCTCGTCCGGGCCGCTGAAGTGGATCTACGTCACCTTGGGCCTGCTGATGGCGGCCACCATGGTCGACATGTACGTGCCGCTGTTCGGTCAGCGCCTCGCCGGGCTGGCGCCGGTGGTCGCCGGATTCTTCGGGGCGGTGCTGTCGGTCGGCTGGACGGGCGGCGAGATCAGCAGCGCCTCGCTGCGCCGCACCCGCGTCATCGTGCGCACCGTCGCGGCCGCTCCGCTGGTGATGGCCACCGGGCTGGCGCTGGGAGTGGTGGCCTTACGTGACGAGATGTCGCCCGCGTGGACCGCGCTGTGGGCGGTCGGGCTGTTGCTCACCGGCACCGGGATCGGCGTCGCCTGGCCGCACCTGTCCGCGTGGGCGATGAGCCGGGTCGGGGACCCGGCCGAGGGGCCGGCCGCCGCGGCGGCGATCAACACGGTGCAGCTGATCTGCGGGGCCTTCGGCGCCGGCCTGGCCGGCGTGGTGGTCAACATGACCGACGACGGCAGCGCGACGGCCGCCCGCTGGCTGTTCGCGGTGTTCGCCGCGTTCGTCGCGGTCGGTGTCGTGGCGTCGTACCGCGCCGGACGCCATCCCGACTGAGCGGCGTCAGTCGGGATCGTCGTCGAGCTGACGGATCGCGGTGACGCCGTCGATGGTCGCCAGCACCGTCGGCGCGCTCAAGATGCGGTCACCGGCCAAGGTCAGCATCACCCCGGTCTGCCCCGGGCCGGCGCCCAGCGGCTCGCCCGGCGCGTCGGCGGCCAGTTCGGCCAGCTGCCACCCGCGCCGCTCGCAGGCCTGCAACAGCCGGGTCAGTACACCCTGGCCTTCCCGGTAGGTGATGTGCAGACGCACCGATCCGCTGAGCCGGGCGTTGAGGCGCCGCGCCAACGGCATGAAGCCGAGCACGATGACGAAGTGCATCGCGGTGACCGTGCACGCCAGCAGCAACAACCCGGCGCCTGCGGCCATCCCGATCGCCGCGGACTCCCACACCGCGGCCGCGGTGGTCAGTCCGTGCACCGACCCTCGCCGGAAGATGATGATGCCGGCGCCGAGAAACCCGATGCCCGACACGATTTGGGCCGCCACGCGTGACGGGTCGACCTCGACGGTCCCCGCGGCCAGTACGTCGCTGAAGCCGTACTTGCTCACCAGCAGGATCAGGGCCGCGGCGGTGCCGACGATGGTCTGGGTGCGCAGGCCTGCGCTCTTACCCTGAATCTCGCGTTCCAGGCCGATCAGCGCGGTGAGCCCGAAGGCGACGAACAGCTCGATGAGCTGGCGCGGACCCTGTCCGGGGCCGCCGAAGAACGCGGGATCGGCTGCCAGCCAGAGGTCCATTCCGACAACGTAAACGCACCGGACCGGTGTCCCGGTCCGGCGCGCCGTCGCTCAGCCGACCGCGGTCAGGCGCTGGGCGCGCGGCGACAGGCGCACGGTGTTCGTAACGAGTGCGCCGAGGTGCGGGCGCTGCCGTCGAGCGCGCGCGTGGAGGTGAAGTCGACGGCTCCGATGCTTGACTGCTGAGCCTCGCCCAAGCGGTCGACGTGGTGGAGTCGTTGTGGGTCAACGTCTTCAGTGTCGATGCGGCGCAATCTTCTGCGGCGGTCCGCATGCGCGGGCACTCAGCACGCCGTGCACGTCACCGGTCACCGGTTCTGCCGATGGTTTGCGTAGTGCACGTTGCTGAGGATTTCGGGAACCGCGACGTGACGTTCCGATGATGCCGAGATGTCTCCTTCGCAAGGCGAAAGAAATCCGCTCAAGCAGGGCCTACGCGGCTCTGTCACTGAAATACCTCGCATTCGCAACAGTTCGGTAAACGCCGAATTGTCGCAGCGGCCAATTCGCTGTCCCGGCATACGTTCCTCCCGACGCACAGGCGTCACAGGCAGCGCACAGAGATCGAGGGAACATGTCGCGGACCACACATCGTTTGGGCGTCACCGCCCTTGCCACCGCAGGGGCGTGCTGGGCCGTTCAGCTCTTCAATCCCACGTCGGCGATCGCCGATCCCAATGTGACGGTCAGCCCGGGCGTTCCGTGCGTCAACATCATGCAGCAGCTGCTCACCGTTCCCGGTCGCATCCCGGAAGCGCTACCGGGCGCGAACACTGCCCTGACGAATGTCGCGCCGCCGTCGGTGGGCGTCCCACCGGCCGGCTCGACCAACGGAATCACCACGGCGACACCGCCGTCGGTGGGCATCCCGCCCGCCGGATCGCTGAACGGGATCGCCACCGCGACTCCGCCGCGGGCTCCGCTGCCGCCGACGGGATTGGTCGACACCTCTAGTGCGGTGACACCGCCGGTTCCGGGTGGTCCGGGTGTGCCGGCGGCTGGTTCGGGTGGTGGTGTGGTGCCGCCGGTTCCGGGTGGTCCGGGTGTGCCGGCGGCTGGTTCGGGTGGTGGTGTGGTGCCGCCGGTTCCGGGTGGTCCCGGTGTGCCGGCGGCTGGTTCGGGTGGCGGTGCGGTGCCCCCGGCGCCGCCTGCTCCCGCCGCTCCGTTGGCTCAGGCCGGTGGTGCCGGTGCTCCGGGGGGTCCGCCCGCCCCTCCCGCAGCTGTCGTTGAACCTGCTGCCGGTGTGGCTCCGCCCGCGCCGCCGGCTCCTGGCGCTCCGTTAACTCAGGCCGGTGGTGCCGGTGCTCCGGCGGGTCCGCCCGCCCCTCCCGCGGCTGTCGTTGAACCTGCTGCCGGTGTGGCTCCGCCCGCGCCGCCGGCTCCTGGCGCTCCGTTGGCTCAGGCCGGTGGTGCCGGTGCTCCGGCGGGTCCGCCCGCCCCTCCCGCGGCTGTCGTTGAACCTGCTGCCGGTGTGGCTCCGCCCGCGCCGCCGGCTCCGCCGGCCGCAGTCGTCGAGCCTGCTGCCGGTGTGGCTCCGCCCGCACCGCCGGCA
>NZ_SPQO01000037.1 GCF_004570325.1 Mycobacterium sp. PS03-16 | reverse complement strand
GATGGTCTCGGCCGGCGGGGCGGGCGGCGGCGGGGCCACCGGCTGCGCCTGCTCGACGGCCGGCGCGGGCGCGGGAGCCTTCACGCTGGGCACGATCGCGGCCTCCGCCGGGGCGGGCCGCTGATCGGCGGTGGGCCGGATGCTCACGGCCAGCGACAGCACGAGCGCGACCACGCCGACCACGAAGATCGACGCCAGCGCGCTGCCGACCAGCAGGAAGGGCTTGCGGTTCTCGTCGTCCGCGGGAGCGGGGGCGGCGGGTGAGCCGGTGAGCGCGACCGGCGCGACCGCACCGTCGCCGCCCACGGGCGCCATCTGGGTGGCGGCCGCGGCGAATGCGGCATACGAGCTGCCCGCGGTGGTTCCGCCGTCGGGATCCTGCGAGTAGGCCAGGCCGACGGTCGAGGCCTCCATGGCCGGGGCCTGCGCGGAGGCCAGCGCGGCGCCGCGCGCCAGGGCGAGTTCGGGTTCGTCGGGCGCATGCACCGGGATGGACAGCAGCCGGCCGAGGTGGGCCTTGACCTCGGTGACGTCGACGCCGGAGCCGACGACGAACATGCCCTGCGGCGGGGCGTCGTGGGCCTCGACGGCGGCGGCCATCTCGGCCAGCACGGCCATCGCGTCGGTGCTGTGCAGGCTACGGCTGAGGACCTTGACCACCGAACCGTCGTCGGTCTGCACCACCGACAGGGTGGCGGTGTCGCGGTCGATGAAGAACAGCGCGGTGGTGGCGTAGCCGACGGCGCGGCCGATGGCCTGGGCCAGCGACGAGGCGGCGTGGCCTTCGGAGACGAGCATGACGTCCTCGATGCCGCGCGCGGTCAGTGCGTCGCGCAGGGCGGCGGCCTCGGCGTGGTCACTCCACGCGACGCCGACCGACTTGAGGTGATGGCCGCCTGCGGCGGCGCTCTCCTGTGTGCCCAGCACCGCAGCGATGACCTGTTCGGCCGCGCTGGAGTTTGCCGAGCCCTCGACGGCGGTGATGTCGAAGACGTCGTGATCGACGGTGACACCGTCGGCATTCTCGCCTTCGACCAGCACCATGCGGACCGTCGCAGGTGTCATCGATACACCGAGTACGATGTCCACCAAGCCCTCCAAAACGTTTGCTATGAAAGTTATCGGGTGGCGGCGCGCCCGTTCCGTGCGAGCCGACAACTAGTAGTTCATCGCCTCGACCTGCGCGGTTGTTACACCGTTGGAGCGTTAGCTGATCACCCGGAAGTCGTGGCCGGCTCGCAACGGGTCCCCGAGCCCGTCACACCACCGAGAAACTCTACTCGGCGGCGAACAAGGTCGACAGGCTCCGCGCGCCGCGTCCACAGTCACGGGCGTCGCTGGAGCCACGCCAGTCGCTGGCGTCACGCGTGTCGCATCAGCTCAGTTTGATGAAATTCTGGTACGAGCGCGACGGGGTGGGTCCGCGCTGACCCTGGTACTTCGAACCCGCCTGGGCGCTGCCGTAGGGGTGTTCGGCCGGGCTGGTCAGGCGCAGCAGGCACAGCTGGCCGATCTTCATCCCCGGCCACAGCGTGATCGGCAGGTTGGCGACATTGGACAGCTCGAGCGTGATGTGACCGGAGAAGCCGGGGTCGATGAACCCGGCGGTCGAGTGGGTCAAGAGGCCGAGGCGGCCCAGCGACGACTTGCCCTCCAGGCGGCCGGCCAGATCCTCCGGCAGCGTGCACAGCTCCAAGGTCGAACCGAGCACGAACTCACCGGGATGCAGCACGAACGGCTCCCCCGGCTTCGGCTCGACCAGGCTGGTCAAGTCGTCCTGACGCTGCGCGGGGTCGATGTGGGTGTAGCGGGTGTTGTTGAAGACCCGGAACAGCGAGTCCAGGCGGACGTCGATGCTCGACGGCTGCACCAGCGAGTCGTCGAACGGGTCGAGCCCCAGCCGTCCCGCGGCGATCTCGGCGCGGATGTCTCGATCGGAGAGCAGCACGCGGATGAGCGTATCGGCTGCCGGATGCTAACCTGCGTAGTCACCAGCGCAGGCTGGCCGCGCCGATGTAGTTCAATGGCAGAACATCAGCTTCCCAAGCTGAATACGCGGGTTCGATTCCCGTCATCGGCTCTCATGCTCTACCGGCGCCTTCCGCACCATAGCCCCCTCGGCGAGGCGCTCGGTCCCTCGTCAGCTACGCCGGTCCGGCAACGCGTCTGAGTGTCACACCTAGTCCACCGCGCCGACGAGACTTGCGGTCGCCGGCGCCTTCTCTATGCGGGCAGGCACATGTTTGTGCCACGGCGTCCCGGCGTAGGCGTCCCGCCAGGCACTCGACGTCAGCGCATTGGGCGCCACACCGGGAATCTGTGTCCCGCCGGCGCCGTCGGCGAAGTCCAGGCCGTAGCCGTTGGGCAGCGACGCGTGCCCGGGCAGCATCGCGTCGTTGATCTCGACCGTCGCCTCGGCGGTGCCCGCCGCGGTCGTGATCCGCGCACGATCACCGTCGGCCAAGCCGAGCACCTCGGCGTCCGACGGACTGACCCGCAGCGCCCCGTCGAGATCCCGCTTACGCCATGACGGATCCCGGATGATGTCGTTGGCGGTGTAGGCGCGCCGCTCACCGGCGGACAACACGATCGGGAACTCGGCACTCGTGAGCATGGCCGGCGCGTCGGCCAGTGCGCGGGTGTCGGCGAGCATCTCCGGAATCTCGATCGCGATCCTGTGGTCCTGGTGCGTGATCAGCGCGAAGTCGTCCTCGTACTCATGGACGGTGAACGTCACCCCCGAGCGGCCGTCGAGAATCGCGGAGAACAGCGCGTTACCGTCTGCGTGCCCGGCCCGGTGCATCGCGTCGGGGTATGTCATCGCGACCTTCTGTGCCAGACCCCACAGCGCCGCAGCACCCGAAAGCCCTTCGGGCAACGTTGGTCCCAGGGTCTCGTACAACACGAACGGCAGCACCCTGCCCAGGCCCGGGTTGGCTCCGACCGCGGCCAGGAACGCCTCGGTGAATGCGGGCAGGCCCTGCGCGGCGGCCCGCCGTAGCGGCTCGAGTTCGGCGTCGTCGACGATGCCGAGCGCGCGCATCAGCCGGGCCCAGATCTCGGGCTCGGGCAGCGTGCCGGGCAGCGGATCGAACAGTGGGTGCCGCAGATGGAATGTGTTGTGCGGGAACTCGAGATTGAAGAACGTCGCCTCAACCTTCTCGAACTGGGTCGCGGCGGGAAGCACGTAGTGCGCCCGCCGGGCCGTCTCCGTCATCGCGACGTCGATCACGACGAGGAGTTCGAGTTCGCCGAGTGCCCGTCGCACGGCGCCGGAGTCGGCGACCGAATGCGCCGGGTTGCTGCTTTCGACGATCATCGCCCGGAATCGGTCGGGATGGTCGGTGAGGATCTCCTCGGGCACCACGTTGCTCGGCATCAGCCCGCCGATGATCGGCGCGCCGGTCACCGGGGTGCGGCCGACACCGCCGGGCCGGAAGAGCGGCGCGAATGACGAATGCAAGTGCTGGCCACCCCGTTTGGCGAAGTTCCCGGTCAGAATCCACAACAACTTGTTCAGGTACGAGCACAGTGTGCTGTTGAGGGACTGCTGGACGCCGAGATCCTCGAAGACCGCGACGCTGTCCGCGGCGGCGGTCCGGCGGGCCGCGGCGCGGATCAAGCCCTCGTCGACGCCGCAGCGACGCGAGTACTCGCCGACGGCCACGTCGGCCAGCACCGCACGGACGGCGTCGGCGCCGTTGACATGCTCGGCGAGGAAGGTCTCGTCGCAGAGGTTCTCCTGCACCAGCACGCCGGCAAGCGCCGCCAGACACCAGGCGTCCGATCCCGGACGCACGCGCAGGTGGAAGTCCGCCATCTTGGCGGTGTCGGTGATGACGGGATCGATGACGATCATCGACCGCTGCGGATCTTTCGCGATCTCGTTGAGCACGACGCGCGCCCGTGGGAAACTCTGGGACATCCACGGGTTCTTGCCGACGAACACCGACACCTCGGCGTGCTCGAACTCACCGCGGGTGTGGTTGCCGTAGAGCTGCGCGTCGATCCAGTGCTCACCGGTCTTCTCCTGTGCCAAGGCATTCGAGCGGTGATAGGAGCCCAGCGCCTTGAGGAACGCGCCGCTGTACGCCCCGCCGAGGTGGTTGCCCTGCCCACCGCCGCCGTAGTACAGGATCTTGTCGCCGCCGTAGGCGGTGGCGATCGCATCGAATCCGGCAGCGACCTCGGAGATCGCGGTGTCCCAGTCGATCTCCTCGTAGGAACCGTCGGGGCGGCGTCGCATCGGAGAGGTGAGCCGGTTGCGGTTGTTCTGGTAGTGGTCGAGTTGTAGTGCCTTATTGCAGGTGTATCCACCCGAGGCCGGATGGTTCTTGTCGCCACGGATGCGCGCAAGCTTGCGGTCCTGCACCTGCACGACGATGCCGCAGTTGCACTCGCACAGGATGCATGCGGTGGGTTGCCAATCGGCGGCCTGTTCGGTCATCGCGATGCTCGCTTTCCTGTGGCTGGGCGGATCTGGGCGCCAATCAGCAAACGCAGTTGTGCCTGAACAAGATGGAGCGGCTCGAGATCACGCGCAGCGCGGGCGACGACGATGGCACCCTCGAAAGAGGTCAGGACCAGCATCGCCAGCGCCGCGGCCTGGTCTTCACCGACCCCGTCGGCGATCAAGCGCTGCTCGATCACGTCGCGCCAGCGGGCGAACGCCGCCGCAGCACGGTCGATCACGGCGCTCGACTGCTCAGGTTTGGCTGGGTCGCCTGATTCGACGGCGACGGCGACCACCGGGCATCCGGCACGGAAGTCGCTGCGCTGCAACTGCTTCTTGTATCCGTCGAACAGTCCGTCGAGGACCTCGAGGCTGGACGGCGCGTCCGCGAGCCGCTTGGCCATGAACTCCGCGGCGTAGTCGACGGCTTCGCAGAGCAGCTGCGTGCGACCCCCGGGGAAGTAGTGATAGGCCGATCCCCGAGGCGCCCCGCTGTGCTCGAGGACGTCGGCGATCGCCGTCGGGTGCGCGCCGCGTTCGCGGATCAGCAGCGCGGCTGACACGACCATCCGCTCACGTGGACTCGTCACCACGTGACTCCCTCCGCCCTATGTATATCACCCTACATAATCCTGGGTGCCCAGGGAACCCCGTCGTGGGATTCCGGCGCTGTATCCAGTGCCGTCAGCGGTGATCTAGACGAGACGATCGTGCGCACCGGCGATTGAGTGTGCGCGGGACCCATCGGCCGTCGAGCGGCCACTTATCGCGCGCTTCAGCGCGTTGTGCGTGTCATAACCGGCCACTCGGCGTGAGCGCCTCGAAGTAGGGCTTCATCGACGGGAAGTAGTCACCGAAGTCCGGCAGCGGCGCCTGATCCCGCGCCGCCACCAGGTTGTCGAGGTAGTACTCCCAGCCGGGGCCGACCTCGCCCACCCCGTCCAGGTCGGTCAGCCGTTGGGTCAGCCGCAGTTCGGTGGCGTCGCCGGACGGCTCGACCACCAGCGCCAGACGCCATTCACCCATGTCGTCAGTCATCGTCAGCGCCAGATGCCGCGGCGGGTCGCAGGCGTCGATCCGCATCTCACACCACGGCGTCCCCTCCTCGAACGCCATCTGCACCTCGATGGTCGCCCCGATCGCGCCCTCGCCCCGCCAGGTCCCGAACCACTGCGCGGTCCGTTCGGGGTCGGTCACGCTCGCCCAGACGTCGTCGGGACAGGCGTGAAAGGTGCGCGTGAACGTGAGGTCGTAGCCCGCCGGCGTCGCGACCAGCCGGGCGGTCGGTGACTGTGCTTCCACGCCTGTCGTCCCTTCCGGGCTCCTACGGCGCCGGCGGCGGCGCGGTCACTGTCACCGTCGACGTGCTGATCGTGGTGCTGGTGGTCGTGCTCGTGACGACACTGGTCGAGGTGCTCGGTTCGACCGTCGTGGTCGGCGGTGTACTGGTCTCGGTGATCGTCACCGTCGAGGTCTCGGTCTCGGTCGGCGCCTGAGTCGTCGCCGGTGCCGTCGTCGCCGTTGGGGTGATCGGGGTCAGTGTGGTCGTCGGAGCGTCCTCCGTCCCGCCCGACGACGAACCGAAAACGGCCCACACCAGCAATGCCAGGAGCAGCATCGCCAGCGCCCCCGCGGCGAACATCGCCGCCGGCGTCCGGTACCACGGCACGCGCTCCTCCGGTGGCGGACCGGGCGGTGGGCGCCGGCCGCCATAGCCCCCCGGAGAGTCAGAGTAGTAGCCGCGGTCGTCCGGGGGGCCGATGTTGGACATGGCCTAGAAGACCCGGATCCAGTCGACGAGCATTTCCGCCGGGTAGTTGCCTCCGGCCGGCTCGCGGCCGCCGGAGCCGCCGACGGCGATGTTGAAGACCGGCGCCATCGTGTATCCGGGATCGTTGAACGGCCACTCCGGCAGTGCGCTCGCCGGCGCCGTGAAGAACGGCTCCATACCGGGGTAGTAGTCCTTCCAGAAGTACATGCCGCTCGGCTGCCAGGTCATCCGCCAGGTGTGCCAGTCGCCGTCGACCGGGTGTTTGTGGGTCACGAACTGAGTGCCGTCCAACCGTGCGTGCACGGTGCTGCCCGACGGCCAGTCCCGGTTGCCGTACCACTCCACGATGTCCACTTCGCCGCCGCGCACGGGACTGTCGTTGATCAACCAGAACGCCGGCCACGCACCGTCGGTCAGACAGTTGAGCTTCATGCGGGCTTCCCATGTCGTCCCCACGCCGCCGCGCCAGTTGCCGATGATCTTCGCGCTGGCGTACTTCTCCTGGATGTTCGCGCCCGGACCGCGGGTGGCCCGGATGACCAGGTTGCCCATCCCATCCTGGAAGACGTGCTCCTGGTCGGTGACATAGCGCCCCATGTTGAAGGGCTTGTCCCATTCGACGGGGTTCCGGATGGTCTCCCGCGCCGGGACGATGTACCAGGACCCGGGATCCGGCGGCGCACCCGCCGGCCCGTTGAACTCGTCGGCGAACAGCAGGCCGGGTGCGGGCTGCGCGGCGGCCGGGGGAAGTCCCAGCTCACCCGGTCCGGGCGGCGGCCCGGGCGGGGCATCGCCGATCACCGGCTGAGCTCCGGCCTTCGGAAGGGGCAGTGCGGCAGCCGCCACACCGACCCCGAACATCATCATTGCGCTGCGACGGTCCATAGATGGCACCCTCAGACCGTAGACGGGATGGACGCCGTTTCGGGTGCCAAACGCGCCGATGCCTTTCGTTGGAGAAGTTGGCACCCCCATGTGGCCGGTTGTATGCCGATTCAACAATCGGCCGCAGCTCGGCGTCCTCGATCGCCTTCGCCTCGTTCGACGTCCATTGCTGAGTCAGCAGCGGCAGCGGATACGTCGACCGCCGCCCGGTGGGTCACTCGACCTCACCTGCCGGCGGCCGCGTGGACTCAGTACCAGTGGAAAAGCTCAACGGCGGGTGAGCGCCTACACCTGCACCGACTGTCCGAGCAGTGGACGCAGGTCGGTCTGCATCAGCCGCACGTTGTACGGGCCCCACTGCGAGAGGTTCCAGTACAGGTAGTACGGCTCCCCCTCCGCCTGATCGGTACCGGACCACGGGTGGATCATCGGCGCGTAGAGCTGCGGGTAGTCGGCCGACGTCGCGACCGTGATCGGGCTCGACCATCCGCCCTGCGGGGTGTCCGACGTGCGCATCACCACGCGTCCCGACGGCTCGGTGTACATCACCACGTATTTGCCGAGGTACTCGTTGTACTGCACCGACATCTCGCTGACATCGCCGCGCGGGATGATCACCGGAATCCCGAACAGGCCCAGCACATTGTTGGCGAGGCTGATCAGGCCGAGGTTGTCGGCGAAGCGGATGATCTCGCCGAGGAACCCACTGCCACCGGCCTGACCGAAGATCGGCCGCGCCGCCGACGGCCGGCCCTGCACCCAGTCCGACCCGTTCCAGTATTCGTAGCGGCTCAGGTTCAGCACGTCGCCCTCGGCCACCCGCGAGACGTAGGCCGGGCCGAAGCGGCCCGCCGGGGTGCCGTAGGAGTACACGTAGCCGTCGTAGGCCTCCTCGCCGTTCTCGTCGAGGGTCACCCCGCGCACGAACGCGCCCATCTGGAAATTCTCGTTACCCGAGATGAACGAGTGCCCGAACGTCCGCAGGAAACCGGCCGAGCGGATCGTGTCCTCCTCGATCTTCCACGTCTCACCGTTGTCGTCGGAGTACGCGATCGCCGAGTAGTTCGTGGTCCACATCCCCGCCGGGCCCCAGTTCCGCACCGACATGACGTTCATGTACTGCCGCGCACCGAGTTCATTGTCGTAGGGCACCGACACCCCGGCGGTCGGGATGATCGTCACCTCACTGCCGAAGAACGACGGGATGCCGAAAAGACCGATGGTGCCGGGGATTCCGCGCACGATCTGCTTCGAGATGAACCGCCCGTTCTCGATGTATCCGGGCGAGCCGGCGAAGGGGTTGCCCGCCTGCGGCGCCAGCACTTCGAGGCCATCGCCGAGCGCGGCGTCGATGCTGCGGAACAGCACGTTGTTGCGCCACAGCCCGGTCATGCCCGGCGCGCTGAACGTATCGCCGAATGCGATCAGCACCTGCCGCTGCGTACCACCCAGGCCGTTGTCCCACATGATGCCGAGGTCGGTGCCGTTGATGTAGAAGCGGGCGTCGGTGTAGTTGATCGGCCCGGGGCCGGTGACCCATCCGTTGGACTGCGTGACATCGGTGAGGTCGTCGACGGTGACGGCCGCGGCCGGCACCACCGACGCCGCCTGCGGTTCCAGCACCGGCGCGGCGACGGGGGCGGGGTTGCCGGTCTGCACCAGCCGGGTCAGCCCGGTCACCATGCGGTCGAATTCGCGGCGTGCCGCGGCCAGCAGCGTCCACAGGGCCGGCGGCGCGGCCGGCGTCCCGGGCATACCGGAGGCCAGCGGCCCCAGGCCGACCGCCGCGAGGAGGCCCGACACCAGCGTCTGCACGGTCGGCCGCGCCGGCGCCTCGGGAATGGAGGCGGCCGCCACGGCGATCGCGTCGGTGTCGTCGCTGCCGGAGTCGGAGCCGGCGAGCGCACGCCGCACCGTCGGCGGCTCGGCGTCATCCTCGACGGGCCTCGGGGTGTCGGCGACGGGGCCGACGTCACCGTCGACGATCGTGCCCACCTCATCCTCGTCAGTGACCGCAGGGACGGTGGGCTCAGCGGCTTCGGTGGGCTCGGGCTCGTGGTCGTCCGTGCGATCCGGCGTCGTGGTCACCGGCAGCGTGGCCGGCTCGGCCACGTCGCCGGGCTGCTCGTCGGAGGGCGCCTGGTCGACGGGCTGCCCGGGCTCCTCGGCGACGGGCTCTCCGGCGGTCGGCTCCTCGTCGACGGGCTCTTCGGCGACAGGTTCTTCCTCGACGTCGTCCTCATCGTCCGCGGGCTCGACCTCGTCGGCGTCCTCGACCTCGTCCGCGGGCTGGGCCTCGTCGGTGTCATCGGTGCCCACATCGCCGGCCGAGTCCGCGGTCCCCGCCGACGGTGCGCCCGCCTCGCGGTCGGCAGCCGGACCGGTGTTCGCGGACGACTCCGATGACGACCCACCCGACGGCGATCCCGCGCCCGTCTCGGCCCAGGCCACACCGTGTCCGGTGACCACCGCGGCACCGACGCCCAGCGCCACGGCCAGACTGCCGACTCGACCCACGTAGGCCGCTGCACCCATCCGATTCCCCCTCGTAGACAACCGCTCCCGACGTCCGCGGGGCGTGATCGGTGCGGCGGCGTCCCTTGAGAGCGCAAACACGCACCAGCCAGTACGTCGCCGTCGAAGGGCGAGGTGTTAGCAGACTTATGGTGGCGAACGATCGGCGGCTACGTCAATTTGCCACGCCGGGCCGCGGGGTCAGCGGAAGTAGACCTCGTCACCGGACGGATAACCGCCGCCGGTGGTGGTGATGTGGACGTGGTCACCGTGGTCGGAGACGCCGCCGCCGGTGGCACGGGCCCCGTTGGGTGTGTAGTACACCCCGCGCCAGATCGCGTCCTGCATGCCGAACCGCTCCGCGTTCTTGAGCACGTAGGCGACGATCTGGTTGCCCAGCGCGATGCCGGCGGCGCTGTTCGGATTCGGGATCATCACGTCGAGCGCGAGACCGTTGGGGTGCCACCGCAGCGGATCGGCACGGACGCCGCCGATCTGCTGGATCTCGGGGAACACGACGCTGATGTTGCGGGCGGTGAGGATGGTCTTGACCTGGAGTCCCCGCTCCGGGGCGATACCGGCGGGCAGCGCCTGGTGAACCGGGCTCGGCGCGGCAGCGCGCCAGTTCGCCACGGACACTAACTGGCCGGACGCGACGTTGAGGTCGGCGCGGGCACTGGCGCGCGAAGCCGGCATGATCTCGAGGCAGCACGGCGGCGCCTCTTCGACGACCGGCGGCGCAACGGGTGCCGCGACGGGAACGAGCTCGTCGGTATCGGCGTCGCGGTGCACGTCGGCGCCGGCGGCCAGGACCACCGCGGCCGGTGCGGCAAGCGCGGCCAGCACGAGCGACGACGACCGGCGGCGTCGCTCGGTGGCTATCGAATGCCTACCCACGACACAGCAGCATACGGGTACTTATGGTCAATTGTCACGAAACGATCACGGTCCGGTGACGGAGACGCCACGGCCGGCGGCCGAAACTGAGGTTGTGCAGGCGAAACGTGCTCAGACACCTGCACGACCTCAGTGTCGGCGCGAGACGGATCAGCGACCCCAGATGTCCGGCACCACGTCAATGGACTTCCAGTGGCCCGGGGGCACATTGCCCACGAACTTCTTGGCCTGCCCCGGCGGCAGGCCGACGACATGCCCGACGTGGCCGGGCGGTACGCCCAGGTGCACATCGACGTCCGGGATCACCGGCACCGGCACCCACAGGTCGTCCGCCTGCGCCGTGCCCGCGCCCAATCCGAGTGCCGCGGCGCCCAGGGCACCGGCCAGTGTGGCCGTGATTCCGATTTTCTTGAGCTGCATCGTGCATCCTCTCTTGCGCGTATCGGCTCGAAAGAGCCCGTCACGTGCGTGTCGGGAGTGCGGCTCGCCAGAGTCCAGCAACGAGCCCGGTCACGACCCCCCACATGGTTCATCGGGTCGCCGCGCGGCGGCGTTAACAACGGCCGGCTGCCTACCCTCGTGACATGCGCCCCAGCACGGCATTGAGCATCGCGTCGGTCATCTTCGTCGTTAAGGCCATCGCGATCGGCTGGGTCACCTGGGGCCGCGCGCACCTGACCGGCGCCACGGTCCCGGCGAGCAGCGCGGGTCTGACGATCGCGACGGTGGTGCTGGTGATCGGCCTGGCGTGCGGGGCGGCGGGGCTGGTGCTGCGTCGCCGCGGCTGATCAGGGCGCGGTGTACTGCGGTTCGTGGAACCGGTTGATGATCGGGATGCGCTCGATGATGCGGTCGCGCAGCCGCGGCTGTGGGGCGTTGACCGGCGGCACGTAACCCGGGCTCTGCGGTGCGACGTATCCGGGGGCCATCGGGTCGGGCGCCACGTACGCCGGCGCGGGGCCGGGCGGAACGTAGGCGGGCGCGGGCGGCACGTACGCCGGGACAGGCGGCACGTACACGGGCTCCGGGGCGGGCGGCGGCGCCGCCGGCGGTTCGAACACGGGCTCGCTGACCGGTGCCACCTCGGGTTCCGGCGCGGGGGCGGCCGGGACGTCCTCGACGACGGGGGCGGCCTCCGGCGGCGGAGGCGGGGACGCCTCGGGGGCCGGCGGCGGTGCGGCGGGCGCCGGAACGTCGGGCAGCACCTCGGGGGCGGGTTCCATGGCGCGGACCGGCTGGTCGGAGGCGCTGGCCGCCTGCTGGGTGGCCGCGTCGCCCGACCGGGTGCCCGGCGTGAGCTGCAGCCCCAGCGCCACCGACAGTGAGACGACGAACGTCACCACGGCGGCGACCAGCAGTGAGGTCAGCGCCGGAACGCGCCGCGTAGACCAGGGTTTGCGCGGCTGGTCGTCCGCGGCGGGGGCGAGCGCCAGCGGTGCTGCGACACCGACGAAATCTTGCGCCGAGGCCAGTGCGGCGCCGCGGGCCAGCGCGAGGTCGGCCTCCGTCGCCGAGAGCACCGGCTGTGCCTGCCCGCCGAGTTCGGCGACGATCGCGTCGACGTCGCTGCCCGAGCCGAGCACGTACAGCGCCTCGGGCGCCGCGCCGGTCGAGGCGACGGTGTCGAGCACCGCCTGGGCGACACCCGCGGGGTCCTGCCGCCCGACCTGGTCCACCAGCACGGTGTCGGCGGTCACGACCGCGGCCAGCGTCACCTCGGGTTCCCTGACGCACATCGCGAGCTCGGTGCGGCCCGTCAGATCCGACAGCCCGGTGACCAGCGCCGCGGCCGCCTCGGACGGGGTGAGCGCGATGACGTTGTCGACGCCGCGGGCGGTCAGGCTCGCCACCACGGCGGCCGCCTCGGCGGCGACGGCGTCGGTCCAGACGACGCCGACGGACCGCGGGCGCTGACCGGGGGCGGCGGCGTAGGGGCCGTCACCGAGTGCGGCGTCGAGCAGCGCCTCGGCGTCCGCGCCGGAGACCGCGATGTCGAGCGTGCCGCTGTCGAGGGTCGCGCCGTCGCCGGTGGCGCCCTCGACGAGCGCGAAGCGAATCGCCTCCGATGTCATCGAGAGGCCGAGTACTAGGTCCACAGATCGATCCCGCGTTGGTTGCACAGTCCGCAGAGACGATACAGCGGTCCGCGCCTGGCTCAACCCCGCCGCAATCGCTCCCCCGCTGACCTGCGGTTCAGCCGGCCTGCCAGAGGCAGTCCCCGGTGAGGTGGATCGAGAACATCACCGGTAGCACCGCGAAACGCAGCGGTTGGCCCGGCGCCCCCTCGGCGACCTGCGGCGGGCCCACCTCACCGGCGCTGACCACCGCCGTCTGTTCGGCCCGGCAGCGGGCGCCCGGATCGAGCGGGATCGCGGTCCACGGGCCCGACAGCATCTCGGCGTTGCGCATGCCCTGGCCGTGCAGGTGCAGGCCGTCACCGCCGGACACCCAGCGGTCACTCGACGGGTACGGACCGCCGTAGGCCTGCCACTGCCCGGCCCGGCATTCGACGACGCCACCGTCGGGCGACTGGGACAGTGCCCGCTCGGCGGCGGCCGGGCAGACCGCGCCGGGAGTGGGTGGCGCGGCCTGCCCTGTGGCCGCGGTGACCAGGGTGAGCGCCGACGCCCCGACCAGGAGCGCGGTGACCGTCTGTGCCGTCATAATCCGATTGTCGTCTCAGGGCACTGCGGCGCTACACCTTGCTCAGATCGGTCCGCATCAACTTGACCTGGTAGTCGTCCCAGGTGGACAGATTCCAGTAGAGGTACTTCTGATCCTCGGCCGACACGTTGTCCGTCGACGACCACGGGTGGATCATCGGCGCGTACAGCCCCGGCATCTTCGAGGCGGTCACCAGGGTGACCGGAGCCGACCACGGCCCCTCCGGCCGGTCCGCCTTGCGCATCACGATGTTGTTGTTCGCGTCGCCGTAGAGCATCACGTACTTCTTCTCGTACGCGTTGTACTGCACCGACATCTCGCTGACGGTCGGGTACGTGGTGGTGCGGACCAGGCCGAAGAAGCTGGTCTTCGTCGACGACGGCAGGATCGGCTTGGCAGCCGCCGGGTTGCCCGCCACCCACGACGATCCGTTCCAGTACTGATATTTCGTCTTGTCCAGGATGTCGGCTTCGGCGACCCGCGACAGGTACGCGGTGCCGCCGCGGCCGGCCGGGGTGCCGTAGGAGTAGATGTAGCCGTCGGTGATCTCGCGTCCCGCGGCGTCCTTGAGCGGCTTACCGGTCACGGGGTCGACGGTGTACTTGCGGACGTAGGCGCCTTGCTGAAAGTTCTGATCTCCGTTGACAAACGGCAGCGTCGAGCGGCCCGCCGCGGCCGGCCGGACCGACGACGCCGGCACCACGGTCCAGTTCTGGCCGTTGTCATCGGAGTAGGCGATCGCCGAGTAGTTCGTCGTCCACCGGCCGGGAGTGTCCCAGGAGCGCACGGCCATGTAATTGATGTACTGCCGGGTGGCGCCGTCCTTGCCGGCGCCGGGCACCGAGATCGCCGCGGTGGGGATCATCGTCACCTCGGGGCCGACGCCGTAGTGGTAGTTGCCGATGATCTCGCGGGAGAAGTCGGGGTCGCTCATCGGTGAGCCGCTGTACATGCCGGGGTCGTGCACGATGCCGTCGGCGACGTACATGCCGTTGTTCAGTGTGGTGTCGGTGCTGCGGAACAGCGTGTTCATCCGCCATATCCCGGTGCGGACCGGGGTGCGGTTACTGAACGTGTCGCCGAAGGCGATCAACACCTGGTGTTCGTTGACGGCGGTGGCCGGATTGTCGGGAATCCCGTTGTCCCACATGATGCCGAGGTCGGTGCCGCCGATACCGAACCGGGAGGTCGTGTCGTTCAGCCCGCCCGGCCCGGTGACGTTGGTGATGCGCACGGTGTTGGTGCTGACGGCCACCGGGGTGACCTGATAGTCCTTGGCCGGGTCGGCCGGCGTGGCGGCCGCCAACGCCATCGCGACGGGGCTGCCGGTGACGTCCGAGCGGGTGGTCACCGCCCGTTCGACCTCGCGCCGGGACGCCAGCGCCAGCAGCGCGCCGAGTCCCCAGGCCGGGGTGGGCAGCGACGGCAGATTGCGCAGGCCGCCGAGTCCGAATGCGGCGAGGAGCCGGTTGAGGACCGGGGTGGCCGACCTGGCCGCCGTCGGCGCGGTCATCGCCGTCACCACCGGTGCGGTCTGCGCGATGAGCGATTCGATTGGAGCCGAGATGTTCTCGACGGTGCGGGTGAACACCGCGGGCGGCTCGGCGACGACTTCAGGGTCCGGGTCGACGGCCGTGGTCCGCAGGCCGTCGGAGACCTCGCGCTCGGCGGGGACTTCGGTTTCGGCGGGCTGTTCGGTGACGGCGCGCCGGCCGTCACGTCCGGCCGCTGCGGCCGCCGGCTCGGGGTCGGTACCGGTGAGGGCGGGCGACCCACCCTCGGGGTCGACCACCGTCTCCTCCACCGGCGCTTCGTCGGTCTCCTCGAGATCGGCGGCGGGATCCCCTGCAGGCACCGTGGTCTCGAGGTCGTCCGCCGCCTCGTCGAGGCTCACGTCGGTCTCATCCACGTCCGCTGCGGCGGCTGAATCCGCCTCCGCCTGCTCGCCGGCGGTCTGCTCATCGGCCGCCTCCTCGTCGGCGGTCGGCGAATCCGGTTCCCGCTCAGCCGGTTCCGTGCCGGCGGGCGCGGTCTGCGAAGACGGCTCGCCGTCGGGCGATTCCGCCCACGCCGGGCCGGCAGTGCCGAGCACCACCGCGGCGCCCACCCCCAACGCCACCGCCAGGCCGCCCACGCGGCCGACATACGCCGAAGAATTCATCACTACCCCTCGAAGAGATGCATCCCCCGACGCCATCTGGTTTCACCATCGGACACAGACGGCCTCTGGTGGCCTCACGGTAACGCCTTTGACCAGGAAAAAACTAAACAATTCTCAGGATTCTTCGTTAATCGAACACGCCGTAATACTTTGCTCGCAGCGTGCGATACACCTCAGATACGGTCAGCGCCGTGGCCAACGCACTACGCGGTGTCGACGTCGACGCCCTCGATCCAGAAGCGCAGACACGGTTCTGGTCGGCGCTGCTCGACTCGCCCGCCGGCGCCGATGGGGTGAGCATCCCGCTGGCGGGTGGAACGGAACTGCGTTTCGTCCTCACCACCGCACCGAAGACGGTGAAGAACCGGTTGCATCTCGACCTTGCCTCCACGTCGGCTGACCACCAGAGCGCACTGGCGGAGCGGGCCCGCGGGCTCGGGGCCACCCCGGCCGACGTCGGTCAGCGTGAGGTGCCGTGGATCGTGCTCACCGATCCGGAGGGCAACGAGTTCTGCGTGCTGGAACCGCGGGCCGAATACCTCGGCATCGGCCCGGTGGCCGCGGTGGTGATCGACGCGCTCGACCCCGCCGCCCAGGCCGGCTTCTGGTCGGAGACGACCGGGCTGCCGGTGACCCGCGAACACGAGATCTATGCGAGCCTGCGCCAGGAGGGCGCGTTCTTCGTCGAGTTCATCAGGGTGCCGACGGCGAAGGCGGCACCGAACCGGGTGCGGCTTCGGGTCGCGGGCGCGACCGTCACGCGGGATCCCGAGGGCAACGAGATCAGCCGCGGCTAGGGTTCGCGGCTGCGGACCAGCGTCCAGTGATTGCCTTCGCGGTCGCGCCGGTAGGACAACTCGTCGAGCACCCGGTGCGCGATGGCCAGACCGCGGCCGCGGTCGGACAGCTCGTCGGGCATGCTCACCCGCGACAGGTCGATCGGCGAGGGATGGCCGTTGTCGAGAAACGTCGCGCGCACCGCGTCGGACAGCAACTCCACCTCAAGGCGCAGCCGCACCGGTTCGCCGCTGCCGGAGTGCTCGATGATGTTCGCGCCGATCTCCCCGGCGGCCAGATCCATGTGCATGCGGACCACGTCGTCGATCTCGTGGGCGCCCCACAGCTCGTCGAGGGTGCGCTGAATCTCGTCGAGGGTTTCGGGCCCCGTGGTGGTCTCGAGCACCACCCGTGAGTCAGGGGGTGTCATCGAACGCCGCCTCGGCCGAATCATGGGCCCGCAGCACCCGATTGAGGTTGGTCAGTTCCAGCACCGTGACCACCTGCCGGGACGGCGCCGCGATCCGTAGATCCCCACCGGCCTGGCGGGCGATCTTGAGGCCCGAGATCAGGGCGCCCAGACCGGACGAGTCGATGAACTCGGTGGCGCTGAGGTCCACCACGACGCGGGTGCTGCCACCTTCCACCAGGTCGTGGAGCTGTTTGCGCAGCGCCGGCGCGGCCACCATGTTGAGCCGCCCGTCCGGCCGGATCACGGTCACCCCGGAATCCGTTGTGCGTGCGGGATAATGGGTCATCACACTCCTTCCGGCTGGTGCCCGCGGTATCGGACCGCCTGGAACACCACGCTGAGAATCAACAGGTCGAACAGCACCCAGAACAGATTGACGCCGACGCCGAGCACCGAGATCGCGCCGAAGTACAGCTGCACGATGCCGATGACCGAGGCGACGATCAGCACCGCGATCACCACCAGCTGCCACTTCACCAGATGCCACGGGATGGCGCCGACCTCCTGCTTGGTCTTCGGCGTCACGGCGAAGCCCAGCGGCCGGTCGAACACCACGTTGAGGAATGCGGTGTAGCAGGCGCGGATCCAGACGGGGAACAGGGCCAGGCTGTACTGCTGGCCTCGCCAGGTGGGCGTGCCGCGGCTGATGACGATGAACATCAGTTGGTTGAGCAGCAGGAACGGGATCAGGCGCCCGAAGAAGTCCCAGCTGTAGGCGGTGACCGGCATGATGCCGAAGATCAGGTAGATGGCCGGGGCCGCGAAGTACGCCAGCGCGGCGAAGCCCGCGAGGTAGCTGTACATCGTGGACCAGTACATGAGCTTCTGGCCCAGGCTCAGCCCCTTCTGTACGAAGGGGTTCTCCCGCAGCATCACCTGGATGGTGCCCTGCGCCCAGCGCAGCCGCTGCGTGAGCATCGTGCGGACGTCGTCGGGGGCCAGCCCCTTGGCGAGGACCTCGTGGTGGTAGGCCGATTTCCACCCCATCGCGTGCAACCGCATACACGTCGCCATGTCCTCGGTCACCGAGATCGTGGCCATCGGCAACATGGGTTGCGCCTCGTCGTCACGACCGACGTCGACCGCCCGGATCATCGCGCCGATCGATTCGAGCGCCCCCAGCGGTGACCACTCCCGGCCGGCGAGCGACTCCAGCGCCTCGTCGTCGAACACCAGTGTGGTGGCGGTCGTCTCGGGATCATCGCTGAGCGCGGCGATCACCTCGAGATCGGCGCGCATCGCCGACACGTCGGCCTCCACGACCGAACGCGCCGCCTCGTCGACCCGCTGCTGGAACTGGTAGGTGATGTCGGCCAGTTCCCGCTTCTCCCGCAGCTGGCGGCGCGCGTCGCGGACCGCCTGCAGCACGGAGTCGAGTGCGGCCCGCACCTCCGGCTGGTCGGCACCGACCTGCTTGCCGGCCGTTCTGAGCATCTTGCGCGACGCGTACAGCGTCCGCTTGATGCCCTCCTCGACCGCGTGGACGTAGCCGCGGATCCCCAGGCGCATCAACGCCTCCCAGCGCAGCACCGCGTTCGAGCCACAGAAGTAGGCCGCGTTCCAGCCGTCTTTGCCCTGCTGGATCGGTCCGTAGAAGAGCGGCGCCTGACTGCCGAGCGGATCGCTGAACGGGACGTTGTGGAAGTACTGCGGGGTCTGCACCAGCGCCATGTAGGGGTCGCGGAAGTATCCCAGCGTCTTGTCGAGGATGTCGGGTTCTGGCACCTGGTCGGCGTCGAGCACCAGGATGTACTCGCCGTCGGTCTCGAACAACGCGTTGTTGAGGTTGCCGGCCTTGGCATGGCGCGGCTTGTCCTTCGTCCAGCTCGCCGACCGGGTGATGTAGCCGATACCGCGCTTGCGGGCCTCCTCGGCCAGCTCGGTCCGGTCGCCGTCGTCGAGGATCCACGTCGAGTGCGGGAAGCGGATCCGTTGGGCCGCCGCGGCCGTCTCGAGCACCATCTCGATCGGCTCGTTGTAGGTGGTGATGAATACGTCGACGGTGGCGTCCTCGGGTGGCGGCGGAGCCGGGTTGCGCCGCAACATCTTCCACATCGTCATCCCGAACAGCAGGGAGTCGATGACGCTGTAGGTCTCCGCGATCACCAGGGGCACGGCGATCCACCACGCGCCCCAGTTGATCGACTCGAGCCAGCGCCACACGATGTAGTTGATCCCGAGGATCGTGGTGCACAGGATGAGCAGGCGCAGCCACACCGACGGGTATCTCCCCCTGGGCGCATCCGGCAGCTGATGGCTCACTCGGCGGGCTCCCGGCGCACGACCACGAGCGTGACGTCGTCCAGCGGCGCCTTCTCGGCGACCAGGGCGCGCGCCCGCGCACACAGATCGCCCGGTTCGGCGTGGCGCGCCACGAACTCCAGCGCGGGACGGACGTCACTCCCGTCGCCGATCAGGTCGAGGACACCGTCGGAGGCGATGATCAGGCTGTCGCCGACGTCGAGCCCGACTCTCCCGGCGGCCCAGGTGTCCCCCGCGAGGATCCCCAGCGGCATGCCGGTGCTGCTGTCGAGGGTGTCCACCCGCCCGTCGGCCCGCACCACCACCGCGAAACCGTGTCCGGCGTCGACGTAATCGACGGTGCCACTGGCGGTGTCGAGCTGGGCATGGAACAGCGTGACGAAGGTGTCGGTGCGGTTGAGGTCGTCGCTGAGCTGGGTGGCGACCGAGTTCACCACTTCGGCGGGGTCGAGCGCGCATTGCACGCGGTCCACTGCGCGTGACGCGCCGCGCAGCGCGGACCGCACGCTGGCCGCGATGATCGCCGCGCCGAGCCCCTTGCCCATCACGTCGGCGACGGTGAACGCGGCGCCGCCGTCGATGGCGTAGTGGTCGTAGAAGTCGCCGCCGACGGCGTAGGCCGGCAGGCACAGCGCGCACACGGTGTAGCCGGGCAGGTCGCCGAGGGTGCGGGGCAACAGGTGCCGCTGCACCTCGGCGGCGCGCTCGAGGTCGTCAGAGCGCTCGAGCTCGCGTTGCGCCCAGGAGGCCAGTTCGGTGAATGTCCGCAGTTCTGCGTCGGTGAGGCCCCGCGGCTCGGTGTCGTAGATGCAGAAGGTCCCGACGGGGTGACCGCCCGGCCCGTACAGCGGGTAGCCGGCGTAGAACCGGATGCCGCCCTCCTGACCGATTCCGGGCACCATCGCGAATTCCGGTTCCGCGGCGGCGTCTTCGATGATCAGGGCCGGATTCTCGGGTTGCTGGTAGCTGCGGGCGATGGTGGCCTGGCAGATGGTCCGGCTGCGCGGGATGTTCAGGCCGATGTCGAGGCCGTCGACCTGTTTGAACCACTGCCGGTCCCGGTCGACCAGCGCGACCGCGGCCATCGGGACGCCGAACACCGAGCGGGCCATCGACGTGACCCGCGCGAAACGGTCCTCCGGCGGCGAATCGAGCACCTGCAGCTGGTGCAGGGAACGCACCCGTTCGTCCTCCACGTCGGGAGGCAGGAGGTAGCGGGTGTCGGTCTCGGCGGTCATCGCCTCGCCTCCCGCAGCGCGTTCGCCATGGCCGCCGCATACCGCGGTGTGCCGGCGACCCGCCAGTCGGTCTCCTTGTCGTGTTCGAACCAGATGAACGCGTCGATATCGTCTTGTGCCGAAACCCAATCCACGAACTCGCCGATCCAGTGCGCTTTGTCACCGCCCTCACCGGCGCAGCCGACCTCAGCGATCATCATCGGCTTCCCGGTGAGCGCGCGCACCTGCGTCACAGTGGCCTCGAATATCTCGCCCGGCGACGCCCATGCACTCCACTGCAGTGTTGTTCCCCAGTTGTAGCCGTCTATACCCACCACGTCGACGTAATCATCGCCGGGATACCAGTCCGCCAAGGGATGCTCGGTGTGCCGACCGGCGTCGGGCGACCAGATCCAGCGCACTGCGGTGGCGCCGCGACGGCCGAACAGGTCATGCACGTGCCGCCAGGCGGCGACGTAGTCGGCCGGTGTGGCACCCCCGGCCGGGGACCACGGATACCAGTGGCCGTTGAATTCGTGGGCGAAGCGCAGGTACAGCGGCGTGTGCACCTCGGCCAGCGCATCCGCCCAGGCGCCCAGGTACTCGTCATGGCGGCCCGCGGCGATGCCCGGCATGATCGCGTCGCCGTCCGCGACATCGGTCCGCCACCGGCGAGGCTCCCAGGTGAGGACCGGCGTGAGCTGTGCGGCGGCCACCATGGCGATTTCGGCGACGGGCGGACCGGCAGCGAAGTCCTCGTACCAGAGCACCAGTTCGGGGCGCACGCCGACGGCGTCGGCGACCGCGGCGACCTCCTCGATGCCGTAGGCCCCGCCGGGCGTGCTCACGCCGAAACGCAGTCGCCGATCCATTCCCATCCCCAAGTTCTGGCAAATCCCCGTGAGGTACCTTAAGCACTCCCCGCGGGGGGTGTTGCATGATCAGGGAAAATCCGGCGTCCCGCATACGGGGAGCGTGCGGAGGCGATGGCGCAGCGGCGTCTTTTCGCGGTTCCGCCGTCTGCCAGCAAATGTCGTTAGCCCGGCTACCGGGTCAGTTGTTCGGCACCTGGATCGGAATGGGTACGGGCACGAACGGGACGGTCACGTAGGTCGTGGTCATCGCATTCGTGGTCGTGGGCGGATTCGTCGTCGGCACCGTCGTGGTCGGCACGGTCGTCGTCGGCACGGTCGTCGTCGGCACGGTCGTCGTGGTCGTCGGCGGTGTGGTGGTCGTGGTGGTCGTGGTGGTCGTCGTTGTGGTGGTCGTCGTTGTGGTGGTCGTCGTGGTCGTGGTCGTCGGCGGTGTGGTGGTGACCGCCGTGGTCGTCACCGGCGGCGGCGCGGGTGGCGCGGTGGTGTCCGGTGGCGGCGGCGCGGGTGGCGCGGTGGTCTCCGTGACCACCGGGGGCGGCGCCGAGGTCGGGGGTGGCGGCGGTGCGCTGCCCGGCACCCGGGTGGTCTCGAGCCGGGTGACCGGGGTGCTGTCGGTCGACGTGCCGGTCAACGCGTAGGCGACGCCGCCGACGGCGATCACCACGGCGACCGCCGCGGCCACGAACACGGCCATCGGGAGCCGCTGCCACCGGGACTGCGGCTCGGGCGCGGCGTCGGGGTCGCTGGGCGGCAGGTACTGCACCCGCGGCCGCGCCCGGTCGCCGTCGCCGCCGAAGTCACCACTGAAGTCGCCGCCGAAGTCGCTGTCGTACCGACTGTCGAATCCGCCGGCGTAGGCCCCTTCCCCGGTGTAGGGCACCGGGTCGTCGGCGGTGACGTCGTCCTGGGACCAGGCCAGGGCGCGGAAGGTCGACGAGCCGGGCGCGTCGCCGATCATCGCGGTGACCGGCGCGGCGGCGGCCATCCCCGTCGGCGCCTCTGCCGCCGAGCTGTAGGCGGCGAACAGCGCGGCGCCCACCGCGGCGTCCAGTGCCGGTTGCGCCGTGGTGATCACGGGCGCGCGCGAATGGGCCGAGAGCCGCTGGATGATCAGCGGGATGCTGGCGCCGCCGCCGATCGTCACCACCGCCGAGATCCCGGCCCAGCCGACGCGGGCGCGTTCGACGGCGGCGTCGAGCGCCCCGAGCAGGCCGCCCAGCGGGGCCTGCAGCATGCCATCGAGTTCGGTGCGGGTGATCCGGATGGTCGACCGGTAGCCGGGCAGGTCGGCCGCCACCTCGGTGACCGTCACCGCCGACAGCCGCTCCTTGGCCAGCCGGCACTGGTCACGCAGCCGGGTCAGCGATCCCACCGCGGCGGTGCCGGCCGGGTCGGTGCCGCCCGCCGACGCCACCCCGGCCAGCACGTGGTTGAGCAGTGCCTGGTCGATCTGGTCACCGGAGAAGTCGCCGAACCGGGTGGTCTCGTCGATCGGTTCGAAGGCCGACGCGGCGTCGGCCAGCGTGATGCTGGTGCCGCTGCCGCCGAGGTCGACCAGGGCGACCACCCCGTCGGCCGGTAGGCCAGGATTGGCGTGCAGGGCGGTCAGCGAGGCCACCGCATCGGAGACCAGTCGCGGCGGCGCGCCGTGCGGGGCGAACAGCGGGTTGGTCCGCAGCGCGTTGCGCAGCGTCCAGGTGGTGGCGGTGTTCCAATGCGCGGGGACGGCGATCGCGATGTCCGCACCGGCGGCACCGCCGGCCGTCTCGGTCATCGCGTCGAGCGCTTCGACCAGCAGAGCCTCGGCGCGATACGACGACCCGTCGGCAGCCACCAGGGGGACCGGGTCGCCGACGCGTTCGACGAAGCCGGCCAGCACCCGGCCTGCGGTGTGCTCGTCGGGCACACCGACCTGCGGCGTGCGATCACTGAACAGGCTCAGGATCGAACGCCGGATCACGGGTTGGCTGCCGACTCGAGCCGCGACCAGGTTGGTGGTCCCGATCGACAAGCCCATCGGGTCGCTCATCGGATGTTCACCCTAACGGCACCGGCCCGTCGGTCCGGGCAACCCCTCCGTCGGCCCGTCGTTTCGCCCGGTCCGGGCGGGGTAAAGCCATGCCCATGACCTCACTGTGGCTGTCCGACCGCGTCGAGCAGATCCACCCGCCGGGTCCTGCTGACGCCGCCACCAGGTCGGCCGACGTCGTCGTGGTCGGCGCCGGGATCACCGGTGTGATCACCGCGGTGCTGTTGGCCCGCGCCGGGCGCGACGTCATGGTGCTCGAGGCGTTCCGGCCGGGCGCCGGCGCGACCGGTAACACCACCGCGAAGATCAGCCTGCTGCAGGGCACCAAGCTGTCGAAGATCGTCGGCAAACATGGACCGGCGATCGCCAAGAGGTACGTGGAGGGCAACCTTGAGGGACAGCAGTGGCTGATCGGCCACTGTGCGGCGCACGGTATCTCGGTGCAGCGCGAGGCCGCCTACACCTATGCGCAGACGGAGAAGGGCCTGTCGTCGGCGCGCGAGGAATTCGCCGCCTGTCAGGCCGCGGGGCTCGACGCCGAGTGGGTCGGACCCGAACACGGCGCCGACGTGCCGTTCCCGTTCGCGGGCGGGGTGCGGCTGGCCGAGCAGGCGCAGTTCGATCCGATGCCGTTGCTGGACAGCCTGATCGTGGAGCACGAGGAGCGCGGCGGACGCCTTGTGCAGGGCGTGCGGGTGCAGAAGGTCTCGGGGGCGGGCACCGGACTGACCCTGCACGTGCGCACCTCCGACGGTGACGAGTTCGAGGTCGGCGCCAACCAGTGCGTGCTGGCGACCGGGATACCGATCCTCGATCGCGGCGGATTCTTCGCTCGGCTCAAACCGCATCGCTCGTACTGCATGGCCTACCGGGTGCCGGGCACCATCACCCGCGGCATGTACATCTCCACCGATTCGCCGACGCGCTCGGTGCGCTACGCCCCCACCCCCGACGGGGATCGGCTGATCGTCGGCGGTGCCGGACATCCGGTGGGGCGGGAGAAGCACCCGTCGTCGTCGGTGCAGGAACTCGACGAGTGGGCGCGGGCGCACTATCCGGGCGCGATGCAGACCCATTACTGGTCGGCGCAGGACTACACGCCCGCCGACGAGCTCCCCTACGTCGGTCCGATCCTGCCGGGCCACGACTCGATCTTCGTCGCAACCGGTTTCGACAAGTGGGGTATGACCAACGGCGCGGCCGCCGCGCTGGCGTTGAGCAGCCGCATCCTCGGCGGCCGGATGGACTGGGCCGAGGCGTTCGCCAGCTGGAGCCCGCACGAACTGTCGGGGATCCCCAAGGCGGTGCAGGCCAACGTCGAGGTGGGCATCAATCTGGCCCGCGGCTGGATCACCCCGGTGACCCGCATCGCCGACCGCACGCCCGCCTCCGGCGGTGTGGTCAGCGGCCCGCCGTGGGCGCTGGAGGCGCGCAGCGTCGTCGACGGGGTGGAACGGCGGCTGTCGCCGGTCTGCCCCCACCTCGGTGGAATCGTCAACTG
This sequence comes from Mycobacterium sp. PS03-16, assembly GCF_004570325.1. GTDB lineage: Bacteria > Actinomycetota > Actinomycetes > Mycobacteriales > Mycobacteriaceae > Mycobacterium. The sequence continues at coordinate 20,821 of NZ_SPQO01000037.1, read as the reverse complement.
GAACGACTCGGACCAGACGTGGGAGTGCCCGCTGCACGGGTCCCGCTTCGCGCCGGACGGCACCCTGCTCGAGGGGCCCGCGACGCGCGATCTCACTGCTGCTCAGTGAGTTTGGCGGTCTGATCGTCCGGGAAGAACTTGCGCATCGCCGCCGAGCCCAGCACGCCGACGACGATCAGGGCGACGGCGGGCACGTCCGGCAGGGCGTCGGACACCCAGCCGACGATGCCGGTGACCACCACGAACGGTGGCAGCCAGTCGAACGCGCGCGCCCATGTGGCGGAGCTCTCGCCGGTGGCGTGGTCGGGATAGAACTCGGTGAACGACACCGCGAAGATCATGGCGCCGATCGGCAGGATCCAGGCCGTCCAGAAGTTGTCGTTGTCGTGCAGCACCGCGTCGGCGTAGGCGCCCAGCAGCGCGGAGAACAGGAACGATCCGGCCCACACCGCGGAGATGACGTAGTTGACCCGCAGGAACACGGGGCTGTCCCAATACTCACGCGGCGCGGTGTCTTTGGCGTAGGCCAGGGTGAACGGCCGGCGTATGGCGAGCGTGATGAGCGCGAACGCCGCCAGCGCGATGTTGCTCAGTTCGCCTGCCCACAGCGCCAACCACTCGATCGTCGCGTCGGATGCCACCAGGCCCAGGACGGCGAGCAGGCCGAAGTAGGCGACGGTGAACGCCTCGAGCAGGTGGACGGGCACACCGCGGCGCTTACCGACCCAGAGCGTGAGCAGTGACAGGCCCAGCGCCGCCGAGGCCGCCTCCTCGAAACGGCCCGGCCCGTTGACGATCGCCATCAGGATCCACGGGGCGAGCCCGGCCAGCGGAGACCTGACGTACCCGTCGACCAACTTCATGATCCGGACTCTATGTGGTGGAGGCGGCCCCTGTGTTGCAATGTCGGCCATGGGTGACATCGACGACATCAAAGCGGTCAAGTACCGGTATCTGCGCGCACTCGACACCAAGGATTGGGAGGAGTTCGCCGACACGCTCACCGAGGATGTCGTCGGGGACTACGGCGAGTCGCTGGGCGAAGACCACCGGTTCACCGACCGCGAACAGCTGGTCTCGTTCATGCGCACCTCACTCGGCCCCGAGGTGGTCACCGAGCACCGCGTCGACCACCCCGAGATCGTCATCGAGGGCGACGAGGCGACGGGCACCTGGTATCTGCAGGACCGGGTGATCGCGCCGGACTTCAACTTCATGCTGATCGGCGCCGCGTTCTACCGGGACCGCTACCGGCGCACACCTGGCGGCTGGAGGATCTGCGCGACCGGTTACGACCGGACCTACGACGCCAGCATGTCGCTGGAGAACCTGAACTTCAAACTCAAACGCGGTCGCGCACTCAAGGACTGAGCGCTACTTCGACACCGCGATCACGGCGCCCGGCCGCAGCCAGCGCATGATCTCGACCAGGGTGGCGTCCTCGATCGCCACGCACCCGGCGGTCGGCCCGCCGTCGGTGGTGTGCACGAAGAACGCGCCGCCGTTGCCCGGCACCCGCGCCTTGTTGACGCCCATCACCACGGCGTGTTTGTACTGCGGGATGTTCAGGTTCTCGGTGCCCGCGCTCAGCGACGTGTTGAACGGGCACTGCTCCTTCTTGCAGACCTGCATGGTGTTGTAGGTGGGACTTTCCATGTCGCCGTCCCACCAGTGGTCGGGCCCGACCTGGACATAGGGCAGGCCGCCGCCCGGGTTGGGTGCGGTGCCGAACGCGAAGTCCAGCGTGAAGACCCCCATGGGTGTCTTCATCTCGCCGTCGTGGGTCTGCGGCGCCATCCCGTTGGCGCCGATGAACGCCGGGATCCCCACGCCCATCGGCTGCCAGCCGGCGCCGGTGCGCTGGTAGACGTCCATCTTGGCGTTCGAACCGCCCACGCCGACAACCGAGATCACCTGGGTGGCCGAGCCGACCGACGACGCGAACCACGGGGCGGCGGCGGGCGCCGCGGGCGCGCTCGCCACCAGCCACACGGCGGCCACGCACAGCACGGTCAGGAGTCTGCGGCGCACTCAATCCATCGTCGGCGGCCGGACTCTCGGTGACGTCACCGTCCGGACACGATCAGGTCGCGACCGCATCCGGCGTCAGGGTGTTCTGCAGCCACTGCTGCCACGCCTCGCGCTGCAAGGCGAAGCGCGCGGCGTCGTCACCGTAGAGGTAGAGGCTCACCATCGCGTGCGCCGTGTCGCCGACCGTGTACATGCCGATCACCGCGATACCCTCGGCCGGTTCGTCGAGCCGCAGCATCACGGTGCGCCATCCCCGCGATTGCTCCACCCGCTCCACCACCCCGGCGAGTCGCGGTGCACCGTCGGGTGTTTCGCGCCGGTCGTCGACGTCGGCGCGATCCACGCCCAGCGCGGAGCTGAGCCGCGTCCAGCCCTCGTCCGCGGTGCCCGGATAGGCGGCCATGACGCGGATCGGCGTCGCGGCCCGGCCGGGGTAATCCCGCAGGTAGATCCTGAGCACCTCGAAGAAGCCGGGCCAGCCGCCCTCGAAACCCTCGATCTCGTCGTCCCAGTCGTCGCTGTCGGCGAACAGGCTGTGCACCATCCGCACCACGCACCGGTCACCGCTGCGGCTGGTGATGCGGACTTCGGTGGCCAGTGGGCCCGGCGATCCGGTGCTGCTCCAGTCGCGCTCCTCGTAGGTGAGCCGGCGCGGCGCGTCCCATCCGGTGATCACCCCGCGCTGGGTGGCGCCTTCCCCGAAGTCGAAGGTGAGTTCACCGCCCACCCGTTCGTCGACCGTGGTCGGGGTGAACCAGGCACTCATCCCGGGTCCGGTGGCCATGGCGTGCCACACCTGTTCCGGTGTGCCGGGGACCAGGAATTCCATCTCGACCCAGCGTCGGTTGCCGTCTTTATGTATGGGCATTACATGTCCTCCTCGGTGTCGCGGTCTGCGGTGGCGGGTTGGGGATAGGCGGCGAGCACCACCCGGTGCGTGCGGCCGTCGGGGGCGGAGTCGTCGTGATAGCGGGCCACCAGCGCGGTGACGGCCTCGGACAGTTCGCGGGTGAAGGCGGCGCGCTCGGCGGCGCTGCGGAACCGGATCGCCGTGTCCACGGACAGGGTGGCCAGGCGCTTGTCCCTCGCGTTGGCCTGGCGCCACAGCTCCCCCACCTCGCGGACGGTGCGCGCGGCGACCGCGATGACGTAGCTCGCCGAGAGACGGTCGCGGCTGCGTCCGGGGTCCGTTCCGGCGGGGCCCAGCGCGCCCGGGGACACGACGTAGGACGAGGCCGTGGCCACCAGCAGGCGTTCTTTGATCCCGCCCCAGCGGCGTTCGCCGGCCGCGGTCACCAGATGGTGTTGTTCGAGGGCACGCAGGTGGTAGTTGACCTTCTGCCGGGTGATGCCGACACGGCCGGCAAGCGTTGCGGCAGAGGCGGGTTCGACGAGTTCGGCGAGAAGCCGGCTGCGCACCGGGTCCAGCGCGACGACTGCGGCCGCGGGATCGGCGATGACTTCGACGTCCAGCACGGACCCATCGTCACCTTTGACAAGATTATTTGTCAACGGTTGCGGCTACGTTGAGCGGTATGGACCTGCGTTTGCGCCGCCGTGGTGCCGGACTCCGACAGATCGGCCGGGGCCTCGGCAGCCTGGACCGGGAGGTGTTCGAGGCCATCGCCGAATCCCCCAGTCCCCTGCTCGACGCGACGATGCCGCGGCTGACCCGGGCCGCCGATCACTCGAAACTCTGGTTCGCGCTTGCCGCCGGCCTGATGGCGGTGGGCGGGCCACGCACCAAGCGGGGCGCCGTACGCGGCGTCATGACGCTCGCGGTGACCAGCCTGGTCACCAATCAGGGCGCGAAACGGGTGTGGAAGCGGCCGCGTCCGGACTACCTGGTGGTGCCGATCCCGCGACGCAGCCGCCGCTTTCCCACGTCGAACTCGTTGCCGTCCGGGCACTCCGCCAGCGCGGCCGCGTTCGCCATCGGCGTGGGACTGGAGAGCCCGCCGGTGGGGCTGGGCTTGGCGCTGCTGGCCGGGCTGGTCGGTCTGTCACGGGTGGCGGTGGGTGCGCACTACCCCGGGGACGTGTTCGCCGGCTTCGGCATCGGCGCGGGTCTGGCGGTGCTCGGCGGGCGGGTGGTGCCGCCGGTGACGCCGACGAAGCTGCCCACCGCCGCGCCGCTGCGGGTGCCCACGCCGCCGCGTCCCGACGGCGCCGGGGTGGTGCTGGTGATCAACCCGTCGTCGGGCAGCGGTACCGGCGCCCGCGTGGTGGAAGAGGTGCGCGAGGAACTGCCGCGCGCCGAGATCGTCGAACTGCAGGACGGCGATGATCTCGAGGCGATGCTGCGGGACGCCGCCGAGCGGGCCGAGGTGCTCGCCGTGGGCGGCGGCGACGGCACGGTCGCGTGCGCGGCCGGGATCGCAGTGCAGGTCGGTAAACCCCTGGCGGTGTTCCCCGGCGGGACGTTCAACCACTTCGCCAAGGACATCGGCTGCGATTCGGTGGCGACGACGATCGACGTCATCCGGCGCGGCAGCGTCGCCTGCGTGGACCTGGTGTGCCTCAACGAGGAGCAGATGCTGATCAACACGGCCAGCATCGGCGCCTACCCGCAGTTCGTCGCGCAGCGCGAGAAGCTCGAGCACCGGATCGGTAAACCGCTGGCCGGGCTGTACGCGATGTTCCACACCCTGCGGCGCGGTGAGCCGGTCCGGATCAGCTACGACAACGTGACGCTGCAGACCTCGCTGTTCTTCCTGGGCAATTCGACGTACCTGCCGTCGGGATTCGCCCCGTCACGGCGCCACCGGATGGACGACGGGCTGCTCGACGTGCGGATCCTGGAGACCGGCAAGCGGCTGAGCCGGCTGCGGATCCTCACCGCGCTCATGCTGGGCCGGCTGGAGCGCAGCCCGCTCTACCACGAGATGCGCGTGCCCGAATTCGAGTTCACCGCGGTGGACGGGCCGACCGTGCTGGCCTGCGACGGGGAGATCGGCGCGGAGGTCACGCACGCCACGTTCAGCGCGCGCTATCGAGCGCTGCCGGTGTTCCGGCCGCTGGACTGACCGCGCGGGCCGGCGCCGCGACGAGCAGGCAGCCGACGAACCAGGCGTAACCCAGGGCCCAGCCGGCGACCACGTCCGACGGGTGGTGCACGTTGAGCACCACCCGCCCGATGCCGATCGTCACGACGACGAGCGCGCCCACGGCGATCGCCCATCCGCGTGCCGACGGCCGCAGCAGCGGGAGCAGCACCGTCAAGAACGCCAGCACGCAGATCATGACGCCCACCGCGTGGCCGGACGGGAACGACGTCGAGTGCGCCCCGACCAGGGCGGTGGCGGGGCGCGGGCGGTCGGCCAGGTTCTTGACGACCTGGGTGAGCAGGCCGCTGCACTCGACGGTGAGTGCCAGGAACAGCGCCGTCCGGAAGTGCCGTCGCAGCAGCATCACGACGATGACGGCGACCCCGACGAGGCGGAACACCGTCGGGCCCAACACCGTGCAATAGACGTCCCAGCCGGTGACCCAGGCGGGGTTCGCCAGGCCGAGACGGTCGAACGGCTCGAGGACGGCGAGGTCCGCGGTGGCCAGCCACGCCCAGTGCCGGGCGATGCCGATCCACAGCAGCGCGAACACCGCGACTGCGGCGACCGCCGATGCGATCAGCCAGGTGCGCCTCGTCATGGCGACTGTCTACCAGCCGCCGCGACGGAGATAGGCTGGCTGCCCATGGCCGTCTTTGTGCGAAAGCTGCTTCGCATCGGCAGATTGCCCGACGAGATGCGGGCCGCCGCGGAGGCCGAGGGCATCCTGCACCTCGCCGAGTACGTCCCCGTGACCCGCCGGTTCAGCGGTTCCATCCCAGGGAAACGCGCGACGGGCAGCGTGTCCGGCTACACCGGCGCGCTGGTGCTCACCCGGCAGCGGGTACTGGGGACCCTGTCCACGGTGCCCGGGCTCGCCGGCCGGACCATCGACCAGTCGTGGACCGAGGCCCAAGACGGACCGGTGCGCGCGGAGGTCTCCGCCGACGGCCTGCACATCGAGGCCGACCTCGCCGACATCGACGCCCGCTGCCACGGCACGGTGAGCCTGCACTACCGGGGCGACGTCCCCGACGACGTGCTGGCGGCTCTGCCGACCCGCTCGCTGGCCTACACCGTCCCGCCGGAGTGGGTGTTCCGCGCGGTCGGAGTGCCCTACCGGCCGTGAGGCCCCCGGCGGACATCGACGCCGTCCAACGGCGCACGCTGCGCGTCCTGGTCGCGGCGCAGATCCTCAGCGGCGCCGGCCTGGCCGCCGGCATCACCGTCGGCGCGCTGCTGGCGCAGGACATGCTCGACTCGACCGGCCTGGCCGGCCTGCCTTCCGCGCTGTTCACCATCGGATCGGCCGCGGCGGCCGCCGCCGTCGGGCAGTTGTCGCAACGCCTCGGCCGCCGCGCCGGGTTGGCGGCCGGATACGTCACCGGGGCGCTCGGCAGCGTCGGCATCGTCCTGGCCGCCGTGCTGGGCAACATCCCGCTACTCTTCGCCACCCTGTTCGTCTACGGCGCCGGCACCGCCACCAATCTGCAGGCTCGCTACGCCGGCGCGGACCTCGCCCACGAGGACCACCGGGGCCGCGCCGTCAGCACGGTGCTCGTGGCCACCACGGTCGGCGCGGTGATCGGTCCCAACCTCGTCGGTGTGCTGGGCGACCTCGCCGACACGCTCGGCGTCCCCCGGCTGGCCGGACCGTTCCTGCTCGCCGCCGTCGCCTACGGCGCCGCAGGCCTCGTCATCTGGATCCTGCTGCGGCCGGACCCTTTACGCCTTGCCGTGGATCTGCGTACCCCGCAGACCGCTGGTGCCGACGACCCCGACAGCGCGTCGCCGTGGAACCGCGCCGTGCTCGCCGGGGCGGCGGTCATCATGATCACCCAGTTGGTGATGGTCGCGATCATGACCATGACCCCGGTGTACATGCAGCACCACGACCACGACCTCGCCGCCGCCGGACTGGTCATCTCCATCCACGTCGCCGCGATGTACCTACCCGCGCCGGTCTCCGGCTACCTCGTCGACCGCGTCGGCGCGGCCATCACCGCCGGCCTGGCCGCCGTCACGCTCGTGGCCGCCGGCGTCCTGGCCGCCGTCGCCCCACCCCACTCGGTTCTCGCGCTCGCCGTCGCGCTGGCGCTGCTCGGCTTCGGCTGGAGCCTCGGGCTGATCGCCGGCACCACCACGGTCACCGACGCCACCCCGATCGGCGCCCGCGCCAGGACCCAGGGCACCGTCGACCTGTTCATCGCGGTCGCCGGCGCGGCCGGAGGCCTGTTCTCCGGCCTCGTCGTCGCGCAGACCGGTTTCCCCACCCTGGCCGTCATCGGCGCGGTCACCGCGGCCACCCTCGGCCCCATCCTCCTGCTCGGCCGCCAACGGACAGTTGCGCGGGAGTGACGTGATCGTCGATGACCTGCCGGGCCGCTGTTACGCGGTGACCACGTACCTGCCCCGCGGCGCCTGACACCCCCGACCCCGTCGGTGCGGCTAGGTTGCTGATGTGAGTCCTAAGAACCCGGCGAACGTGCTCATCGTGCACTGGCACGACCTCGGGCGGCACCTCGGCGCCTACGGCCATGACGACGTCACGAGTCCCCGCCTGGACCGGTTCGCCGCGGAGAGCATCGTGTTCACCCGCGCCCACGCCACCGCCCCGCTGTGCTCACCGTCGCGCGGATCGCTGTTCACGGGCCGCTACCCCCAGTCCAACGGCCTGGTCGGCCTGGCGCACCACGGCTGGGAGTACCGCGCCGGCGTCCGGACACTGCCCCAAATTCTGTCCGAGAACGGCTGGCGGACCGCGTTGTTCGGCATGCAACACGAAACGTCCTACCCCGCCAAGCTCGGCTTCGCCGAATTCGACGTGTCGAACTCCTACTGCGAGTACGTCGTCGAGCACGCGACCGCCTGGCTGGAGAGCACACCGGCACAACCGTTCCTGCTGACGGCCGGGTTCTTCGAAACGCACCGGCCCTATCCGCCCGAGCGCTACCGGCCCGCCGATCCCTCCGCTGTCACGGTCCCCGACTACCTGCCCGACGACGCCGAGGTGCGCCAGGATCTCGCCGACTTCTACGGGTCGATCACCGTCGCCGACGCCGCAGTCGGACACCTGCTCGACACCGTGGAAGCCACCGGACTCGACCGCACCACCTGGGTGGTGTTCATGACCGACCACGGCCCGGCGATGCCGCGGGCGAAATCCACCCTCTACGACGCCGGCACCGGCATCGCGCTCATGATCCGGCCACCGCGTGACGCCGGCATCCGACCGCGCGTCTACGACGACCTGTTCAGCGGCGTGGACCTGCTACCAACCCTGCTCGACGTTCTCGGAGTGCCGATTCCCGCTGAAGTCGACGGTCTCTCGCACGCCGGCAACCTCACGGCGGTCCCCGAACGTCAGGTCCGCAGCGCGGTGTACACGACCAAGACTTATCACGATTCGTTCGATCCCATCCGGGCGATCCGCACCAAGGACTACAGCTACATCGAGAACTACGCCCGCAGACCGCTTCTCGACATGCCGTGGGACATCGCCGACAGCGCACCCGGCCGCAGGGTTGCGCCGCAGGTGGGCGGCCCCCGACCGGATCGCGAACTCTACGATCTGCGCGCCGATCCCGCAGAACTGCACAACCTGCTGGCCGCCGACGATGCACGCGACGCCGAGATCGTCGCCGCCGACCTCGCGCTGTTGCTCGACGACTGGAGGGTGAAGACCAACGACGTCATCCCGTCGGACTTCGCGGGAACGCGGATCTCGGAACGCTATACGCAGACCTATCTGCGGCTGCACGGCCACGAGGTGACCAGCCGCTCGGCCATCGCCGCCGAGCGCGGCATCGAGGTCGATCATTCCGGTCAAGAGAAAAACTCATCGTGAGCCATACACACTGGTCAGCGCGGGTTATTCAAGGCGGTTAGGCTCTCGCGCATGTCCGCGAAGCCGTCGGCCTACCTGGTACTCGCCTCGCAGCGCAGCGGCAGCACGCTGCTGGTCGAGTCGTTGCGTGCGACCGGCGTCGCCGGTGAGCCCCAGGAGTTCTTCCAGTACCTGCCCAAGACCAGCCAGGCTCCCCAACCGCGGGAGTGGTTCGCCGACGTCGACGACGAGTCGATCCTGCGCCTGCTCGACCCGTTGGACGAGGGAACCCCCGACCTCGCGCCGGCCACGATCTGGCGCGACTACATCCGCACCGTCGGCCGCACGCCCAACGGGGTGTGGGGCGGCAAGCTGATGTGGAACCAGACGCCGCTGCTGCTCGACCGCGCCAAGGACCTCCCGGACCGGTCCGGTGACGGGTTGCTCGCCGCGATCCGCGACGTGGTGGGCAGCGATCCCGTCCTGATTCACGTCTACCGGCCCGACGTCGTCTCCCAGGCGGTGTCCTTCTGGCGGGCGGTGCAGACGCGCGTGTGGCGCGGTCGCCCCGACCCGGTGCGCGACGCCAGGGCCGAGTATCACGCCGGGGCCATCGCGCACGTCGTGACGATGCTGCGCGCCCAGGAGGAGGGCTGGCGCGCCTGGTTCGCCGAGGAGGACGTCGAGTTCATGGACGTGCCCTATCCGGTGTTGTGGCCCAACCTCACCGAGGTGGTCGCCGAGATCCTCGAGAAGCTGGGCCAGGATCCACGCCTGGCGCCGGCGCCGGTGCTGGAACGCCAGGCCGATCAGCGCTCCGACGAGTGGGTGGACCGGTACCGGGCCGACGCGCAGAGGGAGGGATTACCGACATGAGTGTCGCCGACATCGAGACGCTGCGGGTCGATGAGCTTCGGCTGCTCGAGGCCGAAGCCGTGCACATCATCCGCGAGGTGGTCGCCGAGCTGGAGCGGCCGGTTCTGCTGTTCAGCGCGGGTAAGGACTCGATCGTCCTGCTCCGGCTGGCCGAGAAGGCGTTTCGGCCCGCCCCGCTGCCGTTTCCGGTCATGCACGTGGACACGGGCCACAACTTCGACGAGGTCATCGAGTTCCGTGACCGCCGCGTCACCGGTCAGGGCCACAGGCTGATCGTGGCCTCGGTGCAGGAGTCGATCGACAAGGGCCGGGTGCCCGATCCGGGCCCGGGCGCCTCCCGCAACCGGCAGCAGACCCGCACCCTGCTCGACGCGCTGGAGGAGGGCGGCTTCGACGCCGCGTTCGGCGGCGCCCGCCGCGACGAGGAACGCGCCCGCGCCAAGGAACGCATCCTGAGCTTCCGCGACGAATTCGGGCAGTGGGATCCGCGGGCACAGCGGCCGGAACCGTGGTCGCTGTACAACGGCCGCATCAAGAGGGGCGAACAGGTCAGGGTTTTCCCGCTGAGCAACTGGACCGAACTCGACGTGTGGCGATACATCCAGCTGGAGAACCTCGAGTTGCCGTCGATCTACTTCGCCCACGAGCGTGAGGTTTTCGCGCGCGACGGCATCCTGCTCGCGGTGTCGCAGTACGCCCGGCCCACCGACGGTGAGACCGCCGCCGAGGAGTGGGTGCGCTACCGCACCGTCGGCGACCTCACGATCACCGGCGCCGTGCGCTCACGCGCGACCGACATCGAACGCGTCATCGAGGAGATCTCGGCGGCGACGGTGTCCGAACGCGGCGAGACCCGCGCCGACGACCGCACGTCCGCGGCGGCCATGGAGGACCGGAAACGCGAGGGGTACTTCTGATGTCAGGGCTAGCGAAGCGCAGCGTAGCGACGGGAGAGACAGCATGAGCACACGCCAGCTCCTGCGCATCACCACCGCCGGATCGGTCGACGACGGCAAGAGCACGCTGATCGGCCGGCTGCTGCACGACACCGACAGCCTGCCGCTCGACCACCTCGAGGCCGTCACGGACGCCGAGGGCATCGCCGACCTGGCCGCCCTGTCGGATGGGTTGCGCGCCGAACGCGAACAGGGCATCACGATCGATGTCGCCTACCGGTTCTTCTCCACCGAGAACCGCAGCTACATCCTCGCCGACACCCCCGGTCACGAGCGCTATACCCGCAACATGTTCACCGGGGCGTCCAATGCGCACGTCGCGGTGTTGCTGGTCGACGCGCGGGCCGGTGTGCTGCGCCAGACCAACCGGCACGCGCGCATCGCGAAACTGTTGGGCATCAAGCACTTCGTCGCGACGGTGAACAAGATCGACCTCGTCGACTTCGACGAAGGACGGTTCACCGAGGTGCGCAGAGAACTGCACCAACTCTCCGAGCGCCTCGGCGGTATCGACATCACCGTCATCCCGATCGCCGCCAAACACGGCGACAACGTCGTCACACGGTCCGTCAACACGCCGTGGTACCACGGGCCGACGCTGCTGGAGTATCTCGAGGCGGTGGAACTCAGTGCTCCTCAACCCGAGCCGAGTAAACTGCGGCTGCCTGTGCAGTGGGTGTCCCGACCCACGGCCGAGCAGCGCCGCCGCTACACCGGCCGCCTGTCGGCGGGCACCCTCAGTGTCGGCGATCCGGTGATCAGCCTGCCGGCGGGCACCCGCTCGACGGTGACCGTGGTGGACACCCTCGACGACGGGCGGCCCGTCGGCGTGGCACCGCTGTCGGTGTCCATCGAGCTGGCCGACGACATCGACGTCGGACGCGGCGACGTGTTCGTCAGCGGCGCGCACGATGCGACGCTGCCGGTGCCGGCCCGTGAACTCGACGCCACGGTCTGCTGGTTCTCGGATGCGCCCTTACGCGCCGGCGACCGCGTCGCCCTCAAGCAGGCCACCCGCACGGTGCGGGCGACGGTGCAGGCGTTGCACAGCCGGCTCGACCCCGAGACGCTCGACGAGTTCGACAATCCGGTCGAACTGGTCCTCAACGACATCGGGAGCGTGACGCTGCGCACCAGTTCGGTCGTGGTGGCCGATGCGTACGCCGACAACAGGGACAGCGGCGCGTTCATCCTCATCGACGAATCGAGCAACGACACCGTCGGGGCGGGCACGATCCTCGAGCCCCGCGAGGTCAAGCCCGGCGTGCAGACCCGCAACGACATCCGTTGGCACCCTTCGTCGCTCGACCGCGGGCACCGGTGGAAGTCCACCGGTCAGCGGGGTGCGACCATCTGGTTCACCGGCCTGCCGGCCTCGGGGAAGTCGACGATCGCGGTGGCGGTGGAACGCGCGCTGGTGGAATCGGGTCAGGTGGCCTATCTCCTCGACGGTGACAACATCCGCCACGGCCTGTCCGACGATCTCGGCTTCTCGGCCGGTGACCGTGCCGAGAACATCCGGCGCGTCGGGCATCTCACGCGCTTGTTCGCCGACGCCGGTGTCGTCGCGCTGGCGTCGCTGGTGTCGCCGCTGAAGTCCGATCGCGAGATAGCCCGCGCCCTCAACGACGCGGCCAAACTGCCGTTCCTCGAGGTGTACGTCGCCACCCCGGTCGAGGAGTGCGAGAAGCGCGACCCGAAAGGTCTCTACGCGCGGGCCCGCGCCGGTGGACTGAAGGGGCTCACCGGGGTCGATGCCCCCTACGAGCCACCCGAGAACGCCGATCTGGTGCTCGACACCACCGACGCCGACATCGACCAACTGGTGGCCCGGGTGATCGACCTGCTCGACGCCACGCGCTAATTCACCCGCGCGACCACGAACACCCGGCGGAACGGGAAGAACGTCCGCCCGTCCGGCCGCGCCGGATACGCCGCCGCCAGCAGTGGGATCAGCTCGGCGCGGAACTGCTCCCACTGCTCGTCGGTGAGCCGGCTGCGCACCGGCCGCAGCGCGGTGCCGGTGATCCAGTCGAGGACCGGGTGCGCACCGGTCAGCTCGTGCACATAGGTGGTCTCCCAGGCGTCGACGGTGCAGCCGGCATCGGTGAGCAACTCGGCGTACCCGGACGGGGTGTCGATCACCTTGCCGACCCGAAACGGGATGTCGCGCAGGGGCTCTGCCCACGGCTCCCGCCCGGCGAGCTGCCGCACCGACTCGTGGGAGGGGGCATCGAAGTTTCCCGGCACCTGCATCGCCAGCCAGGATCCGGAGCCCAGCGCGCCCGCCCACCGGGTCAGCAGGTCGGCGTGTTCGGGCACCCACTGCAGGGTGGCGTTGCTCAGCACGACGTCGGTGTCCGGCCGGGGCTGCCAGTCCCGCACATCCCCGACCTCGGCGGCCACGCCGCGCTCCCGGGCCGCGGCCACCATCTCTTCAGACGAGTCCCACGCCTCGATCACCGCCGACGGCCAGCGCCGGCTCAGGTCGGCGGTGAGATTGCCCGGCCCGCAGCCGAGGTCGACCACCCGGCGGGGCGCATCGGCACCGATACGCGCGAGCAGGTCGAAGAACGGCCGGCCCCGGTGATCGGCGAACGACAGGTAGACCTCGGGGTTCCACATGCCGTCAGTCTCGCACCGGCGGGCGACGGCCGGGCGCGCTCAGGCGCCCAGCGCGCGGCGTTTCTCGGCCGACAGGAACGCCGCGGTGTCGTAGTAGGTGCGGAACGCGTCGATCGTGTCGCCGTCGGACTCGAGCACGCTCACCCCGTCGTAGGCGAAGTCGGTGCCGTCGCGCAGCGTGCCGGTCGAGGTCCACTCCAGGAACGCCGTGCGTTCCCCGTCCTCGGTGTGCCGGAACGTCGCCTCGATCGAGTCGAACACGTCGCGGTACTGCTGCCAGAACGTGCGCGCCCCATCCTTTCCGTGCTGACCGTGCGGGATGCCCGCCTTGGTCAGCGTGGCGTCGTCACTGAACAGTTCGACCAGCGGGTCGACGTCCCGGTTCTCGTGCAGTTCGCCGAGCGCGGTCACGAATCGCTTCATCAAGTCGTGCATGACCACGCGATACCCGGCGCGGACCCGCCGACACGGGCCGTCAGACGATCGTCACAAATGACATACCATCGCCGAAACCGCGCACCTGTGCGGAAGGCGCACCGGTCAGAAAGGGCAACCAGTGTCTGTGACCGATCCGGTCGATCCGCCCGTCGGGTTCCCCGATGTCGCGGGCGGCGACGCCGGGGCCCGCGGCCTGCCGCGCCGCATCGACCTCACCCTGCGTCAGCGGCTGATCGTCGACTCGTCGGCGGCGGCGGACGTGGCGCTGCGCACCGGGGTCGCCTCGCTGGTCGGTGCGGCGATGCTGCCGTCGCTGATCGGTTCGGCGGTGCGGCCCGCGGCGGCCCGCACCGATGCCGAGCACCTGCGGTTCTACGGGGAACTCGCCGCCGCGCAGGATCCGCAACTGTCGTTTCCCGCGCCCACCGAGCCACCGCGCATCGCGTCGCGGCCGGCCAACCCCGTGGCCGAGTGGACCGCGCACGGCCACGTCCACAACCTGCGCTTCCGCAGCAGCTTCGAGGCGGTCAACCCGGCGCTGCGCGACCGGTGCCGCGGCTATGCGCGCAACAACATCGTGCACGCCCAGCACTGGCGTCACACCGACGGACCGCGGCCGACGCTGTGCGTGATCCACGGCTTCATGGGGTCGGCCTACCTGGCCAACGGACTGTTCCTCGCGCTGCCGTGGTTCTACCGGTCCGGCTACGACGTGCTGCTCTACACGCTGCCGTTTCACGGCCGGCGTGCCGAGAAGAACTCGCCGTACAGCGGTTACGGCTTCTTCGCCAACGGCTTCGCCGGCTTCGCCGAGTCGATGGCCCAGGCCGTGCACGACTTCCGGTCGCTCATCGATCATCTCGAGTTCACGGGCGTCGACAGGGTCGCGGTCACCGGCATCTCGCTGGGCGGCTTCACCTCGGCGCTGCTGGCGTGCGTCGACGACCGGATCCAGGCGGTGATTCCCAATGTCCCGGTGGTGACGCCGGACCGCACGGTCGACGAGTGGTTCCCGGCCAACAAACTCGTCGCCCTCAACCGCCGGGTCGCCCGCATCGACCCGGACCTGGAGGCCGCGGCGTCGCGCTACCCGTCACCGCTGAACTACCCACCGCTGGTCCCGCGCGAGCGCCGGCTCATCATCACCGGCCTCGGCGACCGGCTCGCGCCGCCCGAGCAGGCCGAGCTGCTGTGGCGGCACTGGGACCGGTGTGCGTTCCACTGGTTCCCCGGCAACCACCTGCTGCACGTCAGCCAGCCCGACTACCTGCGGCGGATGACTCGGTTCCTGCGCGACTTCATGTTCGACTGACTAGCCGACCTCGGCCGTGCGGCGGCCGGTCACCGGCCAGGACAGCGGTGCCGGCGCATCGGCGCCGGGCCGCGCGGTGTCACCCTCCAGGCGCGAGGTCGAGAAGGGGTGCAGCGCTTGCAGAGCCGGCCGGTGCCTGCCGCGCTGCGGGGTGAGCCCGGCCACCGGCGCACCGGCCGGCGGGCGGTCCGCGGTGCGCACCGCGCAGCCGGCGATCAATTCGGGATGGGTCGCGGTCCCGGTGATGTCGAGGGCCGTCCACACCTCGGTGGCCGGCTGCGCCGCGACGGCGGCGAACGTCTCGGCCAGCCGACCGTCCACCCGCACCCGGTAGGCCGCGGTGAATCCGGACTCGTCGCGCAGCCCGCGCCACGTCTCGCGCGCCGACGGCGGCACCGGCGACTCGGCGTCGTCGACCGCGCTGACGTCCCAGCCGATCTCGCGGAGGTGGTCGGCCAGCCGGCGCACGGCGATGTCGGTGGTCTCCCGCAGCGGCAGCCGGGCCGAACGGGCCCGCAGTGCCGCGAGATTGTCGGTGGCGCCGAGGGTGAGCGCGATCCAGGTGGTGCGCACGCCGGCCGCGTCGCGGCTGACCAGCCGGACCTTGTCGGCCCGCAGCCCGTAGCGGTCGACGTATCCGGCAAGCAGCGGCACCGGCAGCGCATCGTCCGGTCCGGCGTCCACGCGCAGCACCGCCGTCTCGTACCGGCCGGAATGCGGCGCGTGTCCACGGCCGCGGTTGCGCCGCACGATCGCCAGGCGACGGCGCACCAGCTCGGTGACGAAATGCCCTCGCCACCAGGCGAACAGGACGACGACGGCGACGATCGCCGCGCCCAGGACCCAGCGGTCGATGGTCGTATCCCACGGGTACGCCAGCGCCGCCGGGATGACGAACAGCAGCGCCAACGTGATCCTGGCCGTCATGAGGCCGTGTCCTTTCGTCGTCGGGTCACCACCACGGCGGCCAGCACCGCGCACGCGAGCACCGCGGTGCCGATCAGGGCGACCGTTCGAGGGGTGCGATCGGGTTCGGACGGCAAAGCCGGTGCCGCAACGGGTCTGGGACCCGCCGGGGCGGCGGTGCCGGCGGGCAGCTGCCAGGTGAGCGCCGCGACCGGGTCCACGCTGCCCGCGCCGACCACGCTCGACGGCGAACGGGGACCGCCGTGGGCGGTCGCGGTCAGCCGCTGCACCACCTGCTCGGCGGTCAGCTCGGGGAACCGGCTGCGCACCAGCGCCGCCACCCCCGCCACGTAGGCCGCGGCGTAGCTGGTGCCGCTGACCGGGTAGAGCTCGTTGCGGTCGCCGGGCAACGCGTTGGCCAGCCCGCCGTCGGGGGTGTTGCTCACCGACGAGATGGCTTCACCCGGTGCGGCGATGCCGACCCACGGTCCGGCCATCGTGAAGTCCGACGGCTGCCCGGTGCTGGTCAGGGAGCCCACCGACAGGACGTAGGGCTGCCACCACGACGGGATGGACACCGAGGTGACACCGCCCCAGTTGCGGGGATCGCCCGGCCGGCTCAGATCCGTCGGGGGGTTCGACTCGCACGCCGACCCGGTGGTCACGCCGCCGCGGTGGTTACCCGCCGCGGCCACGATCACGGCGTCTTTCTCCCGGGCGGCGTAGCGCAGCGCGGCCCCGAGCTCGGTCTGGTCCACGGTGCGGTTCGCGGGCAGACACGTCACCACGGAGATGTTGATGACGCGGGCGCCGAGGTCGGCGGCGCGCACCACGGCGCGGGCCAGGCCGGCCACATCGACGGCGGCCCGGGTGATCGCGGGATCCTCACCGGGTGCGGCCGGCGCGAAGCGCGGTGAGTTCTGCCGGATGGACAGGATTCGGGCGTCGGGCGCCACGCCGGAGAACCCGTCGGCGCCCGGCTTACCGGCGATCAGCCCGGCGACCAGGGTGCCGTGGCCGTCGCAGTCGGTGAGTCCGTCGGTGGCGCCGAGGAAGTCGCCACCCGGATCCACGTCGGGCAGTCGCGGCCCCGGCTGCACGCCGGTGTCGATGACCGCCACCGTCTGCCCCGCCCCGCGGCTGTGCTGCCACGCGCCGGACAGGTTGAGCGCCAGAACGTTCGGGCTCACCGCCCCGGGGTCGCTGCCGGGCAGGACACCGGCGACGACACAGTCACCGCGCTGCGCCATCGGCTGCACCGGTCCCGCGCTGCCCGACGGCGGCGTCACCCCGGGGTCGACCTGCGGCGGGCTGATCGCGCCTGCGGGCGGTGCGCTGAGCAGCATCACCGTTGCCGTGACGGTCAGCAGCGCCAAGGGCCGGATCACCTGTTGAGCACCCAGGCGAACAGCCCGATCAGGTAGGCCATCACCGGGATCAGCGAGGCGTCGACGCCCGATGCGGCGAAGCCGACCAGCCGCCGCATCGGCAGCGAGTAGGTGTCCGGCGAGGCGATCGAGGGGTTGAGTGCCACCACCGTCACGGCCGCCACGATCACGACGAGCGCCAGCAGCGCCCACCACGCCGCGTCGAAGCGGTCGGTGGCGGCGAACAGCACGACCAGCGAGACGGTCAGCAGCACGGGGTGGGCCAGCAGCCACGCCTTGCACGGCGCCGAATCCCACACCCGGGCCCGCAGCGTCGCACCGGCGGCCGCGGCCACCACGACGTACCACGCCCACGGCGACGCGTCCGACGGGCCGACCAGCGCGAGCGATCCGGTGAGGCTCAGCAGCACCCCGGCGGCCAGGAATCCGGTCTGGTGGGACTGGCTGACCGCGACCCGCCGCGGCAGGTCCTCGAGCACCCGCAGGGGCTGCGCCGACGGCGTCGGATCACCCGGGGCCGGCAGCACGGGCAGCGGGAACCGCGCCCACATCGCGGAGAGCTGTGCGGCCTGCACGGTCACCAGCAGTCCGATCAACACCAGCACGCACCCGAGCACCGTGCTCGACAGCGTCCACACCGTGGCGGCGGCCGCGGCCAGCAGCACACCGAAGCCCGTGGCCGCCGTGGCGGTGAACAGCGCGACGGCGCGCTCACCGGTGGTCAGGCTGATCACCGACCACGCGGTGACGCCCGCGGCGGCCAGCAGCACCTGGGCCGCGCCGAAGTCACCGGGCACCGCCAGCGCGAAGGCCGCGGTCACCGGGAACAGGCCGGCGATCGCGACGGCGCTGGCCAGCCGGGGCGACGTGGAGCGGGCCAGCAGCGCGCCGAGCACCGCGGCGATCGCGACGGCGCTCACGACGAACAGGCCGATCAGGTCGCCGGTGACGACGCGGTGCGCCACCCCCAGCCCGGTGGCGGTCAGGATCGACAGCACCACGGCGGCCGCGGCGGCGCGCTGGATGTGCCCTGCGCCCCAACGCTTCTCCTGTGCGGCCGAGAACAGCACCGCCGCGTCGGCGATGTCCTCGACGATGCGCGGCGCGGCCGGACCCGCAGGCACCGGCTGCAGCGCGAGCAGGTCACCGTCCACGACACCGACGGTGTCCAGGGTCGCGTCGAGGCTGAACGGCGCTCCCCCGATCGGCGCCAGGCTCAGCCTCGTCGGATCGGGTGTGGAGTCCTCGGCGTCGTCGTGCGGGCGCGCCATCCGCTGCACGGCCGGAAGGATCTCGCGCAGCGCCAGATTCGAGGGCAGGGCCATCTCGGTGAGCCGGCCGCCGTCGTCGCCGCCGGCGAGCACGGCCACCCGCACGATCGGCATCACAGTGTTGTCGGACATTGTCGTGTTCTCGGTTCTCTCGTGTCGTGGTCGTCGAAGTCTCGGGTCAGGGGTTGGTCGGGGAACCAGGGCCCACTGGGCAGAGCGCCGGTCAGGCGTTCGACCGCGGCGGCGATGGCGAAGGAGGTGCCCGGCGCGAACGTCGACACCCACTCCCCGTCGAATGCCCGCTGCGGGCTCACCAGCACCCGGCCCGCCGTGGTGTCGACGATGCTGACGCCGACGTCGGTGCTGACCCGGTGGCCGTCGCGGTGTTCACCGGCGACGATCTCGACGTAGCTGCGCCGGGCCGGGTCGAACGCCGCCTCCACCACGGGCCGCGCCGACGCCGGGATACCCAGGAAGTCGAGCACCTCGGCCAGCGGCGTGCCCCGGCGGATCCGTTCGTCGGCCCGCGCACCGACCGCCATCGGCAGCGTGAACTCGTCGAACCGGCCCGGCGCGCGATGCGACAGCCCGGCGCACAGCACGGGCACCAGCGCATGCGGGTGGTCGATGTCCATCGCGGTGAACGTCACCAGCTCGCGGTTGCGCAGCGCCACCACCGTGCGTCCCGCCCGGCGTGCCACCACGCCGCGCAGCAGATCGCCTGCACCCGAGACGAATCGGAGGTCCAGCCACTGCTCGGCCCGGCACACGACCATGAGCCAGTCGGCCACCCTCGGGTCGACGCCGCCGTCCTCGGCGAGCACGCCCAGCGCGGTGAGCCGGGCCGCCGTGTCCTCGGCGAACGACGCCCGCTCGGCCTCCTGGCTGTAGGGCGGTGTGATCGCCAGCACCCAGGGGAAGGTGCCTGCGCCGATCACCTCGGCGAGGTACCAGGCCGCAGCGTCGGTCAGTTCGACGGCGTTGGGTCCCACGGCACCTGATGCCACATCGGATCGCGGGCCGGGCGGCTCAGCCCCACTTGGCGCCTTCGGCCATGTCGCGCGCGCTCATCGACATGGTGTTCATCTCGTGGGTGCTGGCCATCGCGCGGTAGGCGTGCACCAGTTCCTCGAGGCTGGCGTTCCACTGGGCCTGCCAGGCCTGGTACGTCATCCCGGTGTCGCCCTGCCAGGCGCCGGCCAGTGCGGCCTGCTCACTGGCGATGTCGGCGCCGACGGCGTGCATGGCACCCGCGTAGCCGGACATCTCGCCCGCATGCGCCAGCATGGCCGGGTAGTTGTACATGATCTGAGACATCGGATCTCCTGAAGTGTCGTGAAGGCGGGCGTCAGATGGCGGTGTAGGTGCTGGCGGCCGCGGCGTCCTCGGCGACGTAGGTACCCGCGGCGTCGCCGAGGTTGACCTGCGCGATGTCGAGCAGCGCGTTGATCTTCGCCGACACCTCGATGAAGCGGGCGTGGGCGGCCTGGAAGGCGGCCGCGGACTCGCCCATGTGGAAGGCCTGGGAGGACTGGGCGGCCTGTTCGGCCTGGGCCATGGTGCTGCGCATCAGCGCGGCCTTGGCGCCGAACGCGGCCTCGGAGGCGACGAGTTGGGGAATGTGGGCGTCGAGCATGCTCATGGTTGTTCCTTTCGGCGGAGGGATCGACGGGGCGTCGGACGGTCGGGTACGGGCGGTTCGCTCAGGTGCGCGGTCCCCCCTTCCGGGTCCTCTGCATCCTCGGCGTCCCACGTGCCGGGCAGCAGCGGGCTGGCCGGGCCGTTGCCGAACGCGTCCGCGGACAGGGTGGTCAGGCCGCCCACCGCGGTGTCCGGCCGTGCGGTCGCCGCGCCGGTGAACCCCATCGGGCCCGCACCGCGCGCGGACGCCGCCACCCGCGGTGCGACGGGCGGTTCGTCGAGGTCGGGGTCGGGTTCGTAGTCCATATAGGCGTCGGCGTACGCGCGGCCCTTGACCTCGGCGACCTTGCGCCTGCGGCGTTTCCGGCGGGCAGCGGCCGCGGCGGCGGCCGCCGCCGACGCCGCTGCGGTGATGTCCGAGGCGGGGGCCTTGGCGCCGGTCGAGTCGCGCACCGTCGGCGTGAAGCCCTCGCCCGGGTCGCCCCCGGGCACCGCGTACCGCAC
>NZ_SPQO01000036.1 GCF_004570325.1 Mycobacterium sp. PS03-16 | reverse complement strand
CACCGCGGCGGCCGGGGCGGGCGCACCCGCGGGACCCGGCGCCGGCGGTGCGGCCGGCGCCGGGACCGCGTGCAGATCTGCCTCCGGGACCGGTCCGAGCGCGCGGGACGGGTCGATCCCCGGCGGCAGATGCGCCTGCGTGCCGGGCACGGCGCCCGGGGCAGGAACATGTGCGGCCGGATCGGTCACGAACTGGTTGACCGCCGACGCCACGTTGCGCGACGACGCGGGCGCCGCCGCGTCACCGGCGAACACCGCGGCCGCCGCCATCAGCATCGACGCGGCGTTGTTCGGATCCGCCGCGGCCTGCTGGATGACGGGGCCGAGGCTTTCCACGGCCGGCAGACCGGGCGCCTGCAGCGCGTCGATCGGCGCCGGCGTCGCGACGGGTTCGGCGTGCGCGGTCGCGCTGCCCAACAGCAGCGCGACCGACGCGCCGAGGCCCGCCGCGGTCGTCAGCACAGTTCGGATCGGAGACATCTCACTCCTTGCGAGGTTCGATCAGGTTCGAGTGATCAGGCGCGGTGATCAGGGCAGAGCGGAGACGGGGAACAGCGGCCCCATCCCGGCACCCGCTGCAGGTGCCGACGCCGGCGGCGCACCGACCGGCGGTGCAGCCGGGGTCGCGGCGGGCAGCAGGCTGGTCAGCGCGTTGCCCGCCGGCATCAGCGAGGCCAGGCCCGGCAGGGCCGACGCACCCGCAGCCGGCGCCGGCACGGCGGCCGGTGTCTGCGGCAGGGTGATCGACGCCGTCGCACCCGGGGCCGCAGCGGCGGGCGCGGCCGGTGTGACCGCGCTCGGCGAGGGCGCCATCCCGGTCAGCGCGGTGGCCACGGTCTGCAGCAACTGCGGCGCGCCGCCGAGTTGATCCAGGAACGGAATGGCCGGGGCGGGCGGCGCGGGCGCCGCCGGCTGGGCGGCGGCGGTCCCGCTGAGCCCCACCGCGAGCGGAACCGCGCCGATGGCGGCGAACATGCTGGTCACGAGTGCTTTCTTGATGAATTTCATGGATCTCCCAATCCGTCGACGGCACGTCTGCGACCGACGCTACGCAGTTACTGGTGTTACTCAAGTGACATGTGTGGCATTTACTCAACCGTGACGGACTCGACGGGATTCGGTGACCCGGTCAGTAGAGTCGGGCGGATAGACACCTCCACCGACGCCGCCGCGCCTGCCGCCCGACTGCCGAGCCGACTGGTTGCGGCGGCGCCCGTGCTGCTCGTGCTCAGCGTCGCGGCCCGCCTGGCGTGGACCTATCTGGTGCCCAACGGCGCGAACTTCGTCGACCTGCACGTCTACGTCGGGGGGGCTGCCGCACTCGACGAACCCGGCACCCTCTACGACTTCGTCTACGCCGACCAGACGCCGGACTTCCCGCTGCCGTTCACCTATCCGCCGTTCGCCGCGGTGGTGTTCTATCCGCTGCACCTGCTGCCCTTCGGCCTGGTGGCGTTGGCCTGGCAGTTGGGCATCATCGCCGCGCTCTACGGCGTCGTGCGGCTCAGTCAGCGATTACTCGACGACGCCGGCGGGGAGCGCCGGACCGCGATGGTGTGGACCGCGGTGGGCATCTGGCTCGAACCGCTGCGCAGCACGTTCGACTACGGACAGGTCAACGTGGCGCTGGTGCTCGCGGTGCTGGCCGCCGTGCACAGCACCCGGTGGTGGTGGTCGGGTCTGCTGGTCGGGCTGGCCGCCGGGATCAAGCTGACGCCGGCGGTGTCCGGGCTGTATTTCGTGGGCGCCCGCCGATGGGGTGCGGCGGTGTTCTCGGCGGCGGTGTTCTTCGCGACGGTGGCGCTGTCGGCGGTCGTCGTCGGCGATCAGGCGCGGCGCTACTTCACCGAACTGCTCGGCGACGCCGGACGGGTGGGCCCGATCGGCACATCGTTCAACCAGTCCTGGCGCGGCGGCGTCTCCCGGATCCTGGGTCACGACGCGGGATACGGACCGGTCGTGCTCGCCGGCATCGTGGTGACCGCCGCGCTCGCGGTGCTGGCGTGGCGGGCGATCGGCGGCAGCTCCGACCGGCTGGGCGCCATCGTGATCGTCCAGCTGTTCGGCCTTCTGCTGTCCCCGATCTCGTGGACGCACCACTGGGTGTGGGTGCTGCCGCTGATGATCTGGCTGTGGCACGGGCCGCTGCGCGCGCATGCGGGTGCGCGGGTGCTGCGGTGGGCGTGGCTGGCGCTGACCCTGGTCGGCGTGCCGTGGCTGCTCAGCTTCGCCCAGCCGACCATCTGGCAGATCGGCCGGCCCTGGTACCTCGCCTGGGCCGGGTTGATCTACATCGTCGCGACGCTCGCGACGCTGGGATGGGTGGCCGCTACCGGTCCAGCATTCCGTCGATCTCGCGTGCCATCTGCACGTCCTTGTCCGTGATGCCGCCCTCGGAATGGGTGACAAGCGCGAACGTCACTGTCCGCCAGCGGATGTCGATGTCGGGGTGGTGGTCCTCGCGCTCCGCGTGCTCGGCCACGCGGCGCACCGCCTCGATCCCGTCGAGGAAGGCGGGGAACTTGATCGAGCGCCGCAACGCGCCGTCGGCGCGTTCCCAGCCGTTGAGGCCGGACAGTGCGGCGTCCACCTGATCGTCGGTCAACACAGCCATACCTTCCGACCGTATACCGTCGCCGCTGATGGCAACACAGATCGTCGTGGCCGGTGTGCTGATCGTGCGCTCGGCCCTGTTGGTGGCGCAGCGGGCACGCCCGCCCGAACTCGCTGGGCTGTGGGAACTTCCGGGCGGCAAGGTGACGCCCGGCGAAAGCGACGAGGCGGCGCTGGCGCGTGAATTGCGCGAGGAACTCGGGGTCGACGTCGCGGTCGGCGCCCGGCTGGGCCACGACGTGGCGCTGCGCCCGGCCACCGTGCTGCGCGCCTATCTGGTCACCCGGACCGGTGGCGAGGTGCGGGCGCTCGACCACCGCGCGCTGCGGTGGGTCACCGTCGCCGAGCTCGACACGCTGCCGTGGGTGCCCGCGGACCGGGCGTGGCTCGGTGCGCTGGGCGACGCCATGTCGAGTGACGCCCCGGGCGCAGGCAGCGCCGGGGACGCCTGACCTGCGCTCAGTACCGCAGACGGTCGCCGACCACCCGCACCTCGTGGACGCTGCGCGGGTGGTGCGCCGCGTAGAGCGGGTGGGTCAGCACCGGATGCCGACAGTGCGGGCACGACTGCTGCGGCTGGTTCGTCCCACCCACCGTGAGGTGATGGCAGGACGAGCACCGCACGACGTGCGCGGCGCCGATCCAGTTCATCAACCCGAGGTAGATCGCGACGATCGTGGCCGCCGCCAGCACCATGATCAGGGCGACAGTGAGCGCTTCGTAGACCGTCATGATCGCTACCTCCAAACCACACGAAGGACCTTGACGGATACCACAAACGGTACGCGCCAGGTCCCCGTCGTGGCAGCCGTTCGGCGAGGTCAGGCCCGCCGCGCGCGCTTGTAGATCTTCTCGAGCTCCTTGCCGCGGATGCCCATGTGTTCGGCCTTGAGCACCTTGTGCACCACCAGCGGGCAGCGCTTGCACCTCGGCTTGCTGCGGCAGCACTTCTTCTTCGGTTTCATCTCGGCGAACTTCGTGGACTTCACGGGGCGGGTGGATTCCTGACGGCAGGGGGTCGGTGAGCTCCCCAGAGTGCCACGCCCCGAGTCGGCGACTGTGACCTGCCTCGCGCGCATTTCGCGATCACCCGGCCACACTGCGAGAATCACCGGCGTGAACGCGCGCCCCGATTTCCGCAACGTCGCCATCGTCGCCCATGTCGACCACGGCAAGACGACCCTGGTCGACGCGATGCTGCGCCAGTCCGGGGCGCTCACCCACCGCGGTGACGACACCATCGAGCGGCTGATGGACTCCGGTGACCTGGAGAAGGAAAAGGGCATCACGATCCTGGCCAAGAACACCGCCGTGCACCGGCACCACGCCGACGGCGGCATGACGGTGATCAACGTCATCGACACCCCCGGCCACGCCGACTTCGGCGGTGAGGTCGAGCGCGGCCTGTCGATGGTCGACGGTGTGCTGCTGCTGGTCGACGCCTCCGAGGGCCCGCTGCCGCAGACCCGCTTCGTGCTGCGTAAGGCGCTGGCCGCTCACCTTCCCGTGATCCTGGTCGTGAACAAGACCGACCGCCCCGACGCCCGCATCGCCGAAGTGGTCTCCGAGAGCCACGACCTGCTGCTCGACGTCGCCTCCGACCTCGACGAGGAGGCGCAGAAAGCCGCCGAGGACGCGCTCGGTCTGCCCACGCTGTACGCGTCGGGCCGCGCGGGCATCGCCAGCACCACCGAACCGGCCAACGGCGAGAACCCGGACGGGGAGAACCTCGACCCGCTGTTCGACGTGCTGATGAACCACATCCCGCCGCCCAGCGGCGATCCCGAGGCCCCGCTGCAGGCGCTGGTGACCAACCTCGACGCGTCGGCGTTCCTCGGCCGTCTCGCGTTGATCCGCATCTACAACGGCAAGCTCCGCAAGGGGCAGCAGGTCGCGTGGATGCGTGAGGTCGACGGCGTGCCCGTCGTCACCAATGCCAAGGTCACCGAGCTGCTGGCCACCGTCGGCGTCGAGCGCAGCGCCACCGACGAGGCCGTCGCCGGCGACATCGTCGCGGTGGCGGGCATGCCCGAGATCATGATCGGCGACACGCTCGCCGACACCGAACACGCGCACGCGCTGCCCCGGATCACCGTCGACGAGCCGGCCATCTCGGTCACCATCGGCACCAACACCTCCCCGCTGGCGGGCAAGGTGTCCGGCCACAAGCTGACCGCGCGCATGGTCCGCAACCGACTCGACCAGGAACTCATCGGCAACGTGTCGATCCGCGTCGTCGACATCGGTCGCCCCGACGCCTGGGAGGTGCAGGGCCGCGGTGAGCTCGCGCTGGCCGTGCTCGTCGAGCAGATGCGCCGCGAGGGTTTCGAGCTGACCGTCGGCAAGCCGCAGGTGGTCACCCGCACCATCGACGGCAAGCTGCACGAGCCGTTCGAGGCGATGACCATTGACTGCCCCGAGGAGTTCGTCGGCGCGATCACGCAGCTGATGGCCGCCCGCAAGGGCCGCATGGAGGACATGACCAACCACGCCGCCGGGTGGGTCCGGATGGACTTCATCGTGCCCAGCCGCGGGCTGATCGGCTTCCGCACCGACTTCCTGACCATCACCCGCGGCACCGGCATCGCCAACGCCGTGTTCGACGGCTACCGTCCGTGGGCCGGCGAGATCCGCGCCCGCCACACCGGATCGCTGGTCTCCGACCGTAGCGGCCAGATCACCCCGTTCGCGATGATCCAGCTCGCCGACCG
Organism: Mycobacterium sp. PS03-16; assembly: GCF_004570325.1. GTDB lineage: Bacteria > Actinomycetota > Actinomycetes > Mycobacteriales > Mycobacteriaceae > Mycobacterium. The sequence goes on along the minus strand of NZ_SPQO01000036.1, from coordinate 41,339 downwards.
CGGGCAGTTCTTCGTCGAACCGGGCCAGGACACCTACGAGGGCCAGGTCGTCGGGATCAACCCGCGCGCCGAGGATCTCGACGTCAACGTGACCCGCGAGAAGAAGCTGACCAACATGCGGTCGTCGACCGCCGACGTCATCGAGACGCTGGCCCGTCCGCTCGAGCTCGGTCTGGAACAGGCGATGGAGTTCTGCGCCGAGGACGAGTGCGTCGAGGTCACGCCCGAGGTGGTGCGGGTGCGCAAGGTCGAACTCGCGGCGAGTCTGCGGGCCCGGGCGAAGGCGCGGGCCAAGGCGCGGGGCTGAGCCCGCGCCGAGGAGGGCGGGAGCGGACAACAGCGGCCGATACCCTGGGTAGCGTGCCGACCCGCCCCCGCCGTCTCCGCGTGTTGATGGGGGCAGTGGTGTCGGTTCCGGTACTGCTGCTGGCGGGGTGCACGGTCAGCCCGCCACCCGCGCCGCAGAGCACCAACACGACGGAGACCACGCCGCCGCCCGCGCCCAAGGCGACACAGATCATCGTGGCGATCGACTCGATCGGGCCGGGCTTCAACCCGCACCTCCTGTCCGACCAGTCCCCGGTGAATGCCGCCATCGCCGCCTTGGTGCTGCCGAGCTCGTTCCGGCCGATCCCGGACCCGACGGTGCCCACCGGATCGCGCTGGGAACTCGACCCGACGCTGCTCGAATCGGCCGAGGTGACCAACCAGAACCCGTTCACCATCACCTACAAGATCCGGCCCGAGGCGCAGTGGACCGACAACGCCCCGATCGGCGCCGACGACTACTGGTATCTGTGGCGGCAGATGGTGAGCCAACCCGGCGTCGTCGACCCGGCGGGCTACGACCTCATCACCGGCGTGCAGTCGGTGGAGGGCGCCAAACAGGTGGTGGTCACGTTCTCCCAGCCGTACCCGGCCTGGCGCGAACTGTTCAACAACATCCTGCCCGCCCACATCGTCAAGGACATCCCCGGCGGATTCCCGGCCGGCCTGGCCGAGGCGATGCCGGTGACCGGCGGCCAGTTCCGGGTGGAGAGCATCGACCCGCAGCGCGATGAGATCCTGCTGGCGCGCAACGACCGGTACTGGAGCGCCCCGGCGCGGCCGGACCTGGTGCTGTTCCGTCGGGGCGGTGCCCCCGCGGCCCTTGCCGATTCGATCCGCAACGGCGACACCCAGGTCGCACAGGTCCACGGCGGTGCGGCGACCTTCGCGCAGTTGAGCGCGATCCCGGACGTGCGGACCGCCCGGATCGTCACCCCGCGGGTGATGCAGGTGACGCTGCGCGGTCAGCAACCGCAGTTGACCGATCCGTCGGTGCGCCAGGCGATCCTCGGTCTGCTCGACGTGGACCTGTTGGCCGCGGTCGGCGCGGGCGACGACAACACCGTCACGCTGGCGCAGGCGCAGGTGCGTTCGCCGTCGGATCCCGGCTATGTGCCGACGGCGCCGCCCGCGCTCGGGACGGCGTCGGCGCTGGAATTGCTCGCGGACGCCGGCTATGAGGTGGTGCCCGCCACGGACGCCGCGCCGCCTGCCCCGGGCACCCCGGCCGCGGACATCGCACGGGGCCGCATCTCCAAAGACGGTGTGCCGCTGGCACTTCGCATCGGGGTCGCGGCCAACGACCCGACGTCGGTCGCGGTGGCGAACACGGCCGCCGACCAGCTGCGCAATGTCGGTATCGAAGCCTCGGTGCTGGCGCTGGACCCGGTTGCGCTCTACGGCGAGGCCCTGGCGGAGAACCGGGTCGACGCGGTGGTGGGCTGGCGGCAGGCCGGGGGAGACCTGGCCACCGCGCTGGCCTCGCGTTACAGCTGCCCGGCCCTGGAGGCCAGGCCCGTGGCCACCGCGCCGACCAGCGGGGCGCCTCGGCCCGCACCAGCCCCGGCGCCCGGCGACGTGCCCTCGCCCGCTCCTGCACCGCCCGCGACGCCGAGCCCGGCGCCCGAGTCGGGACAACTGGTGCAGGCGCCGAGCAACATCACCGGGGTGTGCGACCCGGCCATCCAGCCGAGGATCGACGCCGCGCTCGCCGGCCGCGACGACATCGGTGCGGTGATCGACGCGGTGGAACCGCGACTGTGGAACATGTGGACGGTGCTGCCGATCCTGCAGGACACCACGATCGTCGCGGCGGGGCCGAGTGTCCGCAACGTCAGCCTCACCGGGGCGGTACCGGTCGGCATCGTCGGCGATGCCGGACGATGGGTGAAGTCCCCGCCGTGACGCGAGAAGGCCCCCTCCCGAAGAAGGGGGCCTCCGTCACGCACTGTGGATGCGGTTACGCCACGGCGCCCTCGTTGTCGTTGCCTGCGTTGTCGTTGCCGCCGTTGTCGGTGTCCGCGCCGTCGTTGTCGTCGCCGGCCTGTTCGTCATCGTTCGACTCGTCGCCGCTCTCCTCGCCCTCGTCGCCCTCGGTCGAGTCCTCCTCGGCCGGGGCCTCCTCGGCCGTGTCCTCGGCCGCGTCCTCGGCCGGGGCCTCGTCGGCCGGGTCCTCGGCCGGGGTCTCGTCCCCGGTCGGTGCCTCGTCGGCCGGCTCCTCGGCGGGCTGCTCGTCGGCGGCACCGTCGCTCACCGGCGCGGGGTCGGTGGGAGCCCCGCCGCCGGAATCCGTGCCCGCACCCTCACCGGCCGGTGCGGTGGTCTTGGCCGCGGCGTCGGTGATGTCCATGGTCACGATCGACGCGGGCTCGGTGCTGGTGGACGACACCTCGTCGGTGGCCACCTTCGCCGTCGCCGTCGCCGTGGTGGCGCCCAGGGCCGCGGCGATGGCCCGAGGGATGTTCACCAGCACCGCTTGGAGGATGCCGCCGTTCAGCGAGAACTGGCTCGGGTCGAAGGACAGGAGTCCGGGGAAGAACGTCCCTGCCTCGTTCTCGTAGCCGTTGAGCACCGCACCGGTGAGGACTGCGGGGAGGTTGATCAGCGCGGTGGCGGCCGCGACCAGTTCTCCTTCTCCGACTGCGTCTGCCACCTCCTGCGCCGTGCCGCCGAAGGCGTTGATGGCGCCCATGATCGGGCCGACGCCACCGGTGATCAGGCCGAGTGCATTGGCGGGATTGGTCAGGGCGGCGACCGCATCGGCGAAGTTCTGCGCGATGGCCTTGGGAATGTCCAGGGCTCCCGAGAGCAGGAGCGGGATCCCGGCGCCGAGGATCGGCGCGAGCACGAGCGCTTCGGCGAGCGTGGCGAAGGCCGTGGCGATGTCACCCGCTTCGAGCTGGTCGAACACCCTCTCCAGTTCTCCCGACAGGCCGGTGGGGTTTCCGGGCGTGTAGTAGGACACCACCGCCTCGATGACATCCCGGCCCGCGCCGACCAGGGTCTCGGCGTAGCCGAGCTGGTTGGCGAAGATCTGGCGGAGGATGGGTGCGGGGTCGTCGAGGATCGCCCCGCCCAGCGACGCCGAGTTCTCGATGGCCGCGGCGATCACATCCGCCCATACCGTGATCGGGTTGCCCAGAGCGCTCAGGTCGACCGCGGCCGACGAGATCGCCGGCACCGTGATATCCGGGAGGTCGGGGACCGGCGGCGCCACCGGACTGACCGCAATCGCACCGGCCCCGACAAGTGCGACACCCGTTGCCAGGTATGAGCGGGCTGCAACCTGCATGGAATCTCCTTACGTTGACGTCAAACCTTGACGTCGCCGAAACCTACCCGAGAGTAAGTACAGAACCGCTTGATTTGTAAAAAGTGAGAGTCCTGTCCGATCTTGAACTCTGGCATCGGCAAAGGCGTTGAGAATCGCATGAATGTTGCTGTTCAGGCCGCCTTGAGCGGGTTGATTGGCCACTGTGAAAAGATTCGCGGGTCGGCGCAAGATGTCGCACACTGCCGTTCGCCGGATCCGGTCAGGTCATATCGAAGTCAAGTAAATCGACAGTGCCAGCGGTAACGCCGAGGCCCCGATCGCGAGAAACGAGGGGCGGGCGACGTTTCGTTATATGGATGAACACGGTTGCTGATTGCTCGAGGACCCGTGCGGTTGCTCGAGCGGTACGCACGCGGACCGTGCGGCAGATCAGGGACTGTTCGCCGACCGGGCGCGCGCGCAACCTATTGACACGTGCTGCCACTTTGTCAACGAACACGAAACGGCCCCGGGTCATTGATGACCCGGGGCCGCTTCGTCTCAGCTGCGTCCGCCCCTCGCGGGACGGATCCGGCACTTACGCCGCGTCGGAGTCGCTGCTGCTCTTCTTGCTGTCCGAACCGGAGTTGCTGCTGCCCGACTCGCTCTTCGAAGAGCTGCTGTTCGAATCGGACTTCGACGAGCTGCCGCTGCTCGGCTTGCTGCTGCTGCCGCCGGTGACCGCCCGCTCGATGGACTTCCGGACCCCGTCGAGGTTCTTGCGGGTCTGATCCGCCGCCCCCTCGAGATTCTTGCGGGTCTGGTTCATCGCGCCCTCGACGTTCTTGCGGGTCTGGTTGGCCGCACCTTCGAGGTTCTTGCGGGTCTGGTTGAGCCCGTCCTCGATCTGCTCGCCGGCGGTCCGCAGCTGGCTCTGCGCATCCTCGACCCGGTCCTGCAGATCGGCCACCGGCTTCGGAGCCGCAGGCAACACCGGGTTGATGGCCATGCCGTCGACGGCCGACTCCTGGACCGGAGCCTGAGCCTCTTCGGTGGTCACCGCGAACGTCTGCGACTCGGAGGGCACCGTGGCGTCGGAAGCGGCCCGCGACTGCACCAAGCCGGTCTCCGCGGCATCCGCATCGAGGGCGGCGCCCACCTCGGCGTCCGCCTCGGCCCCGGCGTTGAAGCCGAAGCCGCCCCCGAAGCCACCACCCAGCGCGCCACCGATCGCGGCGCTGATCGCCCCGCCGATGTTGATGTCGCTGGCGGCTTCGGCGAGGGCCGATACCGCGGCGTAGATGCCGGCACCGATCGCCTGCAGGGCGTCGTTGCCGTTCTCCAGGGCCGAGACCGCCGTGGCCCGGAAGGCCTCGACGACCGCTTCGGCGGCGGCGGCGAAGTTGTTCGCCGCGTCGACACCGATCTCGGTGATGGCGTCGGCGGCCGCGCCGAACTGCTCGCCGGCCTCCTCGAAGGAGGCGACGAACTCGGCCGGGGTGGGCAGGCCCTCGAGCGAGGCGCCGATGGCCGCGGAAATCTCGCCACTGATCTCGGCGAAGCCCTCCAGCGCTGCGGCGCCGAGGTCCAGGCCGGCCTCGAGGCCCGCCTCGAGCGACGCGCCGAGGTCGGCCAGCACCGGTCCGAGCGAAGCGGACGCCTCGATCAGGGCGTTGATGAAGACCTCCGGCGAAGGCAGGTTCTCCAGCGCGGCCTCGAACGCCGCCGAGAGGCTGCCACCGGCCTCGACGAACGCCTCGAGGAAGCCCTCGAAAGCGGCGCTGCCGATGTCGATACCGCTCTCGATCGCGGCGGTCAGCGCGGCCGACAGGTTGCCGAGGGCATCGGCGGTCGCGTCGGCGATCGCGTTGAAGCCCGGCGCGAAAGCCTCGATGGCGGCGGCGAACTCGGCGGCGAACTCCTCGGGAGTCGGCAGGTCGGCCAGGGCGGCGTTGAAGGCCGCGGCCAGCTCGGCACCCGCGTCGAGCAGGGCGTCGGCGACGACGCCGGCGTCCAGGTCGATCCCCAGCTCGACGATGAGCTCGAGCGCCGCATCGAGCGCGGCACCGAGGTCGACGTCGATCGCACCGAACGCCTCGACCACGGCCTCGATGAAGGCCTCGGGCGTCGGGAAGGCGTCAAGCGCCGCCTCGAACGCCGCCGCAAGCTGCCCGCCGGCATCCTGCAGGGCGGTGATGAACGCCTCGAACGCGGTCTCGCCAGCCGCCAAGCCGGCTTCGATCGCCGTGGCCAGTGCGCCGGAGAAGTTGCCGATGGCGGTCTCCGCAGCCTCGGCCAGCGCCGTGAGCCCGGGGATGACTGCTTCCAGCGCACCCTCGAATGCCGCGACGAACTCGGCCGGTGACGGGAAGCCCTCGAGCGCCGCTTCGAAGATTGCGCCCAGCTCGGCTCCGGCCTCCAGGAGCGCCTCGCCGATGGCGCCGGCGTCGAGATCGATGCCCAGGTCGACGATGACCTCGAGCGCCGCGTCGATGGCGGCGGCGAGGTCGACATCGATCGCACCGAAGGCGGTGACCAGGGCCTCGACGAAGGCCTCCGGCGTCGGGAACGCGGCGATGACCTCGTTGAACGCGGCGGCGAGCTCGCCACCGGCGTCGAGCAGGCCCGTGACGACGGCGTCGAATGCGTCGACACCCGCGGCGAACCCGGCCTCCAGCGCACCCGCGAGCGCACCGGAGAGGTCCGCAATCGCCTCGGCGGTGGCGGCGGCCAGGGCGTTGAAGCCCGGCACGACACCCTCGAGGGCGGCGTTGAAGGCCGCGATGAACTCCTCCGGCGTCGGGAACTCGCCGAGCACGCCGTTGAACAGGGCGGCCAGCTCAGCACCCGCCTCGAGAAGCGCATCGGCGATGGCGCCGGCGTCGAGCTCGATGCCCAGGTCGACGATGACCTCGAGCGCGGCATCCAGCGCGGCGCCCAGGTCGATGTCGATAGCGCCGAACGCGGCGGTCAGAGCCTCGAGGAACGCCTCCGGGGTGGGGAACGCCTCGATCGCGGCGGCGAACGCCGCGGCCAGTTCGCCGCCCGCATCCTGCAGTGCGGCCACGACGGCCTCGAAAGCGTCCAGACCGGCGGCGAAGCCGCCCTCCAGCGCCCCGGCCAGGGCGCCGGACAGGTCGGTGATCGCCTCGGCAGCGGCCTCCGCGAGCACATTGAAGCCCGGGATCAGACCGGTGATCGCGGCGTTGAACGCCTCGAAGAAGTCCGCCGGGGACGGGAATCCGTCGAAGGCGGCGGCGAACGCGGCGGCCAGGTCGGTGCCCGCCTCGATCAGGGCCTCGGCGATCGCGGTGACGTCCAGATCGACACCGAGATCGACGATCACCTCGAGTGCGGCATCCAGCGCCGCGGCGAGGTCCACATCGATCGCGGCGAACGCGTCGGTGAGGGCGTCGAGGAAGGCCTCGGGCGTCGGGAATGCCTCGATGGCGGCGGCGAACGCGGCGGCCAGATCGCTTCCGGCGTCGACCAGTCCGGCCACGATGGCGTCGAAGACGCCGATGCCGGCTTCCGCACCCGCTTCGATCGCGGCGGCCAGCGCACCCGACAGGTCGGTCAGCGCCTCACCGGCAGCGGCGGCGAAGGCGTTGATGCCCGGGATGACCCCGGCCAGCGCGGCGTTGAAGGCCGCGAAGAAGTCGGCCGGCGTCGGGAAGCCCGCGAAGATGTCGTCGAAGGCGGCACCCAGTTCGACGCCTGCCTCGAGCAGCGCGTCGACGATCGCGGCAGCGTCGATGTCGATGCCGATGTCGACCAGGACGTCGAGGGCGGCGTCGAGCGCGGCCGCGAAGTCCAGATCGATGGCGCCGAAGGCCGAGACCAGCGCGTCGAGGAAGGCCTCGGGCGTGGGGAAGGCCTCGAGGGCGGCGGCGAACGCGGCGGCGAGCTCGCCACCGGCGTCCTGCAGGCCCGCGATGATCGCCTCGAAGGCGCCCAGGCCCGTCGCCAGACCGGCCTCGATGGCGGCGGCCAGCTCACCGGAGAGCTCGGTCAGCGCCTCGGCGGCGGCGGTCGCCACGGCGTTGAAGCCGGGGATCACTCCGCCGAGCGCGGCCTCGAAGGCGGCGACGAACTCTTCAGGGGAGGGGAAGCCCGCCAGCGCAGCGTCGAACGCGGCGGCCAGTGCGGCACCCGCCTCGATGAAGGCGTCGGCGATGGCGCCGGCATCCAGCTCGATGCCGAGGTCGACGACGGCCTGCAGCGCGACCTCGATCGCGCCGGCCAGGTCCAGGTTGATCGACGCGAACGCCGACACGACCGCGTCGATGAAGGCCTGCGGCGACGGGAAGTTCGCGATGGCGTTGTCGATTGCGGTGGCGAGGACGCTGCTGCCGTCGAGCAGTCCTTCGACGACGGCCTGGAAGGCGCTGTTGCCCTCCTCGACAGCGCTGACGAGCGCCTCCTGCAGGGCGCCCCCGAGCCCTACGATGGCGGCCTGCGCGGCGGCCGAGGCACTGTCGAGCGCGCCACCGATCGGCCGCCATGCGGCCTCGGCGGCGGCGATGAGGTCAGCCAGCGAGGACAGCGAGACGTCCTCGAGCACGGCGACCATGCGGTCACCCCGGATCTGGAAGTCCGGCGGCAGAACCTCGACTGGTGCTAACGCAATCGCTGTGGCGCCTACGACAGCCACACCGGCGGTCAGGTACGACCGAACAGCAACTTCCATGACTTCCCCTCAAGGTCTCAGATAGCCCGACGGAGCAAAACATACCTGAGAGCCACCTAAGTAACAAAGCAATGTCGGCGATTTTCTCTGACGCTTTTCTAAGGCGCGGTTCGGGGTTTGCTTGACGCCGGCGACCCGAAATTAGCCGACGTTACGACGGGGTGCGTTGCGGTGGCTTGGTGGCAAAGGTGGCCGAGTTCTCACCTGGTGATGAAGGGCAAGTCGCAGCGCGATCGGAGCCGCGGCTCGAGATTAGCTGTGTTCGTCTGCGGAGCCGGTTTTCCCAGTGGAGACCGACTGTTCGGAGTGATCTTAATTTGCTTCTTCAACAGTCGCGCGTGCAAGGTCTCGGGGCGATGTGACGGTCGAGCCGTTGAGTGTCACCGGCCTTGTTGACACAGCAAGGATCGAGGCCCAAATGGGTGTCCTCGCAGGTCTTCGCTCTCGGTGACGGCCTGTTACACGGTGTCGATGGGAGTTTTCCGGCGAGTCTCGACCGCCGGGAGCCGGCGACCGGAGGTTGACGGCTGCCCGAACGCACCGTCTGTTCGTCCGCGGAACGACCTTGGACTGTGATCCATGGCACGTTGGACCTCGGGTGTTTTGACGCGAACGAAAATGGGTACCGACTGCAGCACCAGTTGCCGTGCTGCCGAGTCGTCCCGGGAGGCCTATTCTTATGGTCGCGTGTCGTCTGCCGATCCGGTAGAACGAGTACCGCTTGTGGCGGTGCTTTATGCACCTTTCCTCAAAGAGTTGCTGCGAGCGCCTCTCGAACCGCACTTCGGGATTAGCCGAAGGCCCGCTCTATGGCAGAAGCTGAGAGCTCCCTGAGCCGTTCAGTTAACTTCCGCTCAGGGGGCTCAGCGAACTCGCGGCTGCCGCCGTGTCGCGCGCCGGGCGCCCGCACCACCGATCTGCGGTCGGCCATTCTCTTTGATATCGCATGAACATGTCCTGCGCGTTACCCCAGCGCGTACGTGCGTGGCCAACCCGGCGCAAACCGGTCCGCGCCGACCGCGGCAATCGGGAAGATCGGCGGCCAGGCGAGTCCTCAGACGAACAGTGCCGCCCACACCGGTGCTCGCAAGGACGTCGGCGGCGCAGATCGGTGACCTTGCGCTGCGTTGACGGCGCCCGCGCCGACCAGCAGCCACCAACCGAGGCCGGCCACCGCTCCGCCCACCATCGGCCCGAGCGCCCGGCGCAGCGGACTGCTGCTGCCGACCCCGTCGCGCAGTGCGCCGGACGAATAGTGGTAGGTCAGGTGCTCGACCGTGTGCCACAGCAGGGTGATGGCGATACCGGCCACGCCGGCGGGAAGGCCGATGACGACGACCGAGGACGCGTACTCCAGCTCACGCCGACTCACCGCGGGCCATCCGCGGCGCCGAAATCGTCACCGTGACGATTCGGCGGTCATCACTTCTCGGATGCGCTGGCGCTCTCGCTGCCGTCGGCCGGCTTGCCGTCGTCGGACGGCGCGTTGTCGGGCTTGTCCGCGTCGGGCGCGTCACCGGCCGACCCGTTTGCGGGCTCGTCGCCCTCGACCTGTCCTGGGTCATCGGACTTGCCACTGCCGCTGGTCGGCGCGTCTTTCCGGTTCCCGGCGCTGAAACGCTTGACCGTCGCGCGGAAGTCGTCGAGCGCCCGGTTGATCTCCTTGCCGATCCGCTGCGCCACGGCGCCGGGTTCGAGGGTCGCGGGCGCCTTCTTGTCCGGATCCCCGACGGACTGCTGCTCGCCGACGGTCCCGGACGTCGCGGGCTCGAGTTCCTCGATGTCGCCGGACACCGGGGGAGTCTCGGCGGTGACGCCCGACGCGGCCTGCTGTGGCTTCTGAGCCGGGGTGAGGCCGTCGCGAATCTCCACCACCACGCCATCGACGGTGTGGTCGACATCGTCGATCAACCCGCCGGGCTGGCCGATCGGCTTGGGCAGGTTGCGGATCAGCGCCCTGATCAGCGGCTTGAGCGCGCTCTCGTGGAAGGCGCGGTCGATCTCGTCGATGCCGGTGAGATGCGGGTGGCCGACGAGGAGTGCGCTGAGCGGTTCGACGACGAGCCGGCGCAGCGCCTCCTCCGGACCGATCTGACCGGTGAACAACTGCCCGGCCACCTGCTGCACCAGCACGAAGGCGACCGCAGGGGCCATGCTGACCTGCCGGACGAAATTGATGCCGGCCTCGCCGAAGCTGTGTCCGATGTCGTTCAGCGCGCCGACGAAGCCCTCGACGACCGGGTTCGGATCCGGCACCGGACCCGTCGGAGCGGCGACCAGAGCGCGCTCGTGAGTGGTGTCGGGCAGGGTCACGGTCGGTGTCAACGCGGGTGGCGGGATGACCAGCGCCTCGCCGAAGGCGGCCACCGTCGATTCCCTGTTGGTGTTGGCGACATCGGTGAACAACCGCTGCAGCACCTCGATCGAACTCAGCCAGTCCTGCCGGATGGCGCCGATCGAATCCAGAAATCCGGGATCGAGGACGTCGAGTCGCTCACCGTCGGCGGCGAAGTCGGAGGCGGACACGCGAATGTCGGACGGCATCGGAACGACCGGGTTGGCCACGACGACGGCAGCGCCGGACAGCACCACGCCAGTGGCCAGAAAAGGGGCGATGGCCCGACGCATGGCGCCCTCCCCGGTCTGCACGCGTGTAATCGCTCGATCGTAGCTGAGATTGCCCTGAGAATACACGAGGTCGAGCCAGGACTTCCCTGAGAATCTCGAGCGCCAGGTTTGAACTCACCGACCGTCTGCACACCCACTCCGCCGCGCCTGTGCGCGGTCTCGTGATTCGTCGCGCGCGACGGGAGATGCGCGCGGACGTCAATTTGCAGAGACGGAAATCAGTTTGCGGGCCGGCGGCCGCACGGCGATTCGGCGCGCGCGGAATCGCTCGCTCATCCGTGCGGGCCGTGGATTCGCGCGGCGAGGATTGACTTGAGTTGCACCTGAGAAACCACTTGATCACACACGGGTTTCTTTGTCTGAATCTCAGGTGGCTTACTGAGATCGGGCTCCGAACTGCAGTGTTGCTCAGGATGGCAATTTCCGGGCAGTTCGCCGTGTTTCGACAAAAGCTGTGAATTCCGGTGCGATTGCAAACTGGTGGATCGCGGCACTTCTTGTAAGTGCACGGTTTACGCCACCGTAATATTCACGATGAGGTCTGATTTTGCGCGCGCAATGTTACGTTGCTGAAGCTCACGCCTTTCAGGCCGGCTGATCCAAGGGGGATTTCTATGTCCAAGCATCGGAATGACGCATCCAAAGGGCGAGGTCGGCGGTGGCCGGTCATGCCGTTCATGATGGGTGGCTTCGCAGTTGCGGGTGGTGCCGCGGTTCTGCTCAGCCAGCCGGGGGGACCGTCGCCACTCGCCGCTTTCGATTCCGAGTCGACTATCGAGACCAAGACCATCGAATACACGCTGACCTCGACGGGCAGCGTCCTTCCGCAGGCGCCCATCTGCCCGGAGGGTGACGACTGCGATGTCTTCGACTTCAGCGGTGGCGGCAACGTCCTCAACGCGGCGGCTTTCACGTTCAACCCGTCAGGCGGCGCGTTCCTGGGTCTCATCGGCCCCGGCGGCCTGCTCATCGGCGACGGTCTTCCGGGTCAGAACGCCTACGTCGACGAGGACGGCGTCTTCCACCCGGCGACTCCCGGCGGGAACGGCGGCCTGCTCTTCGGTAACGGTGGCGCCGGCGGCGCCGGCCTGGACGCCGGTTACTACGACACCGACAACGATGGCGACGATGACGACTTTCTGGCGGCGACCGCCGGTGCGCGCGGCGGTGACGGCGGGTTCTTCGTCGGCAACGGTGGTGCCGGTGGGGCGGGCGGTGACGACCTGCGCGGCGATGACGAGGGCGAGACGGACCTGGTCGGGAACGCGACCGCCGGCGCAGGTGCCAACGGTGGGCGCGGCGGCATCTTCTTCGGCGACGGTGGTGCCGGCGGCGATGGCGGCGCGGCGTCATCGATCGACGGCACGGCCACCGGTGGCAGGGGCGGCGTCGGCGGAGATGCGGCTCTGGTCGGGAATGCCGCCGACGGCGGTGACGGCGGCAGCGCAACCACCGACGGAGATGATGCGACCGACAATGCCGTCGGCGGTGCCGGTGGCGCCGGTGGACAGGGCATCGTCGGTGATGGCGGCGACGGCGGGGCCGGCGGCGCGGCCACAGCCGATGGCGGAACCGCGACGGCCGGAGACGGCGCTGACGGTGGCACATCCGACGTCGGTACCGCCGGTGACGGCGGTGTTGGTGGCGATGCGAACTCCGATGACAACACCGCGACCGCCGGTGACGGTGGAGCCGGCGGCCGGACGATCATCAGTGGGCCTGGCGGCAACGGTGCCGATGGCGGTGATGCCGACACCAATGGCACTGACGCCGCCGACGTGGCCAACGGCGGCGACGGTGGCGACGGGGGCATGGGCGGCTGGCTCGGCAGCGATGGCGGTGACGGTGGCGATGGCGGCGATGCCGACGCTCCCGCCGACGCTCGGGAGAATCCGGGCTCCGGCGGCGCTGGTGGTGCCGGCGGCTTCGGCGGTGCGAGCGGCGACAGCGGTACGGACGGGAACGAGCCGGCCGTCTGACCCGGCACGCTGACCGGCAGTAACGAAAGTCCCCGGGAGCCGTACGGCCCCGGGGACTTTCCTTGTTCGCGCGTCAGGCGCAGAGCGGGTCGATGGATCGGCTGATCGAGTCCGCATCACGCAGTCGTGCGGCTTGCGCCGGCTCCGAGATGGGAAGCCCCGCAGTGGCATTCGCGCCGATGTCCATCAGCACGTTCGCGAAACGCTCCACCGCATCGTGCAATTCGCCTGGCGTGGACGGGTCCAGGCGGGCGAGCAGATACTGCCCACCCTCGGACAGCGACAGCCGGGCGTTCGCGGCGACGGCGAGATTCCCGGCGACGTCGGTCGGGCCGCCGGGAACGCTGAGATTGGTATTCAAGGTCACGCCTTTGCGGACCGTCTCCACGGCCGTACAGATCGTCGCCTTCGCCTCGTCCGGTGAGGCGGAAGTGTCGGTGGATTCCGCCGCATCCGCGGTGTCGGTCGGTGCCGATTCCGCCGGCTTCAACGCGGCGTAGGCGGCGAGACACACCGCGATCACCGCGAGAACCAGCGCCGCGATCGGGATGACCGAATTTCGTTGTGGCGGCGCGGCGTTACTGTGGCGGGTCCCCGTCGGCCCTGGGCGGTTGGGGGTGTCAGGCTGGGTTGAAGCCGCGTCGTCGGCGGTCGGTTCCGGCATGGTCCGAATCGTAACGGCCGCGAATCACACAGCGGCGGTCACTCCGAAAAGCCGCGGCGAAAATATGAATCCGCAACTATCGACGCCGTCAATTCGAGATAGCCACGGCTGTCGGGAGAAACACCGAGGCCCTGCTCCCCGGGGCGAGGTTGCGCCGGGAGAGCAGGGCCGTCGGTTGTCGTGTTCGACTGTCAGGCAGCGGCCTGGTCCGCACCGCCGGCGTTCTCGTTGTCGGCGCCTTCTTGTCCGCCGTTGCTTTCCTCGCCGCCGGACTGGCTCTGCGAGGGGCTCTCGTCTCCCTGCGACTCCTCGCCGGCGCCCGAACCCGACGATCCGCTGTCGTCGGCATCGTCCTCGGACAGGGCCCCGTCGTCGGCGTCGTCACCGCCCTCGAGGCTTTCGTCGTCGGAGGAGGTGACCGAGGACCGCTGCGTGGTGGTGTCCGGATCTTCGTCGTCGAGCCCGCTGCTGCCGGAACGGTCGGTCTCATCGGCGTCGTCGTCACCGTTCACCAGCCCGGAAGCGGCGTTCTGCAGATCCTTGGTGGCCTTGTCGACCGCGGTGCCCACCTCGATGATCGGGCCGCGGGCCGCCTCCGGCAGCGTGCCGATGACCGCACGGCCGACCGGTGCGATGGTCGCCCGCGCGAAGTCGATCGATTCGTTGACGAACGCCACGATCTGCGATGCGAACGACGCCGGGTCCTCAGCGATCGCGCGGACCAGGTTGATGACCCGCTCGGGAGCGTTGACCGCCCCGGCGAGGAAGGCCTCCGCGGCGGTGCCGAATGCCTCGACGACCTGCTCCAGGTCGGCGTCCGGCACAGCGGGCGCCGCGCCGGCCGCGAGCGTGCTCATCTGTCGCAGGTTCATCGACGGGAAGTAGGGAATGGGCAGAATGCTCAACGCCTCGGCGATGACGTCGTTCACGAAGTCCTGGCCCACGTCGATCAGCCCGCCGATGGGACCGCCGAACGCATTGGCGAAGCCGTTGACGATCGGGGAGACGGTCAGCGAGTAGAGCGAGGGGGCGAACGGGTTGAACACGCTGTAGATGGCGGCGCTGAACAGGTTGGGGATGTCCCCGGGGTTTTCGATGGCGGCCTGCACCAGCAGGGCTCCGAGGCCCGGGAGCCCGCCGAAGTAGTCGAACGCACCGGAGATCGACGCGCCGAAGCCACTGACGACGCTTCCGATGCCGGCCGGGACGGCATAGATGAACTCCGGCAGATCCATCAAAGCGGTCTGCAGCGCGATGAATCCCGCGGTGGGATTGGGGAGCACGTCGAGGAGCTCCCCGATGGCGGCGTTGAGGTCGCCGAGCGCTTCCAGGGCGGCCGCCTGCGCATCCGGGGGCAGGAGACTGGTCAGCGGCACGATCGCCTGAGCCAATTGCCCCGCGAACGAGCCGGGTGTGGTCGGGCTGAGGATGCGGTACGTCAGCGCGCTCAGCAGTTCAGGGAGCAGTTCCGGATTCTCGATGGCGGCCGCGATCGCGGTCACCACGTTGAGCGGGAGGTCACCCACCTCGTCGATGAGGGTCTCGATGACATTGCCGGTGACCGAAGACACCGTGCTGATACCGGTCAGCAGATCTTCGACCAGGCCGGCCTGCTGGACGTCCATGGACACCGTGCTGGCGTGGATCCTGATGTCGTCGGTGACCGGACTGAGAGGCGCGACGGCGATGACGCTCGCGCCGACGATTGCTACGCCGGTGGTGACGTAAGGCTTGAGTGAAGCGATCATGAGTTTGCCTCTCTGGCGAGGTGAAGGTGAGCAGCGCTCAATCTAGATCACGATTTGGTTTCGTACTCATTTTTTTCTCAGGTCATTTTGGGGTCCCTGTGGACCTCTTTGCAGACGAAAGTGCCGTCGTTAGCAAAGGAAATTAACCGCCGTGGCCGTGATATGTCGTCGAACACTGATCTTGGCGAACTCGGACTCCTGCCCCACGGCGGCACGAGTGGCCCGTATGTGCCTTAGGCCAGCACATTCCGTATTGCAGTTGTTGCCTGAGGCAAAGAACCGGTTCCGCTCGGTGGCGATCTTCTTCTCGTAACTGACGCACACGTCAAACGCTGGGGCAGGTCGGCGAGATTTCCGTTGAGCAACCACCGGACGCGTGTTGCGGACGGTGCCAGAGGTGCGCCACCGGGCACTCTGACTCGTTGCTTGCGAACAGCTGGCTCGCCAAACGAAAGGAATCTGCAGGTCGCACGCCTGCGCGCGGGCACGCGATCGAGCGGCCTGGTGGTGGGTCGGCGCTTGCATTTGTTGCCGAGTCACGCGCTCATGGCGTTCAGGCAACGCTGAATTGCCTTATTGACGAATATGACAACTTCTCGGCCCGCGGTGCCTTATGATCCGCTTCAGCAACCATACGATCATGAGAAGTGAGAACGCGGTCGCGGGGCGTCGCCCGACGATCCTTGAGAGATAGGCGGGCGCACCAGCGGCCGATTCTGACCAAGGTAAGAATTTGCTAAGGCGGGCCTCTCGGGCGTCCGGGCTCTCGGCCGACAAAAGTTTGCCGGTCCGAGTCGTACGGGGTGCTTCGGCGTGGGCGCGTAGCGTCACGCGCGATGTCACCCGAAACGCCCCGTCTGCTGTTCGTCCACGCCCACCCGGATGACGAGACGCTCACCACCGGCGGCACGATCGCGCGCTACGCCGCCCAGGGAGCCGACGTCCGCGTCGTCACCTGCACCCTCGGGGAGGAGGGCGAGGTGATCGGTGAGCGCTACGCCCAACTCGCCGTCGATCACGCCGATCAACTGGGCGGGTACCGCATCTCCGAGTTGACCGCCGCACTCGCCGCACTCGGTGTCGGCCGGCCGCGGTTCCTCGGCGGCCCGGGCCATTGGCGCGACTCGGGGATGGCCGGTACGCCGCCGCGCCGGCACCAGAGGTTCGTCGACGCCGACATGGCCGAGGCCACCGGCACGCTCGTGCGGACCATCGACGACTTCCGGCCGCACGTCGTCGTCACCTACGACCCCAACGGCGGATACGGCCATCCGGATCACATCCAGGCCCATCGCGTCACCACCGCGGCCGTCGATGCCGCACACTGGCGGGTGCCCAAGTTCTACTGGACCGTGCAGGCGACCAGCGCCATGCGGGACGGCCTCACGGCCATGCGCGACGTCCCGCGCGCGTGGACCCGCATCACCATCGACGAGGTTCCCTTCGGCTACGCCGACGACGCGATCACCGCGGTGGTCGACGCGGGTGCGGCGCTGGAGGCGAAGCTCGCGGCGCTGCGTGCGCACGCCACGCAGGTGTCGGTCGCGCCGAACGGACAGTCGTTCGCGCTGTCCAACGACATCGCCATGCCGGTTTTAGCCGAGGAGCATTTCGTGCTGGTGGCCGGTGCCGCCGGCGAGCGCGACAGCCGCGGCTGGGAGACGGACCTGCTCGCTGGACTGACCCTGGCCTAGCGAAGAAGACGCGCGGTAAGCTCACGCCATCCGGCGACCTCGAAGGGGCATCCATGGATCCCGATCTCGACCCGAACCTGCAGCACTGGCAGGACCGGCTGGACAACTACCAGTGGGTGGTGGGGTCGCTCGTCGGGCTGCTCGACAGCATCCCGACCTGACGGCGCCGGCTCGCGGCGCGCCCGCCGGACCCTCTTCCGCCAGTGCGCTGATCCTGGCGCTGCTCGCGTTGGACGGCGTCCTCTCCGCGTTCGCCGGCGCGCTGCTCCTGCCGTTGCGCCTCGGCGTGATGCCGTTTCCGATCAGCGCGGTGATCGTCGGGGCGGTCAACGCCGCGCTCGTGTGGGCGGCGATGCAGCACACCGAATCCGGCCGGATCGCCGCGCTGCCGCTGTGGACGTGGCTGGCCACCGTGGCGGTCCTGCTGGTCGGCGGACCGGGCGGGGACATGGTGTTCGGCGGTCACGGCGTGATGGCCTTCGGCGTGCTGATCTTCGTCGCCGTCGGAGTGGGGCCGGCGGCGTGGCTGCTCTTCCGCCGGTCGGCCCGCTGATCACTCGGTGCCGGGCTCGGCGCCACCTTCTACTGCGTTGTCGCTGCCGTCGGCCGGCGCGGCCTCGGACTCGGCGTTCTCCTGCGCGCCGTCGGACGGTTCGTCGCCGCCGGTGGTGACCGGCTGGTCGTCGACGGGCGGCTCCTCGTCGGTGAGCGGCTCCTCGTCGACGACGGGCGCATTCTCCGGCTCTTCGGTCAGCGGCTCGTCACCGGGCTCGGTGACCACCGTGTCGTCGTCGGCGGCTTCGACGACGACCGGGATCTCGCCCTCGCCGGTCTCGAGCGTCGCGTCCTGCGCGACCTGGAATTCCTCGTCGGCGACCGTCTCGACCGAGATCGCGGCGTCCCCCTCGATCATCAGCGGTGCGCTCACCTCGTCGACCTCTTCCACCGGGTCCTCGGACACGAGGGCCGCCGTCTGCAGCCCGATCGGTGGCAACGGCGGGATCAACCAGCCGAAGAAGTAGTTGAACTCGTTGATGCCCAGGTTGATCACCGACTCGACCGTGGTCACCACGAGGTCGCTGATCCCCTCGACCCACACCGCGAGGTTGAGCGGCTGGTCGACCACCGGGGCCACCAGGTCCCTGACGAACGTGTCGGCGATCGGGAAGAGGCTGTCGTAGAAGATGGTGATCTGATCGGAGATCGCGTAGCCGAACGGGATGAAGCCCAGCACGTAGTCCGCCAGTTCGACGCCGTAGTCGATCCACGGCACCGCGAAGTCCCAGGCCTGGATGATCGCGTTGCTCAACGCGTTCTGGGTGCTGGGCCCCGAGGCCGGGGGAGGCGACGGCGGCGCGGGCAGCGCGCGCAGGGCCACCTCTGCGACGATGTCGCGGAACGCAGGGGTGATGGTGTGCGCCGCGGTCATCCGGATCTCGCTGGTCAGGGAGGGTTCGGGGAGCGGCGTGACCGCCGGTGCGGCGACGATGGCGGCGGCGCCGACAGCGGCCACACCGGCGGCGAGGAGAGAACGGGCAGCGGCGGGCATGGCGGCTCCTTGGTCGTCGGCGTCCGCGGACGCGGAAGCAACCTACCGTGGGCGCGGGCCGGTTGCCCGGCTTTCGCGACGGGGCCACACCCCGGCGGGCGGGCGGGACTACTGTGGCCGGTATGCCGGACGCAGTGATTCCAGGATGTGAGACCCGCGGATGAATGTCGTCGAGGCCGTCGTTACACGGGAGTGGCTCTGAACCCCCAGAACGGCGCTGACCTGCCCCACCCGGTGGTCCCCCCGAAGTCCACCTCTGCGAGCCCCGCGGCGCTGCGACGCGTACTGCGACGGGCCAGGGACGGGGTCGCGCTCAACGTGGAAGAAGCCGCGATCGCGATGACCGCGCGCGGCGACGATCTGGCGGACCTGTGCGCCAGCGCCGCGCGTGTGCGGGACGCCGGGCTGACGTCTGCGGGCCGACGAGGTGCGACCGGTCGGCTGCCGGTCACCTACTCACGCAAGGTCTTCGTTCCCGTCACGCATCTGTGCCGGGACACCTGTCACTACTGCACCTTCGTCACCGTGCCCGGGCGGCTGCGCGCCGACGGCGCCGGGATGTACATGGAGCCCGACGAGATCCTCGACGTCGCCCGCCGCGGCGCCGAACTCGGTTGCAAAGAGGCGTTGTTCACCCTCGGTGACCGCCCCGAGGCGCGCTGGGACGAAGCCCGGCAGTGGCTCGACGAACGCGGCTACGACTCCACCCTCGACTACGTCCGGGCGATGGCCATCCGGGTGCTCGAGGAGACCGGTCTGCTGCCCCACCTCAACCCCGGCGTGATGAGCTGGTCGGAGCTGTCGCGGCTCAAACCCGTTGCGCCGTCGATGGGCATGATGCTCGAGACCACCTCGCGCCGCCTGTTCGAGACGCGGGGCCTGGCCCACTACGGCAGCCCGGACAAGGATCCGGCGGTGCGGTTGCGCACGCTCGACGACGCCGGGCGGCTGTCCGTCCCGTTCACCACCGGACTGCTCGTCGGCATCGGGGAGAACCTCGCCGAGCGGGCCGACACCATGCACGCGATCCGCAAGTCGCACAAGGAGTTCGGTCACGTCCAAGAGGTGATCGTCCAGAACTTCCGTGCCAAGGGGCACACCGCGATGGCCTCGTCGCCCGACGCGGGGATCGAGGACTTCCTCGCCACCATCGCGGTCACCCGCCTGGTCCTCGGACCGAAGATGCGCATCCAGGCGCCGCCGAATCTGGTGTCGCGCGAGGAGTGCCTGGCGCTGATCGGCGCCGGTGTGGACGACTGGGGCGGGGTGTCGCCGCTGACGCCCGACCACGTCAACCCGGAGCGGCCCTGGCCGGCACTCGACGATCTGGCCGCCGTCACCGCCGAGGCGGGTTTCGACCTGGTGCAGCGCCTGACGGCCCAGCCAGAGTACGTGCAGGGCGGCGCGGCGTGGATCGATCCGCGCGTGCGGGGTCACGTCGACGCGCTGGCCGATCCGCAGACAGGCCTGGCGCTCGACGTCAATCCGGTCGGACGACCGTGGCAGGAGCCCGACGAGGCAACGCAGTCACTGGGACGGATCGACCTGCACGAGGCGATCGACAGCGAAGGCAGGCTGACCGTCACCCGCAGTGACCTGGGCAGCGCATTCGGCGACTGGGAGTCGATCCGCGAGAAGGTCGAGGAGTTGGCCGCGCGGGCGCCGGAGCGCATCGACACCGACGTGTTGGCGGCCCTGCGGGCGGCCGAACGCGATCCCGCCGGATTGTCCGACGACGCGTATCTGGCGCTGGCCACCGCTGACGGTCCGGCGCTCGATGCCGTTGCTGCGCTTGCCGATTCGCTGCGGCGCGATACGGTCGGTGACGACGTGACGTTCGTCGTCAACCGCAACATCAACTTCACCAACATCTGCTACACCGGCTGCCGGTTCTGCGCGTTCGCGCAGCGCAAGGGCGACGCCGACGCCTTCTCGCTGTCCACCTCGGAAGTGGCCGACCGGGCCTGGGAGGCGCACGTCGCGGGGGCGACCGAAGTGTGCATGCAGGGCGGAATCGACCCCGAACTACCGGTCACCGGGTACGCCGACCTGGTGCGTGCGGTCAAGGCCCGGGTGCCGTCGATGCACGTCCACGCGTTCTCGCCGATGGAGATCGCCAACGGCGTCACCAAGAGCGGGCTGTCGGTGCGGGAATGGCTGATTGCGTTGCGCGAGGCCGGGCTGGACACCATTCCGGGCACGGCCGCGGAGATCCTCGACGACGAGGTGCGCTGGATCCTGACCAAGGGCAAGCTGCCGACTTCGGAGTGGATCGACGTCGTCACCACCGCGCACGAGGTGGGGCTGCGGTCGAGTTCGACGATGATGTACGGCCACGTCGACCAGCCGCGCCACTGGGTGGGGCACCTGCGCGTCCTGAGGGATATCCAGGACCGCACCGGTGGGTTCACCGAGTTCGTGCCGCTGCCGTTCGTCCACCAGTCCTCGCCGCTGTACCTCGCCGGCGGCGCGCGCCCGGGGCCGACGCACCGCGACAACCGGGCCGTGCACGCGCTGGCCCGGATCATGTTGCATGGCAGGATCTCTCACATCCAGACCAGTTGGGTGAAGCTCGGCGTCGAGCGCACGCAGGTGATGCTGCAGGGCGGCGCCAACGACCTGGGCGGCACGCTGATGGAGGAGACGATCTCCCGGATGGCGGGGTCGGAGAACGGGTCGGCCAAGACGGTGGCCGAGCTCGTCGCGATCGCCGAGGGTATCGGCCGGCCGGCGCGCCAACGCACCACCACCTACGCCCCGCTGGCGGCGTAGCCCCGCGGCCGGCGGCGGCCGCGCCGAACGTGCGCCCACTGCGAGATCCCGCCCGGTTTCTCGCAGTGGACGCACGTTCGACGCATGCCCTGCCGTGCGCCCCGGTTAGCTCAGCTGTCCCACCGTGGTGAGGCAGTTGACGTCGTGCCCGTCGCCGGCCACGCCGGAATCGAGCAGCCGGGCCTCGCGGATCTCGCACGACACCGTGGCGGCCGACCCCATCGCGGGATCGGCGCCGATCAGCGACTCCGGCTTGGCCGGGGGATCCTGCGTGAACTCCGCGTGCCCACCGCACCGGTTGACGACCACTCGCGACGGGTAGTCCGCCGCAGGCACCGTGATGTCGATGCAGTCGGTGCCGGTCCAGTCGACGACGACGTTCGGCCCGGCCGCGCCGGACGCGGGAACAGGCGCCGGCGAGCTGCTCGGCGCCGGCTGCGCCGGTGCCACCGGGACCGGGGCCGCCGGCACGAACACCGGCCCGCCTCCGCCGCCGCCCGTCTCGCAGGCCACCCCGTCGCCGTCGCGGTCGAGCTTGCGGCTGTAGCCGGGCTGGCCGGCGTAGAGCGGCGCGGCCCCCGCCGCCCGCGCATCGGCGCAACTGCTGTAGGCCCCGGCGACCGGCGCGCTGGCCACCGCGAACAGCGGCGCGACCACGCCCGCGCACACGAATCCGACAAGAGTTTTCTTCATTGGTTCCCCCCCGGAACGCTCGAGATGAGATGAACGGCCGCTGCCGCCCGTGATCTGTCGTGACCGCCATCACGATCGTTACAGGCACCCGGGAATGCATTCGGACCACGGTCCGTTTTGATGGATAGGCGTCGGAAACGCCGGCACCCGACCGAAGGAGACCTCCATGACCGCAGCAACTGACACCGCGCTGAGCGTCGGCACCTGGGCGATCGACCCGGTGCACTCGACCATCGGCTTCTCCGTCCGCCACCTTATGGTGAGCAAGGTGCGCGGCACCTTCGACGACTTCTCCGGCACCATCACCGTCGCCGAGGACGGCACCGCGTCGGTCTCGGCCGAGATCTCGGTCGCCTCGCTCAACACCCGCAACGCGCAACGCGACGCCCACCTGGCGTCCGCCGACTACTTCGACGTCGCGACCCACCCGACCGCCACCTTCACCTCGACCGGCGTACGCACCGAGGGCAACCGGTACGTCCTCGACGGCGAGTTCACGCTCAAGGGCGTCACCAGGCCGATCACGCTCGACCTGGAGTTCAATGGCGTCAATCCCGGCATGGGCCACGGTGAGGTCGCCGGCTTCGAGGCGTCGGTGGTGCTCAACCGCAAAGACTTCGGCATCGACCTCGACATGCCGCTCGAGACCGGCGGCACCGTCGTCGGCGACAAGGTCACCATTTCCCTCGAGATCGAGGCGCTCCGCCAGGCCTGATCCCGCCAGACAGCGCAACGCCACGGCGACCGATCGTGCCCCGGTCCGCCGTGGCGTTGCTGTCTGTGCTGACACGCGGGGTGTGCGGACTGGTCGACCTGTATGTGCGACGTTTAGTATCAGTAACCACGCGCAACCCTTACCGGGGCGGCGCGCGAAGTTAGGGCACACTGAGACGATCGTGCAGGTATCGGCTGGGCATACTGCATCCGACCGGCGGCACCGTCTCGGCGGCCCGACCCGCTCCGGCAGCCCACTGGACAGTTAGACCGAGGAACACCTAGGAGAACCGGTGACGTACGTCATTGCCGAACCCTGTGTCGACGTCAAGGACAAGGCATGCATCGAAGAATGCCCCGTCGACTGCATCTACGAGGGCGCACGCATGCTGTACATCCACCCCGACGAGTGCGTCGACTGCGGCGCCTGCGAACCGGTCTGCCCGGTCGAGGCCATCTACTACGAGGATGACGTCCCCGATCAGTGGAGCAGCTACACGCAGTCCAATGCGGACTTCTTCACCGAGCTCGGCTCGCCGGGCGGCGCCTCCAAGGTCGGCCAGACCGACAACGATCCGCAGGCGATCAAGGACCTGCCGCCGCAGGGTGAGGACTGACACGCCCGCCCCTGACGTGACCCGGCGGGCGGTGTCGGCGAAGCTGCCGGAGTTCCCGTGGGACACACTGGCCGGACCCACCGCGACGGCCCGGTCGCATCCGGACGGCATAGTCGACCTGTCGGTCGGCACGCCGGTCGATCCGGTGGCGCCGGTGATCCGCGACGCGCTGGCGGCGGCCAGTTCCGCGCCCGGGTACCCGACCACCGCGGGCACCCCGGCTCTGCGCGCGTCGGCGAAGGCGGCACTCGAGCGGCGCTACGGCATCACGGATCTGGCGCCCGACGCGGTGCTGCCCGCCATCGGCACCAAGGAGCTGATCGCCTGGCTGCCGACGCTGCTCGGGCTCGGCCGTGACGACGTGGTGGTCGTGCCGGAACTGGCGTATCCGACCTACGACGTCGGTGCCCGGCTGGCCGGCGCCCAGGTGCTGCTGGCGGATTCGCTGACCCAGATCGGTCCGCGCACGCCCGCGTTGATCTTCCTCAACTCGCCGAGCAACCCGACCGGGCGGGTGCTGGGTGTCGACCACCTGCGCAAGGTCGTCGAATGGGCCCGTGAGCGCGGTGTGCTGATCGCCTCCGACGAGTGCTACCTCGGCCTGGGGTGGGACGCCCAACCGGTCTCGGTCCTGCATCCGTCGGTGTGCGACGGCGACCACACCGGGCTGCTGGCGGTGCACTCGCTGTCCAAGACGTCCTCGCTGGCCGGGTATCGCGCCGGTTTCGTCGCGGGTGATCCGGCCGTCGTGGCCGAACTGCTCGCAGTGCGCAAACACGCCGGGATGATGGTGCCGACCCCGATCCAGGCGGCGATGGTCGCCGCCCTCGACGACGACGCCCACGAACGCGAGCAGCGCGAGCGCTACGCCCGCCGCCGTAACAGCCTCCTTCCCGCGCTGCGCAGCGCGGGCTTCACCGTCGACCACTCCGAAGCCGGGCTCTACCTGTGGTCGACCCGCGGGGAGCCGGGCCGCACCACTTTGGACTGGCTGGCCGAACGCGGCATCCTGGCCGCCCCCGGCGAGTTCTACGGTCCGCAGGGTGGGCAGTACGTCCGCATCGCGCTGACCGCGAGCGACGAGCGCATCGCCGCCGCGGTGCAACGGCTCGCCGCCTAACCCATCGACGCGAGCCGCGCGAACAGCGGGGCGGCGCGGACCAGCAGATCGGCCTCGTCGTCGGTCATCCGGCCGAGCTGATCGCGCACGGCGTCGTCCCACACCGCGTCGATCGACCGCTTGTGCTGGGCCGCCTTGGGCGTCAGGCGCAGTCGGGTGGCGCGGCGATCCAGCGGATCGGGTTCGCGTTCGAGGAGTCCCCGTTCGACGAGCCGCCGCACGGTGGTGCTCACGTTGCTCGCCTGCAGGCCGAGCGTTCGGGCCACGTCCGAGACGCTGATGCCGGGGTGGTTCGACACCGTGCGCACCACCTCGAACTCCGAATGGGGCAGCGGTTCCAGCCCGACCTGCTTTTCGCCGAACCGCCGCAGCGACCACACCACGGTCCGGACGGCAGCCGCGATGTCGTCGACGTCACGCTGGTGCACCGCTTCTGCCGCAGGCGTCATATCCGGTACTGTACCTCTAGAAATATCTATAAATCTATACGTATTGAGGTTTTGTCTGTGACTGTCGTCGATCAAGCCGCCCCGCAGAACCAGCGCGGCGCACTTCCGATTCCGCCGGCCTGGCTCGGCGTGCTGGCCATGCTGACCGCCGTCGCGCCGCTGTCGATCGACATGTACCTGCCCGCGTTCCCCGCGATGGCTGTGGAGTTCGGCACCACCGCATCGGCGATCCAGCTGACGTTGACCACGTTCATGGTGGGTCTGGCGCTCGGACAGCTGGTCATCGGCCCGCTGTCGGACCGGTACGGCCGGCGTCCGCTGCTGCTGGCCGGCACCCTCGTGTGCGTGCTGGCCAGCGTCGCCTGCGCCCTGGCGCCGAATGTCGGGCTGCTGATCGCGTTCCGGTTCCTGCAGGGGTTCGGCGGGGCGGCCGGTGTGGTGCTCAGCCGCGCCATGGTCGCCGACCGGGCGCGTGGCGCCGCCGCGGCGCGGGCGTTCAGCCTGATGATGATCATCAACGGGGTCGGTCCCGTCGCCGCGCCGCTGCTGGGCGGGTCGCTGGTCCCGCACATCGGATGGCGCGGGGTGTTCTGGGTGCTCGCCGGACTGGCTGTGCTGATGCTCATCGGTGCCGCTGTGGTGCTGGCCGAGACGCACCCGCCGCACCGGCGCAGCACCGGCGGGCTACCCACGATGGTGCGCGACGCCCGCGCGGTGCTGGCCAACCGCCGCTACCTCGGGTACACGCTGGCGTTCGGCTTCAGCTTCGCGGTGATGTTCTGCTACATCTCCGCGTCGCCGTTCGTGCTCCAGAACGTGCTCGGCCTGTCGCCGGTCGGCTACTCGATTGCGTTCGCCGCCAACGCGGTCGGCCTGGTGGCGATGAACGTCGTCAACGCCCGGATCGTCGGCCGGTTCGGTCAGCGCCGGCTGATCGCCCTCGGGGTGACGTTCATGGTGGTGCTGTCGGTGTCGCTGCTGGTCGACGCGGTGATCGGACCGGTGCTGTGGATCACCCTGGCGCTGCTGGCCGGCGTCGTCGCCAGCCTGGGCCTGATCGTCGCCAACGCGACCGCGCTCGCGCTGGAGGAGGCGCGCGACGCCGCGGGCACCGGATCGGCCGTGCTCGGCGCGCTGCAGTTCGGGCTGGCCGCGGTGGCCTCCCCGCTCGGCGGGGACCACACCGCGGTTCCCATGGCCGTCGGCATGGTGGCCAGCGCGCTGATCGCCGTCGCCGCACTCGTGGTCCTGACGCGCACTTCGCGCGTTGCCGCCTGAGCACCGCCGAGGCGTAATACCGTCGCTGACGATGAGCGACTACGACGTCGAGACCGTGGACCGGCTCCCGTTCAGCACCGAGGCGAAGGCGGCGCGGTACCGCACCGCGGACTTCGGCGGCGCGACCGGGCTCAACTGGTACACCACCGATCCCACGCTGCAGTTCCTGCTCGCCTACTACCTGCCGCCCGATCAGCTGCCGGTGGCCGAGGACCACCTCGTCCGCATCGGCGAGCTCATGGGCGGTGCGGTGGCCAGGTGGGCCGAGGAGACCGACCGCAACCCACCCCGCCTCGAGCGGTACGACCGGTGGGGTCACGACGTCAGCCGGGTCGAGATGCCGCCGTCGTTCACCGACGCCAAGCGGGTGGTGCTCGACAGTCAGCAGGCGCTACGCGACGGGGTCCGCGCCGCCGGGGGCCGGTCGTCGCTGCCGATGTTCGCCGCCAACTACCTGCTCAACCAGGCCGACATCGGGATGGGCTGCGCACTGGGCACCGGCGGCGGCATGGTGGCGGCGCTGGTCGCCGCCTACGCACCCGCCGACATCCGCGACCACGTGCTGGCGAAGTTCGAGTCCGGGGAGTGGGCGGGGGAGACCGCGCAGATGCTCACCGAACGCACCGGCGGCTCCGATCTCGGGGCGCTGGAAACCACGGCGACCCGCGCCGGCGACGCGTGGCGGCTCAACGGGTTCAAGTGGTTCGCGTCCAACTGTGCCGGTGAGGCCTTCGTCGTGCTGGCCAAACCCGAAGGAGCGCCGGACAACAGCCGTGGAGTCGCGAGCTTCCTGGTGCTCCGCACGCGGCGCGACGGGACGCGCAACGGGGTGCGGATCCGTCGGCTGAAGAACAAGCTCGGCACCCGCTCGGTGGCGTCCGGTGAGGTGGAGTTCGTCGACGCCGAGGCGTTCCTGCTCTCCGGCGAACCGACCGCGGACGCCGGACCGTCCGACGGCCGCGGACTCGGGCGGATGATGGAGCTGACCAACGCGGCCCGGCTGGGCATCGCGCTGTTCGCGCTCGGCAATGCGCGCCGGGCACTGGTCGAATCGCTGTGCTACGCACGCCACCGCACCGCGTTCGGCTCCGCACTGATCGACAAACCGCTGATGCGCCGCAAGCTCGCCGAGCTGATCGTCGACGTCGAGGCCGCCCAGGCGCTGGTGTTCGACGGCACCGGTCTGGCCAACCACCGCCAGCCGCGGCGGATCCGCCAGCGCATCGCGGTGCCGGTCACCAAGCTGAAGGTGTGCCGGCTGGGCATCACCGCGGCGTCGGACGCCATCGAGATCCACGGCGGCAACGGCTACATCGAGGATTGGCCGGTGGCACGGCTGCTGCGCGACGCGCAGGTGAACACGATCTGGGAGGGGCCGGACAACATCCTGTGCCTCGATGTCGCGCGCGGCATCGTGCGCGCCGACGCGCACGAACCCCTGCTGGACCGGTTGCGCGACGCGGTGTCGGTGTCCGACGACGACGCCACCACCGAGCTGGTGTCCCGGCGCATCGATGACCTCGACGCCGCGGTGGCCGCCTGGCGCACCCTCGACGGCGCCGTCGCCGAGGCGCGGCTGTTCGGCTTGGCGCAGTTCATGGGCGACGTGTACGCCGCCGCGTTGCTGACCGAGCAGGCCGCCTGGGAGCGGGCGGAACGCGGCGGTGAGCGAAAGGCGTTGGTGGCGCGCCTGTATGCCCGGCGCTACCTCGCCGAGCGCGGGCCGCTGCGCGGGATCGACGAGCCCGGTGACGAGGCGCTGGAGCGGTTCGACGAACTGGCCGGCGGCGCCTTCACCGGCTGAGCCGGGGTCATCGGTTCGGTGGCGCGCAACCCCAGGGCCAGGACCAGCCGGTCGTCGCTGTCGGCCAGTGACGTGTCGAGCAGCGTCTCGATACGCCGGATGCGGTAGCGGATCGTGTTGGGATGCACGTGCAGCCGCTTGGCCACCGCGGCGATGTCGCCGAACCCGTCGAGGTAGGCGCGCAGGGTCTCGGCCAGCATCGGATCCTGGGCGCGCAGCGTGTGCACCCGCGGATCGATCAGCCGGGGCGAGGCGGCGACGTGCGCGACGATCTCGTCGAGCACCACGGTCGCACGCGCCTCGGCCAGTGAGGTGACCTCCCCGATCGCGTCCGGATGCCGTGCGGCACTGTCGAATACACGGTCCACCTCGGCGCGGGCGCCGGGCGCCGCGGCCAGCCCCGGAAGCGGTGCCGCCACCACGGCGCGCAGCGTCAGGCCGAGCTCGCGGTGCGCCATCGCGACCACACCGCGCACCCACGACGTCACCGACGCCGCCGCACCGATCTTCGGCAGCAGCACGTACACCCGCTCACCCGCGGGCACCACCTGCGCGTCGGCACGAAACGCGCTCGCGCTCAACGCGATCACATCCGCGGGCGCGGCTCCCGCGGTGCACCGGAAGCCGATCAGCGCGGTGCGTTGCTCCGGATCGAGACCCAGTTCGCGGGCGACCGCGCCGATGTCGCGGTCGCCGTCCTCGGCCAGGCCGAGCAGTGCCTGCACCCGCACGGTGTGCGTCGACGGCGCCGACGCCATCCGGGACAGGATGCGGGCGGCCAGCACGGCGCCGCCGCGCAACACCTCGTCGGCGTCGTCGGCCAGCGGAGCCGACCCCTGCTGCAGCCAGATCGCGCCGCCGAACACCGGCGGCCGGCGGGGACCGGACGGCACGTGGATGCCGACCGCCAGGCGGGGCCGGAGCCCGAGTTCGGGGCGCTCGGCCACCGGCACCACGTCGTCGCCGTGCCGCAGCGCGTCGAAGATGCCCCACCCGGCGATCCACTCGAGGTGTTCGGGGGGTCCGGCGCGGCCCAGGATCGACAGCCGGCGCAGTTCGTCGGCCTCCTCGCTGGACGCGGAGTAGGCCAGCACGTGCGACTGCGCGTCTTCGATGCTGACCATCCCGCGGGTGCGGTCGGCGATCGACTGGGCGAGTGCGAACAGGTCGGTGCCGCCGGGCAGCGGCGGCTCCTCGTGCGCGCCGCGGTGCTCGAAGAACTGGTTCACCAACCGGTAGAGCCGCTCCCACCGGGCGCGCGGATCCACGGCGACCATCGCGACGCCGAGCGCAGCGGCGCGCTCCACCAGGTCAGGGGACGGATGCTTGACGAACACCGCCACCGGCCGGCGTGGCTGCCCGTCCAGCCAGCGCGTCGCCGCGTCCTCGGGGACACCGACCAGGAAGAACAGGTCGGCGTTTCCGGCCGACGGCGCCAGGCCCAGTTGCACGTCGTCGGCGTCGATCAAGGCCACCGAGCCGACGGGCAGGTCCAGCCCGCGCGGGGCCCGCTGCAGCGTGACCATCGTGCGGTCCAGCGCCAACAGCAGCTCGCCGAGCCGGATCCGGGCCGCGCGCATATTGTCCGATTGTAGTGGCCGGCGACCTGGACTTTGGCGGATCGGCTAAGTGACGCAGGTCTCGTCTGCGGGATGCTCGACGTCATGGACGCGATCACCGACGTACCCCTGCCGGCCAACGAGCCGATCCACGACTACGCACCCGGTTCACCCGAGCGCCACCGCCTGGCCGATGCGCTCACCGCACTCGCCGCCACCCCGATCGACCTGCCGCACGTGATCGGCGGCAGACACCGCATGGGCGATGGCACCCGCATCGATGTCGTGCAACCGCACCGGCATGCGGCCCGGCTGGGCACCCTGACCAACGCCTCCCACGCCGACGCCACCGCCGCCGTCGAGGCGGCCGTCGCGGCCAAGGCGGACTGGGAGGCCACCCCGTTCGACGAGCGCGCCGCGGTGTTCCTGCGTGCGGCCGACCTGCTGGCCGGGCCGTGGCGGGAGAAGATCGCCGCCGCCACCATGCTCGGGCAGTCGAAGACGGCGTACCAGGCGGAGATCGACGCCCCGTGCGAGCTGGTCGACTTCTGGCGATTCAACGTCGCGTTCGCCCGTCAGATCCTGGCTCAGCAGCCGGTGAGCAGTCCCGGCGTGTGGAACCGGACCGACTACCGGCCGCTCGAGGGGTTCGTCTACGCCATCACCCCGTTCAACTTCACCGCGATCGCGGGGAACCTGCCGACCGCACCCGCGCTGATGGGCAATACCGTCGTGTGGAAGCCCTCGCCCACCCAGACCTTCGCGGCCTACCTGACCATGCAGCTGCTGGAGGCCGCGGGCCTGCCGCCCGGCGTGATCAACATGGTCACCGGCGACGGGCTGGCCGTCTCCGAGGTGGCGTTGGCCGACCCGCACCTGGCCGGCATCCACTTCACCGGGTCCACCGCGACGTTCCAGCACCTGTGGCGGGAGGTGGGTTCGCACATCGAGCGCTACAACGGCTACCCACGGCTGGTGGGGGAGACCGGCGGTAAGGACTTCGTGGTCGCGCACGCCAGCGCGCACCCGGAGGTGTTGCGCACGGCGTTGATTCGCGGCGCGTTCGACTACCAGGGGCAGAAGTGCTCGGCCGCGTCGCGGGCGTTCGTCCCGCGGTCGGTGTGGCAGAAGATGGGCGACGACTTCCTCGGCGCCACCGACGCGCTGCCCTACGGCGACGTGACCGACCTCGGCAACTTCGGCGGTGCGCTGATCGACGAGCGGTCGTTTGCCAAGAACGTCACGGCCATCGAACGCGCCAAGAGCGCCCCGGGCGTCACCGTGGCCGCAGGCGGCGAATACGACGACAGCGAAGGGTATTTCGTGCGGCCGACCGTGCTGCTGTCCGACGATCCGGGCGACGAGTCGTTCTGCACCGAGTACTTCGGGCCGATCCTGTCGGTGCACGTGTATCCCGACGGCGACTACGACCGGATCCTCGACGTCGTCGACACCGGCGCGAAGTACGCGCTCACCGGCGCGGTGATCGCCGACGACCGCAGCGCCGTCCTGACCGCCCAGCAGCGGCTGCGGCACACCGCGGGCAACTTCTACGTCAACGACAAACCCACCGGCGCCGTCGTCGGGCAGCAGCCGTTCGGCGGGTCCCGGGCGTCGGGCACCAACGACAAGGCCGGTTCGGCGCTCAACCTGCTGCGATGGACGTCGGCGCGCAGCCTCAAGGAGAACTTCGTGCCGCCCGTCGCGCACGAATACCCCCACATGGGGGCCTGACATGGGCGCCTTCCAGCAGCTGGCCCGCCCGGTGATCCTGGCCGCCGGCCGGTCGGAGCGGCTGCGCAGGACCGCCGAGCGAATGCCGCTCACCCGCGATGTCGTGCATCGCTTCGTGCCGGGGGACAGCGTCGACGACGCGCTGACCACCGTTGCGGCGCTGCGCAGTTCGGGGCGGATGGTCAGCGTCGACTATCTCGGCGAGGACGTCACCGACCGGGACGCCGCCACCGCGACGGTCGAGGCCTACGTCAAACTGCTCGACGCGCTGGGCCGGCGCGCCGAGCCCGCGGACGCCGCGGTGCGGCCGTTGGAGGTGTCGCTGAAGCTGTCGGCGCTCGGACAGGCGCTGCCGCGCGACGGTGAACAGATCGCGCTGGACAACGCCCGCACGATCTGTGCGCACGCGCAGCGCGTCGGGGTTTGGGTGACGGTCGACGCCGAGGACCACACCACCACCGAGTCGACGTTGTCGATCGTGCGTGAGTTGCGGGCCGACTTCGACTGGCTGGGCACGGTGCTGCAGGCCTATCTGCG
Source organism: Mycobacterium sp. PS03-16 (assembly GCF_004570325.1). Taxonomy (GTDB): domain Bacteria; phylum Actinomycetota; class Actinomycetes; order Mycobacteriales; family Mycobacteriaceae; genus Mycobacterium. Next base: position 9,530 of record NZ_SPQO01000036.1, on the reverse strand, counting down.
GCGCACCGCCGGGGACTGCGCGGAGTTCGCGGCGTCAGGCGCGCGGATCCGGCTCTGCAAGGGTGCCTACGACGAGCCGGCGTCGGTGGCGTTCCGGGAGGCCGACGCGGTCACCGACTCGTATCTGCGCTGCCTGCAGACGTTGATGGCGGGCTCGGGCTATCCGATGGTGGCGTCGCACGATCCGGCGATCATCGACGCGGTGCCGGCCCTGGCCGCGACGCACGGGCGCCGCGCCGGCGACCTGGAGTACCAGATGCTCTACGGGATCCGCGACGCCGAACAGCAGCGCCTGGCCGACGCCGGCCACGGCATGCGGGTCTACATCCCGTTCGGCACCCAGTGGTACGGCTACTTCGTCCGGCGGCTGGCCGAGCGGCCCGCCAACGTGACGTTCTTCCTGCGTGCGCTCGCGCAACGCTGAGCCGACCTAACGAATTGGCCGGAAAGTCAATTTCTCGGCCGGGTGTCTGCCAGAATCAAGATCGGCGCCGGGTCTGGGTGGAGTCGTCCTGGGTTCGGGGGAACGCGACGGGTCCGGTCAGGCCGCAGGCGCCTATGTCACCAGACGGGGACCGCGGCGACGGCCATGGTGACGTTACCGGCGCAGGCGCCGCCGTAGATCTCGGTGCGCCAGCTGCCCTGCAGTGAGCCGTCGCGTTGGGGGACGTAGTAGCTGAAGCTGCGGGCCTGCGCCCACTCCTTGGGTTTGCCGTCGCCCAGGAAGCAGTCCCACTGCCAGTCGTAGGACTGCACCCAGCGGGCGCCGTCCCAGGTGTATCGCAAGGGCTGGGGGATCGTCGGGTTCGTGGGCCGCGGACCGCTGACGACCGTGGCGATGCAGACACCGCTCGAGCAGTCGGTGCTGAACACGTATTGACCGGTGAAGTCCGCCTCGGGTTGGCGGGCGGCGATGCTGGTTCCGGCCTTCTGCGAGGCGTAGCTCACCAACGAGAACCGGCCCGTCCAGATCTGGCCGGTGGCCTCGGCGCTCGCGGTGGCCGACGCGCCGGCCATGGCGACCAACACGACGGCCGCGGTCAACAGCGCTACTGACGCACGTCGGGTAGCCATCGCCTTCCTCGCACTCCTCGGGCCGGAAGCGCCAGCGTAACAGCCATTTTCAGGCCAACCGGAAGTCGTTACGGGAAATTGTCGATCTTGTTATTGAGTGCTGTTCCCCCGGGGTCAGGGCAGGCAGAACGAGTGGTGCTCGTGCGTGACGACCCAGCGGCCGTCGACCTTGCGCAGCCCGATGGTGAGGCGCAGCTTGTTGTCGGGGTTGGCTGCGGCGTCCTCGGCGGTGGCGCAGCGCAGCAGAGCCCACGCGAAGGCCACGTCTTCGCCCGCGGTCACGTCCAGTTCGAGATTGTCGAAACTGCCGCCACTGCGCTGGAACTCAAAGAAGGGCGGCCAGCATGCACGGTAGGCCGCCATGCCGCGCACGCCGTCATAGGGCGGCGGAACGTCGAACATGACGATGTCGCTGTCGTGGTCGGCCACCACGGATTCGAGGTTGCCGGTGCGGATGGCGGCCGCCCAGCCGGTGATGAGGTCACGGATTGCTGTGTCGTCGTCCATGTCCCATATAGACCGCCCGCGGCGGTGAAAGTCATCGCCTCAGAAGGGTGGTGGGTCGTCGCCCGGATCGGCTGGCGGGGTGGGTTGGAAGTAGGGGTGGATGCGTTGCCGGCGCTGGATGCGGGCCTGGTGGTTGTGGGCGCGTTCGGCGGCGATGGCCGCGGCGCGGTGTTCGGCGCGGGTGCGGCGGCGTTGCGGTGCTTTGGCCATGCGGTCAGCACCGGGATCACGCTTGTCCGCTGAGGCACGGCGGGTCGCGGGGGCGGTGGGCGCGCACAGGGTGGGGAAGATGAGGGCTGAGCCGGGGGTGGTGAGGTAGGTGTCCCCGGCCGGAGAGGTCCAGATGACGGTGCCGTCGGGGAGTTGTTGGTCGGTCCAGCCGCCGAACGTTTTGAGCAGGTGATGGGCCCGGCACAGGCATTTCAGGTTGGCGGCCTGGGTGGGCCCCCCGGCGGCGTGCGGGATGGTGTGGTCGATATCGGCGCTCACGGCGGGCTGCTCGCAGCCCGGGAAGCGGCAGGTCAGGTCGCGGCAGCGGACATACTCCGCCAGCGCGGTACTGGGTGTGTAGCCGGTTTCCGGCGGCGCGTCGTCGGGGAACACGACCGGGCGGATGGTGGCGTGGGCGGCGAGGTCGGCCACCACCTCCGGCGGCAACAACCCGTCGGCCCCCACCAGCACCCCCATCCCCGCCGCCGGATCGGCAGGCGGGGCAGCGGTGTCACCACCACCGCCGCCGGTGCTGGCGATGGTGTCGGTGATGAGGTGCAGCACCACCGGTGCGGCGGTGGCCTCGCGGGCGGGGCAAGCAGGTTGCCCGCAGTGGCAGGCCATCCGATCGGCGCCGAGGGTCATCGCCGCCATCGCATCAGCGCGGCGCTGCTCGAGGGTGCGGGGATCGCGGTCGCACACCGTGCCCGCCAGCGCGGTGAGCCGATCGAGCCAGGCATGGGCGGTGGGTGAGGCGACCATGCCGCCGAACAGGCTCATCCCGCCGAGCTGGTCGCTGACCCACACCTCGCGTTTGTCGGCGTAACTCTTGCGGCGCCGCACCCCATCGGGATCCAGGCGGCCCACGATCCGGTCGACGTAGGTGAGTAGCGCCCGATACGACATCCCCGGCAACCGGGCCGCCGCGGCGGCGAGTTGGGCGTCGATGCGGGCCAACACCCCCAGATCGACCACCAACCCGGTGCGATGCACCAGCGTCTCGACCACGCGCTCGATGATGTCGCCGGCGGCGAACACCGCGGCCACCAGCGGCAGGCGGTCGCGCAGGTCTTTGGCCAACCCGGCCTGCGCCGAGGCGGCCAGGTGGGTGATGTTCAACGCGGCGGCGACTTCGGCGGCCACCGCGCTCACCGTGTCCACCACATGCGCTTCGGCGTCGGGCCCGGCGGTGGCGGAGCGCAGGGCGAACAGGTCGGCGATCGCGGTCAACCGGGCCGCGGCCTCACGATTCTCGCGCCGCGCGGCGGCGGCGATCTGCTCGACCAGGGCCGCCGATTCCGGCGTCACCGCCGGGCAGCGCCGCTCGAACCCCAAGTCGAGAGGACCCTGACCGAACATACTTTCGATCTTAAATCCACCCCCCGACAACCCGATAACCCCAGTTCAGCGGCGGGAACGCTCCCACAGCAGCAGCAGCCCGTACGCCGCGATGGTCTGCGCATCGGTGATGTCACCGTCGCGGATCATGCGTTCCACCTCGTCGCGCGCGAACCACGCGCTGTGCATGTCCTGCTCCTCGTGCTCCCGGTCGTGCGGGCCCTCGGTCAGTCCGGTGGCCAGGAACACCCACCCGCGCTGGCTGCTCATTCCCGGCGCGACGTCGAGCAGGCCCAGCCGCGTCATCGTGTCCGCGCGCAGCCCGGTCTCCTCGCGCAGTTCGCGGGCGGCCAGCTCCGCGGGTTCCAGATCGGCCCGGTCCGGCGCGGTGCCCTGCGGGAACTCCCACCGCCGCAGCCCCAGCGGGTATCGGAACTGCTCGACGAGCTGCACGCGGTCGTCCGCGCAGGCGATCACCAGCGCATACGTCGGCTTGTCGACGACGGCGTAGATGCCGTCGGAACCGTCCGGTCGGCGGATGTCGTCCTCGCGCAGCGTCATCCAGTTGTTGCGGTAGACCTCCCGGGAGGAGACCCGCTCAATCGTGGCCACAGGCCCAGTATCGCGGAGACCGCGGCGAGTAGCCTCGCTGGCGTGTTGCTGGCATCGCTGAACCCCGCCGCGGTCGCCGGCGGCGCCGACCTCTCCGACGCCGTGACGATCGACGGCACCGCGCTGAGCCGCAGCGACCTCGTCGGGGCGGCCACCTCGGTGGCCGAACGCGTCGCGGGCGCCCACCGGGTCGCGGTCCTGGCCACGCCCACCGCGGCCACCGTGCTGGCGATCACCGGCTGCCTCATCGCCGGGGTGCCGGTCGTGCCGGTGCCCGCCGACGTCGGCGTCACCGAGCGCCGGCACATGCTCACCGATTCGGGCGCGCAGGCCTGGCTCGGTGACCGGCCGGCCGACGATGACGGCCTGCCGCACATCCCGGTGCGCCTGCACGCCCGCTCCTGGCACCGCTACGCCGAACCGCCCGCCGACGCCCCGGCACTGATCATCTACACGTCCGGCACCACCGGGCTGCCCAAGGGCGTTGTGCTCAGTCGGCGGGCCATCGCCGCCGACCTCGACGCACTCGCCGACGCGTGGCAGTGGACGCCCGAAGACGTTCTGGTGCACGGTCTGCCGCTCTATCACGTGCACGGTCTGGTGCTCGGCCTGCTCGGATCACTGCGCATCGGGAACCGTTTCGTGCACACCGGCAGACCCCAGCCGCAGGCCTACGCCGCCGCGAACGGCACGCTGTACTTCGGGGTGCCGACGGTGTGGTCACGAATCGCCGCCGACGTCGACGCCGCCCGCGCGCTGTCGACGGCCCGGCTGCTGGTGTCCGGCAGTGCGCCGCTTCCCGTTCCGGTGTTCGACCGCCTCGCCGAGTTGACCGGTCATCAGCCCATCGAACGGTACGGCAGCACCGAATCGCTCATCACGCTGAGCACCCGCGCGGACGGGGAACGCCGTCCCGGCTGGGTCGGCCTACCGCTGGCCGGCGTACACACCCGGCTGGTGGACGAGGAGGGAGCGCCGGTCCCGCACGACGGCGACACCATCGGCCGGCTGGAGTTGCGCGGTCCCATGCTGTTCGACGGCTATCTGAACCGGCCCGACGCCACCGCCGCGGCGCTGGACGCCGACGGCTGGTACCGCACCGGCGACGTCGCCGTGATCGACGGCGACGGCATGCACCGCATCGTCGGGCGGGAGTCCGTCGACCTGATCAAGACCGGCGGATTCCGGGTCGGCGCAGGCGAGATCGAGACCGTGCTGCTCGGCCACGCCGGTGTCAGCGAGGCCGCCGTGGTGGGGCTGCCCGACGACGACCTCGGTCAGCGGATCGTCGCGTACGTCGTCGGCGACGCCGCGCCGGAGACCCTCATCGACTATGTCGCCGAGCAGCTTTCGGTGCACAAGCGGCCCCGCGAAGTGCGCCTGGTCGACAGTCTGCCCCGCAACGCGATGGGCAAGGTCCTGAAGAAGGAGCTGGCGCAATGGCGTTGAGGTTCACCGATCTGTGCATCGACGCCGCAGACACCCACGCCCTGGGCAGCTGGTGGGCCGAGGCGCTCGGCTGGTCACGGGAGTTCACCGACGACGGCGACGTGATACTGCGTCAACCCGGCGGCGGACCGAACTGGCTTTTCCTCGCGGTGCCCGAGGCCAAGACGGTCAAGAACCGCCTGCACGTCGATCTCACCCCGGACGATCAACAGGCCGAGGTCGACCGGCTGATCGCGCTGGGTGCCCGGCACGTCGACATCGGTCAGGGCGAGCAGACCTGGGTGGTGCTGGCCGACCCCGAAGGCAACGAATTCTGCGTGCTGGCGCCCGAATAGGCGTCAGTTGGCGTGCAGCGCCTCGTTGAGCGTGATGCCGGTGCCGTCGCGCTTGACCACCTCGACCGCCCCGGACACCGAATTGCGCCGGAACAGCAGGTTGTTGGCGCCGGAGAGCTCGCGGGCCTTGACGGTCTGCCCGTCGGCGGTCTGCACCTTGGTGCCCGCGGTCACGTACAGACCGGCCTCGACGACGCAGTCATCGCCCAGCGAGATGCCGACCCCGGCGTTGGCGCCGAGCAGGCAGCGCTTCCCGACCGAGATCACCTCTTTGCCGCCCCCGGACAGGGTGCCCATGATCGACGCACCGCCCCCGACGTCGGAGCCGTCGCCGACGACCACGCCCGCCGAGATGCGGCCCTCCACCATCGACGAGCCGAGCGTGCCCGCGTTGAAGTTGACGAATCCCTCGTGCATCACCGTGGTGCCCGACGCCAGGTGCGCGCCGAGGCGCACCCGGTCGGCGTCGGCGATGCGCACCCCGCTCGGCGCGACGTAGTCGACCATGCGCGGGAACTTGTCGATGCCGAACACCGTCACCGGACCGCGCCGGCGCAGCCGCAACCGCACACTCTCGAAACCGTCGACCGGGCACGGACCGTAGTTGGTCCACACGACGTTGGCCAGCACGCCGAAGATGCCGTCCATGTTGGCGCCGTGCGGCGGGATCAACCGGTGGGAGAGCAGGTGCAGCCGCAGGTAGGCGTCGTATGCGTCGGCCGGCTTGTCCTCCAGGGACTTGAGCACGGTGCGCACCGCCACCACGTCGACGTCGCGGTCCTCGTCGCGGCCGGTCAGCTCGCCGAGTTCGGCCACCTCGGCCGCCGACAGGCGCACCGTGCCGATCTCGTCGTCACTGATCAAATCGACGTCGGTCTCGGGCGCGGGGTACCACGTGTCGAGAACGGTTCCGTCGGCGGCGATGGTCGCCAGGCCGATTCCAGCGGCAGAAGTCACGGTCGTAGAGATTACCGTTGAGGCCATGGGCCTGAACTTGCGCGGTGACCCCGTGGAGCTGACCGCAGCGCTGGTCGACATCCCCAGCGAGTCCCGCCACGAGCAGCGCATCGCCGACGAGATCGAGGCCGCGCTGCGTGAGCAGACCACCGGCTTCGAGGTCGTCCGCCACGGCGACGCCGTGCTCGCCCGCACCGACCGCGGCCTGCCGTCGCGGGTGCTGCTGGCCGGGCACATCGACACCGTGCCGGCCGCCGACAACGTCCCCAGCCGGCGCGAGGGAGACGTCCTGCACGGCTGCGGCACCTCGGACATGAAATCCGGCGACGCCGTATTCCTGCACCTCGCCGCCACCGTCGAGAACCCGGCGCACGACATCACGCTGGTGATGTACGACTGCGAGGAGATCGAGGCCAGCGCCAACGGGCTGGGCCGCATCGAACGCGAGCTGCCCGACTGGCTGAGCGCCGACGTGGCGATTCTCGGCGAACCGTCCGGCGGCTACATCGAAGCCGGCTGCCAGGGCACGCTGCGCGTGGTGGTCAGCGCGACGGGTACCCGGGCGCACTCCGCACGGTCGTGGTTGGGCGACAACGCCATTCACAAGCTGGGCGCTGTGCTGGACCGGCTAACCACCTATCGGGCGCGCAGCGTGGACATCGACGGCTGCACCTATCGCGAAGGACTGTCGGCGGTGCGCATCGACGGCGGCATTGCGGGCAATGTCATCCCCGACGCCGCCTCGGTGACGGTGAACTTCCGCTTCGCGCCCGACCGCACCGTCGTCCAGGCGCTCGAGCATGTGCACGAGGTGTTCGAGGGCATCGACGTCACGATCGAGCAGACCGACGCGGCCGCAGGCGCGCTGCCGGGGCTCAGTAAGCCGGCCGCCGCCGCCTTGGTGGAGGCGGCCGGTGGGCAGGTGCGCGCGAAGTACGGCTGGACCGACGTCGCCCGCTTCGCCGCGCTGGGTATCCCGGCGGTGAACTACGGACCCGGCGATCCCAACCTTGCCCACAAGGTCGACGAACGCGTGGACGTCGGGCAGATCACCGCGGTGACGCGGATGCTGCGCGGATATTTAACCGCTTGACGGCCCTCACTAACATGGGCAGCGCACGTCAATCGATCGAGGTGGGCTGAAGACATGTGGGGAGACGACGAGATCTCCGGGTGATCCCGGAGCCGCTCGCACACTCGTCCCTGCCCTTTTCTGCGGCGCTCTGCGCCCGCAGCCTCTCGGGAGATCCCGCCATGCCTGATGCCTCCATTGTCTGCACCTCGTTGTCGTTCGCCTGGCCGGACGACACCGTCCTGTTCGGTGACCTGTCCTTCACGCTGGGCGTCGGTCGCACCGGTCTGGTGGCGCCCAACGGCGCCGGCAAGTCGACCCTGCTCAAGCTGATCGCCGGCGAGCTGACGCCGACCGCCGGATCCGTCACGGTCGAGGGCGCGCTCGGCTACCTGCCGCAAACGCTGCCGCTGGCCGGCGATCTCGTGGTCGCCGAGGTGCTCGGCGTCGCGCCGGTGATCGCCGCGCTCAACGCGCTGGCCGCCGGCGACGCGAGCGACGCCGTCTTCGCCGCGATCGGGGACGACTGGGACATCGAGGAGCGCACCCGCGCCCAACTCGACCGGCTCGGGCTCGGCCACGTCGCACTCGACCGTCCGCTCGCCAGCCTGTCCGGCGGTGAGGTGATCTCACTCGGGCTGGCCGCCCAGCTGCTCGCCCGGCCCGACGTGCTGCTGCTCGACGAGCCGACCAACAACCTCGACGCCGACGCCCGCGCCGCGCTCTACACCGCGCTCGACGACTTCACCGGCACCCTGCTGGTCGTCAGCCACGACCGGGTGCTGCTGGACCGGATGGACCGGATCGCCGAGCTGCACCGCGGTGAGATCGTCGCCTACGGCGGGAATTTCACCGCCTACGAGGAGGCGGTGGCCCAGGCCCAGCAGGCCGCCGAGGGCGAGTTGCGCAGCGCCGAACAGCACCTCAGGCGCGAGAAACGCCAGATGCAGCAGGCCCGGGAACGGGCGGCCAAGCGGCAGAGCACCGCCGCACGCAACCTCAAGGACGCCGGGCTGCCGAAGATCGTCGCGGGTGCGATGAAGCGCCGGGCGCAGGAGTCGGCGGGGAAAGCCGACGACGTCCACGGCCGGCGGGTGGAGGAGGCGCGGGCCCGGGTGGACGATGCCGAGCGGTCGCTACGTGACGACGACGCGATCGTGCTGGACCTGCCCGACACCACCGTGCCCGCCGGGCGCACCGTGTTCGCGGCGACCGGTGTCCGGGTGTCACGTGGCGGCCGAGAGCTGTTCGGTGACAACGGGATCGACCTGTCGATTCGCGGGCCGGAACGCATTGCGCTGACCGGGCCCAACGGTGCGGGTAAGTCGACGCTGCTGCGGCTCATCGCCGGAGAGGTGGCGTCCGACGGTCCCGAGCCGCAGCGCGCGGCCGGCCGCATCGCCTACATCTCCCAGCGCCTCGACCTGCTCGCGGACGCCGCCTCGGTGGCCGAGAATCTGCAGGCGTTCGCGCCGGAGATGACCGTGACCCGGCGTCGGCACCTGTTGTCGCAGTTCCTGTTCCGGGGCGACCGGATCGGCCTGCCGGTGTCGGCGCTGTCCGGCGGTGAGCGCTTGCGGGCGACGCTGGCGTGCGTGCTCTACGCCGAACCGGCACCGCAGCTCCTGCTGCTCGACGAGCCGACCAACAACCTCGATCTGATCAGCGTGGCGCAACTCGAGGCGGCGCTGAACGCGTACCGCGGCGCGTTCGTCGTGGTGAGCCACGACGCACGGTTCCTGGCCCAGATCGGCGTGGACCGCCGGTTGCGGTTGGCGGCGGGGGAGTTGACCGAGGTCTAGATGTACTGCGGACGCGTCGGCGCGGGCGCCGGTGCGGCCGGCTCGCCCACGACGTCGTCCGGAACCGCGCCCGGCCCGGCGTCGCTGCCGGGCGCCGCCTGATCCTCGCGGGACTTCTCGTCCGCCGGCGCGGACGGCGGCTGCTCGGGCCGCTCGGGTTCCGGACCCGAGGCG
>NZ_SPQO01000035.1 GCF_004570325.1 Mycobacterium sp. PS03-16 | reverse complement strand
CCGGACCGGCGCTTCCGGCGCGGGATCGCCCGGCGCCGCGACGGGAGCGGCGCCCGGGCCGGCACCGGCCGGCTTCGCGCCGGACAGCCCGCCGAAGCAGGACTTCATGTACCCGTCGATCAGCAACGGGTGCCTCAAGGACGGCGGAAACGTTCTGGCCACAGCGATTTCGGTGGCCGGGCCGGCGAAGATCCCCGCGCCGGGGCCCGGCCCGGGGCAGACGGCCTACGTGTTCACCGCGGTCGGCACTCCCGGCCCGGCGGCCGAGCAGAAGCTGCCGCTGAACGTCACGTGGGTGAACCTGACCACCGGCAAGTCGGGCAGTGCGACGCTCAAGCCGCGCTCGGACATCAACCCCGACGGGCCGACCACGCTGACCGCGATCGTGGACACCGGGTCGGGCAGCATCATGTCGACGATCTTCGGCCAGGTGACCACCACCGAGATGCAGTGCCAGTTCATGCCGACCATCGGGTCCACGGTCGTGCCCTGACCCGCCACACACGAGAAATCCCCGGTCGCTTGGCGGCCGGGGATTCTTGTGTGGTCCGCCGATTTCCACCTCAGGGTCGTGGATCGGTCGCCCCAACGACCCTGGTGCAGAACTCGACGAAGCGCGTAGCGGTCAGTACGCCATGAACAGGATGGCGTCGCGGTCGTAGTCGCGGCCGGGATGAGCCTCGGACAGATGCGCCTGAGCCTTCTCGACCAGGTCGTCCTCGTCCTTACCGGTGATGGCCTCACCGCACGGGCAGTTCAGGTGTGTCTTCATGGGTTCACCATATGCACACCCGGGCATGCGAGGCGGGAAAGTCGGCGGGTCAGCCCTTCGCGGCCTTCGCCTGGGCCTTCATCTGCTTCTTGTAGGACCGCACCCTGTCCAGCGAGCCCGCGTCGGTCACGTCGGCCACCGACATGTACGCGCCGGCGCGGCCGTAATCCCCTGCGGCCTCGCGCCAGCCCGGCGGCGTCACACCGTACTGCTTACCCAGCAGCGCGAGGAAGATCTTCGCCTTCTGCTCGCCGAACCCGGGCAGCGCCTTGAGCCGGCGCAGCACCTCGGCGCCGTCGGGGTCGCCGGCCGTCCACAGCGCCGCGGCGTCGCCGTCGTAGCGGTCGACGATCATCTGCGCCAGCGTCTGGATCCGCTTGGCCATCGAGCCCGGAAACCGGTGCACCGCAGGCGTCGTGGCGCACAGCGCGGCGAACGCCTCCGGGTCGTACTCGGCGATCTCGCGGGCGTCCACCCCGCCCATCCGGTCGGCGATCTTCTTCGGCCCACCGAAGGCGACCTCCATCGGGATCTGCTGATCGAGCAGCATGCCGACCAGCAACGCGAACGGGTTCGCCTCGAGCAGCGCATCGGCCGCCGGGTCCTGGACTAGCTGCAGTTTCGCCACGGCGTTGAGTTTAGAGTGGCCGCAACCCGATGAAGGTGAGATGTCCGGCGAGCTCGCGATAGTCCTGGCGGCGGTGCTGATCGTGGCCGCGGTGGCCGCCGCGGTCGTGGTGGTGCGCACCCGCCGCGTGGTGGCCACCCCGACCGAACGCGCCGTACACGCCGCGCTGCACACCGCGTCGCTGGCCGCCCGCGCGCTGCGCCAGGGCCTCGACACCGCCTCCGCCGAATCCGCCGCGCCGTTCCTGCGCGAGCTGACCGGAGCCGAAGGGGTGGCGCTCTACGACCGCGACGGCGGGCGGCTGGCCCGCGACCCGCGCGACGACCCGGTGTGGGCGGCCGACGTCGCCGACGCGGCCGCCCGCACCGCCCGCGAATCGGTCACCGGACAGCGGCGGATGCTGACCGCCGTGCGCACCACCACGGTGATCGCCCAGCCGCTGCTCGCCGACGGCGGTGACGTGCTGGGCGTGCTGGTCGTCGTCACCGCGCGCACCCCCGGTCCCGGCATGCTCGGCGCCGTCGGCGAGGTCGCGCGCTACGCCGCCAGCCAGCTCGAGCTCGCCGAACTGGACGCCTCGCGCGCCCGCCTGGACCGCGCCGAGGTACTCGCGCTGCGCGCCCAGATCAGCCCACACTTCATCTACAACGCGCTCAACACCATCGCCTCGTTCGTGCGCACCGACCCCGACCGCGCCCGCGAGCTGATCCTGGAGTTCGCCGACTTCACCCGCTACTCGTTCCGGGCGGCCGGGCAGTACACGACGCTGGCCGACGAACTGCGCAACATCGATCGGTACCTGACACTGGAGCGCGCCCGGTTCGGCGCCTCGCTCGAGGTGCGCCTGCAGGTGGCCCCGGAGGTGCTCGGCGTGGTGGTGCCGTTCCTGGCGCTGCAGCCGCTGGTGGAGAACGCCGTGCGGCACGGGCTGGCCGGCCGCGGCGGTGGCTCCATCGAGATCATCGCCCGCGACGAGGGGGCCGACTGCGTCATCTCCGTCGAGGACGACGGCGTCGGCATGGATCCCGACGCGCTGCGCTCGGGCCCCGGCGATGCGTTGGGTGGCAACGGCTCGGCCGCGTCCGGGCAGCCCACCCACACCGGGGCGCACGTGGGTCTGACCAATGTCGACCATCGCCTGCGCGCGGCCTTCGGCAACGACTACGGTCTGGTGGTCGAAACGGCGATCGGCGCGGGCACCAAGGTTCTCATGCGCGTGCCCAAGTTCCGGTCCGGCGTGCGGGCCAGCGGAGGTGCGTTCGGGTGACACGACACCGGGGTGTCCGGTGAGCGCGGGGCTGACCGTCCTGGCGGTCGACGACGAAGCGCCCGCCCTCGACGAACTCGCCTACCTGCTCGGGCGCCATCCCGACATCGGTGAGGTGTGCCGGGTCGGCGACGCCACCTCGGCGCTGCGCGAACTCAATCAGCGCAGCATCGACGCGATCTTCCTCGACATCAACATGCCCGGGCTGTCCGGTATCGAATTGGCGGGTGTGCTCACCAATTTCGCACACCGCCCGGCGATCGTGTTCGTCACCGCACACGACGACAAGGCCGTCGCCGCGTTCGATGTCGGGGCGATCGACTATCTGCTCAAACCGATCCGCCAGGACCGCCTGGACGAGGCCGTCCGCCGGGTGTGCGCGGCCCGCGCGGCCGAGCCGCCGGTCACCGACGACGAACCCGACTCCGACGTCATCCCCGCCGAGCTGGGCGGCATCACCCATCTGGTGCCGCGCGAGAGCATCGGCTGGGTGGAGGCCGAGGGCGACTACGCACGGCTGCACTCGGCGACGGGCTCACATCTGGTGCGCATCCCGCTGTCGACGCTGGAGACCCGGTGGCGCGACCACGGCTTCCAGCGCATCCACCGGTCGTACCTCGTGGCGCTGCGATTGGTGACCGGGTTGCGCACCACCGACGGCGCGGTGCTGGTGCGGGTGCGGGCCAACGGCGCGTCCCCGGCGATCGAACTGCCCGTGAGCCGCAGGCAGGCCCGCGAACTGCGGGACCGGCTGGTGCGCGACCCGATGCGTCAGCTGCGTCCCGCCGGCGGCGATGACTGAGCCCGGCAGACCGCACCGCGAACGCGTCGTGCTGGCGCACCGGCGCGGCGCCCGCATGGTGCGTACCCGGGTGGAGGTGCAGGAGCAGACCCAGGTCGGCGACGCGCTGGTGCGCGGGCTGGTGCGCGCCCAGCTGGGGCTGGCCCTGCGCCTGGCCGCGGTGGTGGTGTGCGTGGTGGCCGCGATCCCGTTGGCCTCCGCGCTGTTTCCCGGCTGGGCCGCGGTCACCGTGGCGGGGGTGCGGCTGAACTGGATCCTGCTCGCCGGGTTGGTGTATCCGCTGCTCTACGGGGTGGGACGGCTCTACGTCCGGTTGGCCGAGCAGGCCGAGCGCGACTTCGTCCGCGTCATCGACAGCGAGCCGTGACCGGGTCTCCGCTGACGGCGGCGGCCCTGCTGGCCGCCGCGATCGCCACCATCGCGATCGGCGCCTACGGGGTGCGCTTCTCCCGCACCACGTCGGACTTCCTCGTCGCCTCCCGCACCATCGGACCGCAGTGGAACGCCGCCGCGATCTCCGGTGAATACCTCTCGGCCGCATCGTTTCTCGGCGTCGCCGGGCTGATCGCCAAGTACGGCGCCGACGCGCTGTGGTACCCGGTCGGGTTCACTGCCGGCTATCTCGGGCTGCTGCTGTTCGTGGCGGCACCGCTGCGTCGTTCGGGCGCCTACACGGTGCCCGACTTCGCCGAGTTCCGGCTGGGCTCGGCGCGGCTGCGCAAGACGGCGATGGTCGTGGTCATCGGGATCTGCGTGGTGTACCTGGTACCGCAGTACCAGGGTGCCGGGCTCGCGCTCAAGACGCTGCTCGGGATGCCGGTGTGGATCGGCCCGCTCGTGGTCGGCGGCATCGTGATCGCCAACGTGGTGGCCGGCGGCATGCGGTCGATCACCTTCGTCCAGGCGTTCCAGTACTGGCTGAAGCTGACCGCGGTCGCGATCCCCGCCCTGGCGCTGACCGGTTTGTTCTTCGCCGACCGCGGTGAACTGGGCGGCCCGCTGCCGCCGACCGTCACCAAGGACACCACGGTCGCGATCGAGACCGACGTCGTCGTGCAGGTCGCCGCGCCCGCCGGGATCACGGTCACCGGCAGGCTGGACGGCACCCCGGTCACCTCGGCGCCGATCGGGGCGCCCGGCGAACACCTGCTGGGCGCGGGGACGACGATGACGCTGGCCGAGGGCAGCACCACCCCGGTGCTGGCCGGCACGCCCGCCGCGGGCACCGAGTGGATCGCCTCGGGCGGCGGGCTCGGCGGCGCGCATCCGCTGTTCCAGGTGCTGTCCATCATCGTGGCCACGTTCCTGGGCACCATGGGGTTGCCGCATGTGCTGGTGCGCTTCTACACCAATCCCGACGGCCGCGCCGCCCGGCGCACCGCGCTGGCGGTGATCGCGCTGCTGGCGCTGTTCTACCTGTTCCCGACGCTGCTCGGAGTGTTCTCCCGGCTGTACGTGCCCCGGCTGCTGATCACCGGCGCCGCCGACGCGGCGGTGCTGCTCGCGCCCGGTGCGGCGGTGGGCGGGGTGCTCGGTCAGCTGCTCGGCGCCCTGGTCGCCGCCGGCGCGATCGCGGCGTTCCTGGCCACCTCGTCGGGGTTGCTGGTGAGCATCGCCGGCGCGCTCGCCACCGACGTGCTGCGCGGACGGGTCCGCGACTTCCGCATCGCGGCGATCGTCGGCGGCCTGATCCCGATCCCGTTGTCGCTCATCACCTCCGGCCTCGAACTGTCGCGCAGCGTCGGGCTGGCGTTCGCGGTGGCCGCCTCCACGCTGTGCCCGCTGCTCGTGCTGGGGATCTGGTGGCGCGGCCTGACCGCGGCCGGTGCGGCGTGCGGCCTGGTGGTCGGCGGCGCCGCCTCCGGAACGGCGGTCACGCTGGCGATCGCCGGGGTGATCGACGAGCAGGCGCTGGACGGCTGGGCCGCAGTGCTGGTCGGCTATCCCGCCGCCGTCACGGTGCCGCTGGCGTTCGCGACGATGATCACCGTCAGCCGGTTCACCCGGCGCAGCGTCCCGCCGGACGTCGCGCAGATCTTCGCGCGCATGCATGTGCCGGAGCGGCTCGGGATGGGCATCGAACGCGTCCCGCGTGACTGAGTCCTCGCACCGTGCCGTTCGTCGTCGCCGACCGACCGTTCACCGCAGTGCCCGACGGGTTCGCCGTTGCAAGTCCGGGAAAGCCACCTTTGTGATCCACATCTCAATTAGCGTCAGCGGCGAACCGGTTCACACACGAGATCAGGAGTCACGGTGCCCGAAACCGATCGTCCACCGCAGGCGGCAACCATGCCCAGCGGCGACCAGTATCTGGCCATGCAGGCCAGCCCGGAGTTCCAGGAACTGCGAAGCAAGCTGCGCCGCTTCGTGTTCCCGATGAGCGCGGCATTCCTCATCTGGTACGCGACCTATGTCCTGCTGGGCGCCTTCGCCACCGACTTCATGGCCGTCCGGGTCTGGGGCAACATCAACGTCGGGTTGCTGATCGGGCTCGGCCAGTTCGTGACCACCTTCCTGATCACCTTCATCTACGTGCGCTTCGCCAATCGGGAGATCGACCCCCGCGCCGAGGCCATCCGCGCCGAACTCGAGGAGCCGACGCCGTGAACGAGACGATCGGAAATCCCATCGCCAACATGGCGATTTTCGGGGTGTTCGTGTTGGTCACCCTGTTCATCGTCATCCGGGCCAGCAAGAAGAACGCCACGGCGACCGAGTTCTTCACGGCAGGCCGGGCGTTCACCGGAACGCAGAACGGTGTGGCCATCTCCGGCGACTACCTCTCGGCGGCCAGCTTCCTCGGTATCGCGGGCGCCATCGCCGTCTACGGCTATGACGGTTTCCTGTATTCGATCGGGTTCCTGGTGGCCTGGCTCGTCGCACTCCTGCTGGTGGCCGAACTCCTCAGGAACACCGGCAAGTTCACGATGGCCGACGTGCTGAGCTTCCGGCTCAAGCAGCGGCCGGTCCGGCTGGCCGCGGCCACGAACACGCTCGCGGTGTCGCTGTTCTACCTCCTGGCGCAGATGGCAGGCGCCGGGGTGCTGGTGGCCTTGCTGATGAACATCGAGAGCGCGGCAGGCCAGTCCCTGGTCATCGCCGTGGTCGGCCTGCTGATGATCGTCTACGTGCTGATCGGCGGCATGAAGGGCACCACCTGGGTGCAGATCATCAAGGCGGTGCTGCTGATCGGCGGCGCGGGCATCATGACGCTGCTCGTCCTGTTCAAGTTCGGCTTCAACCTCTCCGAGATTCTGGGTTCCGCGCAGTCGATGATCAGCGGCAGTGCCGACGAGAAGGTCGCCGCGCGCGACGTGCTGGCCCCCGGCGCGCAGTACGGCGCCTCCCTGACCACGCAGATCAACTTCATCTCGCTGGCCTTGGCGTTGGTACTCGGCACCGCGGGCCTGCCGCACGTGTTGATGCGCTTCTACACGGTGCCCACGGCCAAAGAGGCCCGCCGCTCGGTGGTGTGGGCCATCGCACTGATCGGGGCCTTCTACCTGTTCACGCTGGTGCTCGGCTACGGCGCGGCGGCCCTTGTCGGCCCGGACCGCATTCTGGCCGCACCGGGCGGGGTGAACTCGGCGGCGCCGCTGCTGGCGCTGGAACTCGGCGGTGTCGTGCTCCTCGGCATCATCTCGGCGGTGGCCTTCGCGACGATCCTCGCCGTGGTCGCCGGTCTGACCATCACCGCGTCGGCGTCATTCGCCCATGACATCTACGCCACGGTGCGCAAGGGGCACGCCGTCACAGAGGCCGAGCAGGTCCGGGTATCGCGCATCACCGTCGTCGTGCTCGGCGTGCTCTCGATCGGGCTCGGCATCCTGGCGCGAGAACAGAACGTGGCGTTCCTGGTGGCGCTCGCCTTCGCCGTGGCGGCCTCGGCGAATCTGCCGACCATCCTGTACTCGCTGTACTGGGCGCGGTTCAACACCCGGGGTGCGCTGTGGAGCATGTACGGCGGGCTGATCAGCACCATCGTGCTGATCATCTTCTCCCCCGCGGTCTCGGGTACGGCCACCTCGATGATCAAGGGCGCCGACTTCTCCTGGTTCCCGCTGGCCAACCCCGGCATCGTGTCGATCCCGCTGGCGTTCCTGCTGGGCATCATCGGGACGCTCACCTCACCGGGCGACCGCGGCGAGGTCGAACGCAATGCCGAGATGGAGGTGCGCTCCCTGACCGGGGTGGGCGCGGAGAAGGCCGTCGCGCACTGACGAGATCCACCGTGGAGTAGCGGCCCGGCCGGGCGTCGATACCATGCGATGTGCATGCTGACGCGCCGGCCGGTGCCGTATCCGCCTTCCGCGAGAGCGCCCGCCGTTTCGCGTTCCCCCTGCTGACCTACGCGTTCGTCGCGATGATGCTCGGCACCACGATGCCGACACCGATGTACGCGCTCTACGCCGAGCGGATGCACTTCTCGGTGCTGACCACCACCGTGATCTTCGCCGCCTTCGCCGGCGGCGTGCTCGTCGCGCTGCTGGCCGTCGGACGTTGGTCCGACGCGGTGGGCCGGCGGCCGATGCTGCTGGCCGGCGTCGGGTTCGCGGTGGTCAGCGCCGCGGTGTTCCTCGTCGCCGACTCGGTACCCGCTCTGCTGATCGGGCGGGTGCTGTCGGGCTTCTCGGCGGCCATCTTCACCGGCACCGCCACGGCCGCGGTGATCGAGGCGGCGCCGGAGTCCTGGCGCACCCGCGCCGCCGCGGTCGCCACCGTCGCCAACATCGGCGGGGTGGGCGCAGGCCCACTGCTGGCCGGGATTCTCGTGCAGTACGCGCCCTGGCCGCTGCACCTGTCGTTCGTCGTCCACATCGTGATGGCCGTGCTCGCGGGCATCGCGGTGTTCCTCGTGCCGGAGAGCTCGGGACGCACCGGCCGCCCTGGGCTGCAACGTCTCTCGGTGCCCGCGAACCTGCGCGCGGTGTTCGTGATCGCCGGCCTCGCGGCCTTCGCGGGATTCGCGGTGACCGGCCTGTACACCGCGGTGGCCCCGTCGTTCCTCGCCGAGGTCGTCGGTGTGTCCAACCACGCCGTCGCGGGGGCCATCGCGTGTTCGATCTTCGCCACTTCCGCGGTCACGCAGGTGCTCGCCAACCGCGTCGCGCCGGCGCGCGCGGTGGCGGTGGGCTGCGCGATCCTGGTGGCCGGGATGGTCATCCTCGCGGTGGCGCTGTACTTTTCGTCGCTGCCAGGTCTCATCGTCGCCGCCGTCGTCGCCGGGGTCGGGCAGGGTATGAGCTTCAGCCGGGGCCTCGCCGCGGTATCCGACCGAACTCCGCCGGATCGGCGGGCCGAGGTCAGCTCCACCTACTTCGTGGTGGCCTACGTCGCCATCTCCGTGCCCGTGGTCGGTGAGGGACTCGCGGCGCAGGCGCTCGGACTACGCACCGCCGGGGTCGGTTTCGCGGTCGCCGTGGCGGTGCTCGCCACGCTGTGCCTGATCGCCATCGTCGCACGGGAACGCCGCGCGAGTTGAGTGCCACCGCACGCCGGCCGGCCTCCGGTCAGCGGGTCTGCAGCGCCAGTCGCCCGGCCAGCATCACGTAGGTCGCGGCGAAGCTGCGCCGGATCCACGCCATCACGGCGGGACGCGAGATCACCTCGCGCCGGACCGCGGCCGCGAACACGCCGTAGATGCTGAACACCACCAGCGTCGCGGCCATGAACACCGCGCTGAGGCCCACCATCGTCGGCACCGTGCCGGGCGTGACGAACTGGGGCAGGAACGCGAAGAAGAAGATCGTCAGCTTCGGGTTGAGCAGGTTGAGCAGGATGCCTGCGCCGATCACCCGCCACGGCGACACCGGGGCCTGATCGGCCTTCACGCCGAACACCGACCGGTCACGCACGGTGCGCCACGCCAGGTACAGCAGGTAGGCCACGCCCAGCCACTTGATCACCGAGAACGCCAGCGCGCTGGTGTGCATGATCGCCGCGAGGCCGGTCACCGCGGCGACCATGTGCGGCACGATGCCCAGCGTGCACGCGAACGCGGCGACCAGGCCGGCCCGCCAGCCGCGCGCCACCCCGGCGGCGACGGTGAACAGCACGCCGGCGCCGGGCGTCGCGACCACCACCAGCGTGGTGAGCAGGAACTCGGGGGTCACGGATCAGCCGCTCTTGCGGCGGAATTCGCGGCGGTTCTCCGCGCGCCCGTGGGCCTTCGGCTGCTTGCGCCCGCCGTCGCGGTGGTCTTCCCCGCCTGCCGACGCGGCCTTCTTGCGTTCGAGCGCCTCCCGGAACTTGCGCTTGGTGTCGTCGTCCGGTTGCTCAGCCATGCCGGCAGCCTAGCGCGGCCGGCACACCGTCGTCGCCCGAATTTCAGCGCCGTCCCGGCGGCATCCCGTAGAGGTGCGAGATGGGCAGCGTGAGCAGCACCCGCCGGTCGTCGACCATCGCCCGGCGATAGTCGTCCCAGTCGGGATGTTCACCGGCGATGTTGCGGTACAACGCAATCAGAGCTTCGACGGTGTCGTCGTCAGGTGCCGCGGCGGGCGGGGTGAGGACGGCGTCGCCCTCGGCCACCGCGTAGGCCCACCCGTCGTCGGAGCTGACGTGGATCGAGGCGCGCGGGTCGCGGCGCAGGTTGCGGGTCTTGGCCCTCGGCTCGGTGATCGACACCTCGAGTGCGACCGCGCGGGCGTCGAAATGGTAGGAGACGTTCGACAACTGCGGCCGTCCGTCGCGTTTGATGGTCGCGAGGACGCCCAGCGAGTTACCGCTGATCACGGCCAACAGCTTGTCGTCGAACACCTGGCGGCTCATGCGCCGAGCCTACGCCCGCGGGAAGCCGCCCCGGCCGAACCGGCACTTCTTACACTCGTGCCGTGACGGTCATCGACGGCAGCACCCTGGACGGGGTTTCGGCGACCACGCTGTGGACGCTGCACAACCGGGCCTCGGAGGCCAAGCGGTCCGACGGCGTCATCCGCGACCCGTGGGCGGTCACGCTGTTCGACGCCATCTCTTACGACTACCGGAAATTCGGTCGGCCCAACCAGTCGCACGGGTTGCGCGCCCGCGCCTTCGACGCGGCCACCGCCGACTATCTGACCGCACATCCGCGGGCCGCGGTCGTGGCGCTCGCCGAAGGACTGCAGACCAGCCTGTGGCGGCTGCACCGGCTCGGCGTCGCCGACGACATCCGCTGGTTCTCGGTCGACCTTCCGCCGGTGATGGCGTTGCGGGAGCAGCTGCTGCCCGCCGACGACCGGATCGTCGCGCTGGCGCAGTCGGCGCTGGACCGCAGCTGGATGGACCGGGTGGACGTCTCCGACGGCGTGTTCATCACCGCCGAGGGCCTGCTGATGTACCTGGAACCCGGCGACGTGGTCGACCTGATCGCCGACTGCGCGGCCCGGTTTCCCGGCGGGCGGATGATGTTCGATTCGATCCCGCACTGGCTGAGCCGCCGCACCATGGCGGGGATGAAGCTCTCCGACCGGTACGTGACGCCGCCGATGCCGTTCGCGCTCACCGTCGACGAAGCGCTCGCGCTGCCCGGCCGCATCCCCGGGGTGCGCGCCGCGCGCGACGTGCCGTGGCCGCGCGGCCGCGGCCTGTTCAACGCGCTGTTCTGGCCGCCGCTGGACCGGTCACCGCTGCACCGCAACGGCCGGCCCGCCATGACCGTGCTGGAGTTCGCGGAGTGACCCGCTACGCGGCCTTCCTGCGCGGGGTCAACGTCGGCGGGGTGAACCTGAGGATGGCCGACGTGGCGAAGGCGTTCGAGGGGGCCGGATTCACCTCTGTGCGAACCATTCTCGCGAGCGGCAACGTGTTGCTGGAGAGCCCGTCGAAGACCGCGGCGGTGCGTGCCACGGCCGAACGCGCGCTGCGGGAGGCGTTCGGCTACGACGCCTGGGTGCTGGCCTATGACGTGGACACCGTGGCCGCGATCGCGGCGGCGTACCCGTTCGAACGGGAGAAGCCGGGCCACCACTCCTACGTGACGTTCGTGACCGATCCGGAGGTGCTCGCGGAGATCGCCGCCCTGGCCGCCGACGCCCCGCCGGAGGAGAAGATCGCACGCGGCGAGGGCGTCGTCTACTGGCAGGTGCCGAAGTCGGGCACGTTGGCCACGACCATCGGCAAGACCATGGGCAAGAAGCGCTACAAGTCGTCGACCACCACCCGAAACCTGCGCACGCTGGACAAAGTGCTGCGTTCGGTAGATTCGGCGGGGTGACGGACACACCGGCCAAAGTCGACGGCAGCGCCCTGACCGGGGTCTCGGAGACCGCGTTGCTGACGTTGCAGGTACGGGCCAACGAGGCGCGCCGGCCCGACTCTCTCATCGACGACCCGATGGCCATCCGGCTGGTCGACTCCATCGACTTCGACTTCGCGAAGTTCGGGCCCAGCCGCCGCCAGGACATGGCGTTGCGGGCCAAGGGTTTCGACACCTACACCCGCCGCTACCTGCGGGACCATCCGAAGGCCACCGTGGTCGCGCTCGCCGAGGGGCTGCAGACCAGTTTCCACCGCCTCGACGCGGCCGGCGCCGGACACGAATTCCGTTGGCTGACCGTCGACCTGCCGCCGATCATCGCGCTGCGCGAGAAGCTGCTCCCCCACTCCGACCGGGTGCAGGTCTGCGCGCAGTCCGCGCTGGACTTCAGCTGGATGGACCGCGTCGACCCGGCCGACGGGGTGTTCGTCACCGCCGAGGGTCTGCTGATGTACCTGCAGCCCGAGGAGTCCATGTCGTTGATCCGGGCGTGCGCGCAACGTTTTCCCGGCGGCCAGATGATGTTCGACCTGCCGCCGTCGTGGTTCGCCTGGTGGGCGCGGCGCGGGATGCGAACGTCGCTGCGCTACAAGGTGCCTCCGATGCCGTTCAGCCTGAGCGTGGCCGAGGCGGCCGACCTGGTGAACACCGTGCCGGGCATCCGTGCGGTGCACGACCTGCCGCTGCCCGCCGGCCGCGGGAGGGTGCTCAACGCGGCCGTGTGGACGATGCAGCGGCTGCCGATCCTCGACCCGGTCCGTCCGCTGTGGACGTTGCTGGAATTCGGCTGACCCGGGGTCAGCCGAAGGCGGCCTCGACGTAGCGCATCGCCTCGTCCTTCCCGACGCCCAGCGCCCGCGCCGCCGAGACGTAGGTGTGCGCGGCGGTCGCCATCGCGGTGTCCGCGGGATCGACCCGGGCGACGTAGGTGCCGAACCGGCCCCGCGTCTCGAGGATGCCCGCCGTCTCCAGCTCACGATAGGCCCGCGCGACGGTGTTGACGGCCAGGTTGATCTGGCCGGCGAGTTCGCGCACGGTCGGCAACCGGGTGCCCGGCGACAGCCTCCCGTCGCGCACCCCGTCGATGATCTGCGTTCTGAGCTGGTCGAACAGTGGCCGTGCCGCGCGCTCGTCGATCTGAACCCAATCCCCCAATTCGGCCACGTGCCCAGTATCACCCACACCGGCTACTTTGGTCATGTGCAGGTGACGGTGCTGAGTGGAGCCGGCATCTCCGCCGAGAGCGGGGTGCCGACGTTCCGCGACGTCGAGACAGGGCTCTGGGCGAAGGTCGACCCCTATGAGATCTCCAGTGCCGACGGCTGGCAGGCGCATCCTGAGCGGGTGTGGGCCTGGTATCTGTGGCGTCACTACATGATGGACGCGGTGCAGCCCAACAGCGGCCATCGGGCGGTGGCCGCCTGGCAGGACTACGCCGACGTGCGGGTGGTCACCCAGAACGTCGACAACCTGCACGAACGCGCCGGCAGCACCGAGGTCTACCACCTGCACGGCAGCCTGTTCGAATTCCACTGCGACGCATGTGGATCCCGCTTCGAGGGCACCCTGCCCGACATGCCGGAGCCGGTCGAGACCGTCGACCCGCCCGTGTGCCCGTGCGGCGGCCTGATCCGGCCCAACGTGGTGTGGTTCGGCGAGGCGCTGCCCGAACTGGCCTGGCAGCGGTCGGTGCAGGCGGTCACCACCGCCGACGTGGTCGTCGTGGTGGGGACGTCGTCGATCGTGTACCCCGCCGCCGGGCTGCCCGAGCTGGCGCTGGCCCGGGGCACCGCGGTGGTGGAGGTGAACCCCGAACGCACACCGCTGTCGGACAGCGCGACGGTGTCGTTGCGCGAGACCGCGACCACCGCGTTGCCGAACCTGCTGCAGCGGCTGCCCGACCTGCTGCCCTGACGGTCAGGCCGGCCGCACCGCGCGTCCCAGCGCCACCTCGGTGATCGGCAGCGGCGTCCACGCCGGGAACAACCTGACCCGCGCCGACCGCTCGACGTCGAAGCCCGCGCCGGTGATCGCCGCCTCGGTGTCGCGATGGGTGTGGCAGTTGCCTGCCAGGCGCGGCCACACGGTCGCGTCGGCCAGCCGTTGCAGCCGGGCCCGCGGACCCGTTGCCGCGACGTGTTCGAGGTAGCGCAGCTGGCCGCCGGGCCGCAGCATCGACCGCAGGCCGCGCAGGACACCGGCGGGGTCGTCGACCGAACACAACACCAGAGAGCACACCACCGCGTCGAACGGTGCGGTGGCGCTGAACTGTTCGATGGTATCGGTGGTGACGGTGACCGGGACCGACGCCGTGGCGGCCGCGTCGCGGGCGATGGCCGCCAGCCGGCGTTCGGGTTCGATCGCCACCACCTCGGTGACCGTGGCGGGATAGTGCGCGAAGTTGGTGCCGGTGCCGGCGCCGACCTCAAGCACCCGGCCGGTCAGACCGGCGAGGTTCTCGGTGCGGGTGCGGCGCAGCGCCGCGTTCTCGTGGCCCGAGAGCAGGGTCCACACGCGGGCGAAGAACGGATTGTCCACGACTGTGCTCATCGGCTGCATCCCTTCCCGGCGACGCGACGGCCCCTCGCGAGGTCCGTCGCCTCGATCATGCCCGAGAAGACGGTGGCGCGGCGGCCATCGGCTCGAGTTCTCGCCGGCCTCCTTCGGTGAGCCCGATCCGGTCGTGCAGGCGGGCCAGCGGCGCGGGCGCCCACCAGTTCCAGCGGCCCATCACGTGCATGAACGCCGGCACCAGCAGCATGCGGACCAAGGTCGCGTCGGCGAGCACCGCGAGCGTGAACCCGACGCCGAACATCCGCATGAACGACACCTGGGCGGCGATCAGCGCCGCGAACGAGATCGTCATCAGCAGCGCGGCGGCCGTCACCACCCGGCCGGTCCGCGCCAGCCCGAGCGCGACGGCCCGGTCGTTGTCGGCGCGGGTGCGGCCCGACTCGAGCCAGAACTCGCGGATCCGCGACATCAGGAACACCTCGTAGTCCATGGACAGCCCGAACGCGATGCAGAACAACAGCACCGGCATGTTCGCGACCAGCGTGCCCGTCGGCGTCGTGCCGAGCGCGCCGAGGTGTCCGTCCTGGAAGATCCACACCAGCGCACCGAACGCGGCCGAGAGCGACAGGACGTTGAGGATCAGCGCCTTGAGCGGTATGACGACGCTGCCGGTGAGCAGGAACAGCAGCACCACGCTGATCGCGGCGATGATGCCGAGGACCAGCGGCAGCCGCGAGGTGATCGACTCGGAGCTGTCCCGGTTGATCTGCGCGGTGCCGGTGAACAGCACGGGTTTCGCGCCCGGTGCGGCGACCGCGTGCAGGGCGTCGAGCTGGCGTTCGGAGGCCTCGGAGAACAGGTCGGCGTCGCTGGCGACGGTCAGGTAGGCGCTGCCGTCGGCGACCCCCGTCGCGGCGGTCGGTGGCCCGACCCGGTCGCCGCCGGCGTAGGTCCCGCCCGGCGCGGCCACGGTCAGCACGTCACCGACCTCCGACAGGGTGGCCGCGTAGCGGTCGAGGTCGGTCGGCGTCAGACCGCGAGTGTCGGGCAGGACGATCGTGACGTCGGTCGCCGAGTCGATCGCGAAGTCGGTGCGCAGTTGGTCGCCGACCTGACGGGCCGACGACGACGGCGGCAGCACCCGGTCGTCGGGAAAGCCCCACTTGATGCCGAGGAACGGGGCGCCCAGCAGGAGCAGCAGCGCGACGATCGCCACGCCGATCGGCACCGACCGGCGCTGCACGAACGTCGTCGAGCGGTACCACGACGTCTGCTCGACCGGTGCCGGTGTGGGTTCGGGCCTGCCGCGCAGCCGCCGCAGCAGCCGCCGCACGTCGTAGGCGTCGATGCGGTCGCCGAGCACCACGATCGCGGCCGGGGCGACGACGATGGCGGCCACCGCGGCGAAGCCGACCACCGCGATGCCCGCGTAGGCGAAC
The DNA here is from genome assembly GCF_004570325.1 of Mycobacterium sp. PS03-16. Classification (GTDB taxonomy): domain Bacteria; phylum Actinomycetota; class Actinomycetes; order Mycobacteriales; family Mycobacteriaceae; genus Mycobacterium. Next base: position 31,372 of record NZ_SPQO01000035.1, on the reverse strand, counting down.
GACTTGAGGAAGTACATCGGGAACGCCACCATCGTCGCCATCGACAGCGCCACGGTGAGTGCCGAGAACAGCACGGTGCGTCCCGCGGTGGCCATGGTCCGGATCAGCGCGCGGTCGCGGTCGGCGCCGTCGGCCAGTTCGTCGCGGTAGCGGCTGACGATCAGCAGCGTGTAGTCGATGGCCAGCGCCAGGCCCATCGCGACGGACAGGTTGAGCGCGAAGATCGAGACGTCGGTGACCAGCGTGATCAGCCGCAGCACCGCCATGGAGCCGACGATCGCGAACGCGCCGACCGCCACCGGCAGCGCCGCGGTGAGCAGTCCGCCGAACACCCACACCAGCACCACGAAGCTCAACGGGAGCGCGATCAGCTCCATGGTCAACAGGTCGTTCTCGGTCTGAGTGTTGATCTGGACGTAGGTCATGGCCTCGCCGCCCGCGCGGACGGTCACCCCGTCGCGGTCGTGGACGAGGCGTTCGGCCAGCGCCTTGGCGTGCTTCTGCGCGCCGCTCTCACCGCCGGTGATGCCTGCGACGATCAGCCCGGTGGTGCGGTCGCGGCTCAGCAGCGCGGGAACCGCGTCGGCGGGTGCGGTCCAGGCCGAGGTCACGTCGGCGACGTGCGGGGACGACTCGAGTTGCGCGGTGATGTCCGCGCCGACGGCGGTGGCCGTCGGGCTCTGGGCGCCGGCCTCGGACGTCACGGTGATCACCAGGTCCATGTCGCCCTGACCGAACCGGTCCACGAGTACGCGAGTGGCCTGCGCCGACTCGGAGGTCGGGTCTTGGAACCCCCCCGCCGACAGGCTCTGGATGACCGGGATACCGAAGACGCCGGCGCCGACCATCACCAACACGGCGGCCAGGAGAATCCGTCTCGGCCGGTCGAGCGCCAAATGGGCCATTCGAATCAGCACGCGTGTCCCTTCGCCGGTCCGTGGTCGGTCGTGGCCGGCGCCGCGTCCGTCCACTCACCATTCGGGCCTGCGGCCGGGTCGGCTTGGCCCCGCGGGCACCGAACCGCCCGGCGCCTGACTTTTCCTGCCCGGTTCTGCGATGAGAAACACCCGCGTCGGTGGTCTAGGTGATCATGAGACCGCACCGACAGGGAGGCACCATGACCAACACCGAGGTACTCACCGTCGACAGCGCGCGGGCCGGCACCGGAACCGACATCGCGCTGCTGATCCTGCGCATCGGCGTCGGAGCGACGATGCTGCAGGCCGGCCTGATCAAGGCGTTCGATTTCGGCACCACCGTGGAGTTCATGCGCGCGGACTGGCGCCTACCCGAACTCGCGGCGTTCATGGTGACCGCGACGGAGACGCTCGGCGGTCTGGGCCTGCTGCTCGGGCTGCTGACGCCGCTGGCCGCCACCGCCGTGATCGCCGCGATGCTCGATGCGTGGGCGGTGAACGTGTCGGCCGGCGCGTTCTGGTCGCAACCGTTCAACGTCCCGTTCCTGGTGGCCGTCGGAGCCGCGGCACTGCTGTTCGCGGGCGCCGGGGGGTACGCGGTCGACGCCCGCCTCGGGGCAAGGGTGCGGCCGGGAGTGCGGGTGGCGGTGGCGCTGCTGGTGGTCGCGGTGGTGGCCGCGGTGCTGACCTGGGTGGCGCTCAACGGGTCGAACCCGATCCACTTCTCCGCACCTACTGGCTAGAAACCTACCCGGAAGTAGGATTGCCACAGTTTTCCGAAACGAGACTCAAAGAACTCTTAAAGGTGACTCATAGGCTCAGTGTCATGTGGATCGACGACACCAACGCTGATGTCATCAAGGTTGACTTCGAGGCGCTCTACCACGGCGATTTCCTCGTCGAGGGCGAAACCTCCGAGCAGCTCGACGACTGGACCCCGCTGGCTCAGGCCGGATGAGACACGCGCGCCCCTCCGGGGCGCGCGTGCTCGTCATTCCGTTTTGCTGCCGCTTGCGTGGTCAACCGTTAATTGACACCTACGCAAATACCGACGCCCCGGCCATCTCGTCGGACGCGCCGACCATGCCGGCCAACCGGCCGGTGATCAGCTCCTCGGCCTCGGAGACCATCCGGGCGACCAGTTCGCCCACCGTCGGGATGTCGTTGATCAGCCCCATCGACGTGCCGACGCTCCAGATCCCGGCGTCCAGATCGCCGATCTCGTAGACCTTCACGCCGCGCTTACCGGCGACCAGATCCTTCACGTCCTCGAACTGACCCCCGCGGTTGAGGATCTCCACCACCTCCCGCGACACCGTGTTACTCGCGACGCGCGCCGTGTTGCGCAACGGCCGGAAGATGAGCTCGGTGTCGAGTTCGGTGCCCGCCACGATCGCCTCCTTCACCTTCTGGTGAATGGCCGACTCGACCGTGCACATGAACCGCGAGCCCATGTTGATGCCGTCGGCCCCGAGCGCGAGCGCCGCGACCAGGCCGCGGGCGTCGGCGAAACCGCCGGAGGCGATCATCGGGATGTCGATCTTCGACGCTGCCGCCGGGATCAGCACCAGCCCCGGGATGTCGTCCTCACCGGGGTGCCCGGCGCATTCGAACCCGTCGATGCTGATGCCGTCCACGCCGAGGCTCTGCGCCTTCACCGCATGCCGCACCGACGTGCACTTGTGCAGCACCTTGATGCCGTTGTCGTGGAACATCGGCAGATGCGGGGCGGGGTTGGATCCGGCGGTCTCGACGATCTTCACCCCGGAGTCGACGATCACCTGGCGGTACTCGTCATACGGCGGCGGGTTGATCGTCGGCAGGATGGTCAGGTTCACGCCGAACGGCTTGTCCGTCATGTCCCGGCAGCGGGCGATCTCGTCGGCCAGGTCGGCCGGCGTCGGCTGGGTCAGCGCGGTGATGAAGCCCAGCGCACCCGCATTGGCCACGGCGGCAACGAGTTCCGCGCGGCCCACCCACTGCATCCCGCCCTGCACGATCGGGTGTTCGACCCCGAACGTCTCGGTGAACTTGGTGTTCAGCGCCATCGGTCTACCTCGGCATTCTTCTCTTCGCGCAAGCGGCTCATCGCGGCGCCATCCGGATCGCCCCGTCGAGGCGGATCACCTCACCGTTGAGCATCGGATTCTCGACGATGTGGGTCGCCAGGGCGCCGTACTCGTCGGGGTCACCCAGTCGCGCCGGGTGCGGCACCTGCTTGCCCAGCGAGGCCTGCGCCTCTTCGGGCAGCGAGCCCAGCAGCGGGGTCTTGAACAGACCCGGAGCGATCGTCACCACGCGGATGAGCTCCCGCGACAGGTCGCGGGCGATGGGCAGCGTCATGCCGACCACGCCGCCCTTGGACGCCGAGTACGCGGCCTGCCCGATCTGGCCGTCGAACGCCGCGACCGACGCGGTGTTGATGATGACGCCACGCTCGCCGTTGATGGGCTCGGTCTTCGCGATCCGCTCGGCCGACAGCCGCAGCACGTTGAACGTGCCGATCAGGTTGACCTCGACCACCTTGCGGAACCCGTCGAGCGGGAAAGGCCCCTCCTTGCCGAGCGTCTTGATGGCGTTGCCGATGCCGGCGCAGTTGACGTTGATGCGCACCGGGCCCATCTTCTCGGCGGCGTCGAGCGCGGCGGTGACCTGCTCGGGGTCGACGACGTTGGCCTCGACGAACTGCGCGCGCTCGCCCAGTTCCTTGACGGCTTCCTCGCCCTTGAGGTCGATGACCACCACGGAGGCGCCCCGGTCGAGCAGCCGCTTGGTGGTGGCCAGACCGAGGCCGGAGGCCCCTCCGGTCACGACGGCGACAGCGTCCCTGATTTCCACTCGCACATTCCTTTCCGGCCGGTCCGCGTGACCGACCTACTGGTTGGTTGGGACTATACCCAGTCGTTCAGCACGGCTTCGGTGTCGGCACCGGGCTCCCCCGGCGGGGTGGGACGGTCCGTGACCGTCCGCGAGAAGCGCGGCGCGGGCGCCGGAAACAGGAAATCGCCGTCGCGGTAGAAGGTTTCACGCTCGGTGTTGTGGGCTTCGGTCTCCACCTCGCCGAACGACAGCACCGGCGTGCAGCAGGCATCGCTGCCGGTGAACACCTTCGCCCAGTGATCGCGGTCCTGCGCCGCGAACGCCTCGGTCAGCGCGGCCCGCAGTTCCGGCCAGCGGGCGGTGTCGTTCTGGTCGGGCAACTGCGCCGGGTCCAGATCGAGCTTGTCGAGCAGTTCGGCGAAGAACTGCGGTTCGATCGCGCCGACCGCGACGTGGCGGCCGTCGGCGCAGGTGTAGGTGTCGTAGTACGGGGCGCCGGTGTCGAGGATGTTGACGCCGCGCTCGTCGGTCCACATGCCCATCGCCCGGAACGCCCACATCATCTGGGCCAGCACGCTGGAGCCGTCGACCATGGCCGCGTCCACCACCTGCCCCTTGCCGGAGCGTTCCCGCTCCCACAGCGCCGCCAAGATGCCGACCAGCAGGAACATCGACCCGCCGCCGAAGTCGCCGGCGAGGTTGAGCGGCGGCACCGGGCGCTCCCCGGCCCGGCCGACGGCGTGCAGCACACCGTTGAGCGAGATGTAGTTGATGTCGTGCCCGGCCTGCTGGCTGCGCGGTCCCGTCTGTCCCCAGCCGGTCATCCGGCCGTAGATCAGCTTGTCGTTGACCTTCGCGCAGTCGTCGGGACCCAGCCCGAGCCGTTCGGTGACGCCCGGCCGGAAGCCCTCGATCAGGACGTCGGCTTTCGCGACCAGGCGCAGGACCAGCTCGCGGCCCTCGTCGGTCTTGAGGTTGGCGCCCACCGAGCGCCGGTTGCGCAGCAGTTGATCGCGTCCCTTGGCCGGGATGCCCGGCCCCTTACCCGGCCGTTCGATGCGGACGACGTCCGCACCCAGGTCGCCGAGGATCATCGCCGCGTGCGGGCCGGGGCCGATACCGGCCAACTCGACGACGCGCAATCCCTGCAGTGGTCCCGCCATGTATCTACCGCCCCTTCGGAGTAGTTGACCGCCGACATAGCTTACTTGTATAACCTTCTCGACCGGCCACGGGCCATTCCCGCGCATGCGAAGGTGTAGCCATGACGACCACCGACTCCGGTACCGGCACGTACGTGAGCATCGACGACCTGAGCGTCGAACTCAAAGACGGGGTGCTGTCGCTGACGTTCAACCGGCCCGACAGCCTCAATTCGTTGACCGCGGAGATGCTCAACGGGGTCGCCGACGCACTCGACCGGGCGGGGAACGATCCGCGGGTACGGGTGGTACGCCTCGGCGGTGCGGGCCGCGGCTTCTCGTCGGGTGCGGGGATCAGCGAGGACGACCAGGCCAAGAAGGAAGAGGCCGGAATCAACGCGGTGCTCGATGCGGCCAACCGTGCGGTGCGCGCGATCGTGGCGGCGCCCAAGCCGGTGGTGGCGGTGGTCCAGGGGCCCGCGGCCGGGGTGGGCGCGTCGCTGGCACTGGCGTGCGACGTCGTCCTGGCTTCGGAGAAGGCGTTTTTCATGCTCGCGTTCACCAAGATCGGGTTGATGCCCGACGGTGGCGCGTCGGCGTTGTTCGCCGCGGCGGTGGGCCGGGTGCGGGCGATGCGGATGGCGCTGCTGGCCGAGCGGATCCCCGCCGGGCAGGCGTATGACTGGGGGCTGGTGACCGCGGTGCACGCCGCCGATGACCTCGAGGCCGAAGCCGCCAAGATCCTGGAACTGCTGACCTCGGGTCCGGCGGTGGCACTGCGCAAGACCAAACAGGCGATCAACGCGTCGACGTTGACCGAGTTGGAAGCGGCGCTGGAGCGGGAGACGGAAGGGCAACTGGCGCTGTTGAATTCGCACGACTTCCGCGAAGGTACGCGGGCCTTCCAGCAGCGGCGCCCCGCGACGTTCACCGACTCGTAGCGATCTCGCGGTCTGTGCCAGGGCGAGACGGCCGCACCGCACGAAAACCATTGGACCGGGCGCGCTCCCGTCCGCGACCATCGGTACGTGAGCACTCCGATCGACATCGACCACCGGGCGCGCGGCGCCGGCCGATGGCGCGTGCTCGCCCCGTTCTCCTCACGCGAGTACCGGCTGCTGATCGCCGCGGTCTCGCTGTCCATCTTCGCCGAAGGCATGTGGACGGTCGTGATGGCCCTGCAGGTCATCGCGCTCGACAACGATCCGGCGGCACTGTCTTTGGTGGCCGCCTGCCTGGGCGGCGGACTGGTCGCGTTCGTCCTCGTCGGCGGCATCACCGCCGACCGGGTCAGCCAGCGCGTCATCATCATCGTCGTCGAGGCGGTCAACCTGGCCGCCGTCACCGCGGTCGCCACCCTGAGCCTCGTCGGCGCGCTGCGGATCTGGCACCTGGCCGTCGCCGCCGCGACGCTGGGTATCGCCGCCGCGTTCTTCTTCCCCGCCTACAGCGCCATCCTGCCCCGCATCCTGCCGCCCGAGCAGTTGCTCGCGGCCAACGGTGTGGAGGGTGTGGTGCGCCCGGTGTTCCAGCGTTCGGTCGGCCCTGCGGTGGCCGGCATGGTCGTCGGCGCCACCGTGCCGTCGGTCGGCGCCGTCCTGGTGGCCGCCACATTCGCGCTGGCGCTTCTGCTGCTGGTGGCCACCCGACCCGCGGCCACGCCGCAGCAACCGCCCGCCCAGCGGGCCCATGTCCTGCGCGACCTCCGCGACGGTTTCCGGTTCATGCTCCGTACGCCGTGGCTGCTGTCCACGCTGCTGTTCGCGAGCATGTTCGTCCTTGTCGTGCTGGGCCCCATCGAGGTGCTGCTGCCGTTCATCGCCCAGGACCGGTTCACCAACGGCGCGCAGATGTACGGCTTCCTGCTGGCGTTCTTCGGCGCCGGCAGCGCCGTCGGCGCGCTGGCGGTGTCCTCGATGCGCATGCCGCGCCGCTACCTCACGGTGATGATGACGATGTGGGGCGCCGGCTCGCTGCCGCTCGTCGTCATCGGCACCACGTCGTCGTTCGAGTGGATGGCCTTGGCCAGCTTCATCGTCGGGGTGACCGACGGTGCCGGGCTGGTGATCTGGGGAACGCTGCTGCAGCGCCGCGTCCCGACGCACATGCTGGGCCGGGTGTCGAGCCTCGACTTCTTCGTGTCACTGGCGTTCATGCCGCTGTCGTTCGCGATCGTCGGACCGCTGGCGAAGATCGTCCCGATGCAGACCATCTTCCTTGTGGCGGGGGTCGTACCGGTGCTGTTGGCCGCGGTCGCACTGGTCGCCGCGCGGATGCCGCGCGACGAGATCGCCCATCCCCTGCGGTGACTCAGACGCCGAAAATAGGCAGCCCCGGCGTCGTCAGACGCCGAAAATAGGCAGCCTCGGCGTCGTCAGACGCCGAAAATAGGCGGAAGCGCGAGCACCATGACCAGCCCCCAGAAGAAGTGGGTGAGCATCGGCGCCAGCACGCCGCCGGTGGCGCGGCGCTCCAGCGCGCACACCGTGCCGAGCACGATCGCGGCGATCGCCAGCATGAAGTTCTGGGTGCTGACGCCGGTCACCACCACGTAGACCGCCGTCGAACAGATCACCGCGAACCAGCCGTTGGACCGGTGACCCAGCGAGCTGTACAGCGCCCCGCGGAAGAACACCTCCTCGGCGAGCCCGTTGACCACCGTGATGATGACCACCAGCCACAGCGCACCGACGTTGGCGTGTTCGAGCACGCGCACGGCGAACTCGCGCATCAACGGGATCTCGCGCGCGACCAGCCCGGCCACCAGGAAGGCGCCGCCGAGCAGCAGGCCGACCGCCGTACCGGTGATCACCGGGCGCTGGTTGCGGCCGCGGAAGCAGATGCGGCCCAGGTGCACCGGCCCCGACAGGAACGCCCCGAGGGTCCACCACACCGCCAATCCAGCGGTGAACCAGTAGAAGTCGGGATCTCCCGGCGGGATGCGCAGGGAGTAGCCGAGCAGTGCGAACCCGCCCACGACGAAAACGGCGACGACGATGCGTCGCCGCCGGACCACCGCGGGCCACTCCGCCGCCGGTGTGGCGACGCTGGTGACGACGGCGCGCGCCTCCTGCAGGAAGCCGGTGCGGCCGTCGCACGGTGCGGGCGTCGGTGACTCGGTACGGGTTTCGGTCATGCCGAATTCCCTTTCGGTGCCAGGTGGACGAGGGTGTCGAGCCCGGTGCGCAGGGCGGCGGCGACCGGGCCGGGGACCGCCCCGAGCAGCCCGAGCGCCGGGCGCGCGATCGGCGGCATCATCGGCCGGATCAGTCGTCTGATGCGCAGGTTGTCGCCCCCGGCCCAGTCGGGGTCGGTGTCGGCGAGGTGGTGCACGTCGACCAGTCGGTCCACCGGCCGCGGTCGCTGCGGGGACAGTGACCGCTTGATCGCCTCGTCGATCGGCGTCCGCCCACCCGGCGGGTCGGGTACCAGGCGGTGCAGACCGTCGTCCGACGCGGTCATCGGGTGGTCGAGCGACTGGACCAGATCCGCGGCCAGCCCGCCGGGGACGGGCAGCACCAGGCCGGTCAGCTGGGAGACGACGCTGGTGTCGATGCCGCGCACCGGCAGCGGCGCCCGCCACTTGCCCGCGATGCGCGCATAGCGCAGCAGCAGGTCGCCGTACGTGGTGGTCTCCTCGCCGTGGATGTCGTAGGCGCCCGCGGGCACCTTGTCGGCGTCGGCGGCGGCGACGAGGTAGTGCAGGGCGTCGCGGATCGAGATCGGGTCGATCGGGTTGGCCGCCCACGCCGGCATCGGGATGACCAGGAACCGGTCACCGACGTAGCGCAGCATCTCGAAGGACGTCGACCCCGCGCCGATGATGATGGCGGCGCCCAACCACACCACGTCGGCGCCGCCGTCGATCTGCAGCGCCTCGGCCACCTCGGCGCGACCGGCCAGATGCTCGGACAACGTGTCGTCGGTGGGCACGAAACCACCCAGGTAGACGATCCGGCGCACGCCGGCGTCCTTGGCGGCCTGCGCGACGTTCGCGGCCGCCCGGTTGTCGGATTCGCGGAAGTCGGGCTGACCGATCGCGTGCACCAGGTAGTAAATGACGTCGACGTGGCCCGCGTCGGCGAGGGCGCGGGTGACCGACTCCGGTTGCTGCGCGTCCAGTGAGACCGACGTCACATCGTCGTACCACCCGAAGGCGCTCAGCCGCTCGGGATCGCGGCTTGCGACGACGACGTCGGCACCCTCCGCCAACAGGGCGCTGACCAGCCGCGATCCGACGTATCCGGTGGCGCCGGTGACCAGCACTCGCACGTTGTTCACCGTAGGTAGGTACCCGGGCCCGCCGCGGCGGAACCGTCGGAATGACGTTTGCCACGCCACATCCGCGGCCGGTCGGGCGAGCACCCGCGCGGCCTACGACTTGGTTGTCGCCGAAGCATGCCCTTACCATCCGAGACGGCGCCGCCACAGGTAGCCGGCCCGACGCCGCCCATCGGCAGGCGTCCTGACGAGCTGAGGAGCCAAACCGTGAAGACCCGCACCAGGACACTGGGAGCCGCCGTCGGCGTCGCCGCGATCGCGGTGTCCCTGCCGCTGTCCGTCAACGCCTACGCCCAGCCGGCGCCGACGCCGACGCCCGCGCCGACCGTGGAGGTCCCCGACCCGCAGGGTCCGGCGTGCGGCGCGTTCAAGGATGCGCTGCCGTCGTGGAAGAGCTTCTCCACGCAGCCCGTCGGCCAGGTGCTGGCCGGAATCCCCGACATCACCACGTTCAACTCCGCGATCTCCGGTGGGCTCAATCCCGCCGTCAACATCGTGTCGGTGCTCGACAACGGCCCGTACGTGGTGTTCGCCCCGACCAACGAGGCGTTCGCGAAGCTGCCGCCCGAGCAGCTCGAGGCGCTGCGCAACGACCCGGCCGCGCTGACCGACCTGGTGTACTACCACGCGTTCCTCGGCCTGCTCGGCCCGAACGACGTCAAGGGTCAGCGGCCCACCCAGCAGGGCGCCGAGATCAACGTGACCGGAACCGGCGGGGACATCAAGGTCAACGACACGGCCAAGGTGGTGTGCGGTGGCATCCAGGCCGCCAACGCGCGCGTCTACCTGATCGACACCGTGCTCAGCCCGGCCGACGCGCCGGAGCCGATCACGCCGTCGGGCACCTCGTCGACCGCGACGACCACCACCACCACCCCGACGACGACCGCGTCGCCGACCACCGAGCCCGCGCCGCTGCCGGCCGAGAGCCCGGCTCCGGCACCCGCCCCGGCCGGCTGACCGCGTCACCAGCCGCACCGATCAGACACAAAAGTGCCCCAGAACCGTGGTTCTGGGGCACTTTCGTGTCTGATCGCGAGCCCTTACACGCCGAGGTCGCGGCCGATGATCTCCTTCATGATCTCGGTGGTGCCACCGAAGATCGTCTGGATGCGCGAGTCCACGTAGTCGCGGGCGACGCGGTACTCCATCATGTAGCCGTAGCCGCCGTGCAGCTGCACGCACTGATCGATCACCTTCTTGGCGGTCTCGGTGGCCCACCACTTCGCCTTGGCGGCCTCGACCGCGGTCAGCTCACCGTCGACGACACCCTGCAGGCACCGGTCGATGTAGCACTCGGTGACCTCGAGCTCGGTGTCCATCTCGGCGAGCAGGAACCGGTTGTGCTGGAAGCTGCCGATCGGCTGGCCGAACGCCTTGCGGTCCTTGCAGTACTGCAGGGTCTGGCGCCACGTCTCGCGCGCACCGGAGATCGCCGAGATCGCGATCGACAGTCGCTCCGAGGGCAGGTTCTGCATCAGGTGATAGAAGCCGCGGCCTTCCTTGCCCAGCACGTTGGCGTTGGGCACGCGCACGTTCTCGAAGTGCAGCTCGGCGGTGTCCTGGGCGTGCATGCCCATCTTGTCGAGCTTGCGGCCGCGCGTGAACCCCGGCATGTCGCGCTCGACGACCAGCAGCGTGAAGCCCTTGTGCCCGGCTTCGGGATCGGTGCGGGCGACCACGACCACCAGGTCGCTGTTGATGCCGGCCGAGATGAAGGTCTTGGAGCCGTTGACGATCCAGTCGTCCCCGTCGCGCACGGCAGACGTGCGGATACCGGCCAGGTCGCTGCCGGCGCCGGGTTCGGTCATCGCGATCGCGATGACGAGCTCCCCGCTGACGATGCCGGGCAGCCAGCGCTGCTTCTGCTCGTCGGTGGCCAGATCCTTGAAGTACGGGCCGACGACGTCGTTGTGCAGGCTCAGCGCGGGCGCCGGGACGCCGGCCTTGGCGATCTCCTCGTCGATGATCGCGTTGAACCGGAAGTCGTCGGCGCCGCCGCCGCCGTACTCCTCGGGCATGTTGAACCCGATCAGTCCGTGCTTGCCGGCGGCCACGTAGGCCGACCGGTCGACGAGGCGCTCGGCCTCCCACTTCTCGGCGTTGGGGACGAGTTCGCTCTCGATGTACCCGCGGACGGTGTCGCGGAACGCCTCGTGCTCTTCGTCGTAGATCGTGCGCTTCATAGGTTTCCCCTCACTTGGCTTACCGTGCCTTCCACACCGGCTCGCGCTTCTCGGCGAAGGCCAGCGGTCCCTCTTTCGCGTCCTCGGATCGCAGCACCGCGCCCATCTCGCGCACGGTGCGCGCCCACGAAGGCTCTTCGTCGGCGATGACGCCGTCCTCGGCGCCGTACGCCACCCGCTTGCTGGCCCAGACGGCCAGCGGCGCGTTGACGGTGATGCGCTCGGCCAGCGCGAGTGCCGCATCCAACACTGTGCCGTCGGGCACCACCTGGTTGATCAGCCCCCAGCGCAGCGCGTCGGCCGACGTCATCGGTTCGCCGGTGAACAACATCTGCATGGCGACCTTGCGCGGCAGGTGGTCGACGATGCGGAACACGCCGCCCGCGCCGGCGATCAGCCCCCGCTTCACCTCGGGCAGACCGAATTTCGCGCGCTCCTCGGCCACCACCAGATCACTGGCCAGCGCGATCTCGGTGCCGCCGCCGAGCGCGGTGCCGTTGACCGCGGCGATGGTCGGCTTATCGATGAAATGGTGCACGTAGCCGGCGAACCCCCATTCCGGACGGTCCGGATGGTAGAGGTTCTCGCGGCGGGCGATCGCTTTGAGATCCGCACCGGCGCAGAAGGATTGACCGGCCCCGGTGAGGACCACGGCCCGCACCTCGGGGTCGTCCTGTGCCTGCTGCAGCGCGTCGCCGACGCCGGTGCTCATAGCCCCGTTGACCGCGTTGCGCGCCTCGGGCCGGTTCAGCGTGATGATCAGGACGTTTCCCCGCCGCTCGACCAGCGCGGCGGGGGGCGCCTCGGTCTCCGACGTCACAGCAGCTCGAGGATGGTGGCGTTGGCCTGACCGCCGCCCTCGCACATGGTCTGCAGGCCGTACTGAATGCCGTTGTCGCGCATGTGATACAGCAGCGTGGTCATGATCCGGGCGCCGGAGCCGCCCAGCGGGTGGCCGAGCGCGATCGCACCGCCGTTGGGGTTGAGCTTCTTCTCGTCGGCGCCGATGTCGGAGAGCCACGCCATCGGCACGGGCGCGAACGCCTCGTTGACCTCGAAGGCGCCGATCTGGTCGAGGGACAGTCCGGAGCGCTTGAGCGCCTTCTGGGTCGCCGGGATCGGCGCGGTCAGCATGATGACCGGGTCGGCGCCGGCGAGCACCGCGGTGTGCACCTTGGCGATCGGCTTGAGGCCGAGTTCCTTGGCCTTCTCGGCCGACATGAACAGCAGCGCGGCCGAACCGTCGGAGATCTGCGACGAGTTGCCGGCGTGAATCACGCCGTCCTCCTTGAACGCGGGCTTGAGCTGACCCATCTTCTCCAGCGTGGTGCCGCGGCGGATGCCCTCGTCCTTGAGGATGGTGTTCCCGTCCTGGTCCTTGATCGCCACGATCTGATCGTCGAACGCACCGGCATCCTGTGCCGCCGCGGCCTTCTCGTGCGAGTCGAGGGAGAACTGGTCGAGGGTCTTGCGGTCGAAGCCCCACTGCTCGGCGATCATCTCCGCGCCGATGCCCTGGTTGGGGGTCTGGCTGTAGCGGTCCTTGAAGCCGGCCGGGTAGGGGTTGCCGCCGTTGGCCAGCGAGGCGCCCATCGGGGTGCGCGACATCGACTCGACGCCACCGGCGACGACGACGTCGTAGTGGCCGGCGACCACGCCGGCGGCGGCGAAGTGCACCGACTGCTGGCTCGATCCGCACTGGCGGTCGACGGTGACGCCGGGCACCGACTCGGGCCAGCCGGCGGTCAGCAGCGCGGTGCGACCGATGTCGAGCGCCTGCTCACCGGCTTGCATGACGCAGCCCCAGATGACGTCGTCGACCAGCGCCGGGTCGACGCCGGCCCGCTGCACCAGGCCGTTGAGCACCTGGGCGGACAGCTCCGCCGGGTGCACTCCGGACAGTCCCCCGTTGCGCTTGCCGACCGGGGACCGGACGGCCTCGACGATGACGGCTTCAGCCATGACACTTCTCCTTCGAAGTCGAATCCGCTCGAATGAACGCGCGTGTGCACCCGACGGTAGAGGACCAGGTTTACTAGGTCAACCTACTGGTTGGTAGAGCTGACTGGTCGCGGCGTGGGCTGCGCAGATGGTTTACTGAGTTGTACAGCTGGCCGCCGGCCGGCGAAGGCGTTACCGGGAGAACAGGTGGCTCGAACGACACCGTTGGCCCCCATGATGGGGGCAAGCGCTGCGGGCACCGCTGTGCGCTCCCCCAAGACGGCCGAGCTGGTGGCCGGCACGCTACGCCGGATGGTGGTGGACGGACAGCTCAAAGAAGGCGACTTCCTGCCCAACGAGGCCGAACTGATGGCGCACTTCGGGGTCAGCCGCCCGACGCTACGCGAAGCGGTGCGCGTGCTCGAATCCGAACGCCTGGTCGAGGTCCGTCGCGGCTCGCGCACCGGCGCCCGCGTCCGGGTGCCCGGTCCCGAGATCGTCGCCCGCCCGGCCGGACTGCTGCTCGAGCTGTCGGGGGCGACCATCGCCGACGTGATGACCGCGCGCTCGGGGATCGAGCCGATGGCGGTGCGGCTGCTCACCGAGGCCGGCGACACCGCCGCGTTCGACGAACTCGAACGCACGCTCAGCGAGGATGTGCCCAAAGGCTGGGATTCCGGCCGGCTCGCCGAGACCACCGGGGAGTTCCACCGCCGGATGGTGGAGCTGTCGGGTAACGCGACACTCGACATCATCGCCGGCATGCTGCACGAGATCACGGTGCGCCACACGGCCTTTGCCATGAAGGAGAGCAATCCGCCGTCGCGTGCCGACTACGAGAAGCTGATGCGCTCCTACCGCCGGCTGATGCAGCTGATGCGGTCCGGGGACGGCGTCGCGGCCGAAGCGCACTGGCGCAAACACCTCGACACCGCACGGGGCCTCCTGCTGCAGGGTCTGGAGGACGTCAAAGTCCGCGACGTGATGGGGTGAGTTCCTCGAGACTGCGGTGAGATCACCTCACTGCGCGGATTTGTGATCTGTGCGCAGTCTCGGCGCCTCGTCTCTGTCCCGCCGCCACGTCACCTGCACCGGGATGTCGTCGGTCCACGGCTGGCCGGTCACCATGTCGGCCACGTTCACGTAGCCGCGCTCGAACTCACCGGTGGCGGCGTCGACCAAGCGGTACTCCTGGCGCTGCCGGTGGATGGGTTGTGCGTCGAGGAGGATGACGCGCACCTCGCCCGGCTCGAAGTGACAGCGCTTCTGCATCGCCGCGATCAACTGCTCGTTGTGCATGTGCCCGTCGCCGAAGTTCCAGCCGACGGCCGTGCTGCACAACCGCTCTCCCTCGGTGATGACGTAGTCGTTCTGGTCGCGCCCGGCCAGCGCGTTGTGCACCAGCGTCAGCAGCGCCTTGCCGTGAGAGTTGAATCCGCGGAACGCGTATCCCTTGTACAGGTAGATCATGGCCTGTTCCTGGCTGCCGTAGAACTTCTCGAGCTGGGAGGCGGGCATGCTGGCGATGGCCACGAGTCCGCGCTCGATCTTCTCGTTCGCCGACGGTGTGATGCACCACCACGAGGTGTCCCAGTTGCCCGCGTAGTACCGCATGCCGGGCAGGAACGAGATCTTGCGCGGGAACAGGTTGCCGAGCGCCACGGTGGCGGCCAGCACGGCGAACAACAGGACAGGAAGCGGCGTGCTCATCTGGGACAGACCGAGGTCCGCGTGGCCGACGAACAAGGTCACCACGCTGAACATCATGAAGACGTTCCACTCGAGCGGCACGCCCATCGGAATCGCCGACAGGATGCCGAAGTGGAAGACCAGCATCACGAACGCGGCGATCGCCGTCGGCCAGCCGCCGTGGGAGAACAGCAGCACCAGCGGCACCAGCATCTCGATCGCGGTGCTGAAGTGCGCGATGACGCGCGAGACCCGGCCCGGCCGCAGGTCGTCGGGGAACCTCTCGAAGAACTTGCGCTTCAGCCACTTCGTCCGGATCAGCGGGTTGTTCGACATCATCGTCGAGATCACGAACGGGAAGTGCTTGTTGAGCTTCGACGTCGCCGCACCCATCCAGATCGCGACGCATACGAGCTTGGCGGCCAGCAGCATGTCGACGCCGTAGCCGACGAACAGGAACGCGACGGTGAACGAGCCGTAGACCTCGCCGCGGGCGGCCAGGAAGATCACCTTGTCGCGCAGGCCCAGCACCGCCAGCAGACCGAGGATGGTCCATATCTGCCACATCGGCAGCACGCCGACCGTGGTGCCGAGCGCGGGCACCGGCCCGGTGCCGTCGGAGAACAGCGCGATCAGCAGCACCACGAGCAGCGCCCCGTACAGCGCGACGTCGGCCGGCGTGCGGGTGTCCCCTCTGGTCAGCGGCACCCGGTCCGGCCACGGCGGCAGGCGGATGGTGCCGGGGCGCAGCCAGTACAGGATCGATCCCAGCGGCGGGAAGAACCGGTTGTTCAGCGGGCCGAAGCCGCAGCCGAGGCCGACGACCTCGAACAGCATCGTGTACAGCACGACCTTCTGGAACACGATCGGCTCGGTCCACCACTGCGCCACGTTCGTGAAGCCGTCCACCCCGTGGGTGGCCAGCGCGAACAACCAGCCGCCGAGGATGTAGAGCAGGATCTTCGCGACGTAGAACAGGTGCATCACCACGGGCGTGCCGAAGCCGACCTCGGCCCAGTGGCGGGCCATCGGCTTGATCTTCTCCGAGCGCGTGCCCGCGCTCCACTCCGCGAAGTCGACGACGGGCATGTCGGGCTTGAGAAATCCCATAGCCTCAAAGATTAGAACGTGTTCTAGTCCCGCGGAACCGGTTCTCCCCTACTCGCGCGAGGTTCTCCCTACTCGCGCGCGCAGAAGACGGAGGCGTCAGGTGCCGGTCTTGGCCGGTGGGCGGTAGAAGATCGCCAACTGGCCGATGCCCCCGGCGAGCCCGAGGCCCAGCGCGATGAGCAGACCCCACCAGCCGTGCAGCAGATCGTAGAAGCCGCTCGAACCGAAGAGGGCGTAGTCGAGGCTGAGCCGGCCGGCGCCGATGGTCGCCACACCGACCGCGGCGGCCGCCAGCACCAGGTTGTACTCCCAGCCCTCCTTGACGATGAAGAAGCCGTTGGCGCGGTGCACGGTCCACGCGGCGACCAGCATCAGCGCGACGAACCCGGCGGCCGGCACCGGCGTCAGCAGGCCCACCGCCAGCCCGATGCCCGCGGCCATCTCGGTGGTGGCGGCGACGCGCGCGTGGAACATGCCCGGCTTCATGCCGATGCTGTCGAACCAGCCGGCGGTGCCGGGGATCCGTCCGCCGCCGAAGAACTTGTTGTAGCCGTGTGCGGCCATGGTCAGGCCGAGCACCACGCGCAGGATCAGAACACCGACATCCACCGCAGTCATGTAACAGAATCTAGGCCATCTGTTAAGTCGCTGCCCAGCCCCCGCCGGCTACCGGTCGCGGTCCAGGGCGGCCGCCAGCCGGTCGGCGTAGGAGTCGATGTCGCCGACGGCCGATGCGGCGGCGTGCACGCTGACCGCGATGGTGTCGCCGATGCCGTGCACCCCGTGCACCAGACCCATCATCGGCGACAGCATCGGATAGCCGGCCGTCATGACCACCGGGGCGCCGCCGAACGTGAGGTCGGCCGGGCCGCGATCGACGCTCGACACCACGGTGTTGCCGGTCACCGTCGGGGACCGCAGCGTGGGGTCGAACTGGACGACACCGCGGCGCAGCAGCGGGGCGGGCAGCGCGGCGAAGGCGCGGTTCGCCGTCTGCATGCCGGGGTGATGGGCGCGTCGCCGGCGTTCGGCGAGTTCGGCGGCGATGCGCGCGGCGCGTCTGTCAAACGGCACATCCGGATGCAGGTCCACCCCGACGTTGCCGAAGTGGTTGTGCGCCAGCCGCGGACCGATCTTGGCCATAGGCACCTCGGCGCCCAGCGTGGCCGGGTCATCCCCCTGCGCACGCAGGTGCTCGGCCAGCGCCTCCGCCACCGCCGCGAGCACCCCGACGGTCACGGTCGGCCCGGGCAGCGCCCGCCTGCACCGCACCAGGGTCCGCACGCTGCGACCCCCGTCGGGGCGGGCGTTGCTGCGCAGCGCGGGACGCGACTGCGCCGGGCGCACAACGACTCCCGCCGCCTCGTCGCGCATGAGCAGGCGGTGGGCGCGGGCGGCGCGCACTGCCCGCACCGGCAGGGCGGCGGGCAGCCAGCGGGGCACCGGCGGGATGTCCGGCACCATCGCGGGGCGGCCGAACAGCCACCCGGCCAGCGCAGCCGAGCGCTGCCCGTCGGCCAATGCATGGCTCATCTGCACCACGGCCACGGTGGCGTCGCCGGGCACGCCGGGCACTCCGCGGACCGGGCTGATGACGTGCAGCCGCCATGTCGCGCGCTGCGGGTCGAGAGGGTCGTCGGCGAGGGCGCTGACCGCGGTGAGGCAGTCGGCCCAGTCGCCGACCGGCGGATGCACCACCGCCTGATCGGCGGTGACGCCGGCGTCCACCCACACCGGATACGTCAGCGGACCGCGGTCGGCGACGCGCAGGCGGAGGTCGCCGCAGGCGCGCGCTCGGGCCAGCACACCGGATACGGCGGTCACCGGGTCGGGCGTGCCCGCGAACGCGTACAGCAGCAGCTGGTCACTGGGGATCTTGACCGCCAGCCACAGCGTCTGGGCGTCGAACGCCGCGAGCCGACGCGCCGCCACGACGTCCTAGCGGCCGGTGCCGATGAAGTCGACGATGTGCCCGCCGACCACGTCGGGCTGTTCGAGCTGCAGGAAGTGGCCTGCGTCGTCGACGATCGCGAGGTCGCTGCCGTCGGGCAGCACCCGCTGCACCCACGGTGCGTACTCCGGGGTGGCACAACCGTCATCGCGGCCGTGCAGGTACAGCGTCGGCATCGCGGGCGCCGACAGCCAGTGCCGGTGCAGCTCGGAGTACTGCGCGGGCGGGGTGGAGTTGCGCACCGTGGCGCGGTAGTAGCCGAGCGCGGCACGCCAGCGGCGGCGGGCGCCGATGGCGGCGTCGACGTGACGGACGTCCTCGGCGGCTGGATAGCCCGGTGACCACTGCCGCCACAGCTTGGGCACCACCCAGGACGCGGAGCGGTCCGGCGCCCAGGGCAACTGGAAGTACATGATGTACCAGCTGCGCAGCAACTGGCGGGGCAGCTGCGCGGCCAGCCGCGCGGCGTCGGGCACCGTGCCCAGCGGACGGAAGGCCGCGGCGGGCGGCACCGACATGATGACGGCGCGCTGGAACGGACTGTCGGGCATCGCCGCCAGCCCCGCCCCGGCGATCGCCCCCCAGTCGTGCCCGATCAGGACGTCGCGGCCGGTCGGCCCCGCGGCCTGCAGCACCCGCAGCGCGTCGTCCATCAGCGCACCGACGTGGTAGCTGCGGTCCGACGGCACCGACGACGGCACGTACCCACGCATGAACGGCGCGACCACCCGCCAGCCGGCCGCGGCCAGCACCGGCGCAACCTTGCGCCACCCGTACGCGGTGTCGGGGAAACCGTGCAGGCACAACGCTATCGGGCCGTCGTCGGGACCCCAGACCAGCGCGCGCAACTGCACGGTGGGGGCGGTGATGTCCAGCCATCGGGGTGTCATCAGATCGGCTCGAATCGGGAGATCTTCCATTGGTCGTCGATCTTGTCGAGGGTGACGCGCACGCTCGACGCGGTGCCGGTGGGCGGGTCGGCGCCCACGGTGACGGTCTGGTTCACGTACAGCAGCACCACGGCGTGGTCGGGTTGCGCGCTGACCGACGCGGACGCGGGCACCTCGGTGACCGCGGAGATGCGCTTGTCTCTGGCCCCGGGGATGACGACGGTGTCCACCATCGACCCGTAGGTGTCGCGGAACTCGCCGGTGAGCCGTTCGCGCGCAGCGGCCAGCTGCTGTTCGACGGTGTCGGGCTGGTAGGTCAGCATCTCGATCGCGATGTCACGGGCGGCGTCCACGGATTGCGCACGCGCCCGGTCTATCTCGGCCGCCGACAGGGCGCGCCACCCCAGGTATCCGGCCACGGCGGCCAGCACGACCGCCAGCGCGGGCAGCACCCCGAACGCGACGAGCCGCGCCCGGGACGGCCGCCGGCGCCCACCAACGGTGTCCCCACCGGTCGCCTCGGGCGCCTCCGACGCCTCGGGCGCCTCGGGCGCCTCGGTCGCCTCGGGCGCCTCGGTCCCCTGGGTGGTGGTGACCTCATTGGTGTCCGCGATGGTGTCCTGGTCGGGCTTGTCGGTCACTGCACGAACTCCACCTGCGAGACCTTGGCGTCATCGCCGACACGCTGGACGGTCAGCCGCATCCGCCACGCGCGCGGGGCCTGTTCCGGGGCGCCGGCGTTCGAGGACGTCACGGTGACGGCGACCAGCACCGTCGCCTGATCTCCGGACATCGACTCGATCCCGGCCTCGCCGAGGGTGCCGACCGACCGGGACTTGGCTTCCCGGACCACCTCGATGAACGGCTCGGCGCGGTTATGGAAGTCGTCGTAGAAGGTCCCGGTCGCGACGTCGAGCACGCGCTGCACGTCGGCCTCGGCCTGCTCCCAGTCGATGGAGGTCAGGTTCTGCGCCGCCTGCCGCCCCACCTGCAGGAACACCTCGCGTTGGGCGTCGTCCTGCTGCTGCTGGTGGGCCCGGTAGCCCAGCCAGCCGGTCAGCCCGGCCAGCGCGACGACCACCGCCAACCCCGCGATGAGCACCCACCGCAGAGGCGACCGGTCACCGGCCGGGTCCTCGGCCGCGGTCTGCGGTGCGACGTCCGAGGGGTCCGGCCCGGCCTCGGAGGCGACCGGTGCACCGTCGCCTGAGAGGGCGTCGTCGCCCATATCTGCTCCTCTGCGGCCCGCGGCACCGCCTCGTCTGTGCCGTCCGCCAAACGTTACGTGGCGGGCCCGGGGTGTCAGTCGGCGACGTGCCGTGCGGATCAGATTCCGCGGACGGCGTCCTCGAGGTCGGCGACGATGATCTTGCGCATCCCGAGCATCGCCTTGGTCGCCGCCGCGGCCCGCGCCGGGTCGGGGTCGCCGACCAGTTCGTCGAGGCGGGTGGGCACGATCTGCCAGCTCACGCCGAAACGGTCCTTGAGCCACCCACACTGCGACTCCTCGCCACCGGCGACCAGGTGGTCCCAGTAGTAGTCGACCTCCGCCTGGTCGCGGCAGTGCACGGTGAACGACACGGCCTCGGTGAATGGGAACTGCGGTCCGCCGTTGATGCCGATGAAGCGGGTCCCGTCCAGGACGAAGGTCCCGGACACCACCTCGCCGGGGGTGCCGGGCCCGGCATCGGTGTAGCGGTCGAACTTCTCGATCGTCGAGTTGGGGAAGATCGACGTGTAGAACGCCGCGGCGTCCTCCAGATCGCCGTTGAACCACAGCGACGGGGTGATCGCGGGCATCTCGGTCTCCTGTTCGTGCGGATGGGTCATCGGAACAGACCGGCCTGGGCCGGGGAAGTCATCGCGGCGGCGGTCCCGGCGCCGCCCGGCGGCGCAGGTAATCTCCTCCCCGGGGCGAGCCGAAAGGATGTCCGTGAGCACCGCGAACACCGCGCACAGCGCACCGCAGACCGTCACGTTCACCGGCGTCGGCGGGCTCACCCTGGTCGGCGACGAATGGAACCGCGGCGCCGCGTCGGCCGCGGACCGGCCCACGGTGCTGATGCTGCACGGCGGCGGACAGAACCGCTTCTCGTGGAAGAAGACCGGTCAGATCCTCGCCGACGCGGGTCTGCACGTCGTCGCGCTGGACAGCCGGGGGCACGGCGACAGCGACCGGTCCCCCGACGCCGACTACGCGGTCGAGACACTGTGCGCGGACGTTCTGCGGGTGCTCGACCAGATCGGCAGGCCGGTCGCGCTGGTGGGCGCCAGCATGGGTGGCCTGACCGGCATCCAGGTGGCACACGATGCCGGACCCGAGCGGGTCACGCAGCTGGTGCTCGTCGACGTGGTGCCCCGGTACGAGAAGGACGGCAGCGCCCGCATCCGCGACTTCATGTTCAGCCACGTGCACGGGTTCGACTCCCTGGAGGACGCCGCCGACGCGGTGGCCGCCTACCTGCCGCACCGCACGAAGCCGCGCAGCCCCGAGGGACTCAAGAAGAACCTGCGCGAGCGCGACGGCCGGTGGTACTGGCACTGGGATCCGGCGTTCCTGACCAAACCCGGCGACGACCCGTTCATCCGGGTGGAGAAGCTCGAGCAGGCCGCGATCGACCTGACCATTCCGATCCTGCTGATCCGTGGCAAGCTCTCCGACGTGGTCAGCCCCGAGGGTGTCAAAGACTTCCTGCACAAGGTGCCCAGCGCCGAATTCGTCGAATTGTCCGAGGCCGGGCACACCGCCGCGGGTGACGACAACGACGCGTTCAGCGAAGTCGTCGTGCAGTTCGTCAGCCGGTGACCGGGGACATGTCCACCCAGCACCGCACCACGGGCTTCAACTTCCTCGACCAGCCCGAGCTGCTCTGCCCCGACGTCAGCGAGGCCGAGGCGCAGGCGATCGTCGCCACGCACTACGGGCTGTCCGGCATCGCCGAATCGCTCGGCAGCCAGCAGGACCGCAACTTCTTGATCCGCGGCGACGGCGGCGACGTCCTCGGCGTCCTCAAGGTCGCCAACCTCGCGTTCGGGGAGGTCGAGCTGGCCGCGCAGGACGCGGCGACCCAGTGGATCGCGCTCGCCGAACCCGATCTGCGGATCGCGGTGCCGCTGCCCAACACCGCCGGGCAGACCCTGACGCCGATCGAGGGACGCTCGCCGACAACGGTCTTCGCCCGGCTGCTGCGCTATCTGCCCGGCGGGGCGCTGCTGGAGTCCGACTACCTGTCCCCCGCCGCGGTCGCCGGGCTCGGTGAGGTGGCCGCGCGGATCAGCCGGGCCCTGAGCGGCTTCGAACATGACGGCCTGGACCGGATCCTGCAGTGGGATCTGCGCTACAGCGCCGACGTCATCGAGAAGCTCATCGACTACGTCTCCGAGCCCACGCTGCGGACCCGGGTGCTCGAGGTCAGCCGGGAGGCATCCGAACGCCTCGCCCGCGTGGCCGACGACCTGCCCCGCCAGGCGGTGCACCTCGACATCACCGACGCCAACGTCGTGGTGTCGACGGCGCCGGACGGCAGCCGCCACCCCGACGGCGTGATCGACTTCGGCGACCTGACCAACAGCTGGACCGTCTCGGAATTGGCGGTGACCGCGTCGTCGGTGCTCGCGCACACCGGCGCCGAGCCGGTGTCGATCCTGCCCGCCGTGCGGGCTTTCCACGCCATCCGGCCGCTGACCGACGACGAGATCGAGGCGCTGTGGCCGCTGCTGGTGCTGCGGACCGCGGTGCTGATCGTCAGCGGCGCCCAGCAGGCCGCGCTCGAGCCGCACAACACCTATGTCACCGAGGAATCCGACGGTGAGCGGCGAATGTTCGAGCAGGCCAGCTCCATCCCGATGGACGTGATGACCGCGGTCATCCGGGATGCGCTCGGTGTGGCGCTCCCGCCGGAGCCGGCCGGCGGGGAGGCGCCGATGGTCTCGGACATCGACGCCGGACGCGTTGCCGCGCTCGATCTCTCGCCCACCTCCGAGGTCTTCGACGGGGCCTTCGACCTCGCCGGCTGGTTGCCCGCCGACATCGAGGAACGCGCCGCACGGCGCGCCGTGGCCGACGGCGCCGCGCTGGTGGTGACCCGCTTCGGGGAGCCCCGCCTCAGCCTGGCCCCTCGACTGAGCCCGGTCAGCGCCGAGGTGGTGCCCACCGGCGTGCGGGTGTGGCCCGCGAGCCCGCTGACCCTCGCGGCGCCGTTCGACGGCACCGTCGTCGACCGCACCGCCAATGCGGTGACGTTACGCGGCAACGCGTTCGAGGTGACGGTGACCGGGGCGCGTCCGGTGATCGATTCGGAGACGGTGTCCGCTGGCGCGTCGCTGGCCGACTGCGCCGCCGACACGTGGGCGCAGATCACGGTCCGCCCGGTCGGCACCGTCGCCGCGCCGCCGCTGGTCCGCGCGGAGTACGCGCCGGGCTGGCTGGCGATGTGCCGGGACCCCCGGCCGCTGCTCGGCCTGTCCGCCGATGCCGTGGTCACCTCCACCGACGACCTGGTGGCGCGCAGGCACCGCAGCTTCGCCCCCGTCCAGGAGTACTACTACCGCACACCGCCGCAGATCGAGCGCGGCTGGCGCCACCACCTGATGTCGACGGCGGGCCGCTGCTACCTCGACATGGTCAACAACGTCACGGTGCTCGGCCATGCGCATCCGAGGGTCGCCGACACCGCCTCCCGGCAGTTGCGCCGGCTCAACACCAATTCGCGGTTCAACTACTCGTCGGTGGTCGAGTTCAGTGAGCGACTGGTCGCCGAACTGCCCGACCCGCTGGACACCGTGTTCCTGGTCAACTCCGGGTCGGAGGCAAGCGATCTGGCCATTCGGCTGGCGCTGGCCGCATCCGGGCGCCGGGACGTGGTCGCGATGCGCGAGGCCTACCACGGGTGGACCTACGGCACCGACGCGGTGTCCACGTCGACCGCCGACAACCCGAACGCCCTGGCCACCCGGCCCGACTGGGTGCACACGGTCGAGTCGCCCAACAGCTTCCGCGGCAAGTACCGCGGTGACGAGGTCGGGCGCTACGCCGTCGACGCGGTCGCCCAGATCGAGCAGCTGACCTCCGACGGCCGGCCGCCGGCCGGCTTCATCTGCGAATCGGTGTACGGCAACGCCGGCGGGATGGCGCTGCCCGACGGGTATCTCGCCGCGGTGTACGGGGCGGTGCGGTCCGCCGGCGGGTATGCGATCGCCGACGAGGTGCAGGTCGGGTACGGCCGGCTGGGGCACTGGTTCTGGGGATTCGAGCAGCAGGGCGTGGTGCCGGACATCGTCTCGATGGCGAAGTCGACCGGTAACGGCTATCCGCTGGGCGCGGTGGTGACCAGCCGTGCGGTGGCCGAGGCGTTCCGCTCCCAGGGCTACTTCTTCTCCTCGACCGGCGGCAGTCCGCTGTCGTGCGCGATCGGCCTGACCGTGCTCGACGTGCTGCAGGAAGAAGACCTGCAGGGCAACGCCGTTCGCGTCGGCGGGCACCTGAAGGCCCGGCTGCAGGAGCTGGCCACCCGGCATCCGATCATCGGGACCGTGCACGGCGTCGGCCTGTATCTGGGCGTGGAGATGGTGCGCGATCACCACACGCTGGAACCGGCCAAGGAGGAGACGGCGGCGATCTGCGAACGCATGCTGGACCTCGGCGTGATCATCCAGCCGACCGGTGACCACTCGAACATCCTCAAGACCAAGCCGCCGCTGTGCATCGACACCGATGCCGCCGACTTCTACGTCGACATGCTGGACCGGGTGCTCACCGAAGGCTGGTGAGTGGCCGGATCCCGTCGGCACGTGGCGTTTTCGCCGTACGTGGCGTGCCGCGGAATGGCTTAGCGTCGACCGCGATGTCCGCCTTCCTGCTCAGCGCCCACGTCGTCGTCGCGATCCTGGCCGTCGGGCCGATCGCGGTGGCGGCCAGCATGTTCCCGCGCTACGCCCGTGCACTGTCCGGGCCGGACGATTCGGCACTGTCCGGGCCGGACGATTCGGCACTGTCCGGGCCGGACGATTCGGCACTGCCGGTGGCGACCGTCCTGCACCGCATCTGCCGCACGTACGCCGTGCTGGGGCTGGCCGTTCCGGTGCTCGGCTTCGCCACGGCGGTGTCGATGGGTGTGCTGACCGACGCGTGGGTACTGGTCTCGATCGCGCTGACCGCGGCGGCGGCCGTGGTGCTGCTCGCGTTCATTCTGCCCGATCAGCGCGCGGCGCTCGACGGCACCGTGGTGACGCGGCTGGCCATGACGACCGGGATCTTCAACTTGCTGTGGGTGATCGTCACGGTGCTGATGATCGTGCGCCCGGGGTCCTCGACCGGCGTCTGAACGCGCCGCCGCCAGGGGTGGTTCCGCGGAATCAGCGCGCCACCGCCAATACTGAGGCGGTGACGGGAGCTGAGATCGCCGCGTACGTCCTGGCCGCACTGGTGCTGGCGGAGGCGGTCGGACTGGGTGTGCTGTGGGTGCTGCTCAGCCGGGCCCGCCGCGAGGCCGACGAACTGCGGGGCCGCGTCGACACCCGCGCCATGCTGCTGTCGGGCGGCCGGGAGGCGGTCAAGCAGATGTGGCAGACCGCAAACCTGGTCCGCGAGCGCGGCTTCGGCGGGGCGATCCGCTCTTCGATCGAGGACCTGGCGGACTGGTTCGAAGTGGAACGGCCCGATCTGGCGCGGCTGGCGCCCGACGGTCGGGTGGCGATCCTGTTCTCCGACATCGAGGATTCGACCGCGCTGAACAACCGCATCGGGGACCGGGCGTGGGCACGGCTCATCGGCAGGCATGCACGGTTGGTGCAGCGCCACGTCGGCGACCACGACGGGCATGTGGTGAAGAGCCAGGGCGACGGCTTCATGGTGGCGTTCGCCGCGCCGGAGCAGGCGGTGCGCTGCGCGGTGGCACTGCAGCGGGCGATGCGCCGCAAGCCCGGCGGCATCCGGGTCCGCATCGGCATCCACACCGGCAAGTCGGTGCGCCGCGGCGAGGACCTGTTCGGCCGCAACGTCGCGATGGCCGCGCGGGTGGCAGCCGAGGCCGAGGGCGGCGAGGTGCTGGTGAGCCAGGCGGTGCGCGACGCGGTGTCGGGCATCGACGGCATCACTGTCGGCGAGAGCCGCGAGGCGGACCTGAAGGGCTTCTCCGGTACCCACCGGCTCTACGCGGTGACCGATTAGCGGCCGTCGGCCTCGGCGAGCCGTTGGTGCAGACGCGCCCGGATGTCGTCGGGGGTGTAGGACCGGCGCCGCCGTTCGTCCCGCGCGACGAGCACGCCACCGGCGACCACACCGGCCGCACCGGCCAGCCCCACCCACTTCCAGATGCTGCGCATGGGGTGAGTCTGCCTAAGCTGCGGGGGTGGAGGCGAACACGGTGTCGTTGACGCGGGCGCTGCAGGAGACCCGGACCGGCGACATCTGGCTGTTCCGCGGGGGCTCCGGCCCGGACCGCGCGATCCAGACGATGACGAACGCCCCGGTCAACCATGTCGGCATGACCGTGGCGCTCGACGATCTGCCGCCGTTGATCTGGCACGCCGAGCTGGGCGACAAGCTGCTCGACCTGTGGACCGGAACCCATCACCGCGGGGTGCAGCTCAACGACGCCCGGGAGGCTGTCGAGCGGTGGATGCACAGCTACGGGCAGCGCTGCTGGTTGCGTCAGCTCACCCCGGAGGCGTCCCGGGCGCAGGAGGACCGGATGCTGCGGGTGATCGCCCGGATGGACGGCACGCCGTTTCCCACCACGGCGCGCCTGACGGGCCGCTGGCTGCGCGGCCGGCTGCCCACCGTCAGCGACTTCACCCGCGGCATTCCCTACGTGCACCGCAAGGTCCGCGAGTCCGCGGAGCGCCGCAGGGAACGCACCATGTCGGCCGGTCTGCAGACCGCATACTGCGCGGAGACCGTCGCCATCACCTACGAGGAGATGGGTCTGCTGCAGACCGAGAAGCACCACAACTGGTTCGACCCGGGGTCGTTCTGGAGCGGGGATGACCTTCCGCTGGCCGACGGGTACCGGCTCGGCGCCGAGGTGGCGGTGACCGCCGATCGGATCACGTCACCGACAGGTGGGTGAGGATCCGTCATTGCCTTCGCAAGAACATAAGTCAGGTTCTAATGTGTTTGGAATGACCGACTCGGACAGCCTCGTCGCCCAGATGGATGCGGACGCGGCGCACAGCCGGGAGGCCGACGCTCGACAGGCTGAGTACTTCCGCCGCGTACTCAGTGACATGCGCCTCGCGGCCTCTTCTCAACTCGCCCGCCACGGCATCGAATTACAGAAGGCCCGCAACGCGGGACTGGCGGCCAGGGTCAGCGAACTGCGCCGTGTCGTTCATGCCCTCGAGGTCGAACTGCGCACACTCGACCGGCTCGGTGACGCGCTGCAGGAGCGGCTGGCCGGGATGCAACGGCAGGTCGCCACGCCGTAGCGCGCTCGCCACTTCCGAGTCGATCAGCGCCGAACTCGCCGCTGCACGAACGACATGCCGTGCCGCCGGATTCGGGCGGCGAGATGGATGGCGTCGAGCAGGTGGTCGATGCGGCGGCGGCGGGCCCGCATCCGTACGGCGACGTATCCGGCGACGCAGAGACCGCCGGCCACCACGACGATCCAGCAGAGCGCCGCCACCAGATAGATCGTCTCGACCGCCGTCACCTCCACGAGCGTGCTGGGTGACCGTCGCGGCCGGGTCACGGCCATGACACACCTCGGCGTCTAACCGGTTTGCGCAACGCTGTACACGCCGCGATCGACGCCGCACACCGCAGAGTCGACGTCCGGCGTTCAAGTGGCGAAATGGCGGTGACCGCCCGACAAGGTGCACGCTGCTTGACACATTGAGTTGCGTCCGAGCGATCACCTAGCGGGGAGCTCGAGGATGCAACTACGTCTGGCAACCCGCGCGAAGCCTATACCCGCGGATCCGCTGTCCAAACACCGCATCATCTGGCTCGTCGAGTTAGTCCGGCGGTGCCTCACCGGACGACGATTCGCGTTCGGCACGTCGTTCGGTCTCCGCCACGGCACGTCCGATCTCGGCGCTCTCCCGCCGGTCGGCGGCGCGCTCGCGCTCGGCGCGATCCTCGACGCGTTGCAGGCGGTCGCGCTCCCGTTGGGCGGTGGCGCCTTCGCGAGCGTCCGCGCGCCGCTCGCGGTCGTCTGCCGCCTGCTCACGCTCGTCGGCGATGCGGTCGCGTTCGTCGGCGATGCGGTCCCGTTCGTCGGCGATGTGCTCGCGCCGCGAGACCTCGCCTTCGCGCCGCGCGAGCGACTCCTCGCGCCTGGTCAGGTCTTCACCCACCACGGATCGACTGTAACGCCGAGGCGATAGCGGCGGCATCCGTCGCGTCATCACCGATACACGTCGCGGCGGTGCGCAATGTGGACGACCCTGACCACGACTCGGTCGTCGAAGATCCGGTAGATGACCCGGAATTCGCCACGCCGAGCCGAGGTTCGACCCGCCAGTTGACCGTGGAGTGGTTCGCAGACGCGGTGAGGATCCTCGGCAAGCGGACCCCGGATGAACTCCCAACACGCGACAGCGACGGGTTCGGGGAGGGCATGGGTGACGTCTCGTCGTCCTGCTCAGCCTCTCGCCCGTCGGCATCAGCTCCGCGTCGCTGAGGATGGCCAGCGTCTCCATGATCGAGTCATAGTCATCGGCACTCAAGATCACGGCGGCACGACGCCCCTGGCGCGTCACCTCGATGCGTTGATCAGTTCGCACGGCTTCATCGACGAGTTCGGAGAGGTTCGCCCGAACCTCGGCCAACGGAAGCGTCCGTCATGTACTCAATACTGGCGCGATCGCCACGCCAGGGCCGCTTGAGATCCTCTAGACGTTGAAGCGGAACTCCACCACGTCGCCGTCGGCCATGACGTAGTCCTTGCCCTCCATGCGCACCTTGCCCGCCGCCTTCGCGGCGGCCATCGAACCGGCTTCCATCAGGTCGTCGTAGGAGACGATCTCGGCCTTGATGAAACCCTTCTCGAAGTCGGTGTGGATGACGCCTGCGGCCTTGGGGGCGGTGTCGCCCTGGTTGATCGTCCAGGCCCGCGACTCCTTGGGCCCGGCTGTGAGGAACGTCTGCAGTCGCAGGGTGTGGAAGCCGGCGCGGGCCAGCGCGTCCAGCCCGCGCTCGGTCTGGCCGATCGACTCGAGCAGTTCTGCCGCCGACTCCTCGTCGAGTTCGATCAGCTCGGATTCGATCTTGGCGTCGAGGAACACGCAGTCCGCCGGCGCCACGAGTTCGCGCAGCTCGGCCTTGCGGGCCTCGTCGGTGAGCACGCCCTCGTCGGCGTTGAACACATAGAGGAACGGTTTGGTGGTCATCAGGTTGAGCTCACGCAGCAGCGACGTGTCGGTGCCCGCCGCGAACAGCGTGGTCCCGCCGTTGAGCACCTCCTGCGCCGCGACGGCTGCGTCGAAGATCGGCCTGCGGTCCTTGTGCGTGCGGGCTTCCTTCTCCAGCCGGGGCACGGCGCGCTCGAGCGTCTGCATGTCCGCGAGGATCAGCTCGGTCTCGATCACCTCGATGTCGGACTTGGGGTCGATCCGGCCGTCGACGTGCGTGACGTCGTCGTCGGTGAAGACCCGCACCACCTGGCAGATCGCGTCGCACTCGCGGATGTTGGCCAGGAACTTGTTGCCCAGCCCGGCGCCTTCGGACGCCCCTTTGACGATGCCGGCGATGTCGACGAACGTGACCGGCGCGGGCACAATCTTGTCGGAATGAAACATCTTCGCGAGTTCGTCGAGCCGGGGATCCGGGAGCGCGACGACACCCTCGTTGGGTTCGATCGTCGCGAACGGATAGTTCGCCGCCAGCACGTTGTTGCGCGTCAGCGCGTTGAACAGAGTCGACTTGCCGACATTCGGCAGGCCGACGATTCCGAGATTGAGCCCCACAGGGATGACAGTCTGCCAGAGGCCGACGAGGAGGCTCCCGCGCGCTGGCGTCGCGCTTCGGGGTCGAGCCGGTACGGTCTACCTGTGTCAGGACAGCGCGCACGGTCGGCAGTGCCGGCCGACCACCGCTCTGTGCATCCGCAATTTCCCGGGTTGCCGTGGTGGGGTGCCGTGCTGCTGGCGGTCACGCTCACCACGGCCGGGTTCGCGTTCGACGCCGGCTCGGGGACGCGGGAACTGAGTTCGGTCTTCTCGGCCTGCTACGCGCTGGGCTGCCTGCTCGCCGTCCTGGCCGTGCGTCAGGCGAACATCTTCACCACCGTCATCCAGCCACCGCTGCTGCTGTTCTTCGCCGTCCCCGGGGCCTACTACCTGTTCCACAGTTCGGAGATCCACGGCCTCAAAGACCTCGCGATCAACTGCGGATACCCGCTGATCGAGCGGTTCCCGCTGATGTTCTTCACCTCGGCGGCCGTGCTGCTGGTCGGTATGGCGCGCTGGTATCTCGGCATGTCGTCCCGGCGCAGCGGGACGGCGGCGGAGGCACCGTCCGCGAAGGACACCCCGGCCCGCAGGTCAGCGGCCGGCGGACTCGCGGCGGCCCTGGCGGCGAAGGTGTCGGGCCTGGTCGGCGGTCGCAGTACGCCCGATGACGAGGACGACGACGAGGACGACGCACCACCTGCGCGCCGGTCGCGGACGTCGGAGCGGTCGGCTCGCAGCACGCCGCCGCGCGCGTCGCGGTCGTCGGACAGTCGCACCACCCGCAAGCCGGGCACCCGCTCGTCGGGCACCTCGCGGTCGCGCCGCCCACGGGCCGACGAAACCGAGATCATGGAACCGGTGGTCGACCGGCCCCGCCGGTCCCGCTCGACGGCGCGATCGTCGGATGACGCCGAGCCGCGCCGGCGTTCGCGTAGCCAGTCCCCCCGGGAAGGCCGGGAGCGCCGGGAGGGCCGCGAAGGTCGTGAACGCCGGGAGCCGCGCGAGCGCACGACGCGGGCATCGCGGGAACGAGAGCCGCGGGAATCGCGGGAGCCGCGGACCGGACGCGAGAGCCGGGAGCCGCGGCCGAGCCGCGACGCCCGTCGGCTGCCGCCGATCGACCGGCGCGACACCTATGAGCGGCCGCGCCGCCGTCGCCTCGACGACTACGAACCCCTCGAACCGCACGGGTCCAACGGCAGCTCCACCCACCACCCGGTATCGCGGGTGCGCTACCGCGGCGCCGAGGACGGTGAGCGTGACGTGGAGTACCGCAGCCGCCCGCGGAGCCGGCGCAACGCGGACCCGGACGCGTGGGAGTACGACGTCTGACGCGTCTCGGCGTGCGGTGTCATACGCGACACGCCGCGCGGGCGGATGAGTCCGCACACACGCGAGGCGACGATCCGGTAGAGCCCTAGGTGTACTCGGCAGGGACGTTGTTGACGGTTTGGCTGTGAGAGGGGAGGACCTCCGGGCTTAGTGGAGATGTCTGACGTCTTCACACACACGGAGGTCCTCGTGTCCCACGCTAATGCTCGGCTGACCG
>NZ_SPQO01000087.1 GCF_004570325.1 Mycobacterium sp. PS03-16 | reverse complement strand
TCGGGCATTCGATGGGTGAGGTGACCGCGGCGGTGGTGTCTGGTGCTCTGTCGGTGCGTGAGGGGTTGCGGGTGATCGCCACCCGTTCTCAGCTGATGTCGCGGCTGGCCGGCCAGGGCGCGGTGGCGATGGTGACCTTGGACGCCGACTCCACCGCGGCGCTGATCGCCCGGTTCGACGGCGTGAGCATCGCCGGTCACCTCGGACCTGAGCAGACCGTGATCGCCGGTCCGCCCGCCGCAGTGGACGGGGCGCTCGCGGCGGCGACCGCGGCGGGGCGGTTCGCGCGTCGGGTGAACATGGAGGTCGCCTCGCATACGGCGTTGATGGATCCGATCCTCGACGAACTCCGTGTCGCGCTGGCTGATCTGGTGCCGCAGACACCGTCCATCCGGTTCTA
Source organism: Mycobacterium sp. PS03-16 (assembly GCF_004570325.1). Taxonomy (GTDB): domain Bacteria; phylum Actinomycetota; class Actinomycetes; order Mycobacteriales; family Mycobacteriaceae; genus Mycobacterium. The sequence goes on along the minus strand of NZ_SPQO01000087.1, from coordinate 230 downwards.
CTCCACCGTCGACGGCACCACATCGGCGCCGCGTCTGGACGCCGACTATTGGGTGGCCAACGTGCGCCGGCCGGTGCGCCTGCACCAGGCCGTCAGCGCCGCCGCGGCCGACGGGCACACCCTGTTCGTCGAGGTGAGCCCGCACCCGGTTTTGGTCCACGCCATCGGCGATACTCTCGGCGATCATCATCACCATGCGGTGGGCACGTTGGCTCGTGACACCGACGACA
>NZ_SPQO01000034.1 GCF_004570325.1 Mycobacterium sp. PS03-16 | reverse complement strand
GGGCCAGCGATTGCCCTCGTCGTCGAGTAGTTCCACCCCGCCGGCGGTGCGTTCGACCCGCTCGACGGCGACCTGCGCCCAGTGCACCCCGGCATGGCGGCGCAGCGCCTCGAGCAGCACGCCGTAGCCGCCGTCGACGGCGCCGAACACCGACCCGGTCACCGGTGGGGGCAGCGCGTCGCGCACGGCGTCGGTGAGGCTGCGCGCCCCGCGGTCCAGGGCGGCGGCCAGCGGCGGGACCGCCGCGCGCAGCCCGATGGTGGCGGCCGAGCCCGCATAGACGCCGGCCAGCAGCGGATCGACCGAACGGGCCACCACCTGCTGACCGAAGCGGTCCCCGACCAGCTCGGCGACCGTGGGATCGGCACCCGGCCGCCACGACAGGGGGCGGGCGACCTCGTCGGCGATTCGGGCCAGGGTGGCGTCGTCGACCAGACCGGCCACCGACGACGCCTGCGCCGGGATGCCCTGCAGGGTGCCCTGCGGCATCGCGTGCAGGCGGCCGCCGCTGTAGATGAGCGGACGCACGCCGGTGGTGCCGATCTGACGGTCGGCCAGGCCGAGTTCGGCCAGCAGCGCCGGCACCTCGGGCCGCCGCGCCACGAACGCCTCGGCGCCGACGTCGAACCACTGCCCGCCGACCCGCTCGGTGCGCAGCACTCCCCCGAGCCGGTCCGCCGGGTCGAACAGCGTGATCGTGGCGGCGGGCCCGGCCGTCACCCGCAGCCGGTAGGCCGCGACCAGGCCCGAAATTCCGCCGCCGACAACGCAATACGACGGACTCACAACGAGTGCACCAGCTCGACGGTGGCGGTCACGAGCTCCGGATCGGTGGCGGGCAGCACCCCGTGGCCCAGGTTGAACACATGCCCGGCCGCGCCGGCGTCCACCGCGCGCCTGCCGTCTTCGACCACTGCGCGCACCGCACGCTCGACCACCGGCCAGCCGGCGAGCATGACCACGGGGTCGAGGTTGCCCTGCAGCGCGGTGCCCCGCGCCACCCGGCCCGCGGCGTCGGTCAGCGACGTCCGCCAGTCCACCCCGACGACGCCGGGCGTACCGGACGCGGCCACCGCCTCGGACATGGCGCCGAGCAGTTCGGCGGTCCCCACCCCGAAGTGCGTCATCGGCACCCCGGCCGGGGCCAGCGCCTCGAACACCCGGGTGCTGTGCGGCAGCACGTAGGCGCGGTAATCGGCCAGCGACAGCGTGCCCGCCCACGAGTCGAACACCTGCAGCGCATCGACGCCCGCCTCGACCTGGGTCTGCAGGAACGCCACGGTCACATCGGTCAGCACCGACATCAGCGCATGCCAGGTCTCCGGTTCGCCGAGCATCATCGCCTTGGTGCGCTCGTGGTGCTTGCTCGGCCCGCCCTCCACCAGATAGGACGCCAGCGTGAACGGCGCCCCGGCGAACCCGATCAGGGCGGTGTCGCCGAGGGCGCGGGTCAGCATCTGCACCGCGTCGGCGACCGGCTGCACGGTCTGGCGTTCCAGCGGGCGGATCGCGGCGACGTCGGCGGCGGTGCGCACCGGATGCTCGATCACCGGGCCGACGTCGGGCACGATGTCGACGCCGATCCCCGCGGCGCGCAGCGGAACGACGATGTCGGAGAACAGGATCGCCGCGTCGACGCCGTGCCTGCGCACCGGCTGCAGCGTGATCTCGGTGATCAGTTCGGCGTCGAAGCAGGCCTGCATCATGGTGTTGCGGGCCCGCAGCGCGCGGTACTCGGGCAGCGAGCGGCCGGCCTGCCGCATGAACCACACCGGCACCCGGGTGGGCTTGCGGCCGCGGGCGGCGGCGAGGTATGGCGAGTCGGGCAGTTCTCGACGCGTGTTCATCAGGATCAATGCTGCCACGGACCGCGCCGCCGCCACCGCGGTGCGTTCCAGCGAAGTTCCGCGCCGCCGGCTCGCACCTCGGATGATCACCATCTGCAGACGGTTCGGCGCGCCTGCGCACAAGGGTCGCCGGATGGTCTAGCGTCAGTCGGCGTGACCACCGCCGAACCGGCTCAATTCCGTGCTGCGGTGGCGGCGATGAATGCCACCACCACGCGGCCGGAGATCGAGCTCGGGCCGATCCGCCCGCCGCAGCGACTGGCGCCCTACAGCTACGCCCTGGGCGCCGAGATCCGGCATCCGGAGACGGCGATCGTGCCCGAGCGGTCCGAGGGCGACGCCTTCGGCCGGCTCATCCTGCTGCACGACCCCGAGGGCGCCGAGGCGTGGGACGGGACCATGCGCCTGGTGGCGTTCATCCAGGCCGATCTCGACTCCACCGAGGCCGTCGACCCGCTGCTGCCGGAGGTCGCGTGGAGCTGGCTGGTCGAGGCGCTCGAGGCCAAGGCCGAACACGTCACCGCGCTGGGCGGCACCGTCACCGCGACGACGTCGGTGCGCTACGGCGACATCTCCGGCCCGCCGCGGGCCCACCAACTCGAGCTGCGGGCGTCGTGGACGGCGACCGACCTGGAACTCGGCCCGCACGTGGAGGCGTTCTGCGAGGTGCTCGAGCACGCGGCGGGTCTGCCCCCGGCCGGCGTGACCGATCTGACGTCCCGCACCCGCGCGTGAGATGAGCGAGGCGCAGCACACGGACACCGACGACCCTTCCGACGACATCCCAGGCGACGATCCGCAGGACGCGCCCACCCCGCTGTTGGCGCCGGCCGACGGCGTGCCCCCGCTGGCGGTCAGCACCGACGAGATCCTCGCGGCCGCCGAACTGCTGGCCGCCGGGCACGGCCCGTTCGCGATCGACGCCGAACGGGCGTCGGGTTTCCGCTACTCCAACCGGGCGTACCTGGTGCAGATCCGCCGCGCCGGCGCGGGCACCGTCCTGATCGACCCGGTGAACCACGGTGAGGACCCGACCATGGTGATGGCACCGGTCGCCGATGTGCTCGACACCGACGAATGGGTGCTGCACGCCGCCGACCAGGACCTGCCGTGCCTGGCCGAGCTGGGGATGCGGCCACCGAGGCTGTACGACACCGAGCTGGGCGGCCGGCTCGCCGGCTTCCAGCGGGTCAACCTCGCCACGATGGTGTCCGAACTGCTCGGCCTGCAGTTGATGAAGGGACACGGCGCGGCCGACTGGTCCAAGCGTCCGCTGCCCGCGGAATGGCTGAACTACGCGGCACTCGACGTCGAGGTGCTGCTGGAGTTGCGCGACGCGGTGGCCGCGGTCCTCGACGACCAAGGCAAAACAGATTGGGCGGCACAGGAATTCGAACACCTGCGCACCTATGTCGCCCCGCCGACCCGGCGCGACCGGTGGCGACGCACGTCGGGCATCCACAAGGTACGCAACCCGCGCGCGCTGGCCGCGGTGCGTGAGCTGTGGACCACTCGCGACCACATCGCCCGCCGCCGCGACATCGCGCCCGGGCGCATCCTGCCCGACGCCGCGATCGTCAACGCCGCGACCGCCGACCCCGACAGCGTGGAGAAGCTGACCGCGCTGCCGGTGTTCGGCGGCGCCCGCCAGCGGCGCAGCGCGCAGGTGTGGCTCGATGCGCTGGACCGGGCGCGACGCACCACCGATCCGCCGGAGTCGGCCGAACCGCCCAACGGTCCCCCGCCGCCGTCGCGGTGGGCGCGCCGCAAACCCGAGGCGGCGGCCCGGTTGGAGGCGGCCCGCGCCGGGTTGAGCGCGTTGTCAGAGCGGGTGTCGGTGCCGGCCGAGAACCTCGTCACCCCGGACGTGGTGCGCCGGCTGTGCTGGGACTGGCAGCCGGTCGACGACACGGCCGCCGCGGTGGAGGCGTTCCTGTCCGAAGCCCAGGTGCGACCGTGGCAGCGGGACCTGGTGGTGCCGGTGCTCACGGCGGCGCTGCAGCCCGCCGCATCCGGCTGAGAATTACGTTTGGATAATTGACGAAGTGGGAACCGCCCTCTGGTGTCAGCTGCCACCGCGTCGGCGGTTCCCGAACAATCTTCGTCGGACGACTCCGCTTCGCCCCTGTTGTTGGGGCCCGCCTTACGCCACGTCTGCGACACCACCGCCGTCGTCTGGGTGCAAACCAGCCGCCCCGCCACGGTGACCGTACTCGGTTGCTCGGCAACAACTTTCGAGGTCAAAGGTCACCACTACGCATTGGTCACCGTCACCGGGCTCGAGCCCGACGCCACCCTCGAGTACCGGGTGCACATCGACGGTGAGCTGGTGTGGCCGCTGCCCGACAGCCCGTTCCCGCCGAGCGTCATCCGCACCCGGGGGCCCGAGAGTGCCGACCGGCTGTGCGCGGTGTTCGGATCGTGCCGCTACCCCAAGACCGGCGTGCCCGAGATCGACGACAAGCTCGGCGTCGACGCGCTGGACCGCTACGCCGACCGGATGGCCGAGCTGCCGGTCGATCAATGGCCCGATCTGCTGATCCTGCTCGGTGATCAGGTCTACGCCGACGAGCTCACCCCGGAGGCGCGCAAGAACCTGACCGGCCGGCGCCGCCACGCCCGCAGGCACGCCAAGCGGCCGCCGGACGAGGTCGTCACCTTCGACGAGTACGAGGGTCTCTACCGGCACTCGTGGTCCGACCCGGAGATCCGGTGGATCATGTCGACGGTCCCGACCGCGATGATCTTCGACGACCACGACATCCGCGACGACTGGAACACCTCGGCGCCGTGGCGGGCCGACATGAACACCAAGCCGTGGTGGCGCGACCGGATCCGCGCCGGGCTCGCCTCCTACTGGGTCTATCAGCACATGGGCAACCTGAGCCCCGACGAGCTGGCCGCCGACGAGGACTACCGCAGGATCCGCGCGGCCGACGGCGACGTGTGGCCGCTGCTCGTCGAGATGGCCGACCGCGCCGACGCCGAGGTGGACGCGAACAAGGGCGTGCGGTTCAGCTACCGGTGGGACATGGGCCGCAGCCGCTTCATCATGATGGATTCGCGCAACGGCCGGATCCTCGACTCCGGAGAGCGGATGATGATCGGCGAGAAGGAGTTCTCCTGGCTGGAGGCCCAGGCCGCCGACGGTCTCGAGGACGTCGACCACCTGGTGCTGGGCTCCTCGGTGCCGTGGCTGCTGCCGCCTGCGCTCGCCGACCTGCAGAGCGTCAACGAAATCTCCGCCGACAAGCCCGGCTGGCGGGGTCTGCCGGCCGAAAAGCTGCGTCAGGCAGCCGATCTCGAACACTGGCCGGCGTTCATGAAGTCGTTCCTGCGGCTGACCACGATGATCCGGCGGGCGGCCACGCACCCGTCCCACCCGGCGACGGTGACCGTGCTCTCCGGCGATGTGCACCACAGCTACGCCGCGCGCGCCGCGCTGACCGACGTGGGTGACGACGCCGCCACGGTGTACCAGCTGGTGTGCTCACCGGTGCACAACTATGTGCCCTCGTTCGTCAAACCCGCGTTCAAGCTCGGCTGGTCCCGCCGGCTGGCACCGATCATGCGGCGGTGGGCGCGCCGCCACGGGGCGCCCGACCTCACCGTGCAGTGGACGAATTCGGCCGGACCGGTGTTCGGCAACACGATCGCCACACTGCACCTGCGCGGCGCCGACGCCGAGGTGTCGTTCGAGCAGCCCACGGAGGACGGCGGCCTGACCGAGGTGGCCCGCGTTCCGCTGGCCGACCGGCGCGTCAGTCCAGCCGCTCGCTGACCTCGTCCTCCTCGGCGGGGGTGGCCCCCAGCGCGGCGACCCAGCCGGTGATCTGCCGGGAGATGTTGCGGTCGGTCAGGCCGACCTCGGCGAACACCTCACCGCGCGAGGCGTGGGCGAAGAACTCCTGCGGCAGCCCGACGTCGCGGCACGGCACGTCCACCTCGGCGCCGCGCAGCGCGGCCGACACGGACGAGCCGATGCCGCCGTGCACGCCGTTGTCCTCCATGGTCACCACCAGCTTGTGGGCGGCCGCGAGTTCGGTGAGCACGGCCGGGACCGGCAGCACCCACCGCGGGTCGACGACGGTGACGCCGATGCCCTGCTTGCGTAACCGGTCGGCGACGGTGAGCGCCATCGACGCGAACGGTCCTACCGCCACCAGCAGCACGTCCGATGACAGCCCGTCGGCCGGCTCGGCCAGCACGTCCACGCCGCGCTGCCGGCGCAGTGCCGGAATGTCTTCGCCGACATCGCCTTTCGGGAACCGGATCGCAGTGGGGCCGTCGCTGATGTCGAGCGCCTCGCCGAGTTCCTCGCGCAGCCGGGCGCCGTCACGGGGAGCGGCCACCCGCATGCCGGGCACGATGCCCAGCACCGACAGGTCCCACATGCCGTTGTGGCTGGCGCCGTCCGGACCCGTCACGCCCGAGCGGTCCAGCACCATGGTGACCGGCAGCTTGTGCAGCGCCACGTCCATCATCAGCTGATCGAACGCGCGGTTGAGGAAGGTCGAGTAAACCGCGACCACCGGATGCAGGCCGCCCATGGCCAGCCCGGCCGCCGATGTCATCGCGTGCTGTTCGGCGATGCCGACGTCGAAGAACCGGTCCGGGAAGCGGTCGCGGAACGCGGCCAGCCCCGTCGGACCCGGCATGGCGGCGGTGATCGCCACGACGTCGCGGCGCTTGGCGCCGAAGTCGATCAGCGCGTCGGAGAACGCCGACGTCCACCCCGGCCCGGCGACCTTGGTGGCCTGCCCGGTGGCGACGTCGATGACGCCGCAGGCGTGCATCTGCTCGGCTTCGTCGTTCTCGGCCGGCGCGTAGCCCATACCCTTGCGGGTCACCACGTGCACGATCACCGGGGCGTTGAACCCGCGGGCGTGGCGCAGCGCCGACTCGACGGCGTGCTCGTCGTGGCCGTCGATCGGGCCGACGTACTTGAGGCCGAGGTCGGTGAACATCACCTGCGGCGACAGGGCGTCCTTGATGCCGGCCTTGACACTGTGCATGCACTGGTAGCAGAACTCGCCGATGACCGGCAGCCCGCGCACGGCCTTGCGGCCCTCCTCGAGCAGGCGCTCGTAGCCGGGTTGCAGGCGCAGCGCCGCCAGGTGGTCGGCGAACCCGCCGATCGTGGGGGCGTAGCTGCGGCCGTTGTCGTTGACGACGATCACGACCGGGCGGCGGGCGGCGGCGATGTTGTTGAGCGCCTCCCAGCACATGCCGCCGGTCAGCGCGCCGTCGCCGACGACCGCGACCACGTGGCGGTTGCGGTGACCGGTCAGCTCGAACGCCTTGGCCAGCCCGTCGGCGTAGGACAGCGCGGCGCTGGCATGGCTGGACTCCACCCAGTCGTGCTCGCTCTCCGCGCGCGACGGATAGCCCGACAGACCGTCCTTCTTGCGCAGCGAATCGAACTCGTGGGCCCGGCCCGTCAGCATCTTGTGCACGTAGGCCTGGTGGCCGGTGTCGAAGATCAACGGGTCGTGCGGTGAGTCGAACACCCGGTGCAGGGCCAGGGTGAGTTCGACGACGCCGAGGTTCGGGCCGAGATGCCCACCGGTTGCAGCGACCTTGTGGATGAGGAACTGGCGGATCTCCCCGGCCAGTTCGCACAGCTGTGCCTGCGAAAGGTGCTGCAGATCAGCGGGACCGCGGATCTGTTCAAGCATTCCGACAGTCTACGCACGCCGGCGGGGGTCAGTCGTGTCGAGTCTGGTAGACGTCGGGCACGCCGTCGAGGTCGCGGTCGGCGGTCTCTTCTTCCCATATTGCCCGGTAGTGGCGGTTTCGCAGGCGCAGCAGCACCGCCGCGAGCAGGGCCGAGACCAGCGATCCCGTGAGCACACCCACCTTCACGAAATCGTCACGATCAGAGCCCAGACCGTAGGCCAGATCGCCGATCAGCAGCGAGACCGTGAAGCCGATCCCGGCCAGCATCGCCAGGCCCAGCACATCGATCCAGCGCACCGCGACGTCCAGGTTGGCGCGGGTGACGGCGGCCATCACCCGGGTGGTGAGGAAGATCCCGACGGGTTTGCCCACCACCAACCCGACCACGATGCCCAGCGTGATGGGGTCGGCCATGGCGCGGGTGAACCCGTCCACCCCGCCGATCGCGACGCCCGCGGCGAAGAACGCGAACACCGGCACCGCCACGCCCGCCGACAGTGGGCGCAGCCGGTGCTCTAAGTGTTCGGCCAGCCCGGGACCGGCCTCGGGACCCCCGGCCGCCTGGCTGCGCAGCACGGGGACGGTGAATCCGAGCAGCACCCCGGCCACCGTGGCGTGCACGCCGGATTCGTGCACCAACACCCACGTCGCCACCGCCAGCGGGATGAGCAGCCACCACGACCGGATCCGTCGCTGTACGCACAACGTGAACAGCGCCAGCGGCACGAGCGCACCCGCCAGCGCCACGATGTTGATGTCGTCGGTGTAGAACACCGCGATCACGGTCACCGCGAGCAGGTCGTCCACCACGGCCAGCGTCAGCAGGAACGTGCGCAGCGCGGTCGGCAGATGGGTGGAGATCACCGCGAGCACCGCCACCGCGAACGCGATGTCGGTGGCGGTCGGGATCGCCCAGCCCTTGACGGCGCCGTCGCCGACTCCCGCGGTGAACGCGACGAAGATCAGCGCGGGCACCACCATGCCGCCGACCGCGGCCGCGATCGGCAGCGCCGCGCGCGCCGGGTCGCGCAGGTCGCCCGCGACGAACTCGCGTTTGAGTTCCAGCCCCACCACGAAGAAGAAGATCGCCAGCAGACCGTCGGCGGCCCAGGTGCCCAGTGTCAGGTCGAGGTGCAGCCCGAACTCGTCGCTGCCGATGTGCAGATCGCGCAGCGAGAAGTAGGCCGCCGACCACGGCGAGTTCGCCCACACCAGCGCGACCGTGGCCGCCACCAGCAGCACGGCACCGCCGACGGTCTCCTTGCGCAGAATCTCGGCGACCCGTTTCGACTCGGCCCACGAGCCGCGCTCCAGCAGGGCGCCCCGGGTGATGCGACGAAACGGGTTGAGACTCACGACGGTCCTCGGCATTCGATAGGCGTCACCACAGGGTTCACACCCTGGCCGACCAGACTTCCCGGCACACCGTGTCGCAACCCTATCGGGCCGGACGGGCCAGCGCCTCCCGGGACCACAGCGCCGCCGCCGCGTGCCCCGAGAGCAGCTTGGCGTAAAAGACCGGCGCGAACCACGGCGCGGCGGCCGACGGGCCCAGCGCCCGGTCCAACGCGATGCCGCCGACGGTCGCCAGCACGCCCAGCGCCCGGCGGCCACGTCCGGCGCGGCGGATCACCACGGTGGCCGCCATCAGGTAGACGTAGTGCGCGCCCGCCCACACCGACGCCGGAACCCGTTGCGGCCCGGCGTTGTCCAGCCACGCCACCGCGACCGGGTGCAGATGCGCCGCGGCGAAGCGCAGGTGGTCGCCGTCGGTCTGCCCGGCCCGTCCGTACCAGCGGGCGCAGGCGCGGGTGTTGTTGACCCAGGCGCCACCCCACAGGTCGGCGGCCATGAGGGCCAGCGCCACCTTCCGACCGGGCGACAGCGGCCGGCCCGCCACCGCGGGGGCGGCGGCCACCCCCAGCGCACCCAGGCCGAGCGCGACCGCCGATCCGGCCGGTGTCGTCTCCGGGCCCACCAGGTCGAACCAGGCGCGGCTCAGCCGGCCGCTCATCGGGTCAGCACCGCGACGCACTCGACATGGTGGGTCAGGGGGAAGGAGTCGAACACGCGCAGCTCCTCGACGGTGTAACCGGCACGCAGGTACAGCCCCACGTCCCGGGCGAACGATGCGGCTTCACAGCCGATGTGCACGATCCGCGGGACTCCGGCCCCGCTGACCAGGTCGATGATGTCGCGGCCCGCGCCGGCCCGGGGCGGGTCGAGCACCGCCACATCGGCCCGATGGCGCTCGCGGGTCAACGCCCGGCGCACCGAATCGGTGACCACCGACACCTGCGGCAGGTCGGCCAGCGCGGCGCGCGCCGACCGGCCGGCTGCCCGGGAGGTGTCCACCGTGACCACCCGCCCGCGGTCACCGACCGGTCCGGCCAGCGCGGCGGCGAAGACGCCGGCACCGCCGTACAGATCCCACGCTGTCTGGCCGGTCCGCAGACCCGCCCACTGCGCCACCAGCTCGCTGTAGCGGCGCGCGGCGTCGCGGTGCGCCTGCCAGAACGCGGTCACCGGCACCCGCCACTCGCGGCCGCCGATCCGCTGGACCGCCTCGTACTGCCCCGACACCGCGGTGGTCGGCGAGGCGCCGCCGGAGCGGGGACCGGACTGCACGACGTGGCGCGCGCCGTCGTCGTCGAGCGCCACGTGCACGTGCGCGCCCGGCGGGAACCGCCACAGGTCGAGCCCGTCGAGCATCCCGTCGGGCAGCTGACCGCAGCGCAGGTCGGTGACCAGCTCCGCGCTGTGATACCGGTGGAAGCCCGCCCGGCCGGCCTGTTCGCCGTGCTCGGCGGTGTCCAGCCGCACCCGGGTGCGCCAACCGGTCGCCGCCCCGTCGCCGAGCGCGTCGGCGGTCGCCTCGTCCTCGGCGCACCAGTCGTAGCCGCCGAGGCGGCTGAGTTGATTGGCCACCACCGCACCCTTGAGCCGGCGCACCGCCTCGGGCGTGGCGAACGCGAGGTCACAGCAGCCCGCCCCGTCGACCCCGGCGATCGGGCACAGCGACGGGATGCGGTCGGGAGACGGCTCGAGGACCTCGACCACATCGGCGTGCCGGTAGGAGCCGCGGTCGGCCTGCACCCGCACCCGCACGGTCTCCCCCGGCAGCGCGTGCCGCACGAACACCACCCGGCCGTCGTGCCGGGCCACGCAGCTCCCGCCGTTGGCGGGCGCCCCGGTGGTCAGCACCAGGTCGTCGTCGGCGGCGGTCATTCCAGGAAGCCCCTGCGGGCGTCACCGGGCGCGGATTCCGGCTGCAGCGTCTTGAGCCGCTCGGACGAATTGAGCTGCCACGGCACCGAGGTGACCATGACGTTCGGCATGAACAGCAGCCGGCCCTTGAGCCGCAACGCACTCTGGTTGTGCAGCAACTGTTCCCACCAGTGGCCCACCACGTACTCCGGGATGAACACGGTGACCACGGTGCGGGGCGACTCCTTGGTCACCCGCTTGACGTAATCGAGGACGGGGCGGGTGATCTCGCGGTACGGCGAGGCGATCACCTTCAGCGGCACGGTGACGTCGCTGTCCTCCCACTGGTGCACCAGCGCGCGGGTCTCCGCGTCGTCCACGCTCACCGTGATCGCCTCGAGCATGTCCGGGCGGGTGGCGCGGGCATAGGCCAGCGCCCGCAGCGTCGGTAGGTGCAGCTTGGACACCAGCACGATGGCGTGGTTGCGGCTCGGCAGCACGATGTCGCCGGCCTCCCCGGCCTCCTGCTCCTCGAGTTCGCGGGCCACCGTGTCGTAGTGCTTGCGGATCAGCTTCATGATCACGAACAGCGCGGACATCGCCAGGATCGCGATCCACGCGCCTGCGACGAACTTGGTGGTGACGACGATCACCAGGACCGAACCCGTGCACAGCAGGCCGATGCTGTTGATCACCCGCGAGCGCGTCATCCGGCTGCGCACGGTCGGGTCGGTCTCGGTGCGCAGCAGCCGGGTCCAGTGCCGCACCATGCCGATCTGGCTGAGCGTGAACGAGACGAACACCCCGACGATGTAGAGCTGGATCAGCGCGGTCACCTGCGCCTGGAACGCCACCACGAACGCGATTGCGGCGAACGCGAGGAACAGGATGCCGTTGGAGAACGCCAACCGGTCACCGCGCGTGTGCAGCTGTCGCGGCAGGTAGCGGTCCTGAGCCAGAATCGAACCGAGCACCGGGAACCCGTTGAACGCGGTGTTGGCCGCCAGGATCAGGATGAGCGCGGTGACGCCGGCGATGAGCAGCAGCCCGATCGAGGAGCCGTGGAACACCGCATCGGCCAGCTGGGTGATCAGCGTCTTCTGCTCGTAGCCCTCGGGCGCCCCGATCAGCTGATCGCCCGGCCGCTCGGCGATCTTCGCGCCGGTCGCCTGGGCCAGCATGATGATGCCCATGAACAGCGACACCGCCACCACGCCCAGCAGCAGCAGCGTGGTGGCGGCGTTGCGCGACTTCGGTTTCCGGAACGCCGGCACCCCGTTGCTGATGGCCTCGACACCGGTCAGCGCGGCACAACCGGACGAGAACGCCCGCGCCACCAGGAACACCAGCGCGAACGCGACTACGTCGCCGTGTTCCGAGACCACCTGGAAGTCAGCTGATTCCGCGCGCAGTGGCACGTCGAGCACATAGATCTGGAACAGGCCCCAGCCCAGCATGATCGCCATCCCGGCCATGAAGGCGTAGGTGGGAATCGCGAACGCGGTGCCGGACTCCCGGATGCCGCGCAGGTTGATCGAGGCCAGGACCAGGATCGCGACGACGGCGAACCAGACCTTGTGCTGGCCGATGAACGGCACCGCCGACCCGATGTTGGACATCGCCGAGGACATCGAGACGGCCACGGTGAGCACGTAGTCGACCAGCAGCGCGCTGGCCACCGTCAGCCCGGCCGTGCCCCCCAGGTTGGTGGTCACCACCTCGTAGTCGCCGCCACCGGACGGATAGGCGTGCACGTTCTGCCGGTAGCTGGCGATGACGATGAGCATGACGCCGGCCACGGCGAGGCCGATCCACGGCGCCATGGTGATCGCGCTCATACCGGCGATCGACAGCACCAGGAAGATCTCTTCGGGGGCGTACGCCACCGACGACAGCGCGTCGGAGGCGAAGACCGGCAGCGCCACGCGCTTGGGCAGCAGCGTGTGTGAGAGCCGGTCGCTGCGGAACGGCCGTCCCAGGACGAGCCGCCGTGCCGCGGTGGAAAGCTTGGACACGAGGTCCAAGGGTATGCCCAGTCCGGTAGGGCTGTAGCGTTCCGTGTGCGGAGATTCGCTACTGGCTTGACGACGGCACAGCCGAAAGGAAACCGCAGGTGCGTGTAGTGGTGATGGGATGCGGCCGGGTCGGCGCGTCGCTGTCGGACAGCCTGTCGCGGATCGGGCACGATGTCGCCGTCATCGACCGTGACAGCACCGCGTTCTACCGGCTGTCCCCCGACTTCCCCGGCGAGCGGGTGCTCGGTATGGGCTTCGACCGCGATGTGCTGCTGCGGGCGGGCATCGAGGAGGCGGGCGCCTTCGCTGCAGTGTCCTCGGGCGACAACTCCAACATCATCTCCGCGCGGGTGGCCCGCGAGACGTTCGGCGTGGAGCGGGTGGTGGCCCGCATCTACGACGCCAAACGCGCCGCGGTCTACGAGCGCCTGGGCATCCCCACCGTGGCGACGGTGCCGTGGACCACCGACCGGCTGCTCAACGTGCTGACCCGCGAGACCGAGACCACCAAGTGGCGCGACCCGTCGGGCAACGTCGGGGTCGCCGAACTGCCGCTGCACGAGGACTGGGTCGGGCGGCCGGTGACCCAGCTCGAGGCGGCCACCGGCGGCCGGGTGGCGTTTTTGATCCGCTTCGGCAGCGGCCTGCTGCCCGAGACCAAGACGGTCATCCAGGCCGGCGACCAGGTGTACATCGCCGCGGTGGCCGGTCACATCGCCGAGGCCATGGCGATCAGCGCACTGCCGCCCGGTGAGGACGAGGGCGCATGACGGGACGGGAGCCGCGCCGGTGAAAGTAGCCATTGCCGGGGCCGGGGCCGTCGGCCGGTCGATCGCGCGGGAACTGCTCGACAGCAACCACGAAGTCACGCTGCTGGAGCGCAATCCCGGCCACGTCGACGTCGACGCGATCCCGGCCGCCCACTGGCGGCTGGGCGACGCCTGCGAATTGTCGGTGCTCGAATCGGTTCACCTGGAGGACTTCGACGTGGTCATCGCCGCCACCGGCGACGACAAGGTCAACGTGGTGGTCAGCCTGCTGGCCAAGACCGAGTTCGCGGTGCCGCGGGTGGTGGCACGGGTCAACGACCCGCGTAACGAGTGGCTGTTCGACGAGAGCTGGGGCGTCGACGTCGCGGTGTCCACGCCCCGGATGCTGGCCTCGCTGGTCGAGGAGGCCGTGGCGGTCGGAGACCTGGTGCGGCTCATGGAGTTTCGCAAGGGTCAGGCCAACCTGGTCGAGATCACGCTGCCCGACGACACCCCGTGGGGCGGCAAGCCGGTCAAGCGGTTGGAACTGCCCCGCGACGCCTCGCTGGTGACGATCCTGCGCGGCGCGCGGGTGATCGTGCCGGAGGGCGACGAACCGCTCGAGGGCGGCGACGAACTGCTGTTCGTGGCGTCCGCGGAGGTCGAGAACGAGCTGAGTGACCTGCTGCTGAAGCCGAAGATGCGCTGAGCCTCAGCGCCGCCGCGCGGGATGGCTCGGCGGCGGCGCGGCCCGGTCGTGACACTGCGCGGCGGCCTGCACGGGAGTCTGGTCGTAGGCCGCGACGGTGTTGCGGATCCCGATCGCCGACACCGCGCCGGCCACCACCAGCAGCCCGGCGACCACCAGGGCGCCGCGCCGGAAGCCTTCGAAATCCATTGCATTGTAACCGGTTCCGACGATCACACCGGTCAGCGCGATCGCGATCAGGCCGGCGATGCGCGATACCGCGTTGTTCACCGCCGACCCGATGCCGCTGGCGGCGGGCGGCACCGCGGCCAGCACCGCCGCGGTCAGCGGCGACACGGTGACGGTCAGGCCGAGGCCGAAGACCACCAGGCCGGGCAACAGCTGGGTCCAGAAGTCGAACGGGTCGCCCGCGGTCGCCATCCACGCGAACCCCGCCGCGCCGAGCAGCGGCCCGACCGCCATGAACAGCCGCGGGCCGTGGCGGCCGGCCAGCGTGCCGAAGCGGCGGGCCAGCAGGAAGGACAGCACCGGGATCGGCAGCGTGGCCAACCCGGCGGCGGTGGCGGACATCCCGACCGTCTCCTGCAGGAACAAGGCCACCAGCAGCGGGCCCAGCGACACCGCGGCGTAGAGGAACACCGTCGCCAAGTTGCCGACCGCGAAGTTGCGCGCGGCGAAGATGTGCAGCGGCATCATCGGATGCGCGCTGCGCCGTTCCCAGAACGGGAACGCCACCAGGCACGCCACCCCGGCGAGGAGGCCGCCGAACACGGCCGGGTGGGCCGGCCCGAGACGCTGCTGTTCGATCAACGCGAATACCGTTCCGGTCAGCCCGGCCGCGCCCAGCACGGCGCCGATGACGTCGATGCGGCCGCCGCGGCGCACCGGGTCAGCGGGCAGCGCGCGGGTCAGGTACAGCGTGACCGCCAGTGGGATGACGTTGACCGCGAAGATCGCGCGCCAGTGCACGGCGTCGACGAGCAGACCACCGAGCAGCGGCCCGACCACGAACGCGGTCCCGGTCCACGCGGTCCAGGTGCCGATGGCCTGGGCCTGACGGGCCCCGGTGAACCGCGCGTTGATCATCGCCAGCGAGCTCGGCACCAGGAACGCCGCGCCGACGCCCTGCAGGCAGCGCGCCGCGACCAGCACCCAGCCGTCGGTCGCGACCGCGCACAGCACCGAGGCGGTCCCGAAGGCCAGCAGCCCGACGCGCAGCACCGCGAGCCGGCCGAACTGATCCGACACCGCCCCCGCGACCAGGATGAGCGCGCCGAGGGTGAGCAGGTAGCCGTCGACCACCCACTGCTGCAGGGCCAGGCCGCCGCCGAAGTCGGCGCTGATCGCGGGCAGCGCGAGGTTCACCACCGAACCGTCGAGGAAGGCCACGAACGACGCGAGGACGGCGACCGCCACCAGCCGGCGGTCGGCGCGCTGCGGGTCGACGGGCGACGTGGTCACCGCCGGCGGACCGCGTCAGTCCGCGCGGGTGTCGGCGGTCGACTGCTGCGGCGCTGCGTCGTCGTCGCGGCGGTGCAGGGCGCGCTGGGCGGCGCGGATCGCGAAGTAGGTGACGACGGCGGCGACCGCGGTGAGCGGCCAGCCCATGGCGATCCGGGCGACGCCCAGCCAGCCGGTCTGGTCGGCGTCGTACAGGTGGTTCTGCACCACGAAGCGGGCGGCGAACACCGCCACCCACGTCGCGGTCGCGAGGTCGAAGGCCCGCACCGCGGCGGGGACGTCGCGCCACGCGGTGCCGTGCCCGTTGATCCAGCCCCAGATGTAGCCGACGGCCGGACGGCGGATCAGCACCGACAGGGCGAACACGCTGGCCCAGAACAGCGACATCCAGATGCCGAGGAGGAAATAGCCTTTGGACTCGCCGACCAGGTAGGCGATCAACGCGCTGATCCCGACGCCGATGAAGCCGGAGATGGCCGGCTGGGTGGACTCTTTGCGGAGCAGCCGCCACACGAGGATCAGCACGGCGACGCCGAGGGCCGCGCCGATCGCGGGCAGCAGTCCGGCCACCGAGGACACGGGGACGAACACGACCACCGGCAGCGACGAGTAGATCAGGCCGCTGACGCCGCCCATCTGGTCGAGGATCGCCTGGGCGCCACTGGGCTTGCGGTCGGGTTCGGCGGTGGGCTCACTCACTTCTGGATTTCGTAATGCGGGTTGTAGATCGCCTTGGTGCCGTTCTCCAGCTTGCCGACCCGGCCGTGCACCCGCAGAGTGCGCCCGGACTCGATGCCGGCGATGCGGCGCTGGCCCAGCCACACCAGCATGACCGAGTCGGTGCCGTCGAACAGTTCGGCGCGCACACCGCCGGCGCAGTTCTTCGAATTGGTCTCGACGCTGCGCAGGGTGCCCACCATGGTGACTTCCTGGCCGCGCCGGCAGTCGATCGCCCTCTGCGCGCCGGTGCTGGCGGCTTCGTCGCTGAGCTGCTCGACGTCCTGCTGTTCCGGGTCATCCGTCAGACGCCGGGTGAGCCGGCGCAGATACCCCTCGGCCGTGGCCATGGCCTCTCCTGACTCCTACAGGTCCACCGTGGACCTGCGCTTGATCCAACGCCACGGTAGACCTGTTGGTTCCCTTATGCCACGCGGGGTTCACCGTGCCGCACCGTCTTAATCGTCCCGGACCGAAACGGTTCGATCGACGTGCCGGGATGATCGAGTGATGACGGTGGATCTGCGTGATGTGACCACGGTGCTGCTGCCCGGTACGGGCTCCGACGACGACTTCGTCTACCGGGCGTTCGCACCGGCCCTGCACGCGGCCGGGGCCGCGGTCATCACCCCGCCGCCGCAGCCGCAGCGGCTGGTGGCGGGATACCGCGACGCGCTCGACGAGGCCGCGGCGTCGGGGCCGATCGCCGTCGGCGGTGTGTCGATCGGCGCGGCGGTGGCGGTCGGTTGGGCGCTGGCGCATCCGCGGCGGGTGGTGGCGGTGCTGGCGGCGCTGCCGGCGTGGACCGGCTCACCGGTGACGGCGCCCGCGGCGATGGCCGCCCGGCACTCCGCACAGCTGCTGCGCCGCGACGGGCTGGCCGCGGCGACCGCCCAGATGCGGTCGTCGAGCCCGCGTTGGCTGGCCGAGGAGCTGACCCGGTCGTGGGTGGGCCAGTGGCCTGCGCTGCCCGACGCGATGGACGAGGCCGCCCAATACACCGCGCCGACCTGCGCCGAACTCGAGGCGTTGAGCGCGCCCCTGGGCGTCGCCGCGGCCACCGACGACGCGGTGCACCCGGTGGAGGTCGCGATGGAGTGGGTGTCGGCCGCCCCGCGGGCGGCGCTGCGCACGTTCACTCTCGACGCCATGGGCGCCGACCCCGCGGTGCTGGGGGCGGCGTGCCTGGCGGCCCTGACCGAGGCCGGCGCCCGGCCCTAACCGCCGGTGATGGTGCGCAGCTGCTGCATCGCCGAACCCTGGGCGCTGCGGCGGGCCGCCGGCTGCGGCGCCTGTTGCTGCTGGGGCTGTTCCTGTTGCGGCTGTTGCTGCGGCGCGCCCTGCTGCTGGGCGGCCGCCGCGGCGCGCAGCTGGGCGGCCATCGGTTCGGGCAGCTGCACCGGCAGCGGGGTGCGCACCGGCATCGGCGTGTCCCCGCGCCGAACGACCGTGTCGAGCAGGGCGAGTCGCGCTTCGGCGGTGAGCGCATCCATCTTCTCGGCGACGCCGTTGACCACGCAGCGGATCATCCACCGGTAGCCGTCGACGCCGATGAACCGCACCATGCCCGACGCCGTGCCGACCACTTCGCGACCCCACGGGCCGTCCTGGATGCTCACCGAGGCGCCGTCCTTGCGCAGTGAGTCGGCCAGCTCGCCCGCCACTTCGCGCCACAGCCCGGCGGACTTGGGCGCCGCATAGGCCGCGACCGTGAAGCGGCCGTTGGGGGTGACCACCCAGACCGCGCTGGGCACCCCGGCCTCGTTCAGCTCGACCTGTACCTGCCCGGCCGTGGGCATCGGGATCAGCACCGACCCCAGGTCGAGCCGACCCTCGGCGGCCACCGCGGGATCGTCGAAGTCCTCGATGTCGAAGGGCCCGTCGAAGTCCTCGTCCTCGCTGCGCGCCGTGGCCGGCGCGGTATCCGGCCGGGCGGCCGGCTCGGTGGCCGGTTCGACGGCCGTGTCGTTGCTCTTACGTTTTCCGAATGCCATCACAAACTCGCATGTCCGCCGGAGGATCCGTGGCCGCCATCGCCACGGGTGGTGTCAGCCAGCCCGGCTTCGTCGAACGACGTCACCTCGACCAGCTCGGGAAGTTCCACCCGCTGCACCAGCAGCTGGGCGATGCGGTCCCCGCGGTGGATGACGATAGGCGTGCGCGGATCGAGGTTGACCAGTGAGACCTTGATCTCACCGCGGTACCCCGCATCGATCGTCCCAGGGCTGTTGACGATTGAAAGCCCCACGCGCGCAGCCAGTCCCGACCGCGGATGAACCAGGCCCACCATGCCGTGCGGGATCGCGACCGCGACCCCGGTCGGCACCAGCTCCCGCTGCCCAGGAGCCAGTTCGACGTCGCAGGCGCTGTAGAGGTCGACGCCGGCGTCACCGTCGTGGGCCCGGGAGGGCATCGGGAGTTCGCGGTCCAGACGCACGACCGCCACAGAGGTGGACACGACGCATGAGATTACTCTGAGGCGCGTGTCCGACACGCGCGCAACCACCCAAACGGTGCGCTACCGCGAACGGCTCTCGGTGCCGTGGTGGTGGTGGCTGCCCGGCCTCGGGCTGGCCGCCCTCATCGCCTACGAGGTCAACATGGGCATCGAGGGACTGCCGGACTGGGCGCCGTTCGCCGTGCTCCTGCCGGTGGCCGCGGTGACGCTGGTCTGGTTCGGCCGGGCGGAGGTCCGGGTGGTCGGCGATGCCGGCGCAGAACCCGAATTGTGGGTCGGCGCGGCGCATCTGCCCGTCGGCGTGGTGTCCCGCTCGGCGGAGGTGCCGAAGTCGGCGAAGTCGGCGGCGCTGGGCCGACAGCTCGACCCGGCCGCCTATGTGGTGCACAAGGCGTGGGTGGGCCCGATGGTCCTGTTGGTCCTCGACGATCCGGACGACCCGACGCCGTACTGGTTGATCAGCACCCGCCACCCCGACCGGGTGCTGTCCGCGCTGGGCCGCTGAGAGGGCGGCTCAGGCCGCGCAGTCCGAGCAGATCATCATGCCGTTCTTCTCGCTGGCGAGACGGCTGCGGTGGTGCACCAGAAAGCAGCTCGAGCAGGTGAACTCGTCGGCCTGTTTGGGCACGACGCGCACCGACAGCTCCTCCCCGGACAGGTCCGCGCCGGGCAGTTCGAAATTCTCGGCGGTGTCGGTCTCGTCGACGTCGACGGCCGACGACTGGGCCTCGTTGCGCCGGGCTTTCAGTTCCTCGAGCGAGTCTTCGGAGACGTCGTCGGTCTCGGTACGCCGTGGGGCGTCGTAGTCGGTGGCCATCCTCAGTCCCCTCCGTGTGCTTGTGCAGCGTGCTTTGTACCAGCGTCGAACGCATTCCCCAAACGATTCGTGCCCGTAATGGGGGACGTCTCGCTGTGATTTACATCACACTGTGCCCACGGCCGGTCGCCCGCCTCCGCCCACCATGGCTCTAGAGTGCATTCGTGGTCTCCAGCATCACCGAAGGCACCGCGTTCGACAGGCACGGTCGCCCCTTCCGCCGCAGGCGCTACCTGCCCGGCATCCTGACGATCGCCGCGCTGGCCGTGGTGTCGATGGTGGTGTGGGTGATCGCCCTCAACCAGCCGACGGAGGTCCGCGAGGCCGCCGTGTGCAATCCGCCGCCACCGGCGCCGGCCACCGAACCGCCACCGCCGGCGCTGGGCCAGCAGGTGCCGCGCACCGACATGGTCGACGTGGCACCGGCGAAGCTGGCCGATACGCGCATCCGGGTGCTCAACGCCAGCGGTCAGGGCGGGCAGGCCGGCGAGATCGCGGGGGAACTGCGCGATCTGGGCTTCACCCAACCCGAGGCCGCCAACGACCCGATCTACGCGACCGCCCGGCTGCAGTGCCAGGGTCAGATCCGGTTCGGGCCGTCGGGGCGCGCCGCGGCGGCCGCGGTGTGGCTCGTCGCCCCGTGCACCGAACTCTTCCAGGACCAGCGCCCCGACGACACCGTCGATCTGGCCCTGGGCACCGAGTTCGCCGAGCTGGCCACCAGCGACGACATCCAGGCAGTGCTGGCCAGCCTGCGTCCGGACGCGACCGCGCCCGCCGACGCGTCGCTGCTGGGCCGCATCCACACCGGCACCTGCTGACCGCGGGTCAGCGCACGCCGACCCGCCGCAGCGCGTCGTCGAATTCCGCGGCGACGCCCGGCGCGGCCGCCGCCACCAGCCCGGCCCCACCCACCGGTCCCGCCGGCGGCGGCAACGTCACCGTGGCGCCGGCCTCGGCGGCGATCAGGGCCCCGGCGGCCCAGTCCCAGACGTTGACGCCGTCCTCGTAGTAGACGTCGAGCCGGCCGGCCGCCACCATGCACAGGTCCAGCGCACACGAGCCGATCCGCCGCACGTCGCGCACCTGAGGCAACAGCTCGACCAGCAGCTCGGCCTGCCGACGGCGGCGATCGGGCGCGTAGGCGAACCCGGTGCCCAGCAGCGCCATCGGCAGCCGGTCGACCGCGCTGCACCGCAGCGGTGTCGCGGCGCCGTCGCGGAGCACCTGCGCACCGCCGCCCCGGGCGGCCGAGTACACGTCTCCGCCGGCCACGTCGGCCACCGCACCGGCCACCGACTCACCGTCACGCTGCACCGCGACCGACACCGCGTACGCCTCGATGCCGTAGACGAAGTTGACCGTGCCGTCGATCGGATCGAGCACCCAGGTCAGCTCGCCGGCCCGCAACTCGGCCGCACCGCCCTCCTCCTCGCCGAGCACCTGCTCACCCGGCCGCAGCTCGGCCAGCCGTTCGCGCAGCAGCCGCTCGGTCTCGGTGTCGACCACGGTGACCGGATCGGTGGGCGTGCTCTTGGCCGCCACCGCCCCGAGGCCGCCGTCGGCGGATCCGGCGCCGAACACCTCGCGCCGCCGCGCCCGCACGAACGCCGCCGCCTCGGCGGCCAGCCGATGTGCGGTGGCCCGCAACTCCTCGAATTCCCCGTCGTTGTCGCTCACCTGTCGTATCGCATCATGTCGGTGCGGAATTGTCTTCGGCCGGTTGCCCGACCGACACGCACGCCAATTGGCGAGCGATTAATGTGTGGGGCGCGTACCGCCCGGGCCGCGACTGTGAGGAGCGCCGATGACCGCCACTGATTCGCCCGTCGCCGATCCGGGCACCAACGGCGCGCCGGTGCGCCGCAGCTTCGGCATCGACGTCGGCGGCAGCGGCGTCAAGGGCGGCATCGTCGACCTGGACACCGGCCAACTGATCGGCGAACGGTTCAAGCTGCCCACACCGCAACCCGCCACACCGGACGCGGTCGCCACCACGATCGCCGCGGTGGTCCGCGAGTTCGGCTGGACCGACAAGCTCGGTGTCACCTACCCCGGGGTGGTGACCCAGGGCCTCGTGCACACCGCGGCCAACGTCGACAAATCCTGGATCGGGGTCAACGCGCGGGACGTGTTCAGCGCCGCGCTCGACGGCCAGCCGGTGACGGTGCTCAACGACGCCGACGCGGCCGGCCTGGCCGAGGAGCGCTTCGGCGCAGGCAAGGACAACACCGGGGTGATCGTGTTGCTGACCTTCGGCACCGGCATCGGCTCGGCGGTGATCCACAACGGCATCCTGCTGCCCAACACCGAGTTCGGCCACATCGAGGTCGGCGGCAAGGAGGCCGAGCACCGCGCGGCGTCGTCGGTCAAGGAGCGCAAGGACTGGAGCTACGAGCGCTGGACGGTCGAGGTGAGCAAGGTGCTCGTCGCGATCGAGAACGCGATCTGGCCCGACCTGTTCATCGCCGGCGGCGGGATCAGCCGCAAGGCCGACAAGTGGATCCCGCTGCTGACCAACCGCACGCCCGTGGTCGCCGCGGCGCTGCAGAACAGTGCGGGCATCGTCGGCGCCGCCATGGCGGCCTCGACGGACGTCACCGCTACCAACAGGTAACCGCGCCAGCGCGGCTCGCCGGACCGCCCATTTTGCCGCTCGGCGCGGTATCCCCCCGCTCTGTCGTTACAATGGTCGTCGGCGGCCGCCAACCGAATAGCGGCAGGTATCCGATGTGAGATCACGCCAACATTCGACATAGCCGACGTATTCGGTGGTGCCTGCTCCCCCGCGTGTGCGAGGGACCACGGGCGCCCACCGGATTATGCAAGACCGAAAGGGTGTACGTGGCAGCGACAAAGGCAAGCCCGGCAACCGACGAGCCGGTGAAGCACACCGCTACCAAGACTCCCGCGAAGAAGACCGCGGCGAAGACGGCCAACGGCGCCGCACCCGCGAAGCGCGCCGCCAAGGCAACCGCGGCCAAACCACGCGGAGCCGCCAAGGCGGCCAAGCCCGGCGTCAAGAAGGACGCCGGCACGCGGGGCCGCGCGAAGAAGACGACCGCCCCCGAGGCGGGTGCCGCCGACGCCCTCGTCGACGACGACCTGGACTCCACCGACACCCTCGACGCGGAGCCCGGCGAGGATCTGGAGACCCTCGACACCGAGGACGCGGATCTCGACCTCGACGACCTCGACACCGACGAGGCGTCCGACGACGCCACCGACGAGGACGAGGACGGTGACGACGCCGAGGAGGGCGACGCCACCGCCGCCGCCAAACCGGGTGCCGCGGCCCCCGCGGCACCGGCGGCCGACGAGGACGAGATCGCCGAACCGTCCGAGAAGGACAAGGCCTCGGGCGACTTCGTCTGGGACGAGGAGGAGTCCGAGGCGCTGCGGCAGGCCCGCAAGGACGCCGAGCTCACCGCCTCGGCCGACTCGGTGCGCGCCTACCTCAAGCAGATCGGCAAGGTCGCGCTGCTCAACGCCGAGGAGGAGGTCGAGCTCGCCAAGCGCATCGAGGCCGGCCTGTTCGCCACGCAGAAGCTGGCCGAACTCGCCGAGAAGGGCGAGAAGCTGCCGGTGCAGCAGCGCCGCGACATGCAGTGGATCTGCCGCGACGGCGACCGCGCCAAGAACCATCTGCTCGAGGCGAACCTGCGCCTGGTGGTGTCGCTGGCCAAGCGCTACACCGGCCGCGGCATGGCGTTCCTGGACCTGATCCAGGAGGGCAACCTCGGTCTGATCCGCGCGGTCGAGAAGTTCGACTACACCAAGGGCTACAAGTTCTCCACCTACGCGACCTGGTGGATCCGTCAGGCCATCACACGGGCGATGGCCGACCAGGCCCGCACCATCCGTATCCCGGTGCACATGGTCGAGGTCATCAACAAGCTGGGCCGTATCCAGCGCGAGCTGCTGCAGGACCTGGGCCGCGAGCCCACGCCCGAGGAGCTCGCCAAGGAGATGGACATCACGCCCGAGAAGGTGCTGGAGATCCAGCAGTACGCGCGTGAGCCGATCTCGCTGGACCAGACCATCGGCGACGAGGGTGACAGCCAGCTCGGTGACTTCATCGAGGACAGCGAGGCCGTCGTGGCGGTCGACGCGGTGAGCTTCACGCTCCTGCAGGACCAGCTTCAGTCGGTGCTCGAGACGCTGTCGGAGCGTGAGGCCGGCGTCGTGCGGCTGCGCTTCGGCCTCACCGACGGCCAGCCCCGCACGCTCGACGAGATCGGTCAGGTCTACGGCGTCACCCGTGAGCGGATCCGTCAGATCGAGTCCAAGACGATGAGCAAGCTGCGCCACCCCAGCCGCTCGCAGGTCCTGCGGGACTATCTCGACTAGCCGACCGTGCCGAACCTCCCCAAGGTGCCGCCCCAGCGGGTGGTCCGCCTACTCGACCATGTCCGTGCCGGCCTGCTGAACCTGCACCGGTCCACGGCACCGGGAAACATCGCGCTGCTCGAGATGGCCACCGGTGCGTGGACGACGGCGGCGCTCTACACCGCGGCCAAGCTCGGCATTCCCGATCAGCTGGCGGCGGGTCCGGCGCACTCCCGCGACGTGGCCGCCCGCGTCGGCGCCGACGCCGACGCGGTGCACCGCCTGATGCGGGCACTCGCGAGCAAGGGTGTGCTGGCGCAGGGGCGCGACGGTCGGTTCACGCTGACCGTCGTCGGCGAGGCCCTGCGCTCGGACAGCGAGGGCTCGTTGCGCGATCTGGTGCTGTTCATCGGACACCCGCTGCGCTGGGAGGAGTGGGGCAACCTCGAGCATTCGGTCCGCACCGGACAGACCGCCACCGAGAAACTGCGCGGGATGCCGATATGGGAGTTCCTGGGCACCGATCCCGAGTTCGCCGAGGTGTTCAACCGTGCGATGACCGCCAGCAGCGGACTGACCGACGAGGCCGCGCTGAGCGGCTACGACTTCACCGGCGCCCGGCTGATCGTCGACGTCGGCGGCGGCCATGGCGCGCTGCTGGCGACGATGCTGCGCAGCGCACCGCAGGCCCGGGGCGTGCTGTTCGATCAGCCCTCGGTGGTCGAGGCGGCCGGGCCGGCGCTGCAGGCCGCGGGCGTCGCCGACCGGGTCCGGGTCGAGGGCGGATCGTTCCTGGAGTCGGTGCCCGAGGGCGGCGACGTCTATGTGATGAAGAACATCATCCACGACTGGGCCGACGAGGACGCGGTGCGCATCCTGCGCACCATCCGCACGGCGATGGCCGCCGACGGCAGGCTGTTGCTGCTCGAGATGGTCCTGCCCGAGCGCGCCACCTCGTTCATCGGGCTGATGCTCGACCTGGAGATGCTCGTCGCCGCCGGCGGCAAGGAGCGGACCCGCGCGGAGTACGCGAACCTGTTGTCGCGCAGCGGTTTCCGGCTCAGCCGGGTGATCGACACGGTGACTCCCCTGTCGTTCGTCGAGGCCGAACCGGTGTGACCGCCGGCCGGGTCGTCGTCTCCTCGGGCTCGGAATACGAGGCGCTGGTCGGGTATTCGCGCGCGGTGCGCACCGGTGACCACGTCGCGGTGTCCGGCACCACCGGCGCCGGGGCCGACGTCGTCGAGCAAACCCGAGATGCGTTGCGGCGCATCGAGATCGCGCTCACCGAGGCGGGAGCCTCGCTGGCCGACGTGGTCCGCACCCGCATCTATGTGACCGACATCTCCCGCTGGCGTGACGTCGGCGCGGTGCACGCCGAGGTGTTCGGCGACATCCGCCCGGTCACCAGCATGGTCGAGGTGTCGGCGCTGATCGCGCCCGGACTGTTCGTCGAGGTGGAGGCCGACGCCTACGTGGTGGGCGCAGGTAGCGGCGCGAAGGTGCCGTCCGGACCCGGCCGGTAGGGCGTGACGTCGATCACCGCGGCGATCGGCAGCGGACCGTACAGATGCGGGAACACCATCGAGGCGGGATCCGTTGACACTCCGGGTTCCCAACGCAGCGGATCGGTGAGCCGGTCCGGATCGACGTGCAACAGCACAAGATCGGTGCGTCCCGCGAAG
Source organism: Mycobacterium sp. PS03-16 (assembly GCF_004570325.1). Taxonomy (GTDB): domain Bacteria; phylum Actinomycetota; class Actinomycetes; order Mycobacteriales; family Mycobacteriaceae; genus Mycobacterium. The sequence goes on along the minus strand of NZ_SPQO01000034.1, from coordinate 24,393 downwards.
AGCCGGTTGGCCGGCAGATGGACCTGTTGCGGAGTCGACAGGTGCACGAAGCCGGCGGAGCCGAGCGACTCCGGTCGCAGCTCGGTGCGGCCGGAGGCCGCCTGCCACTCGTCCGCCCCACACAGGTGCACGAGGACAGGTGATTTCTCGGGGGAATCTGGGTACATAGGTCTAGCTTGGCCCTCCAGCAACTCGGGACGACGTGAGACACGACACACCGATGAACGCCCAGGGAACAACGCCGGAACCGAATACGTCTGACAGAGTGGAGATACGCGGTAGGGGTGAACACCCCGACCGCAGAAGGAAGAAACGGAGGAGCCATGACCGCAACTCTGACCAGCCCCGAACTCACCCGGGCTGATCGCTGCGATCGCTGTGGTGCCGCTGCACGTGTCCGTGCGAAGTTGCCCTCCGGTGCGGAACTGCTGTTCTGCCAGCACCACGCCAACGAGCACGAGGCGAAGCTGATCGAACTGGCGGCGGTACTCGAAGTCAGCCCGCTGGATTCATAACGGCACGCCGAAGGCGATCAGCCAATCCGGGCGTGAACGCCCGTCGTCAGTAATGCTGGTCTGGTCATGACCGACCAGCCGTCCCCACCACCGACACGCCACCACATCGCCCGCGTCCTGCTTCGGACGCTGTCGAAGGCCTGGGACGACTCCATCTTCTCGGAGTCGGCCCAGGCGGCGTTCTGGTGTGCGCTCAGCCTGCCGCCGCTGCTGTTGGGCATGCTCGGCAGCTTGGCCTACATCGCGCCGCTGTTCGGTCCGGACGTCCTCCCGACGATCGAGAACCAGCTGATCAGCACCGCGAACAGCTTCTTCTCGTCCAACGTCGTCGACGAGATCATCGAACCGACCGTGCGCGACATCGTGCGCGGCGCCCGCGGCGAGGTGGTCTCGCTGGGCTTCGTGATCTCGCTGTGGGCGGGCAGTTCGGCGATCTCGGCGTTCGTGGACTCGATCGTCGAGGCGCACGGGCAGACCCCGCTGCGCCACCCGGTGCGGCAGCGGTTCTACGCGCTGGGCCTGTACGTGGTGATGCTGGTGTTCGCGATCGCCACCGCACCGCTGCTGGCGCTGGGGCCGCGCAAGGTGGCCAGGCTGATCCCCGACGAGTGGGACGCGGTGCTGCGGTTCGGGTACTGGCCGACGCTGTTCATCAGCCTGGTGATCGCGGTGACCATCCTCTACCGGGTGTCGCTGCCGCGGCCGCTGCCGTCGCACCGGCTGGTGCTGGGGGCGGCGCTGGCCACGGTGGTGTTCCTGGTGACCACGCTGGGCCTGCGGGTGTACCTGACCTGGATCAGCAGCACCGGCTACACCTACGGGGCGCTGGCCACGCCGATCGCCTTTCTGTTGTTCGCGTTCTTCCTCGGCTTCGCCATCATGATCGGCGCGGAACTCAACGCGGCGATCGAGGAGGAATGGCCGGCGCCGGTGACCCACGCGCGCCGGGTGCGGGGCTGGCTCGAGGAGAAGGCCGCCGAATCCCGCAACGGGAAGGCGGCCCAACCCTCGGCAGCGACGACGCCGTCCAAACCGGAGGGGCCGGCTATTTCTTGAGCTGCTCGTAGATCCGCTTGCAGTCCGGGCACACCGGTGACCCCGGCTTGGCCGAGCGGGTGACGGGGAACACCTCACCGCACAGGGCGACGACGTGCGTTCCCATCACGGCACTTTCGGCGATCTTGTCCTTCTTGACGTAGTGGAAGTACTTCGGGGTATCGCTGTCGGTGCCGTCGTCGAGGCGTTCCTCGGTGTCCGGGCGCTCGATGGTCTCGGTCTGCATGCACCCATTGTGCCCGGCAACGAAACGGTAAGAAATGCGACGGGCACACCGACTCGAGGATGTGGAACAGTGGAAGACATGAAACAAGGCCCCGAGCTGAGTTTCGACGACGAAGGTCGCCCGGTACTGATCACCCGTGCCGCACCCGCCTACGAGGTGCAGCACCGCCAACGTGTGCGCAAGTACCTGACGCTGATGGCGTTTCGCATCCCCGCGCTGATCCTGGCCGCGGTCGCGTACAACATCTGGGAGAACGGGCTGATCTCGCTGGCGATCATCGTCGCCTCCATCCCGCTGCCGTGGATGGCCGTGCTGATCGCCAACGACCGGCCGCCGCGCCGCGCCGAGGAACCCCGCCGCTTCGAGCGTCACCGGCGTATTCCGTTGTTCCCCACGGCCGAACGGCCGGCCCTGGAATACCGCCCGGCACCGGCACCGCAACCGGGCCAGCCGATCCACGACCATGACGTGCCCCGCTGAGTCGGCGCCACCCCCACATCTCAGGACATTCTCAGGTCGTCGCCGAAAAACCGCTGATCAAGACGTGTGAAGCGAGCGATACCCGGGAACTACTGACGGCACTTGGGCGTTGAACCACATGACAGTTCGAGCCGATCAGGAGGCCGTCATGGCAAATGCGATCACCAGCCGCGTCGACAGTGACCTGGATGCACAGAGTCCGGCCGCTGACCTCGTGCGCGTGTATCTGAACGGCATCGGCAAGACGGCCCTGCTGAATGCCGCCGACGAGGTCGAGCTGGCCAAGCGCATCGAAGCCGGCCTGTACGCGCAGCACGTACTCGACACCAAGAAGCGGTTGGGCGAGGCGCGTAAGCGGGACCTCGCGGCGGTCGTGCGCGACGGTGAGGCCGCGCGCCGGCACCTGCTGGAGGCGAACCTGCGTCTGGTGGTGTCGCTGGCCAAGCGCTACACCGGCCGCGGCATGCCGCTGCTGGACCTCATCCAGGAGGGCAACCTCGGGTTGATCCGCGCGATGGAGAAGTTCGACTACACCAAGGGATTCAAGTTCTCGACGTATGCGACGTGGTGGATCCGCCAGGCCATCACCCGCGGCATGGCCGACCAGAGCCGCACCATCCGCCTGCCCGTCCACCTGGTCGAGCAGGTGAACAAGCTGGCCCGGATCAAGCGCGAGATGCACCAGAACCTCGGCCGCGAGGCCACCGACGAGGAACTCGCCGAGGAGTCGGGGATCCCGGCCGAGAAGATCGCCGATCTGCTCGAGCACAGCCGCGACCCGGTGAGCCTGGACATGCCGGTCGGCAGCGACGAGGAGGCCCCGCTGGGCGACTTCATCGAGGACGCCGAGGCGATGTCGGCCGAGAACGCGGTCATCTCCGAACTGCTGCACACCGACATCCGCCACGTGCTGGCCACGCTCGACGAGCGCGAGCAGCAGGTGATCCGGCTGCGCTTCGGCCTCGACGACGGTCAGCCCCGCACGCTCGACCAGATCGGCAAGCTGTTCGGGCTGTCCCGCGAACGTGTCCGCCAGATCGAGCGTGAGGTCATGGCCAAGCTGCGCAACGGCGACCGCGCCGATCGGCTGCGCTCCTACGCCAGCTGACGCGAGACCCGCGTCTTCCCTCGGCCACCGTGCCCGCCGCTTGCGGCGGGCACGGTGTCGTCGGTGCCACAGACTCGGGCCCGGGTGCGGTTGCTCACCAGCCCGACGCGCCGTCCGTGGTCGGCGCTGTGTCGTCACCGAGAGAGACCGCTGATGCAGCGTCTCAACCGCTAGACTTGTCAGGGAGTAAGGGTCTTGAGAGGCGCCGAATGAACGATCTGGTCGATACCACCGAGATGTACCTGCGGACCATCTACGACCTCGAAGAAGAGGGCGTGGTGCCGCTGCGCGCGCGCATCGCCGAGCGGCTCGATCAGAGCGGCCCGACGGTGAGCCAGACGGTGTCGCGCATGGAGCGCGACGGGCTGCTGCAGGTGGCCGGTGACCGGCACCTCGAGCTCACCGAGAAGGGCCGCGCCCTGGCCATCGCCGTCATGCGCAAACACCGCCTCGCCGAGCGGCTGCTGGTCGACGTGATCGGCCTGCCGTGGGAAGAGGTGCACGCCGAGGCGTGCCGCTGGGAGCACGTGATGAGCGAGGATGTCGAACGCCGGCTGGTCCAGGTGCTCGACAACCCCACCACTTCCCCCTTCGGCAACCCGATCCCCGGCCTGTCCGAACTCGGCCTCGACCGGTCGCCGTCGCGCGCCGAGGTGGTCGAGTTGGTCCGCCTCACCGAACTGCCGGCCGGGATGCCCGTCGCGGTCGTGGTGCGTCAGCTCACCGAGCACGTGCAGGGCGACGCCGAACTGATCGCCCGGCTCAAGGACGCCGGTGTGGTGCCCAACGCGCGGGTCACGGTGGAGTCCGCCGACCACGGCGGCGTGAACATCGTCATCCCCGGGCACGAACAGGTGGAGCTGCCGCACCACATGGCGCACGCGGTGAAGGTCGAGAAGGTCTGAGCCGGCCGCTCACCCCGCCCGCCTGACCGCCCGCCGCGGCGGCAACCGCACTCCGAGCTGCTCGGCCACCCGGTAGCCGGTGACGGCGAGCTCCCGGATCTGTTCCGGGCGCATCCCCGACTGCAGCGCCTGGTCGAGCATCCGCGCCATCCGGTGCTCGGCGTCGGTGCGCAGCGCCGCGTCCAGCGCCACCCCGGCCAACGGGCCGTCCCCGCGGGCGTAGGCGGAGAACGCCAGCAGCACCAGTGCCTCGGCGCGGTGGGGTGCGGGCAGCGCGCGGGCCAGCGCCACCCACAGCGCCTCCGCACGGTCGGCGTCCTCCCCCACCGCGAGCGCGAACAAGGTGTCGCGCACCCGCATGTCGCGCAGTGCGGCGCCCAGCCGCACCATCTCGTCGTCGCTCGGGTCGCGGCCGTCGGCGACGCCGGCCGCCACCGCCCGGGCCTCGCCGATGGCCGCGCACGCCTCGGCGTCCGACATCTCCACAGCCGTGGCGGCGAGCACCGGTGCCAGCGCCGCACTGCGGTGCGGATCGGCGGCGACCACCGCCTGCAACTCGTCGCGGCGCAGGTACAGCCTCCTGCCGTCCAGCACGGCCGCCGCCGCCAGGGGGGACGACCAGGGGTCGTCGATCTCCCCGCCGCGGCCGCACCCGTCCGCGCAGTGCCAGCGGCCGCCGGCGGCCACCTTGTCCACCACGTGTGCGGCCAGCAACGGCACGCCCCAGGCGGCCAACTCCTCGGCCAGATCGTCGGCGAGCTCGCGGTGGTCGTCGTTGCAGGGGTGGCAGTCCGCCCCGTGTTCGTCGACCACCACGGCGATCGCGCCGTCGGGGCGCCCGGCCGCGGTCACCTCCGCGAGATGTTCGACCGCCGCCGTCATGTCCGCGGCCAGGTCGATACGCAGCACACAGCCGAGTTCACCGCGGTCCACGGTGAGTAGCACGAGCGAGGCCTCGGGCACGAAGCCCAGCACGGCGGGCAGCGCGGCGATGAGGCTGCCGGGCCGGTCGAGCGGAACGTCCGGGAGTTGTGAATTCGTCATGTCTCGCAGACTGGCCGGGCCCCCTGTCAGCGCGGCGGCGTCCGCCCGCGGCGCAGCGCGATCTGGGGATGAACGCGCGCCTGGGGACGAATCCGCAGGAGCGAATGTTCACGCACTATTGACGCGGGTCGGCATGCGAGATGCGGGCGGACGGCGTACATCTAGTTGCCATGGGTGCGATGCAGGAGTACGACCTCGTCGTCATCGGCAGCGGTCCGGGCGGGCAGAAGGCCGCGATTGCGGCGGCCAAGCTCGGCAAATCCGTGGCGGTGGTCGAGCGGGGCCGCATGCTCGGCGGCGTCTGCGTCAACACCGGCACCATCCCGTCCAAGACCCTGCGCGAGGCCGTCGTCTACCTGACCGGGATGAGCCAGCGCGAACTGTACGGCGCGAGCTACCGGGTCAAGGAGAGGATCACTCCCGCCGATCTGCTGGCCCGCACCCAGCACGTGATCGGCAAGGAGATCGACGTGGTGCGCAGCCAGCTGATGCGCAACCGCATCGAGCTCTACACCGGCCACGCCCGCTTCGTCGACGAGCACACCGTGCTGGTCGAGGATCCCAACCGGGCCGAGCGGATCACCGTGTGCGGACGCAACATCGTGATCGCCACCGGCACCAAACCGGCCCGTCCGGCCGGCATCGAATTCGACGAGGAGCGGGTGCTCGACTCCGACGGCATCCTCGATCTGAAATTCATCCCGGGCTCGATGGTGGTGGTCGGCGCCGGCGTCATCGGCATCGAGTACGCCTCGATGTTCGCCGCGCTGGGCACCAAGGTCACCGTCGTCGAGAAGCGCGACGCGATGCTCGAGTTCTGCGATCCCGAGGTCGTCGAGGCGCTGCGGTTCCACCTGCGCGACCTGGCGGTGACGTTCCGGTTCGGTGAGGCGGTCACCGCGGTCGACGTCGGCTCGGCCGGGACCGTCACCACGCTGGCCAGCGGCAAGCAGATCCCGGCGGAAACCGTGATGTACTCCGCGGGCCGGCAGGGACAGACCGACCACCTGGACCTGGAGAACGCCGGCCTGGAGGCCGACGCGCGCGGCCGCATCTTCGTCGACGACAACTACCGCACCAAGGTCGACCACATCTACGCCGTCGGCGACGTCATCGGCTTCCCGGCGCTGGCCGCGACGTCGATGGACCAGGGCCGGCTGGCCGCGTACCACGCGTTCGGCGAACCGGCCAAGGGCATGACCGAGATCCAGCCCATCGGCATCTACTCGATCCCCGAGGTGTCCTACGTCGGCGCCACCGAGGTGGAACTGACCCGCGACGCCGTGCCGTACGAGGTCGGGGTGTCGCGGTACCGCGAGTTGGCCCGCGGCCAGATCGCCGGTGACTCCTACGGCATGCTCAAGCTGCTGGTGTCCACCGAGGATCTGCGGCTGCTCGGGGTGCACATCTTCGGCTCGAACGCGACCGAGATGGTGCACATCGGCCAGGCCGTGATGGGGTGCGGCGGCACCGTCGAGTACCTGGTCGACGCGGTCTTCAACTACCCGACGTTCTCCGAGGCCTACAAGGTCGCCGCGCTGGACGTGATGAACAAACTCCGCGCCCTCAGCCAGTTCCGGTCCTGACGGCAGGCGGCCGTGGTTCATCCGCGGCCGTCCGGGGCACTATGCGGGGAATGCGGTGCGCGCGGCGCCGTGTTCGACACCAGTGCGGGACCCGTCGCGGTGGGCGTCCGCGAAATGCGCGAAACTTGAGGTCACGGGGTGCCGTCGCCCAGACGTCGGCGCCGTGGCGAGGAGGCGAACAACCGATGGCAGAGCACGCAGACCACTCCGGGCAGCAGTACCAGCCGGAGCAGACGGGCATGTACGAGCTGGAGTTCCCCGCTCCGCAGCTGTCGGCCGCCGACGGCCGGGGGCCGGTGCTGATCCACGCGCTGGAGGGGTTCTCCGACGCCGGCCACGCCATCCGGTTGTCCGCCCAGCACCTCAAGAACACCCTCGACACCGAGCTGGTCGCCTCGTTCGCGATCGACGAACTGCTCGACTACCGGTCGCGCCGGCCGTTGCTGACGTTCAAGACCGATCACTTCACCGCCTACGAGGAGCCCGAGCTCAACCTCTACGCGCTGCACGACAGCGTGGGCACACCGTTCCTGCTGCTGGCGGGGATGGAACCCGACCTGCGCTGGGAGCGTTTCATCAGCGCGGTGCGGTTGCTGGCCGAACGCCTCGGGGTACGTCAGACCATCGGGCTGGGCACCATCCCGATGGCGGTGCCGCACACCCGTCCGGTCACGATGACCGCCCACGCCAACAACAAGGAGCTGATCACCGAGCACACCCCGTGGATCGGCGAGGTGCAGGTTCCGGCCAGTGTGTCCAACCTGCTGGAGTTCCGGATGGCCCAGCACGGCCACGAGGTGGTCGGTTTCACCGTGCACGTGCCGCACTACCTGGCGCAGACCGCCTATCCCCCGGCCGCCGAGGCGTTGCTGGCCGAGGTCGCCAAGGTCGCGTCGTTGCAGCTGCCGCTGGCGGCGCTCGGCGAGGCCGGGGCCGAGGTCTACGCCAAGATCAACGAGCAGGTGGAGGCCAGCACGGAGGTCGCAGGAGTGGTGACGGCGCTCGAGCGCCAGTACGATGCGTTCGTTGCCGCACAGGAGAACCGGTCGCTGCTCGCCAACGACGAAGACCTGCCCAGCGGCGACGAACTCGGTGCCGAATTCGAACGGTTCCTCGCCCAGCAGGCCGGCGAGAAGGACAAGGAGGACCGGTACCGCGACGGCTTCTCCGACGGGGAGGACCGCAGTTAGCAGCACCGCCCGCAGCCGGTGAACGCCGGCCCGACGACAGGTTGGCTCGTATGACTGACCGCAAGCCCAACCTGCGCCCGGTGCGCGATGTGACGCCGACGCTGCAGTACCGCACGATCCACGGGTACCGCCGCGCGTTCCGGGTCGCCGGCGACGGTCCGGCGATCCTGCTGATCCACGGCATCGGTGACAACTCGACCACCTGGAGCACGGTGCAGCCGAAGCTGGCGCAGCGGTTCACGGTCATCGCGCCCGATCTGCTGGGCCACGGCCGGTCGGACAAACCCCGCGCGGACTACTCGGTGGCCGCCTACGCCAACGGGATGCGCGATCTGCTCAGTGTGCTGGGGATCGACCGGGTGACCGTGGTCGGCCACTCGCTCGGCGGCGGCGTGGCGATGCAGTTCGCCTACCAGTTCCCGCAACTGGTCGACCGGCTGATCCTGGTCGGCGCCGGCGGCGTCACCAAGGACGTGAACATGGCGCTGCGGGTGGCGTCGCTGCCGATGGGCAGCGAGGCGCTGGCGCTGCTGCGGCTGCCGCTGGTGCTGCCGGCGCTGCAGGTCGTCGGCCGGATCGCGGGGACGGTGCTGGGCTCCACGCGCAGTGGGCGCGACCTGTCGCAGATGATGCGCATCCTCGCCGACCTTCCCGAACCGACCGCGAACTCGGCGTTCGCGCGCACCCTGCGCGCCGTCGTGGACTGGCGCGGTCAGGTGGTCACGATGCTGGACCGCTGCTACCTCACCGAATCGGTGCCGGTGCAGCTGGTGTGGGGCAGCCACGATTCGGTCATCCCGGTGGCGCACGGCGAACTCGCGCACGCCGCGATGCCGGGGTCGCGGCTCGAGGTGTTCGAGAAGGCGGGGCATTTTCCGTTTCACGACGACCCCGAGCGCTTCGTCGAGGTGGTCGAACGGTTCATCGACACCACCGATCCGGCCGTCCACGATCAGGAGGCGCTGCGCGAGCTGCTGCGCGCGGGCCTGCGCGAGGCCGCGATCAGCGGACCGGTCGACACGCGGGTGGCCGTGCTCGATGCGATGGGCAGCGACGAGCGCAGCGCGACCTGACCTCCCGCGGCGGTCCGAGCACGTAGCATCGGCCCATGGCCATCGACGTGGAAGTGCTGCGCGTGTTCACCGACTCGGACGGGAACTTCGGCAACCCGCTGGGCGTGGTGGACGCCGCCACCGTCGACCCCGCCGACCGGCAGCGGATCGCCACCGAATTGGGTTACAGCGAAACGATTTTCATCGACGTCCCGGAGGTCGGTGCGAGCACCGCGCATCTGCGGATCTTCACGCCGGCGACCGAGCTGCCGTTCGCCGGTCACCCCACCGTCGGCGCGTCATGGTGGTTGCGACAGAACGGGATCCCGGTGCACACGCTGCAGGTGCCGGCCGGGATCGTGCGGGTCGACTACGACGGCGACATGACCGCGGTCAGCGCCCGCTCGGACTGGGCGCCGGAATTCGCCCTGCACCAGATGGACTCGGTCGAGGCACTGGCCGCCGCGGATCCGGCGGACTATCCCGACGATGCGCACCACTATTTGTGGACGTGGACCGACCGAGACGCGGGGCACATCCGGTCGCGCATGTTCGCCGCCGACCTCGGCGTACCGGAGGACGAGGCGACAGGCGCGGCCGCGGTCCGCATCACCGACTACCTGAGCCGGGACCTGACCATCGTGCAGGGCAAGGGTTCGCAGATCCACACCACGTGGACACCCGAGGGCTGGGTGCGGATCGCCGGTCGTGTGGTCAGCGACGGCCACCGCAGCCTGGACTGACCGCCACGCGTCAGCCGGACGCCGCGACGTCGCGGTGCGCGCGCAGCGCCTCGATCTCGCGCTCGAAATCCTCCGCCGACTCGAACGATCGGTACACCGAGGCGAACCGCAGATAAGCCACCTCGTCGAGGTCGCGCAGCGGCCCGAGGATCGCCAGTCCGACCTCGTGGCTGGGCACCTCGGGCGAGCCGGTGGCGCGCACCGCGTCCTCCACCTTCTGCGCCAGCAGGTTCAGCGCATCGTCGTCGACCTGCCGACCTTGACACGCCCGCCGGACACCCTTGATGACCTTCTCGCGACTGAACGGTTCGGTGACCCCGCTGCGCTTGACCACCGCGAGCACCGCGGTCTCGACGGTGGTGAACCGCCGCCCGCATTCGGGACACGACCGGCGGCGGCGGATCGCCTGCCCCTCGTCGGTCTCCCGGGAATCCACGACGCGGGAATCGGGGTGACGGCAGAACGGACAGTGCATCACCGCTCCTTCGCCTCGCCGACAGATGCGTCTCTCGAACCTCCCCGAGCCTACCTGCGCGGCCCCGGCCACGAAGACCGCCGGGGCGGCCGGCCACGGCCAGGCCCGCAGCAGCGGCACCACGGAAGCGCCGCACGGTGTTTCGCCGGCCACGGGACCGGTCAGCCGACCGGCGCGATCAGGGTCTGACCGGCGTCCAGTGCGGCGGTGTCGAGGCGGTTGAGCTCCCGGATGCGCTCGACGACCGCGCCCAGCGGGGCGTCCGGGGCGACCCGCTGTGCGACCTGCTGCAGCGTCTCCCCCGTCTGCACCTGGACGACCGCGAGCTCCGCGGGCACCGGCGCCTGCCCGCCCTGCACCCCGCCGAGCTGTGCGACCAGCCCGAGCCACAGGGTGATGGCACCGGCGACCAGCGCCAGCAGGATCGTGGTGGCGGGCGTGATCGGCCGACGCCGGTGCGACGCCCGCGACATCAGCACGGCCGCACCGCGGTGCGGCACCGCCGCGCCCGCCGGGCGACGTACCGGTGGCCGGCGCCGCGCGACGGTGCGCGGCGCCGCCTCCCGGTGCACCGGCCGGGCGCCGCGCGACGCGGGTGCCGGACGTCCCGGAATGGTGACCGGAACCGCCTGGATGTGGCCCATGTCCATGATGGTCATCTGTTTGCCTTCCGTCCGCGAATCGCCTGTGTGTTCGAATGTAGTCGATCAGGTGTTCGAACGATAGAACGTGTGATCGAACTGTTGCGAAACGATAGGACAGGCCACCGACACGTCCCCGGCGCCGAGGAATCCGCCCCGGCGAGCGGGCGACACGCGTCGAACACATGTTTGATCATTGCGGGTGGGGCGACTACATTCAGCCCCATGAGCGATGACAGCAGCGACGCCCGCGAACCCGCCACCCGCCGCGGCGCAGACGCCGCCCTCACCGAACGTCAGCGCACCATCCTGGAGGTCATCCGCGCGTCGGTGACCAGTCGGGGCTACCCACCGAGCATCCGCGAGATCGGCGACGCCGTCGGGCTCACCTCGACGTCATCGGTGGCCCATCAGCTGCGCACGCTGGAGCGCAAGGGCTACCTGCGGCGGGACCCGAACCGGCCGCGCGCCGTCGATGTCCGTGCGGCCGACGATCCCGGTTCGCCCGTGGTCACCACCGACGTGGCGGGCAGCGACGCACTCCCCGAGCCGACGTTCGTGCCGGTCCTCGGCCGGATCGCCGCGGGCGGCCCGATCCTGGCCGAGGAGGCGGTGGAGGACGTCTTCCCGCTGCCTCGCGAGCTGGTCGGCGAAGGTTCACTGTTCCTGCTCAAGGTGGTCGGCGAATCGATGGTCGACGCGGCGATCTGCGACGGCGACTGGGTGGTCGTCCGCCAGCAGAACGTCGCCGACAACGGCGACATCGTGGCCGCGATGATCGACGGCGAGGCCACCGTCAAGACGTTCAAGCGCACCCGCGGTCAGGTGTGGCTGATGCCGCACAACCCGGCGTTCGAGCCCATTCCCGGCAACGACGCCGCCGTGCTCGGCAAGGTCGTGACCGTCATCCGCAAGATCTGACGCGGCGATTCAGCTCGCCCGGACGAACCCGTTCGTGCGGGCGAGTTCCTCGCTGGCGAAGAAGATCTCGGCCACCGCATCGGCGTAGCCGGGGGTGACCGGCGACCAGTACAGCCCGGACCGGGTGTCCGCCTTGACGGGATATCCGTCGGGTACCCCGCCGGGGTCGGCGAGCGGTAGGTGTATCGCGGTGCCTCCGGGGGTCGGCTCCTCGACGTCGATCGCCGCGTGCCGTCCGCTGGGCGTGTCCTCGACGAACATCGGCGACTCCGCCGGCTCGGGTTCGGGTTCGGCTTCGATGCGGGTGGGCGCGGTGTCGACCGAGTCCGGGTCGTCCTGCCCGCCGAACAGTGCGGGCTCCGGAGAGGTCTCCCGGTGCGGCTCGTCGGCGCGCTCGTCGTGCGGTGCCCACGGTTCCCCGCCCGGAGTGGATCCGGGCGCCGGGGCACCGAGGAAGTAGGCGGTCGCGGAGTCCCGGTAGTCGGCGGGGTAATCGCCGGGTGCGGCGTCGGCGGATCCGGCCGGGTGCTCGCGCCCCACGGCATCGGCCTGATCGGCGGGCGAATAGCGCGGGACGGGCCCGGCTGCGACGAACTCCTCCTCGTCGCGGAAGCGGTCGTCGGCACGGTCGCGACGCCGGCTCCACACCACCGCACCGCCCACCAGCCCGGCCACGATCAGCACCGGTATCAGCGCCAGCAGCCACCACCAGTTCCACCGCCAGCGCAGCGACTCGTCATCGTCGGCGGCCGACGGCTGCGGCGTGGGCGCCGTCTTCGGGGGCTCCTGCCCGGGGACGTCCAGGCCGGCGAGCCGGCCGGCGAGGCCGGCCGGTTCGGTGCTGAACTTCCCGGTCGAACGGTCGTAGGAGACGACGCCGCCGTCGAACCGCTGGGTGACGACGTCGCCGCTCGCGGTCTGATCGGCGATCGGCGCGCCGAGCGGGCCCTCGGCGCCGTCGAGTTTCGCCCAGGCGGCGTTCATCGCTCCGCGCACGATCACCGCGCCGTAGTCGGGGGTCCAGAAGATGACCGGCCGGTCGTCGGCGGCGAACGTGCTGATCCGGCTGTTGCCCAGACCGCCGTCGGCTTCGCTGCTGGTGGGGAAGCCGAGGTCGCCCTCGGGGCCGCCGACGCTCTCGTACTTGTCGAGTACCTGGCCGCTGACCACGTTGGCGCCGGTCTCCGGTGAGTAGAAGATCGTGCCGCCGGCGTAGTTCTGTCCGACGCCGTCCTCACCGATCTCGTACTGTTCGCCCTCCGGCGCGCCCAGCGGACCCAGCGCTCCGCCGGCCGCACGTCGGGCGGCGGCGATGGCCGACGCCGGGTCGTCGGGCACCGTGACGTCGCGCAGCTGGCCGGCGAGGTCGGGCGGCACCGTGGTGAACGTCTTGTCCTTGCGGTGCCAACTCAGCTCACCGCCGGTGAACCGCTGGGAGACCACGTCGCCGCGGTACACCTCGTCCTCGGCGGGCACCCCGAGCACCCCCGATGAGCCACCCAGCCTGTCCCACGCGGCGTTGATCGCCCCGCGCACCACCCTGGCCCCGGTCGGCGGGGTCCAGAAGATGACCGGCCTGTCGGGCGCCGAGAACGTCGCGTTGCGGCTGTCCGGGCCGACCCGGCCGGGGCCCTCGTCGATGGTCGGAAAGCCCAGGTCACTGTCGGCGGGACCGCCGAGCGACTCGTACTTCTCCAGGATCGCACCCTGCATCCAGTGCGCACCGGTCGCCGGCGTGAAGAACATCCTGCCCGCGGCGAAGTTCTGGGCGAAACCGTCCCCGGCGGGGTACACCCCGCCCTCACGGACGCCGAGCGGGCCGCCCGGTCCACCACTGGCGTCGTAGGCCGCGGTGATGGCGTCGTTGGCCTCGCTGGTGGGGTCGGCCACCGCCACGGGTGCCAGCAGCAACCCGCTCAGCAGGCCCACCGCCAGCCCGGCCGTCACGCGCGCCAGCGCGGTGTGCAGCAGGGGTCGCCGCCCGCTCATGGAACCTCCCCGTCTCGGCGCACAGTGTGTCGAAAGTATCGCGCCGGTCAATCTTGTGTCAGGAGACGTTCATTTCCCGGGCACGACAGGCAATTCACGGCAAAATACCCGCAGATCGTCTGTTCCGTGTACACGTGACCATTCGACGGGGCGCGGCGACGGTGCCGCTAGACACCGAGGCTGCGGCCGATGATCTCCTTCATGATCTCGGTGGTGCCGCCGTAAATGGTCTGCACCCGGGAGTCCAGATAGGCGCGCGCGATCGGATATTCGCGCATGTACCCGTAGCCGCCGTGCAGCTGCAGGCACCGGTCGATGACGTAGACCTGCTTCTCGGTGGTGTACCACTTGGCCATGGCGGCCTGTTCGGCGGTCAGCTTGCCGTCCAGGTGCAAGCGGAGGAACTCGTCGACCATGATGCGCACCGCGGTGGCCTCGGTGGCCAACTCCGCCAACAGGAATCGGCTGTTCTGGAAGCTGCCGATCGGTTTGCCGAACGCCTTGCGTTCCTTGGTGTACTGAAGCGTCTGGGTGAGCGCCGATTCCATCGCCGCGGCCGCCATGACGGCGATCGAAATGCGTTCCTGCGGAAGGTTCTGCATCAGGTAGATGAAGCCCTGCCCCTCCTCGCCGAGCAGGTTCTCGGCGGGCACCTTGACGTCGGTGAACGACAACTCGGCCGTGTCCTGCGCGTCCAAGCCGATCTTGTCGAGGTGGCGGCCCCGCTCGAAGCCCTCCATCCCGCGCTCCACCGCCAGCAGTGAGAAGCCCAGCGCGCCCTTGTCGGGATCGGTCTGCGCGACGACGATGACCAGGTCGGCGTTGATCCCGTTGGTGATGAAGGTCTTGGCGCCGTTGAGAATGTAGTCGTCACCCTCCTTGACCGCGCGGGTCTTGATGCCCTGCAGGTCGCTTCCGGTGCCGGGCTCGCTCATCGCGATCGCGGTGATCATCTCACCGGTGCAGAACTTGGGCAGCCAGCGTTGCTTCTGCTCCTCGGTGGTCAGTCGCAGCAGGTAGGGCGCGACGACGTCGTTGTGCAGTCCGAAACCGATGCCGCTGTAGCGGCCTGCGGTGGTCTCCTCGGTGATGACGGTGTTGTAGCGGAAGTCGTCGATACCGCCGCCGCCGTACTCCTCGGGCACCGCCATCCCGAGAAAGCCCTGCTTACCGGCTTCCAGCCAGACCCCCCGATCGACGATCTTGTCCTTCTCCCACTGATCGTGGAACGGGGCGACGTGCCGTTCGAGGAACGCGCGGTAGGACTCGCGGAACAGATCGTGCTCGGGCTCGAAGAGGGTGCGCTCGTAGGCGACGGGGGCGACCATGGCTGACCTTTCGGATCCGGTCGGGCGTGACGCCCCGACCCTATACCAGCCAACCGGATGGTTGACTGACCGGAATATGACGTCACCCTAGACTCCCTGGGATGGCCGCCGCGCGTACCAGCCTGACCCACTGGGGCGGTTTCCGGGCCGACCTCGCCGACGGCGACATCGCCGCGGTGTCGCCGCTGCCCGGCGACACCGATCCGTCTCCCCTGCTGGCCAACCTGCCGGGATCGGTGCGCCACCGGTCCCGGATCACCGGCCCGGCGGTCCGGCGCGGATGGCTGGAGGACGGTCCGGGCCCGACCAGCCGGCGAGGCTCCGACGACTTCGTCCGCGTGACGTGGGACGAGTTGACCGAACTGCTGGCCACCGAGCTGCGCCGGGTCGTCGACACCCACGGCAACGGGGCCGTCTACGGCGGCTCCTACGGATGGTCGAGCGCCGGGCGGTTTCACCATGCGCAGAGTCAGGTGCACCGCTTCCTCAAACTGCTTGGCGGCTACACCTTCTCGCGTCACTCCTACAGCCTGGGCGCCACGGGGGTGATCATGCCGCGGGTCGTCGGGACCCACGACGACCTGTTCAAGCGCTCCACCGACTGGGACGTGATCGTCGCCCATACCGACCTCATGGTGTGTTTCGGTGGCCTGGCCCGCAAGAACACCGGTACCAATCACGGTGGCACGACCGCGCATCCGGCCCGCGACGCGCTGCGCCGGTTCCGCGAACGCGGGGGACGCATCGTATCGCTGTCCCCGCTGCGCGACGACGTCGACGGCGACTGCGATTGGCTGGCACCGATTCCCGGCACGGATGTGGCGATCATGCTCGCGCTGGCGCACGTGCTGGCCACCGAGGGCCTCGCCGACCGCGGGTTCCTGGACTCGCACTGCGTCGGTTACGAGGAATTCGAACGCTACCTGCTCGGCACCGACGACGGGGTGCCGAAATCCCCGCAGTGGGCCGCACCGATCTGCGGGTTGCCCGCCGACGCGCTGACCGCTCTCGCGCGGCGAATGGCGGCCGGGCGCACGCTGGTCACGGTCAGCTGGTCGCTGCAGCGCGTCCGACACGGTGAACAGGCCCCGTGGATGGGCCTCACCCTGGCCGCGATGCTCGGCCAGATCGGGCTGCCGGGTGGCGGTTTCGGCCACGGCTACGGGTCGATGAACGAGCCGGGGCTGCCCCCGCTGCGCTGCGGGCTACCGGTTCTTCCTCAAGGACACAACCCGATTCGCACCTTCATCCCGGTGGCCGCGGTCAGCGACATGCTGCTGCGGCCCGGTGAGCAGTTCGACTACAACGGCCTGCGGCTGACCTACCCCGACATTCGGCTCGTGTACTGGGCGGGGGGCAACCCGTTTCACCACCACCAGGACATCGCGCGCTTGCGCCGCGCGCTGGGCTGCGTCGACACCGTGGTGGTGCACGACCCGTACTGGACGGCGATGGCCAAGCACGCCGACGTCGTCGTCCCCTCGACCACGGCGTACGAACGCGACGACTACTCGGGGTCGCGCAATGACCCGATGCTGATGGCGATGCCCAGATTGGCCGAGCCGTTCGCCGACAGCCGCGATGACTACACGACGTTCTGTGCGCTGGCCGATCGGCTGGGGTTCGGCGCGGAGTTCAGCGAGGGCCGCACCGCCTGGCAGTGGCTGGAGCACATGTACCGAACCTGGTCGGCGGGGCTGGATTTCGCGGTGCCCACCTTCGACGAGTTCTGGCGCCGCGGTAGCCTGCGCCTGCCCACCGAGCCGGGACTGACGCTACTGGCCGACTTCCGCGCCGATCCGCACACCCATCGTCTCGGCACACCGAGCGGACGCATCGAGATCTTCTCCCGCGACATCGACGGCTTCGGTTACGACGACTGTGCCGGCCATCCCCGCTGGTACCCACCGTCGGAATGGCTGGGCGGCGACCGGGCGGCCGCCTATCCCCTGCACCTGCTCGCCAACCAGCCGGCCACTCGGCTGCACGGTCAGCTCGACGGCGGCGCGGCCAGCCAGGCCGGCAAGGTCGCCGGCCGGGAAGCGATCCGGATGCATCCCGACGACGCCGCCGCGCGCGGGGTGCACGACGGCGACGTGGTACGGGTGTTCAACGACCGCGGCGCCTGCCTGGCCGGGGCGGTGCTCGATGACCGCCTGCGCCGCCGGGTCGTGCAGCTACCGACCGGGGCCTGGTTCGATCCGGCGGACCCCGCCGATCCCGACGCGATGTGCGTGCACGGCAATCCCAACGTGCTGACCGCCGACGTCGGTACGTCCTCGCTGGCGCAGGGGTGCACCGGCGCGCACGTCCTGGTCGAGGTCGAGAGCTACCGCGGCACACCGCCTCCGGTGCGCGCGCACGAGCCGCCGGTGATCCGCGGCCGCTGACTCAGCGGACCGGCTGCGGACGTCGGCGCGGACGGCGCGAGCGGTTGCCCGTCTGCCCTCCCACCGAACCCTGCCCGCGCTGCTCACCGTCGTGGCGCGGTGTGGGCGACCGACGCCGGCGCGGCCGATCCGAGGCGGCGGCCGGCGCGGACTTGGGCGCCTGGGGGGCCTGGGGCGCCTGGTACGGCGCGACCTCACCGACCAGCGCGGTGACCTCTGCCGAATCCGCCGCGACCTGCTGCGGCGCCACCGTGATGCCGGCGCGGCGCAGCAGCGTGGCGGTGTCGCGGCGCTGCTCGGGCAGCACCAGCGTCACCACGTCGCCGGCGCTGCCGGCCCGCGCGGTGCGACCCGAGCGGTGCAGGTACGCCTTGTGCTCGACCGGCGGGTCGACGTGGACGACCAGTTCGACGTCGTCGACATGCACACCGCGCGCGGCGATGTCGGTGGCAACCAGCACCTTGGCGGCACCGGAGGAGAACGCCGCGAGGTTGCGTTCACGGGCGTTCTGCGACAAGTTGCCGTGCAGGTCCACCGACGGGACCCCGGCTTCGGTGAGCTGTCGGGCCAGCTTGCGCGCCTGGTGTTTGGTGCGCATGAACAGGATGCGCCGGCCGGTGCCGGACGCCAGCGTGTGGACCAGGGCCTTCTTCTGGTCCGCGCCGGTCACGTGGAAGACGTGGTGGGTCATCGCCGGCGGCGGCGCGTCGATCTCGTCGACGGAGTGCGTGACCGGCTCACGCAGGAAGCGGCGCACGAGCTTGTCGACACCGTTGTCCAGCGTCGCGGAGAAGAGCAGGCGCTGACCGCCGGCCGGCGTCGCGGCCAGGATGCGGGTGACGCCGGGCAGGAAGCCGAGGTCGGCCATGTGATCGGCCTCGTCGAGCACGGTGATCTCGACGGCGTCGAGGTGAATCACCTTCTGGCGCATCAGGTCTTCGAGCCGGCCCGGGCAGGCGACGACGATGTCGACACCCCCGCGCAGTGCGGCGACCTGAGGATTCTGGGAGACACCGCCGAAGATGGTCGCGACGCGCAGGTCGTAGGCGGCGGCCAATGGTTCGAGCGTGGCGGTGATCTGGGTGGCCAGTTCGCGGGTCGGTGCGAGAACCAGACCGGCCGGGCGCAACGGCTTGCGCGTGGTGTCGGCGAGGCGGCTGACCAGCGGCAGCGAGAACGCCAGCGTCTTACCGCTACCGGTCTTGCCTCGGCCGAGCACGTCGCGACCGGCGAGGCTGTCCGGCAGCGTCGCCGCCTGGATCGGGAAAGGAGTTGCAATGCCGCGGTTTTCGAGAACGCGGCGCAGTGGTACCCGCACGCCGAGGTCGGCGAACGAAATATCGGTTGTCATCTTGCCTTTCGGGCAGTGTCGGTGCCGTCGGCCGCAGGGCGGGCCGGTGACCGCGCCGTGAGGCGCGGTGAGATGGGCACACAGGTGGCGAGATTGCCGGTCGGCAACATCGATCGCCGCGAGAAGAGCTTGAGCCGGACGCGATGGTAAGCGTTCCACGACGAGCCGTCGTCATCATCGGTGACGTCGACGGGGTTCTCGATCAGTCTAACGCATCAGTACGTCGCGAATTCCCGCAGGCCGGCTGCGAGCGCCACGGGGACGCGGGCCTTGACCCGGGTGCCGTCGGCGGTGTGGTCGGTCGCGTCCACCCGGCCCTCGGCGTGCACGCGCGCGACCAGGTCCCCGCGGTCGTAGGGAATCGTGACGTCGACGGTGATGTCGGTCGGCTCGATCAGTTCGGCCATTCGGGTGCGCAGCCGCAGCAGGCCGTCGCCGGTGCGGGCCGAGACGAACACCGCCTCGGGCAGCGCGCCGCGCAGCTGGGCGAGCACCAGTGGATCGGCCGCGTCGATCTTGTTGATCACCAACATCTCCGGCGCCCGACGCCCCTCGTATTGGGCGACGACGTCGTTCAGGACCTGCCGTACCGCGCTGATCTGCGCCATCGGGTTGGCATCGGAGCCGTCGACCACGTGCACCAGCAGGTCGGCGTCGACGACCTCTTCGAGGGTCGAGCGGAACGCCTCCACGAGCTGGGTGGGCAGGTGCCGCACGAAACCGACCGTGTCGGTCAGCACGAACGGCCGTCCGTCATCGAATTCGCCACGGCGCGTTGTGGGTTCCAGGGTGGCGAACAACGCGTTCTCGACCAGCACGCCGGCGCCGGTGAGCGCGTTGAGCAGGCTTGACTTCCCGGCGTTGGTGTAGCCGACGATCGCGACGGACGGCATTTCGCTGCGGCGCCTGCCGCCGCGCTGCGTGTCGCGGATCTTCTTCATGTCCTTGATCTCGCGACGCAGCTTGGACATCCGCTCGCGGATGCGCCTGCGGTCGGTCTCGATCTTGGTCTCACCGGGGCCACGGGTGCCCACACCCCCGCCCGCGCCGCCGGCGCGACCGCCGGCCTGCCGGGACATCGACTCACCCCAGCCACGCAGCCGCGGCAGCATGTACTCCATCTGGGCCAGCGACACCTGGGCCTTGCCCTCGCGGCTGGTCGCGTGCTGGGCGAAGATGTCGAGGATCAACGCGGTGCGGTCGATCACCTTGACCTTGACGATCTTCTCCAGCGCGGTCAGCTGTGCGGGGCTGAGCTCACCGTCGCAGATGACGGTGTCGGCGCCGGTGGCCAGCACGATCTCGCGCAGCTCGGCGGCCTTACCGGACCCGATGTAGGTCGACGCGTCGGGTTTGTCCCGGCGCTGGATCACGCCTTCGAGCACCTCGGAGCCCGCGGTCTCGGCCAGCGCGGCCAGTTCGGCCAGGCTCGCGTCGGCGTCGGCGGCGCTGCCGTCGGTCCACACGCCGACCAGCACCACCCGCTCGAGCCGCAGCTGGCGGTACTCGACCTCGGAGATGTCGGCCAGTTCGGTGGACAGGCCCGCGACGCGCCGCAGCGCCGACCGGTCCTCGAGTGCGAGTTCACCGACACTCGGATCGTCCTGGGGAAAGAATTCGGGAGACGTCATAGGCGAATAGAGATTCGCACGGAGATCACTTTTCATGCACCCCAATTAACGTTGATTCGACCGCCACCATTCCTCGGACAATTCTCCAGTCGCCACCAGCTCCGAGGGGCCGCGCAGAAAACTGGTGGCCTCGGTGACGGTGACGGTGACCACCCCGCCCGGGATCCGCACATCCAGCGTTCCGGTCGCGGCCCCGCTGTGCGCCAGCGCGGCCACCGCCGCGGCGACCGTGCCGGTGCCACACGACCGGGTCTCGCCGACGCCGCGTTCGTGCACGCGCATCGACACCGCACCGTCGTGCGGCACGGTCAGCACCTCGACGTTGACGCCCTCCGGGAACTGCGCGGTGTCGAACGTCACCGGCGCCGCGACGTCGAGCGCGGCCAGGGCGGTGTCGGTCATCGCCGGGTCGACGCACGCCAGGTGCGGGTTGCCGACGTCGACGCCGAGCCCGGTGAACCGGCGCCCGCCGACCACGGCCGTCCCGGTGCCCAGGCGGTTCGCCTTGCCCATCTCCACGGTGACGTCCGCCCGCGCCGCGTCGACCGCATGCACGGTGACCGGGCGGGGCCCGGCCAGCGACCCCACGGTGAACGCGTCGCGTGTCTCCAGGGCGGCGGCCCGCAGGTAGTGGGAGAAGACCCGCACCCCGTTGCCGCACATCTGCGCGATCGACCCGTCGGCGTTGCGGTAGTCCATGTACCAGTCGTCGGCGGCGACGCCCTCGGGGAGCCGGCCGAACACCCCGGCGGCCTGTGCGGCGCCGGCCGTGGTGACCCGCAGCACGCCGTCGGCGCCGAGCCCGCGGCGCCGGTCACACAGTGCGGCGACCACGGCCGGCGAGAGGGCCAGCCGCGCGTCGAGGTCGGGCAGCAGCACGAAGTCGTTCTGCGTCCCGTGTCCCTTGGCGAACCGCATCACCTCAGGATACGGCGCGCCAGGTCCGCAGCGTGCGTTCGACGTTGTCGGCGGCCGCCCCGTCCAGCCAGCACACCCGGTGGTCGCGTCGGAACCACGACCGCTGCCGCCGCACGTAGCGGCGGGTGCCGATGAACGTCGGCTCGCGCGCGGCCGACCCGTCGCCACCGGCGTCGAGGTCGGCGAGCACCTGGGCGTAGCCGAGCGCGCGGGACGCCGTCACCCCCTCGCGCAGTCCGTGCGCCAGGAGCCCGCGCACCTCCGCGACCAGGCCCTCGGCGAACATCGCGTCGGTGCGCCGGGCCAGCCGGTCGTCGAGGACCGCGGTGTCCCAGTCGAGTCCGACGATCGCGGTGTCCCAGCGCGGGGCGCCGATGGTGGGCGCGGAGGCCGCGAACGGTCGGCCGGTCAGCTCGACCACCTCCAGCGCCCGCACGATGCGGCGGCCGTCGGTCGCCTGGATCGTGGCCGCAGCGTCCGGGTCCACAGCGGCCAGCTCGCGGTGCAGCGCCGCCACCCCCACCTCCGCGAGCCGCTGTTCCCACTTGGCGCGCACCGCCGGATCGGTCGCGGGGAACGCCCACTCGTCGAGCAGCGCCTGGACGTACATCATCGAGCCGCCCACGATGACCGGCACCGCACCGCGCGCGGCGATCGCCTCGACGTCGCGGGCGGCGTCCGCCTGGTAGCGGGCCACCGACGCCGTCGCGGTCACGTCGAGCACGTCGAGCTGATGGTGGGGCACCCCGCGGCGCTCGGCGACCGACAACTTCGCGGTGCCGATGTCCATCCCGCGGTAGAGCTGCATGGCGTCGGCATTGACGATCTCGACGCCGATCTCGCCCGCGAGCCGTTCGGCCACGGCCAGGGCGAGCGCCGACTTTCCGGTACCGGTCGGGCCGATGACCGCCAGCGGACGCGTCATATCCGCCAGAGGCCGGCGAAGTACCCGACGCCGTACGGCGCGCCCCGGTAGAACTCCTCGGCCGTCGCGGGTGCGGGCCCGACGAGACCCGCCAGCACCTGGTAGGCCACCCGGCCCACGACCGGGGTGGGCACGCGGGTCAGCGCGGCGGCGTCCCCGCGCGCCAGCGCGTCGTCGAGCGCGGCCTGCACGGGGATCGTGTCGGGGTCGTACCCGCCGGGCGCCGCCGGAGTCAGCGTGTGACAGCCGTCGGCCACCACCAGCACCCCGATCCGCCCGTCGGCCTCGTCGATCTCGGCGCGCAGCAGCCGCCCGCGCTCCAGCGCCGCATCCGGGTCGTGGTCTGCGGCGAACATCCGCACCTCGGCGGCCGCATGCGGCGCGTAGCAGCCCCGCACCCAGGCGGCGATCAGCGCGCACAGCGGCAGCGCGACCGGGTCGGCCGGCTCGGAGGGCGACAGGGTGACCTGGACGTCGACGCCGTAGCCGGCGAACGTTCCGGTCAGCGGCGCGACGAATGCGGCGTCGGCCGGGCCGGTGCCCACCGCGATCCAGCGCTCCGGCAGGGCGCTCACCGCGGCGGCGATCGCCGACCGCAGTCCGGTCAGCTCCCCGGCCGCCGCGCCCGCCAGCTCGGGCACGAGGACCGGAGCCGAGGGGACGAGCGCGATCGCGGTGAGCACCTCACCACGCTATCGGCCGGCCGCCACGCCGGTGTCCGCGCCGGTCTGTGCGCCGGCCGCCTCACCCCGGGCCAGCGCGGCGGTCGCGACCACCATCGCGGCCGCTGCGACGATCAGCGTGACGGCGCCGGCGTCACCCGGACGCATCGTCTCGCCCAACACCACGACGCCGAGCACCGACCCGACCACCGGTTCGGCGACGGTCATGGTGGGCAGCGAGGCGGTGAGCGCACCGGCGCGAAACGACGCCTGTTGCCAGGCCGTGCCCGCGACGGCCACCACGGCCAGCCCGTAGAGCTCCGGCATCCGCAGGACGTCGAGCAGATCGGTGGCGCCGGCAAGCCGGTCCACCACCCCCTTGAGCAGGACCGCGAACACGCCCCACAACGCACCCGAGACCAGGGCGAGCAGCACGGCGCCCGCCGTGCCGGACCAGATCCGCGCGCCGATCACGCACGCCACCAACGCCGGACCGAGCACCAGCAGCACCCCCGTCCACGTCTCCCACGACGCCCGGGCGTGGCCTTCGGTGGGATTGCCCACCGTCACGATGACCGCGACGGCGCCGGCCAGCAGGGCGGCCCACAGCCATTCCCAGCGGGTCACCCGCCGGTGGGTCAGCCGGGCGTTGATCGGCAGCGCGAACAGCAGCGACGTGACCAGCAGCGCCTGTACCAGCAGCACCGACCCCAGTCCCAGCGCGGCCGCCTGCAGGCCGAAGCCCGCCGCCGCGACGCCGCTGCCCAGCCACCACTGCCGGTCGCGCAGCAGGCGCAGGAACAGGCCGAGGTGGCTGACCGGCTCGTCGGTGACGTCGTGAGCGGACCGCTGGTGGATCACGTCGCCGACCGCGATGAAGAACGCGGCGCCGAGCGCGAGCAGCGCGGCGATGTCCGCTTTGGCCATGGCGCCTCCCGTTTCCCCCTCGGCCGGCCACGGGCCCGCCCACGCGGGCGCCCACCGGGCGAACCGGAGGGGCGAAGGTGTGCGCACGCCACGCGGTGACCTGTTTGAATAGCGTGCGACAGACATACCACGATCAGTGCGACAGGTACGGGCGCCGCGATGCGCGGCAGGGCGCGGGCTACCGCGCGAAAGGGTGCGAGGAACGGATATGACGACCAGCGAGCCGGGTGGAACCTCACAGTCCGGGCAGGAGGCGCCGCGGCGACCGGTCCCGACGCCGGGTCCCCGGCCGTCGCCGCGGCCGGGGCCGCCGCGACCGACACCCGGACC
>NZ_SPQO01000086.1 GCF_004570325.1 Mycobacterium sp. PS03-16 | reverse complement strand
TGGCGGTCACGGCCCCCACCCGGGCCACGGCGGCGTCCAGGTCGGCGGCGAACCCCGCCCACTCGGTACCCGCCGCTCGCGCGGTGCTCGCGCCGATCGTCTCGGCCAGCAGCGCCAGCCCCGCACCGCCCTGCATGGCCACCTTGCGGCCGAGCAGGTCGAGGGCCTGGATGCCGTTGGTGCCCTCGTGGATGGGGTTGAGCCGGTTGTCCCGGTAGAACTGCTCCACCGGGTAGTCGCGGGTGTAGCCGTAGCCGCCGTGCACCTGGATCGCCAGGTCGTCGGCGACCGGCCCCCACTGCGACGGCCAGGCCTTGGCGATCGGGGTGAGCATCTCCAGCAGCAGGTGGGCCCGCGCGCGGTCCTCCTCGCGCTCGGCCGTCTGCTCCTCGTCCACCAGCCGCGCGCAGTACAGGCCCAGCGCCAGCCCGCCCTCCACGTAGGACTTCGCGGCCAGCAGCATCCGCCGGACGTCGGTGTGCTCGACGATCCGCACCGGCGGCGCCGACGGATCCCGGTTCGTCGGCGGGCGGCCCTGCGTGCGCGTGCGGGCGTACTCCAGCGCGTGCAGGTAGCCGGTGTAGCCGAGGACGGTCGCGCCCATGCCGACGCCGATCCGCGCCTCGTTCATCATGTGGAACATGTAGGTCAG
>NZ_SPQO01000033.1 GCF_004570325.1 Mycobacterium sp. PS03-16 | reverse complement strand
GCGATGGCGACCGGGCCGGGGCTGGCGGCGGTCGAGGCGCTGGTGCGCGCGGTGCCCGGCCTCGGTCTGCTGCGCGACGCGCAGAAGTGGGTGGCGCTGGCCATGCCGGGCTACGCGGTGGCCGGGGCGGGCGCGGTCCTCGCGCTGCGCTCACGCGTTCCCGCGGCGGCCACCGCGGCGGTGTGCTGCGCGGCCGTGGTCGCGGTGCTGCCCGATCTGGCGTTCGGCGTCGGCGGCCGGATGGTCGCGGTGCGCTACCCGGCCGGGTGGCCGGCGGCCGCGGCGGTCATCAACGCCGATCCGCGGCCGGTCGCGGTGCTGCCACCCGACAGCATGCGGCACTTCGCGTGGGCCGGGGACGCACCCGTGCTCGATCCGCTCCCGCGCTGGGTGCGTGCCGATGTGCTGAGCACGGGCGATCTCGTCATCGGCGGTGAGACCGTGCCCGGTGAGGGGGCGCGGGCCCGCGCGGTGCAGGATCTGCTGCTGCGCGGCGCCCCGCGTGCGGAACTGGCCGACGCCGGCGTCGGCTGGGTGGTCGTGGAGTCCGGTGGTGGCGCACTGGACTTGCCGGTCGCCTACCGCGACGCGGATCTGGTGGTCTACCGCGTCGGCGGCGACGCGCCGTCGTCGCCGCACCGCGGTCTGCTGATCGGGGCACACGTGGTGTGGCTGACGGCGCTGATGGGTGGCGCGCTGGGCGCCGCAGTGGCCGCGCTGCGCCGCCGCGCCGTGACGGAACGCGCTCAGACCAGGCCGCTGACGTAGCGCCCGTCGCGCATCGCGACGAACACCTCGTGCAGCGCGTCGGCGCTCTGCCGCCAGGAGAACTCATCGCTGCGGGCCTGGGCCTTGGCGCCCAGCTGCTCGCGCAGCACGCGGTCGGTGAGCAGGCGCTCGAGCCCGTCGGCCAGCCCGGCGGGGTCGTCGACGAGCAGGCCGGTGACGCCGTCGACGATGGAGTCGGTGAGGCCGCCGGAGGACCGGTAGCCGATGGTCGGGACGCCGTGCTGTCCGGCCTCGGTGACCGCCAGCCCCCAGCCCTCCTTGCGCGACGGCAACACGTGCACCCAGCTGTGCTGCAGGACGCGGTGTTTGGTGTCGTCGTCGACGTGCCCGTGGAAGGTGACCGCGTCGGTGATGCCGAGCCGCGCCGCGTGGTCGACCAGCCGGTCGTGCCACCAGCCGCCGCCGAGGACGTCGAGATGCAGGTCGGGCAGCCGGTCGCGCAGCGCGGCGACCGCGTCGAGCGCGTCCTCGATCTGCTTGTGCGGCACCAGCCGGGACAGCACCGCGATGCGCGGGGACGGCGAACGCGGTGCGGTGAGCGTGTGCGCCGGGGCCTCGTCGAGCCCGTTGCGCACCACCGCGATGCGGGCGCCGTCGACGCCGAGCTCGGTGAGGTCGCGGGCCGAGGGCAGCGACACCGTGACGTACTGGGCGCGGCGGTGCACCAGCGGCGACACCGCCGATTCGACGAACCAGCCGATCCGGCCCAGCACCGGACCGGCCACCGGCCACTGTTCGCGGTGGCAGTGGTGCACCAACACCGCGACCCGACGCCCGTAGACCAGCCGCGCGAGGAACGGCAGCCCGTTCTGGGTGTCGACCACCACGTCCGGCCGCACCCGCCGCAGCGGCCCGAGCCCGATGCGGGCCAGTGCCATCGCCAGCAGCGCCCAGATGTAGACCGTGTACCGGCCGCCGGACCGCGACACCTGCACGCCGTCGACCACCTCGTGTCGCGCCGCCCCGGCGTAGCGGGCGGTGCGCAGGGTGACCCGCACCCCGGACGCGGCCAGCTGCGCACCGATGCGCTGCAGATACATCTCGCTGCCACCGCCCTGCGGGTGCCCGGTGTCGCGCCAGCACAACAGCAGCACGGAACGGACGGGGGCGCGGACAGGCATCGGCGACAGCCTATCCGCTGCGTAGGGTGGCCCGGTGGCCGTCACCGACCTGTTCGCGCAGCGCGCGACGCTGGCCCGGTCGGTGCGCCTGCTCTCGGAGTTCCGGTTCGAACGAACCGATCCGGCGCGGTTCTACGGTGCGCTGGCCCACGACACCGCCGCGCTGGTCGCCGACCTGTGGCGGGCGCACACCGGCGGGGCTCCCGCCGGGCGGACGGTGCTCGACGTGGGCGGCGGCCCGGGCTTCTTCGCCGCGGCGTTCGCCCAGCACGGCATGGACTACGTCGGCGTCGAGCCGGATCCGCGCGAGGCGCACGCCGGAGCCGCGCTGGCGGCGGCATCCGACGACCACCCGGCCGGTGCCGGCGCCGAGGGCGGACGCTACGTGCGCGCCTCGGGCACCGCGCTGCCCTTCGCCGACGGCAGCGTCGACGTCTGCCTGTCGTCCAACGTCGCCGAACACGTCCCCGACCCGTGGCGGCTGGGCAACGAGATGCTGCGGGTGACCCGGCCGGGCGGGCTGGTGGTGCTGTCCTACACGGTGTGGCTGGGTCCGTTCGGCGGTCACGAGATGGGGCTGACGCACTATCTCGGCGGCGCCCGGGCGGCCGAGCGCTACGCCCGCCGGCACGGCCACCGGCCCAAGAACGACTACGGCTCGTCACTGTTCGCGGTGTCCGCCCGCGCCGGCCTCGAGTGGGGCCGCAGCACCGGCCGCCTGCTCGCGGCTTTCCCCCGCTACCACCCGCGATGGGCGTGGTGGACGGTGCGCGCACCGGGGCTGCGCGAGTTCGCGGTGAGCAATCTGGTGCTGGTCCTACGGCCCTGACTGCAACAGGTTCTCGTTTCGCCGAATCCTCGGTAGTGTGACGCTCATGACACAGACTGTGGAGACGTCAGGGCAAGAGACCACCCACAAGACAGAGTGGGACAAGCTGTTCATCGGCGGTCGGTGGACCGAGCCGTCGACCGGTGACGTCATCGAGGTGTTCTCCCCGGCGACCGGCGAGAAGGTCGGCCAGGTGCCGCTGGCCGCGGCGGCGGACGTCGACGCCGCCTGCGCCGCCGCCCGCAAGGCCTTCGACGAAGGTCCGTGGCCGCGGATGTCGCCGCAGGAACGCGCGGCGGTGCTCGGTGCCGCGGTCAAGCTCATGGAGGAGCGCGGCGACGAGCTGAAGTACCTGCTCACCGCCGAGACCGGCCAGCCCGCGACGATCGTCGACATGATGCAGTACGGCGCGGCCATGGCGGCCTTCGGCTACTACGCGGGCGCGGCCGACAAGTTCACCTGGAGCGACATCCGCGACGGCATCTACGGCCAGACCCTGGTCACGCGGGAGCCGATCGGTGTGGTCGGGGCGATCACCGCGTGGAACGTGCCGTTCTTCCTGGCCGCCAACAAGCTCGGCCCGGCACTGCTGGCCGGCTGCACCGTGGTGCTCAAGCCGGCCGCGGAGACCCCGCTGTCGGTGTTCGCGATGGCGCAGATGTTCGCCGAGGCCGGCCTGCCCGAGGGCGTGCTGTCGGTGGTGCCCGGCGGTCCGGAGACCGGGCGCGCGCTGACCGCCAACCCGCAGATCGACAAGTTCACGTTCACCGGGAGCTCCGCGGTCGGCAAGGAGATCGGCAAGCTCGCGGCCGAGAAGCTCAAGCCGTGCACGCTCGAGCTGGGCGGGAAGTCGGCGGCCATCGTGCTCGAGGACGCCGACCTCGATTCGACGCTGCCGATGCTCGCGTTCTCCGGGGTGATGAACTCCGGTCAGGCCTGTGTCGCGCAGACCCGGATCCTCGCACCGCGGTCGCGCTACGACGAGGTCGTCGAGAAACTGGCCAACTTCGTCTCGGCCATGCCGGTCGGCCTGCCCGACGACCCCAACGCCGCGATCGGCCCGCTGATCAGCGAGAAGCAGCGCGAACGCGTCGAGGGCTACATCAAGAAGGGCACCGAGGAGGGGGCCCGGGTGGTCACCGGCGGCGGCCGCCCCGAGGGTCTGGACAGCGGCTGGTTCGTCCAGCCCACGGTGTTCGCGGACGTCGACAACTCCATGACCATCGCGCAGGAGGAGATCTTCGGCCCGGTGCTCGCGGTGATCCCCTACGACACCGAGGAGGACGCGATCCGCATCGCCAACGACTCGGTCTACGGGCTCGCGGGCAGCGTGTGGACCACCGACAACCGCAAGGCGCTCGAGGTGGCGAGCAAGATCCGCACCGGCACCTACGCGGTGAACATGTACGCATTCGATCCGGGGGCGCCGTTCGGCGGCTACAAGAACTCCGGCATCGGACGCGAGAACGGCCCGGAGGGCATCGAGCAGTACTGCCAGGCCAAGAGCACGCTGCTGCCCTTCGGCTACACCCCCGAGTAACCCGCGACGCCGCCGAGGAGGCTCCCGCACCACCACGTGCGGGAGCCTTCGCGCGCTCCGATGAGAGCGGTCTCATCTGCGCCTCATCACGATCTCCTCGGCGCCCACGACGCTGACAGCGGTGTACCCACCCTCCCCCGTGTACGCCGATCCCGCCCTGTCGCTGCTCCTTGGGCCCGCCGCCGCCGAGCTGCTGCGCGCCGCCGTCGACCCGCACGGGTTGACGCTGACCGCGGTCCGTCCGCTCGACGTGACGGTCCCACCGGCCGGCGGCGCGATCGTGCAGTACGACGGCGAGCTGGGCGGCCACCGCGGACGCCTGGTGGCCGTCGCCGGTGCGGGCATCCCGCCCGGAGCCACCGTCGTCTCCGGCGAGTTCGCGGACGCACCGGTGGAGGTGGGGGTGTGGCTGTGGCCGCACGACCCGGCGCTCCCCGCGCTGGCCGAGCTCGCCGACCCGCGCCGTGCGGCGAAGGCACTGCGCCGCCTCGGCCTGTCCATTGGGGGCGACGTGACGGTCGCGGTGCGGGCGTACCGGCCGGGCCGGCGCGCGGTCCTGGAAGTGCGGGATGTGCCGCGACGGTCGTTCGTCAAGGTGGTGCGCCCCGCCGCGGTCGCCGAACTGTCCGCCCGCCACGAACTGCTGCACCGCCACGCCCCGGTACCGCCGGTGCTGGCGGCGGCGTCGACCGGGGCGGTCGTGCTACCGCCCGCACCGGGCCGGCCGCTACGCACGGTCCTGCGCGACGGCGACCGCCCGCCGCCACCGGATGTCCTCGAGCGGCTGCTCGACGACCTGCCCGCCGACCTGCTGCGGCTGCCGCCGGCGCGGGGTGTCCTGCAGCGGGTTCCGGACAGCGCGGCGGTGCTGCGCCGCACGTTCGGTGACGATCCGCTGCTCGCCGACGTGGTGGCGGAGCTGGCGTCGGCGGCGCCCGAGGCAGGGCCGGTGGCGCCGGTGCACGGCGATTTCTACGAGGCCCAACTGCTCGTCGACGACCGAGCGGTGACCGGACTCCTCGACGTCGACTCCGCCGGTCCCGGTGAACGCGCCGACGAGTGGGCGACGCTGCTGGGTCACCTGTCGGTGGCGGGCCGCACCCACCGCGGCGCCGCGGCGTTCGGCGCCGACGTACTGGCCCACCTCGGGGACCGCCTCGACTGCGGCGATCTGCGCCGACGGGTCGGTGCGGTGGTCCTCGGGCTGGCCACCGGACCGTTCCGCAGCCGGCGTCCGGGCTGGGAGTCGGAGACCGCGGCGCGAATCGCGCTGGCGCGGGAGTGGATCGGTACATGAGAGAGGCCTCATGGACGACTCCCGCAGGCCTCATGGTGCGGCGAGACCGTAGAGATGTCCGACAGGGACACCGAGAGAACAACAGATCAGGAGGAAGCCAGATGAATCGTTCGGCCACATGGAAAGTCGTCACCGTCGGAGTCGCGATGACCGGACTCGGACTGGTCGGTGCGGGCACCGCCGCCGCGGCCACCGCGGCACCAGAACCCGCCGCGGTGACGAGCTCGATGCCGATGTCCTTCGACTGGCCGCACGCCGACATCGACTTCGACGCGCCCGGCCACATCGTCGCGATGGACGACGACACCTACTGGGACGACACGCCGTGGGACGACACGCCGTGGGACGACTGACGGCGTTGGTGCGGCGCTCGCCCCGGGTCCGCCGGGGCGGGCGCCGTCCTCATTATGGGTCAACCCATAGTCGCACGCGAGTCGGGGGTCGATATCGGTGTCGTTGTGCGGATTGCACCCGTGTTCTATGCTTTCTGTCATAATCTACGGAGGCAGCCGTGTGGATGGTCGAGGTCAACATCGCCAGGTGGCGGTTCGTCTCGTACCTGCCGGGACGGCGCCGCCTGACCCTTTCCCCACGCGGCGTCTCCTCAGCGGCCGGCGCCGCAGCGCCCACCGACCGCCGCCTGACCGGGATGCCATGACCACGACGCGCAACCCGCGCGGGTCCACCCGCACCAACATGCTGATCAGCGCCGCGGAGGTGCTGCAGGAACGCGGCGCCGCCGGGGTCACCATCGACGAGGTGCTGCACCGCAGCGGTGCTCCGCGCGGCAGCGTGTATTACCACTTCCCCGACGGCCGGGATCAGATCGTCTTCGAGGCACTGCAGTACGCCGGGCAGTCCATCACGTCGGTGATCGACGAGGCGGCCACCAAGGGCGGTCTGCACCTGGTGCACCGCTTCGTCGAGTTCTGGGAGAACGCGCTCACCGGCAGCGATTACACCGCGGGCTGTCCGGTCGCCGGCGCGGCGATCGGTTCCGGGGAGTCCGAACCGCAGCTCACCACCGTCGCGGGCACCATCTTCGAGCACTGGCGGGTGGCGTTGACCCGCGCCTTCGTGATCGACGGATGCGAGGA
Organism: Mycobacterium sp. PS03-16; assembly: GCF_004570325.1. Classification (GTDB taxonomy): domain Bacteria; phylum Actinomycetota; class Actinomycetes; order Mycobacteriales; family Mycobacteriaceae; genus Mycobacterium. Next base: position 44,470 of record NZ_SPQO01000033.1, on the reverse strand, counting down.
CGCCGAGGCCGCCTCATTGGCCATCACCTGCATCGCCGCCCTGGAGGGCGCCGTGGTGCTGTGCCGGGCCGCCCGCCACCTCGACCCGTTGCACCAGGTGCACACCCAGCTCGAATTCCTCTGCAAATCGCGCGAATTCATCCGCCGCTTCGGGGTGCCCACCGCCGGCCAGTGAGCCGGTCAGGCCTTGCGCCAGCGGGCACAGAGGAATTCGCGGTTCACCCCGGAGTCGGCCAGCCGCCACTCCGACCGGATCGGCAGCACCCGCGACCCCGCGCCCAGTGAGCAGGGCGCGTAGCTGACGACGATCTCGTCGATCAGGTTGGCGGCGACGAACTGTGCGGCGATGTCACCGCCGCCGACCACCCACACGTCCTTACCGTCGGCCGCGGCCACCAGCGTGGGGTGCAGGTCGGTGACCGCCCCGTCGAACGTCTGCACCGGGTGGGCGGCGTCGACGATGTGGGGGCGGTGGGTCATCACCCACGTCGGCTGGGTGTACATCCACTCGCCGGAATGGTTCTTCTTGATCCACTCGTAGGTGGCCGAACCCATCACCAGCGCGCCGATGGTCGCGATGAACTCGCCGTAGTTGAACGGCCCGCTCTCGTCGATGTCGCGGGTGACCAGCCAGTCCAGGCTGTCGTTCTCGTCGACGATGTAGCCGTCGAGGCTCGATGCGGTGTAGTACACGGTTGCCATGTCACTGTCCTCTCATCCACTCCAGCGGGTCGCCGCGGTGGGTGGCCACCCCCAGCTCCGCGAGCATGGTGCGCACCAGCGCCCGGCGGTGCGCCGAGTAGGTGAGCACGTGCGCGACGATCCCGTACAGCTGGAACGACTCCGGCGGCTCGCAGAGCGCGTCGATCACGGTGTCGCCCATTCGGCCCGTCGACGCGTACTCGGATACCAGTGCCGCCCAGTGCTTTCCGACGCGCTCGTGGCGGGCGGTCAGGTCGGCGACGGTGGCCGCGGCGGGGCGCTCGGGGAAGTCGCGGCCCTCGATGGTGGCCAGCCACACCTCTTTGGTCCACACCAGCGCCGACAGCACGGCGCGCACGCTCGGTTCGGGCCCGTCCCAGTCGAGCACGGTCTGCCCGGGCACCAATTCGGCGGTCCACTGCTCGTCGGTCAGCGCGCGGGCCGCGCCGAGCAGGTAGGCGGTGTCGGAAACGTCGTGGGCGACCATGAACTGGCTCACATCGGGCTCCTTCCCGGTGCCGTCGCCGTCCAGCCACAGGGACTGCGGCGGGTGGAAGTGCAGCCCGTTGGGCGCAGGCACCCGGAAGCCGACGTCGGCGGCCTGCGACGGTGGCACGCCGAAGGTCCGCCGGAACGCCCGGGAGAACACCTCGGGTGACGACCAGCCCTCGGCGGCGGCCACCGCGGCGACGGCCTCACCCCGCTGCAGCCGCCAGGCCGCGCGTTCGAGCATGATCCGACGGCGCAGCGCCGCCGGCGGCTCACCGGTCAGCCGGCGCACCTCGCGGGAGAAGTGGAACTCCGAGGCGTAGCTGCTGCGGGCCATGTCCCCCACGTCGGCGTTGTCGGCGTCGACGACCGCGTCGAGCAACTCGCGCAGCCGGTCGCGGCGTGTCGGTGGCTGGCTCACCCGACTCAGTATGGTCGCCGGGCCCGGTCGGGGACATGACGATTCCTGCTGTCCGGGGTCATTACACTTCGCCGCAGTGGCTGAATTCGAGGCGCTGTGCGCCAACGATGCGGACCTGGCGGCGCTGCGTTCCTCGGTCCGGGAATTCCTGCGCGCCGACCGCGCCCGGTACGGGTGGCGGCCGCAGGTGGACTGCTGGCTGGCGGCGTGGGATCCGGAGTTCAGCGCGCGGTTGGCGGCGGCGGGTTTCGTGGGGTTGACGATCCCGACCGAGTACGGCGGTCACGGGCTGGGCTATCTACACCGCTACGTCGTCACCGAGGAGTTGCTCGCGCACGGCGCGCCGGTGGCCGCCCACTGGATCGCCGACCGGCAGGTGGCGCCCGCCCTGCTGGCCTACGGCTCCGAGGAGCAGCGTCGGCGGATCCTGCCGCTTATCGCCGAGGGCAGGCTGTACTCGGCGATCGGCATGAGCGAACACGGGGCGGGGTCGGATCTGGCGGCCGCAGCGACGCGCGCGACGCGGGTCGACGGGGGCTGGCGGATCGACGGTACGAAGGTGTGGACCAGCGGTGCGCACGTGGCCGATCAGATCGTGGTGCTGGCCAGGACCAGCCCGGCCGACCCGGAACACCGCCACGCCGGGTTCAGCCAGTTCATCGTCCGCACCGACACGCCGGGGGTGACCATCGACCCGATCGTGTTGATGAACGGTGAGCACCATTTCAACGAGGTGCTGTTCGACGGCGCCGTCGTCGGCGACGACGACGTCCTCGGCACGATCGGGGAGGGCTGGCACCAGGTCACCGCCGAGCTGGCGTTCGAGCGCAGCGGGCCGGAACGCATCCTGTCGACCGCGACGCTGGTGTTCGAGGCCGTCGCCGCGCTCGGCCGCGCCGGCGTCGACGACCGCACCGCCGCCCAGGTGGGTGACTTGATGGCGCGCATGGTCTCGCTGCGACAGCTGTCGATCTCGGTCGCCCGGGACCTGACGGCGGGCCGCGACGCGAACGCCCGGGCAGCACTCGTCAAGGATCTGGGCACGCGGTTCGAGCAGGAGTCGGTCGAGATCGTCGCCGATCTGCTGGCGTTGCTCGACGAGGACGCGCCGCAGGCCGAACGGTTGCGCGGCCTGCTGGCCACGGCACGTATACACGCGCCGATGTTCACGCTGCGCGGCGGGACGAACGAGGTGCTGCGCGGGGTGGTCGCGCGCGCCCTGGGGGTGCGGTAAGTGGACGAATTACGGGATCTGGTCGACGACCTCGCGCGGCGGTCCTACGACGCGCGGATGGGGCGGCGCACCCGTCCGGAGACGTTCGACGCCGACCTGTGGCGCAACTTGGAGAACACCGGGCTGAGCCGGCTGAGCAGCAGCGGGGACGCCGGACCCGCCGAGGCGGCGGTGGTGCTGGCCGGGCTGGCGCGCCGGGCCGCGGCGGTGCCGCTGGCCGAGACCGATCTGCTCGGGGCGTGGTTGGCCGGGGTGGCCGGACTGGAGATCGCGCCGTCGGGTCCGCTGACCGTCGCGTCGGGGACCACGGTGGTGCGCGACGGCCGGGTGGTCGGTGCCGCGCGCGACGTGCCGTGGCCACGCGAGGCCACGGTGGTGCTGGCCGCGCGCGCCGCCGACGCGCTGTACGCGACGGTGCTGCCGGGCCCCGCCATCGAGGACCGGCACACGCTGGCGGGGGAACCGCGCGGTGACGTCACCATCGACGTGGCCCAATCCGATTGTGTGCGGTTGGATCTCGCAGTGGCCGAGGAGCTGGCGCGGCGCGGCGCCTGGGCGCGGTGCGTGCAGACCGTGGGGTGTTTTGACGCGGCCGCCGAACTCACCGTCGCCCACACCCGCGACCGGGTGCAGTTCGGCCGTCCACTGAGCCGGTTTCAGGCCGTCCAGCATGCGCTGGCCGCCATGTCGGGCGAGATCGAACGCGCCAGGGCCACCACGGATCTGGCCGTCGCCGCCGCCGTCGACCACGGATTCGGCTCGGCGGCAGCACGTTACGCGGTCGCGGTGGCGAAGGTGACGGTGGGCCGGGCGGTCGAGCCGGTCACCACCATCGCCCACCAGTTGCACGGGGCGATCGGGGTGACCGCCGAACATCCGCTGTGGCTGGCGACCATGCGGGCCCGCGGCTGGGTCGACGACTTCGGCTCCCCCACCCACCACGCCCGCGCGCTGGGCCGGCTGGCGCTGGCCGCCGACGATCCGTGGGATGTGCTCGTCGGCCCGTGATCAGCCGCCGTCAGCAGGACCGCACGCCCTCACCGGTGCAGTTCTTCGCCGTCGGCTCACCCGCTTCCGGGGTGACGGTCAGCGTCATGGGTTCGCCTTCGCGCAGCACCTCGACCGGGGCCTCCCGGCCGATCGTCAGCTGACGGACCGCGACGATGAACGAGTCGAGGTCGGCGACGGCGCGGTCGCCGACTGTGACCACCACGTCGTCCGTCCGGATCCCGGCGCGCGCCGCGGGGCCGTCGTCGTCGACGGCGCCGACCTTCGCCCCGGCCGCCGCCTCGTCGCCGGCCGATTGCGCCTCGAGGCCGATCGTCGGGTGGGCGATGACACCGTCGCGCATCAGCGTTCCGACCACGTGGGCGACCTCGTTGACCGGGATCGCGAAGCCCAGGCCGCTGGCGCTGCCCGACAGTGACTTGCCCGCGGTGTTGATGCCGATCACTTCGGCGTTCATGTTGATCAGCGGCCCACCGGAGTTGCCCTGGTTGATCGAGGCGTCGGTCTGGACCGCGGCGATCACCGTCGGGGTCTCGGCGTCGTCGGCCGACAGGCGCACGGCGCGGTCCAGCGCGCTGATGATGCCCTGGGTGTCGGTGCTGCGCAGACCCAGCGGGGCGCCGGCCGCGATCACCTCCTGACCGACCCGCAGGTTGTCGGAGTTGCCGAGTCGCGCCACGGTCAGGTTGTCGACGTTGCTGACCTTGAGCACCGCGAGGTCCGTGACGGGATCCCGCCCGATCAGGCGAGCCGGCACGGTGTGCCCGTCGGCGAAGATCACCGACAGCGCAAACTTGTCGAAATCCCTTGCCGCCTCGGCGATGACGTGGTTGTTGGTGACGACGTACCCGCGGCCGTCGACCACCACTCCGGACCCCTGGGCGCCCTCCTGCTCGCTGACCGCCTCGATGGTGACGACCGAGTCCGCCACGGCCTGGGCGACTCTGGTGAACCGGCCTTCCGGCAGATCCTCGACGTCGGTGGTGGACAGGCGCACCTTCGGCGTGGCGAAGGCCTCGACGATGGATGCGGTCCGGCCGCCCATCCATCCGCCGAGCAGGCCGACGGCGAGTGCCATCACCAGCAGCAGGATCAGCGCCGGGACCGACACCTGACCGCTGAACAGCAGTTCCCGCAGGGTGAGCTTGTGGCGCGGTCGCGGCGGCGCTGACGAGGTCGCTGCCGCGGGCGCCGCCGCGGCGACCGGCGGTGGCGGCCAGGATTCGGCGGTGCCGACGGCGTCGTCGTCGCGGGTGTCGACCTCCTCGCGCCCGAACACCTCCGCCAGTACCCGGTCCGGCGACTGATTCGTCGGGGCGTGGTCACCGTCGTCGCGGCGGCGCTCAGGGCCGGCGAACGCCCCCGAGACGCCCTCGGGGCGGCCGAACCCGCGCTGGACGGCCGGGTCGATCGCTCGACCGGGATCGGCGCCGTGCGGGTCGTGCTCTCTCACGCGGGGGTCCTCTCGCCCGTGGCGACGCCGCGCGGGTCGCCGCTACGAGGCACATTACCGGCGACCGGCCGACTCATCCGGGGCGTGAGTCAGCGGTCGAGCACCTCGTGCACGCGCTTCTCGACGTCCCCGAGATCACCGAGGTCGGTGAGGTCGATGCCGAACCGCCCGGCCAGGGTGTCGAGGACCTGCGCGGCGCTGTCCAGCCGGACCCGTTCGGTGCCGTCGGCGCGGTGCGCGGCCAGGTTGCGGCCGCGCAGGTTCCACCGGGTGTCGTCGGTGACCAGCGCCGCGGTCAGCCCGGTGACGAACGGTGAGCGGGGATGGGTGGAGACGTACCAGCTGCCCACCTCGAGGTCGACGAGCGGCTGCGGGCGCCCGGTGAACAGGTAGAGCGGCTGCCAGTCCCCACGGACGAGCGCCTCGAGGACGAACCCCTCGCCGCGGTCGCGGATCCGGTACGGCTCGTGGCGGGTGGGCTGTTCGACGCCCGGGGTGAACCGGATCGGCGAGGTCAGCGTCTGCCCGCCGAATCCGACGTCGACCAGCCACGGGGTGTCCTCACCCGGCACGGTCACCGCGAGTAGCTGATGGGTCTGGGCGGGCAGCGCGTCGGTGGTGTGCATCCACACGACCCGGCCGGCCAGCCGGTCGACGCCGAATCCCAACTCTGCCAGCACGTGACCCATCAGCCCGTTGTGCTCATAGCAGTAGCCGCCGCGTCGGCGCGCCACGAGCTTGTCGAACAGGGCCGGTGCGCTGAGGTCGGCCACCGGGGTGCCGAGGAGCGGGTCGAGGTTCTCGAACGGAATCGAGCGGTTGTGCGCGGCGACCAGCGCGCTCAGCGTGGCGACGGTCGGGCCGACCGGGCCGCGGTGGCCGATGCGGTCCAGGTACGCCGGGACATCCAGCCGATCGAAGGTGGCGGTCATGGGTCCATGGTGGAACCTCGAGTTCGGTTGAGGTCAAGCGGTCTCGTCGAGGTAGATGGCGCCGTCGCGGAGGTGCACGGGAAAGCTGCGCAGCGTCACGGTCCGGCCGATCAGGCGGACCATCGCCGAATACGGCCGGAAGCCGAAGATGCGGCCTTTCGGGCCCTCGAGCATCGTCCCGTCCCGCACGTCATACCGGGCCCGGTGCCAGGGACATTCGAGACAGCCCTGCGGGGTGACGCGGCCCCGGCCGAGGTGGGCGAACTGGTGCCGGCAGATGTTGTCGACCGCGAACGGGGTGCCGTCCGGGGTGACGCCGACGGCCAGGACACCGTGGCGGGCGGTGCGGACCTCCCGGACACCGCGCTCGTCGAGGTCATCGACCCGGATGAGCAAGGCGCCCTCGGCCACCGCGGGGTTGTCGGCGGTGACCGGGGGGAACGGGCTACCCGTGTCGACGCCGCGTTCGTGCGGTTCGTTGCGTAAGCGGAACATGCGCTTGCGGTTCCCCCGCGCTGCGGTGCGAAACCGCGGCGGTGGTTACGGCCCGAAACGGGTAACCCCCCACCACGCCATGCTTGTCGAGCGAAGGAGTCCACCATGAGTGTCGCCGCGAAGGCCCGCAACAAGATCCAGCAGTTGCAGGGCCGGATGAGGACCGCCGCCGGTCACGCCGCGGGGGACCCGGCCATGCGCACCCGGGGCCGCAACGACGAGCGGATGGCCCACTTGAGAGACGCCGGCGAGAAGGTCAAGGACGCATTCCGTCCGCGTCGCCGGCCGCGCCGGTACTGATCACCAGTCGACCCTCGGTGCTCGGTGCGACCGACCCGGCGGGTGCGGTCCGCAGCGCCACCAACCACCGGGGGGCGCGTGCCGCCGCGCGCGGCGGCTATCTCATCAACGGTGTCCTGCACCTGTTGATCGCCTATCTGATCTTCCGGGTCGCCATCGGTTCCGGGCACGGTGACACCGACCAGTCCGGCGCGCTGTCGACGCTCGCCGAGACGCGGGGCGGATTCCTGGCCCTGTGGGCGGTCGCGGTGGCGCTGGTGCCGCTGACGCTGTGGCGGATCGCCGAGACCGTGCTGGGGCTGCATCCCAGCGAGCACCATGACCCGGACCCCGAGGACTTCCGGATGGTCAACCGCCTCAAGGCGCTCGGGCTCGCGGTGGTGTACGCCGCGGTCGCCGCCATGGCGGTGCAGTTCGCGCTGGGCAGCCGGTACTCGGCGGCCACCCGGAGCATGGGCCTGAGCGCATGGCTGATGCGGACGCCGGAGGGAAAGGCGGCGCTCGCCGGCATCGGCGTCGGGGTCATCGCGATCGGCGGGTACTTCGCGTTCAAGGGGGCGTCGCGCCGGTTCCGGGAGGATCTGACCATCTCCGGCGGCCGCCTGCTCACCGTGCTCGGCGCCTGCGGGCACATCGCCGAGGGCCTGGTGCTCGCCGGCGCCGGTGTGCTGGTGGTGATCGCCTCGATCCGGGCGGATCCGTCCAAGGCCACCGGGCTCGACGGTGCGGTGAAAGCCCTGCAGCAGGCGCCGTTCGGCAGCGTGCTGATCGGCGTGGCCGCCGCGGGTTTCGCCGCGTACGGCCTCTACAGCTTCGCGCTCACCCGCTACGCGCGGATGTGAACTACGGCGTCGACGCGCCTGAGGTGACCTGACCGTTGTGGTCGGCGCTGCCGTCGGCGCGGTGTGCGCCGGGGGTTTCGGGGAGTTCGTGACGCCCACCGCCGGACTGGCGTCGGCGCACCAGCCACACCACACCGGCGACCGCCGCCCCCGCGGTGAGCACGAGCGTCGGCCACATCAGCAGCTGCGCCAACCACAGCCGCCGCTGGTACTTCATGACGCGTTGCTGGGCGTGCCGGAGCCGGGTCACCGTGTCCATGCCGTCACTGTGCCCACGAGCGGCGACCGGAAAACACTCAGGCGGCGTCGATGATCGTGGTGGTGACGGCGACGATCTGCGGGGTCTCGGGGGCGGAGGCGAAGCCGAACGTGACCGGCGGCCGCAGCGGTGTCAGCCCGCCGAGGTCGGTGCCGCGGTAGCGACCCGCCACCGCGGTCACCATCCGGGAGCGGCGCACGCCGTAGTACTCGCGGCGGCCGTTGCCCGCGGTGCCCGCGGTGTGCACCCCGGCGACCATCTTCGCCGCGATCGGGTCGATGGCCCGCAACCACCACGGTGTGGTCGCCAGCCGGGCCGGCACCACGCGCAGCAACCGGTCCAGCGGTGCGGGCCCGCCGATGCCGACGGTCACGTCGAGTGCGGTGCTGTGTACGACGAGCCGGTCACCGGTCAGCGTCGCGTCGACCGACCCGACCTCGATGTGGTCGAAGTGGTAGGTGGTGGAGACGAAGTCGGCCACCTCCGCGGTGGGGGCGAGCAGGACGCGCTGTTCGTCGGGTTGCTGCACCATCACGTCGGTGAACGCGCCGAACGGCGAGTCATGCCAGCTCCCGACCACCAACCGGATCCCGGCCGTGGTCCCGAAGCCGGCGATGTGGCCGGTGAAGACGTGTCTCAGCTGCCGGTCCATCGCGGGGGCCGCTTCTCGGCGAAGGCGGTCGCGCCCTCGATGGCGTCCTTGCTGGCGAACACCGGCATGAGGATCTTCAGCTGTTCGGCGAACTGGTTCTCCGGTGTCCAGCCCCGCGACTCGACGATGACCCGCTTGGTGGCCGCCACCGCCAGCGGTCCGTTCGCGGTGATCCGCTCGGCCAGCGCGATGGCCGCGTCGAGTGCGCCGCCGGGTTCGGCCAGCACGTTCACCAACCCCAGCTCGTGGGCCCGTTCGGCGGGCAGGTTGTCACCGGTCAACGCGAGTTCCATGGCGATCGCGTACGGGATGCGCTGCGGCAGCCGCAGCAGCCCGCCGCCCCCAGCCACCAGGCCCCGCTTCACCTCGGGGATGCCGAACGCCGATTCGCGGGAGGCCACGATGAGGTCGGTGGCCAGCGCCAGCTCGGTCCCACCGGCGAGCGCATAGCCTTCGACGGCCGCGATGAGCGGTTTGACGGGCGGACGCTCGGTGAAGCCGAGGCCGCGCCCCTCGATGTCGACGCGCTCCCCGCGGGCGAACGCCTTGAGATCCATCCCCGCACAGAACGATCCGCCGGCCCCGGTGAGGACGCCGACCGACAGGCCGGCGTCCTCATCGAGGCGGTCCATGGCATCGGCCAGCCCGCGGCTCACCGCGGCGTCCACCGCGTTCTTGGCCCTGGGCCGGTTGATCGTGATGACGAGGATGCGGTCGCGCTGCTCGACGAGGACGACGTCCTCTGTGTTCGCTTCGTTGCTCACGCGGCCGATGCTAGCCCGGACGTGGCTGGATCAGTCGGTGCCGCCGCCGTTCTCGGTGCCGTTGCCCTGTCCGCGGTTGTCGTCACCGTCGTTGTCGCCGCCGCCGTTGTCGGTGGTGTCATCGCTTTCTGCATCGTCGTCGCCCGCTCCCGCTGCGGCGCCCGCGGCGTCCTCGTCGCCGCCGGTCTCACCGTCGGAGTTCAGGCTGTTGCGCTGACGGGTGTCCGACTCGTCGGCCGCCTCCTCATCGCCCGCGTCGTCACCCGCATCGCGGGTGGTGCGCAGGAGGTCCTCGGCGGCCTCCTCGTCGTCGGTGCCTCCCGTGACGATGCCCGGGGTGTCGCGGTAGCGGATCCCGATGTCGAAGGCGCCGACGGTGTAGTCGCCGGTGTTGAAGAACCCGATGTTGCCGACGCCCTCGTTGCCGATGCCGAAGTTGAACGAGCCGGTGTTGTAGAAGCCGACGTTGTAGGACCCGCGGTTGCCGACACCGAAGTTGCGTTCCCCGCCCTCGTTGTCGAAGCCGACGTTGAAGTCGCCGGTGTTGTCGCCGCCGATGTTGAAGTCACCGGTGTTGTCGTAACCGATGTTGAAATCGCCGTCGTTTCCGGTGCCGATGTTGAAGTCACCGGTGTTCGCACCACCGATGTTCGCGGTGCCGGTGTTGTTGGCGCCGGCGTTGAACGCACCCTCGTTGCCGTAACCGAGGTTGGGGGTGCCGGTCAGCAGGCTCAGCTGCAGACCCGGCCGGCCCTCGGTGGGCAGCAGGTCGTCGACCTCGGGCAGCGCGAGTTGCGCCTCGACGAGCGGGTCGGGTGCCGGCGCGATGAACGCGGCCGGGACCGCAGGCGCGGGCGCCGGTTCGGCCGGGATCACCGCGGCCATCGGCGCGACCGCGTCGCGGGCCACCGATGTGGGCTCGGCAGGCTGGGCGGTGCCGCCGGCCAGGATGCCGGCACCGGCCATCGAGACACCGGCGATCAGATAGGAACGGACGGAGACCTTCATTGACACTCCTGGGTTCGGTGGTGCACACGGGCGGTTGATGATCGAGCTGTAACCGCGATTCGTGTCACACCCACCCATGGAGTGCTGACGTAATCCTTACGTGTTTCTCAGCCCGCTGTCAGGGTCGGCCGCGTGACGGCGTCTGGTAGGCCACGCCGTGGCGCAGCGGGGTGTTGGCCTGCGCGGCCGTCGATTCCTGCACCGGCGATCCGCTCGGGGTCTGGGTCGCGCCCGGGGCGTTGGTCTGATCGCCGCCGGACGGCTCCGCGCCGTGGCGGAGTTCTTTGAGCCGGGCGTGCAGCACCTCGAGCACCGGGATGCGGTTGCCGTGCGCGGTCTCGTGGTCGAACAGCATCTGCAGCTGCGACTCGTCCAGGGAGCGGATGCGGTGCCGCACGTCGGGCAGTGTGAGTTGGTCGTAGTCGGCCAGCGGGAGTTCGTCGTGAGCCATGAGCGTGGGGTGCCCGCCGCGGCATCGCACAAACCGCACCGGGCGGCGGTGTCCCCGGCGCGCGAGGTGGGTACCATGAAAACTAGAACACGTTGCAATTCGACCCAGGGGGGACCGTGCCGCCGTCAGAGATCGCGAAATGGGACCCGGTCTTCACCGAACGCGTGATCAGCGTGCTGCGGCCGCTGATCAAGGGTTACCACCGCGCCGAGATGCGGGGCCTGGAGACGTTCCCCGCCGCGGGCGGGGCCCTGGTGGTGTCCAACCACTCCGGCGGGCTGTTCGCGATGGACGTCCCGGTGTTCGCGACGGGCTTCTACGAGAAGTTCGGCTATGACCGGCCGGTGTTCACGCTGTCGCACGACCTGCTGATGACCGGCCCCACCGCGGACTTCTTCATCAAGACGGGGTTCATCCGCGCCAACCACGACAACGCCGACGAGGCGCTGCGCTCGGGCGGCGTGGTGGTGGTCTTCCCCGGCGGCGACTACGACGTCTACCGGCCCACGCTCGCCGAAGCCAAGATCGACTTCGGCGGTCGCACCGGCTACGTCCGCGCCGCACTCAACGCGGGCGTGCCGATCGTGCCCACGGTCTCGATCGGCGGTCAGGAGAGCCAGTTCTACCTCACCCGCGGCGAATGGCTGGCCAAGGCGATCCGGCTGGACAAACTGCTGCGGGCCAAGATCCTGCCGATCAGCTTCGGCTTCCCGTTCGGGCTGTCCGCGGTGCTGCCGGTGAACGTGCCGCTGCCCACCAAGATCGTCACCCAGGTGCTGCCGCCGATCGACGTGGTCGCCGAGTTCGGCGAGGATCCCGACATCGACGAGGTCGACGCGCACGTCCGCCACGTCATGCAGCGCGCCCTCGACGAGCTCGCCGCCGACCGCCGTTTCCCGGTGCTGGGCTGACCGGCCGATGGAACTGACCGACCGCCTCACCGGCGCGCTCGGCCTGGTCGCCACGATGCGCCGGGCCCGGCTCATCGCCCCGATGCGCCCGGACCGGTACCTCCGGATCGCCGCGGCGATGCGCCGGGAGAACATGGGCATCACCTCCGGGTTCGCCAGCGCCGCGCAGCGCTGCCCGGACGCGCCGGGCCTGACCGACGAGCTCGGCACGCTGACGTGGCGGGAGATCGACCAGCGCAGCGACGCCCTCGCCGCGGGGCTGCAGGCGCTGCCCGGCGGGCAACCGGCCGTGCTCGGCATCATGGCGCGCAACCACCGCGGGTTCGTGGAATCGCTGATCGCCGCCAACCGCATCGGGGCCGACGTGCTGCTGCTCAACACCTCCTTCGCCGGCCCGGCGCTGGCCGAGGTCGTGGACCGCGAGGCCGTGGACGCGGTGATCTACGACGACGAGTTCACCGACACTGTCGCCCGCGCCACCGCGGGCCGCGACACCTCCCGCATCGTCGCCTGGACCGAGGAACCGCACGACGGGCTGACGGTCGAGGGGCTGATCGGCGAGTACACCGGGCGGGCGCCGCGCCGCGCGTCGGCGAAGTCAAGGGTCATCCTGCTCACCTCCGGCACCACCGGAACCCCGAAGGGCGCCAGCCACTCCGGCGGCGGACCCGAGATCCTCGGCGCGATCCTGCGGCGTACCCCGTGGCGGGCCGAGGAGCCGGTGGTGATCGCGGCGCCGATGTTCCACGCCTGGGGGTTCTCACAGCTCGCGTTCGCGGCATCGCTGGCCTGCCCGATCATCACGCGGCGCAGATTCGATCCGGAGGCCACGCTGGCCATGGTCGACGAGCACCGCGCCACCGGGCTGATCGTGGTGCCGGTGATGTTCGACCGGATCATGGAACTGCCCGACGACGTCCGGGCCCGCTACCGCGGCCGCTCCCTGCGCTTCGCCGCCGCCTCCGGGTCCCGGATGCGCCCGGACGTCGTGACCGCGTTCATGGACCAGTTCGGCGACGTCATCTACAACAACTACAACGCCACCGAGGCCGGCATGATCGCCACCGCCACACCCGCCGATCTGCGCGCCGCCCCGGACACCGCGGGAAAGCCGGCCGAGGGCACCGAGATCCGCATTCTCGACCCGCAGCTGCGCGACCTGCCTGCCGGCCGGACCGGCAGCATCTACGTGCGCAACTCCTCGCAGTTCGACGGCTACACCTCGGGGTCGACGAAGGACTTCCACGAGGGGTTCATGGCCTCGGGCGACGTCGGCTACCTCGACGCGGACGGACGGCTGTTCGTGGTCGGCCGCGACGACGAGATGATCGTCTCCGGCGGCGAGAACGTCTACCCGATCGAGGTGGAGAAGACGCTGGCCGCGCACCCGCAGGTCGCCGAGGCGTCGGTCATCGGCGTCGACGACGCGCAGTACGGGCAGCGGCTGGCGGCGTTCGTGGTTTTGACCCCGGGCGCATCGGCTACCCCCGAGGAACTGAAACAGCACGTCCGAGAGAACCTGGCGAATTACAAAGTGCCCCGAGACATCACCGTGCTCGACGAGATCCCGCGCAACAGCACCGGCAAGATCGTCCGCCGCGAACTGCAGGAGCGCGCAGCCGGGTCGGGCGATGCCTAGACCGCAACCGCTGCTCACCGCGGCCGCCGAACTGCTCAACGCCGCCAACGGCGTTCAGCCGCTGGGCCGCCAGGGCTACATCACGCTGCCGACGTTCGCGTTCGGCTGGCCCACCTCCGAACTCGCCCCGCTGTATCTGACCGGGTCGGTGCTGGACACCGCGCGGCGCGCCTGGCGCGGCCACTTCACCGGCACCGGCGGCCGGATCGCGCTGGCGCTCAAGGCGATCACCTGGGTGCTGCTGGTGGTGATCCAGCGCCGCAACGTGCGATCCGAACCGCATTTCGACGCGGGTCTGCGCGAGACGCTGGGTGAGGAGTACGCGTCGGTGGCGCGGACGTCACAGCCCGCCGACAAGGCCCGCAAGCGCGCCGGCGTCTTCGGCACCGGCTGGTCGCGGCGGCGCTACGTCGAAAAGGCGGGCACCGTGCGCTACGGCCCGCACCGCGCCAACACCGCCGACATCTGGCGGCGTGGGGATCTGCCGCGTGACGGCAGGGCACCGGTGCTGTTGCAGGTGCCGGGCGGGGCGTGGGCGATCGGTATGCGGCGGCCGCAGGCCTATCCCCTGCTCAGCCACATGTCCGAGCGCGGCTGGATCTGCGTGTCGATCGGCTACCGGATCAGCCCGCGCCACACCTGGCCCGCCCACATCGTCGACGTGAAGCGCGCGCTGGCCTGGATCCGCGAGAACATCGCCGACTACGGCGGGGACCCGGATTTCGTCGCGATCACGGGCGGATCGGCCGGCGGCCACCTCGCCGCGCTCGCGGCGCTGACCCCCAACGACCCGCAGTGGCAACCGGGTTTCGCCGATGCGGACACCTCGGTGGTCGCGGCGGTCCCGGTGTACGGCCGCTACGACTGGTACACCACCGAGGGCAGCGGCCGGCCGCAGTTCATCGGGTTTCTGCAGAAGTTCGTGGTCAAGAAGTCGTTTCTGGGCCACCGGCGCGACTACCTCGAGGCGTCCCCGCTGACCAAGCTCCGGCCTGACGCCCCACCGTTTTTCGTGCTGCACGGCACGGACGACTCGATCATCCCGGTGCCCGAGGGCCGGGAGTTCGTCGAGGAGCTGCGCAAGGTGTCCAAGGCACCGGTGGCGTACTCGGAGATCCCGCACGCGCAGCACGCGTTCGACTTCTTCGGCTCGCCGCGCGGGCATTACACGGCCGAGGCGATCGAGCGGTTCCTGTCCTGGGTACACGCCCGCCGCGGCTGACCGGAACGCCTAGGGCGCCATCGCGGACTCGATGACCGTCAATTCCTCCGAAAGCCCTGCCGCGCGGCGGATCTCGACGAACGCCTCGACCATCGCGGTGGTCAGCTCGTGCGGGTCGTCGAGGGTGGCGCCGTCGGAGAGCACGGAGATGTTGAGCTGGTCGACGTAGCTCCACACGGTGATGTTGAGCCCGCTGCCCGTGGTCAGCGGTCCGACGGAGTAGATCTCGGTGACCAGGGCGCCGCCGACCCGTCCCGGTTCACGGGGTCCGGGCACGTTGGAGATGGGCAGGTTGAGGACCTTGTTCTGGCCGTCCTTGTCGGCCAGCCATCGGAACAGCGCCTTGGCGGGGGCGGGCGGGAAGTACGCCGACCACCGGCTGACCAGTTCCGGACCGATCAGGTGGTGGCTCTCCTTGGCCGACGCGGCTGCGTTGTGACATTCGGTCACCCGCTGCAGGGGGTCGTCGACGTGCACGGGCAGGCACACCAGCACGCCGGTGAACATGTTGCCCGAGATGCGGTCCGGGTCGAAGTTGAAGCTCACCGGCACCGAGGCCAGCAGCGGGTGGTCGGCGTGACCGTCGTAGCGCATCAGCAGGGTGCGCAGCGCGCCGGCGGAGATCGCCAGCACCATGTCGTTGATGGTCGCGCCGAGCTGCTTGCCGGTCTGTTTGATGTCGGCGAGAGCCAGGGTGGCGGTGGCGAACTTGCGCACCGCGTCCACGCGGTGGTTCATGAACGTCGGCGGCGGGGTGAACGGGCGGGTCAGCTCCGGCGAGAGCTTGCGGCTGCTGCGGCGTACCCGCTGCAGCCCCTGCGCGGTGTAGCGCCAGTTGGCCGGGAGCCGGCCGATCTGGCGCAGGTGGTCGCGAAACGCGGTGCGCACCAGCTCATTTCGGCCCGGCGCCGGATCGGTGGCGTAGGAGTCGCGGTCGCGCTGCGGGCCCGGCTGCAGGTCCATCCCGCGGGCCATCAGGTTGGCCGAGGCCACTCCGTCGGCCAGCGCATGGTGGATCTTGCCGAGCACGGCGATCCGTCCGCCGGCGAGGCCTTCGATGAAGTACATCTCCCACAGTGGGCGGCTGCGGTCCAGCGGCGTGCTGGCGATCCGGCCCACCGCCTCGTCGAGTTGCCTTCGGCCGCCGGGGCTTTCGACCCGGTAGGGGCGGATGTGGTAGTCGAGGTCGACTTCGCAGTTCTCCCGCCACATCGGGTGGTGGAACTGGAACGGGATGTCGACCAGTTCATAGCGGAACGGGTCGAGCTT
Source organism: Mycobacterium sp. PS03-16 (assembly GCF_004570325.1). GTDB lineage: Bacteria > Actinomycetota > Actinomycetes > Mycobacteriales > Mycobacteriaceae > Mycobacterium. Next base: position 28,419 of record NZ_SPQO01000033.1, on the reverse strand, counting down.
GTAGAGGCGGCCGTGGATGACCTGGCGGAACTCGTCGATGCGGAACGTGCGGCCCCCGAGATCGTCGAGTTCGATGACCGCCAGCTTGAGCGTGTGCATGTGCACGGTCGGCGTCTCGGTGTACAGCAGGACGGCGTCCCACCCGCTGAGCCGTTTCACGTCGGCGACTCCTCCCCAGTGTCGGAGGCGTCTATATAACCTCGCGTGCGCCGACGAGCGTCCGATTTCGGTGGATCTGGTTGAGGAACAGTCCCACGGCCGTGGCCATCGACTTCGTCCGCGCCCCGTCCATCATGTCAAAGGCGTGACCGGCGCCGGGCAGTTCCATGTAGCGCACCGGGGAGCGCGACACCGCGCCGAGGCGGTCGACGAAGTCGCGGGCCTGCTGCACCGGGATCACCGAGTCACCGCTGCCGTGCACCACCAAAAACGGCGGGGCCGCCGCATGCACCCGGGCGATCGGCGAGGCCTTGCGGAAGACCTCCGGGTGGCGGGACGTCTTCCGGTTGACGACGACCTTCTCGAGGAAGTCCATGAACCGCGCGCGTTCGACGGTGGAGCGGTCCTCCCAGTCGTAGCGGCCGTAGAGGCCGACGACGGCGTCGACGGTGGTGTCCGACCCGTCGGGAAGCTCGGCCTGCAATTCGGGATCGTTGCCGGTGAGACCCGCCAGTGCGGCGAGGTGGCCGCCGGCGGAACCACCCGAGATCGCGACGAAGTTGCGGTCACCGCCGAACCGGTCGACGTTGGCCCGCGCCCAGGCGATCGCGGTCTTGACGTCGACGAGGTGGGCGGGCCACCGGTGATGCGGGGCGACCCGGTAGTCGATGGACAGGCAGACCCAGCCGAGGGAGGCCAGGTGCGACATCATCGCGTAGCCCTGCAGCATCCGGCTGCCGTGGATCCACGCGCCGCCGGGCACGAAGATCAGCACGGGCGCCGGTTCGGTGGGCAGGTTCTTGGGCCGCCACACATCGAGGAGCTGGGACGGGAGTGGGCCGTAGCGCACCGAGGTGCGGTACACGCTGCGGCGGTGTTCGCGCATGCTCCACAGCGGCGGGGTGCGCTCGGGCGCCGGCCACTCGATGTCGAGGTCCCGATCGGGCACGAACCCGCGCAGCGCCTCGGCGGAGACGGCGTGGGTCTGGTCGCGTTCCCGGCGCTTCACCTCGGCGATACCCGGGGTGAACACGGAACGGGCGGTCTGGGCGAAGAAATCGGGGGCGATGCGCGCCCCGAAGACGCCCATCGCGGTGGCGACACCCAGCGGTTCGAGGTGTTTGCCGATGACCGGCAGCGACGCCGTCGCCACGCTTGCGGCCAGGAGGTAATCGGTGGGACCGGCCTCCATCATCCACCGGGCACGTGTCCACATGGTCGGTCCGGGGTACCGGATATCCGGTCGTACCGTCATGGCGCGACTGTACCCCCGCAGCCAGACCTCAAACGACAAGATCGGGGAGTTGTCTACCCAGATATTTTCGTCGGCGATAGTGAACTGGATCACCACCGCGCTGACCCGCAGGTTCCGGCCGGGCGGCGACATGCCAGCCGTCGAAAATCGCGGGAAATCCGTTGTGCCCCCTTGTGCCGAAGTTCGCGTCGTCTTCGCCGAGACTGCCGGGAGACCACGATCCGGGCGCCGAACCCGATCTCACCGCAGTCTCGGCGGCGGGGCCGTCGGTAATACTGATCCGATGCCGGACACCCCGACGTCGTCGCGCACCCCCCACCCCCACGTCTTCCATCCCGACCTGCGCAAGGTCGCCCGCTACATCCCCAGGCAGGCGGTCACGCCGGTCACGCTGCCGATCATGCGGCTGGTCACGCGGATGATGGGTAAGCGAACCCCCGACGACATCGAGGAGCTCACGCTGGGTTCCGGGGTGACGGTGCGGTGGCACCGGCCCGTCGGGGCGACCCTCCCGGCCCCGGCACTGCTGTGGATCCACGGCGGCGGGTACGTGATCGGCACCGCGGCCCAGGACGACGAACTGTGCCGCCGGTTCAGCCGGGAACTCGGCATCAGCGTGGTGTCGGTGGATTACCGCCTCGCTCCGGAACACCCCTACCCAGCGCCGCTGGAGGACTGCTATTCGGCGCTGACGTGGCTGGCCGCCCTGCCCTCGGTCGACGCGCAGCGCGTCGCGATCGGCGGAGCCAGCGCCGGCGGCGGACTGGCCGCCGCGCTCGCGTTGCTCGCCCGCGACCGCGCCGAGGTGACACCGGCCGCCCAGGTGCTGGTCTACCCGATGCTCGACGACCGCACGGTGGAGCGGGACGGCCTGGACCATCCCGGCCACCGGCTGTGGAATCAGGCGAGCAACCGCTACGGGTGGTCGGCTTACCTGGGCGACGCCGACCGCGACGTCGCGGTGCCCGCCCGCCGGGCGGATCTGGCCAGCTTACCGCCGGCCTGGATGGGCGTGGGCACCCTGGACCTGTTCCACGACGAGGACCTGGCGTATGCCGAACGGCTGCGGGCCGCGGGCGTGCCGTGCGACGTCGAGGTGGTCCAGGGCGCCTTCCACGGTTTCGACGGGATCGTACCGAAAGCCGATGTGTCGCTGGACTTCTTCCGTAGCCAGTGCGACACGTTGCGGCAGGCGTTCACCCGCGGACCGCTGGTGTCGGACCGCTAGTCCCGAACCTCGCTGTCCTCGAACACGATCCGGCCGATCAGGTCGTAACGCCGGGCGTCGCGGAACTTGAAGTACAGCGCCAGGGCCGCACCGATCACGAACAGCGTCACCACGATCCACGGTGTCAGCTTGAACAGCAGGGTGCCCGACGCGGTTCCCGCCGCGGACTCCTTGTGTTCCCACAGCAGGTACACCACATACAGCATGCCCACCCCGCCCATCAGCGGCGCGAGGAACGTCTTGAACCAGTGGGCGCTCGACGGATGGTTCTTGTGGAAGTGGAAGTACGCGATGACCGCGAACGCGCACAGCGACTGGACGATCAGGATCGCCATGGTGCCCAGGATCGCGAGCAGCGTGTACATGTGCACGTAGGGGTCCATGCCCGCGATCAGGAAGGCCAGGATGATCACCAGCGTGATCCCGCTCTGCACGAACGACGCGATGTGCGGCGAGCCGTGCGTGGGGTGCGTGGCGCCGAGCGTCTTCTGCAGACCCGAGGACAGGCCTTCACGCCCCAGCGCGTACAGGTAGCGCGACGCGCAGTTGTGGAACGCCATACCGCAGGCGAACGATCCGGTCACCAGCAGGACGTTGAACAACGTGATCGCCCACTCGCCGTAGTACGAGCGCACAGGTCCGAAGAAGATCTCCGAAGAGGTGCCGGCATCCTGGGCCAACTCGATGGCCTGCGACGGTCCGGTGCCGGCGATCGCCATCCAGGAGACGAAGACGTAGAACAGGCCGACGCCGAGCACCGCGATCATCGTGGCGCGCGGGATGATCCGCTTCGGGTCGCGGGACTCCTCGCCGTACATCGCGGTCGACTCGAACCCGACCCACGACCAGAAGGCGAAGAACAGGCCGAGTCCGGCACTGGCGCCTGCGACGGCCGCCGGGGTGAACGCGCCGATCGGGTTGAGGATCTCGCCCACCGCGAAGCCGTCCGGGCCACCGCCGTTGACCAGCACCGCGACCGCGCCGAGGCCGAGCATGACGATTTCGGTGACCAGGAAGACGCCGAGCACCTTGGCGGTGAGGTTGACGTCGAAGTAGGTCAGGATCGCGTTGAGCGCCAGCATGAGCAGCGCGGGGATGACCCAGTGGATCGTCACCCCGAACTGCGAGCTGAGGAAGTTCTGGAAGAAGAACGAGAAGATGCCGATCAGCGAGGCCTCGAACACCACGTACGCCATGGTGATCAGCAGGCCGCTGGCCATCCCGACCACGCGGCCGAGGCCGTGCGAGATGTAGCCGTAGAACGCACCGGTGGCGGTGATGTGCTTGGCCATGGTGGCGTAGCCGATGGCGAACAGGCCGAGCACCACGGTGGCGACGATGTAGCCGGCCGGCGCGTGCGAACCGTTTCCGAAGCCGACGGCGATGGGTACGTTGCCGACCATTGCGGTGATGGGGGCGGCGGTGGCGACCGCCATGAAGATGACGCCGATGGTGCCGACGGCGTTCCGCTTCAAGCGTTGCACGTCATGACCAGGCGTTTTCTGCGGAGTAACGGCTTGTTCCGTCATCTACGGGGTGCCTTCCTGATACGGGCGAGGGGGCCGGTGTGGCCTGGGCCACAAACTGACCGCTAGGTATATTGGCACTACCAATGGGTGTCCGCAAGCGTTTGGCTCAACCATTGACATAAATGGTCTGCCCATTTACGGTGGGCCGCGTGTACGACTACGGCACGTTCTCGTTCGAGTCCAAGGCTGCGGTGCTGGACCGGGCGAAGACGTTCTGGAACCCGGACAAGACGCAGTTCTGGACCGACGCGGGCGTCGACCTGGTGATCGACCGCCGCGAGGGTTACTTCCTGTGGGACATGGGCGGCCGCCGACTGATCGACATGCATCTCAACGGCGGCACCTACAACCTCGGCCACCGCAATCCCGAAGTGATGCAGGCGGTCTCGCAGGGTATGGAGATCTTCGACGTCGGCAACCACCACTTCCCGTCGGTGGCCCGCACCGCGCTGGCACAGCGGCTCGTGGAGACCGCGCCGGCGTCGATCAAGAAGGTCGCCTTCGGTTCCGGCGGCGGTGAGGCCATCGACATCGCGCTCAAGAGCGCCCGGCACGCCACCGGCCGCCGCAAGATCGTCTCGATCATCAAGGCCTACCACGGCCACACCGGCCTGGCGGTCGCCACCGGTGACGAGCGGTTCGCCAAACTGTTCCTCGCCGACCGGCCCGACGAGTTCATCCAGGTGCCCTTCGGCGACGTCGACGCGATGGAGCGCGCACTGTCGGGCAACGACGTCGCCGCGGTCATCATGGAGACCATCCCGGCGACCTACGGGTTCCCCTTGCCGCCAACGGGTTACCTCGAGGCGGTCTACGGCCTGACCCAGAAGTACGGCGCGCTCTACATCGCCGACGAGGTGCAGACCGGCCTCATGCGCACCGGTGAACTGTGGGGCATCACCAAACACGGCATCGAGCCCGACATCCTGGTCACCGGCAAGGGATTGTCGGGTGGCGTGTACCCGATCACCGCCGCCCTGCTCGGGGAGCGGGCGTCGCGCTGGCTCGACCAGGACGGCTTCGCCCACATCTCCACATTCGGCGGCGCCGAGCTCGGCTGCGTCGCCGCGATCAAGACCCTCGAGATCACCACGCGGCCGCAGGTCCGCTCGATGGTGCATTACATCTCCGATCTGTTCGCCGCGGGACTGCGGCGCATCCAGGACGACTATCCGGACTGGTTCATCGGCATCCGGCAGCACGGTGTGGTGATCGGCCTGGAGTTCGACCACGCCGAAGGCGCGAAGTTCGTGATGCGCGAGCTGTACGAGAACGGGGTGTGGGCGATCTTCTCCACCCTGGATCCCCGTGTGCTGCAGTTCAAACCGGGGCTGCTGCTCAGCCGCGACCTGTGTGAGGACGTGCTGGACCGCCTCGAGGTCGCGGTGGGCCGGGCGATGACGGCCGCGAGGAAGCGAGGACGGGTATGACCGGAAGGGATTCAGGGGAATTCGCCTCCGCGGGCCACCTGCTCGAGCGGGCCCGCTGGGCCGCCCGCGCCTATGCCGACTACGACCGGCCCGCGGTCGACGCCATCGTCACCGCGGTCGCCGACGCCGCCTACGCCGCCGCCGAACGGTTCGCGGCCGAGGCCGTCGCCGAGACCGGGATGGGCGTCGTCGCCGACAAGGTGGTCAAGAACCGCGCCTGCTCACGCGGCATCGTCGACTTCTACCGCGACAGCGATCTGGTGTCCCCCCGAGTCGACCCGGCCACCAAGATCGTCGAGATCCCCCGGCCCGCAGGAGTCGTGCTGGCCCTGACCCCGACCACCAACCCGGTGTCCACGGTGTACTTCAAGGTGCTGCTGGCGCTGATGGGCCGCAACGCCGTCGTCGTCGCGCCGCACCCACGTGCCAAGCAGTGCTCCACCGACGCGGCCCGGCTGCTCGCCGAGGCCGCGGTCGCGGCCGGTGCCCCCGACGGCATCGTGCAGGTGGTCGAGGAGCCGTCGATCCCGCTGGTCGAGACGCTGATGGCCGACGAACGCACCGATGTCATCGTCGCTACCGGCGGCACCGGCGTGGTGCGCGCGGCGTACTCGTCGGGCACGCCGGCGCTCGGCGTGGGCCCGGGCAACGTGCCGGTGCTGGTGGACTCCAGCGCCGACGTCGCCGCCGCCGGACAGCGCATCGTCGACAGCAAGGCGTTCGACAACTCGGTGCTGTGCACGAACGAGTCCGTGCTGATCGCCGAGGAGTCGATCGCGGGCGCGCTCAATGCGGCGATGACCCGCGCGGGCGCCCACATCCTCGACGACGACGGCGCGCAGCGACTGCGTGCGTACATGTTCGACGGGGGCCACCTCAACACCGACGTGGTGGGCCGCGACGCCGCCTGGATCGCCGGGCAGGCGGGAATCCGGGTAACGCCCAAAACACGGGTTCTGGTGGCGCCGTTCGGCCATGTCATCGGCGAGGAGATGCTCGCCCACGAGAAGCTGTCGCCGGTGCTGGGCATGACCACCGTGCCCGACGCCGCCCGCGGCATCCGGGCCGCCCGTGCGGTCGTGCGGATCGGCGGCGCCGGCCACTCGGCGGCCATTCACAGCGAGAAGGCCGCCGTCATCACCGAATTCGCCACCCAGGTACCGGTGCTGCGGGTGTCGGTCAACGTCGGCAACAGCACCGGCAGCGCCGGGCTGGACACCAATCTGGCGCCGTCGATGACCATCGGCACCGGATTCGTCGGCCGCAGCTCCATCGGGGAGAACCTGCGGCCCGACAATCTGGTGAACTGGACGCGGATCGCCTACAACAGCGCGCCGGGGGTGGTCATGCCGAACTTCGCCGGCCTGAACCCGTGGCACTCCCCCACCGGGCCGGTGCCGGAGTATCCGCGCGCCTCCAACGACCGCGACGCGCTCCCCGCACCGCGGCCCGCCGCCCGGTCCGTCAGCCGCCCCTCCGATCCCGGTATCGAGGCCCTGCGCGCCGAACTGCGTGCGCTGGTGGTCGAAGAACTCGCACAACTGATCAAGAGGTGAGTGGTGGCTGAACTGCGTTCCTTCATCTTCATCGACCGCCTGCAGCCGCAGACGATGTCGTACCTGGGCACCTGGATCAAAGGTGCGCTGCCGCGCGCGAACATGGCCGCGCAGATCATCGAGGTGGCACCCGGCCTGGACATCGAGGGCATCACCGACGTCGCGCTCAAACACGCCGACGTCAAGGCCGGGATCCTGGTCGTGGAACGCCAGTTCGGCTACCTGGAATTCCACGGTGAGACCGGCGCGGTCAAGGCGGCCGCCGATGCGGCGCTCGAATCGCTGGGTGGCAGTGCCGATTCCGCGGTACGCCCGCAGATCCTCGCCTCTCGCATCATCTCCAGCATCGACCACCAGCACGCGTTCCTGATCAACCGCAACAAGATCGGGTCGATGGTGCTGGCCGGGGAGTCGCTGTTCGTGCTGGAGATGGCGCCGGCGTCGTATGCGATCCTGGCCACCAACGAGGCCGAGAAGGCCGCCGACGTCAAGGTCGTTGACTTCCGCATGATCGGTGCTACCGGCCGGGTGTACCTGTCGGGCACCGAGGCCGACATCCGCCAGGCCGCCGAGGCGGCCCGCGACGCGCTGGCCCGGAGCACCCCGTGACCGCATTCGACCGCGCCGAACTGCGCGCGCTGGTGCGGGAGGTGGTGCGCGACGCGGTCAAGGACCTCGCCGCCACCGCCCCGAAACCCGCTACCCCGGCATCGGCGCCCGCCGCCCCGGCGCCCGCCGCACCGCCGCCGGTGCAGACCATCGCCGACCAGTTCGGCGTCGCCCCCACCGGGCCGCAGGCCGTCGACGGGAGGCACCGCACCGAGACGGTGCGGCTGACCAGCGACCGTGACCTCGACGCCTTCGTGCGCTCGCTGCTGCGGCTGTTCGAGAACCCCAAGACCCGAACCGATCTCAAGACCGGCCGGTTGACGTTCCGGCTGGCCGGCAGCACCACCCCCGGCGCGGGCCGCACCCAGCGCATCGAGCGGGGCGCGGTGACCGAACGTCAGATCGCCGACATCGCCGCCAGCGGGGCGTCGCTGGTGCTGGGCCGCCGGGCGGTGCTCACCCCGCTGGCCCGCGAGAAGGCCCGCGCGCTGGGTGTTCCGATCGAGAAGGAGCGCACATGATTTCCGCGACCGTGACCGGCAACGTCTGGTCGACCCGCCGCATCGACGGCATCCCCGCCGGCGCCTTCCTCGAGGTCGAGGTCGACGGCTCCGGTGGCCGGATGATCGCGTTCGACGTGCTGGGCAGCGGCATCGGCGAACGCGTCCTGATCGCCCAGGGGTCGGTCGCGGCGAACTGGTTCACCGGCACACCACCGCCGGTGGACGCCCTCATCATCGGATCGATCGACGACAACCCCAGCGGCGCGCCCGGCGGCCGCGAGTAGTGAAGGAGAAACAATGCCCAGCAACGCAATCGGCCTGATCGAGACCAAGGGTTACGTGGCCGCGCTCGCCGCCGCCGACGCCATGGTCAAGGCGGCCAACGTCACCATCACCGACCGTCAGCAGGTCGGCGACGGCCTCGTCGCGGTCGTCGTCACCGGTGAGGTGGGTGCGGTCAAGGCGGCCACCGAGGCCGGCGCGGAGACCGCGGCGCAGGTCGGCGAACTCGTCAGCGTGCACGTGATCCCGCGGCCGCACAGCGAGCTCGGCGCGCACTTCGCCGTTTCCGCCCAGTAGTACCCCGCCGCACCATCGCGAAGGAAGTGACGGCCATGGCCGCGACCGACACCGCCGACACCACGGGCTCAGCCGCGGGCGGAACGCGCACCGACATCCGCGTCTACCTGCTGGTGGAGGATCTGCAACGGCAGTTCGCCGCCTACCTCGGCACGCCCACCCGGGCGCGCGGCTACCCGCCGTACGAGGGTGAGCACGCGCTGATCGTCGAGGTGTCGCCGGCCCTGGCCATCGAGCGCGTGATCGACCTGGCGCTGCGGGAGGTGCCCGGCATCCAGCCCGGAATCCTGTACGTGGAGCGCCAGTTCGGGGTGCTCGAGATCCACTCCGCGAATCTGGCCGACGTGCGCCGGGCCGGGGAGGCGATCCTGGCCGGCACCGGCAACAAGGCCTCGGACCAGCTGCGGCCGCGGGTGCTCTACCACGACATCATCGAGAACATCACCGACCAGCACGCGGTGATCCTCAACCGCAACCGTCAGGCGTCGATGATCCTGCCGGGCCAGTCGCTGCTGGTGTACGAGATGACCCCGGCGTTGTTCGCGGCAGTCGCCGCGAATGAGGCCGAACGGGCCGCCCCCGGCCTTACCGTGGTCGACGTGCAGATGATCGGTGCGGCGGGCCGCCTCTACATCGGCGGGTCGGTCGCCGACGTCACCGTGGCCCGTGACCGCATCACCGAGGTGCTGGCGGCGGTGGAAGGACGCGACCACTGATGGCGGAGGTGATCTCCGACGACATCGGCGTGGCCGAACGCGCGCTCGCCGACTACGACCTCTCGCCGCGCTCGACCCTGCGGCTGCTCAACCTCTCCGAGAACGCCACCTACCTGGTGGAGGACCCCGGCACCGGGACCCGCTCGATCCTGCGCGTGCACCGGCAGAACTACCACCGCCCGCATGAGATCGAATCGGAGCTCGACTGGCTCGAGGCGCTGCGCCGCGACAGCGACGTCACGGTGCCCACGGTGCTGCCCACCCGCGACGGCCGGCGCGTGGTGACTGTCGGTCCCGACGCAGACACCGGCGGGACACCCCGCTACGTCGTGCATTTCGACATGGTCGCCGGCGCCGAACCCGACGAGGGCACCGTCACGCTCGACGACTTCCACACCCTGGGCCGGATCACCGCCGCCCTGCACGACCACTCGCAGTCCTGGGCGCGGCCGGCGGGCTTCGGTCGGTTCTCCTGGGACTGGGCGAACTGCCTGGGCGACACCCCGCGCTGGGGCCGCTGGCAGGATGCCGAGGGTGTCGGCTCCGAGGAGCACCACCTGCTCGACCGCGCCCAGGCCCTGCTGCAGCAGCGGCTGACCGACTACGGGACGGGCCCGGACCGGTTCGGGCTGATCCACGCCGACCTGCGGCTGGCCAACCTGCTGGTCGACCCGCCGGCGATCACCGTGATCGATTTCGACGACTGCGGATTCGGCTGGTTCTTCTACGATTTCGGCACCGCGGTGTCGTTCATGGAGGACGATCCCGCGCTGCCCGAGTGGCAGGCGTCCTGGGTCGAGGGGTATCGCAGCCGCAGACCGATGACCGCTGCCGACGAGGACATGCTGGCCTCTTTCGTGCTGCTGCGCCGGCTGCTGCTGCTGGCCTGGATGGGCACCCACAGCCACTCCAAGGAGTCGAAGACCAAGGCGATCAGCTATGCCGCGGGCAGCTGCACCCTCGCCGAGCGCTACCTGTCCACCAACGGCCACCGACTGGCCTGACCTCCTTCGATCGATAGGACCTCCCATGTTCACCTCACTGCAGGGCCGCTCGGCGATCGTCACCGGTGGCAGCAAGGGCATCGGCCGCGGCATCGCCGAGGTCTTCGCCGATGCCGGCGTCAACGTCCTGATCACCGGCCGCAGCCAGGCCGACATCGACAGCACCGTCGAGGCGCTGAGCGGCAAGCCCGGAACGATCAGCGGGCTGGCCGCCGATGTGTCCGATCCGGAGGGCTGCCGCCGCGTCGTCGACACCGCCGTGGAGCGGCACGGCGGGCTGGACATCGTCTGCGCCAACGCCGGGATCTTCCCGTCGGGCCGCCTCGAGGACCTCACTCCCGAAGACCTCGAGCACGTGCTCGGCGTGAACTTCAAGGGCACGGTGTACATCGTGCAGGCGGCGCTGCCGGCGCTCACCGCCAGCGGCCACGGCCGCGTCGTCGTGACGTCGTCGATCACCGGTCCGATCACCGGCTACCCGGGCTGGTCGCACTACGGTGCCAGCAAGGCCGCGCAGCTGGGGTTCATCCGGACTGCGGCAATGGAACTCGCGCCCAAGCAGATCACCATCAACGCGGTGCTGCCCGGCAACATCATCACCGAGGGCCTGGTCGACATGGGTGAGGACTACATGGGCCAGATGGCCAAGGCGATCCCGGCCGGTCGCCTCGGCGGTGTCGCCGACATCGGCAACGCCGCGCTGTTCTTCGCCACCGATGAGGCGGCCTACATCACCGGGCAGACGCTGGTGGTCGACGGCGGCCAGGTGCTGCCCGAATCGAATATGGCGTTGGCCGACATGTGAGCCGGCCGGTCCGGCCGCACGGCTAGAATTGGTTCTACCAAAACACCGGACAGGGGAGGTCAGCCGGTGCCCTCACACAGCGAGGAGTTGCGGCGTCGCATCGTGGCCGACATCAACGCCGGCACGCCGGGCGCGAAGCTCGGCAGCGAACGCGACCTGGCCGACCGTTACGGCACCAGCCGATCCAGCCTGCGCCAGGTGCTGGCCGCGCTGGAGGAGGCCGGACTGGTACACCGGGTGATCGGGCGGTCCGGCGGCATCTTCATCAGCCACGGGCAGGTCGAGCGCAACCTGGCCGACGTCGTCGGGGTGCCGGCGTTCCTCGCCAACCAGGGGTACGTCGCCGGAACCCGGGTGCTGTCGACGAAGATCGCCGCACCCGACCGGGCGACACAGGCCGCGCTGCGCCTGGAGGCCGACGACTTCGTGGTGGAGATCCAGCGCCTGCGCCTGGCCGACGGGTCACCGATCTCGTTGGAACTCGCGCATTTTGCCGCCGACATGTTCCCGGGGCTGCTCGAACAACAGCTCGGCGGGTCGATCTACGAGGTTCTCGAGAGCCGCTACGGGCTGGTGACGGGCAAGGCCGACGAACGGATCGAGGCGGTCAACGCCACCACCACCGAGGCCTCGCTGCTCGGCGTGAAGCCGAAGTCCGCGCTGTTGCTGATCACCCGCGTCACCTACGACACCGACGGCACGCCGTGCGAGTTCTCCCGCGACCTGTTCCGCGGCGACCGGACGTATCTCGCGGTCACCGCGCGGGGCCGCGGCATCGGTAAGGGCAGTGGACCTGACGGCACCGCATCGGTCACGCTGCAGAGCCAGGTTGCGGTCTGAGCTCGGGCGGCTCGTCCGGGATGGGCAGTTCGTGCGGCGTATAGGCAGGCAGCCGTGACGCCGGCACGATCGCGACCGCGCTGACCGCCGCCAAGATCAGCAGCCCCAGCTTGAGCGCACGCAGGCGCGCATCGGTGTTGATCTGCACCGCCCGCTCGACCATCGCCTCGGTCGCGTCGGTGGCGTCGAGCACCTCGCGGAGCCGGTCGTTGCTGACGAAGTTGATGTCGTCCAGATCCACTTGGGCGATCAGCGAATCCGGCAGCTCGACGTCGTTGATCACCGCCTGCCCGACGTTGAGGGAGAGCAGCCCGACCAGCAGCGCACCCGCCAGCGCGGTGCCGACCGCCGACGCGAGGTTCTGGGTGGTGCCGCGGATCGAGCCGACATCGCCGGCGAGTTCCTTCGGCGCGGCGGTGACCAGGACGTTGAACACCAGCGTCACCAACGCGCCCTGCCCGATGCCGAACACGATCAGCCCGGCGATGGTGGCCAGCGTCTCCCAGTTGTTGTTCACCACGAACGCCAGCCAGGTCAGCGCGACGGTGGTCAGCACGAACGAGAACATGCCGATGGTGCGCGGGCTGAAGCGCCGGTAGAGACGCACCACGAGCATCGCGGTCACGAACACCGTCAGGTTGAACGGCATCATCGCCAGCGACGTGTCGAAGGGTGTGCGGCCCTGCACGATCTGGATGTACAGCGGCACAGTGAAGTTCAGCGCGGCCTCGAGCGCGACGACGATGAACATCGCGTACACCGCGGCGCGCTCACGCGGCGATCCCAGCACCGACAGGCTGACCAGCGGGGCCTTTCCGGCCTCGACCCGGCGCCGGGTCCACGCGAAGAACACCTGACCGCAGATCAGGCCGAGGAGCAGGAACAGCGGCGCCGGTGACAGGCCCAGGATGTCGAACGGGGCGCCCGGGGCGGCGAACAGCAGCCCCCAGCCGTTGAGGTTGTTGAAGCCCAGCGTCAGCAGGATGATCGCGACACCGATGAGAACCGCTGCGACGGCGTCGATCTCGACGGACTTGTTGCCGGCATCGGAACGCAGCCGGAAGCTGAGCGAGAACACCGCCACCGCGATCACGAACACCAGCGCGAACACCGGTCGCCAGCCGACCAGTGTGCCGAGCGCACCGCCGATGAGGAACGCGCTGACCCCGGACAGCGCGCGGGCCGATCCGAGCGAGCCGATCGCCGTGGCCTGCTGGTCGCCGCGGTAGTTCTCCGCGATCAGCGCCACCAGGGCCGGGACGATGATGGCGGCCGACGCGCCTGCGAGCGCCTGCGCGGCGATCACCCAGGTCACCGATGGCGCCAGCACCATCATCGCCGCCGAGCCGGCGAACGTGACGACCACGGTGCGGAAGATCCGCACCCAGCCGAAGCGCTGCCCCAGTTTCGCGCCGAGCATCACCAGCGCGGCGACGGCCACCCCGTACATGACGATCGCGGTGGCCACCGTCCCCGGAGGCACACCGAAGGTGTCGACCATGCCGCCCAGTGAGACCGGCAGCGCGGCGACGTTGAACGACATGAGGACCTGGGCCAGGAACAACCCGATCATCGGCACCCACGAGGTGCGCCCGACCGCGGCGACGCCGGTCTCTACGCTCATGGTCCCCCGATCCCTCTCCTGGTGTGCACACCCGACGCGAAGATGTTGAGCCCCAACACCCGCGACAGGTATGCGGTGGCGGTCAGCCCGCGCACGCTGTTGCCCGCGAAGTCGAGCCGCGGCGAGAACACCCCGATGCCGGCCTTGCCGGGCGCCACGGTGACGATGCCGCCGGCCACCCCCGACTTACCCGGCAGACCGATCTCGAAAAGCCACTCCCCCGACCGCTCGTAGAGACCGTTGGCCGCGAGAACCGCCAGCGTGTCCCGGCACACCTGCGCGGAGACCACCTGCTGTCCGGTGACCGGGTTGACCCCGCCGTCGGCGAGCGTGGCGCCCATGACCGCGAGGTCGGTCGCGCTGACCAGCAGGGCACACTGCCGGGTGTACACGTCGACCACCGCGAGCGGGTCCATCGTGATCCGCCCGTAGCTCTCCAGCAGCCGGGCGATGGCCTGGTTGCGCTGATTGGTCTCCGACTCCGACCGGTAGACGACCTCGTCGACGTCCAGTGGCCGCCCGGCGAACGCGGACAGGCCGTCGTGGATGGCCGCCCACTGCTCATCCGGGTCCACGCCCGGGATCAGCGCCGTGGTGGCGATCGCGCCGGCGTTGACCATCGGGTTCATCGGGTGGCCGTCGTTGAGTTCGATCGCCACCACCGAGTTGAAGGGCAGGCCGGTGTTGTTGACGCCGATCCGCTCGCCGACGACGCGGTGCCCGAGCGCGTGGCACACCAGCGCGTAGACGAAGGCCTTGGAGATCGACTGGATCGAGAACCGCGCCTCGGCGTCGCCTGCGGTGTGGGTGTCGCCGTTGACCTCGGCGACGCAGATGCCGAACCGCTCGGGGTCGGCGGCGGCCAGCACCGGGATGTAATCGGCGACTAAGCCGCCGTTCTCGGCGCGGCCGCGGCGATAGGCGGCCTCGACGAGAGATTCGACCTCGCTCCATTCGGGCAGCCGCCCGGTGGACGTCGCCTGCGCGACGCCGTCGACATCGAGTTCCATCGCGGCTCCCCCACGCCGGGCGGGGACCCGGCAGACCCATGAGCGGATGCGCCGTCAGTCTAGATCGCGACCACTGTCGCCACGGGCTATTCGATGATGTCGCCGCCGATGATCGTCGCCGTGACCAGCGCGGCGTCCAGCGCGTGCAACACGTCGGCGGGCGGTGCGCCGAGCAGGCACAGGTCACCGGGGGCGCCGGGTTCGATGCGCCGCGGTGCCGACGGCCGCTCGGCGGCGCCGAGGAAAAGCCCGAGCGCCGTTGCCGCGGAGACTCTTTCGTCGACGCCCAGTACGACGCCCGAGGGCGTCCGGCGGTGCACGGCCGCGCGCATCGCCGCCCACGGGTCGCCGTCGCCGAACGGGGTGTCGGTCGACAACGCGAGCGGGACGCCGGCGTCGACCAGGGTGGCGACCCGCCATAGCTCAGCGTGTTCACCCGCGGGGACGTCGCCGAGGTACTCGTCGCCGCGTTCGGCGACGAAGTTGGGCTGGGTGACCACCGTGGCGCCGAGCGCCGCGAGATCCGCGACGCAGTCCTGGGGGACGACGGCGGCGTGCTCGATGCGGTCGCGCGGATGGACGCCGGTGAGCCGCAACGCCGCCAGCACGACGACGAGTTGGGCCGCGGTCACGCAGTGCAGCGCGACCGGGGTACCGTCGCGATGCCGCTCGGCGATCCAGCCCGCCAGGTCGTCGAGATCGAGTGCGTCGTCGTGCAGGATCCGCTTACCGGGCGCGAGGGCGTGGACCCGTTGGACGATGTCAGCGCTGCGGCGCGCGGCGGTCAGCGCCTCGACATCGAGATCCGGTGTGGCGTCGGTGATCCCGGTGACGCCGTAGGTGGCGAGTTGCCGGCTCAGCTCGCGCAGCGGCAGATCGCGACGCTCCAGCCCGGCGCTCCAGTCGGTGTCGGCGCTGCGCAGCCGGCCGTCAGGATGCTCGCCGAGGCCCAGCCGCGTGAGCCCCGCCGAGTTCAGCGCCCACAGCACTCCGCTGCGGTGCTGCACCCGCAGCGGCACCGGCGGCCCGAGCTCGTCGAGCAGGTGGCGGTCGAGCGGGCCGGCGACGGTCTCGTGATAGCCCACGGCGCGGATCCACCCGTCCGGGCCGGGTATGGCCGTGTGCAGTGCCCGTCGCAGCCCGGCGCGGTCGCCCACGTCGGCGGGTCCGAGCCGTACCGAACCGAATGCGGCTGCGGCGGAATGCAGATGAACGTGATGGTCGTGCAGTCCCGGGATCACGGTGGCGTGCGCGGCGTCGAGCACCGCCTCCCCGCGGCGCGGGGGGAGCGACGGGGCGACGGCCTCGATGCACGCGGTCACGCGCAGGTCGACGGTCGACCCGTCGAACAGGACCGCCCGCTGGATCAGCATGTCACCAGACGTTGTTCGACGAGCGCGCGAACGGCGGCGTTGCCGGCGCCCAGCTTCGGCGCAGGCGGCGACGGCGCCGGCCGGCGGGCCGCCACCTCCGTGTCGGCTCCGGTGGGCAGCGCGGCGTAGGTGGCGGCCACCGCGGCCATCGACACCTCGATGAGCTCCCCGCCGCCGCGCCGGAGCGAGTCGAACGCTGCGCGAGCGGCCGCCAGGCCGGTCAGGGGATCGGCGATCGCGTCGCCGGTGAACACCGGACCGTCCCCGGACATCCCGACCAGCCCACCGGCCACCGCGGCGTCGTCGCCGAACGCCACCCGCTCGGCGCACTCGCCCGCGGTGCCGTACCCGGTGATGCGCAGCCAGACCCGGCCGTCGCGGGCGGGCACCGCGTCGGGTCCAAGGCCGCGACGGATCAGCGCCGCGGGCCGGGACCCTTCGATCACCATGTCGGCAACGGCCAGCAGCTCACGCAGCTCCTCAGCGCCGAAATCGATCACATAGCAGAGCTTTCCGGTGTTGACCCAGCCGAAGAACGCCGGCGCGCCGCCGCGGGTGCCGTCCGGGCGCGTCCGGCTCTCCACCTTCACCACCGTTGCGCCCGCGTCGGCCAGCAGCCGGCCGCACAGGGGTCCGGCCCACATCGAGGACAGGTCGGCCACCAGCACGTCGCGCAGCGGCCGGGGCGCGGCGCGCCGGGTGTGGGCCCGCACCACCGGGGCGGTCGCCGGCGTCTCCCCGAGAACCGCGGCGGGCAGCCCGAGTAGCCGGGCGCGGGCCACCGCCTCCTCCGCAGGCCGGCCGGCCACCCAGTGGGTGATCGCGGGCCAGGGATCGTCGTCGGCGTCCTCGCGTTCCAGCAGGGCGGGTACGGTCGCGAGATCGTCGGCCCGGGACAGCGTCAGCGCGCACCACCGGTCCGCGGCGGGCAGGAGGCGGGTGGCGCCCCCGGCGGAGATCCGGCCCGGCGGTGCGAGTCCGAGCAGCGCGGCCCGGCCGGTCAGCATCTCCTCGACGTCGACGGGAACCGGGAGCCCACCGGCCACCACGCGGGCGTGCGCGAGCACCGCCGATGCGATCCGCCAGACGCCCACGCGGTCCATTGTGCTCGGCGCTCAGAACTGCAGCGCCGAGAATCTCCAGTCCAGCACCGGCCGGTCCTCGGCGTCCCCGACGCCGACGGCGTACACCACCGAGCGCAGGTCGAGCACCCCGCCGCGGCCGCCGGGCAGCGGGGTGGCCGCCTCGACGTGCAGTTCGCTGTAGAGGGTGTCGCCCTCGTACACCGGACCGGTGTGGTCGCACGACTGCCACGACAGGACCGTGACAAGGTCGGGCAGCAGGCGGGTGGCCTGGGCCAGCGCCAGCCCGATGGTGTGTCCGCCGTACACCAGGCGCTGCCTGCCGAATCGCGAATCATGGTGCACTGCGGCGATGTTCAGGGTCAGCCGGGCCAGCTCGGGGGCGCTGCTCACCACGTCGGCCGTGCCCTGCAGCACCGCGCCGGCCAGATCCCGGTCGAAGCGGGCGCCGGGCACCCGGCGGCGGTACGCGTCGGCGTCCCACTCCGCGGTGGGGTCCGGCGGCGGCACGGCGTCACGCCCGATGGCCGACAGGTCGTCGGCATGCCCGGTGTCGGCGGCGCCGTCGCGCAACGGCAGCATCGCGCAGCGGTGGAAGTCGAGGACGAGGCGGCCCAGTTGGTCGACGGTCGTCATCCGCAGTGCCGCCAACCCGGTGGGCGCGCGGCCGGCGCGCGCCGAGTTCTGCCGCAGCCCCACGACCTCGGTGCGGGTGAACAGGCTGTCGCCGATGACGGGATAGCGGTGGAAGACCAGCCCGCGATAGAACAGGTTGGCCCTCACCCGGTGGGTGACCAGCGTCGACTGGCCGATCGCGACGTCGCACACCAGCGCCGGGTGGGCCAGCGGCGCGGCCGCACCGGTTACCGCGGCGCTCAGCTCGGCGTCCAGGGCCAGCCGCAGCCGGTCGCCGAGGATCGAATGGTGTACGGCCGCCACCCCGTCGGTCAGCGTCATCGACGGGGCGGTGTCGAAGACCTGACCGACCGCCAGGTCGTCGAAATACGGGCCGCTCACGGGTGCCCATGCTGGCATTGCGCCGGACAAAGTGTCAATATGGCCGTACATATGAACGCCGAAGAGATCATGCTGGTCGAGACGGTGCGGGCCTTCGTGGACCGTGACGTCAAACCGACCGTGCGCGAGGTCGAACACGCCAACGACTACCCCGGGACGTGGATCGAACAGATGAAGCGCATCGGCATCTACGGGCTGGCCGTACCCGAGGAGTACGGCGGCTCGCCGGTGTCGACGCCGTGCTACGTCGAGGTCACCCAGGAACTCGCGCGGGGTTGGATGAGCTTGGCCGGCGCGATGGGCGGGCACACCGTCGTCGCAAAACTGCTGTCGCTGTTCGGCACCGAAGAGCAGAAACAGACCTACCTGCCCGCGATGGCCACCGGCGAACTGCGCGCGACGATGGCGCTGACCGAACCCGGCGGCGGGTCGGATCTGCAGAACATGGCGACCACCGCGCTGCCGGGCGACGGCGGCCTGGTGATCAACGGGTCCAAGACCTGGATCAGCAATGCCCGGCGCTCGGGGCTGATCGCGCTGCTTTGCAAGACCGATCCGGCGGCCACCCCGCGGCATCGCGGCATCTCGGTCGTGCTGGTCGAACAGGGCACCACGGGGCTGACGGTGTCGCGTGACCTTCCCAAGCTCGGCTACAAGGGCGTCGAGAGCTGCGAGCTGGTCTTCGACGACTGCCGGGTGCCCGCCTCGGCGATCCTCGGCGGCGTCCCGGGCCGCGGCTTCGCGCACATGATGAAGGGGCTCGAGACCGGCCGCATCCAGGTGGCGGCGCGGGCGTTGGGAGTCGCGACGGCGGCGCTGGAGGATGCGCTGCGCTACGCCCAGGACCGGGAGAGCTTCGGGCAGCCGATCTGGAAGCACCAGTCGATCGGCAACTACCTCGCCGACATGGCCACCAAGCTCACCGCCGCCCGCCAGCTCACCCGCTACGCGGCCGAACGCTACGACCGCGGTGACCGCGCCGACATGGAGGCAGGCATGGCCAAGCTGTTCGCCTCGGAGGTCGCAATGGAGATCGCGCTCAACGCGGTCCGGATCCACGGCGGTTACGGCTATTCCACCGAGTTCGACGTCGAGCGGTACTTCCGTGACGCAC
Organism: Mycobacterium sp. PS03-16; assembly: GCF_004570325.1. GTDB lineage: Bacteria > Actinomycetota > Actinomycetes > Mycobacteriales > Mycobacteriaceae > Mycobacterium. The sequence continues at coordinate 8,986 of NZ_SPQO01000033.1, read as the reverse complement.
CGTTGATGATCGTCGGTGAGGGCACCAACGAGATCCAGCGCAACGTCATCGCCGCCCAGCTCGTGGCCCGGGGCGGGATCTAGGGCCGTGCGGGCGCAGCCGGCCTACCGGGTGCTGCGCGAGCGGCTGCGCGCCGACATCGCCGCCGGCCGCTACCGCGACGGCGCCCGGCTGCCGACCGAGACCGAACTGGTTGCCGAAGAGGGACTCTCGCGGCAGACGGTGCGACGGGCGTTCCAGGACCTGGTGGCCGAAGGAGTGGTCTACCGGGTGCCCGGACGGGGCACCTACGCCAGCGAGAGCGGGCGCTACCTGCGCCAGCTGGGGTCGATCGAGGATCTGCTGAACCTCTCGCAGGACACCACGATCGAGGTGCTGCGCGGCCTGACCCGGCGGGTCGACGTCGACGCGGCCAGCCGGCTGCGGCTCGACGACGACGTGGTGCACACCGTGGTGTTCCGCCGGTTGCACGAGGGCGTGCCGTTCGTGTCGACCACCGTGCACCTGCCCACCGCCGTCGTCCGCACCGTGGCCGATCTCACCGCGCTGGACACCGGGGCCGTGGGCACCCACACCGTCATCGGCGTGCTCGAACCGCACCTGCCCGAACCGATCGCCGAAGCGGCACAGTCGATCACGGTCGCACCCGCCGACGCCGCCGTCGCCGCCGCGGTGGGCTGTCCGCCCGGACACCCGATGCTGCGGGTCGACCGGCTCTACTCCGACACCGCGGGCCGCCCGGTCGAGCTGTCGGTCAGCCACTTCCTGCCCGAGCAGTACACCTACCGGGTGACGCTGCGCCGGTCGAGGTGATTTCGGTGTGGTTCGTCGCGGTGAGCGCGACCGACGACACCGAAATCGCTTAGAGCGCGCGGGTGGCGGCGACGCTGCCCAGCAGCTTGAGTGCGTCGGCGCTCGGCGTGCCCGGTTCGGCGTCGTAGACCACCAGCTCCTGCCCCGGCGCCGACCGCACGTCGAAGGTCTGCATGCGCAGCGTGACCGACCCGACGTCGGGATGGCGGAACCGCTTCTCGGCCAGGGACTTCCGGCGGGCATCGCGGCGGTCCCACAGCGCGCGAAACTCGGCGCTGCCGTTGAGCAGTTCGGCGAGCACGGCGCGGGCGCGGGGGTCGTCGGGTGCGCTGCTGTGAGCCATGCGGAATCCGGCGACCGAGTCGGCGGCGACCGCGGGCCAGTCGGCGTAGAACTCGCGGGCGCGCGGGTCGGTGAACACCAGCAGCATCAGGTTGCCGACGGCGCCGAGCTCACCGAACAACGCCTCGGCCAGCGGGTTGACGGCCAGGATGTCGTAGGCCCGGTTGTAGACCAGCGCGGGATTCTCCGGCCAGGCGTCCATCAGGCGCAGGAGCGCGGGGTCGACCCGGTCGGACACCTGGGTGCTCTGTGGTTGCGGCGCCAACCCGGCCAGCCGGAACAGGTGGGCGCGGCCGTCGTCGTCGAGGCGCAGCGCGGCCGCCAGCGCGTCGAGCACCTGCACCGAGGGCGAGCGCTCGCGGCCCTGTTCGAGCCGGGTGTAGTAGTCGACGCTGACACCGGCCAGCAGGGCCACCTCTTCGCGCCGCAGGCCGGGCACCCGGCGCACCCCGGTGCTGACCAGGCCGGCGTCGGCGGGCCCGACCGCGGCGCGGCGGCTCTTCAGGTACTCACCGAGTTCGGCCACGCCGTCGAGCTTAGGCACGCCGCGACGCGGTGGCAGGGTGTAGCGCACCCTGGTTGTCCGCCGCGCGGCGGCCGAAGGTGGAGCCATGACCGATTCGAAGATCATCCTCGTCACCGGCGCCAGCAGCGGCATCGGGGAAGCCACGGCCGCACACCTGGCCGCCGAAGGACACCACGTGATCGCCGGGGCGCGGCGTGAGGACCGGTTGCGCGAGCTGGCCACGCGGGTCCGCGAGGCGGGCGGCAGCATCGAGACCCGCCGACTCGACGTCACCGACCGCGCCGACGTCGCGGCATTCGTCGACGCCGCGGTGGCCGCGCACGGCCGGGTCGACGTGCTCGTCAACAACGCAGGCGTGATGCCGCTGTCGCGGCTCGACGCGCTGCTGATCGACCAGTGGGACAACATGATCGACGTCAACGTCCGTGGCCTGCTGCACGGCATCGCGGCGGTCCTGCCGCACTTCCAGCGGCAGGGCGGCGGCCACGTCATCACCGTCGCGTCGATCGGGGCGCACGAGGTGGTGCCGACGGGCGCGGTGTACTGCGCGACGAAGTATGCGGCCTGGGCGATCACCGAAGGGCTGCGGCTGGAGGCCGATCCCTCGATCCGGGTGACCACGGTCTCCCCGGGTGTCGTCGAATCCGAACTGGCCGAGACCATCACCGATCCCACCGCCGCCGCGGCGATGCGGGACTACCGCGCCGCTGCGATCTCCCCGGACGCCATCGCCCGCGCGATCGCCTATGCGATCGGGGAGCCCGCCGACGTGGATGTCAACGAGGTGATCGTCCGCCCGGCCCGCCAGCGCTGAGTTCTCTGCGATTTCGGTGTGGTCGGTAGCGCTGGGCGCGACTGACTACACCGAAATCACCCGGTGACGGCGTCGATCAGGCCCCACCGCAAGGCGGTGGCGGCGTCGATCGTGCGGCCCGACAGCACGAGATAGGCGGTGCGCCAACGGCCGATGCGTCGCGTGATACTCACCGTGCCGCCCGCACCGGGCAGCAGCCCGAGGCTCAGTTCGGGCAGCCCGAACACCGCGTCGGGAGTGCCCACCACGCGCCCGCAGTAGGCGGCCATCTCCAGCCCGCTGCCGAGCACCTGACCGTGGACGTGGGCTCGGCACCGTGTCCCGAGCCGCGCGGTCAGCTCGGCGAGTACCAGCGCCGGGCTGTGCCGGGTCCTGGCCAGGTGGGCGCTCGCCGGGTCGGCGAAGCTGCCGAACTCCGCCAGATCACCTCCGCTGCAGAAGGACCGGCCGTTCCCCGACAGAACCACCTCGGTGACCGACGGGTCCAGCCGCGCCACCTCCAGCGCCTCCAGCAGGGCGGCGCGGGCGTCGGTGGAGAACGCGTTGTGCCGCTGAGCGCGGTTGAACGCGACTCGCAACGTGTCACCGGCGCGCTCGGCCACCACGGGATCCGGGGTCACCGGCACCGTGGCAGGCCCCCGCTCGGCGAGCCACTGCGCGAACTCCGGACCGGACTGCAGCGTCGAGTACGCCAGCGATTCGGTGATCACGCCGGACCGCGTGGGTGCGGCGGGATCGACCGCGCGCAGCACGTCGTCGCAGACCGCCGCGGCATGCGGCCACCGCGCGCACCGCTGCGCGAGCTCGTCGAGCGCCTCGGACACCGACGGCACCGTGACCGCCCTGCGGTCATCGCTGGGCGATTCCGTGAGCGTGAAACACGCGTCATCGCGCGGTGTTTCGATACCGACGACGATGCCGGCGGGAAGCTCGACGGTGTGCACGGCTCAGGAGTACTTCTTGACCAGCTCCTGCTTGTAGAGCTTGCCGGTGTCGGTGCGCGGCAGCTGCGGCTCGAACGAGATCGACTTCGGGCATTTGTAATGCGCCAGCCGGTCGCGCAGCCAGGCCAGCAGTTCCTCGGCGAAGGCGTCGGTGGCGTCGGCGGGGTCGACGGTCTGCACCACCCCCTTGACGCGCTGCCCCATCTCGTCGTCGGGGACGCCGAACACCGCGGCGTCCATCACCTTCGGATGGGTGACCAACATGTTCTCGGCTTCCTGCGGGTAGATGTTCACCCCGCCGGAGATGATCATGTGGTGCCGGCGGTCGGTGAGGTACAGGTAGCCCTCCTCGTCCAGGTAGCCGATGTCTCCGACGGTGGCCCAACCCTTTTCGTGCCGGGAGGCCGCGGTCTTGTCGGGGTCGTTGAGGTATTCGAAGGTGTTGCCGCCCTCGAAGTAGATCTCGCCGGGTTGGTTCGGGCCGAGTTCGTTGCCGTTCTCGTCGAGGATGTGCAGGGCGCCGGACATCGGCCGGCCGACCGAACCCGGATGGGTCAGCCACTCCTCGGCGCTGATCAGTGTCGAACCGTGGGCCTCGGAGGAGGCGTAGTACTCGTCGACGATCGGGCCCCACCAGTCGATCATCTGCTTCTTGATCTCGACCGGGCACGGCGCGGCGGCGTGCATGACCCGCTTCAGGCTCGAGACGTCGTACGACTTGCGTACCGACTCCGGCAGTTTGAGCATCCGGGTGAACATCGCGGGTACGAACTGGCCGTGGGTGACCCTGTGCCGCTGGATGGCGTCCAGGCAGCCCTCGGGGTCGAACTTCTCGAGGATCACAGTGGTGATGCCGCCGGCCTGGATCTGCATCGACCACACCGACGGCGCCGTGTGGTACAGCGGGGCCGGGCTGAGGTAAATCGCGTCGGGGTCCAGCCAGAAGCTGACCAGCATGGCCATCAGCCCGGGCACCTCCGACGGCGGCAGGTGCGGCAGTTCCCGTTTGATGCCCTTCGGGCGTCCGGTGGTGCCCGAGGAGTACTGCAGCAGGTCGCCCTCTATCTCGTCGTCGATCGGGGTATCGGGCTGATCCGCAACGCATTCGGGATACCGCTGCCAGCCGTCGAGGTCCGCACCGGCGATCAGCAGCACACCCGGTAGCCCGTTGGGCAGGTGCGCGCCGAGGCCCTCACACACCGGCCGCAGCGCCGCCGAGCCGACGATGGCCTTGGCGCCGCTGTTGTCGATGATGTAGGCCGCCTCGGCCGCCGTGAGGTGGGTGTTGATCGGGACGTAGTACAGACCGCAGCGCCGCGCCGCCCACATGACCGCGTGCATGTGCTCGTTGTTCTCCATCAGGATCGCGACGACGTCGCCCTCCTTCAGGCCGTGCTGACGGAAGTGGTGGGCGAGCCGGTTCGCCCGCGCCTCGAGTTCGTCGAAGGTGATGACGGTGCCAGACGGATGAAGGATGATCGCCGGCTTGTCCTTGCCGACATGCTCGCGGATCTGCATGCGCCGACTGTACTAAAGGTGAATTGACAGGTGTCAAGAACCCGGCTGTGACCGGCACCGCACCGTCGAGCGCCCGCGAAGGTGCGCAAAAAGCACACCGCGAGCGGCGTGTCGCGGATCAGACACGCACGCTCGCGGTGCACGGCGGCAAACTGAAGAACTAGCCTTCCTCGGCCAGGCGGTGCTTGAGCGCGTCGAACTCGTCCTTGATGCCCGTCGGCAGCTTCTCGCCGACGAACTCGAACCACTCCTCGATCAGCGGCAGCTCCTGACGCCACTCGTCGGCGTTGACCGCGAGCGCGGCGTCCACGTCGGCCGGGTCCACGTCGAGGCCCTCGAGGTCGAGGTCCGCCGCGCTGGGCACGATGCCGATCGGGGTCGAGCGGCCGTCGGCCTTGTGCTCGATGCGCTCGATGGCCCACTTGAGCACGCGGCTGTTCTCGCCGAAGCCCGGCCACAGGAACCGGCCGTCATCGCCACGGCGGAACCAGTTCACGAAGAACACCGCGGGCAGCTTGGACTCGTCGGCGTTCTTGCCGATGTTGATCCAGTGCTGGAAGTAGTCGCCGACGTTGTAGCCGAGGAACGGCAGCATCGCCATCGGGTCGCGGCGGACCGTGCCGACCTTGCCCTCGGCGGCCGCGGTCTGCTCCGAACCGAGCGTCGCGCCGATGAACACGCCGTGCTGCCAGTCGCGGGCCTGGGTGACCAGCGGGACGGTGGTCTTGCGCCGCCCACCGAACAGGATCGCCGAGATCGGCACACCCTGCGGGTCGTCCCACTCCGGGGCCAGCGTCGGGCACTGCGCGATCGGGGTGCAGTAGCGCGAGTTGGGGTGCGCCGCTTTGTCGGGCGACCCCGGTTCCCAATCCCGGCCCTTCCAGTCGATCAGGTGCTGCGGGTCGCCCTCGAGGCCCTCCCACCAGATGTCGCCGTCGTCGGTCAGCGCGACGTTGGTGAAGACCGTGTTGCCGGCCTCGATCGTCTTCATCGCGTTCGGGTTGGAGTCCCAGTTCGTGCCGGGGGCGACGCCGAAGAAACCGAATTCGGGGTTGGTGGCGTAGAGCCGGCCGTCCTTGCCGAACCGCATCCAGGCGATGTCGTCACCGACGGTCTCGGCGCGCCAGCCCGGGATGGTCGGCTGCAGCATCGCGAGGTTGGTCTTCCCGCACGCCGACGGGAACGCCGCGGCGATGAAGTACGCCTTGTTCTCGGGGCTGATCAGCTTGACGATCAGCATGTGCTCGGCCAGCCAGCCCTCGTCGTGGGCCATCGCCGACGCGATGCGCAGCGAGTAGCACTTCTTGCCCAGCAACGCGTTACCGCCGTAGCCGGAGCCGTAGCTCCAGATCTCGCGGGTCTCCGGGAAGTGGGTGATGTACTTGGTGTCGTTGCACGGCCACGGCACGTCCTGCTGGCCCGGCTCGAGCGGGGCGCCGACGGAGTGCAGCGCCTTGACGAAGAACCCGTCGGTGCCCAGCTTGTCCAGCGCGGCCTGACCCATCCGGGTCATGGTGCGCATCGAGATCACGACGTACTCCGAGTCGGTGATCTCCACGCCCAGCTTGGGGTCCTCCGCGTCGAGCGGGCCCATGCAGAACGGCACCACATACATGGTGCGGCCGCGCATACAGCCGCGGTACAGGTCGGTCATGATGCCCCGCATCTCGGCGGGGTCCATCCAGTTGTTCGTCGGGCCTGCGTCGATCTCACGTTCGGTGCAGATGAAGGTGCGCGACTCCACGCGCGCGACGTCCGACGGCGCCGACAGCGCGAGGTAGGAGTTCGGCTTCTTCTCGTCGTTGAGCTTGGTGAAGGTGCCCGCATCCACCAGCTGCTGGGTCAGCCGCGCGTTCTCCTCCTCGGACCCGTCGGTGAAGACCACGCGATCGGGCTGGGTGAGCTCTGCGACCTCGGAGACCCAGGCCAGCAGTCCACTGTGCTTCGTCGGTGCGGTGTCCAGACCCGGAATGGTCGCTGAGGTCATACTGTGCTTCTCCTGCATCTTCGGTGCATTAGGCATGTCCCAGGACGCAGGCCCCTGATGGCCCCGACGTTGATATCAGCGGACATCACGGTCGTCCCTTGTTCCGAGGTTAACGTGGGTGACATACCCGGGGAAATTCAGATCTATGTCCGATCACTCACAGGAACGATTCAGAAAACGCCTTTCCGAATTCGTACCGATCAGTAACCCGTCTTACATTCGGGCAAAGCACCCGAAACGCCGTTGACATGCTCCGGCGGCGCGGCCGGCGTCGCGACATACAACTCGTCGCGGACCGTGTCCAGGGCGCGTTGCAGCGCCGGCGCCCGGCGGTCGCGCAGCACCGCGGCCCTGGCGGTGGCGACCGCGTGTTGGCGCAACTCCGCCTCCAAACCGTCGATGCGGGCGGCGGCGGCTTCGGCGTCGGCCAGGTCCTTCTCGGCCGCCTGCCGGGTCAACTCCGCCTCCGCGGCGAGCACCCGGGTCGCGACCGTCTCCTCCACCGCCGAGCGCAGCGCGGTCGTCACGTCGACCACCCACCGGTCGAGCACGCCGCGGTCGTGCAGCAGACCGCGGATGCCGACCACCCAGACGGTGACCGCCAACCCGGCCGCCGCACCGGCCACCAGCCCCGCCACCGTGAGGCCCGGATCGAGCCCGGCGAACAGCCGGCTCACCGCCAGCGCCACCCCCAGACCGAAGCCGGCGCCCAGCAACATCATCAGCCGCGTCTCCAGGCGGCGGGATCGCAGCGGCGGCCCGGGCAGGTCCGGCACCTCCGACGGCGGCGCCGGGGCGGGACGGTCGAGCCCGAGTTCGGCGGCCACGTCGGCCAGGTGGGTGTCGATACCCTCGTCGATGTCGGCCACCACCTCGGCGGCCCGCGCGCGGACCCGGCGGTCGAACCCCGGCAGGCGCCGGCGGGTCAGCCCGGAGACGTCCTCCTGCAGTTCGCCGCGCACCGACGCGCACCGGTTGCGGGCGAAGTACGCGAGCTGGACGCGAGCCTGCTGCACCTGGCTGCGCAGGGCGATCGCGCGCCGGCTCTTCTCCATCCGCCGGGCGCAGCGGATGTCGTCGCGCTGCTCCCGCAGCACCGACACCCGCGCCTGCCGGTCGGCGCCCGCACCGTCGGCCCGATAGCGGGCGAGCACTTTTTCCAGCCGAGATTCCCACGCCCGCAACCGGTTCCGGCGCTGCACCAGCGGGTCGGCCAGCCGGCCGGCCAGGAGCTCGACCAACTCGTCGACCTCCGGGGGCCCGTTCTCGGGCGCGGCGGCCACCCCGGTCCAGGGCAGATCAGCGAACCGGCGGGCGCGCTCGGCCAGCAGGCGGCGATTCTCGGCCAGCACCTCGCGCCACTGTGGGTGCGCGTCGGTCTTGGTCACCACACCGATCACCAGGTCGGTGTGCTCCGCCGCCAACTCGATCAGGTCGGCGTCCGAGGCCGTCAGCACCGACACCGCCGACACCGCGAACACCACGGCGGCGGGTGCGTCCCCGGCCGGCAGCTCGTCGGCCTCCACGACACGCACCCCGGGCAACCGGGTGCGCAGGACGGCGGCCAGGCTGCTGACTCCCGCCAGCCAGGGTCCGGTCACCAGCACCGCATCGGTGCCGCGGACCCCCGGTGACGTCAAGCCCGGGTCGACGGCGGCGACCACCGCGTCGGCGTCGGCCACCGGGTCCGGGGTCGCCGGGTCACTCACCGCGGTCCTCGAGCAGCCGCAGGGACCCCCGGGTGATGTCGGCGGCGCACGCCCGGTGCAGCGCGTTCACCGGTCCGCGGCCGTAGTGCCGCCACCGCACCGCGCGGCGCAGATGCGCCGCCGGATCGTCACCCCGGTCGACGGTCAGCCCCGCGGCCTGCACCACGTCCACCGCCGCCGACATCGCCGCGTAGCTCATCGCGTCGCCGGCCAGCACACCGGCGACCGCGTCCGACCCTGCCGCCAGGGCCTGCAACTCGGCGAGCGCGGCCCGCACCCGTCGGTAGCGGACCGGCGCGGTCGCCGCGTCGAGGTGCGCGACGACGCGGTCGA
>NZ_SPQO01000032.1 GCF_004570325.1 Mycobacterium sp. PS03-16 | reverse complement strand
GTGGCCGGCCCGCAGGGCGCCGCGGGCGCTATCCCGGGTGGTCCCGGCGGTGCGGCCGGACCCGCCGGTGCGGCGGGGACGATCCCGGGTGGCCCGGGTGGGGTGGCCGGTCCCGCGGGTGCCGCGGGAGCTATTCCGGGTGGCCCCGGCGGCGTGGCCGGACCCGGCGGCGCGACCGGCTGTATCCCCGGCGTCGGCTGCGGGTCGGTCCCCGCGCCCTGACGCTCAGGTACCGCAGAACGTGCGGTACTTGCCGAACTCCTCCGGAGCGGGTTCGGCGTAGCGCTCCAGACCGGGCCGTTCGTCGAACGGCCCGGTCACCGCGCTGAGCAGCCGGCCGAGCGATTCGAGGTCGCCGCCGGTCGCGGCGGTGAGCGCCTCCTCCACCAGATGGTTGCGCGGTATGTAGACGGGGTTGACCCGGTCCATCGCATCGCCGTCCGGTGCCAACGCGCGCCAGCGCGCGAGCCAGGCGTCGAACCGGGCCAGGTCCAGGAACAGCCCCCGGGCCGGCTCCGCGTCGCCGCGTGCGGCGCGCGCGAGCGCGCGGAAGAACGTGGTGTAGTCGATATGGCTCTGCTGCAACAACTCCGGCATCTCGTCGAACAACGCGATGACGTCGGCGTCGGCCGGTCCCGCCAGCCCCAGCTTGGCGGTCATCCCGGCCACCCAGAACGCTTCGTAGCGCGCCTGGAAGCCGCGCAGCGTCTCCTGCGCGAAGTCGACCGCGTCGTCGAGGTTCTCGCAGAACAGCGGCAGCAGCGTCTCGGCGAAGCGCGCGAGATTCCACAGTGCGGCCGCCGGCTGTTGGCCGTAGGCGTAACGGCCCCAGAAGTCGATCGAGCTGAACACCGTGTCGGGGTCGTAGACCTCCATGAACGCGCACGGCCCGTAGTCGATGGTCTCGCCGGAGATCGTCATGTTGTCGGTGTTCATCACCCCGTGCACGAAGCCGACCAGCATCCACTGTGCGACGAGCCGCGCCTGCGCGTCGAGAACCGCCTCGAACAGGGCCCGGTAGGGGTTCTCGGCGTCGGCGGCCTGCGGGTGGTGCCGGCTGATGGCGTGGTCGGCGAGCCGGCGCAGCAACGCGGAATCGCCCGTGGCCGCGGCATATTGAAAGCTGCCGACCCGTAGGTGGCTGCTGGCCACCCGGGTCAGCACCGCCCCGTCGAGCTTGGTCTCCCGGATCACCGGCCGACCGGTGGCCACCACGGCCAGCGACCGCGTGGTCGGGATGCCCAGCGCGTGCATCGCCTCGCTGACGATGTACTCGCGCAGCATCGGGCCGACGGCGGCGAGCCCGTCACCGGCCCGCGCGAACGGGGTGTGCCCGGACCCCTTCAGATGCAGGTCGCGGGTGCGGCCGGTGGTGTCGACGAGTTCGCCGAGCAGCAGGGCCCGCCCGTCGCCGAGGCGCGGGGCGAAGCCGCCGAACTGATGGCCGGAGTAGGCCTGCGCCACGGGAGTGGCGCCGCTGGGCACCGAGTTGCCGACCAGCAGGCGCACCCCCTCGGGGGTGCGCAGCCAGTCGGTGTCGAGGCCCAGGTCGCCGGCGAGCGGCTCGTTGAGCACGAGCAGCCGCGGCTCCGGGGCCTCCTCGGCGCGCCAGCGGACCGCCATCTCCGGCAGCTCCCGCGCGAACCGATCATCGAGGACAAGGCTTTTCACCGACGCGACACTCACCTCATCCAGACTACGGCGTGGTTCCCTAGGTCTTGTCTAGGTCTTGTCTAGGTCTTGTCGGGGTCGACCGCGTCCTTGAGCTTGCCCATCAGCCCCTTCTCGGTGCCGAGGGAGGGCGTGCGCGGCTCGCCCATCGCTCCGTCGTAGGTGACGTAGAGCTTGGGGTCCGGCGGCGGTCCGGACTGCCGGTCGCCCAGCGGCTGCGGATCGGCGAGGAACTTGCCGGTGTGCCTGCCGTCGGGCAGTGGGCCGTTCACCCAGCGACCCTTGTCGGAGTCCGCACCGTCGGACAGGTGCCACAGCGTGCTGGCGTGCTCGGTGTACTCCTCGTCGAACAGATCGTTCGGTGCCACGACGCCCTCCAGCCCGTCGGCCTGCAGTTCCTCGATGGCGGCCAGCCACATGTTCTGGTGGTAGGTGTCGCGGGCCAGGTTGAACTTCAGCATCGCCTTGACGCCCGGATCGTCGGTCATGTGCCAGAGGCGGGCGGTCTGCACACGGCCCTGCGCCTCGGCGGCCACGTTGGCATAGAAGTCGGCGAGCAGATTGCCCGACGCCACAACGTATTTGCCGTTCCACGGCGAGCCCTGGCTGTCCGAGAGCGTCGGCGCGCCACCGGAGATGATGGCCTGCTGCGGGTCCATGCCGCCCATCACGGCGGCGACCACGGGATCACCCAGCGCATTCTCGGTCGCGTCGGTGGCCGGCGCGCTCTCCAGCAGGCGCGCGCACATGGTGGCGATCATCTCGACGTGGCCGATCTCCTCGGTCGCCACGTCCATGATCAGGTCCTTGTACTTGCCTTTCATGCGGCAGTTCCAGCCCTGCATGAGGTACTGCATCGTCACGGTCATCTCGCCGAAGGCGCCGCCGAGCAGCTCCTGGAGTTTGCGGGCGTAGACCGGGTCCGGCTTTTCTGGTTTGACATCGAACTGCATGTAATCGGTATGGCGAAACATCGGCACTCCACAACTGGTTGCAATTGACCGCGCGGGGCGGCCTCCCGACCGCCGCAGGTTTCTCTACGGCAAGCCCGCGATACCCGAGGTAAGGCAGGGCAAACAGTCCGTCCCGATCTGATTTTCGGTTCTGCCGTCACGTTTGGTCGGGGCGGCAGTGGGCACAGCGTCGCCACGGAAGGAGCCTCCATGACCGCATCACTGGCCGATCAGAACCTCGAGCAACTGGGCGGACCGCACAGCGTGCTCACGCGCCAGAAGCGCGACCACATCGAGTTGGACCGGCTGCTGCACCGGATCGACGCGTCCTCGGGCGACGAACGGCGCGGCTACCTCACCGACCTGTGCCGGCTGGTGTTCCCGCACGCCTTCGCCGAGGAGTCGGTGTTGTGGCCGGCCATCCGCAAGCTGGTGCCCCGGGGCGAGGCGCTCACCCTCGAGATCGAGCAGGAGCACCAGGAGATCAACGAACTGTTCACCGAACTGGAGAAGCTGCCGCCCGCGGACCCACGCCACCAGGAATTGTGGGGGCGGATCAAAAGCCTTCTGCGCGAGGATGTCCGCGATGAAGAGGACCGGCTGCTACCCCTGCTGCAGGACGTCGCCGACCGGCGCACCCTGGTGCAGCTGGGCTGGGCGTGGGAGGCGGTCCGCCGGACCGCCCCGACCCGGCCGCATCCGGTGGTGGCCCGCCGGCCGCCGGGCAACGTGGTGGCCGCGGCGCCGCTGACGGTCCTCGACCGCAGCCGCGATCAGCTCGATCGCGTGGCGCGGCGCACGACGGGCCGGGCCCGAGGCGTGTTCACGGGTGTCAGCACCGGGCTCGCCCGGGTGGCCGGTGCCATCGAACACATCCCGCCGCTGACGCGCGGCGAGGACCCCAGCACCAACTCGCCCAGGCGGCCGGAAGAGCAGGGCTGAGCGCGGCTAGTCCCCGTCCGCCGCGCCCTGATCCTCGGCGTCGCGCACACCCTCCGGCGGCGGGGTCGAGTAACCGGGGCTCGCCGACGGCACTCCGGTGTCCTGGGCGGTGTCGTCGGGCGTCGGTTCCGGTGAGCTCATGCGGTCCTCCTGGTCGCGGGTGATCGTCGCGGCAAGGACTACCCGAAGCGCCGTCGCGGAAACCGGGGCATAACCGGGCGCGGCTGAGGGAACCCGCCGACGGTGTCTGCTTCCGCACCGCGCCACGAGCGCGTAATCGTCGTGGGCGCCGGGCCGTGCGGGCTGGGCGTCGCGCGGCAGCTCCGGCGCCGCCGCAGCATCGACGCGCTGGTGCTCGACCGTGCGCCGGCGCCGGCGCAGACGTGGCGGGACCGCTACGAGGGGTTCCGGCTCAACACCTGCGGTTTCTGGTCCCATCTGCCCGGCCAGCGGATTCCGCGGCGGTACGGGCGTTGGCCCCGGCGCGACGACATGGTCGACTACTTCGACGATTACGTTCGGCGCCAACAGCTGCGGCTGGCGCTGGGTGTCGACGTCGACCGCATCGACCGGTCCGATGCCGGGTGGCTGTTGACCACCGACGGCGACACCTACACCGCGGACGCCGTGGTGATCGCGACGGGCAACTATCACACCCCGGCGGTGCCGCCGTGGCCCGGCATGGAGGGGTTCACCGGACGGCTGTTGCACTCCGCGGACTACCGCAACGCCTGGCCGTTCGCCGGTCGGGACGTCCTGGTGGTCGGCGCAGGAAACTCCGCAACCGACATCGCGCTGCAACTCAGCGACCGGGTGGCGCGCCGGGTGCGGATGGCGGTCCGCACCCCACCGCATCTGGTGCCGCGGTCGGCCGCCGGTGTGCCCATCGACGCGTTCAGTCCCGCCTTCAGCCGACTGCCCGTCGCGATCCTCGACCACGCGGCCGCCGCCTTCCGCCGCCTGCGCTTCGGCGACCTCACCTCGTTCGGCCTCCCGGAACCCGAGCACGGCATCTACCGCGCGCTGCTCGACGACGCCAGCATCCCGACGCTGGGCGACGAGCTGGTGCCGCGTGTCAAGGACGGCACCATCGAGATCGTCTCGGCCGTCGAGTCGTTCGTCGCCGACAGCGTGATCCTCGCCGACGGCACCCGCATCACCCCGGAGGTGGTGATCGCCGCGACCGGATACCGGCACGGCCTGGAGTCGATGGTCGGGCACCTCGACGTGCTCGATGAGGACGCCAAGCCCGTCGTCAATGGATTGCCCAGTGCCGCAGCGGGTCTGTGGTTCGTCGGGTACGACGAACCACTCATCGGACCGTTGAACTCGTTCCGTCGTCAGGCCGGGCCGGTGGCCGCCGACATCGCCGGCTACCTCGACGCGGGTCGACCGGCCTCGGTGTACCGGCCGACGTAGTCCCGCATGGTCTTGAGCTGGTAGCGCGACACCTCCTCGGCGGTCTCGTTCTCGGCGAACACCGACGACACCATCACCGTGTCGGGCCGGTCGTAGAAGCCGAGTTCGGCCAGGCGGCCGAAGAACTCGTCCCAATCGAGGTCACCGTCACCGATCTTGAGGTGCTGGTGCACCCGCACCGGGTTGCCCGGCGGGTTGGTGATGTAGCGCAGGCCGTGGCTGCGGTGGTGGTCCATGGTGTCGGCGACGTGCACCAGGCGCAGCTTGTCCCCGGCGGCGCGCATGATGTCGGTCATCGTGACACCCGTCGTGCCGGTCATGTGGTAGGTGTGGCACGCCACGTACACCATCCCGACGTTCGGTGAGTTCAGCCCGCGGATGATGCGCAGCGCCTCGAGCCCGTCCTCCACGAAGTCGTCGGGGTGCGGGTCGATGCGCACATCGATGCCTTCGCGTTCGAAGATCGGCAGCAGCTCCTCCATGGAACGGAAGAACGCCCGCTCGGACTCCTCCGGCTTCTCGGGCCGGCCGGAGAACTCGGTGTTGATGACGTTGACGCCGAGGTCGACGGTGATCTGGATGACCCGCTTCCAGTTGCGCACCGCCGCCTCCCGGGCGTCCTCGTCGGGCCCCGACCAGCGCAGCACCGGCAGCACCGAGGCGATGCCGACGCCCGCGTCGGCGCATGCCGTGCGGAACTTCGTCACCAGCGCGTCGTCGGCGCGGGGGTGGTTGAAGAACGGGATGAAGTCGCGGTGCGGAGTCAGCTGCAGGAACTCGTAGCCCAGATCGGCCACCAGGCGCGGGAAGTCGAGCAGGTCGTGGTCGTGGTGGAACGGGGTGGGGTCCAGCGCGATCTTCATGTCAGGCCCCTGCCCGCTCGGCCAGCGTCACCGCGACCCGTTCACCGCTGTGCAGCGCCTGCACCCCGGCCTCGCACACCGCCGCGGCGGCGTAGCCGTCCCACGCGGTGGGGCCGTCGGTGTAGTCGCCGGTGGTGGCGCCGGCGCGCACCGCGTCGACCCAGCGCTGCACCTCGATGTCGTAGGCGGTGCCGAACCGCTCGCGGAAGCCGGGGGTGATGGCCCCGCCCCAGCGTCCGTCGGCCGTCTTGCGGACCAGGCCGACGTCCAATCCGATGGTGGCGCTGCCGTGTTCGCCGACCACCTCGGTGCGAACCTCGTAGGCGACGCCGGTGGTGACGAACAGTTCGGCATCGACGTGGCGGCCGCCGGAGGTCTCGAAGATCGCGATCTGCGGATCCTGCAGCCCTTGCGGCGCAGACGGATTCGCGCCCGGACGCAGTATCCGCACCGCGGTGATCTCCTCACCCAACAGGAACCGGGTGACGTCGACCTCGTGCACCAGCGAGTCCTTGACGATCATCTCGGAGGTGAAGGTCGGCGGCACCGCGGGGTTGCGGTGCACGCAGTGCAGCACCAGCGCTCGGCCCAGCTCACCGGAGTCGATCAGCGCCTTGAGCGAGGCGTATTCGGGATCGAAGCGGCGCATGAAGCCGACCTGGATCAGGCGGATGCCCAGGTCGGCTTCGCGGCGCACGATGTCCAGCGCGGTGTCGACGTCGGTGGTCAGCGGCTTCTCGCACAGCACCGGCTTGCGGTGCTCGAGGCAGGCCAGCAGCTGCTTCTCGTGCACGGGTCCCGGGGTGGCGAGCAGCACCGCGTCGACGTCGTCGGCGGCGATCGCGTCGAGCGGGTCGACGGCCACGCGGGCGCCCGCAACCGTATCGGCCACGGCCTGGGCGCGTTCGACGACGTAGTCGTTGACGACGCTGACGCGGGCGCCGGCGATGCGGCGGGTGATGCGCTCGACATGGTCGGCGCCCATCATGCCGACCCCGAGGACGGCGATGCGGAGGTCTGTCATGGCGGTCGGCTCCTAGAACGTGACGGACGGCACGCCGCACGATCCGAGGTATCGGCGGGTGCGCTGGGCGATGGGCAGCGGATGGTCGGGGTCGCAGGGGTACATGTCCTGCTCGACGATGGCGAACACGTCGATGCCGAGCCGCTCGACGGCGGCCAGCAGCGGCGGCATGTCCGGAACCCCCAGCGGCGGTTCGATCATCGCGCCCAGGCGGACGGCCTCACCGAACGGCAGATCCTCGGCCTCGACCTTGGCGACCACCTGCGGGTCGACCTGCTTGAGGTGCAGGTAGCCGATGCGGTCGGGATGGCGTTCGATGATCGCGAGGTTGTCGCCGCCGCAGTAGCTGATGTGACCGGTGTCCAGGCACAGGTTGACGACGTCGCCGTCGGTGCCCTCGAGGAAGCGGTACACGTGGGCCTCGGTGTCGACGTGACTGTCGGCGTGCGGGTGGTACTGCGCGCGCACCCCGTACTGCTCGTACATGGCCCGGCCGAGGTCGTTCATGCCGCGGGTCTTCTTGCGCCACTGGTCGTCGGTGAGTTCGCGGTCCTCGAGCACCTCCCCGGTGGCGGGGTCGCGCCACATCTCCGGAATCACCACCACGTGCGAACCCCCCACGGCGGCGGTGAGTTTGGCGACATCTTCGACTTGGCTCCAGACATCGGACCAGGCGTCCTCGCGGTGCAGGTGCTCGAACACGGTGCCGGCCGAGAGCCGCAGGTTGCGCGCGGCGAGTTCGTCGGTGAGGCGCTGCGGGTCGGTGGGCAGGTAGCCGTACGGTCCGAGTTCGATCCACTCGTACCCGGCGGCGGCGACCTCGTCGAGGAAACGGGTGTACGGGGTCTGCTGCGGGTCGTCGGGGAACCAGACACCCCAGGAGTCGGGTGCCGATCCGACGCGGATGGTGGTCACGGGCGGGTCCTTTCGTCGATGGATGGTCAGGAGGCGGTGGCCAGCCGGGCGCCGTCGTGGGCTTCGAACCGCTCCTCGAGTTCCTCGAGCGTGGTGCCCTTGGTCTCGGGCACGTAGCGGCGGACGAAGATCCAGGAGACGATGTTGATCGCGACGAACAGCGCGAACGTGCCGGTGGAGCCGAGCGCGGTGTTCAGTAGCGGGAACGCGAACGAGATGATCGCGTTGGTGCACCACAGCACGAACACCGCGATGCCCATGGCGAATCCGCGGATGCTCAGCGGGAAGATCTCCGAGAGCAGGAGCCACACGCAGGTGCCGATGAACATCTGCACGAACCCGACGAACGCCACCATGCACGCGAGGATCACGTAACTGCGCGTCGTGGATTCGGGCAGCAGGAACGTCGCGGCGAGCGCGGCCTGGGACACCGCGACGCCGGCGAAACCGATCATCAGCATGGTGCGCCTGCCGATGTACCCGAGCAGAATGATCCCGATGATCGTGGTGACCACCGACGTCACCCCGACGGCGATCGTGGCGACGAGCGCCGCGCTGACCCCGAGGCCGCTCTGCTCGAGGATCGTGGGCGCGTAGTAGTTGACGGTGTTGATCCCGGTGGCCTGCTGGATGATCGCGAGACCGCAACCCACGAGCACGACCCGGCGGATCCACGGGACGTCGCGGATGACGGTGAACGGTGTGCTGGCGGTCTTGAGCAGGTGGGCCTTGAGCATGTGGTCGGTGTGCTCTTCGATCAGCCGGTACTCGGCGTCGGCCTCCTGCGGAGTGCGACTGAGTCCCAGCACCTTTCGCGCCTCGGGCAGGCGGCCCTTGAGGCCGTACCAGCGGGGGGAGTCGGGCAGTGCCAGCATGCCGATCAGCAGCGCGACGGCGGGCACCGCCGCGACGCCGAGCATGGTGCGCCAGACGTGCGGGTCCTGGACCAGATGGTCGAGCAGGGCGTTCGTCGCGAAGGCCAGCATCTGACCGGTGACGATCATCAACTCGTTGATGGTGACCATCCGGCCACGGCGTTCGGCGGGGGCCATCTCGGCCAGGTAGAGCGGGCACGTCACCGCGGCGGCGCCGACGCCCAGGCCGAGGATGATGCGTGCGGCCACCATGATCTGCACGTTGGGCGCCAGCGCGCACCCGATGGCCCCGACGAGGAACAGGCCGGCGCAGACCAGCAGGGCCCTCTTGCGGCCGATGCGGTCGGCGACGCGCCCGCCGAACAGTGCCCCGAACGCGGCGCCGGGGAACAGCAGGGAACTGACCACGGTGGCCTCGCCGAACGGCGACAACGCCAGATCGTCCTTCATGTACAGCAGCGCACCGGAGATGACGCCGGTGTCGTAACCGAACAGCAGGCCGCCGAGGGTGGCGATCACGGTCAGTTTGGTGAGGAATCGGCCGGAGCTCGGGGCGGTCTCGGTGGACGCCATGGTGACCTCATTTCGAGCGGTGGACTAACGCGCGTTAGTAACGCGCGTTAGCGATAGTATGGTGAGGCGACCGAACGTGTCAACGGTCACATCGCGGAAGGGGAGCCGGTGGCATCACAGAGCTCGCGGTCGGGGCGGCCGACCATGGCGGACGTGGCGGCGGCGGCCGGGGTGTCGCGCACGCTGGTGTCGTTCGTGCTCGACGGCAAACCCGGTGCCAGTCCCGCCACCCGGGAGCGCGTGCTGGCCGCGGCCGCCGAGCTCGGCTACCGGCCGGACTCCGCCGCCCGCCTCCTGGCCCTGGGCCGGAGCCGGACGCTGGGGGTGCTGACCGACGTCCGGCAGTTGTTCCAGGCCGAACTCGTCACCGGCATCTATCCGGCCGCCGAGCGCCGCGGCTATGAGGTGCTGTTGACGGCCAACCTCGCCGACCGCGACGAATCGGTACCGATCGACGCACTGCTCAGCCACCGGTGCGGCAGCCTCATCCTGCTCGGTCCCGACGCCGGACCCGATTACCTGCGCACGCTGGCCGCGCGCGTGCCCGTCGTGGTGGTGGGCCGCCGGCTGCCGGCCGTCGAGGCCGGGGTGAACCTCGCGACCGTCCGCACCCACGACGCCAAGGGCATCCGGCAGGCGGTGGACTACCTGGTCGAGCTGGGGCACCGCGACATCCACCACGTCGACGGCGGTACCGGCCCGGGATCCGCCGACCGGCGCAGCGCCTACCGCGCCGCGATGCGTCAGCACGGGCTCGGCGGGCACGCCCGCGTGGTGCCCGGCGCCCACACGGAAGCGGCCGGGGCGGCCGCGGCGGCGACCATGCTCGCCGAACCGTCCCTGCCGAGTGCGGTCCTGGCGTCCAACGACCGCTGCGCCCTCGGCCTGCTCGACGGGTTCACCCGGGCGGGCGTGGACGTCCCGGGCCGGCTGTCGCTGATCGGATTCGACGACACCCGGCTGGCCGACAACCCGCGCATCGACCTCACCACCGTCCACCAGGACGCCACCGACCAGGCCGAACACGCGGTGCGACTGGCGGTCGACATGCTCGAGCAGACCCGCACCGGACCCGAGGACGTGGTGCTCGAACCCAAACTGGTGATTCGCGGGACCACCGCGCCGCCCGCGGGCTGAGCGGCGGTCAGACCCGGTCGGCGAGCGCCCGGCCGGCGGCGCGGCCGGAGAAGATGCACCCGCCGAGGAACGTGCCCTCCAGCGCGTTGTAACCGTGCACCCCGCCGCCGCCGAACCCGGCCACCTCACCGGCGGCGTACAGGCCGTCGATCGGCCGGCCGTCGAGGCCGATGGCCCGCGAGGCCAGGTCGGTCTGGATTCCGCCGAGCGTCTTGCGGGTCAGGATGTGCAGTTTGACGCCGATCAGCGGCCCGGCGGCCGGGTCGAGGATGCGGTGCGGCGCGGTGGTGCGTCCGATCCGGTCACCCAGCGAGCTGCGGGAATTGTGGATGCCCTGGATCTGAGCGTCCTTGCTGAACGGATGGGCCACCTGCAGGTCCCGGGCCTCGATCTGGCGGCGGATGGCCGCCGCGTCGAGCAGCGGCTGGTCGGTCAGCGCGTTCATCTTCGCGACGAGGTCCTCGAGCCGGTCGGCGACGACGAAGTCCACCCCGTGCTGTTTGAACGCCTCCACGGGTCCGGGCGCGCCCTTGCTGAGCAGCCGCTCGCGCAGGAACGCCTTGCGGTCCTTGGCCGTGATGTCGGGGTTCTGCTCGGACCCCGACAGCGCGAACTCCTTCTCGATGATCCGCTGGGTGAGGATGAACCACGAGTGGTCGAACTCGGCGATGTCCGGGGTGGTGCGCAGGTAGCGCAGCGTGCCGAGGGTGTCGTAACCGGGCAGGTACGGCGCGGGCAGCCGCCGGCCCAGCGCGTCGAACCACATCGACGACGGTCCGGGCAGGATGCGGATCGCGTGATTCGGCCAGATCGGAGCCCAGTTGACGACGCCCTCGGTGTAGTGCCACATGCGGTCCCGGTTCACCAGGCGCACACCGGAATCCGCGGCGATGTCGAGCATTCGGCCGTCCACGTGGGCGGGTACGCCGGTGATCATCGATGACGGGGCGGTCCCCAGACGCGCCGGCCAGAAGCGCCGCACGATCTCGTGGTTGGCCCCGATGCCACCGGTGGTCACCACCACGGCCTGCGCCGTCAACTCGAAGTCACCGACGATGTCGCGGTTCGACGGCGCGCCGCGCTTCGCGCCGTCGGGCGCCAGCACGGTGCCCCGCACGCCGGTGACCGCGCCGTCGGTGTAGACGAGTTCGTCGACGCGGTGGCGGTGGCGGAAGGTCACCAGGCCCCGGTTCGCGGCGGCCAGCGCGGAATCGGTGAACGGCCCGACGATGCCCGTGCCGGTGCCCCACGCGACGTGAAAGCGGGGCACCGAGTTGCCGTGTCCGGTGGCCCGCAGGTCGCCGCGTTCGGCCCACCCCACGGTCGGCAGGAACGAGATGCCCTGTGCGGCGAGGTAGTCGCGCTTCTCCCCGGCCGCCCACTCGACGTAGGCGCGGGCCCATTTGACCGCCCACACGTCCTCGTCGTCGAGGCGGTCGAACGCGGCGCTGCCCTGCCAGTCGTTCCAGGCCAGCTCGAAGGAGTCCCTGATCCGCATGCGCCGCTGTTCGGGACTGTCGACCAGGAAGATGCCGCCGAACGACCAGTACGCCTGCCCGCCCAGGTTCGCCGCGTTCTCCTGATCGACCAGCGCCACACGTTTACCCCGACGGGTCAGTTCGTGGGTCGCGACCAGACCGGCCAGGCCGGCGCCCACGACGATGACGTCAGCGTCCATGGAAGCCAACGTAGCGAAGCGGCAAATCGCTTGCCGCCGCTACGCCGGGCTGGATGAATGACATCCGTGACCCCTTCACCGTTGGACCGGCTGACGCGCAAGCCCGACCGCGCCGGCGATCTGGCCGTACTGCACGAGGTGTTCGACCACGCGCCCGTGGCCACGGTCTCCACCGTGCTCGGCGACGAACCGTGGGCGGTGCCCATGCTGGTGGCCCGCGACGGCGACCGGCTGCTGCTGCACGGTTCGACCGGCGCCGGTGCGCTGCGCCGGATCGCCGGAGGCGCCAAGGTCTGTGTGAGCGCCTACCTGTACGACGGGCTCGTCGTCGCCGAGCGGCAGTTCGACCACTCCGCGAACTACCGCTCGGCCGTGGTCCGCGGGGTGTGCCGGGCGGTGGCGCGCGACGAGCTGCCTGCACTGCTCGACCGGTTCACCGACACGTTGCTGCCCGGACGCGCCGCCGAGTGCCCACCGCATTCGGCCAAGGAGCTCGCCTCGACGCTGCTGCTCGAGCTGCCGATCACCGACGGCTCGTGGGTGGCCAAGGCGCGCCGCGGGCCGGCGAGCCCGGGCGCCGGCTGGACCGGGGTGGTGCCGGTGCGAACCGGTTACGGCGCACCGCAATCCGATTCGCCGCATCCGCTGCCGGCGTCGGTGCGACGGCTGATCGACCAGACCGGCTGAGGCCGACGGCTCCGCTCCTTGCGGCCGTGTCGTCCGCCCACCAAGATGGCCCGCATGACTTCGCCACGGCGCTCCCGGATCCCGGCCGCCGACGACAAGCCGTCGGCCGGCCAGGTGGATGCGGTGCTGCGCGCCTCGCGGGCGTTGGTCGGGATCGCGGCCGCGTCCCTGGCGGGGCTGGAGGACGTCGTCACGGTGCCGCAGTTTCGGGTGCTGATGATGATCTACACCCGCGGCCCGCTCAACCTGGCGGCCGTCGCGGCCGGGCTGGACGTCAACCCGTCGAACGCCAGCCGGACCTGTGACCGCCTGCTGAAGGCCGGTCTGCTCAACCGCCGCGAATCCGAGGTGGACCGGCGCCACGTCACGCTGACGCTGACCCCGTCAGGCCGTCGGCTGGTCGACAAGGTGACCCGGCGGCGGCGCACCGCGATCGAACGCATCCTGCGCGACATGAGCCCGGCCGAACGCGATGCGCTCGCCGAGGTGCTGGGCGCCTTCGCCACCGCAGCGGGGGAGTCCTACGACGACGCGGCGGTGTTCACGCTGATCTGGCCGAGAACGCCCTAGACCCGGGGCACCGTCGCGCGGGTCCTGCGCCGGCCGATCGCCACCGCCGACACCAGCGCGAGGACCCCGGCGATCGCCACCGTGGACGTCCAGATCCGGCGATCGGCCAGATCCCTCCGGCACAACTCGGTGAAGGACGCGTCGACCAGCACGACGTCCCCGACGGGGATGTTCGCGGTGGTGCCGTCGTCGTGCGTGCGCGCCTCGTCGAGGTCGGGGGCGACGGCGGTTCCGCAACTCACCGTCGTCGCCCCCAGCGACACCCGCACCGGAGTGAGCAGGCCGGCGACCCCGACCAGGATGGCCACCAGCGCGGCGGCCGCAGTCACTTTCGTCAACATGCGGCCACGTTCCCCGCGCCGGCCCGGTTGATACCGGTCACCGTGCCTGTACCGGGCATGCCTCGATCGGCACCCGCAGCTCGATGGTGCCCGCCTGCTCGAAGTTGAATGCCACGTCGACTGCCTTACCCGGTTTGACCAGCGGGTCGAGCGGCCCCAACCGAACCGCGGGTGTGCTGCCCCCGGCGTCGACCGCCTCGGCGCTCGGCTCACCGACGCCGACGGTCGACCTGGCCGGGATGTCGATGGTGCCGACGTCCTCGACCACGGGGCCGGCCGTGGTGGACACGTCGAGCAGCCGCTCGGCCTCCGCCGAGCGGCCGTTGGTGACGGTGAAGCGCAGATCGGCCCCGGCGTTGGTCTGGATCGCGCACTGACCCGGCACGAATGCGGGCACGATGAACGCGTTCTCCACCGTCGTGGTCTCGGTGTGCGACCCCGAACCGCGGTTGGAGGAGTCGAGTTGCGGGTCCTCACCGCCGCAGGCGGACAGGGCGGTCATCAGCGCGGCGGCGCCGGCGGCCGTCCGGGTGCCGCGGCTGGCCGGGAATCGCATGAGAATCTCCTCGGGGTCTCGGGTCGGTCGGGCTGTCCGCCGCCCACGTTCCCGCATTCACCCGGGTTGATCCGTGCCGCGACCGCGGCGTGTGTCGGACCGGCGGGACCGGGGTACCCGCAGGTCCCTGATGAGAGGTACACGTTGGATCGCCGCGGCCGGGCGGCGCGCGCGGGAGGCACTGCCCGCGGTGGCCGTGGACCGGGACACCGCGATGATGCTGATCAAGACCATCGTCGCGGCGACCATCGCGTGGTTGCTGGCCGCGGAGGTCTTCCAGGCCGGGCACGCGTCGTTCGCCCCGTTCTCCGCGGTGATGCTGATGCAGGCCACGATCTCCCAATCGGTCGACAAATCGCTGCGCTACACGGGGGCGGTGGTGCTCGGCGTGCTGGTCAGCGGCGTGCTGGTGCTGACCTTCGGCCCCGCGGTGTGGATCTTCCCGGTGATGCTGGCGCTCGCCCTGGTCATCGGGCGCTGGCGACCGCTCGGTGAGCAGGGGGTCAACGTCGCGGTGGCGGCGATCTTCGCCTACGGCGTGTTCGCGATACCGACGCCGGGCCGGTTGCCGGCGGCCTCGCTGCCCGAGATCGCCGGGATGGTGATGCTCGGGGCAGGCGTCGCGCTGACGGTCAATCTGCTGATCGCGCCGCCGCTGCGGTACCGCACCGCGGCCGATGCCGTCGACTCGCTGTGCGGTGCGGTGGCCCGGTTGGCCGACGATATGGCCACCGGCCTGCGCGACGGCGTCTCCGATGCCGACGACGCCCGCTCGTGGCGGCAGCGCGCCGAGGCCGCCCAGCAACTCGCGACACAGGCCAGGAGCACCGTCGACCACGCGCACGAGACCTGGAAGTGGAATCCGCGCCGGCTGCGCACCCGGGACCGCAGCACCTTCAACGGCTACCGGGTCACCATCACCGCGGCCGAACGCATCGCCGAACAGCTGCGCTCGGCGTCGGCCGGACTGCTGCGGATCACCGAACGCGACGACGCCCAGCGCGTCGCGCACGGCGAATTCGTGTTCCGCTATTGCGCGCTGCTCAGCGCGGTGCGCCGGGCCGTCGACGAACTCGCCGAGATCCACACCGTCGACGATCTGCACCGCGGGCACGGGCTGAGCGACGCCATCGAGGGGTGCCGCACCGCGCTGGAGGATCTGCGCGTCCACACCGAGGGACATCCGCTCGACGGGCCGACCGACTGGGCCGTCTACGGCGGGCTCTACACCGACGCGCAGCGCCTCTGCGACGACCTGCAGTGGGCGCGGGACCGGCTCATCGACGTGGCCGCCGCCGTCCCGCCCCGCTCACTGCGCCGGTGAACCCGAGCCCGCGGCGGGGTGGTCACGGCGACCGGCGCAGGTCGCGATCCGCTGGGAGCGGTATGGTGACGCTTTCCGGGGGGAGTGCGCCGAGGCACGCGCCGGATCGGCCACATCGACTTTTGCCGTCTCAAAGGAGCAGTTCGTTGCCCCTCAACACCGTCGCGCTGGAACTCGTCCCGCCCAACATCGACCGCGGCCGCGAGCATGCGCTCGAGGACGCGGCGAAAGTGCTGCGCTGCTCCGCCGAGACCGGTCTGCAGGGCCGCATCGGCCACGTGATGATCCCGGGAATGATCGAGGAGGACAGCGGTCGTCCCATCGAGATGAAGCCCAAGATGGACGTCCTGGATTTCTGGTCGATCATCACCCCCGAGCTGCCCGCGATGCGGGGGCTGTGCACGCAGGTCACCGCGTTCCTCGACGAGGACGCGCTGCGCGAGCGGCTGACCACGTTGAGCTCGGCCGGGTTCGACGGCATCGCGTTCGTCGGCGTGCCGCGCACCATGAACGACGGCGAGGGCAGCGGCGTCGCGCCCACCGACGCGCTGTCGCTGTACGAGGACCTGGTGCCCAACCGCGGCGCGATCCTGATTCCCACCCGCGACGGGGAGCAGGGCCGCTTCACGTTCAAGTGCAAACAGGGCGCCACGTACGGCATGACGCAGCTGCTGTACTCCGATGCGATCGTCGACTTCCTCACCGAGTTCGCCGCGAACTCCGAGCACCGGCCCGAGATCCTGCTGTCGTTCGGGTTCGTGCCGAAGATGGAGAGCCGCGTCGGGCTGATCCACTGGTTGATCCAGGACCCGGGCAACGCGGCGGTCGCCGCCGAGCAGGACTTCGTCAAACAGCTCGCGGCCGGCGAGCCCGCCGACAAGCGGCGCATGATGGTCGACCTGTACAAGCGGGTGATCGACGGCGTCGGTGAGCTCGGCTTCCCGCTCAGCGTGCACTTCGAGGCCACCTACGGGGTGTCGGTGCCGGCGTTCGAGACGTTCGCCGCGATGCTCGAGTACTACACGCCCGGCCAGGGTTAGCCGCTCGACGCCTATCCTGGCGCGAGTGTCCGAACCCTCCCGTGACGAGCTGCGCGCGCTGCGCGACCGCCTCGACGGGCTGACCTACCGCGACGCGGCCCGCCTCGGCCGCCGCCTCAAGGACCGCCGCCTCACCGCCGACAAGCTCGCCCAGATCGAGCGGCAGATCGCGACCGGCGAACAGCTCATCGCGACCCGCACCGCGGCGGTGCCCGCAATCACCTACCCCGATCTGCCGGTCAGCGAGCGACGCGACGACATCGCCGACGCGATCCGCGCCCACCAGGTGGTCGTGGTCGCCGGCGCGACGGGGTCCGGCAAGACCACGCAGCTGCCGAAGATCTGCCTGGAACTGGGCCGGGGCATCCGCGGCACCATCGGCCACACCCAGCCCCGACGACTGGCCGCGCGCACCGTCGCCCAGCGCGTCGCCGACGAGCTGGGCACCCCGCTGGGGGAGACCGTGGGCTACACCGTGCGGTTCACCGACCAGGCCTCGGACCGCACCCTGGTGAAGCTGATGACCGACGGCATCCTGCTCGCCGAGATCCAGCGTGACCGGCGGCTGCTGCGCTACGACACCCTGATCCTGGACGAGGCCCACGAACGCAGCCTCAACATCGACTTCCTGCTCGGCTATCTGCGCGAACTGCTGCCGCGCCGACCCGACCTGAAGGTGATCGTCACCTCGGCCACCATCGAGCCGGAGCGCTTTGCTGAGCATTTCGGCACCGTCGGGGCGCCGGCGCCGATCGTCGAGGTGTCGGGGCGTACGTATCCCGTCGAGATCCGCTACCGGCCGCTGGAGGTGCCGGTACTGGCCGACGACCAGGACGACCCCGACGATCCCGACCACGAGATCGTCCGCGTGGAGATGCGCGACCAGACCGACGCGATCGTCGACGCCGTCCGCGAACTGGAGGCCGAACCACCCGGCGACGTACTGGTGTTCCTGTCCGGGGAGCGGGAGATCCGCGACACCGCCGAGGTGTTGCGCGGTGAGCTTTCCAACACCGAGGTGCTGCCGCTCTACGCCCGGCTGCCGACCGCCGACCAGCAGCGGGTGTTCCAGCCGAGTCATTCCGGGCGGCGAGTGGTGCTGGCCACCAACGTCGCCGAGACGTCGCTGACCGTGCCCGGTATCCGCTACGTCGTCGACCCGGGCACCGCGCGCATCTCGCGCTACAGCCGCCGCACCAAGGTGCAGCGGCTGCCGATCGAGCCGATCTCCCAGGCGTCCGCGGCGCAGCGGGCCGGCCGGTCGGGGCGCACCGCGCCGGGCGTGTGTATCCGGCTGTACTCCGAGGAGGACTTCGAGGCGCGGCCCCGCTACACCGATCCGGAGATCCTGCGGACCAACCTGGCCGCGGTGATCCTCCAGATGGCCGCGCTGGGCCTCGGTGACGTGGAGAGCTTCCCGTTCCTGGACCCGCCCGATCGGCGCAGCATCCGCGACGGGGTGACGCTGCTGCAGGAGCTCGGCGCGTTCGACCAGTCGGCGGCACTGACCGACGTCGGCCGCCGGCTGGCGCGGTTGCCGCTCGACCCCCGGATCGGACGGATGATCCTGGCCGCCGACGCCGAGGGCTGCGTGCGTGAGGTGCTGGTGCTCGCGGCGGCACTGTCGATCCCGGACCCGCGCGAGCGGCCCGCCGAGCGGGAGGACGCCGCCCGGCAGAAGCACGCCCGGTTCGCCGACGAGCACTCCGACTTCGTCTCCTACCTGAACCTGTGGCGGTATCTGGGAGAGCAGCGCAAGGAACGCTCCGGCAGCTCGTTTCGGCGGATGTGTCGCGACGAGTTCCTGCACTACCTGCGGATCCGCGAGTGGCAGGACCTCACCGGGCAGCTGCGCAGCATCGCCGGCGATCTGGGGATCCGGGAATCCAGCGAACCGGCGTCGCCGGCCAGCGTGCATGCCGCGCTGCTGGCCGGGCTGCTGTCGCACATCGGGCTGCGCGACGGCGACACCCGCGACTATCAGGGCGCGCGGAACTCGCGGTTCGTGCTGGCGCCCGGCTCGGTGCTGACGAAGCGGCCGCCGCGGTGGATCGTCGTGGCCGACCTGGTGGAGACCAGCCGGCTGTTCGGCCGCATCGGCGCGCGCATCGACCCCGACACGGTGGAACGCGTCGCCGGCGACCTGGTGGCCCGCACCTACAGCGAGCCCCACTGGGATGCGCAGCGCGGCGCGGTGATGGCGTTCGAACGCGTGACGCTCTACGGGCTGCCGCTGGTGCCGCGCCGGCGGGTCAACTACGCCCAGATCGAGCCGGACCTGGCGCGGGAGTTGTTCATCCGGCACGCGCTGGTCGAGGGGGACTGGCAGACCAAGCATCACTTCTTCCGCGACAACGCCCGGCTGCGGGCCGAACTCGAGGAGGTCGAGGAGCGGGCCCGGCGGCGCGACCTGTTGGTCGGCGACGAGGAGGTGTTCGGGTTCTACGCCTCGCGGATCCCCGAGAACGTCGTCTCCGCACGGCATTTCGACGCGTGGTGGCGCAAACAGCGGCACCGCACCCCGGACCTGCTGACGATGACGCGCGACGATCTGCTGCGCGCCGAGGACGCCGACGATCTGCCCGACGCCTGGCAGGCCGGTGATCTGTCGCTGCCGCTGACCTACCGCTTCGAACCCGGGGCGGCCGACGACGGCATCACCGTGCACGTGCCGGTCGAAGTGCTGGCCCGCCTCGGCGGTGACGAATTCGCCTGGCACGTCCCGGCGCTGCGTGAGGAACTGGTCACGTCGCTGATCAAGTCGCTGCCCAAGGATCTGCGCCGCAACTTCGTGCCCGCGCGCGACACCGCGCGGGAGGTGCTCCGCACGATGGACCCCGGCACGGGTCCGTTGCTGGACAGTCTGCAGCACGAACTGTGGCGGCGCAGCGGCGTGACGGTGCCGATCGACGCCTTCGATCTGGAGAAGATCCCGGCGCACCTGCGGGTGACGTTCGCGGTCGAGGCCGGTGGCAAGGAGGTGGCCCGCGGCAAGGACCTCGGGACCCTGCAGGAGCAGTTGGCCGCGCCGGTGCGCCAGGCGGTCGCCCGCGCGGTCGCCGACGGGATCGAGCGCACCGGATTGCGGGGCTGGCCCGATGATCTCGACGAGCTGCCGCGGTCGGTGGAGCGCACCTCGGGCGGGCACCGCGTGCTGGGCTATCCGGCGTTCGTCGACACCGGCGCCGCCGTCGACGTGCGGGTGTTCCCGACGCCGGCCGAGCAGCGCGCGGCGATGGGCCCTGGGCTGCGGCGGCTGCTGCGGTTGTCGGCGCCGTCGCCGGCCAAGAACGTCGAACGGGCGCTGGACACCCGGCAGCGGTTGGCGCTCGGCGCGAATCCGGACGGCTCGCTGGGCGCGCTGATCGACGACTGCGCCGACGCGGCGGTCGACGCGATGGTGCGCGACCCGGTCTGGACGCGTGCGCAGTTCACCGCGCTGGTGCAGCGGGTGAGCGGTTCGCTGGTGCCGACGACGCTGGACATCCTCGGGCGGGTGGAGAAGGTGCTGGCCGCCGCGCAGCAGGTGCAGGTGGCGCTGCCCGCGACGCCGCCGCCCGCCCACGCGGAGTCGATCGCCGACATCCGCGCTCAGGTGGCGGCGCTGCTGCCCGCGGGATTCGTCTGCGCGACGGGGGCGGCGCATCTGGCGAATCTGACGCGGTACCTGATGGCGGTGGGGCGGCGGCTGGAGCGCTTACCGCAGGGGCTGAACGCCGACCGTGACCGGATGGCCCGCGTGGCCGCCGTGACCGCGGCGTATGACGAACTGCGGCAATCGCTTTCACCTGCTCGCGCCGCCGCCGAGGACGTGCGCGACATCGGCCGGATGATCGAGGAGCTGCGGGTGAGCCTGTGGGCGCAGCAACTGGGCACCGCGCGGCCGGTCAGCGAGCAGCGGATCTACCGGGCGATCGATGCGGTGGAGGCGTAGGCCGGCGGTGGCAGCGAAGGGGGACGGCCGTTGCTGCTGCTCGCGGGCGCGCTGACGATCGGCCTCGCTGCGGCGATCGGCGGCATCACCGGCTTCGGCAACGCGCTGATCGCCACGCCGTTCATGTTGATGGCGGGTTTCGATCTGCCCTACGTGGTGTTCGTCAACCTGTTGGTCGGCGCGATCACGCGCCTGCACGCGGCGTACGACTCGCGGCGGCTGATCGACTGGCGCCGGGTCGGATACCTCGGCGGATGCAGTGTCCCCGGCGCGCTGGCCGGTGCGGCGATGCTGGCGGCCCTCCCGCAGCAACAGCTCCAGATCACGGCGGGGGTCGCGGTGATGCTGTGCGCGGTCGCCATGGCCCTGCCGTTCGCCGGGACGGAGCCGTCGGACCCGTCAGCCGGCGGGCTCGCGATGACCGGCCTGCTGGGCGGATTCCTCGGGACCACAACGTCGTTGAGCGGTCCACCCCCGGTCCTGCTGCTGCTTCGGGCGCGCCTGCCGGCCGCGCAGTTCATCGCCGACCTGGCCGCCTACTTCGTCATCGTCAACTGCGCGGCCATCCTCATCCTGGCCGCGGGCGGACAGGCGGTCGCGGCCATGTTGCAGCCGCAGTTGCTCCTGCTGGTGCTGGCGGGGATCGTCGGCAACGTCGCGGGCATCGTGCTCGGTAAGCATGTGCCGGAGGGGGCATTCCGGCGTGCGGTACTCGTGCTGGTCTTCGTGGCGGGGGCCATGGCGGTGTGGTCGGCGGTGAGGTGACAGTGCCGGGTCAGTCGGCTGGGCCGTCGATGATGGTCGTCAACACCGGCAGGAGGAGCGCGGCGAGGTCGTCCGGCGCGACGTCGGTGAGGGCCGTGGTGCCCACGACGCGCCGCATCAGCAAGACGCCGCTGATCACCGAAAGCACGAGCTCGCTGCGCAGTTCGTGATCCGGCCGGTCGAGCTGTGCGGCCAGCCGGCGGCCGACGTGCCGTTCGATCGCCGCGCGCACGATCGGCACCGCGGCCGGGTCCGACACCGAGCGCAGCAGGATCAGGAAGGCCTCCGGTGCGTCGCCGGACGGATCGGTGCCCCTCACCAGCGAAGCGGCGGTGTCGGCGGCGAGCGCGCTCGACCGCTCCGCGATGAACACCGGGGATGCGAACGCCGCGTCGACGGCTTCGGCGAACAGGAGCTCTTTCGAACCGAAGTACCGGTTCACCAGCATGGCGGTCACTCCGGCGTCCTGGGCGATCTGCCGGACACCGACGCCGTCGTATCCGGCGCGCGCAAAGTGCCGGACGGCCGAATGCAGGATGGCC
Source organism: Mycobacterium sp. PS03-16 (assembly GCF_004570325.1). Classification (GTDB taxonomy): domain Bacteria; phylum Actinomycetota; class Actinomycetes; order Mycobacteriales; family Mycobacteriaceae; genus Mycobacterium. Next base: position 30,165 of record NZ_SPQO01000032.1, on the reverse strand, counting down.
TCGCGGGTGGCGGCGGCATTGCGCGGACGGTTGGACACCGGGACTTACCGCAGGGGTGAGGCAGCGATCGGCTGCAGAGCGGTGACGCGGGTGGACACGATCAGAGTGGTGTCGAAATCCGCGTGGTCCCGGGCGAAGTCGCTGCTCGCCCGGTATCGCTGCGCCAGCCGCAACGGGTCGGCGCCCGGCGGATAGCCGATCAGCGCGATGACGTCGTTGGCGTCGGAGGTGGTGTCGGTCCACACGCCGTGGACGGTGATGCCGTACCTGCCGAGCGTCCGGATGTGCCGCGGCCAGAAGACGTCGACGTAGTGGCGCAGCGCGTCCCGGCTCGCCAGTGAGTACGTCCGCAGTTCCACCGGGTGCTCCTCCTTTCGTCGGTCGCGCCACCCGTCGGGAATAGACGCGCGCCGGCCGGCGTCTGCCAAGTATACGAGTGTAGACATAGGAGGCGCGTCATGGACATGGGCATATCGGGGAAGCGGGCACTGGTCACGGGCTCCACCGCCGGACTGGGGCGGGCAATCGCCGAGATGATGGCCGGTGAAGGGGTTTCTGTGGTGGTGCACGGCCGGGACGCCGAACGCGCGCGGCAGGTCGTGGAGCGGATCCGGTCGCGAGGCGGGGACGCCGTGGCCGTGCTCGGCGACCTCACCGGCGACGACGGGGCCGCCGCAGTGGCGCAGGCCTGCGGCGAGGTCGACATCCTGGTCAACAACGCCGGTTTCTACGACGGACTGCCGTGGACGGCGGTGACCGCGCAACACTGGGAGCGCCTCTATGCGATGAACGTGATCTCCGGCGTCCGGATGATCACGCATCTTGTCCCGGGCATGCGAAACCGCGGATGGGGCCGGGTGATTCAGATCGGCGGTGGTCTGGCCGTCCAGCCGGCCGCCATGCAACCGCACTACAACGCCACGCTGGCGGCCCGGCACAACCTGACGGTGTCGTTGGCGCGCGAACTGGCCGGCACCGGCGTGACCGCCAACATCGTCGCGCCCGGCGCCATCCTCACCGACCCGGTGCGCGAGATGGCCACTCGCGTCGCGGTCGAGCACGGTTGGGGGCCGGCATGGGAGGACATCGAGACGGCCGCGGCCGGCGAGTGGTTCCCCAATGACATCGGGCGGTTCGGCAGGCCCGAGGAGGTCGCCGCCGCCGTGACGTTCCTGGCGAGTGCGCACGCGGGATACATCAGCGGAGCGGACCTGCGCGTCGACGGGGGGACGGTGCGCAGCGTCGCGTGACCCACTTGCGGACTATACCCCCCGGGGGTATGTTTGGTGCCGGCGGGCTCGGGGCATCCGACCCGGAGGCGCGGCAGGTTGAGGAGTCAGAATGAGCATGCCGGCAGAGACACACCACGAGCACGGCCACGACGCCGACGACCATCACGACATGGGCTCGTCCAACGCCATGGCGTTGAGTGCGACCCTGCACTGTCTGACCGGGTGCGCGATCGGCGAGATTCTGGGCCTGATCATCGGCACCGCGTTGGGGTTGGGGAACATCGCGACCATCGCGTTGGCGGTCGCGCTGGCGTTCCTGTTCGGCTACACGCTGTCGACGCTGCCGCTGCTGCGGGCCGGGCTCGCACTGGGCACCGCGCTGAGCGTCGTCCTCGCCGCGGACACGCTGTCGATCCTGACGATGGAGGTCGTGGACAACGCCGTGATGGCGGTCATTCCCGGCGCCATGAACGCCGGCCTGGTCAACCCGATCTTCTGGATCGGGATGGCGATCGCTCTGACGGCGGCGTTCTTCGCCGCCTACCCGGTCAACCGCTACCTGCTGTCGAGGGGCAAGGGCCACGCGTTGACCCACGAGTATCACCACGGCGGCGGTGAGGTGACCGGTGCGCGGCGGTTCATCCCCGCGCTCAGCACGGGCGGGCTGGTCGCGGCGATCGCCGCGTTCATGCTGGGCGGTCTGGTGGTCTCCGTGGCCGACGGGATCACCGGCTCAGAGACCGGAACTCTCAGGCCGGCGTCATCGGGCACTAGTGGTGGTGATCGCCGTGGCCGTCGTGTGACGGCTGCGCCGTCGGGGGAGGCGGGGCCGGGATGATCGGGACCTCGGCGGGTCCCGGCGCGACCGCCGGCGGCATGGGCTGGTGACCGTGATGCGCTTCGGCCGGCCCGTGGTGGCCGTGCCGGAGACCCGACGCCACCCCCACGGTCGACGCCAAGGCGACGACGGTGAGCGCCCCGAGTGAGAGGGCCACGTTCGCGGCCGCCGGGATCGGCCCGCCCCGGCGGCCCCGGTGCCACACCCAGCCGGCGCCCATGACGACATAGATCTGCAGCAGTGCCGCGCACAGGTCGGCGGCCGCGACCAGTTCGGCCTGCCCGGCGTGCGGGCCGAACGGCGCGCCCACCGTTCTCGACGACGCCCACAGCGCGACGGCGCCGGCGTTGAGTGCGATCCCGGCGATGAGCACCGGCGCCGTCGTCCGGGTGAGAACCGCACGCGCCCAAATCAACTGGAACAGCGCGAGGACGACGAAGAACATGCCTGCGGGCACCCACTCCCGCCAGTGCGCCGGCACCACCGCGACGTGCACCACGGCGGCGCCGAGGGACGCCAGCGCCGAGAAGCGGGCCGCCAATCCGATATCGGTCGTCGTCGCCGTTCCTGCCACTCGTCCGATGATGGCAGCATCGCCGGGCTTCGCGCGCGGGCCGACACCGCATCGCCGCCCGACCGAGACGCCGCTGTCACCCGGCGCCGGTGCAGCCGCGTCAGTCGTCCTCGTCTGGCGGGTAGGGCATTCCGAACTGCTCGGAGAGCAGGCTCTGGGCGACGATCATCGCGGCTTGTGCGCCCGCGGCGATGGCTCCCGCGACGTACGGCTGTTCGGTGCAGGTGTCGCCGGCGGCGAACACGGTCGGCGCCGTCGTGCGGTGCAGCGCGTCGATGCCGATGGTGTCGGCGGCCAGCGGTCCCGGCGTGCACGAGGCCCCGAGCTGTTCGGCCAGCTTCGAGCGCTGTCGCAGCGGTGCCTCCACCAGCAGCCCGTCGCGCTCCAGGCGGCTGCCGTCGGCGAACGCGATCGCGGTCAGTTGCTCACCCTCGCCGATCAGCTCGGCGATCCGGCGGTCGTCGATCGTGATGTCCGCGGCGCGTAGACGGTCGAGGTCAGACCCGGTGAGCTGCGGGTGGCCGTCGGTCAGCAGCACGACGTCGTCGCTCCAGCCACGCAGCATCAGCGCAGCGTGGACCGCTTCGTCGCCGGCGGCCAGTGACGCCAGCCGCTTGTCGCGCATCTCCCAGCCATGACAGAAGGGGCACTGGAACACCGTGTGTCCCCACAGCGGTGACAGGCCCGGCAGATCCGGTGGGCAATACTCCATACCGGTCGTCAGCATCACCCGCCGCGCCGTCACCTGGTCACCGCCGTCGAGCTCGAGCAAGAAGCCGTCGTCCTGCGGGGTGCCGTGTACGACGGTGCCGTCGCGGACCTCCACGGTCGGGTACTTCTGCAGGTCGCGGCGGCCCGCCTCGTAGAGCTCCGTCGGCGGGCGCTGATCGAACCCGAGAAGGCCGCCGATGCCCGACGACATCCGGTTGCTCTGCTGCCCGGCGTCGACCAGCAGGGTGCGCCGCCGCGCCCGGCCCAGTACCAGCGCGGCGCTCAACCCCGCCGCACCGCCGCCCACCACGACGCATTCCCACACGGGTGTCATGGCCCCAACCGTGCCCGTCGGGACTGGTGATCAAACGTCGCGATGTGGCGCGATCCACACCGTCCGGCAGCGGCGTCGCTCCGAATGACCGCGATATGGAGGCAAGACTGTCGGCGCGATGCGAGTGCGGCCACCTGCATCCCGAACATGGCATCGCGGGAGCGTGCCGCGGGTGTACCCACTGCGTCGTCGACGAGGCATCGGACCACCCGTACGCGCGCTGCGACTGCCAGGCGTTCCGGCAGGTCGCCGTCGACCGCTCCGGCGTGTGCGTCTGAGCAGCTACTTGGTGCCGAAGATCCGGTCGCCCGCGTCGCCGAGACCCGGCCGGATGTAGCCGTGCTCGTCGAGTTGCCGGTCCACGGCCGCGGTGTAGATCGGCACGTCGGGGTGCGCCTCGTGCATGGCGGCGATGCCTTCCGGGCAGGTCAGCAGGCACACGAACTTCACCGACTTGGGCCGGCACTCCTTGAGCCGGTCCACTGCCGCCACCGCGGAGTTGCCGGTGGCCAGCATCGGGTCGACCACCACGACGTCGCGCTCCTCGAGGTCGGCCGGCATCTTGAAGTAGTACTCCACCGCGACAAGCGTTTTCGGATCCCGGTAGAGCCCGATGTGGCCCACCCGGGCGCCCGGTACCACCGCGAGCATGCCGTCGAGGATGCCGGTGCCGGCCCGCAGGATCGAGACGAACACCAGCTTCTTCCCGTCGATCACCTTGCCGACAGTGGTCTCCAGCGGCGTCTCCACCTCGACGTCCTGGGTGGGGATGTCGCGCAGCACCTCGTAGGCCATCAGCGCGGAGATCTCGTTGAGCAGCCTCCGGAAACTGCTGGTCGAGGCGTCTTTGCGGCGCATCAGCGTGAGCTTGTGCGCGACCAGGGGGTGGTCGATGAGATGAAGCTCGCCCATATCTGTCTCCTCGGTCTCGCGGACGTCAGAACACCGTGCCGTCGCTGGCGATGGTCAGCGGTGGCAGCCCGCCACGGCGCTGACCGGCCAGCAGCCGTCCCGCCGCCCAGGTGCCGCCCTCCAGGACGCAGGCCAGCGGCAGGTCGGCGCCCAGCCGCGCACACACCCGCGGGGCCAGCTCGTCGAGCAGCGCCACCGTCAGCGCGCGCCACTCGACGATCAGCTCGTCACCCACCTGCCAGGTGCGGGCGGCGGATCCGGGGTCGCGCAGCGTGAGCACGCCCGTGTCGAGCAGCAGGCCGCCGTTGCGGTACTCGGGCAGGCCGGTCAGCGTGTGGACACCGGTCACCGGGACGCCCGCCCAGTCGAACGGTTCGAGCAGCGAGTACGTCAACCACTGTGACAACTTGTGAAACGGCACCCAGCCCGCGGTCGCCGCATCGCCGGTGACGGCGGGGTGGCGCCAGCAGTCGCCCAGCGGGACATCGCCGACCACGTTGCCCGCCAACCAGATCGGCGACAAGGTGTCGAGCAGCAGTGCCAGGATGTCGTGGGCGTGCACCGTCCGCGCCGAGTCGGTGAGCGTATCGAACAGGCCGCCCGGGCGGCCGCCGAACACGTCCGCGGTCACCGCGTCGCCGAGGCGGTGCAGCAACTCCACCCGACCGTCGAGGCCCACCAGCGGATTGCCGTCGCCGACCTGGAAGGCTGCGCCCAGACGCTCGGTGGTCAACGCCCGCAGCCCGTCGGCATCGACCCGCAGCGGATCGGCCGGATCCGACGAGAACACCCCGTCGGCGAACGCATGCCAACTGGCGACGGCCAGCCCCTCCGACCGGCAGAAGCGTTGCCCGGACGCCGCTTCGGTGTACTGCCAGTCGGCGCCGGCGCCGGCGTCGAGCAGCACGCTGACCACGGCCAGGTCGATCATCGCCTGCGGACCGGCAGCCAGGCCGGCCACCCGGTCCACCCCTCCGGCCTCGAAATGCCGCCACCGGCTGTGGAACGGGATGGCCAGATCCGGATAGCGGCTGCGGGTCAGGTCGGCGACCGCGCCGGCAGCGGCGTCCAGCGCGTCGGCGTGCACCTCGAACCAGAGGGAGTCGCCGGCCCGCGCACGCGCCAGCAGCTGACCGGACCGTTCGCGCACGGCGGCGGTGCTGCGCAGGGCGGCTGCCGCAACCTCGTTGTCCGCGTGCGTCATTGCTGCAGCCCGCGGCCCTTGACCTTCTTCAACTCGTCCGCGTCCGGCACCGGGCCGGGGGTGAAGTACCCGGCCGCCATCTTCGCGTCGATCTCCACGCGGGCGTCCGGCGGGATCAGCTCGTCGGGGATGTTGACCCGTTCGCTGACCTCGATACCCGAGCCGGTGATGGCGTCGTACTTCATGTTGCTCATCGACACCAGGCGGTGGATGCGGCGGACGCCCAGCCAGTGCAGGACGTCGGGCATCAGTTCCTGGAACCGCATGTCCTGTACGCCCGCGACGCATTCGGTGCGGGCGAAGTACTGATCGGCGGTGTCGCCGCCGATCTGCCGCTTGCGCGCGTTGTACACCAGGAACTTCGTCACCTCACCGAGCGCCCGGCCCTCCTTGCGGGAGTAGGCGACCAGTCCGACGCCGCCGTGCTGGGCGCCGCGGATGCACTCCTCGATCGCGTGGGTGAGGTACGGCCGGCAGGTGCAGATGTCGGAGCCGAACACGTCCGAGCCGTTGCACTCGTCGTGCACCCGGGCGGTCAGTTCGACCGACGGATCCGCCAGATCGCCGGGGCTGCCGAAGATGTACACGGTCTGCCCGCCGATCGGCGGCAGGAACACCTCAAGGTCCGAGCGGGTCACCAGTTCGGGATACATGCCCCCGGTCTCCTCGAACAGCACGCGGCGCAGATCCGTTTCGCTGCAGCCGAAGCGCTGCGCGACGCCGGGCAGCCACCACACCGGTTCGACGGCGGCCTTGGTGACCAGCGCCGCGCCGCTGTCGAGCAGGATCCGGCCGTCGGGCACCAGCCGGCCCTTGGCGATCGCGTCGGCGATCTCGGGCAGGATGACGTGCGCCTTGGTGACCGCGATCGTCGGCCGGATGTCATGTCCGGCGGCCAGTTCCGCGGTGAACGATTCGGCGACGCCCGCGCCCCACGGATCCAGGCTGACGATCGTGTCCGGCTCCCGCCACTGCGGGTAGGGGCCGATGACATCGGTGGGCGCGGTGTCGGTCAGGTCGGCGCGGTGCTCACGCTTGAGCGCACCGGCCGCGACCGCGAGCGCCCGGTACACGCTGTAGGACCCGCTGTGCGTGCCGATCACGTTGCGGTGCGCGCGGTTGGCGGTCGTGCCGATCACCGGGCCGCGTTCGGCCGCCGTGGGCGCACCCCACAGGATTCCGGGGGTGTCGAGTGCCCCGCTGTGTGACGTCAACCGGATGTGGCCGGCCATCGGCGTTCCTCCCTTCAGGGGGAATGCGCCAGCATAGCGATTCCGCGGGGTGCGCGCCGGGTGGCCGCGTGCCCGCGCCGGGTGTTCAGCCCGCCGCCACCCGCGGGACGCGTTCGGGTGCGGCGGTGTCGAGCACCAGGTCGGCCACGCGGGCGCGGTGCTCCTCGGCACTGCCGAGCAGCGCGGCATTGGTGACCGCCCGCTTGAAGTACAGGTGCGCCTGGTGCTCCCAGGTGAACCCGATGCCGCCGAGCACCTGGATGGTGTCCGCGGCGATCCGGCTCAACGCCGCCGAGCAGACCGCCTGCGCGATCGCCGTGCACAGCTCGGCGTCGTCGGAGCCGTCGGTCAGTGCCCACACCGCGTGGTAGGCGGTCGACCGGGCGTGCTCGGCGTCGACGAGCATGTCGGCCAGCCGGTGCTTGACCGCCTGGAACGAGCCGATCGGCCGGCCGAACTGCACCCGCGACTTCGCGTAGTCGACGGCCAGGTCCAGCAGATGCGCTGCGGCGCCGACCTGTTCGACGGCCAGCAGCGCCGCCCCGACGTGCAGCGCGTGCTCGATGACCCGGGGCGCCTCGTCGGGTCCGGCGATCAGCGTCGCCGGTGCGTCGGCCAGCGTCACCGCGGCCTGCGGCCGGGTCAGGTCCAGGGTGACCAGCGGGGTGCGGGTGACCCCGGCGCCGTCCGCGTCGACCGCATAGAGGCCGACGCCGTCGGAACGGCGGGCCGCCACCAGGAGCACGTCGGCGGAGCCGCCGTCCACGACGCGCGGCAGGGTGCCGGTCAGCCGGTCGCCCTCGGCGGTGACGGGTACCGCGTCCGGTGTGAACGCACCGGCGGACTCCGCGGCGGCGAACGCCGCGGTGCGGCTCCCCTCGACCAGGTCGCCCAGCAGCTGGTCGCGCTCCGGCCCGGCCGACGCCGCGACCAGCGCGGGGACCCCAAGGTAGACGGTCCCGAACAGCGGGCCGCACACCAGCGCAGCGCCGAACTCCTCGACGGCCACGGCCTGGTCGACCAGGGTGCCGCCGACGCCACCGTCGGCCTCGGGCACCGACAGCCCCAGCACGCCCAGTTCCCCGCCGAGGCGCGCCCACAGTGCGCGGTCGACCGGCGGATCGAATTCCATGATGCGGCGCACGGCCGCCTCGTCGACATGGTCGGCGCAGAAGCGCCGCACCGCATCCCGCAGCTGCCCCTGCTCCTCGGTGAAGACAAACGTGTCAGCCACCTTCATGGGCTGATCCGCAAGCTCCTCAGCCACCTTCATGGGCTGATCCGCAAGCTCCTCAGCCACCTTCATGGGCTGATCCGCAAGCTCCTCAGCCACGCGGCACCTCCTTCCACGGCATCCCCGCATCCGCCCGCAGATCACCCGGTAGGCCGAGCACCCGCTCGCCCAGGATGTTGCGCATCACGTCCGACGTGCCGCCCTCGATGGTGTTGGCACGGCTGCGCAGGAAGCGCTGCTGGATGGGCCCGCGCCAGTCCGAATCGTCCGCGCTGTCCATCGCATAGCTGTGGTAGAGCACCCCTTCGGGGCCGAGGAAGTCCATGCACCACTGATAGATCTGCTGGTTGAGTTCGGCGCCGACGAGTTTGCCGATCGAGCCCTCCGGCCCGGGCCCGCCGACCGTCGCCGAGGCCCGCGAGCGCTCCGAGGTGAGCCGCTGTGCCTCGGCGCGCAACCACAGCGCCGAAAGGCGATCGCGCAGCACCGGGGTCTGCCGGTCCGGGCGCGAGGCCCACAGCGCCACCGCATCGGCGATGGTGCCCGCGCCGCGACGGCTTCCGCTGCCGCCGAGTGCGCTGCGCTCGTTCATCAGCGTGGTCATCGCGACCCGCCAGCCGTCGTCGACCGCGCCGAGGCGGTGCGCGTCGGGAATCCGGGCGTCGTTGAAGTACACCTCGTTGAACTCTGCGTGACCGGTCAGCTGACGCAGCGGCCGGGTCTGCACCCCCGCGGCGTGCATGTCGATCACGAAGTAGGTGAGCCCCTTGTGCTTGGGCACATCGGGATTGGTCCGGGCCAGCAGCAGACCCCAGCGGGCGCGGTGGGCCAGGCTGGTCCACACCTTCTGCCCGTTGATCACCCAGTCGTCACCGTCAAACACCGCTGAGGTGGCGAGCCCGGCGAGGTCCGAACCCGCGCCGGGTTCGGAGAACAGCTGGCACCAGATGTCCTCGGTGGTGGCCAGCGGCCGCAGCCAGAACCGCTTCAGCTCGTCGGTCTGCGCGTGCTCGCGCACCGTGGGTGCGGCCATGCCGTAGCCCATCGGGTTGAGCCCCAGCGGAACCGGTCCGCCGGCACCCTGCAGGATGCGGTCGGCCACGGCCTGCAACCCGCGCGACAGGCCCAGCCCGCCGAGGCCCTCAGGGAAGTTCACCCAGGACAGTCCCGCGTCGTAACACGCGCCCAGGAACTCGGGGATCGGCACGGTCTTCGGATCGTGCTCGGCCACCACCCGGCGGGCGAGGTCGGCGACCCGATCGGCATCGGCGACGGTGCTCATGGCAGCCACCATAGGCAACGGCTGATCATGCGCATCGAGCAGGGCCGACGACGCCGGCGGAGCCCACACTGAAACGTGTTACTGTTTCGTCCGCTGTGGCGCCCGTCACCCGCCTGCGCCACCGACAGGAGGCCGGTATGGACGGTGAGAGCCGCTCGGTGACCACGGCGCGCAGCAAGGCCGCCTCGCTGGCGATCGTCACCGTCGCGTACGTGGCGGCGCTGGCCGCCGCCGCGGCGTGGCTGCTGTGGGGTCCGGACACCGGCCGGCTGTGGTTGGACACGTTGATCGCCGACGTGGTCGGCACCGTCGTGGTGTTCGCGTTCAGCCGCGCCCACCGCAACTCCAGCTTCTACGACGCCTATTGGAGCGTGGTCCCGCCGGTGCTCCTCGTCTACTGGTGGGCGCAGGCCCCGGACGCCGACCTGCTGCGCTGCGCGCTGATCGCGGTGGTGGTCGGGTACTGGGCGGTTCGCCTGACCGGCAACTGGGTGTACGCGTTTCCCGGTCTGCACCACGAGGATTGGCGCTACCCGATGTTCCGTGAGCGGGCCGGCCGTGCGGAGTTCCTGGTCGATCTGGTCGCCATCCACCTGATCCCCACGCTGCAGGTGTTCCTGGCCATGATGCCGGTGTACGTCGCGGTCACCACGCCGGGGCGGGGCTGGACCTGGCTGGCCGCGGTGGCGTTCGTGGTCGGCATGGCGGCGGTCACGCTCGAGCTCGTCGCAGACGTCCAGATGCACCGCTTCGTGGCCGACCACCGGGCCGGTGCGGTGATGGACCGCGGGTTGTGGGCCTGGTCGCGGCACCCGAACTACTTCGGCGAGTGCGGATTCTGGTTCGCGCTGGCCCTGTTCGGCGTGGCGGCCGCACCCGATCAGTGGTGGTGGTTGTTCGCCGGGGTGGCGGCGATGGTCGCGATGTTCCTCGGCGCCAGCATCCCGATGATGGAGACCCGCAGCCTGCAGCGCCGCCCGGACTACCAGCGGGTGATCGACCGGGTGCCGCGGTTCGTGCCGCGGCCGCCGCGCCGGGCCCGGGTGTGAGCGCGCCACGCGTCGTCGTCGCCGGACTCGGTGACAGCGGGCTGCTGACCGCGATCCGGCTGGCCCGTCACGCCGAGGTGGTGGGGATCGCCGCCCGCCCGGGGCTGGTGAGCGGGCAGGAACTCGGCGTCCGGTTGGCCCGGCCGGACGCCTGGGCACGCGACTACTGGATCTCCTTCGACCGGTTCCGGGCCCTGGACCGGGTCCGAACCGAGCATGCGACGCTGACCGGCGTCGACCTCGCCGCCCGGAAAGTGTTCGCGCAGCGCGCGAATGGGTCGGCGCTCGTCGAACAGTACGACGCGCTGGTCATCGCCACCGGCGTCACCAACGGGTTCTGGCGCACCCCCGGATACCGGTCCGCCGAGGATGTCGCCGCCGCGCTGCGCGCCGACCATGAACGGCTGGCGGCCGCCCGGTCGGTCCTGATCGTCGGCGGTGGCGCCGCCGCGGTCAGCAGCGCCGCCAATGTCGCGCTGGCCTGGCCGGGTACCCGCGTGACGCTGTGCTTTCCCGGCCCGTGCCCGCTGACCACACACCATCCGCGCGTGTGGACGCGCATCGCCCGGCGCCTCGACGCGCTCGGCGTGGTGCTGCGGCCCGGCCACCGAGCCGTCGTGCCCGACGATTTCGCGTGTGACCGCATCACCGCCGGGCCGGTGCGGTGGAGCACCGGCCAGCCCGACGCCGACGCCGACGCGGTGCTGTGGACGATCGGTCGGGTGCGGCCCAACACCGGGTGGCTGCCCGCCGAGCTGCTCGACGGCGACGGCTTCGTCCGGGTCACGTCGCACCTGAAGGTCGTGGGACAGCAACATGTCTGGGCGATCGGAGATGCGGCCGCGACGGATCCGCTGCGCAGTTCGGCGCGTAACCGCGCCGACAAACTGCTCGCCGCCAACATTCGCGCCGACGCCGCCGGGCGTCCGCTGCGCGCCTACCGCGCGCCGGCGCGGCGATGGGGTTCGGTGCTCGGTGTGCAGCCCGACGGGCTGGAGGTGTTCGGGCCGAACGGCCGCGCATTCCGCTTCCCCGCATGGTCGATCGACCGGGTGCTGCAGCCGTGGATCGTGCGCCGAGCGATCTACGGGGGAGTGCGGCCGGTCAGCGGTCCTGCAGCGCCGCGTCGATGGTCGGATACGTCTTGAGTACGCGGTCGAGTCGGGTGATCTCGATCGGCTGCAGCACGTACGGCTGATCGGCCACCAGCAGGACCGTGGTGCCCTCGGCAGACCCGTCCTCGTGGCAGGACAGCACGGCGTTGAGGGCCGCGCTGCCGAAGTAGCTCACCGCGGACAGGTCGATGATGACCAGCTGCTCGGGGTGACCGAGGGCGGACTCCCGCGCCGACGACAGGTGGGTGGTGAGCGTTTCGACCGACAACGAGTCGACCTCACCCTGCACCGTCACCACAACGGCCTCAGCGCGCACATCGCGCTCGACTTCCAACGGCTGCATCCCCGCCAAGCCTGCCGGTACCTTCCACCCGATCCCACGCCGCGGCTACCGAGGCGGCGCACGGGCCGATCCACATGCAGATCAGCGATGTGATCCTAATCGGGCTCCCCACGTTGAGGTATCCAATCAGCGCATCAATGATGGCCGACTCGTTCGTGAATCGTCAGGAGCAGGTGGTCGAACTGGCTCTGTATGGTCGACGGCGCCGGGGGCAGATCTCCCAACTCGGCGATCAGCCCGGCGGCGAGGTCACGCAGCTTGGTGTTGGTCTCCTGGGAACGCCACTGCAGCACGCGGAAGGCCTGATCGGCGCTGATGCGGTAGATCACCATCAGCGCGCCCTTGGCCTGTTCGATCACCGCCCGCGATTCGAACAGCCCGGGCAGCGTCTCGTCGAGCGCCGCCTGCCTGGCCGCGTCCAGGCTGGTGGTGAGATCCACGTAGTACCCGGCCGAACCGATCACCGCGCCCCGCTCGTCGAACATCCGGTCCGCCACCACCAGCACGTCGTGCTCCTCGCCGCGGGTGTCGATGAAGCGGTGCCTGCTGGAGAACGACTCGCCGGTGTGCAGCGCGTGGTCCAGCAGATCCTGCACCAGGCGGCGATCGTCGGGATGTTTGTGCGACAGCAGCAGTTCGGTGGTGGGCACCACCGAACCGGGTTCGTAGCCGTGCATCCGGGCCACCTCGTCCGACCATTCCCACCGCTGCCCGACGAAGTAGAACTTGAACGTGCCGATGTGCGAGGGCCGATCCACCGACTGGCCGTCCTGGCGGCGCCTGCTGGCAATGGGACGCGACATCAGGCGATTCTCCTCTCGGCGCGGCGGGGAAGTTCGGCAGCGATGCGGTCGAGCAGTGCGGGGTACCGGCCGGCCTCGCGGTGCCGGCCCGGCTTGCCACTGCTGACCACCGCGGCGGCCAGCCCCCGTTCGGGGTCCGCCCACATCGCGATGTCGGTGAGCCCGGTGTGGCCGAATGCGGCCGGCGCGTTGCGGCCGAACGGGCCGAACCGGGTGGACCCGAGCATGTACCCGGTGCCCCAGCGCAGCGGCATCAGCCCGGTGGCGAGATCCGGCCGCAGCCGCCGGCATTCCCGGGTGGCGGCCCCAAGCGTCTCGGGCGACAGCACCCGCACCCCGTCGAGTTCGCCGCCGCGAACGAGGATCTCGGCGAACCGCGACAGTTCCTGGGCGGTCGACACGGTGCTCGACGACGGGATCACGCTGGTGAGGAACGCCGGGGTGTTGGAGAACGGGATGATGCGCTGCGGCGTGCCGCCGACGGCGATCTTGAACGCCTTCGCTATCGGCGGGGGTAGCGGCCTGCCGGTGACGTGGCTGGGCGCCACCAGCGGCACATCCTGTTCGGACACACCGTAATTCGTCCACCGGAAGCCGAGTGGTTCGAGGATCTCGGTGGCGAGGATCTCGCGGATGGAGCGACCGGTGGCGGCCGAGACGATCTCGCGGACCAGTGGGCCCCAGGTCAGCCCGTGGTAGATGTGCACGAGGCCGGGCCGGTAGACGGGTTTGAGCTGTCCGAGCATCTCGCGGGCGTACTCGCTGTCGTCCATCCGCTTGAGGTCCGGCCGCGGTCCGGTGGCGAACGGCACCCCGGCGCTGTGCGTCATCACGTGCCGGATGGTGGTGCGGTCCTTGCCGTGGCTGGTGTAGCCGGGCAGGTACTCGCACACCCGGTCGTCGAGGGAGAATTCGCCGCGTTCGACGAGCATGTGCACGACCGTGGTGGTGATCGCCTTCGCGGCGCTGTACACGCAGAACGGGGTCTGCGGGGTGACCGGCACCCGGGTCGCGCCGGGCGGATCGTCGGGCCCGTTACCCCACCCGTGGCCGATGGCGCGGTCGAGGATCACCCGGCCGTCGCGGCGCAGGCACACCTGGATGGCGGGATGCATCCCGGCGGAGTACCAGTGCCGGGCCGCCGACCAGATCCGCTCGACCGACCCCGGATCCACCTCGGAATGGTCCTCGGCTCCGACCGTGGTGACCGCATCGAGGTCGGCGGGAACGCGGATTCTGCCGTCGAGCGTCTCGATCATGCGTCCTTCCTCGCCCCGTTCCGCGTTCCCTCAGGACCTCGTCGAACCAGGGTAGTCACCGGGCACCGGCCGGGTGGCGATGAGATCGGAGCCCGTCACGAGTCGGTAAGCAGTGAGCCCACCGACGAAAGGAGCGACCATGGCCATCGACCATCTGCTGGCCGTCGTCCCGGTGTCCGATGTCGACACCGCCCGAGGCTGGTATGCGGCGCTGTTCGGCCGCGACGCCGACAACAACCCGATGCCGACCCTGGTCGAGTGGCGGGTGCGGCCCGACGGCTGGGTGCAGGTCTTCGCCGACCCCGGCCGCGCGGGATCGGGCCTGCTCAACTTCGCGGTCGACGATCTGGCACGTCACCTCGACGAGGTCCGCGGTCGCGGCGTCGACACCGGCCCGGTCGAGGATGCGAACAAAGGGGTGCAGACCGCCACGGTGACCGACCCGGACGGCAACACGATCCGCTTCATCGGCGGGTTCCGCGTCGAGTACTGAGATCGGCGAATCGGGGGTATGCCACTGACCCGACGGCCGTCGGCCGGGAGCAGGAGGCGTTCATGACACCCGACGCGGCAGCACAGACCAGGGCGGACGAGACCGCGGAACCCGGGCAACTCAAGCGCCGGATCACCGGCCCGCTGCTCTACCTGTTCATCCTCGGCGACGTGCTGGGCGCCGGTATCTACGCGCTGATGGGCGTGCTGGCCGGTGACGTGGGCGGCGCGCTGTGGACGCCGCTGGTCGTGGCGCTGCTGCTCGCGCTGCTGACGGCCGGATCCTACGCGGAGCTGGTCACCAAGTACCCGCGGGCGGGCGGGGCCGCGGTCTTCGCCGAACGCGCCTACCGGCAACCCATCGTGTCGTTCCTGGTCGGATTCAGCATGCTGGCGGCAGGGGTGACCAGCGCGGCGGGGCTGGCGCTGGCGTTCTCCGGCGACTACCTGGCGACGTTCCTCGACGTGCCCGCGGTCCCGGCGGCGCTGGTCTTCCTGGTGCTGGTGGCCTGTCTCAACGCCCGCGGGATCAGCGAATCGCTCAAGAGCAACGTGGTGATGACCGTCATCGAGCTGACCGGTCTGCTGATCGTGATCATCGCGGTGGCGCTGATGGTCGGCGACGGGCGCGGGGACGTCGGCCGCATCACCGAGTTCCCCGACGGCGCCACGCCCGCGCTGGCGATCCTGGCGGGCGCCATCGTCGCCTACTACTCGTTCGTCGGCTTCGAGACCTCGGCCAACGTGGCCGAGGAGATCCGGAATCCCAGCAGGGTGTATCCGGGCGCGCTGTTCGGGGCGCTGGTCACGGCCGGCGCCGTCTATGCGCTGGTCGGCATTGCGAGCTCGATCGCGCTGTCACCCTCCGAGCTGGCCGAGTCGTCGGGCCCGCTGCTCGACGTGGTCGCCGCCGCCGGCGTCGGCGTTCCCAACTGGCTGTTCAGCGCGATCGCGCTGGTGGCCGTCGCCAACGGTGCGCTGCTGACCATGATCATGGCCAGCCGGCTGACCTACGGGATGGCCCGGCAGGCTCTGCTGCCCGCGGTGCTGGGCCGGGTGCTCCCGCACCGGCGGACCCCGTGGGTGGCGATCGTGGCGACCACCGCGGTGGCGATGGCGCTCGCGCTGATCGGTGAACTCGCCACACTGGCCGAGACGGTGGTCCTGCTGTTGTTGTTCGTGTTCGTCTCGACCAACGTCTCGGTGCTGGTGCTGCGCCGCGACACCGTCGACCACGACCACTTCCGGGTGTGGACCGCGGTGCCGGTCCTCGGAGTCACGTCCTGCATCCTGCTGATGACGCAGCAGACCGCGCAGGTGTGGCTCTTCGCCGGCATCATGCTGGCCGTGGGTGCTGTGCTGTACCTGGCGGCCCGCGCGGCGACGCGCCGCACCGGGGA
The DNA here is from genome assembly GCF_004570325.1 of Mycobacterium sp. PS03-16. Classification (GTDB taxonomy): domain Bacteria; phylum Actinomycetota; class Actinomycetes; order Mycobacteriales; family Mycobacteriaceae; genus Mycobacterium. The sequence continues at coordinate 14,151 of NZ_SPQO01000032.1, read as the reverse complement.
CTGATCCGGGTAGCGCGAAAGACCCCCGCGGCCGTGGCCGCGGGGGTCTTCGTCAGGGGAGGGGTCAGCTGATGCCGACGACCTCCTGGGCGATGTCGGCCAGGCGCGTCTGCGCGGCGGACACGACCCGCGAGCGGTTCTTGTGGGCTTCCTCCCACGCCACGATGGTGCGGATGTCGGACGGCTCGGTGAGGTCCTTGACCGCGGCCACCGCGTCAGTGACGGTCAGCTCGTCGTAGTTGGCGATCGGCAGCTCGCTGGCGTCCAGGACGCCGGCACCGCTGCGGGCGTTGTGGATGGCCTTGGCGGCATCGCCGGCGCCCTCGTCGCGGGTGACCTTCTCGGCGGCGGCCAGCGCGGCGTCGCGGGACGCGTTGAGCGTCTTACCCGCGATCTCGCTGACCCGGGCGCCCCGGTTGACCAGGTCGTTGAACGCCGGTCCCGTGCTGCGCAGCGCCTCGACCGTGCGGTCGACACCGCGGGTGGTCCAGGTGAGCGGCAGGTTGACGACCTTCACCGCGGCACCGGCGGCCGCCTGCAGCGGCGTGCGGCGCAGCGCGGCCGGGCCGCCGAGCGCGTCCTCGGCCAGCACCGTGGTGAGCCAGTCGACGGTCGCGGAGTGCGCGGTGATCAAACGATCGGCCAGCGCCTGCACGTCCTGATTCTTGGCGGCCACGGCCAGCGCCTTGAGGTAGCGCGACCGGTCGAGCAGCTGGTCCTCGAGTGCGAGGTCGCCCAGCAGGGCCTCGTCGAACGGCTCGGCCTGCTCGGTCAGGGCCTTGACCGCCGCGGCGGCCCGACCCAGGAACGGCCCGATGATGTCGGGGTAACCGCCCAGATCCCGGATGGCCTGCTCGATGGCTTCGGCACGCTCACGGCCGTTCTCGGCATTCTGCTGCAGCTCCCGCCGGACCGCATCGGTACGGGCCTGTGCCACGCGGGTCTCGGCGACCTGGATCTCGGTGTTGGTCAGGTCGAGCACGGCCCGCAGCTGCGCGAGCAGCTTGGTGGTGTCTTTGATGTCGTTAGCCAATGTTTCCGCCCCTATTCGCGTTGACTGTGTGTGTCGGCGCTCGGGTGCACCACTCTTGGGGTTGCCGACGGCTCGGATCGGTAATCGTTTATCGGCCCGATGTGACCTATGCCTCACGATTTGTTTGAAAACGAAAACTGCCGATAACGATTGGGTATCGGCCTTTCATCACGATCAATTAAGGGCGGACGGCAAATTCTGAGAAAACTGAGGCCGAACACCGCTTTTCTGGCAGGGTCACGCCGCAAATGAGGCCTAGATCACGTCGCCCGGCTGTAACACCGAGCCGAACGGTATTGCGACGTACCGATGCCGCCGCCCAGTGCCGATTGTCGGCACTTCCGTTCGGGTACTTTCGATTTGGGCGGGGACCGCGCAATGGTGCGCGCTCTGATCGAAAGAAATCCGAAGAGGAAGTGATCATGACATTCAGTGGTAAAGCTGCTCGCCGGGGTTTTGCCGGCGCCGTCGCCGGATGCCTGTTCGGCGGAGTGGCCGCAGCAACCATTGCGGCGCCGACGGCCTCGGCCGCCGTCGACTGCTCGGCGAGCGGGGTGGCCAACACCGTCAGCAGTGTGACCGGATCGGCGCGCCAGTACCTGGCCGGCCATCCCGGCGCCAACCAGGTGGTGACCGCGGCGATGAACCAGTCGCGTCCGGAAGCCGAGGCGAACATCCGCGGCTACTTCACCGCCAACCCGCAGGAGTACTACGAGCTGCGCGGCATCCTGGCGCCGATCGGCGACACGCAGCGTCAGTGCAATGTGTCGGTGCTGCCCGCGGATCTGGCGTCCGCGTACGACCAGTTCATGGCCGGCTGAGCCCAGCCGACACCCGGCGGCCCGCCCCGCAGTCCCGGACTGCGGCGGCGGGCCGCCGTGCTGCCCGGCCGAATCCGGCCCGGCCTGCCATCATGGGTGCGCCCGCGACCAGACCCGATCCAGGAGCCGCCGATGAGCACGGCCGAACCGACCGCCGCCGACCCGTCGGCCGCCGATCTCGAGGCCGACCTCGCCGTCATCGGCTACGGCAAGGGCGGCAAGACGCTGGCCGCCACCCTGGCCCGGCAGGGCCGCCGCGTGGTGATGATCGAGCAGTCGGCGCAGATGTACGGCGGCACCTGCATCAACATCGGCTGTGTCCCGACGAAGTCGATGGTGTACCGCTCGGAGCATCTGACGCCGGGCGCTGCGCACGACGCCGAGTACCGGCAGGCGGTCACCGCGACGGCCGAGCTGACCGCGGGTCTGCGGGCCACCAATCTGGCCATGCTCGACACCCTCGACACCGCCACCGTGCTCACCGGGCGCGCCCGGTTCGCCGATCCGCACACGCTGATGGTCACCGGCGCCGACGGGCGCGAGCTCCGGGTGTCGGCGGCGCACATCGTGATCGGCACCGGCTCGGAGCCGGTGATCCCCGACCTCCCCGGATTGCGTGCCAGCGCGGCGACCGTCACCAGCACCTCGCTGCTCGCCAGTGCCGACCTGCCGCGCCGGCTGGTGGTCCTCGGCGGCGGCTACGTCGGCCTCGAGTTCGCCGCGATGTACGCGCAGTACGGGGCGCAGGTCACGGTGATCGAACACCACGACCGCATCCTCGGCGGTGAGGACGACGACGTCGCCGACTGCGCCCGCGACATCCTCGCCGCCACGCTGACCGTGCACACCTCGGCCGCCGTGATCCGCGTCGAGGACCGGACCGACGGAACGGCCACCGTGCACTTCGAACGCGACGGGGTGCCCGGCACGGCCGACGCCGACCTCGTGCTGGCCGCCCTCGGCCGCCGGCCGGTCACCGCGGGCCTCGGGCTCGCCGGGGCCGGCGTGGTGCTGACCGACCGCGGCGCGATCGCCGTCGACCCGCACCTGCGCACCAGCCAGCCGCACATCTTCGCCGTGGGCGACGTCAACGGCGGTCCGCAGTTCACCTACATCTCCCTCGACGACTACCGCATCGTGCTCGACCAACTCACCGGCGCAGGCACCCGCAGCACCACCGACCGCGTCGCGGTGCCGTACTCGCTGTTCATCACCCCACCGCTGTCGCGGGTCGGGATCACCGAACGCGAGGCGCGCGCCGCCGGGCGCCGGGTGAAGGTGGCGAGCAAACCGGTCGCGGAGCTGGCCACCATGCCACGCGCCCGCATCGTCTCCGACCCTCGCGGGCTGATGAAGGTGGTGGTCGACGCCGACACCGATCAGATCCTGGGTGCCGCGCTGCTCAGCCACGACTCGCACGAGGTGATCAACACCGTGGCGCTGGCGATGCGCCACGGCATCACCGCGGGCACGCTGCGCGACGAGATCTACACCCACCCGTCGATGACCGAGGGATTCAACCAGCTACTCGGGGCGCTCGTTTGACCGGCGGCGACGCGGGGTAGAAACACCGCACCACTGAAGCACCACCTGCAGTCACGAAGAGGAGAACCCCGATGGGCGAGCGCGTGTCAGCCCCAGCCGACGCGACCACCGAAGCGATTGCCACCACGGGATTGTTCCTCAACTTCACCGCGGTGATCGCGCTCGCGGTCTGCCTGGCCAGCGTGGGGATGTCCGATGCGCTGGTGGCCACCGCCGCCGGCATCATCGCGGTCCTCAGCTTCGCGGCCAGCATCGTGTGCTTCAGCGCGCAGGCCCGCGAACGCCAGCGCCAGGAGGCAGCCGCGCCGCAGATGGCACCCGCCGCCTCGTAAACGCTCGGCGCATCGGCCATGCTGACCGCTGTCTACTTCGGGCTGGCGGCCTCCAGCGCGCTGGTCATCGGCTCCTCCGTCGGCGTCCGGTGGAGTCCGCCGAAGAAGGTCACCGGGGTGCTGCTGGCCTTCGCCAGCGGCGCGCTGATCTCGGCGCTGACCTTCGAACTCTTCGAAGAGGCGTTCTCCATGGCCGGAGGCTGGCACGCCGGTCTCGGACTGCTCGCCGGCGCAGCGTCATTCGTCATCGCCGACACGCTGCTCGACCGCTACGTCAGCGGTAAGTCCGGTCCCGATACCCGTGAGGTCGCGTCCTCGGGCGCCCGGCGCGGGGTCGGACTGGCGCTGCTGGCTGCGGTGACGCTCGACGGCGTGCCCGAGAACCTGGCGCTCGGGGTGTCGCTGGTGGGCGGCGCGTCGCTGTCGCTCCTGGCGGCGATCTTCTTCTCCAACCTGCCCGAGGCGCTGGTCGGTGCCGTCTCCATGCGGAAGTCCGGGATGTCCGGGCGCACTGTGATGTTCACGTGGATCATGTGCGGCGTTCTGCTGGCGGCCGCAGTCGTCCTCGGCCGCCTCACCGCGGGCGCACTGAGCGAGGAGGTGCTCGCCCTCGCGCTGGCCTTCGCCGGCGGCGCGGTGCTGGCCTCGCTCGCCGACACGCTGATGCCCGAGGCGTTCGAACACGGGCGCCCCCTCAACGCCTTCGCCACCGCGGGCGGGTTCTTCCTGTCCTACATGCTCGCGGCATGAGTCACGTGCCGACGGCGGCGTCGAGCACCCGCCCGGAGTGCGACCACAGCAGCGATCCGCCTGCCTCCGAGACGATCTCGAGGTGCGCGGTGGGGAGCCGGCCGGCCAGTGTGCGGCCGAGGTCGGGGGAGTGGACCCGGTCGTGGGCACCGAACAGCACGGTGACCGGGACCTGTGCGGCCTCGAACAGCCCGGCCGGCCACCGGCTCATCGCCAGCACGGTGTCCCGGGCGTAGCCTGCTGCGCCCCATCGGAAGCCGTCGTCGAGCGCACCACGCAGCAATCGGCGGAACGCCGGGTCGTCATAGAGCGCGCGATCGACCGGCGGGCAGTCGGCCATGATGCGGGCGAACAAGCCCTCCGCCGTGAAGCCGGAGAACAGCGCGGCCGCCCCCGCCGGGTCGGCGGCGACCCGCGCGACCAGCTCCCGCAACGGCGTGGGCAGCTGCGCGGTGATCGGCGGATGGGCCACCTCGTCGATCGGCGACGCGAGCACCAGCCGTTCGACGCGACCGGTCGCGGCCAGCGCCAGCCCGAACGGCGCCCCCTGTGAATTCGCCACCACCGGTACCGGCGTGCCCGCGAGGTCGTCGAGCAGGGCCGCCACATCGTCAGCCACACTGTCCAGGGTCTTGTCCGGGTCGGCGGTGGATGCGCCGAGGCCCGGACGGTCCACCGAGATGAGCCGGATACCGCGGGCCGTCAGCGCGGAGTCGCCGAAGCGCATCAGCCGCCCGCAGCCGGCCCCGGGCAGGAACAGCACCGGCAACCCATGCGGCGCACCGTATTCGGCGTACGCCAGGTCGCGACCGTCGCGAAGTCGGACGGCGCTCACCGGTCAGGGGGTCGGCGGGCCGGTGAACTGCTTCGGGCCGAGGAATGCGCCCAGTTGCCCGAGCATGCTCATCGGACCGGGCGGCGGCGGAGGCGGCGGGCAGGCGGTGCCGCACGCCGCGAGGATCCACGACTGACAGTCGTTGGTGGTGAACGTCGTGTCGGTGGGCTCGATGCGCACCGTCTGCGCCTTCTTGGTCAGAGCGTTGTCGAGCGTCTTCTCGCCGCCGACCCGCTTCCAGTAGCAGGCGCCGTCGTCGATCGGTCCGCCGGACGAGTACGTGCCGGGAGCGATGTCGACGCCGACCCTGTAGGTGCCGTTGGCGTCGATCGTCGTCTTGAGGGCGCCGGGCGCAGGAGCATCCGAGGCGGGCGACGGGGGCGGCGGCGACGGTTCGGGCTGGGCGTGCGCCACACCGACGGCCGCGAGGCCGGCGAACACCGCGGCCGCGGCGGCGGCGAAGGGCGTTGCGGTCTTCATGCTGATCAGCGGCCGACGTTCTGCAGCAGCGGCAGCTTGTCGGGGCAGTAGAACTTCAGCGCGCTGCCGAGGAACTGCCAGGACTGTTCCTGTGTGGTGTCCTTGGCCATGTTGAGGCCGACGAAGCGGACCGAGTCGAGCAGGTCGACGTCCACGCCGTTGTTCAGCCGCTTGCAGGTCAGCTTGGCGATCCACGCGTTGTAGTCGCGCTGCCCGTAGATGCCGTAGCCGTGCAGCTCCGTGGCGAAGTCGGTGTCGAGATCGGCCTGCGCGGGCGCGGCCGTGGCCAGCGCGACCGCGGCCGCCGCGGCGGCGCCGGCCAGGAGCCTGGTTGCCTTCATGGCCGGGATCGTACCTCTAGACAGGCTAAGCGTCAGCCGCGACCTCGGAGTGACCCAGGTCACTGGACGCCGACGCTGTGACGGCCATCTCCGCTGGTGCGGAGGATGCTGCGCTAAGCACTTAAATCATCTAAGGTCTCTGCTTACACTGGCTAAGTTTTTATCAGCTTCGAGGAGGCTTCGACGTGTTCCCGTCGGCGATGAGCTGCACTGACGTCGTGGTGAACGCGTCGGACCGGTCCGCTCAGCAATCTGGTTCGGCATTCGGCCCACCGATGCGAGAAGATACGCCCACCGGGTATGGCGCCGCCTTCACCACAGCGGCCGGCCGGTGATGACAAGTCAGCGAGTGTCGGGGAATTAGATGTTGAAGCTTGCCAAAAAAGTGTGGATTCCGATCATCATCATCGTGGTGGTGCTGGTCGCCGGCTTCACCGTGAGCCGGATCCGGACCTTCTTCGGGTCCGAGGGCATCACCGTGACGCCCCGCAACTTCGCCGACGACCCGGAACCGTTCGACCCCAAGGTGGTCAAGTACGAGATCTTCGGCACCGGGTCGTACGCCGACGTCAACTACCTCGACCTCGACGCCAAACCGCAGCGGGTCGACGGCGCGGCACTGCCGTGGACCCTCGTCCTCGAGACCACGGCGCCCTCGGCGGCGCCCAACATCGTCGCCCAGGGTGACGGCAGCTCGATCACCTGCCGCATCACCGTCGACGACGAAGTGAAAGACGAGAGGACCTCGACCGGCTTGAACGCCCAGACCTTCTGCTTTGTGAAGTCCGCATGACGATCACCGACAACACCCCGACCGACGCGCTGCCGCCGGGGCACCACCGTCGCCCCCGCCGCGGAGTCGCGCGGTTCATTCGGCTCTTCTCGGTGCCGATCATCATCGCCTGGGTGGCGGTGATCGCCGTGCTGAACGTGATCGTGCCCCAGCTCGAAGAGGTCGGCGAGATGCGCGCGGTCTCGATGAGCCCCGACGACGCGCCGTCGATGATCTCGATGAAGCGCGTCGGCGAGCTGTTCCAAGAAGGCGACTCTGACAGCAACGTGATGATCGTGCTGGAGGGCCAGGAGCCCCTCGGCGACGACGCCCACGCCTTCTACGACCAGATGATCGCCAAGCTCGAAGCCGACACCACCCACGTGCAGTCGGTGCAGGACTTCTGGAGCGATCCCCTCACCGCCACCGGTGCGCAGAGCAACGACGGCAAGGCCGCCTACGTCCAGGTGAAGCTCGCCGGTAACCAGGGCGAGGCGCTGGCCAACGAATCGGTCGAGGCCGTGCAGGAGATCGTCAACTCGCTGCCGCCGCCACCGGGGGTCAAGGCGTTCGTCACCGGCCCGGCCGCCATGGCCGCCGACCAGCACATCGCCGGTGACCGCAGCCTGCGGCTGATCGAGGCCGTCACGTTCGCGGTCATCATCATCATGCTGCTGCTGGTCTACCGGTCGATCCTGACCGTGGTCATGGTGCTGATCATGGTGGTGCTGTCGCTGACCGCGGCTCGCGGCGTCATCGCCTTCCTCGGCTATTACGAGATCATCGGCCTGTCGACGTTCGCCACCAACCTGCTGGTGACCCTGGCGATCGCCGCGTCCACCGACTACGCGATCTTCCTCATCGGGCGATATCAAGAGGCCCGAAGTATCGGTGAGGACAAGGAAACCGCGTATTACACGATGTTCCACGGCACCGCGCACGTCGTGCTCGGGTCCGGCCTGACCATCGCCGGTGCGACGTTCTGCCTGAGCTTCACCCGGCTGCCGTACTTCCAGACCCTGGGTGTGCCGCTGGCCATCGGCATGGTCGTGGTGGTGGTCGCCGCGCTGACGGTCGGTTCGGCGATCGTGACCGTGGCGAGCAAGTTCGGGCTGCTCGAGCCCAAGCGTGCGATGCGCACCCGCGGCTGGCGCAAGATCGGCGCGGCCGTCGTCCGCTGGCCGGGGCCCATCCTGGTGGCCACCGTGGCGCTGTCGCTGATCGGTCTGCTGACCCTGCCCGGCTACCAGACCAACTACAACGACCGCAATTACCTGCCGAAGGACCTGCCGGCGAACGAGGGCTACGCCGCCGCCGACCGGCACTTCTCGCCGGCGCGGATGAACCCCGAACTGCTGATGGTGGAAAGCGACCACGATCTGCGGAACTCGGCGGACTTCCTCGTCATCGACAAGATCGCCAAGGCGATCTTCCGGGTCGAGGGCATCTCGCGCGTGCAGGCCATCACCCGGCCCAACGGTAAGCCGATCGAGCACACCTCGATCCCGTTCCAGATCAGCATGCAGGGCACCACCCAGCAGCTGAATCAGAAGTACCTGCAGGACCGCATGGCCGACATGCTGGTTCAGGCCGACGAGATGCAGAACACCATCAACACGATGGAGAAGATGCAGTCGCTGACCACCGAGATGGCGGCCACCACGCACAGCATGGTGACCAAGATGGAGGACATGGTCATCGACGTCCAGGAGTTGCGCGACAACATCGCCAACTTCGACGACTTCTTCCGGCCGATCCGCAACTACTTCTACTGGGAACCGCACTGCTACAACATCCCGGTCTGCTGGGCGTTGCGGTCGGTGTTCGACACCCTCGACGGCATCAACACGATGACCGACGACATCCAGGCGATCCTGCCCGACATGCGGCGGCTGGACACGCTGATGCCGCAGATGGTTCAGCTGATGCCCGAGATGATCGAGACCATGAAGACCATGCGCACCATGATGCTGACGATGTACGCGTCGCAGAAGGGTATGCAGGACCAGATGGCCGCGATGCAGGAGAACTCCTCGGCCATGGGTGAGGCGTTCGACGCATCGATGAACGACGACTCGTTCTATCTGCCGCCGGAGATCTTCGACAACGAGGACTTCAAACGCGGTATGGAACAGTTCCTGTCGCCGGACGGACATGCGGTGCGGTTCATCATCTCCCACGAGGGCGATCCGATGACCCCGGAGGGCATCGCGAAGATCGACGAGATCGAGACCGCCGCCAAGGAGGCGATCAAGGGCACGCCGCTGGAAGGCTCCAAGATCTACCTCGGCGGTACCGCCGCGACGTTCAAGGACATGAACGACGGCAACACCTACGACCTGTTGATCGCCGCAATCTCTTCGCTCGCACTGATTTTCATCATCATGCTGATCATCACCCGAAGCGTGGTGGCCTCCGCGGTGATCGTCGGTACGGTCGTGCTGTCGCTGGGCGCCTCGTTCGGCCTGTCGGTGCTGATCTGGCAGCACATCCTGGGCATCGAACTGCACTGGATGGTGATGGCGATGTCGGTCATCATCCTGTTGGCGGTCGGCGCGGACTACAACCTGCTGCTGGTGTCCCGCCTCAAGGAGGAGATACACGCCGGGTTGAGGACCGGAATCATCCGCGCCATGGGCGGTTCCGGGTCCGTGGTCACCGCGGCCGGCCTGGTGTTCGCGTTCACCATGATGTCGATGGCGGTCAGCGAGTTGACGGTCATCGCGCAGGTGGGCACCACGATCGGGTTGGGTCTGCTGTTCGACACCCTGGTGATCCGCGCGTTCATGACACCGGCGATCGCCGCGATGATGGGCAAGTGGTTCTGGTGGCCGCAACGGGTGCGCAGCGCCCCGGTGCCGTCGCCGTGGCCGTCACCGCCACCGCCCAGGTCCCCCGAGTTCCTGCCGACGTCCCGATGAGGAGACCAATGATGGCTCAGCACACGCGTGATCGACTCCGGCGCGGTGGTCTGGTGGCCGGTGCCTGCGCGCTGGCGGCGACGCTGTGGGCCGCTCCGGCGGCCGCCGACGCCACTGACGACTACCCGATCCCGAACCGGATGCTCAAGACGACGTGCACGGTCGAGCAGTACATGGCCGCGACGCGGGACGTGGAACCGGTGTACTACGCGCGGTACATCATCGACTTCTACAACCGGCCGCCGGATGTGCAGCAGGGCGCCAAGGACAAGATCTACTGGTTCTTCACGCTGGACTACACGGGCCGGCGCGCCTATTCCGAGCGCGTCGCGACCGACATCTTCGGCGAACCCATGGCGCAGCGGTGGGGCAACTGGGCGAAGTTGTTCTTCAACAACAAGGGCGTCACCGCCCGCGCCACCGACGTCTGCATGCAGTACCCGCCGAGCGATCCGAGCGTCTGGCAGCGCTGAGGCCTTTCAGAGCAGACCGCGCACCTGGGCGGCGAGTGCGACGCCCAGGTCGCGGTTGTTCTGTTCGGTGAAGTGGATGCCGTCCACCCCGTCGGTGCTGATCACCGATCCGGCGTCGAAGAAGTCGACCTTCATGAACGACGCCAACGCAGAGTAGACGGTGGCGAGTTCCTCCGACTTCTGCACACCGCCGGCGAAGACCAGGTCGAACCACGGGTGCGGCATCGGTGCCAGCGGCGGTGGAGCCACGACCAGCACCCGCGGCGCCGGGTAGGCCGTGCCGACCCCACCCGCGCTGGACAGCACCTGGGTGACGAGAAGGCCCATGCCCGTGGCGATGTCGAGCGGTTGGCGGTTCAGGTTGGCCTTCGTGTCATTGGTGCCGAGCATGATCATCACGAGGTCGAGCGGCAGGTGACTGGCCAGGCACGCCGGAAGGTAGGCCGACCCGTTCAGCCGCGGATCGGTGGGATCGTCGGCCGTCGTGGTGCGCGCGCTGAGGCCTTCCTCGATCACGGTGTGCCCGGGCCCGAGTTCGGCGGCGAGCACACCGGTCCAGCGGACGTCGGGTGCGTAACGCTGGGTCGGCACCCCCTCCTCGACGGGAATCCACCCCCACGTCAACGAGTCTCCGAAACACAGGATCCGCTTGTCGGCCATATCGTCCTTTCGCCGCGTCATTTCGGGGAGTCGGTCACGACCGTAACGCCGACGGCGGTGGGTCTGGCGGATATCGGTCGGGCCCTTACGCTCGTGGCAGAGACGAGAGGGGCGGGCTGTGGCCGGGAGAACGATCGTCATCACCGGGGCCAGCGACGGCGTGGGCGCCGCGGCGGCCAGGCGGTTGCACCGCAGCGGGGAGAACGTGGTGGTGGTCGGCCGGTCGCCGGGTAAGACCACCGCCGTCGCCGACGAGCTCGGCGTGGACTCCTACGTCGCGGACTTCGCGGATCTGGCGCAGGTACGTGAGCTGGCCGCGCGGCTGCTGGAGGCCTGTCCGCGCATCGACGTCCTGGCCAACAACGCCGGGGGGATGATGAACACCCGGGAGACCACCGTCGACGGGTTCGAGAAGACCTTCCAGGTCAACCATCTGGCGCCAATGCTGCTGACCACGCTGCTGCTCGACCGGCTCATCGAGTGCAGGGGCTCGGTGCTCAACACCTCGAGCATGGCGCACCGGATGTCGCGTCCGGATTTCGACGACCTCGATGCCGTTCAGCGTCAACACGGTTCGCTGGCCTACGGCACGTCGAAGCTGGCCAACGTGCTGTTCACCAGGGAGCTCCACCGCCGCTACCACGATGCGGGCATCTCGACCGCGGCGTTCCACCCTGGCCCGGTGGCGTCGAATTTCAGCGCCGAGGTGAACAATCCGCTCTTCGGGGCGCTGTACCGCACGCCGCTGCGGCACGTGTTCCTGATCGGCACCGAACAGGGATCCGACGAACTGGTGTGGCTGGCGTCATCCCAGCCGGGTGTGGACTGGCAGTCCGGTGAGTACTACCACAAACACAAGGTGGCCAAGGTGCACAAGCTGGCCGACAACGCCGCGCTCGCCGGACGGCTGTGGGACCGCAGTGTCGAGCTGGTCAACGAGAAGGCGGTGTCATGACGGTGTCGGTGGTCGACAACGGTCCGGGGCAGGTGAGCCGGGCGGTCGAGGTCGACGCCCCGGTCGGTGAGGTCTTCGCGCTGGTCGCCGACCCACGCCGCCACCACGAGTTCGACGGGTCGGGCACCGTCGGCGCCAACATCGACGCCCCCAACGAACTCGTTGCCGGGGCGCGATTCTCGACGAAGATGCGGATGTACGGGGTGCCTTACCGGACCACCAGCACGGTGACCGCCCTGCGGCCCGACCGCCTCGTCGAATGGCGCCACCCGTTCGGCCACCACTGGCGCTGGGAATTCGAGGAGGTCTCCCCGAATCGGACCCGGGTCACCGAGACGTTTGACTACCGCGACACCGGACCGCTCAAGGACGCCGTCGGGTACTACCGGCGCACCGGATTCGCCGCGCGCAACGCCACCGGGATCGAGGAGACGCTGCGCCGTCTGCGCGACCGGTTCGCGGGCTGATTCAGTCCCGAACCCCGACAGTGACCAGGTCACTGACGAACCGCGTCCACCGCGGCCGCGCCACGGGGTGTTGGTCCTCGACCGAGAAACCCGCGTCGGTGAACAGTGCGCGCATCTCCCGCGCGGAGGGGTTGTGCGCCGGGTTGGCCAGGCCGGCGGTGAGCCGGTCCAGTGCCGCTGGATGGGCCGGCGCGATGGTGGCTACCGCGACCAGGCCGCCCGGGGCGAGCACGCGGCGGAACTCGCGCAGCGCGGCCGGTTGGTCGAAGAAGTGGAAAGCCGAGGTGGTCACCACCGCGTCGAGTGCCGCGTCGGGGAACGGCAACTGCTCGGCCGGGCCGTGCATCCACCACACCGCGGGCTCGCGCTGCTGGGCCTGGGCCAGCATGCCCTCGGACATGTCGACGCCGTACACCTCGGCCGGAGACAGTTCGCGCTGGACCCGCGTGGCCAGAATGCCGGTGCCGCAGCCGATGTCGGCGATCCGGCGGGCGCCGTGACGGCGCAGCGCGGCGAGCACCTCGTCCTGAGCGGGGCGGTACACCCAGCGCTGCAGGACCGCGGTGTCATAGGCGGGGGCGGCGAAACTCCAGAACCGGGTGATCGCGCCGTTGAGTCCGCGGCGCCTGACGGTGGTGGTCACCCACCCATAGTGCCCTCAGCTGACGGGTTTCTGCTCCCGGCGCCGGGCCGCACGGGTGCTGACCGGCGGTAACGGCTCGGCGTCGGCCGGGCTGAGCGCGTCGAACATCAGGCTCAGGTAGCGCCGGCGCAGCGGCCGCGGCTGGTTCATCGCCACCGATGCCGTGGTGACCATCGACACGAACGTGGCGACGTCCTCGGGCGTCAGGTCGGGGCGCAGGTCGCCGGTGGCCTGGGCCTGCATGATCATGTCGTGGAACTGCTCGCGGTCGCGGGTGATCAGCTGGTTGGTCAGCTCCGCGAGGTCGCCGATCGACGTCAGCAGCGGCCGCTGCTTGAACATCGCGTCCTCGAGGTGGGCCAGGGCGTCGATGAACGCCGCTCGCGGCGCGTCCTTGCCGAGCGCGACGATCGCCGGTTTGATCTCGTTGACCACGATGTCCTCGTACACGGCGGCGGCCAGTGCCCGCCGGTTCGGGAAATGGCGGTACAGCGTCGCGTTGGCCACGCCTGCGGCGGCGGCCACCTGGCTGAGGGTGGCGTTGTCGCCGTCGCGGGCGAACACCTCACGGGCGGCGGCGACGATGCGTGAGACGTTGGCGAAGGCGTCCGACCGCCGGTTGCGCGGAGTCTCCACCGACCCTCCTTTCGCCACGCGTGCGGCGGGTGTCGGCCCCGTCGCGGTGATCGCCGGTGGAAATGGTAGCGCGCTCCCAGTTGGCTGCGGGGCAGGTGCGGGATGCGCACGGTCCCCGATGCCGGTCACCGCGGTGGCACTCGTTCGCATCGGTTGGGTAACGGCACCGGAACCAGCGTCCCCGCAGACTAGGTTCATTCTCAGTCATCAAGATCAGAAGTCGGGGAAGCTTTGTCGCGGAACGTGTATCGCTTTGCCAGGCCGTTGGTCGCGGCGGTGGCCGCGGCCACCGGATTGGTGTCGGCCACACCGGTTGTTGCCGCACCGGTGCAGGCCGAGCCGAGCCCGGGGGTGCCGTGTCTGTCGCTGATGCAGGACCTGGCGGCGTCGCCACCGGATCTGGGGGAGTCGCTGCACCACGCCGCGGCGGCGCTGGCCGAACAGGCCGCGCCGCCGCCGGTCGCCGCACCGGCCGAACCGGCGGTGC
>NZ_SPQO01000085.1 GCF_004570325.1 Mycobacterium sp. PS03-16 | reverse complement strand
TGATGCGGGTCGGCGTGATCGTGGTGGCGGATCGGGGCGTCGCAGTAGGGGGTGCGGCAGGTCTGGTCGCGTAGATCGAGGAACGCCGCCAAGCCGGTGGGGAAGCGCCGGGCCCGGGATTCCATCGCTAGCAGCGCCCCCGAAGCCGGATGGCGGTAGACGCGGCGCAGCGTCGCCTTCGACCGCGCATCCCCGAGCGCGGCGTCGACCATGCGGCGGGCGATGACCGCGGGGATGGGGCCGTATCCGCTGATGGTCGCGGGGGTGGTGGTCCCGCCGAGCAGGGCGTCGTCGGTGAGGACGAGGTTGACCGCGACCGGCACCGTGACCTCGGCGGGCCGGCCGGTGAGGCGTTCGACGAGCGTGTCGGCCATGACCTGGCCGCGCGAGCGGCCGTCGACGGTGGTGTCAGCCGCTCGTTTGAGGGCGGCGTAGACCGCGACGCCCTGGGCGACCGGCAGCAGCGCGCTCACCCAGGTCATGGTGTCGGGGGCGGGGCGGATGCTGACCGTGCGGTCGGCCGGGGCGCGGGCGGCGCGGTCGATGACGGCCTGGGGGTCGAGGCGGTAGGCGATGGCTTTGGCCGCGGCGGTGATCCGCTTGTCGCCCTTTCCCTCCAGCCCGGCCGGGTCGGCGCACAGTTCGGCGTCCAGGGTGCGGCGGTCGGCGAGGCTCAGGCAGG
>NZ_SPQO01000069.1 GCF_004570325.1 Mycobacterium sp. PS03-16 | reverse complement strand
CCGCACCGCCGCCGCCACCACCGGCCGCACCGGCCCCGCCTCCGGGTCCGCCGCCGGGTGAGCCGGTTCCGCCACCGCCCCCCGGGCCGTAACCGCGTGGCCGTGCGGATGAGCGCGGAGCGGTTCGACGAGTTGGTGTCCGATGCGCTCGATCTCATCCCGGCCGAACTGACCGCCGCGCTCGACAACGTGGTGGTGCTGGTCGAGGACCGGCACCCCGAAGAGCCGGACCTGCTCGGCCTCTACGAGGGCATCGCGCTCACCGAACGCGACCACACCTACGCCGGCTCGCTGCCGGACGCGATCTTCATCTACCGCCACGCGCTGCTCGAGATCTGCGACAGCGAGGACGACGTGGTGCAGGAGGTGGCGATCACCGTGATCCACGAGATCGCCCACCACTTCGGCATCGACGACGCCCGGCTGCACGAACTCGGCTGGGCGTGAGCGCGGCAACCACGGATTGTCGGCCCGCAGTGCTATGAACGGCCCATGAGCATCCAGTGCCGGGAGTGTCGGGCCGGTCTGGAGCATTGCCACGGCACTGTCATCCACCACGCCCGCCTGCGCTCCGAATGCACCGAGGACGGCTGCACCACCCCCGAGGTGGTGCACACGTTCAGCATCGACTGCGAGGCCGTGGGCTGCGCCTGCGGCCAGACGATCGTCGTCGCGGTGACCGGCTGAGGTCCACCACAATGTGGCCGGTCAGCCCATCGGGTCCGCGGACTCCAGCGCCTCCTGCACCGGGTCGACGCCCGGCTCCGGATAGAACGGCGGCGTGAGTGTGCCCCACTGCACGCAGCTCCACCGGCCGTCGGTGATCGGCGCGAGCACCACCGACTCGGTGTTGGCCAGGTGGTGGTCGAGCGCGAAGCTGCCGTCGACCCCGGCCAGCACGGCGGCCACCAACCGGATCGCCGCGCCGTGGCTGACCACCACGATGTCGCTGTGCCACGCGGCGTCGTCGAGATAGCGCATCCGCAGCTGGGTGAGCACCGGCACGTACCGGTCCAGCACCTCGTTGCCGCTCTCCCCGCCGGGCATCGGCGCGTCGAGATCGCCTTCGTGCCAGCGCTGGTAGATCGATTCGAACTGGGTGATCGCCTCGTCGTCGCTGCGCAGCTCGAGGTCGCCGACCTGCACCTCGTGCAGCCCGTCGAACTCCTGCGGTTGCAGGCCGGTGTGCGCGGCGACCTCGGCGGCGGTCTGCGCCGCGCGCCGCGCCACCGAGTGCGCGAGCATCGCCGGCGGATGGGCCAGCCCGCGGGCGAATGCGCGGGCCTGGTCGCGGCCGAGGTCGGTGAGGTCCGCGCCGGGCGGGCGGGTGTCGAGCCTGCGCTCGACGTTGGAATGCGTCTGGCCGTGGCGCACCAGCACCAGCCGCCCGCTCATCGCTGCCCCTCCGGTTCGGTCGGTGCGCCCTCGCGCAGACATGTCAGCCAGCGGGACGCCTCGTCGCTTCGCGGTGGCACCGCACCGGCGGCCGACCCGGTCGGCCAGGAACCCAGATATCGCACATCTGGACAACGACGGTGGAGCGCTTTGAGTGCCTCGGCGACGGGTTCGTCGTCGAGATGCCCGATGAAATCGAGGAAGTGCAGGTAGGTGCCCAGTTCCGTGCGAGTGGGCCGGGATTCGATCCGGGTGAGGTCGATGTCGCGGATCGACAGCTCGGTCATCGCCGCGACCAGCGAGCCGGGCACGTTGTCCAACCGCAGCACCACCGAGGTGCGGTCGGCGCCGGTGCGGGCCGGCGGCGGGGCGGGCCGGCCGGCGAGGACGAAGCGGGTGCGGGCGTTGGCCTCGTCGACGACGCCGTCGGCCAGCGTGGGCAGCCCGAACCGCTGCGCGGCCAGCGCGGTGCTCACCCCGGCGTCGGCGCGGCCGGCGGCCACGTCCGCGGCCGCAGCGGCGTTGCTGTGGGCGGGCACGATCTGGGCGTGCGGGAGGTGCGCGTCGAGCCACCGGTGAACCTGGGCGGCCGCGACCGGGAACGCGGCCACGGTCGCGACGTCGCCCTCGTGTCCGGGACGGACGACGATGCTGAACGACACGTCGAGCGTGTGTTCGGCGAAGATCTGCAGCGGCGGGCCCGCGGCCAAACTGTCCATGGTGGCCATCACCGAACCGTCGATCGAGTTCTCGATCGGCACGCAGGCGTAGTCGGCGGCGCGGTCCCGCACCGCCGCGAGCGCCGCGGGCGTGCTGTCGGTCGGCAGCGGCGCCACTTCACCGCTGCCGGGCACCATGCCGCGCGCGGACATCTGCAGCAGGGCCGACTCGGTGAAGGTCCCCTCCGGGCCGAGGTAGGCGATGCGCGGCACCTCACAACACTATCGGCTCGCCGCGCCGGGGAAGCCTTGCGCGGACCGACGCTCCGTAGTTAGGTAAGGGTTACCTCACCTAACGGAAGGCGGTGCGATGGCAGGGACCACCCCGACGACGCCGACGACGGCCGAGCGGATTCGCAGCGCGTGCGCCAGGGGCGGCGGCGCGATGCTTGCGCTCGAAGGGCTCGACCCCGTCGCCACCCCCGTGCATCATCTGCTCGGCGACGGATCGTTCGCGGTGACCGTCCCGATGGATGGCCTGCTCGCCGCGACGGTGGCGTCGTCGGGCACCGCGGGCGTGCAGGCGGTGCTCGAGATGACCGACTACGCGCCGCTGCCGCTGCGCGAACCGGTGCGGTCGCTGGTGTGGATCCGTGGCCGCGTGCACACCGTGCCGACCGCCGACATCCCCGGCCTCCTCGATCTGATCGCCTCCGCGGAACCAAATCCCGCCCTCCTGCAGGTCAACTCCGGCGACGAATCCCGATATGCGTTGCTGCGCCTGGAGATCGAGTCCATCGTGGTGGCAGACGCGACCGGTGCGGAGTCGGTGAGCCTGGGCGCACTGCTGGCCGCCCGGCCGGATCCGTTCTGCGCCATGGAGTCCTGCTGGCTGCAGCACATGGAGTCCGCACACCAGGACGTCGTCGAGCGGCTGGCCGCGCGCCTGCCGCAGACGATGCGGCGCGGCCGGGTGCGGCCGCTGGGCCTGGACCGCTACGGCGTGCAGCTGCGCGTCGAGGACGACAACGGTGACCACGACGTGCGGCTGCCGTTCGCCCGGCCGGTCGACGACGTGACCGGCCTGAGCCAGGCGATCCGTGTGCTGATGGGCTGCCCGTTCCTCAACGGGCTGCGGGCCCGGGGGGCCGAACGCCCGGGCGGCTGACCCGCTCCCGCCACTACCCTGTTTGCGGTGACGCAGGCCCCCGACAAGCAGCCGGACGAACTGACCCGCGACCAGCGGCGCGCGCTGCGCCTCGAGATCGCGGTCGTGCTGGCCGTCACCTTCGGCCTGAGCGCGTACACCGCACTGCTGCGCCTGCTGGAGTCGGTGCTGCTCGGCCTGTCCGGCCAGGTGGTGGCGCTCAATCCGCGCCGGTCGGTCTACGACCTGATCGACCTCGGGCTCAACCTCGCCGGTGTGTTCCAGCTGCTGGCCTGGGGTGCGCTCGGCCTCTACCTGCTCTGGCGCGGCGGCCAGCGGCTGCGCGATATCGGGCTCGGACGGCCCCGCGTGCGCCCCGACCTGTGGGGCGGGCTGGGCCTGGCCGCGCTCATCGGCATCCCCGGCCTGGCGTTCTACCAGGTGGCCCGGCTGCTCGGGATCAACGCCTCGGTCGAACCGGCCGAGCTCTACGACACCTGGTGGCGCATCCCGGTACTGCTGGCGGTGTCGTTCGCCAACGGCTGGGCCGAGGAGATCATCGTGGTGGGATTCCTGCTCACCCGGCTGCGGCAGCTGCGCGTCAGCCCGGTCGTCGCGATCGTGGCGTCGAGCCTGTTACGCGGCGCCTACCACCTGTACCAGGGCTTCGGCGCCGGGCTCGGGAACATCGCGATGGGTCTGGTGTTCGGCTACGTGTGGCACCGCACCGGCCGGCTGTGGCCGCTGATCATCGCGCACGGGCTGATCGACGCCGTCGCCTTCGTCGGCTACGCGCTGCTGGCCGGACATCTGGGCTGGCTGCGGTGACCATGCCCGGTCGGGACGTACATTTCTCGATGTGAACCAGAATCGGCCGCCGGGCCCCTGGCCCGGGCCCCGTCGGCCGACCCCGCCGCGGGAACCCTCGCAGGTGATCCGCCGCGATCCCGCCCACCGGCCGCCGCCGGCGTGGCCGCCCAACCCCCCAACCCCGCGGCGCACTCCGCAGCCACCCGTACCCCCGGTCGCGCGCCCGGTGCCGCGGCC
>NZ_SPQO01000031.1 GCF_004570325.1 Mycobacterium sp. PS03-16 | reverse complement strand
CACGCCGCTCTTCCGATCTAGCAGCGCCACCGCGGCGCCCCGGGCGGCGAGGTCCCGCGCGGTGGCGGCGCCGATGCCGCTGCTCGCGCCGGTCACCAGGGCCACCGTGCCGGTCAGCTCGGTCATGTCGCCGCCATCCGTCGTCCGCCGAGGATTCCCTCGAACACGTAATCGTTGTGCTCGCCGAGATTCGGTGCGCCGTGCTCGATGCGCGCCGGATCGCGCGAGAGCCGCCACGACGGCCCGAGCACGGGGCGCTGACCTTCGCGGTGGTCGGAGACGAAGCAGAACGTGCCGCGCTCCCACAGCAGGGCGTCACCGAGCACGTCCACCGCCGTCGCACTCTTCGCGGCGGGCACCCCCGCCGCCTGCAGGCGTCGCACCAGGTCAGATACCTCGAATGTGGCGGTGCGGGAGCTCATTTCGGCGTCCACCGCATCCGCCGCCCGTTGCCGCGCCGCAGCGGTGCGGAACCGGAGGTCGGCGGCCAGGGCGGGTGCGTCGAGCGCCGCGCAGAGAGCCTGCCACGTCGTGTCGCCGGGGACCGCGATGCTCACCCAGTCGCCGCCCGCGCACGGGTAGCA
Organism: Mycobacterium sp. PS03-16; assembly: GCF_004570325.1. Classification (GTDB taxonomy): domain Bacteria; phylum Actinomycetota; class Actinomycetes; order Mycobacteriales; family Mycobacteriaceae; genus Mycobacterium. The sequence goes on along the minus strand of NZ_SPQO01000031.1, from coordinate 52,323 downwards.
GCCGTGCGGCGACATGTCCGCATGCCGGTTGCCGTCGGGGACCGGCGGCCGGCCGGTCAGCTCATGGGCGAACAGCGTGTCGCCGATCATCGACGACAGCACCTCGACCGCGGACACGTCGACGAACTGACCGTCGCCGGTGCGCTGCCGGTGCAGCAGCGCCGCCACCGTCGCGTAGGCGGCCGCCGCGCCGACCGTGGAGTCGCCGTACCGCATGCTCGGGCCCAGCGGCGGCCCGCCCTCGTAGCCGACCAGCGCGGCGGCGCCGGCCAGCGCGGCGAAACACGGGGCGTACCCGGTCTGATGGGCGAGCGGTCCGTCGTTACCCCACATCTTGATCGAGACGGACACGATGTCCCGACGGATCGCGCGCAGCGCGTCGTAGCCCAGGCCCTGGCGTTCCATCGCGCCCGGCCGCAGGTTGTTGATCACCACGTCGCTGTGGGCGATCAGGTCCCGCAGCGCCGACATGCCCTCGGGTGTCTTGATATCCAGGTCGACACTGAGTATCTCGGGGTTGATGCTCAGGAAGTACGGTGCGTGGTCGATGTCGGTGCCGCCGTAGGCGCGCATCTCCTCCGGGCGGGCGCGGCACTCGACCTTGATCACCTCGGCGCCCAGGAAGGCCAGGAGCTTGCCCGCGTACGGGCCCGCCCACACCTTGGTGAGTTCGACGACGCGCACCCCGGCCAGCGGGCCGCCGCGTCCGCCGCCCGCCGGCTGGCCGGCCCCGGTGCGCCGGTCGCGTGGTGTGGAGAGGACGTCGGCGGTGTCGGCGCCCAGCGCGGGGGCGGGGGACCGCAGGCTCGCGGGCGACGCGCTGAGCCGGTACGGCACCGTCGGGTACCGCACATCGCCGGCCGCCGGATCGGCGACGGTCGCGAAGTAGCGGCGGTGGTGGTACTGCGGTGAGCGCCGCAGGTCCGCGGCGTCGTTGACCGGCACCAGCGGAACGCCCGCGCGTTGAGCACGTTCGGCGGCCTCCTCCCGGCTCTGCTCGCGGATCCAGTCGGCGAAACCGCGGTGGAAGGCCGCCACCTTCTCGCGGGTCACCGAGAACTCCAGCCAGTCGTCGGCGAAGTCGTCGAGCCACTCGGGCCGGCCCATCAGCTCCTTGACGGCCGCCCAGTGCGCGCGGCTGGTCAGGTACAGGTAGACGAACCCGTCGGCGCAGGCGAAGAACGACGCCGGCCCCTGCTGGTCGAAGTCGTCGCGGGTGTTCTGCGGGTCCACCTCACCGGTGACGAAGCGGCCGAGGATGCAGTCCGCGCGCGACACGAGGACGGCCTGCTGCGAGATGTCCACGAATTGCCCTGCGCCGCTGCGTCCTTGAGCGTACAGGCAGGCGGCGACGCAGAGTGCGGCGTCGAGTCCGGCCTCGTAGTCGGCAAGGAACCGGCCCGGGCCCTTCAGTGGCGGCCGGGCCGGGTCGGCGTGGCTGGGGGTGTGGAAACCCCAGCCGCTGCTGTGGAAGACGTTGAGGCTGTATGCGTTCTGCCGGTTGGCGGGTGCGCCTGCGCCGTAGGGGGTGATCGAGCAGACCACCGCGTCGGGGTGCTCGCGCCATACCTCGGCCGCCCACTGCGGGTCGTGGTCGTCGATCACCGCGTCGGCCGTCGCGAGCAGCGCGTGCAGCGCGGCGGTGTCGGACCGGTCGAGTGCGACGGACCGTTTGTTCGTGTTCAGGTAGCCGAACACGGCGCCGGTGTCGCCGACGCGGGGCCGCAGCGCCCGGGTGGGGCTACCCCGTCCGGGCGCTTCGACCTTGACGACCTCGGCTCCGAAGTCGGCCAGGAGCTTTCCGCAGTACTCGCCGGCCACCGACTCCGCGAGCTCGACGACCCGGATCCCGGTCAGTGCCGACATGACCGGTCAGGGCTTGGCGCGGCCGCCGCGGCTCAGGCGCCACTCCGGCGGGAAATTCATGTCGTTGTCCTTGACGACGTTGTTGAGCCCCTTCTCGAACGTGCCGCCCGTCAGGTCCACCTCGTTCTCGCGGTCGTTGGTGATCATCGGCAGCATGCCCTCGACCATGCCGGTGAGCAGGCTGCCCAGGTACTCGCCCTTGTGCTGTTTGTAGATCTCCAGGAACGTCTTCTGCACGGCGACGGTGTCGGTGGGACGCGACTTCGAGCACGCCATCGCGTACTTCATGGTCTCGTCCTCGAGCTGGTCCCGCGGCACCACGCTGTTGACGAATCCGCAGTCGTACATCTCCTTGGCGCTGAACGGCCGCCCGGTGAACAGCATCTCGGAGAACTTGCGCAGACCCATGGTCTCGGCCCACCACCACAGCCGCGGGCCCCAGCCGACGTAACGGAACGCCGGATGACCGAACAGCGCGTCGTCGGACGACACCACCAGGTCGGCGTCGCCGGCCTGGTAGAAGTGCCAGCCGTAGCAGTAGCCCTTGGCCTCGATGATGCTGACCTTGCGCAGCTCCTGCAGCGGCCGGTTGCCCGCGGGCGCCTTGGCGTAGAAGTCGGTGACGGTGGACAGGTAGCGGTAGGAGCCGCCCTCGGGGTATTTGACGTCGTCGTCGTTGATGGCGAGTTCGTGGTGCAGCGGCATCCCCGGGTTCTCGATCATGCCCCGCTGCTCGGGCAGGTCACCGCCGCTGCCGAAATCCTCACCCTCCCCGCGGATCACGACGACCTTGACGTCGTCGTCGACGTTGCACTTGTGGATGATGTCGGCGTAGAGCTGCCGCATGCCCAGCGTGGCGGAGTTCTGCGCGTCCGGCCGGTCGAAGGTGATGGTGGCGATGCGGTTCTTGCGGTCTTTCTCGAAGCGGATGTACTGCTCCGCTTCCTTCTTCATCTCGACGTAGTCGAATTCGGGCATGGGACGACTCCACTTCCTTCCGGGGTTGGACACGCGGTTTCGGGTCCGGCTCAGGGCACGACGGCGGGCATCGACTCCCAGCCGCGCACCGTGGAGGTCGGGCTGAGCTCGGCGGTGCTCAGGTCCACCTCCCACTCGGGGAAGCGGTCCAGGATCTCGTCCAGCGCGATCCGGCCCTCCAGCCGCGCCAGCGCGTTGCCGAGGCAGAAGTGGGTGCCGACGCCGAACGACAGGTGCTGGCGGGGTTCACGGTGGATGTCGAACGAATCGCTGGTGGGGCCGAAGCGGCGTGGATCCCGGTTGCCGGCGGCCAGGAACAGCATCATCGCGCTACCGGCGGGCACGGTTTGCCCGTAGTGCTCGACGTCGCGGGTGACATAGCGGCAGGCGTGCAGCGCGGGCGGCTCGAACCGCAGCAGTTCTTCGACGGTGGCAGGCAGCAGGGTCCGGTTGCCCACGAGTTCGCGCCGCTGGTCGGGGTGTTCGGCCAGCACCTTGCCGGCCCAGCCGATCAGCCGGGTGGTGGTCTCACTGCCCGCGGTGGCGATCACCTGCAGGTACAGCAGCAACTCGTCGCGGCCGAGCCGGCGCCGGGCCCCGGTCTCGTCGGCGAACTCGGCGTTCAGCAGCTCGGTCATCAGATCGTCCGAGGGGTGTTCGGCGCGCCAGTCGATGTACTCGGCGAACACCTCGCCGGTGGCGATCGCGCCGTCGGGGTTGTCGGTCATCTTGCCGCCGTGTTCGGTGCGCAGCGTCGAGTCACCGTGGTCGACCACGTGCTGCTGGTCGGCCTCGGGGATGCCGAGCAGCATGCCGATCACCCGCATCGGCATCTGGGCGCCGAGGTCGGTGACGAAGTCGAACCGGCCGCTGCCGATCAGCGGGTCCAGACAGCGGGCGGTGAACTCGCGGATCTTGGGTTCGAGCGCCAGGACCTTGCGCGGGGTGAAGATGCGGGAGAGCAGCTTGCGGTGGATGTTGTGGATCGGGGGATCCTCGAAGATCAGCGTGCCGGGCGGGATCTCCATTCCGGACTTGATGATCTCGAGGACCGCGCCGCGGGCCGAGCTGTAGGTGTCGTGGTCGACGAGTGCGGCGTCGACATCGTCGTAGCGGCTCAGCGCGTAGAAGTCGTGGGTCGGGTTGTAGTACAGCGGCGCCTCCTCCCGGATCCGGCCGAGCATCGGATACGGGTCGGTGTTGAGCGCGACGTCGTAGGGGTCGTAGTTGAGGTCCTGCACGGTGCTGCTGTCGGTGCTGAGTGCCACGAACTTCCGCCTTTCGCTGCGCAGCCGGACATGTTTGTGCCGCAGGGCAACCCGTGCCAGTGTGTCAGCGCGTTGACGATTTCGGGCGATTTACACTCTTCGCTTAAAAGAATGTCATTCTCGTGAGCCGCACGGCAGCGATGCCGTGCCGGTCGGCGTCCGGGCCAGCAGGATGCCGGTGATGATCGCCGACATCATCTCGTCGAGCCGCTCGGCGGAATCCACGACCCGGTCGCCATGGGCGAAGCGCAGCAGCAGACCGTTGATGAAGGTGAGCGTCACGTCGGTCACCTCGCCGATCACCGCGGGGTCGGCATCGGGGGGCATGAAGGTGCCCAGGATGTCGTGGTGCAACCGGTTGAACGCCTCGGTCTGGTGGCGCATCACCTCGGCCATCTCCGGGTCGCGGGACGCGGCCATGGTCAGCTCGTAGCGGGCCTTCGTGCGGGTGAGCTGCGGTTCCCGGCCGGCCTGCACGACCAGCCGCGCCAACCGGGAGGCGGCGCCGTCGGGCGCCGGATCGTCCATCGCGCTGCGCATGTCGGCCAGGTCGAGTTCGGCCACCCGCTCGGCGACGGCGCGCAGCAGCGCGGACCGGGTGCGGAAGTAGAACGAGGTGGTGCCGTCGGGGAAACCCGCCTCGCGGTCGACCTTGAGGTGACTCAACCCCTTGCTGCCGGATCCGGCCAGCAGCCGGATCGCCGCGTCGCAGATCGTGCGGCGGCGCTGCTCGGGATCCGGTTTTCGTCTCATCGCGGTCCGAGCAGTGTAGTGGCCGTACCCGGGCGGCGCGGCCGGTCGACCGGACTCGTCAAAACCGCCCCGATCATGCCGGTCGTCTCTCTATATTCGTAGTGCCTCAGGTCTCTCCTCGCCGTAGCGGAAGGACGCTCCATGGTCGCACTCTCCGAGATCCGGTCGCCATCCTCGCAGGCGCCGTCGCCCCCGGCCGCGGACGTCGGCCGGTACCAACTGGTGGTCGTCGCGGCCGATCCCGTGGACGCGGTCAGGCGGGCCGGCGCCCTGATGTGCGACCACGCGATGGCGGGATGGGATGTGGCGCTGCTCATTTCGGATGAGGCGGCCGCTTCCGATGCGGAGGCCGGTAGGCCGGCGCAGATCCTCGGGGCCGATCAACTGGCGTGGGCGCCGGGCGCCACCCGGCTCGGCGAACCGGCGCTCGGGCGGTCGCTGGTGGTGGCCGCCGAGGTGTTGCGCGGCGATCCGGCCGTGCGCGGCTGGGTCACCGCCGGCATGGCCGACCACCGGGTCGACCTGCTGCTCTGGGAGCGCGAAGGCGCGCCGGCGCGGCACGGCGAGGGCGATCAGGTGCAGCCGTCGACGAGCGCCACGGCCGCGGCGTTCAAACGACACGCGCTGGCCGCGGCCGGGCTCGGCGACGAACTGTCGACCGCCGAGGTCTTCCTCAGGCCTCGGCTGGTGGATCGCCGGCGTCCGGCGGCAGCTCCACCAGCAGCGACATCCCGTGATGCGCAGGCATTTCCACCGCGAAACTGTGCAGATCATCCACCGTCGCCAAGGTATGGCCGGTGAACATGTCCGACACGGTGGCCCCCGGCGGCAGCGCCTCGGACCGGACGGTGCCTGCGACCTCCTCGTTGGCGAAGTTCAGCACGGTCAGCTGGTAGCGGCCCTCCTCGGCCAATTGGTGTACCAGCACCAGCATCCCGCGGTGTGACACCTCCGGGATGTCGATCTGCCTGCTGGTCGCGATGCCGTAGTGCGCGCGCACCCGCAGGATGGCCTGCAGTTGACGCACGAAGCTGGTCTCGTCGGCGAGTTGCTCGGGGAGCGACCCGTAGAGGCTGCGGCCGCGCGGCATCCCCGCCAGCGACTTCGTCGCCCCGGGGTTGACGCCCATCAGATCGTGTGCGGCGCGGTGGATCCACCGGGTGTCGCCGCCGCGCAACAGCTCACCGATCTGCGACGGCGGCAACGTCAGCATGCCGCACAGATCCCAGCCCGACAGCGCGAAGACGCCCGGTTGCAGTGCGTTGAACATCGCCAGCAGCAGGTGTGCCCGGCGGATGCGGTCCAGGTCGGCCGGATCGGTGATGTCATCCAGATCGCTGATGCCCAGCGTCGCCGCGATCACGGTGGCCGTCGTACACGCGATGCCGTTGGTGGTGAAAACCAGGTTATACGGGGCTTTTTCACCGGTCAGCCGATCGCTGAGGTCACCGCGGATCCGGTCGCCGAGCGCCTCGCCGGTGATCTCCTCACCCTTGTAGGTGAAGACGTCCTCGCGGTGACCGTGTGACCAGTGCACCAGTTCGTAGGTCAGTTCGTCGTGGTTCTGCAGCGCGTGCACCAGTGAGACCGGATCGACGCCGAGTTCCAGCGTGGTGCGCAGGCACAGCCGCAGGAACTCGGTGTCCGCGGTGGCCAGCGCGTGCTGGTAGGCGGGCCGGGTGATGAAGTCGTAGGACAGGTCCGCGCCCGCCTCACCGATCTGACGGATGTCGTCGATGGTCAGGTTCAGTTCCTGGAACGTGAACCCGCCGACCTTGCGCACCATGCTCGCGATCAGGTGGTTGGCCGCCTCCGACAGCGGATGACCCTCCGACCAGCCCACCGCGTCCTCGGCCGCGGTCTTCTCCGCGCCCAGGAAACCGTTGGCGTCCAGCCGCAGACCGCCGGTGCCCAGGTCGGCCAGCGAGTGCAGCGCGTCGCCGATCACCAGCCGCATCCCGGCGAACGACGGGTCGAGCCAGTTGATCGACGGCTGACCGTCCTTGAAGTAGTGCAGGTACACCCAGCGGCGCTCGACACCGTCGATGCCGACCACCGGGCGGGTGACGCTCCAGTTCGTCTCCTTGATGCCCTCGGCGTAGAAGATCACCCGCTGCAGGCGGCCGATGATGTAGCCGGCCTTGTCCAGCCACTCCTCGGTGACGGTGTCGATGTTCACCGAATCCGCGCCGGCGGGCACGTCGGGCAGGTGCGCCCAGTCGCGCGGATCGATCTCGACCATGTGGTAAATGCCGGGGTAGTCGGCATACTTCATCTCGGCCAGGCGGAAATCGGCGCCCTTGCCGGTGTGCCCGGGCACGATGTCGTCGATCACGGTGCCGCCGTACCAGTTGGCCGTTCCGCACATCTTGCGGAACTCGTCCTCGGTGCCGAACGCCGGATCGATCTCGGTGCTGATGCGATCGAAGTGGCCGTCCACGCTGGGCGTGGTCTGCCAGCCGGAGATCCCACCGGCCCGCTTCACCGGGCCGGTGTGGATGGCCTCGATGCCGATGTCGGCGAACGCCTTCCACATGTCATCGTCGGCGAGCGCCTTGAGGAACGACTCGTTGGGCCGGGTGATCAGCGACAGCGGATAGGCGGTGAACCATACTGACGCGGTCTCCACGGCGCCGCGCGGGCTGGGGGTGGCGTACGGGTTCTGCCACATCGAGCCCTGCCCGGAGAACTGCTGGCTGATCTGGTTGGCGTCGGCCAGCATCGACTGCGCCAACAGCCACGACACGTACGCCGGGTTGTCCCCGGTCGCCGGGCCGTCCTGCGCGACCGACCGGCGGGTGAACGGTGTCTTCACCCGGGGCCGGAACCGCAGCGAGCGGGGCCGCGCCGGATGCAGATATTCGTCGAAGCTCGGCTCGTTCGTGTCGGTGGGCTGGTCATCGGTGTCCGGCACGACCTGATCGTCGCCTGCCCGAATGTCCGACTGTGGCGCCTCAGACATGCATCCCCTTCACGAACCGATTCCGCCGTGCTCGACCTTCACCGAGTTGTTCCACCCCATGGCGATCTCGAAACAGGCGCCTCGTCGCGCACGCGCCCCGGTGGGCCGACCACCAACCCTACGGACAGCGACAGCGCCCCGCCCACCAGGACGGGGACGGGGCGCTGCCGGTGTGCTTGCTACAGGTGCGAGTCCGCGACGTCCAGTGCCGCGTCCAGGATCGCCAGCCCCTCGCGGGCCTCCTCGGCCGAGACCGTGCAGGGCGGGACGGCGTGGATGCGGTTGAAGTTCGCGAACGGCAGCAGACCGTTGTTCTTGCACGCCGCGACAACCGCGTTCAGCGCGGCGCTGCTGGCGCCGTAGGGCGCCAGCGGTTCACGGGTCTGGCGGTCGGCGACCAGCTCGATCGCCCAGAACACACCGGTCCCGCGCACCTCGCCCACGCTGGGATGGCGGGCGGCGATGTCGGCGAGGCCGGGGCCGAGCACCTCGGCGCCGATCCGTGCCGCATTGCCGACGATGTCCTCCTCGGTCATCGCGGTGATGGTCGCCACCGCCGCGGCCGTGGCCAGCGGGTGACCCGAGTAGGTCAGGCCGCCGGGGTACGGCCGGTGGGCGAAGGTCTCGTCGATCGCCGGGCTGATCGCCACGCCGCCGAGCGGGACGTAACCGGAGTTGACGCCCTTGGCGAAGGTGAGCAGGTCGGGCACCACGTCGAAGTGGTCGATCGCGAACCACTTGCCGCTGCGGCCGAATCCGGCCATCACCTCGTCGGCGATCATCACGATGCCGTAGCGGTCGCAGATCTGACGGACGCCGGCCAGGTAGCCCGGGGGCGGCACCATGATGCCCGCCGTGCCGGGGATGGACTCCAGCACGATCGCGGCGATCGTCGTCGGCCCCTCGAGCCGGATGACGTCCTCGAGGTGGGCCAGCGCCCGGGCCGACTCCTCGGCCTCGGTGGTCGCGTGGAACTGCGTGCGGTACAGGAACGGCCCGAAGAAGTGGACAACGCCGGCGTTGCCGTGGTCGTTGGGCCAGCGCCGCGGGTCCCCGGTCAGGTTGATCGCGGTCTCGGTGCCGCCGTGGTAGCTGCGGTACCGCGACAGCACCTTGTAGCGGCCGGTGTGCAACCGCGCCATCCGCACGGCGTGCTCGATCGCGTCGGCGCCGCCGTTGGTGAAGAACACCCGGTTCAGCTCGCCCGGAGTGCGCTCGGCGATCAGCCGGGCCGCCTCGGAGCGGGCGTCGTTGGCGTGCTGGGGCGCGACTGTGCACAGCTTGGCGGCCTGCGCCTGGATCGCCGCGACCACCTTCGGGTGCTGATGGCCGATGTTGGTGTTGACCAGCTGGGACGAGAAGTCCAGCAGGCGCCGGCCCTCACCGTCCCACAGGTAGCTGCCCTGGGCGGCGGTCACGGTCATCGGCGTGATCTCGGCCTGCGCCGACCACGAGTGGAAGACGTGTGCCCGGTCGAGTTCGTAGGCGCGGGCGGCCTGCGCGCGGGCGTCCTCGACGGACAGGCCGTTGGGCAGGACGGCGGCCTCGTTGGTGACAGTCATGAGTGGACTTTCTGGTAGCGCCGAGCGCACGGTTGTTGACGGACCCTCTCGGGTTTCACGTGCAACAACCGTACTCTCGCGGGCCGGTTACTTGTTCTGCGGGAAGCCGAGGTTGATGCCGCCGTGGGACGGGTCCAACCAGCGCTGGGTGATGGCCTTGCCGCGCGTGAAGAAGTTGACGCCTTCGGTGCCGTGCGCGTGGCTGTCGCCGAACAGCGAGTTCTTCCACCCGCCGAAGCTGTAGTAGGCCATCGGCACCGGGATCGGCACGTTGATGCCGACCATGCCGACCTCGACCTCGTTCTGGAACCGCCGGGCGGCGCCGCCGTCGTTGGTGAAGATCGCGGTGCCGTTGCCGTACGGGTTGGCGTTGATCAGTTCCAGCGCCTCGTCGTAGGTCTCCACGCGCACGACCGAGAGCACGGGACCGAAGATCTCGTCGGTGTACACGCTCATCTCGGGCTTCACATGGTCGATCAGCGTCGGCCCGAGCCAGAACCCGTCCTGACCGCCGTCGGCTTGCACACTGCGGCCGTCGACCACGATCTTGGCGCCGTCGCTCTCGCCGGCATCGATGTAGGACGCCACCTTGTCACGGTGGGCCTTGGTGACCAGCGGACCCATGTCGGCGTCGCCGGTGCCGTCACCGGTCTTGATGCCCTGGGCGCGCTCGGCGATCTTGGCGACCAGGTCGTCGGCGATCGGGCCGACGGCCACGCATGCGCTGATCGCCATGCAGCGTTCCCCGGCCGAGCCGAAGCCGGCGTTGATCATCGCGTCCGCCGCCAGGTCGAGGTCGGCGTCGGGCAGGATCACGGCGTGGTTCTTGGCGCCGCCGAGCGCCTGAACCCGCTTGCCCGCGGAGGTGGCGGTCGCGTAGACGTACTGGGCGATCGGCGTGGAGCCGACGAACGAGACGGACTTGACGGCCGGGTTGGTGAGCAGTTCGTCGACGGCGGTCTTGTCGCCCTGCAGCACGTTGAACACACCGTCGGGCAGGCCGGCCTCTTTCCACAGGTTGGCCAGCCACAGCGACGCGGACGGATCCTTCTCCGACGGCTTGAGCACGACGGTGTTGCCGGTGGCGATCGCGATGGGGAAGAACCACATCGGCACCATGGCGGGGAAGTTGAACGGCGAGATGATGCCGACCACGCCCAGCGGCTGGCGGATCGAGTAGACGTCGACGTTGGTCGAGGCGTTCTCGGTGAAGCCGCCCTTGAGCAGATGCGGGATACCGCAGGCGAATTCCACGACCTCCTGGCCGCGGGTGACCTCACCCAGCGCATCGGAGAGGACCTTGCCGTGTTCGGCGGTGATGAGCTCGGCCAGTTCGCCCTTGCGGGCGTTGAGCAGTTCGCGGAAGTTGAACAGAATCTGCGTGCGCTTGGCCAGCGAGGTGTCCCGCCACGCCGGGTAGGCCGCCGCGGCGGCGTCGATCACCGTGCGGGCGTCCTCGACGCTGGCGAGCGCGACCTGCGCGCTGACCTGACCGGTCGCCGGGTTGGTGACGTCGGCGGTGGCGCCCGAGGTGCCTGCGAAGAGGCTGCCGCCACTCCAGTGCTGTACTACGTCTGCCATCGATCTTCTTCCGCTTGTTCTCGGCTGCGCCGGACCTCGTTGACACGGCGGGACGCTGTCGATCCTGCCGTATCCGCAAGCCCCTCGACGGCTGCACTGTGTCACGCAATCAAGCCGAAGTCTTACAGTGTGTCAATGGTCCTTACGGTGGCCGACGTGATCGGTCTGCCCGTGGTGCAGGGCGGTGCACCGGAGGTGCTCAGCGCCCGGCGGTGGCAGGACCCGATCCGGTGGGTACACGTCGGCGACGTCGCGGACATGTCGGCGCTGCTGACCGGCGGGGAGCTGGTGCTGACGACCGGCGCCGGCCTGCGGGAGGACCCCGACCGCTACCTGCGCGGCCTCGCCGACGCCGGTGCGGTCGCGCTGGTGGTGGAACTCGGCACGGCGCTCGCGGCGGTGCCCGCGCCGGTGGCCGCACTCGCCGAGCGACTCGATCTGGCGCTGGTCGCGCTGCACCGCCAGATCAAGTTCGTCGACGTCACCGAGGCCGTGCACCGCCGCATCGTCGCCGCCCAGTACGACGAGGTGGAGTTCGACCGGCGGGTGCACCGTGAGTTCACCGACCTCAGCATGAAACGGGCGTCGGCGGCCGGCATCGTCGACGCCGCGGCGCGGATCCTCACCGAACCCGTCGTGCTCGAGGACCTCGCCCACCAGGCGCTGGCCGTGGCGACCGGCGGCGCCACCGCCGCGACGCTGCTGCGCGACTGGGAGCGCCGCTCCCGGATGACGTCCGCCGACGGCGGCGCTGAAGGGTGGGCGGTCACCTCGGTCGGTCCGCGCGGCGAGGAGTGGGGACGGCTGATCGTCCCGCGCCGGCCCGCGGACCGGGCCCGCGCCACGATGGTGCTCGAACGGGCGGCCGCCGCGCTGGCGCTGCACCGGATGATCGAACGCAATCGCAGCGGACTGCACCAGCAGGCGCAGAGCGGGCTGATCGACGATGTGCTGGCCGGCCGGATCACCGACGAACGTGAGGCCGCCGCTCGCGCCCATGCGCTGGGTCTGCGCGCGGCGCCGGCCTACCGGCCGGTGGTGGTGCGGGTGGAACGCGTCACCCCCGACGTGGATCCGGTTGCCGCGCAGCAGCACAACGTCGCCCTGCTGGATGCGGTGGCGCACACGGTCAACGCCGCGGGGCACACCGCGCTGTGCTCGGTCCGCCGCGACGGCGAGATCAGTGCGCTGGTCGCGCTCGACCCGGCCCGCGGTGCGGGGCAGCGGGCGCTGACCGTGCTCGGCGAGCGGCTCGCCGCCGCGCTGCGGCGCATCGACGGCAACGCCCGATCGGTGTGTGCGGTGGGCGACCCGGCGGCCGGGATCGTCGCGGCGATCCAGGGCATCGGGGAGGCCGCCCACGTCGGCGAGGTGGCGATCGCGATGCAGGGCCCCGCCCAGCCGTTCTACCGCGCCTCCGACGTCCGGTTGCGCGGCCTGATCGCGCTGCTGCGCGACGACCCGCGGGTACAGCAGTTCGCCGAGACCGAACTGCGGGCGTTGCTGGTCGACGACACCGGCGGCGGCCTGTCCCACCTCGAGGTGCTGCGCCGCTACCTCGAGGTGGCCGGCAACAAGGCGGCACTGGCGCAGCGGCTGCACATCAGCAGGCCCGCCCTCTACAAACGCCTCGCCACGATCGGCCGGCTGCTCGACGTCGACCTCGACGATGCGGAGTCGATGACCTCGTTGCACGTGGCCATGCTGATCCTCGACGCCCGCCGCCGGGTCGACCCCGCCGCGGTGGCCCGCGGCGGCTGAGGCGCGGGCGGGGTTTCGCCACACGGGGGTTTGGGCAGCCTGCACTGCACACGAGGGCGGCAGGTCGCGCGAGAGGGAGACGGGTGAGCGCTGCGGAAGAGCGGGAATCGCCGACGGTGTCGGTGTCCGCGCTCGTCGGTGCCGACGCCGACGTGGGCCGCGACCTGTCCGCCGTCGACTGGTCCACCACCTCGCTCGGGCCGCCGTCGGAGTGGCCGCAGAGCCTGCGCACGGCGGTCAGCATCCAGCTGGCGTCCCGGTTCCCGATGTGGATGGCCTGGGGTCCGGAGCTGACGTTCTTCTGTAACGCCGCGTACCGGCGGGATACGTTGGGGCGCAAGTATCCGTGGGCGCTGGGCCGGCCGGCCAGCGAGGTCTGGGCCGAGATCTGGCCCGACATCGGGCCGCGGATCGATCGCGTCCTGTCGACCGGCGAGGCGACCTGGGACGCGGGGCTGCTGTTGTTCCTCGAGCGGTCCGGTTACTCCGAGGAGACCTACCACACCTTCTCCTACAGCCCGCTGCACGACGAGTCCGGCGGTGTCGTCGGCATGCTGTGTGTGGTCAGCGAGGACACCGAGCGCGTCATCGGTGAACGGCGGATGAGCACGTTGCGCGATCTCGGATCGGATCCGAGCATCGTGCGTACCGAGCGGGAGCTGCTGGACTTCTGCGCCCAGCAGCTCGATCGCAATCCGCACGATCTGCCCTTCACGCTGACCTATCTGTTCGACGAGCACGGTGACGCCCACCTCGCCGGTGCCAGCGGCATCGCGCCGGGCCATCCGGCTGCACCGGAAACGTTGCCGGCGCAGGGCTTGTCGGTGTGGCCGGTCGACGAGCCGGCCCGCGGCGAGACCGTGCTGATGGATGTCGACGGCGAGTCGCTGCGGCTGCCGCACGGGGCCTGGGCGGCGCCGCCGACCCAGGCGCTGGTGGTCCCACTCATCTCCCAGGGGGCCACGCCCGTCGGCTTCTTCGTCGCCGCGCTCAACCGCCACCGCCGCATCGACGCGGCCTACCGCGGTTTCGTCGAACTGGTCGCCGGGCACATCGCCGCGGGCATCCTCAGCGCCCGCAGCTACCGGGCGCAGCAGCAGCGGGCCGAGGAACTCGCCGAGCTGGACCGCGCCAAGACCACGTTCTTCTCCAACATCAGCCATGAGTTCCGCACGCCGCTGACGTTGATCCTCGGCCCCGTCTCCGATCTGCGGAACTCGCCCGACCGCCTCGACGACCGGACCCGCGGTGAACTGGAACTGGTGCACCGCAACGCATTGCGGTTGGCCAAGCTGGTCAACACCCTGCTCGACTTCTCCCGGATCCAGGCCGGCCGGATGCAGGCCCGGTTCGAACCGGTCGACCTGGCCGCGGTCACCGCCGAACTGGCCAGCGTGTTCCGCTCGGCGATCGACCGGGCGGGCCTGGACTTCGTCGTCGACTGCCCACCGCTGTCCGAACCCGTCTACATCGACCGCGACATGTGGGAGAAGGTGCTGCTCAACCTGCTGTCCAACGCGTTGAAGTTCACCTTCGACGGTTCGGTGACCGTGCGGGTGCGCAGCGACGGGCCCGACGCGCTGGTCACCGTCTCCGACACCGGTATCGGCGTGCCCGCCACCGAGATGCCGAAGCTGTTCGAGCGCTTCCACCGCATCGAGACCGCCCGCGCGCGCTCCAGCGAGGGCAGCGGTATCGGACTGGCGCTGGTGCGTGAACTCGTTGCGCTGCACGGAGGTTCGATCACCGCCGACAGCCAGGAGGGTGTCGGGTCGACGTTCACCATTCGGCTTCCCGTCGGTTCGGCGCATCTGCCTGCCGCGGACATCGCGGAGCCGCGCAACATCCCCGCGGTCTCCGACATCGCCGACCCCTATGTGCAGGAGGCGCTGCGCTGGCTGCCGACCGACCCGGACACATCGCCCGCCGCACCGGAACTGACCCCGGCCGTCGGGACCGCCACCTCCGCCACCCGGGTGCTCGTGGCCGACGACAACGCGGACATGCGCGACTACCTGACCAACCTCCTGCGTGGCGCCGGGTACACGGTCAGCGCCGTGACCGACGGGCGACAGGCCCTGGAGTCGGTGCGCGCGGATCCGCCGGACCTGATCATCAGCGATGTGATGATGCCGGATCTGGACGGCCTCGGGCTGGTGGCGGCGTTGCGCACCGACCCGCGCACCGTCGGCTTGCCGGTGCTGCTGCTGTCCGCCCGCGCCGGGCAGGAGGCCTCGATCGAAGGCCTGGCCGCCGGCGCCGACGACTACCTGGTCAAACCGTTCGCCGCGGCCGAACTGCTCGCCCGGGTGCGCGCGAACGTCGCGCTGGCCCGGCTGCGCAACCATCACAGCCGGTGGCGCACGGCGCTGATCGATTCCCTGCAGGAGGCGTTCTTCGTCTGCGACGAGAGCGGTGCGGTGATCGAGATCAACACCGCCTTCACCGACATCCTCGGCTACGGCCCGGAGGGGCTGCCGTACCAACCGGTGCAACCGTGGTGGCCTGACCCCGACACCGACCCGGAGGGGTACCGGCAGACCAGCACGGCGCTCACGGGGGCGCTGTCCCGCACCCGCGGGCAGTACACGTTTCCGGTCACCCATCGGGACGGGCACCGGCTGTGGATCAACGTCAGCTTCAACCCCGCCGAGGATCCCGACACCGGCCGCCGGGTGATCGTGGGCACCTTCCGCGACGTCACCGCCGAGCACTACCGGGTGCAGCGCGAGAACGCCCTGGCGGCGTTGAACGCACAGCTCGCCGACGCCGACACCGTCGACGGCGCCCTGCGCGCCGCCACCGAGGAACTGCTGCAGGTGTGGCAGGCGCGCCGCGTTCTGGCGATCACGTTCCGCACCCAGCACGTGTCCACCTCGGCCGAGGTCGTCGACGTGATCTGCGCCGGGGAGCCCGTGCAGTGGGAGGAGCTGCCTGAACGGCACCGCGCCACCATCACCGCTGTGCGCGAGGTGGATTCGCTGACCAGCAACACCGACGAGCACGGCACCGCCGCGATCGGCCTGCAACATCCGCGCGGCGTCCTGGTGCTGTGGATCGAACTCGCCGAGCAGCGTCCGTTCACGCCGGAGGACGACACGCTGCTGTCGGTGCTGGCCGGCCGCCTGGGACAGGGATTGCACCGGGTGCACCAGCTCGACCAGCAGCGCGAGACCGCGCTGACCCTTCAGCACGCGATCCTCGGTCCGGCCATGCTGCCCGGCGGTTTCGCGGTGCGCTACCACCCCGCCAGCCCGCCGCTGCAGGTCGGCGGTGACTGGTACGACGTGGTGGACCTCGACGACGGGCGTATCGCGATGATCGTCGGGGACTGCGTCGGGCACGATCTCGCGGCCGCCACGGTGATGGGCCAGCTGCGCAGCGCGTGCCGGGCGCTGCTACTGGAGAATCCGAGCCCGGCTGCGGCGCTCACCGCACTCGACAGCTTCGCCGCCCGGTTGCCGGGGGCACGCTGCACCACCGTGTGTTGCGCGGTGCTCACCCCCGATACGGGTGAACTGGTGTACTCCAGCGCCGGGCACCCGCCGCCGATCCTCGTCGGTGCGGACGGCTCGCGTCGCCTCCTCGACGACGCCCGCGGGTTCGCGCTCGCGTTGCGCTCCGCCGAGCCGCGACCCGAGGCCCGCGTCACCCTGCCGGCCCGGGCCACGTTGCTGCTCTACACCGACGGTCTGGTGGAGCGCCGCCGCGCACCCCTGGACCAGGGGATCGGCCGGGCGGCGGGATTGGTGCACGACGGCCGCTCCGACGCCCTCGACCACATCGCCGACAACCTGATGGGCACGCTGGCGCCCGACGGCGGCTACCAGGACGACGTGGCGCTGCTGCTGTACCGGCAGCCCGCACCGCTGGACACGGTGTTCCCGGCGCGCTCCGACGAACTCGCGGGTTCCCGCTCGGCACTGCGCTCCTGGCTGAGCCGGGCCGGGCTGAGTCCCGAGCAGGCGATGAACGTGCTGATCGCGGCCGGCGAGGCGGTCGCCAATGCGATCGAGCACGGTCACCGGCACCAACCGGGGACGGTGACGCTGCGCGCGAGCGCGCTCGTCGACCGGCTCGAGCTGACGATCACCGACACCGGTTCGTGGAAGACGCCGCGGCCGGGCGCCGACATGCGACGCGGGCGCGGTGTCACGTTGATGGAAGGTCTGATGGATGACGTGTCCATCGAGTCCGGGGTCGACGGGACGACGGTCCGGATGTACGCGAGAATCCTGTGATGGCCACCGAGCTCACCGTCCGCGCCGACCGCGGCGACGACGGGGACCCTCGGTTGATCGCCGTCGGCGAGATCGACCTGTCCAATGTCGAGGACTTCACCGCGGCGCTCACCGCGCTGCTCGACGGCGACACCGCGGCCGCGGTAACCGTCGACCTGGCCGCGGTCGAATACCTCGACAGCGCCGCGGTCAACGTGCTGGCGATCCACGCCGATCAGGCGGCCCGGATGCGGGTGATCGCCCACCCGTACCTCATCCCGGTGCTGCGGATCAGCGGGATCTGCGAGCTCGCCGACGTGCACACCGCCGACGGTTCGCGGGCCACCTGACCCCCGGGCACGTGTCCGCGCCGGTCAGATGGGGTATGCCGGGCGGACGGCATCGGTTGCCGGCGGAAGAGGTGGGGCACGGTGATCGCTTGGCTGGACAGACTGCAGCAGCGCAGCCGTGCGCTGGGGTACGCGCTCGCGGTGCTCTACAAGTACGTCGACGACCAGGGCGGCTATCTCGCCGCGCTGATCACCTACTACGCGTTCGTCTCGCTGTTCCCGCTGCTGCTGTTGCTGACCACGGTGCTCGGTGTGGTGCTGGTCGGGCGTCCCGAGCTGCAGCAGCAGGTGGTGGAGGCCACGGTCAGCCAGTTCCCGCTGATCGGTGAACAGCTGGCCCGGCCCGAGCAGCTCAGCGGCGGGGTGGCCGCCGTCGTCGTCGGCATCCTGGGCGCGCTGTACGGCGGCTCGGGGATCGGCCAGGCCGTGCAGAACGCGATGAACACCGTGTGGGCGGTGCCCCGCAACGTGCGGCCCGACCCGATCCGGTCCCGGATCCGCAGCCTGTTGCTGTTGCTGGTGCTCGGCTCGGCCGCGATCACCGCGACGCTGCTGGCCGCGACCGCCCGCGCCGCGGACAACTTCGGACTGTTCGGCACGGCCGGCATCGTGATCGCGACCATCGTGATCAACACCGGGATCCTGCTGGTGGCGTTCCGCGTCACCACGATTCGCGAACTGAGCTACCGCGACGTGCTGCCCGGCGCGCTGACCGGTGCGGTGATCTGGCAGCTGTTGCAGTGGTTCGGCGCCGGGTACGTCGCGCGCACGGTCAGCTCGGCCAGCGCCACCAACACGGTGTTCGCGCTGGTGCTCGGCCTGCTGGCGTTCCTCTACCTGATCTCGGTCAGCCTGGTGCTGTGCGCGGAGATGAATGTGGTGCGCGTCGACCGCCTGTATCCGCGGGCGCTGCTGACCCCGTTCACCGATGCGGTGACGCTCACTCCCGCCGACCGTCGCACCTACACCCGAAAGGCGAAAGCCGAGCGGCTCAAGGGTTTTCAGCATGTGGCGGTGACGTTCCGGCCGAACCCGCCGGACGGCCCCTCAGGCCCCGAGCAGGCTCTCGATCCCGGTGCGGGCGAAGTAGATGACGAACCCGGCGGCCACCACCCAGAGCAGGGGGCTGATCTCACGCGCGCGGCCGGCCCCGGAGCGGATGATGACCCAGGAGATGAACCCGACGCCGATACCGTTGGCGATCGAGTAACTGAACGGCATGGTCGCAACGGTCAGCACGACCGGTAGCGCGACCGAGAATTCCGACAGGTCGATGTGGCGCACCTGGGAGACCATCATCGCGCCGACGATCACCAGCGCCGCCGCGGCGACCTCGGTGGGCACGATCGAGGCCAGCGGTGAGATGAACATCGCCGCCAGGAACAGCACCCCGGTGACCAGGTTGGCCAGGCCGGTGCGGGCGCCCTCCTCGATGCCGGCGCCGGATTCGATGAACACCGTGTTCGACGACGACGAGGTGGCGCCGCCGACCGCCGCGCCGGCGCCCTCGACGATCAGCGCCGACCGCAGTCGCGGGAAGGTGCCTTTCTGATCGGCCAGGCCGGCCTCGCGGGACAGCCCGGTGAAGGTGCCCATCGCGTCGAAGAAGTTCGCGAACACCAGTGTGAAGACCAGCATCACCGCGGCCAGGACGCCGATGCGTTCGAAGGCGCCGGTGAGACTGAACTCGCCGACCAGCGACAGGTCGGGCAGCGCGAACGGCGACCCCGACAGCTGCGGCACCGACAGTCCCCAGCCGCCGGGACGTTCCTGGGCCGAGCCGAGATCCCAGATCGCCTCCACGATCACTGCGATGACGGTCCCGGTGATCAGCCCGATGAGGATGCCGCCGCGCACCCGGCGGGTCACCAGCACGCCGGTGATCAGCAGCGTGAACACGAAGATCAGCGTGGGCACGGTGGTGATCGAGCCCAGCCCGCCCGCACCGAGCCCGACCGGCGGGGAGGCCAGCCCGGTGGAGCTGATGAAACCGGCGTCGACCAGGCCGATGAACAGGATGAACAGCCCGATGCCCGCGGTGATCGCGAGTTTGAGCTGCATCGGCACCGCGTCGAACACCAGCCGCCGCAGGCCGGTGACCGCCAGCAGCACGATGATCAGGCCGTTGATGACCACCAGGCCCATCGCCTCGGCCCAACTGACCTCGCCGACCACGGTGGTCGCCAGGAACGAGTTGATCCCCAGCCCCGCGGCGAACGCGAACGGCATCCGTGCGATGACGCCGAACAGCAGCGTCATCACCCCGGCGGCCAGCGCGGTGGTGGCCGAAACCTGCGCGAACTGCAACGACCCGCCGGTGGCGTCCTCCGAGCCGGACAGGATGATCGGGTTCAGCACGATGATGTAGGCCATCGCGATGAATGTGACCAGGCCGCCGCGGACCTCGGCGCCGACGGTGGACCCGCGCGCGGAGATCTCGAAGAAGCGATCGAGGCGATTCATGCCCTGACCCTAGGGTGAGAGACCGTCGACGGCGAGTCAGCGCGGCGGGGGCCGCGCACTTTCTATCGTGAACGGGTGAGTACGCGCGGCGAACCGGCGGGCGACGGTGTGCGTCTGCCGGCCGATCAGCTGGCCGCACTGGCCGCGGTGATCTCCTCGGGCAGCTTCGACGCCGCCGCCGAACGGCTGAACGTGACCCCGTCGGCGGTCAGCCAGCGCATCAAGGCGCTCGAGCAGCGCGTCGGCCAGGTGCTGATCGTCCGCGAAAAACCCTGCCGGGCAACGCCTTCGGGCATCCCGCTGCTGCGGCTGGCCGCGCAGACCGCGCTGCTGGAGGCCGAGGCGCTCGGGGAGCTGCGCGGGGCCGGCCCCGCGCCGCGACCGCGGGTCGCGATCGCGGTCAACGCCGATTCGATGGCGACGTGGTTCACCGCGGTGTTCGCCGAGCTGCCCGAGGTGCTGTTCGACCTGAGCATCGAGGATCAGGACCACTCCGCCCGGTTGCTGCGCGAGGGCGCGGTGATGGGCGCGGTGACGACCGAGCGGACCGCGGTGCCGGGCTGCCGGGTGCAGCCGCTCGGGGTGATGCGTTACGTGCCGGTGGCCAGCGCCGGCTACGTGGCCCGCCACCTCCCGTCGGGGTTCACCGCCGCCGCGGCGGCGCAGGCGCCGTCGCTGGCGTGGAACCGTGACGATGCGCTCCAGGACATGTTGGTGCGCCGGGCGTTTCGGCGCCCGGTGGCCCGCCCGGTGCACTACGTGCCGACCGCGGAGGGGTTCGGCGCCGCGGTGCGCGCGGGGCTGGGCTGGGGTATGTATCCCGAGCAGCTGGCCGCGGCGGAACTGGCCGACGGCACGTTCGTGCGGATCGCCGACGTCCACCTCGACGTCCCGCTGTACTGGCAGTGCTGGAAGCTGGACAGCCCGCTGGTCTGGCGGATCACCGGCGCGGTGCGCACCGCGGCCGGATCGTTGGGATCCCGTCGGCGGGGTTCGGCTACAGCCGGCCCTTGAGGATCAGGTGCCAGTAGCTCTGCGGCAGCCCGTACCGGTCGAACGCCCAGGCGCTGCGGCGCGGCTTCACCGGATCCAGGAACGACGGCAGCGACGAGGACAGCGCGCCGGAGCGGTCGAACTCGCCGGCGATCAGGTGGTGGGCGTCGGTGGTGACCGGGGCGACGGTGTAGCCGTCGTACTCGGTCAATTCACCGTCGGCGCGGGCGGCGAGGAGGTTGTCGACGAGGATCTTGATCTGGCGGCGCAACGCGCCGCCGGACGGGTCGGTCTCGACGGCGGCGGCGTCGCCGGCCGCCCAGATGCCGGAGTGGGCGCGGTGCCGGAACGTGCGGGCGTCGACGTCGATCAGCCCGTGCGGCTGTGCACCGCACAGCCCCGATGTCTCCACCCACCGGCGGCCGCGAAACGGCGGCACCAGGTGCAGCAGGTCGTAGTCCAGTTCGGCGGTGGCGCCGTCGGCGCCGCGCACGGCGATGCACTGCCGCTCGGGCATCAGCCCGGTGACCGCGGTGTCGTACCGGACCCGCACGCCGAGCGCGGCGAGGTGCTCGCGCAGGCGGGCGTCGATCGCGGGTGCGGGCAGCAGGTCCGAGCGGTCGATCACCAGGGTGATGTCCACTCCCGGCAGGCGCCCGGTGCGCTTCCAGTGCGCGGCCGCCAGGAACAGCGGTTTGATGGTGGTGCCTGTGCAGCTGACCGGTGGACGCGGCACGGTGAACACCGCGTGCCCGCCCCGGGGCATCGACTTGATCAGCTGCCACGTCTCGTCGGCGCGGTAGAGGTAGTTGCTTGCGACGGCGGGGGTGTCGAGTGCGGCGTGGATGCCCGGCAGCGCGTCGGTGTCGGGCACCAGGCCGGTGCCGAGGATCAGGTCCCGGTAGCGGTAGCTGCGGCCCGACACGCAGCGCACCGTGCGACTGACCGGGTCCACCAGGGCGGCCGAGTCGTGCAGCCAGGTGCACCCGTCGGGGATGACCGAGCGCTGGGTGCGTTCGGCGTCGCGCATCGTGGCCTGACCGCCGCCGACGTACGACAGCAGCGGCCGGTACGTGTGGACATGCTGCGGCTCGATCACCGCGACGTCGGTGACACCTTGGCGCAGCAGCCGGGCCGCTGCGCTGATCCCGGCGTTGCCGCCGCCGACGACCAGCACATCGAAGAAACCGTCGATCCGTTCGGGGCTGGCCGTCACCCACGATTGGTACCCGCCGTGCGGTGAGTCATGCACGCTCTTGCGCGGTCACCCGGACGCCAACGGCCGCTGCTACGTTGACGGCGATGACTACACCTTCCGAACGCTGGTCACTGCGGCTGTGGCGGGACATCGA
Organism: Mycobacterium sp. PS03-16; assembly: GCF_004570325.1. GTDB lineage: Bacteria > Actinomycetota > Actinomycetes > Mycobacteriales > Mycobacteriaceae > Mycobacterium. Next base: position 30,214 of record NZ_SPQO01000031.1, on the reverse strand, counting down.
GCCGGTCTTCGCCGCGATCATGTCCCACCCGTTCATCGGCGGGCTCACCGACGGCACGCTGGATCCGGACGTCTTCGCCCACTACGTCGCCCAGGATGTGCACTACCTGCGCGACTACGCCCGCGCGCTCGCGGTGGTCGGGGCCAAGGCGCCGGCGTTGACCGAGACCGCGATGTTCTCCCGGCACGCGGCCGACGTGTACACCGTCGAGATGGCGCTGCACCACACGCTGCTGCCCCAGTTGGGCCTCGACCCGGCGCAGCTGGCCGAGGTGCCGGTGGCACCGACCACGCGGGCGTACACCAGCTATCTGCTGGCCACCGTCTACGGCGGCAGCTTCGCCGACGGTCTGGCCGCGGTGCTGCCGTGCTACTGGATCTATGCGCGGGTGGGCGAGCAACTGCTGGGGAGCGGTTCGACGGACCCGCGCTACCAGCTGTGGATCGACAGCTACGGGGGTGAGGAATTCGCCGCGACCGTCGCCGAGGTCCTCGAGGTCACCGACCGGATCGGACCCACGCTGACCGCCGACGACGAGGCCACCGCCCGCGCGCATTTCGTCACGACGTCGCGCTACGAGTGGATGTTCTGGGACGCGGCGTACCGGCGCGAGACCTGGCCGGTCTGAGCATGACGCACGCCGACGCGTTCGCCCAGCCCGTCTCGCGCTGGGAGGACATCCCCGGCTGGTTCGGATGGCGCCGCGCGCAGGAGGAGGCCGTCGAGCACTTCGGTGACGGCGTCCGCTTCCTCGAGGTGGGGACCTACCTGGGCCGTAGCCTGTGCTCGCTGGCGGAGGTGGTCCAGCGGTCCGGTCGCCGGATCGGCATCGTGGGCGTCGACACCTGCCGGGGCAGCGGCCCGGAGGGTCCGCGACAGGTCAACGCGCACGGACCGGCGGTCGAATACGGCGGCGGCACCTTCGCCGGCCTGCTGCACCGCAACGTCCTGGCGTGCGGCTTCGCCGATCTCGTCACCCTGCTCATCACCGATTCGCTGAGTGCCGCAACGATGTTCGACGACGGGGCGCTGGCCTGGGTGCACATCGACGCCCGCCACGACTACGACAGCGTGCGCGCCGACATCGCCGCCTGGGCGCCGAAGGTGGCCGCCGGCGGATGGCTGTCCGGTGACGATTACAACCCGTCGCTGTGGCCGGGCGTGGTGGGCGCGGTCGGGGATGCGCTGCCGGACGCCAGCGAGTGGACGCCGGGGCAGTGGCGCTGGATCAAGCCGAGCGACTGAGTCAGCTGCCGTCCCGCAGTGCGGCGTCGCGATGGTCCTCCGCCGCGATGATCTTGCGGGCGATGTCGATGACCTTCGTATTCGACTCCTGTGACAGCCTGGTCAGCAGTTCGAACGCCCGCACGGCGTCGATGCCGAAGCGCTCCATCAGCATGCCCTTGGCCTGGCCGATGATGTCGCGGGAGGCCAGCGCGCTGCGCAACTGGGTATCGCGCAGCAGTGCGCTCCACGCCATCGCGGTGTGGGTGGCGAAGATCAGGCCCACTTCCTCGGACTCCTCGGCCAGGGCATGGGACTCCTCGGCGTACAGATTGAGCGCGCCCATGGTCTGCCTGCTGGTGAAGACCTCGAAGGACAGCAGGGCCCGCACCGGCGTCTGGATGAGAGCGTCGTGCCGGTAGTGCGGCCACCGTTGGTCCTTGGTGAGGTCTTCGATCCGGATGGTGTGGTGATTCCTCGCCGCAGACAGGCAAGGACCCTCACCGTGGCGTTGCTGGATGTTGTCGAGTGTGACGGCGTACTCCTGGGTGGCTGCCCGCGTGGAGATCTGTCGGCCGCGTTCGGTGACGGTGATGCCGGCGGCCGCGACGCCCGGCACACACTCGACCGCGGAGCGCGTCAGGCGCGACAGCGCGGTGTCGATGTCCGGGATGAAGTCACTGTTGACCTCCCTGACCAATTCCGCGATGCGCAGATGCACCTCGCGATCGTGCGTCACTGAACCATTCCCCTCGACTGAACCGGGACATCTTCCGTTGCCGTCCCGCCGGTTCCGCTTCGCAAATGGGATACCCGAAAGCGATCTTCGCGAATCTGCGGGCGCTTCGTCGTGCGCATCGCGCGGGAGTGCAGTGGTGACGTTGTCCTTTTTGGAGGGTTGATCTCTGGCTTGGTTGGTGCGGTCTTCGGGCGGACCTCGTGTCGTACCCGGGTGGCGCGATCGAAAGCATGTTCGAAGGAGTCGAGGCGGGTGGGTCTTATCGCGCCCACATATAAGTCGACCGCCGCCACGGCATGTGCCGGGACGGCGGTCGAGATGCGAGATCAGGCGGCCGGATCAGGCCGGGTCGGATCAGGCGGCGCGGGCCGTGATCGCCTCCATGTGGTGGAAGCCGTGGCGGCGGCGCTTGAGCAGGAAGCTGAGCCAACGAACATCGAGAAGCATGGTGTCGCCTTTCTGGTCAGGCGGTCTTGGTCAGGAGGGGCAGCAGGCGGCGGCGGGCGAGGATGCCTTCGCTGAAGTGGTGCAGCGCCTCGGGCACCGACGCGGTGACCGGCATGTCTTCGAGGGCGCCGGCCGCGCGCAGCGCCTGCAGGAGCGGCTGGCTACCGATCACCGACCACTCGACACCGGCGTTCGCGCACTGCTCGTCGATGTCGTAGAGCAGCGAGATGCAGTCCTCGGCATAGGAATTCAGGCCGCTGAGGTCGAGGACAAAGGGCTTCTCCGCGAGGACGAAGCGCTTGGCGTAGTCGAAGACGCAGTCCACATTGGCGGCGTCCACGTCACCGGTGACGGTGACCACCGTCGCCAATTGGCGGCAGCGGGCTCGCATTCGGACGCCCTCGCAGTCGAATGCCGGATTTCCGTAGTGAAATGAACCGTTCGAAGTAGTGGTCGTGCTCGTGATCGTCATGAGCGGCCTCCCCGTCGGACGTTTCGCTGGAGTGGTGTCGGTGGCGTTGCCACCTCAACCTGACGCCTAAGTTATGCGGCGAATTTAAGGCCGCTGGGAGCTACCGCTAATACTTTGGTAAGAACCGGCATTCGTAAGTCTTGTGATGGGATTGTTACCGGCCGGTATCCCCGCCGTGGCCGCCCGGTTGGCTCGCTGCCGCCGCGGAATCAGGTGTGCCGCCCCTGAGCGCCGGTGTAGTTCTCCCACGGGCTGTAGTCGGCGAGCAGCGCCTCCTGCGGCGGCCGCTGCGCTTCGGGGACGTGCTGCAGGTTGATCCGGATGCGGTACCAGATCGAACTCGGGCCGCGCATCCCGTCGATGAGGACATCGGCCGGCTGCAGCCGTTCGGCCGCCTCCGGATGACGCGCGCGCCAGGTGTCGAGCGCGGCGAGCGCCTCGGGTTTGGTCTTGGTGCGGGCAACCTCGATCAGCGGCATCACCGACTGCCTGCGGCCGCTGCCGTCCGCCCGCCGGGCGCCCCGGGGCGCCTTCTCGGCCGGGCCCAGCCGGTCGGCCAGGTCCAGCAGCGCGTCGAGGCGGCCGGGATGGTCGTCCATCGACTCCCAGGGGTCGCCGAGTTCGGCGTAGCGCACCGGCACCGTGTCGATCGTGAACGCCTCGGGCCGGCAGTCCGGCACCTCGTCCCAACGCAGCGGGGTGGACACCCGCGCATCCGGAGTGGCGCGCACGGAGTAGGCCGACGCCACCGTGCGGTCGAACGCGTTCTGGTTGAAGTCGACGAACACCCCCTCGCGCTCCTCCTTCCACCAGCGGCTGGTGGCCAGCTCGGGCGCCCGGCGTTCCACCTCGCGGGCGATCGTCTGGGCGGCCAGCCGGACGAATGTGAACGGCCAGCGCGGTTCGATGCGCGCATAGATGTGGAAGCCGCGCGATCCCGACGTCTTGGGCCACGCGGTCAGGCCGTGGTCTTCGAGGACCTCCCGCGCCACCAGCGCGACCTCGATGATCTGCGGCCACTCGACGCCGGGCATCGGGTCGAGGTCAACCCGCAGTTCGTCGGGCTGGGCGAGATCGCCCGACCGGGTGGGATGGGGGTTGAGATCGACGCACCCGGTGTTCACCGCCCACGCCAGCCCGGCCGCATCGCGGATCACCGCCTCGCGCGCCGAGGTGCCGGACGCGTACTTCAACTCCGCCACGTCGACGTAGTCGGGCCGCTTCTCGGGTGCGCGCTTCTGGAACACCGCCTCCTCGGTGATGCCCTTGACGAAGCGTTTGAGGATCATCGGCCGGTCGGCCACGCCTCGCAGGGCGCCGTCGGCGACGGACAGGTAGTACTCGATCAGGTCGATCTTGGTGATCGGTGGGCGGCCGGCGAATGCCGGGAACACGACCTTGTCCGGATGGGTCACGGTCAGCAGGTGACCGGCGATGTCGAGCGAGAGTCCCTGCGCTCGGGATCCGGCCATGTCAGCCATGGTAAGGACTGCCGATACGCGCCGCGGTTGCGACATGGGTCACATAAGGTGGGCGCATGCCGAAGCTCACTGATCTTCCGTTGCAGGCAGCTGCCAAGGCCAAGCAGTATCTCGACCGCGGATCGGCCGAACTGCACTACGCCCGCAAAATGTTCGAGGCCGGCGCGCTGCAACTCGAACCGCCACAGCACATCGCGGCATTCGTCGCCGACATGCGCCGGTGGGGTGAGTTCGGCATGATTCCCGCACTCAACGCCCGCCGCACCCCCGACCGCCTCGCGGTGATCGACGACTTCGGCGAGATGACCTACCGGGAGCTCGACGAAGCCGCCCACGCGGTGGCCAACGCGCTGCTGGAGAAGGGCGTCAAGGGCGGCGACGGCGTGGCGATCCTGGCCCGCAACCACCGCTGGTTCCTGGTCTCGGTCTACGGCGCGGCCCGCACCGGCGCCCGCATCATCCTGCTCAACAGCGAGTTCTCCGGCCCGCAGATCAAAGAGGTGTCCGAACGCGAGGGCGCCAAGCTGATCATCCACGACGACGAATACACCAAGGCTGTCTCACAGGCGAAGCCCGAACTCGGCTTTCTGCGCGCGCTGGGCGTCAACCCGGACAACGACAAGCCGTCCGAGAGCGACGCCGAGACGCTCGAGGAGATCGTCGGGCGCAGCAGTAAGAAGCCCGCGCCCAAGGTCACCAAGCACTCGTCGATCATCATCCTGACCAGCGGCACCACCGGCACGCCCAAGGGCGCCAACCGCAAGTCGCCGATGTCGCTGGCGCCGATCGGCGGGGTGCTGTCGCACGTGCCGTTCCGGTCGGGGGAGATCACGTTGCTGCCTGCGCCGATGTTCCACGCGCTGGGCTACCTGCACGCGACCATCGGCATGATGCTGGGCTCCACGTTGGTGCTGCGCCGCCGCTTCAAGCCGGCCACCGTGGTGGCCGACATCGAGAAGCACAAGGCCACCGCGATGATCGTGGTGCCGGTGATGCTCTCGCGCATCCTCGACTACATCGAGGGCATGGACACCAAGCCGGACCTGTCCTCGCTGCGCATCGTGTTCGTCTCCGGATCGCAGCTGGGCGCGGAGCTGGCGCAGCGGGCGATGAAGGACATCGGCCCGGTGATCTACAACCTGTACGGGTCCACCGAGATCGCGTTCGCCAGCATCGCCCGGCCGCAGGATCTGCAGAAGAACCCGGCGACGGTCGGTCCGGTCGTCAAGGGTGTGCGGGTCAAGCTCTACGACGAGAACGGCAAGGAGGTGCCGCGCGGCGAGGTGGGCCGCATCTTCGTCGGTAACACCTTCCCGTTCGAGGGGTACACCGGCGGTGGCGGCAAGCAGATCATCGACGGGCTGATGTCCTCGGGCGACGTCGGCTACTTCGACGAGCACGGCCTGCTCTACGTGTCCGGCCGCGACGACGAGATGATCGTCTCCGGCGGCGAGAACGTGTTCCCCGCGGAGGTCGAGGACCTCATCAGCGGCCACCCCGAGGTGGTCGAGGCCACCGCGCTGGGCGTCGAGGACAAGGAGTGGGGCCACCGGCTGCGCGCGTTCGTCGTCAAGGCCGACGGCGCCTCGATCGACGAGGACGCGATCAAGCTCTACGTCAAGGAGCACCTGGCCCGCTACAAGGTGCCGCGCGAGGTGGTCTTCATCGACGAACTGCCCCGTAATCCCACGGGCAAGATCCTCAAGCGCGAGCTGCGCGAGATGGACGTCGACGAGAAGAAGGCGGCCGGCACCAAGGCCTCACCGGAATGACCTCAGCGGAATAACCGGGCACCCCGGTGTCGTCGTAGCAGTGCGTGAACATCGACCTCACTGGTAAGACCGCACTCGTCACCGGCTCCACGCAGGGCATCGGATTCGCCATCGCCCAGGGGTTGGTGGCCGCCGGCGCCCGCGTCGCGGTGAACGGCCGCAACGCCGAGCGCGTCGACGACGCCGTCGGACGGATCGACGGTGACGCGTTCGGCGTCGCCGTGGACATGACCACCGAGGATGGCGTGGCCGAGCTGCTCGCCGCGCTGCCGGACGTCGACATCCTGGTCAACAACCTCGGCATCTTCGGCGCGGTGCCCGCCCGCGAGATCACCGACGAGCAGTGGCGGACGTACTTCGACGTCAACGTGCTGGCCTCGGCGCGGCTCATCCGCCACTACCTGCCCGGGATGACCGAGCGCGGCTGGGGCCGGATCATCCAGATCGCCAGCGACTCGGCGATCGTCATCCCCGAGGAGATGATCCACTACGGCGTCTCCAAGACCGCGCTGCTGGCGTTGTCGCGCGGGTTCGCCAAGGACGCGGCCGGCACCGGCGTCACGGTGAACTCGGTGATCGCCGGCCCGACGCACACCGCGGGCGTGGAGGACTTCGTCTACCAACTCGTCGACAGCTCCCTGCCGTGGGATGAGGCGCAGCGGGAGTTCATGCGCGCCCACCGCCCGCAGTCGCTGCTGCAGCGCCTGATCGAGCCCGAGGAGATCGCCAACATGGTTACCTACCTGGCGTCCCCGCTGGCGTCGGCGACCACGGGCGCGGCGGTGCGGGCCGACGGCGGCTACGTCGACTCGATCGTCCCCTAATCCAGCATCGCCGACCCCGGCACCGCTAGGCACATCAGGGACAGCGCCAGCAGGAACCACCCGGCGCCCTGCCAGATGGGCCACGTCGCCTCGGTCTTCCACGCCTGATAGGTGCGGACGAACGCGCCGACCCCGCCGACGAACAGGATCACCGGCACCAGCACCGCGGGGATCAGCGGATGATCGCCGGGGAATGCGTAGAACGCGAACGCGACCGCCGCCACGGCGACCACCGCCAACACGTAGGTGACCGCCGCCCGAAACGTGGGCGGATCATTCCACCGCTTTTCGACATCGTTGGTCATGGCGACGAGTTTCCCCGGCGCGTCCGGGTGAAACCGGGTGCAATGGGAGACGTGGACGTCACACGAGCGCGGATCCGGTCGGGCCTGGTCGCCTACGCCGCCGGGGACGCCGCGGGGGTGCCGTGGGAGGGCTGCACCGCCGACGAGATCGACTACGCCGGTATCGACGAGGTGCCCCGCCGGGGCGGCTGGCCGCGGGGTGCCACCTCCGACGACACCGCGCTCACCCTGCTGGTGGTCGACTACCTGGCCGACCGCGGTGCCGTCGTCGACGAACACGATTTCCTGTCCCGGCTGGCGGCCGCGGTGCCGGGCATCCGCGGCGTCGGGCCGAGTACCCACGCCGCCGTGGCCCGGTTCCGGGACACCGGCGCGGTGCACGCGGAGTCCGGCGACACGAACGGCGCGGCGATGCGGGCGCTACCGATCGGCTGGGCGGTCGCCGACGACGATCTGCGGCGCACCGTCACCGCGGGCCTGTCGCGTACCACCCACGGTGCGGCGCCGGCCATCGCTGCCGCCTGCGTCGCCGCAACGATGGCGTCGGCGGCCGTCGACGGTGGATCGGCAGCCGTGCTGCTCGACGCGGCCGCCGTCGAAACAGGCTGGGCGGAGGCGGAATTCGGTGCCGGTGCAGTGGGTCCGGCGCGCCGGGCCCTCGACGGCGCCTGGCGTCCCCGCCGTTCCGGCGTGCAGCTGGACGCCGCCGAGACGCTGGCCGGGGTGATCACGGTGATACGCCACGCCGCCGACTCACGCGCCGGCGTCGCCGACGCGTTGCGCTATGCGGTGTCGCTGGGCGGGGACACCGACACCGTCGCCGCGATCGCCGGCGGCATCCTCGGCGGCCGCGAATCGCGGACCCCCGACATCCCGTGGCTGGCGCGGGTGCGGATGCCCGACGCGGCGGCCCTCGACGCCGCCGCCGACGCGCTGGCGGCGCTGCGCGGCTGACCGCCTCGCCGGTTACGACGAGTGCATCTTCTGCAGGAATTCGTGGCAGCGCTTGGCGCGCGCGGAATCCTCCGACATCACCTGTTCGAAGAACGAGGCGATGTCGTCCAGGCCCGCGTTCTTCGCGTCGCGGACGTACTGCCCGTAATCGTGTCCGGCCTTTAACGAGTGGTACTGCACTGAGATCAGATCGAAGGTCACGTCATCGAATCCGGTTTCACCGGTGGCCATGGCTCCTCCTCGCGTTCGATTTGGTGGATGCGGCCGTACTACCCGGCGACGACGGATGCAAACCGGCCGGTTTGATCCCGCCCCACCCGGGTAAGCGGCCCGCGCCGAGGTGCGAACATCAGCGGCGACAACGGATCTCGATCACTTCGGAGGCGCGACGCGATGACCATGCAGCCTGCTCCCGAACCGCTGCCGGTGATCGATTCGCTCGACGAGCTGACCGACCTGGTGGTCGGCCAGCCCGACGTCTATCTGCGGTACTCGGAGGGGCCGGAGACCGACCGGCACGACTCGGCCAGTTGTGACTACGAGGCCGACGTGGTGATGCCCGGGCTGTCGGTCAGCGCGGTCGCGCCCGAATCGTGGTGGCCGCGTCCGGCGCGGGACTGGATCGCCCGGCGCATCCGGCAGTACGCCCAGCTCCACGAACCGGGCCGGTTCCCCTGGCTGCTCACCGGCCGCATCGTCGGGCGCGGCCCTGATCATGAACCGCTGGTCACCGAGGTTCGCCCGATCGCGCGCCTCGGCGAGCGAACGCTCGCCGAGGCGGCCGCGTGCTACCGGAATCGCTTCCGGGTCGGCCGGGACTCCACGACGGGTACCCGGCCTGGCGCCTGACGTCAGTACTCGATGGCCTCGACGAGCGGGCCGGGCTCGTCCATCAGCGCCCAGAACCGGTCGCGGATGGCGACCGTCATCGGCCCGGGTGTGCCGTCGCCGATCGGCTCACCGTCGAGGGTGTTGATCGGCGTGACCCCGCCCGCGGTGGTGACCGCCATGAGTTCGTCGGCGTCGTAGAGCTCGTGGCTGGTGACGTCACGCAGGGTCGCCTCGATGCCCATGGCGTCGGCGATCTCGAACACGGTCTTGCGGGTGATGCCCGGCAGGGCGTTCCGCGACGGCGACGCCAGCTTGCCGTCCTTGACGATGCAGACGTTGAATCCCGGGCCCTCCGCGACGCAGTTGTCGGCGTCGAGCAGGATCGCGGTGCGCGCGCCGCGATCCTTGGCCTCGAAGCTCGCCGCGGTCAGGTCGCCCCACTGGTAGTTCTTGATGGTCGGGTCGACGGTGTTGCGGCCGGCGCGGCGGACGTGGCGCGGCACCACCGCGGTGGTGCCGAAGATCTGCTCGGCGGGCGGGAACGCCCACAGGTAGGGGATCGCGTAGATGTAGACCTGATGGGTGAGCTTGCTCAAGTCCTTCTCGCCCTTGCGTTTTCCATAGCCGCGCGTCACGGTCAGGTTGACGAACGACTCGCGCAGCTGCGACATCGCGACGCAGCGTTTGGTGATGTCGGCGAGCTCCTCCTTGGTCATGCCCGGATCGAGTCGCAACTTGCGGGCCCCGTCGAGCAGGCGGTCCAGGTGGTCCCCGAGCCGGAAGATGTTGCCGTGCCACACATGTGCGACGGTGTAGGTCAGGTCGGAGTGCCCGAAGCCGGTGTCGAAGATCGAGATCTTGGCCTCCTCGGCGGGCAGGTATTCGCCTTCGATCCAGGCCACACCGCCGGCGAACGGGCTGGAGGTGTCGAGTTCGTAATCGCTGTACTGGATCACCGAACCCGGCGGGGTGTTCTCGCGGATGGCGCCCGGTTCGACGGCGACGAGGTTGGAGGTGCCTGCGTCGTGGATTGCGGTCATGGTGATGTCCTTACTGATCGTGAGCGGTCAGATGCCGTGGGTCTTGGCGTAGTCGGCGCCGGCGTCGCCGCGGGCCAGCCGCGACTTCAGCCCGGTGGCCCACCAGATCCCGGCGAGCACGACGATGCCTCCGAAGACCCACTTGTTGGTGGTGAACTGCGGCAGGAACAGCAGGGCCACGGCCACGCCGAGGAACACCACCAGCGCGGTGACGTACAACGGCAACCGGAAGCGGCCGAGGTCGAACGTGCCGGGCTCGCCGCGCGGGATCGTGCCCCTGCGGTAGCCGACCAGCAGGCCGATGGTCTGCAGGATGTAGACGAAGAAGAACAGCAGCGACGCGATGCCGATGATGTAGTTGAACGCCTTCTCGTTGACCAGCGCCGAGAGCAGCAGTGCCGTCGACAGGCAGCCCAGGCCCAGCACCGCGTACGTCGGCGCCTTGCTCTTCGGCGAGACGTGCCGCCATACGTGCGAGAACGGCAGCATGTTGTCGCGGGCCATCGAGTACGTGAGCCGCGTGGCCACCAGGATGTTGGCCAGCAGGCACGCCAGGATGTTGGTCAGCGCGATCGCGACCACGATCTTGGTGACCACCGGGCCGGCCTGCTGGGTGATGATCTCCTCGATCGGTGCGGCCGAATTCGCCTCCACCGCAGCGGCATCGCGGATCGCCAGCACGTAGACGATGTACATTAGCAGTTCGATGACGATCGAGGTGACCAGCGCGTAGAACATCGTCTTCGGCACGACGCGGCGGGCGTTCTTGGTCTCCTCGGCGACGTCGGCGCCGGACTCCACCCCGATCAGGCCGAAGAACGGACCGAGCGCGGCGGCCAGCCAGGCCAGCAGATAGGAGTCCTTGTCGCCGGACTCGCCGCCGGTGAACAGCACCGAGATCGGCTGATGGTTCTCCGGCGCGGAGAACGCGATGACCGCGATGAGCGCGGTGGCGCCGACCGTGATGACCAACTCCAGGCTGACTCCGATGTTGTTGACCATCGTGGCGAACCGGACGCCGTAGATGTTGATCAGCACGCAGACGAACACCACCCCGATGGCGAGCAGGATCTGCGTGCTCTGGGTCAGGCTCCAGCCGAACAGCCCGCCGAGGTAGCCGGACAGGATGAACCCGACACCGGTCATCCCGCACACCCAGCCCATCAGCGCGATGAAGCCGGTGAACCACGCCAGGTTCGGCCCGTTGATGCGGCTGATCCACTGGTAGCTGTAACCGGCCAGCGGGAGCTTGGCGGTCAGGTCGGCGGCGATGAACGTCCACAGCGCGAAGACCGCGCCGGCCAGCAGCAGCGTCCACACGAACGGCGCGCCCGCGGTGAAGTAGCCGGCGCCGAAGCCGGTGAATACCGCGGTGGTCGCGCTGATGGTGGCGAAGCCGATCGCGAACGACGCCAGCGTGCCGACCGATCGGTCGAGCTTCTGGGTGTAGCCGAGTTCGGCGAGTTTGGCGTCCTCATCGCCCAGCGGCGACGGTGAATGAGTGGGGGAGGGCGGTGGGGCCAGCGCATCGGTCATGATCACTCCAGGTCACAGCAGCGGATGAACAGCTGAAGACAGCAAAACGTCACCGGCCGGGCACCGGAAGTTCAAGGTTTTGATCTATTCATAACTGGCGGTTATCAATCGAGTGTGTCGGTCGTCGTCTCGCCGAAGCTCCACCGCGCCGCGACGTGCCTGACCAGGGCATCCGCTTGCGGGGAGAGCTTCTGCGGGTGCCACGCCAACGCGGTGTAACTCGGCGGCCGGTCTGTTATCGGCACGTAAACGATGCCGGGCCGGTCGTAGAACCGGGCGACCGACGACGTCGTGAAGCTGATGCCCAGACCCCGTGCGATCGCCGTGGTCTCGGCTTCGTAGGTCGCCGCGACGGCCGCGATGGTGGGCGGGCGGGTGCCGCGCACGTCCATCGCGAGCCAGTAGTCGCGCCAGGTGCCCGCGGTCAGCGGGGCGCACACGATCGGATCGTCGAGCAGTTCGGCGATCTGCACCTCGGCCCGGCCGGCCAACCGGTGATCGCGCGGCAGGCACGCCACCCACGATTCCGAGTCGAGGATCAGCGTGCGGTGGTCGGGCAGGTCGACCGGTGGGCGGATGATGGCCACCTCGGTGCTGCCGTCGGCCAGGCCCGCGGTCGGATCGGCGAAGTCGTATTCGATCGGCTCCACGGTGACGTCGGGGTAGGCGGCCTCGAAGTGGCGCACCATCCGGAACAGCAGATCGGCCCCGGTGCCGATCAGATAGCCCACGCGCAGCACCCCCTGTCGGGTGCCCGAGAGCATGACCAGGTTGTCGACCACCGCGTCGACCCCGCCGACGGCCTGCTGCACCTGCGGCAGCCATGCGGCGCCGAGGTCGGTCAGCGCGACCTCTCTGGTGCTGCGGGTGAACAGCTGCACCCCGAAGGCGTGCTCGAGCTGTTTGATCGCGGTGGACAGCGCGGGCTGGGTGATGAACAGCCGTTCGGCGGCGCGCCGGTAGTTGAGCTCTTCGCCCAGCACGGCGAAGTAGCGCAGCTGGCGCAGCGTGACCTCGGCGCTCATGCGCCGAAACTACGGTCGGTGACGCGACACGCCGAGGAGCGCGTCACCAACCGGAGTGTCGGCGATGCGGAACGGCGTCGGTCAGACGGTGTACCCGCCGTCGACGGACCACGTGGCGCCGGTGACCCAGCCCGCCTCGGGAAGGCTCAGATAGGCGACCACGCTGGCGATGTCGGACGTGTCGCCGTAGCGGCCGAGGGCGGTCTGCGCGCGGTTGAGGTCGGCGAACTCGCCCGCGTCGGGGTTCATGTCGGTCGCGGTGGGGCCGACGGCGAGGTTGTTGATCGTGATCTGCCGCGGGCCGAGCTCACGCGCGAGGCCACGGGTCAGCCCGGCGACCGCGGCCTTGGTCATGGCGTAAACGGCGAGGCCGGCGGCCACCGGTACGCGGTCGCCGTTGACGCTGCCGATGGTGATGATCCGCCCGCCGTCCACCATGTGCCCCGTGGCGGCCTGAATGGCGGCGAACACGGCGCGCACATTGACGGCCACCAGTCGGTCGAAGTCGTCGAGGGTGAAGGACTCGAGCGGTGCGAGATGGGCGATGCCCGCGTTGTTGACCAGAATGTCGAGGCCGCCGAGCTTTTCGGCCGTGTGGGCGACGGCGGAGCGCACCGCGTCGACGTCGGCGCTGTCGGCCTGTATGGCGATCACCGTCGAACCGGTCGTCGACAGTTCGGCGACGAGCTTCTCGGCGGCCTCCGGGGAGGAGTTGTAGGTGAACGCCACGTCGGCGCCGTCGGCGGCGAGGCGGCGCACGATTCCCGCGCCGATTCCGCGCGATCCACCGGTGACGAGGGCGCGTCGACCGGCGAGGGGAAGGGCCGTCGGGCGGGGTGATTCGAAGGTGAGGGTCATCAGGGTTCCTTTCCGGGGGCTACCCTTCGCCCAACTTTAACGGTCACTACAGAATTCCCGCTCGGCAGAATCGGCGGTTGAGGCGTCGAGTTCTACCTGAGGGTCGCTTCGCCTCCGCCGCGACGACCCTGGTGCAGAACTCGACGCATCGCGGCGCCCGAGGAGGCGCTACGGCCTCGGTGCCTCCGGCCAGGCGAGCAAGGCGACGTCGGCGACGGCCCGCAACTGCTCGCGACCGGCGCCGTCGCGCGCTTTGCCCGACAGGCCCCGCAGCACGAGGTCGACGTAGTCCGCCAGCGCGGTCGGATCGGCGTCGTCGGGTAGGTCGCCGTCGCGTTGCGCCCGGCGCAGCCGCTCGATCAACGCCTCGCCTCCGGTACCCCGGCGCGCCCCGAGCGTCGGCTCGCTGATCACCAGGCATCCCGGCGGATGTGTGGGCTCGGTGTAGAGCGTGACGGCCCGGTCCAGGATCTGTTCGAAGACCTCCCGCGCCGTGGCCGCCTCGAGGGCGGGCGGCACCACGGCCGACTGCTCGTACAGGTCGACGGCAGCATCGAACAGCGCCTGCTTGTCGCCGAAGGCGGCGTACAGGCTGGGCGGCGAGATCCCCATCGCCTCGGTGAGGTCGCTGATCGACGTGCGGTCGAACCCACGCTCCCAGAACAGGAGCATGGCGCGGTGCAGCGCTTCCTCGCGGTCGAACTTCGGGGGTCTCGCCATCGGCCGCTTACGGGTCGCGGGGCAGGCCGAGCAGGCGTTCGGCGATGATGTTGAGCTGCACCTCCGAGGTGCCGCCGTAGATCGTGGTGGCGCGGCTGCCCAGCAGATACTCCACCCACGTGAACTCCGGCGAGCCGGGTTCACCGATCACCGCATCGGTGCCGAACGACGACACCGCGAACTCCGCGTAGCCCTGGCCGGTCTTCATCGACAGCAGCTTGGAGATCGCGGCTGACGGCATCGCGTCGCCGCCGGCCAGCGTCAGCAGCGTCGAGCGCAGGTTGAGCAGCTTGGCGGCGTGGCCCTCGGCGATGAGGTGCCCGGCCTTGTTCTGCCCGATCTGGTCGAAGTGGCCGTCGCGGATGAACTCGACGAAGCCGTCGAGGGTGGCCAGGAACGGCGGCTCGCTGCTGCCGATCGACACCCGCTCGTTGGTCAGCGTGTTGCGGCTGACCTCCCAGCCGCGGTTGACCTCACCGAGCACCAGCTCGTCGGGCACGAACACGTCGTCGATGAACACCGTGTTGAACATCGCGTTGCCGGTGAGCTCGCGCAGCGGTTTGACCTCGACGCCTTCGCTGTTCATGTCGAGCAGGAAGTAGGTGATGCCGTTGTGCTTCGGGGCGGACGGATCCGTGCGCGCCAGCAGCGCACCCCACTGTGAGTACTGCGCGCCGGTGGTCCAGATCTTCTGGCCGGTGATCCGCCAGCCGCCGTCGACCTTGGTGGCCTTGGTGGTGAGGCTGGCCAGGTCGGACCCGGCGCCCGGTTCGGAGAACAGCTGGCACCAGATCATCTCGCCGCGGAACGTCGGCGGCAGGAAGCGCTGCTTCTGCTCGTCGGTGCCGAACGCGACGATCGACGGGATCAGCCACGCCGCGATGCCCATCTGCGGCCGCTTGACCCGGCCGCTCGCGAACTCCTGGGCGATGATGATCTGCTCGATCGGCGTGGCCGCACGGCCCCACGGGGCGGGCAGGTGCGGCTGCACCCAGCCGCCCTCGGCGATCGCGACCGTGCGCTCCTCGCGGGGCATCTCCTTGAGCGCGGCCACCTCGGCGCGGATCTCGGAGCGCAGCTTCTCGGTGTCCGGGTCGAGGTCGATGTCGATCGGCCGCATGCCGGTGGTGGTCGCGGTGTCCACCACCTGCTGGGGGTAATCCGACGTGCGCCCGAAGGCGGCGGCCAGCACCAGCGCGCGCCGGTAGTAGACGTTGGTGTCGTGCTCCCAGGTGAACCCGATGCCGCCGTGCACCTGGATGCACTCCTGCACACAGTGCTGCCCGGCGGCCGGGGCCAGCGTGGCGGCGACGGCGGCGGCGAACTCGAGATGTGTATCCGCCGACGCATCTTCGCGGACATCGTCGAGTGCGCGGGCCGCGTCCCACACCGCGGCGGTCGCGCGCTCGGTCTGGGCGATCATGTCGGCGCACTTGTGCTTGATGGCTTGGAACTGACCGATGGGCCTGCCGAACTGTTCGCGGATCTTGGCGTAGGCCGACGCGGTGTCGGTGGCCCACCGGGCGACGCCGATCGCCTCCGCCGAGAGCAGCGTGGTGATCAGCGCGCGGGCCAGTGCGGGGGTCAGGTTCTTCAGCACGCGGTCGTCGCCGACCTCGACCGCGTTGGCGCGGACGTGGGCCACCGGCCGCAGCGGGTCGACGCTGCGTACCGGTTCGATCTCGAGCGCATCGGCGTCGAGCACCACCCATTCGTCACCGCTTTCGATCGCCACCGGCAGCACCAGCACCGAGGCCTGCGCGGCCGCAGGCACCGCCCGCACCTCACCCCGGATGACCAGGCCGTCACCGTGGCGGGTGGCGGTCAGGCTGGAGTCGATGGCGTAGGCCGCGATCACCTCACCCGAGGCCAGCCCACCCAGCAGCTTCTCCTCGGGATCGTGGGCGGCGATCAGCGCGCTGGCGATCGCCGACGGCACGAACGGTCCGGGTACCGCGCCGTAGCCGAATTCGGCCAGGGTGATCGCCAGCTCGAGGATGCCGAAACCCTGTCCGCCGACCGATTCGGGCAGGTGAACCCCCATCAACCCCTGCTCGGCCGCGGCCTTCCAGTACGGCGGCGGGTTGGGAACGGGGTTCTCCAACGCCTCGTGCAGCACCTCCGACGGCGCCACCCGCGCCACCAGGGACCGCACCGAATCGGCCAGGTCGTTGTGCTCTTCGGTGATCGCGATGGGCATAGCTTCGTTGCCTTCCCTATTAACCGGTCGGTTGGGGCAAGGCTACCTGTCGGCGCCCGCGGCGAATCTCAGCGCCACCGTTTGGCGATCCACTTCGCGATGGTGTCGGCCTGTTCGCTGCGCGCGCCGGGCGTGGTGAAGTAGTGGTCGGTGTCGATGGCGCTGAAGGTCTTGTCCGCGCCGGCCAGCGCATCGAGAATCCGCCGGGCATCCGACGGGTACACCCCGGCGTCCTGTTCGGCGGTGATGACCAGTGCCGGGCACTCGATGCGGGCCAGGTGCGGTTCGGCCCGGGTCTGGGCGTGGCGCAGGCTCCACATACCGAGCCAGTTGCGCAGCGTGGTGGCCGAGGCCATGCCGTGCGCGGAGCGGTTGGCCACGGCGGGCTGACCGAGGTAGCAGGTGTTCACCGGCCGTTTGGAGGGATCGATGGTGGCGTCCATCATCCGCAGATCGGCCCACGTGCGCAGGACCGCGAACGGCCGGTCGGCATACCCCGCGGCGCGCACCCGGGCGTACTCCGCCTCGACCCAGTCGGTGATCGCGTGGTTGCGCGCCACCTGGGCCGCGCGGTACCGCTCGACGAACTCCGGCGGGTACGGCGGCCCGTGGCGTTCGTCGAACGGGTCCAACTCCGGATCGGTTGGCACAGGGTCGAATTCGTCGACCACCGAACCGTCCATCCAGGCCGTCATCACGTCGGGCCTGCCGGGGTGTGCGGCGGATGCGACGTACCCGTCGACCGCGAGCAGATCGTTCAGGCCCGCGGCCGGGCGCATCCCCTCCATCGGGGTGACGTGGTGGTGGCAGGCCTGCGCCTGGTAGGCCGCCATCAGCGAGCCGCCACCCGAATTACCCAGCAACACAATCGTTTCGATGTTCTGGACCTCGCGCAGCCACCGGACGCCCACGCCGATGTCGACGAGCGCGTGGTCGAGCAGGAAGCTGGTCTCGAAGCCGCGGAACCGGGTGTTCCAGCCCAGGAACCCGATGCCGCGGGTGGCCATGTAGTCGGCCAGGTAGTGCTCGGAGAAGTCGATCTGGTAGTGGGCGGCGATCATCGCCACCTTGGGCCTGCGGCCGACCCCGCGGTAGTAGATGCCCTGACAGGGATGGCCACCGGACGCCGCGCGCAGCGCGGTCGGTGAGTCCAGGCCGACGAACTCCCTTGTCACGCCGGGCGTCTGCGTCGGTCGCTGCGCCGGTGACACGTTCCTGGTCATGTTCGGCCCCCGTGGTGTCCGGGCGTGGGCTGAACCCGAACTGACTCCGATGTTAGTTCCCGGACAGGCGCGACGTGGGCCACTTGGGCGCCTCGGTCAGTACAGCCGCGGGTCGGCCAGCTGGTCGATCATGGCGGTCAGCTGGTCGACCAGCTCCTCGGGTCGCAGCGCGACGCCGCCGGCGAGCCACGCGCTGAGGGTCTGGCTCACCCCGCCGACGACGAAGTGGGCCGCCGCCGTGATCCGGTCGTTCTCGGCCCGGCGCAGCGCGGCACTGGCGTGCTGGCCGGACAGCATCGCGAACAGCGCGCCGGACTCGGTCCGTTTGCGCACCACCACGGTGTTGGACAGCTGCGCACTGAACAGCAGCCGGCCCACCCGCGGATCGTCGGAGACGGTGCGGACGATGTCGGTGATGACCGCGCGGTTCTGCTCGCGCGGCGGCGCACCGGCCGCGGCGGCCTGCGCGGTGGCGGCGATCCGGCCGATGACCCAGTCGAAGACTGCCGCGACGAAGTCGTCCTTATCGGTGAAGCCCTCGTAGAAGTACCGCACCGCGACTCCGGCCCGCCGGCACACGGCCCGCACCGTCACCTCGGACAGGTCGGGCTCGGCCGACCCGAGCAGGTCCAGACCCGCCTCGAGGAAGCGCATGCGGCGCTGGGCGAGGCGCTCGGGCGCCTCCACCCCCCGATACGGGCGGACCTGTCCCATCACCCCATCTTGACACCCGTGAGCGCCCCGAGGGAACATCAGGAAACATTCGTTCTCACTTTTGAGGGGTGGCCATGACGCTCAGCGAACCGATCCCGCACGTCGAGCGCCCGATGAGCGACGCTGCGCCCGCCACCCGTGCGGCCGGCCGGCGCGGGGCCACCGCGGACGACGGACTCATGGGCGTCGCGCTGCTGGCCGGACCGGCGAACGTGATCATGCAGCTGGCCCGCCCCGGTGTCGGGTACGGCGTGATGGAGAGCCGGGTGGAGAGCGGTCGCGTCGATCTGCACCCGATCAAGCGTGCCCGCACCACGTTCACATATCTGGCGGTCGCCACTCGGGGGAGTGACGCGCAGAAGGCCGCGTTCCGGCGGGCGGTGAACAAGGCCCACGCGCAGGTCTACTCCACCGACGAGAGCCCGGTGCGCTACCACGCGTTCGATAAGGACCTGCAGCTGTGGGTGGCGGCCTGTCTCTACAAGGGCGGTGTCGACATCCACCGCATCTTCATCGGCGAGATGGACGAGCAGGCCGCCGACGAGCACTACCGCGACAGCATGTCGCTGGGCACCACACTGCAGGTGCCGCCGGAGATGTGGCCCGCCGACCGCGCCGCCTTCGACAGGTACTGGCAGGAGTCACTCGACCAGGTCCACATCGACGACGCGGTCCGCGAGTACCTCTATCCGATCGCGGTGTCACGCATCCGCGGGGTGCGACTGCCCGCCCGCGTGCAGCGGCGCCTCGAGGACTTCAATCTGCTGATCACCTCCGGCTTCCTGCCGCAGCGGTTCCGCGAGGAAATGCGGCTGCCGTGGGACGCCGAGCGCCAGCGCCGCTTCGACCGGGTGATGTCGGTGCTGCGCACCGCCAACAACCTGATGCCGCGGGTCGTCCGCCAATTCCCCTTCAACGTGCTGCTCCACGACCTCGACCGGCGCATCCGCACCGGGCGTCCGCTGATCTGACACGCCGACGTCGGCGGCCCGGGTTGATCGCGACTCGCAGCGGGTAATCACGCCTACTGTGGTCACCACATGAGCGCACCGTCGCCGCAGTCCGGCGCCCCCTCCGACGAACGTGACTGGGACCGACTGGTCGGGGACCGCGACACCGTCCGGCGCGTCTTCGACGAGGTCCCGGTGATGGTGTGCGCATTCGAAGGCCCTCGGCACACCTACGTCGCGGCCAACGCCGCCTACCGTGCCGAATATCCGAAGCTGGCCGCGATGGGCGCCTCGCTGCGCGACCTCGCGCCGGAGGTCGAGGGCCAGGCCATGTTCGAGGCCTTCGACCGGGTGTATGAGACCGGCGAGCCGCTGACCGCCTCCGAATGGCGGGTGCACGCCGACATCGACGGTGACGGGGTGCTGCAGGAACGCTACTTCGACATGGTCATCGCCCCGCGTCGTGACGCCGAAGGAACCGTCATCGGCCTGCACGTGACCGTCACCAACGTCACCGAGCGGGTTCAGGCTCGGCTGGCCGAGGAGGCCCGCGCGGCCGAACTGTCCGATCGATATGTGGCCCTTCGCAATTCCGCCCAGGTCATGCAGAAGGCGCTGCTCGCCGCCGCCGTGCCGGTGTTACCCGGCGTCGACATCGCCGCCGAGTACCTGGTCGCCACCGAGGACACCGCGGCGGGCGGGGACTGGTTCGACGCGATCCCGGTCCCGGGTGGCGTCGTGCTGGTGGTCGGCGACGTCGTCGGGCACGGCATCGAGGCCGCCGCCGCGATGGCTCAGCTGCGCGCCGCGGTGCGGATGGCGGTGCTCTCCGGGCGCGAGATCAGCGAGACCCTGCGCGACGTCGACGCCTTCTCCGGCCACGTCCCCGGCGGGCGATACGCCACGCTGTGTGTCGGGCGCCTCGACGCGGAGGCCGGCACGTTCGAGTACTGCACGGCCGGGCATCCGCCACCGCTGCGGATCACGGCCGCGGGGCAGCCACAGTTCCTGCCCGCCTCCGGCGACGCTCCGCTGGGCCGGGATTCGGCGTGGCACGCCAGGACCGAGCGTGTCGACCCCGGCGACGTGATCCTGCTCTACAGCGACGGCATCATCGAGCGACCGGGGCGTGAATTGTCCTCCAGCTCGGCCGAATTCGCTCGCCTGGCCGCCGGCATTCTGGCCGGCGGCGGATTGCCGCTCGACGGTCTGCGGCCGGTCGAGCGCCTGTGCGGGCAGACGATCGAGCTGCTGTTGCGCGAAACCGGCTACGGCGACGACGTGACGCTGCTGGCCGCGCAGCACCGCGCCGCGCCGGCGAAGCTCGCGCTCGAGCTGCCCGCCGACCCGCACGCCGGGGCCGCCGTGCGCGCCGCGTTGCGCGAGTGGCTGGCCGCACTCGGCGCCGATGACGCCGACGTGGTGCTCGTCGAGCACGCCGTCTCCGAATACGTCGACAACAGCGCCGAACACGCCTACGCCGACGGCTCCTCCGGGACGCTGACCGTCGACGGTGTGCTCGACGGGGACGGTCATGTGCGGATCACCGTCACCGACCGGGGCCGTTGGCAGGAACGCGGCCGCCGCCCGCGCAATCGCGGACGCGGACTGCGGATGGCCGAGGCGCTGGTGACCCACACCAGCGTCGTCCACGACGACCGCGGCACCGTGGCCACCGCCACTCACCGCCTGGAGCGCCCCGCGCGCATCGTCACCGACCAGCACCGGGTCTTTCCCCGGCGACCCACGGCGGCCGAATTCGCCTTCGCCATGGACGTCGACGACGTGGGCGGCATCGCGCTGTGCGGTGACGTCGGCACGGTGGACGCCGACCGGGTGGCCACCACGATCGCCGCGGTGAGCCGCGCGGGCACCCGCCCGGTGCGCATCGACCTGCAGGACGTCACCCATCTGGGCTCCACCGCGCTCGGCGTGCTCGCCGACGCGCTGGACCGGGCGGCGCAGAACCACACCGAGTGCACGCTGCTGGCGCGGCCCGGAAGTGCCGCGCACCGTGTGCTGACCCTGGTGAATCTGCCGATCACCGCCGACGAGTGACCGCCGTGAGCGGGGTCACCACGGCCCGGGCCACCGTGCATCTCGACAGTTAGCTTATGCAATGCTAACTTCACCGAAAGTTAGCCTAGCCATACTTAAGGGGAGAAGTGGGGGCTTTGCGCTCCCGCGCGTACCGATCGATGCAGATGCCAAGTGACACGCTCGCGGCGCCCAGCGGTGCGCCCACCCGGGTCGACCGCGACGTGGTCAGCCGGTTCGCCACCTGCTGCCGTGCCCTCGGGCTGACGGTCAACGACCGGCAGCGCCCCGCCGACCTGCCCGCCGCCCGCACCGGTTTCACCGCGCTGACGCACATCGCGCACGATCACTGCGACGCGTGGACGGGGCTGGCCGCCGCCGGCGAGGCCACCCCGAGAGTCATCGAAGCGGTCTGGCGCACCCGGTCCACCGCCGGTTTGCTGCAACGCCACGTCGAGATGGCCCCGGGCGCACTGGGCTTCCACTACGACACCGGGCTGTATCTGCAGTTCCGGGCCGCCGACCCGGACGACTTCCAACTCGCCTACGCGGCCGCGCTGGGCGACACCGGCGCGTACGCCGACGCCGACGCGCTGATCGCCGAGCTGATCGAGCGCCGGCCGGGGAGCCGGGAGGCGCGCTGGGTGCGGGTGGCGATCCACTACCGCGCCGAACGCTGGTCAGACGTCGTGCGCCTGCTCACCCCGGTGGTCAACGACACCACGCTGGACCCGGCCTACGCGCACGCCGCGCGGATCACGCTGGGCATCGCGCTGGCGCGCCTGGGCATGTTCGCCCCGGCGATGTCCTACCTGGAGGAGCCGGCCGGTCCGGTCGCCGTGGCCGCGGTCGACGGCGGGCTGGCCAAGGGGCTCACCCTGCGGGCCCAGGGTGAGGAGCAGGACGCGGCCGAGGTGCTGCAGGAGCTCTACGCCGCCAACCCGGAGAACGGCCAGATCGAGGCCGCGCTCATCGACACCACCTTCGGGCTGGTGACCACCACCGCCGCCCGCATCGAGGCGCGCAGCAACCCGTGGGATCCCGAGACCGAGCCCACCGAGGCCGAGTTCGTCGACCCGGGCGCGCAGGACCGCAAGGCACACCTGCTGGTCGAGGCCGAGGCCGAACTCGCCGAGTTCATCGGCCTCGAAGAGGTCAAGTACCAGGTGGCCAGGCTGAAGAGCTCGGTGGCCATGGCGATCCGCCGCCAGGAGCGCGGACTGGCCGTCGCGCAGCGCACCAACCACCTGGTGTTCGCCGGGCCGCCCGGCACCGGTAAGACCACCATCGCCCGCGTCGTGGCGAAGATCTACTGCGGTCTGGGCCTGCTGCGCAAGGAGACCGTCCGCGAGGTGCACCGCGCCGATCTGATCGGCCAGCACATCGGTGAGACCGAGGCCAAGACCAACGCGATCATCGACGCCGCGCTCGACGGCGTGCTGTTCCTCGACGAGGCCTACGCGCTGGTGTCGACCGGGGCGAAGAACGACTTCGGCCTGGTCGCCATCGACACGCTGCTCGCGCGCATGGAGAACGACCGCGACCGGCTGGTGGTCATCATCGCCGGGTACCGCAAGGATCTCGACATGTTCCTCGACGCCAACGAGGGGCTGCGGTCGCGGTTCACCCGCAGCATCGACTTCCCGTCCTACTCGCCGGCCGAACTGGTCGAGATGGCCGTGCGGATGGCCGAGAAGCGGGACAGCATCTTCGAATCCGCGGCGCACGACGACATGGAGAAGCTGTTCGCCCAGCTGGCCGCGTCGTCGAGCCCCGACGCCAACGGTGTGGACCGCCGAAGCCTCGACATCGCCGGTAACGGCCGATTCGTCCGTAACCTCGTCGAGCGGTCCGAGGAGGAGCGGGAGTACCGCCTGGACCATTCGGATGCCGACGACTTCACCGACGAGGAACTGATGACCATCACCGTCGACGACGTGCGCCGGTCGGCAGAACCGCTGCTGCGGGGCCTCGGCCTGTCTGCTCCGGTGCAGGCATGACCGCCCCCGGCCCCGAGGACCGGCGGTCCTTCACCTCCCGCACCCCGGTCAACGACAATCCCGAACGCGCCCCCTACCGGCGCGGATTCGTCACCCGCCACCAGGTGTCCGGTTGGCGATTCATGATGCGCCGCATCGCCTCCGGCGTCGCGCTGCACGACACCCGCATGCTCGTCGACCCCCTGCGCACCCAGACCCGGGCGGTGCTGGTCGGCGCGCTGATCCTCGTCACGGGGCTGGCGGGCTGCTTCGTCTTCTCGCTCATCCGCCCCTCGGGGGTGGCCGGGAACGACGCGGTGCTCGCCGACCGGTCCACCGCCGCGCTGTACGTGCGGATCGGCGAGCAACTGCATCCCGTGCTCAACCTGACCTCGGCGCGCCTGATCGCCGGCCGGCCCGACAACCCGACCACGGTCAAGACCAGTGAGATCGACCAGTTCCCCCGCGGCAACCTCGTCGGTATCCCCGGCGCCCCGGAACGGATGGTGCAGAACGAATCCCGCGACGCCGAGTGGACCGTCTGCGATGCCGCCTCCGGCGCCAACCCGGGCGTGACGGTGCTGGCCGGCCCGGTGGCCGACGGCGGTGAACGGGCCGAGCCGCTGGCCGACGACGCGGCGGTGCTGGTCGCCAACGAGTCCGGCACCTGGCTGCTGTGGGACGGCCGCCGCAGCCCCGTCGATCTGAACAACCGAGCCGTAACCGACGCCCTGGGCTTCGGCGCGACCGGTGCGACGCCGCGGCCCATCGCCGCGGGGCTGTTCAACGCCATCCCGGAGGCGCCGGCGCTGACCGCCCCACCGATTCCGGACGCCGGGACACCGCCGCGTTTCGGGCTGCCGGTGACCGCACCGGTCGGCGCCGTCGTCTCGGCCTTCGAGGCCGACAACACCATCCGTTACTACGCGGTGCTGGCCGACGGACTGCAGCCGGTGCCGCCGGTGCTGGCCGCGATCCTGCGCAACACCAACTCCTACGGCCTCAACCAACCGCCGCGCCTGGCCGCCGACCAGGTCGCGCAACTGCCGGTGGCGACCACGCTGGACACCGCGGCCTACCCGGCCGACCCGGTGACCCTGGCCGACGCGGCCGCCGCCCCGGTCACCTGCGTGCGATGGGCCAAACCCGTTGACGCGGAGCAGAGTTCGTTGGGCGTGCTCTCGGGTGCGGCGCTGCCGCTGCCGGACGGCATGCGCACCCTCGGCCTGGTCGGCGCGGGCAACGGCACCACGGCCGACCGCGTGGCCATGGCCCCGGGCACCGGGTACTTCGTGCAGGCGGTCGGTCAGGAACCGGGCTCGCCGACCGCGGGGTCGCTGTTCTGGGTCGGCGACACCGGTGTGCGCTACGGCATCGATCCGGGCCAGAACGATCAGACGGTGTCCGCTCTGGGCCTGGCCGGTCCGCCGGTGCCCGTGCCGTGGTCGGTGCTCGCACAGTTCGCGCCCGGGCCGACGCTGTCGCGCGACGACGCGCTGCTCGCGCACGACACCCTGCCCTCCGACCCCGAACCCGCCCGACTGGAGAACCGATGAGCCGGCTGATCTTCGAGGCACACCGCCGGGTGCCGCCGCCGGCGACCCGCAGGGGCACGATCACCATCGAACCGCCGCCGGAGCTGCCGCGGTTGGTGCCGCCGTCGCTCCTGCGCCGCGTGCTGCCCTACCTCATCGTGCTGCTCATCGTCGGGATGATCGTGGCGCTGGTCGCCACCGGCATGCGGCTCATCTCGCCGACGACGCTGTTCTTCCCGTTCGTGCTGCTGCTGGCCGCCACCGCGCTCTACCGCGGCACCGACAACAAGATGCGCACCGAGGAGGTCGACGCCGAACGCGCCGACTACCTGCGCTACCTGTCGGTGGTCCGCGACAACGTGCGCGCCCACGCCGCCGAACAGCGCGCCGCGCTGGAGTGGTCGCACCCCGCGCCCGACGTGCTGGCCACCATCCCGGGCACCCGCAGGCAGTGGGAGCGCGACCCGCGCGACGCCGACTTCCTGGTGCTGCGCGCCGGGCTGCACGACACCCCGCTGGACGCCACGCTGCGGGTCAAGGACACCGCCGACGAGATCGACCTGGAACCGGTGTCGCACACCGCGTTGCGCGGGTTGCTCGACGTGCAGCGCACCGTCCGCGACGCCCCGGCGGGCATCGGCGTCGCCAAGGTTTCGCGGATCACCGTCTTCGGTGAGCCCGACGAGGTGCGGGGCGCGCTGCGGGCGTGGATCGCCCAGGCCGTGACGTGGCACGACCCCAGCGTGCTGGGTGTGGCGCTGGCCACCCCTGATCTGGAGGGCGACGACTGGTCGTGGCTGAAATGGCTGCCGCACACCGACATTCCCGGTCAGGCCGACGGTGTGGGACCGGCCCGGTACATGGCAGGCAGCGTCGCCGAACTGCGCGGCCTGCTCGCGTCCGCGCTGGCCGACCGCGGTGCCTTCGGCGGTGATGCGGGTGCGCTGCGCCACCTGCTGGTGATCGTCGACGACCCGGACGCCGACGTCGAGGACCTGATCCGCCGGCCGGGCCTGGCCGGGGTGACGGTGCTGGTGCGCAGCGCGACGGCGCCGCACCGCGAACAGTATTCGGATCCCGAACGGCCCATCCTGCGGGTGGCCGACGGGCGGATCGAACGCTGGCAGTCCGGTGGGTGGCAGCCCTATGTCGACACGGCCGACACGCTCGGTGTGGCCGACGCCCGCCACCTGGCGCGGCGGCTGGCGCGGTGGGACTCCAACCCCGCTCACGCCCGGTCGACCACCACCGGCGGATCGACGTTCACCACGCTGCTCGACATCCCCGACGCCTCGGCGCTCGACGTGGCCGCGCTGTGGGCGCCGCGCCGCCGCGATGACGAACTGCGCGTGCCGATCGGGGTCACCGCGACCGGTGAGCCGCTGTACTTCGACCTCAAGGACGAGGCCGAGGGCGGCATGGGCCCGCACGGGCTGATGATCGGGATGACCGGATCGGGCAAGTCGCAGACGCTGATGTCGATCCTGTTGTCGCTGTTGACCACCCATTCCGCCGAGCGGCTGATCGTCATCTACGCCGACTTCAAGGGCGAGGCCGGCGCCGACATCTTCCGCAACTTCCCGCAGGTGGTCGCGGTCATCTCGAACATGGCCGAGAAGAAGTCGCTGGCCGACCGCTTCGCCGACACGCTGCGCGGCGAGGTGGCCCGCCGCGAACAGCTGCTCAAGGACACCGGACGCCGGGTGCAGGGCAGCGCGTTCAACTCGGTCACCGAGTACGAGGCGGCCCGCACTTCCGGGGCCGGCGCTGCCGCAGACCTGCCGCCGCTTCCGACGCTGTTCGTCGTCGCCGACGAGTTCACGCTGATGCTCGCCGACCACCCCGAATACGCCGACCTGTTCGACTACGTCGCGCGCAAGGGCCGCTCGTTCCGCATCCACATCTTGTTCGCGTCACAGACCCTCGACGTCGGCAAGATCAAGGACATCGACAAGAACACCTCCTACCGCATCGGTCTGAAAGTGGCCAGCCCCAGCATCTCCCGGCAGATCATCGGCGTCGAGGACGCCTACCACATCGCGTCGGGCCGCGAGCACAAGGGCGAGGGCTTCCTGGTGCCGGCGCCGGGCGCGGTGCCGATCAAGTTCCGCAGTACCTACGTCGACGGCATCTACGAACCGCCGCGGGTGGAGCGGTCGATCGTGGTGCGCGCGCTGCCGCAGGCGCAGCCGTTCACCGCCGCCCGGGTCGAACCCGAACCGGACACCGTCATCCCCGCCGCGCAGGACGAGTTTCAAGCGGCGCCGCCGCGCAAGCTGATCGCCACGATCGGCGACCAGTTGGCCCAGTACGGGCCGAAGGCGCCGACGCTGTGGCTGCCGCCGCTCGACGAACCCATCGCGCTCATCGACACGCTGCAGCGGTCTGCGGTGCCGGCCCGGCAGTGGCGCTGGCCGCTGGGAGAGATCGACCGGCCGTTCCAGATGCGGCGCGATCCGCTGGTGTTCGACGCCACGTCGGCGGCGGCCAACATGGTCATCCACGGCGGGCCGAAGTCCGGCAAATCGACGGCGCTGCAGACCTTCATGCTGTCGGCCGCGGCGCTGCACTCCCCGCGCGACGTGACGTTCTACTGCCTGGACTACGGGGGCGGCAAGCTCGCCCCACTGGCCGACCTCGCGCACGTGGGCAGCGTCGCCACCCCGCTCGAACCCGAACGGATCCGGCGCACCTTCGCCGAACTGGAACAGCTGCTGACCGCCCGGCGGGCCCGCGGCGCGACCGCCCGCGATGACGGGTACGGCGAGGTGTTCCTGGTGATCGACAACCTGTACGCGTTCAGCCGCGACAACACCGACACCTTCAACACCCGTAATCCGTTGCTGGCCAAGGTCACCGAGCTGGTCAACACCGGCCTGGCCTACGGCATCCACGTCGTCGTCACCACCCCGAACTGGCTCGAGGTGCCGCTGAACATGCGCGACGGGCTGGGTCTGCGCCTGGAACTCAAACTGCACGACTCCCACGACAGCAACGTGCGGATCACCGGTGGGCTGCGCCGCCCCGCCGACAGCGTGCCCGCCGACCAGCCGGGCCGCGGATTGACCATGGCCGCCGAACACTTCCTCTTCGCCACCCCGGCGCTCGAGCTGATCGACGCGATCAACGCCCGCTTCCCGGGCCAGACGGCGCCGCCGGTGCGGCTGCTGCCGCACGACCTGTCGCCGGCCGCCGTCGGGCCGCTGTATCCGGCGCCCGAGCGGGTGGTCATCGGCCAGCGCGAACAGGACCTCGCACCCGTCGCCCTCGACTTCGCGGACAACCCACTGCTGATGGTGTTCGGCGACAGCCGGTCCGGCAAGACCACGCTGCTGCGTCACCTCATCCGCACCATCCGCGACCACTCCACCCCGGACCGGGTGGCGTTCACCGTCATCGACCGCCGGCTGCAACTCGTCGACGAACCGCTGTTCGCCGACAACGAGTACACCCCGAACATCGACCGCATCACCCCGGCGATGCTCGGGCTGTCCGCGCTGATCGAGAAGCGGCGCCCGCCGGCCGGGCTGACCCCCGAGCAGTTGCGTGGCTGGACCTATGAGGGCCACACGCACTACCTGATCATCGACGACGTCGACCAGATCCCCGACGCGCCCGCGGTCAGCGGGCCGTTCGTGGGCCAGCGGCCGTTCACCCCGCTGATCGGTTTGCTGTCCCAGGCCGCTGACCTGGGCCTGCGGGTCATCGTCACGGCCCGAGCTACCGGATCGGCGCATGCGGTGATGACCGCTCCGCTGCTGCGGCGCCTCAACGACCTGCAGGCCACTATGCTCATGCTGTCGGGCAACCCGCAGGACAGCGGCAAACTGCGCGGGCACCGGTTCAGCAGGCTGCCCGCCGGCCGCGCGATGTTGCTCGGCGACAGCGACACGCCCACCTTCGTCCAGTTGATCAACCCCCTTGTGGCCGAGGTGGCCGCCTCGAACAGCATGAACGGAAAGGACCACCGCTGATGACCCTGCGCGTCGTTCCCGAAGGACTGACCGCGGCCGGCGCCGCCGTCGAGTCCCTGACCGCCCGGTTGGCCGCGGCCCACGCCGCCGCCGCGCCGCTGGTGAGTGCGGTGCTCCCGCCTGCCGCCGACGCGGTGTCGCTGCAGACCGCCACCGGCTTCAGCGCCCACGGCAGCAGGCACGGGGCCGTCGCCGCGCAGGGCGTCACCGAACTCGGCCGCTCCGGGGCCGGGGTGGCCCAGTCGGGTGCCAGCTACGCCGGCGGTGATGCGCTGGCGGCGTCGAGCTACCTGATCGCACGCGGCGGTTGACGTGACCGCCCCCATCTGGATGGCCCTGCCACCCGAGGTGCACTCGGCGCTGCTGTCCAGCGGCCCCGGCCCCGGGTCGCTGCTGGCCGCCGCGGGGGCGTGGCAGTCGCTGAGCACCGAATACGCCGCGGCGGCCGCGGAACTGACCTCGATCCTCGGCGCGGTGCAGGCCGGGTCGTGGGAGGGGCCCAGCGCCGAACAGTACGTCGCCGCCCACACGCCGTACCTGGCGTGGCTGGCCCAGGCGAGCGCGAACAGCGCGGCCGCGGCGGCCCAGCACGAGACGGCCGCCGCCGCGTACACCGCGGCGCTGGCGATGATGCCCACCCTCGGCGAACTGGCCGCCAACCACGCCACCCACGCGGTGCTGTTGGCCACGAACTTCTTGGGCATCAATACGATCCCGATCGCGATCAACGAAGCCGACTACGTGCGGATGTGGATCCAGGCCGCCTCCAGCATGAGCACCTACCAGGCCGTGGCCGGGGCGTCGCTGGCGGCCACGCCGACCACCGCGCCCGCGCCGTTCCTCCTCGCCCCCGGCGTCGGCGAGGCGGGGGCGGCGATGGCCACCGCCCAGCAGACCGGGGCGCAGGCCACGGCGACCGAATCCGGTTCAGCACTGAACATTTCGGACATCATCTCCGACCTGTTGGGGCTCTACACCGATTACGTCAACCAGTTGTTCGAACCGATCCTCAACTTCTTCCAGGACCCGATCGGTAACTCGATTCAGCTCATCCGCGACTTCCTCACCAACCCCGCGGCGGCCTTGCAGACCTGGGGGCCGTTCCTGTTCGCCGTTGCCTACCAGGCGTTCTCGTGGGTGGGGGCCGCGCTGACGTATCCGCAGCTGCTCATCCAGCCGCTGCTCGCGCTGACGCTCGGCATCATCGGTGGCGTCGCGCAGTACCTGCTCACCCAGGTGCCGCCGCCCGCACCCGCCGAAACCACGGCCGACGCACCCGCCTCCGCGCCGGCGCCCGCGGCCCGCGCCGATCAGCCGGTGTTCCCGGTGGCCGGTGTGCCCGCGCCCGGCGCACCGGCCGCTCCGGCCCCCGCC
>NZ_SPQO01000068.1 GCF_004570325.1 Mycobacterium sp. PS03-16 | reverse complement strand
GCGGGAGGCGACCACCGCCGACCCGGCCAGCAGCGCCCCACCGGGCCGGTCGGCCAGCGCGGCCAGCGCCGCGGCTTGCAGGCCGAGCACGACGATCAGCGCGACCGCGCCCGCCGGGCCGATGGTGCCGCTCTTCATCACGTGCAGGCTGCGGTCGCGGTCATACGACGCGGTCAGCCCGTCGACCGTGTCGGACAGCCCGTCGAGGTGCAGGCACCGGCTGCCCAGCGCCAGCGCACCGACCGCCAGCAGCCCGGTGATCAGCGGCGCGAGCCCGACCGTGTTGCCCGCCAACACGATCCCCGCCGTGACCGCGCCGAGGGGTAGCGCCGCGAGCGGCGCCAGCAGCATCGCCGTCCTGGCGGTCGCGCGGTCCACCCGCCGCGGCGCACCCACCGGCAGCACGGTCAGCGTGCCGGCCGCCAGCCGCCAGCCGTCGGAGATGCTCACCCCGGCATCAGGTCGGTCAGCAGCGCGGTGTGGCCGAGCACCGCGGCGGCGCTGCGCAGCACCGGCACGGCGGCCACCGCACCGGACCCCTCGCCGAGGCGCAGTTCGAGGTCGAGCAGCGGTGTCAGCCCGAGTTTGTCGAGCGCGAGGGACTGGGCGGGTTCTGTGGACCGGTGACCGGCGGTGAACCACGCCGCGGCCCCGGGCGCGATGCGTTCGGCGGTCAGCGCGCAGGCGACCGCCATCAGCCCGTCGAGCAGCACCGGCACCCCGCGGCGCGCCGCGGTCAGCAGATAACCGGTCGACGCGGCGAGGTCGGCGCTGCCGAGCGCGGCCAGCGTGGCCACCGGATCGGCGGCCCGGTCCCCGATCCGGCTCAGCGCGGTGTCGACGACCGTGGTCTTGTGCCGCAGCCCGGCGTCATCGAGACCGCTGCCGCGGCCCACCACGTCGGCGGCGGACAGCCCGAGCGCAGCGGCCACGAGAGCCGCTGCGGGGGTGGTGTTCCCGATTCCGAGGTCGCCGCTGAGCAGCAGGTCGGCGCTGGTGGCGATCTCGTGGCGGGCCACCGCCTCACCCGCGGCCAGGGCGGCGCGCACTTCGTCATCGGTGAGCGCGTCCTCGAGGTGGATCGCGCCACTGGACCGGCGCACCTTGTGGCGCTGCAGCGCGGTGCGCACGGCGGCGGGCAGGTCCGCGAAGTCGTCGTCGACGCCGAGGTCGAGCACGCGCACCGTGACACCGTGCGCGGCGGCCAGCGCGTTGGTGGCCAGCTGACCGTTCAGCGCGGCCCGCACCGTGGCCGCGGTGATCGACGACGGAAACGCCGAGACACCGTGCCCGGCGACGCCGTGGTCGCCGGCGAAGATCACCAGCCGCGGATGGGCCGGCTCCCGGGGTGGAACCCGGCGCTGCACGGCGGCCAGCCACACCGCGGCCCGCCCGAGTCGGCCCAGCGCGCCGGGCGGCGTGGCCAGCGCGGCCAGCCGGGCGGCGGCCTCGGCGGCGGTCTCCGGACACGGTGGTGCGACGGGCGCATCCGAGACCACGTCGTGGCGGACGCCCTGTGACGTCCCCAGGCGCGGCGGCGGTGCGCTGCCTGCGTAGGCGTGGGCGGCGTCGGCGAATCGCTGCGCGAGGTGCGGGTGACCGGCCCAGTGCACGTGCAGGTACGCGGCGTGCAGTGTGGGGCCCGCGACGCCGTCGGCGCCGCCGGGCAGCGTCCACGCGGCGTCACCGGCAGCGTCGGGGTCGAGTGTGGTTGCGGTGCGGTGGAACTCGTGCCCCGTGACCTGCTCGCCCGCGGCGGTGAGTACGGAGTCGGCGGGTGCGGTCGCGGTGCGGTAGCCCAGGGTCAGGCGCGGGGTCATCGCCGCGGCGGCGTTGACGGCGCCGATCACCGGGACGTCGTCGAGGGTGCGGCACAGGTAGGTCAGGCCCGCACACTCCGCCACCGTCGGCACGCCGTCGTCGATCGCGGCCCGCAACTCACCGATCAGTGCGGTGTTGCAGGCGAGTTCCCCGACGTGCACTTCGGGGAATCCGCCGCCGAGGTAGACGGCCGACGTGCCGGCCGGCAGCGCGGGGTCGGTGAGCGGGTCGAACTCGACGACGTCGCATCCGGCGGCGCGCAGCAGTTCCTCGGTCTCGGCGTAGCGGAACGTGAACGCGCGGCCGCCGGCCATCGCGACCACCGGCCGCGCACCCGATGGCGCCCGCACCTCGTCGGCCGGATTCCATGGCGCGCCCGCCAACGGGGCCGCGTCACGGGCGATCTCGAGGACGGCGTCCAGGTCGACGTGCTCGTCGATGAGCCGGGTCAGCGACGCCAGCGTCGCCGCCGACTCGGCCCGCTCCGCGGCGGGCACCAGCCCGAGGTGCCGCGACGGGGTCTCCACCCCGGCGTCGCGGCCCAGCACGCCGAGCACAGGTATGCCGGTGCGCGCCAGCGCCTCCCGCACCTCATCGGAGTGCCGCGTGGTCCTGGCCTTATTGAGGATGACGCCGGCGATCCGGGCCGCCGGGTCGAACGCGGCGAGCCCGGCCACCACCGCGGCGTGGGTGCGCGAGGCGTGTGAGATGTCGACGACCACGATCACCGGCGACGACGTCAACGCGGCCACGTGCGCGGTCGACGCCTCTCCGGCGGCACCGAGTCGCCCGTCGAACAGGCCCATCACCCCCTCGATCACGGCGACGTCGGCACCGGCGGCCCCGTGCAGCAGCAGCGGGACGATCCGGTCGGCGCCGGCCAGGAACGGGTCCAGGTTGCGGCCCGGCCTCCCGGTGGCCAGCGCGTGGTAGCCCGGGTCGATGTAGTCGGGGCCCACCTTGTGGCCGGAGACGGTCAGCCCGCGCGCGCTCAGCGCCGCCATCAGCCCGGTCGCGACGGTGGTCTTGCCGTGCCCGGAACCCGGTGCGGCAACGACGATCCGGGGCAGCGTGGTACTCACCACTCGATGCCTCGCTGCCCCTTCTGGCCCGCGTCCATCGGATGCTTGACCTTGGCCATCTCGGTGACCAGGTCCGCGATCTCGGTGAGCTTCGGGTCGGCGCGCCGGCCGGTGATCACGACGTGCTGGCGGCCGGGCCGCTGCGCGAGCGTCTCGACCACGTCGTCGATGTCCACCCAGCCCCAGTTGATCGGGTAGGTGAACTCGTCGAGGACGTACAGGTCGTGCGCCTCGGCGGCCAGGCGGCGTTTGATCTCCTGCCAGCCTTCGGCGGCGGCGGTGGCGTGGTCCTCCTCGCTGCCCGCCTTGCGGGTCCACGACCAGCCCGAGCCCATCTTGTGCCATTCGACGGGTCCGCCCTCACCGGTCTCGGCGTGCAGCGCGCCGAGGCGTTCGAGCACGCTCTGCTCCCCGATGCGCCACTTGGCGGACTTCACGAACTGGAACACCCCGATCCGGAAGCCCTGGTTCCACCCGCGCAGCGCCAGGCCGAACGCGGCGGTCGACTTCCCCTTCCCGTCGCCGGTGTGCACCATCAGCAGCGGCCGGTTGCGGCGCTGTCGGGTGGTGAGGCGGTCGTCGGGCACCGTGAGCGGTTGACCCTGCGGCATCAGGCGGCCCCTTCCGTGCGTCCCGTCGCATCGCGCACGATGCCGGTGAGCGCCTCGGCGGTCACCTCGGCCAACCCGACGTGGTCGGCGTCCATGTGCCGGGCCAGCGTCTGCGCCAGCCCCATCCGCATCCGGCCGGTCTCGCAGTCCACCACTACCGCGGCAAGGCCCTGTGCCGCAAGGTGTTCGGCGGCGCGGCGGGACCGCTCGACCGCGTCGGGTCCCGCGGTGGCGCGGCCGTCGGTCACCACCACCAGCAGCGGCCGCCGGGACGGATCCCGCAGCCGTTCCCGGCGGACCAGGTCGGCGGCCTCGGCCAGGCCCTCGGCCAGTGGGGTGCGGCCCCCCGCGGGCAGGTCGTCGAGCCGGCGGGCGGCGGCGTCGACCGACCGGGTGGCGGGCAGCGCGACGGTGGCGCCGCGATCACGGAACGTCACCAGCGCGACGCGATCGCGCCGCCGGTAGGCGTCGAGCAGCAGGGACAGGATCGCGGTCTTGACCTCCTGCATCCGCTTGCGCGCGGCCATCGAACCCGAGGTGTCGACGACGAACAGCACCAGGTTGGCCTCGCGGCCCTCCCGGACGGCATGGCGCAGGTCGGTCGGCCGCAGCAGCAGGCGCCCACCGGTGCGGCCGCGGGCGATCTGGTGCGGCGCCGCGGCGCGCACGGTGTCGAGCAGGTGGATCCCGGTGCCCGCGGTGGGCGACGGGGTGGCGCCGACGCGGCGACCGCCCGCGGTCCTGGCCCGGCTGCGCCGCCCG
>NZ_SPQO01000084.1 GCF_004570325.1 Mycobacterium sp. PS03-16 | reverse complement strand
CCTCACGCACCGACAGAGCACCAGACACCACCGCCGCGGTCACCTCACCCATCGAATGCCCGATCACCGCATCCGGAACCACCCCATGAGAGCGCCACAACGCGGTCAACGCCAACTGCAACCCCATGACCACCGGCTGCACCCGCGCATCCCCAGCCACCGGCTCCCCCTCGGCGATCACCTGCCGCAACGAGAAACCCACCTGCTCGACGAACACCGGCTCCAACTCATCAACCGCCACCGCGAACGCCGGCTCCTCGGCCAACAACCGCCGACCCATCCCCGCCCACTGCGACCCCTGACCCGAGAACACGAACACCGTCCCCGACCCACACACACCCTCATGCGCCGCAACGACACCCGCCGCGTGATGACCCACCGACAACGCCCGCAACCCCGCCACCGCAGCAGCCCGATCCCGCGCACACACCGTCGCGAACTTTCCCCACCGGGCCCGGTGATGGTTGAGGGTGTGCGCGACTTCGGCCAACGGGACCTCGGCACCGGCGCCAGACATCCACTGCGCCAACGCACCTGCCGTCGCCGCGATCCGCTCGCCCGACTTCCCCGACACCACGAGCGTGGTCACGGCCGGTTGTGTCAGCGGGGTGGTCGGCTCGGGTTCGGGTTCGGGTGCTTGTTCGATGATGATGTGGGCGTTGGTGCCGCTGACCCCGAACGACGACACCCCGGCCCGACGAGGCCGATCCACCGCCGGCC
>NZ_SPQO01000030.1 GCF_004570325.1 Mycobacterium sp. PS03-16 | reverse complement strand
AACAATCTGACCAAGCACCAGAAAAATCTGGCAAAAAACAACAACCCACCCCTAAACGGGAAAAAGAGGCAGGCCAAAAAAACAACAAACAAAAACCACCAAACACACTATTGAGTTCTCAAACAACACACCCGCCCGAACCGCGCGTCGATCCCGCGGCCAAAAGCCGCGTTCACGTAGAGCGGACGGTCAGGAACCCACCTAGGTGAGTTTCCCTCTGGGAGTCTGCCGCGCTCCCCGGCCCGGAGGCCGTGTCGCGGCGACGTGGAGATAAGTTACGTGGTTGGAAACTCGGAGTCAAATCGCCTGCTAGGAGGCGGTTTTGGCGCCAGATGGGCGGCACGGTCGTACGACCGTGCCAGTTCATCCAACGCGCTGCACCCCGGCGATATTCCGCTTCCCCCGCCGCAGCACCAACCACCGCCCGTGCAGGAAGTCGGCCGGCTGCGGGATCCAGTCGTCGCTGTCGATGCGCACGTTGTTGACCGACACCCCACCCTCGGCGACCGTTCGGCGGGCCGCGCCCTTACTGGCCGACAGCCCGGTGGCGACCAGCAGGTCGGTGATCGAGTCCGGTTCTCCCGGAGTGAGTTCCGCCACCGAGGCCTCGTGAAGTGCCGCAGCCAACGTCGACTCGTCGAGCGCGTCGAGCTCACCGCGACCGAACAGCGCCTGGCTGGCGTGCTCGACCGCCGCGGTCGCCGCCTCGCCGTGCACCAACGTGGTCAGCTCTCGCGCCAGCCGGCGCTGCGCGGCCCGCTGGTGGGGCCGTTGCGCGGTGGCCTCTTCGAGTTCGGCGATCTCGCCCCGGTCCAGGAAGGTGAACCAGCGCAGGTAGGCGATCACGTCGGCGTCCGCGGTGTTGATGAAGTACTGGTACCAGGCGTACGGGCTGGTCATTTCGGGGTCGAGCCACAGATTGCCGCCGCCCGTGGACTTCCCGAACTTCTTCCCCTCGGAGTCGGTGACCAACGGGGTGGTCAGTGCGTGGACGGTGTCGCCGAGCTTCTGGCGCACCAGCCGGACGCCGGCCACGATGTTGCCCCACTGGTCGGAGCCGCCGACCTGCAGTGCGCACCCGTGTCTCTCCCGCAGCTGCACGTAGTCGTTGGCCTGCAGGAGCATGTAGCTGAACTCGGTGTAGGAGATGCCCTCTCCTTCGAGCCGACGCCGGACGGTGTCGCGGTCGAGCATGACGTTGACCGAGAAGTGCTTGCCGACATCGCGCAGGAACTCGATGGCCGACAGCGCACCGGTCCAGCTCAGGTTGTTCTCGATGACGGCGCCGGTCGGCGAGGCCTCGAACTCCACGAAACGCTCGAGTTGTCCGCGGATGCGGTCGGCCCACTCCGCGACCGTGTCGGCGGTCTGCATCGTCCGCTCACCGGTGTCGCGAGGATCACCGATCATCCCGGTGGCGCCGCCGGCCAGCACGATCGGCCGGTGACCGGCCCGCTGGAACCGTCGCAACGTGAGCAACGGCACCAGGTGGCCGGCATGCAGGCTCGGCGCGGTCGGGTCGAACCCCGAGTACAGGGTCAGTGGACCGGCGGCCAGATCGGCCGCCAGGGCATCTCGGTCGGTCGATTGCGCGATCAGCCCGCGCCAGTCCAACTCGTCGAGGATGCTGCTCATAACCGGAGATCATTCCGTACCCGAGTCAGTCGCCGGCGCCCGGTGCCGGGGCCCGTGGACTCCGCCGGTACGCCGACACCTCGGGGCGCCCGGCCAGCCACATCCGCCACGGCCGGTCGGCGGCCTGACTCACCCCGACCCGCGGTCCGGATTCGTAGGCTCGCTGGTCAGCGAGTTCCAGGCGCACCGGGCTGTCGGCCGCGAAGACGTCGATGCCGTTGTCGTCCATCCCGATGCCGAGGGCGGAGCAGAGGTTCCCCGGCCCGCGGGCCAGCGCCACCTGCCGCACCGACTCACCGCGGCGGAACTGGGCGATGCCGTGTCCCGACTCGACTGCCGCGGCCCGCAGCAGCACCGCCGCGGCGACCTCGTCGTCGGCGCAGACGACGTTCGCGCAGACGTGAATGCCGTGGCTGCGGTAGGTGTAGAGCCGCCCCGGCGGTCCGAACATCACCGAGTTGCGCGGGCCGGGTCCGCGGTAGGAGTGGGCGGCCGCATCGGGCCAGGGTCCGTGCGCCGGCCCACCGTAGGCCTCCACCTCGACGATCGTGGCGCTCACCCCGCGGCCGACGAGCACCGCGCCGAGCAGGCGTTCGGCCGCCGTAAGCGGATCGACCCGTAACAGTTCCGCACTCACCCGAGGGATTCTGCCGACCACCCTTGACACCGTCTCCGGCGGGGAGGATATTCATCGCATGATGACTTCATCAGACGATGAATTCCAAGCGGCCGCCGTCGACATCGCCGGCCTGCGGGTGGTCCGCGGCGGACATGTCGCGCTCGACGACGTGTCGGTCCGCATCGTCCGCGGCACCATCACGGGTCTGCTCGGCCCATCCGGATGCGGGAAGACCACGCTGATGCGCTGCATCGTCGGCACCCAGGTCGTCGAGCGGGGATCGGTGATCGTCCTCGGCCGGCCCGCCGGATCGGCCGAGTTGCGACACCGGGTCGGTTACGTCACCCAGGACGCGACGATCTATCCCGACCTGCGAGTCATCGACAACGTCCGATACTTCGCCGCGCTGTACGGCAGCGGCGCATCCGCGGCCGACGAGGCCGTCGACGCGGTCGGACTCGCCGACCACCGCACCGCGCTGGCCGCCAACCTCTCCGGCGGTCAGCGCACCCGCGTCTCGCTGGCCTGCGCGCTGGTGTCGCATCCCGACCTGCTGGTGCTCGACGAGCCCACCGTCGGCCTGGACCCCGTGCTGCGGGTCGACCTGTGGGAGCGGTTCGGTGAACTCGCCCGCGGTGGCACCACCCTGCTGGTGTCCAGCCACGTGATGGACGAGGCCGACCACTGCGGCGACCTCGTGCTCATGCGCGACGGGCGCGTCCTGGCCCACACCACCCCCGACCGACTCAGGAAGGACACGGCATGCACGTCACTGGAGGAAGCGTTCCTGTCCGTCATCCGGCACAGCACCGCGGCCTGACCCCCCGTCATCCGCTCCACCCGCAGGCCTACCTGGCCACCACCGGACGGATCCTGCGCCAGCTCGCCGCCGACCACCGCAGCGTCGCGATGATCCTGGTGGTGCCCAGCCTGGTCATCACGCTGATGTACTTCATGTTCGTCGACGCCCCGCATCCGCCGGGGACGCCGGGACCGTTCAACAACGCCTGCCTGATCATGCTCGGCGTCTTCCCGCTGATCGTGATGTTCCTCATCACGTCGATCACCATGCAGCGCGAACGGGTGTCCGGCACGCTCGAGCGGATCCTCACCACTCCCCTGCGCCGGACGGATCTCCTGGCCGCGTATGGCACCGCATTCTCACTGGCCGCTGCCGCGCAGGCCACCCTGGCGTGCCTGGTGTCGTTCTGGTTACTGGGCTTCGAGACCGCGGGCAGCCCCCTGCTGGTGTTCGCGATCGCGATCGTCAACGCGGTCCTCGGGGTCGGCCTCGGGCTGCTGTGCAGCGCGTTCGCCCGCACGGAATTCCAGGCCGTCCAGTTCATGCCGCTGGTCATCGCACCGCAGCTGCTGCTGTGCGGCATCATCGTGCCGCGCGACGTGCTGCCCGAATGGCTGCAGTGGATCAGCAACGCGATGCCGGCCAGTTACGCACTGGAGGCGCTGCGCGAGGTCGGTGCACATCCGGAGTTGACGGCGACCGCCGTCCGTGACATCGCTATCGTGGTGGCTTTCGCGGTCGTCGCCCTCGGCCTGGCCGCGGCCACGCTACGACGAAGGACACCGTAGGACCCCGTGACCACCAACGCTGAGCGCAGACGCCCCGGGCGGCCGCCCGGGGCGTCCGACACTCGCGAGCGGATTCTGCTCAGCGCGCGGGGGTTGTTCGCCCGCAATGGCATCGACAAGACGTCGATCAGGTCCATCGCCGCGGCCGCCGGGGTCGACGCGGCGCTGGTGCACCACTACTTCGGCACCAAGCAGCAATTGTTCGCCGCCGCGATTCACGCCCCGATCGACCCGATGAGCGTGATCGGGCCGCTGCGCGAGGTGCCGGTCGACCAGATCGGCCACACGTTGCCCAGGCTGATCCTGCCGATCTGGGATTCCGAGGCGGGCAAGGGTTTCATCGCCACGCTGCGCTCCCTGCTGGCCGGCGCGGAGGTGAGCCTGCTGCGGTCGTTTCTGCAGGAGGTCGTGGTCGCCGAGGTGGGGGCACGCGTCGACGATCCGCCGGGCACCGGACGAATCCGGGTCCAGTACGTCGCCTCGCAACTGGTCGGCGTGGTGATGGCCCGCTACATCCTCGAACTCGAGCCGTTCGCGTCGCTGCCGATCGAGCAGATCGCCGAGACGATCGGCCCGAACCTGCAGCACTACCTGACCGGCGACCTGCCGGGTCTGGTCTAGGCGCCGGCGCGCTCGAGTAGCCGCTGGTGTTCGGCGTCGTCGGTGACCGCAACCGCCTCGTCGACCAGCAGCACCGGGATGCCGTCGTCGATGCGGTAGCCCCGGCGCAGCCGCGGGTTGTAGAGCATCTCGTCGCCGATGCTCAGCAACGGTCCGCGGTCCTGCGGGCACACCAGGATGGCGAGGAGTTTCTCGTCGAGCACCGAGGCTAGTCCCAGGGATTGATGTCGTACTCGGGCCCGAGGAACGGGTTGTCGTCACCCGGGGGCACCCAGGCCGGCGCCTTGACCGCGGGGCCACCGCCACCGGACAGCGACGCCTGCATCTGGACCTTGCGCTGGTAGGCGACCGTCGACTGCAGCGCGCTCAGCAGCCGTGACTGGTTGGGCAGGAAGTCCCACCCCTCCTGCAGCGCCGCGAGATTCTCCTGCGACGGCCGGAAGCCCTGCGCCCGCAGGCTCAGCGACTGCTCGACCAACTGCGAGATCTGGCCGCCGCCGGCGCCCTGCATGTACTTGGCCCCGACCGTGTCGAGGATGTCGGCCCCTGCGGTGGGAGCGCTGAAGAGCATTCCGGCGGCCAGCGCACCGCTGGCGACGGTGCTGACCAGCGCGCGGCGCCACCCCGGGCGGGAATTACGGCTCTGCGAGTTCATCTTTCCTCCAGTCGGTGTGACGCCAGCGGGGAGCCTATCAGCGTGGCCGCGGGGCGGCACGGTGTCACTGTTGGGCACGGGGCTGTGCGGCCGCCCCGTCGTCCCGCGAGCGATCAAGGTCCCGACCTCCGGTCAATTCAGCACGCACGGCCACGGTCAGCCGCTTGTAACTATTGGTATCGGTGTCGAGGTACCAGGAGTTACGCCGCGACGGTTTCGGCACGCCGGCGGCCCGCAGCGGACTGATCAGTGGCCGGTAACTCGCGCTCAACTCGATCTCGGGAACCACGTGAACGACGTCGGGCGGCTGGCCGACCGGCAGATCCGCCAGCGCCTCGGACAGGTCGGCCGTCGGGATGGTGCCGCCGGGGCGCAGGGCCAACGCGGTGACGGCCAGCCGCCGGCCGGCCGTCTCCACCCCGTAGGTGACCGCCACGTCGACCGCGCCGATGCGCCCCACCGCATCGCTGATCGGCATCGCGTACACCGGGCCGCGGTCGGTGTGGATCACCGCGCCGCGGTTGTCCACCAGCCAGTAGTCGCCGTCCTCGTCGCGGCGGAACAGATACTCGGTCGACACCCAGGTGTCGGCGGGTGCGAAGACCCCGCGTTTGACCAGCGCCGTGGGGTCGACCGGGCCGCGCGGGCGGGCGAGCAGCACGCCGACCTCGTTGGTCGCCGCGCGACGCACGAAGCCGTCGTCGTCCTCGAGGATGAGATCGTCGTCGGGGTCGTAGGCGGCCAACTCGACCTGTCCGCCGCCGGGCAGTGCGCGGCCCTTACTGCCGATCTTGGCGCCGGAGACGTTGGCCAGGACGGCCTGACCGTCGGTGGTGGCGAAGAACTCCACGACCGTGGCCGGCTCGAACACCTCGACGACACGCTTCCACAGCCCGGTCGGCATACCGGAGCCGATGAACAACCGGACCGGGTGGCCGCCGGTGAGCCGGAAGGACGGATCGTCGATGATCTCGCGCAGCATCGCCCACGTGTAGGACACCACCGAGACGCCGTACTGGCGGATCTCCTGCACGAACCGGTCGGGATGCAGCTCGCGGGACAGCGCGATCCGCGCCCCGCCGACCACCGCACCACCCAAGCTGACCAGCAGCCCGGACTGGTGGTGCAGCGGCGTGAGGCAGTAGACGGTGTCCCCCCGGCCGAGGTTGGCCGCCGAGGCGGTGCCGAACGCCGACAACGCCCACCGGTAGTTGGTGATCTGTCGGGCGACCAGTTCGCCGCCGACCGAGCTGAACGCGATGAACGCCAGGTCGCGGGCCAGACCCGGGTTGGGCCGGTACCACCCGGGCAGCGCAACCCGGTCCGGATCGATCTGCTCCATATCCAGCACAGACGCCACGTCGTCGTATCTGTCCAGGTGCAGATCCCGGGCCTCACCGCCGCCGAGCACCAGCACGCGCATCGGCAGTGTGCGCGCGGCGTCGAGGTGGCCGGGGTCGGCGATGATCTCCGACACCGCGCCCAGGCGCGCGGCCCTCGCGAGGTCCACGTCGGGCGGCATGAGCACCGCCACCGCACCGAGTCGGGACAGCGCCGCGATCGCCACCAGCGCACTGGGCCGGGTGTCCATCAGCACCCCGACATGCGCGCCTTGGCGGACGCCGACCTCGATGAGCCCGCGGACCACGTTGTTGATGCGGCGGTCGACGGCCTCGTAGGTGTGCACCCGGCCGTCGAACAGCAGGAATTCTCCGCCCGGGGCGCCGCGCGACTGCTCGGACATGATCCGCCCGAGCGAGATGCGCGTGTGGTCGTTGATCTGGCCGAGCCGCGTCAGGCGCGGCAGGGTGCGGGCGGTCTCGATCGCCAGCGTGCGTGCGGACTTGTTCGCCGAGACCAGCGCGCCTGCGGCCGAGCGGGCGACGCCGAAGGCCATCTCGGTGGCGGCGGTGGCGCCGTGCGCCACCCGCGAGCTCAGCGACACCCCGCTCTCGAGGTGCTCGGCCGGTTGCAGCGCCATCGGGTCGACGGATTCGGGCATATCGCCGCTGCCGTCGAGCCATTTGACCCAGTGCGCCACTGTCGGCCACGTCTGCTCGGAGGCCTTGGAGCCGACGACCAGACCGAAATGACCTGCGCGCAGCAGGAATTCGTACACATCGGCCTGCGGGGCGGCGCGTTTGATGCCGCGCACCGCGGCCGGCTGACCGATGTCGTCGACCTCACCGACCACCGCGAGCACCGGGCAGGTGATGTCGGACAGCGTGACCAGCTGACCGTGGATGGAGAAGCCGCCGGTCATCATCCGGTTGTGGGCGATGAACTGTTTGAGCAGTTCCGAGATCGCCGGACCCGACCAGGCGATCCAGCCCTCCGAGGCCAGGAACCGCCGCTGCTGTTCGCGCGGCAGCAACGCCTCGCGGTCGTGCAGCTGCATCAGGAACTCGAGCCGCGCCTGCGCGGTCTTGATCGGGTCGAGCATCTGGAAGCCGGTGCGCGCCAGCCAGCCCGGGATGTCGATGCGGCTGAAGACGTGATCGGCCATGAAGT
Source organism: Mycobacterium sp. PS03-16 (assembly GCF_004570325.1). Lineage (GTDB taxonomy): Bacteria > Actinomycetota > Actinomycetes > Mycobacteriales > Mycobacteriaceae > Mycobacterium. The sequence goes on along the minus strand of NZ_SPQO01000030.1, from coordinate 46,448 downwards.
CGGCGGCGCCGACGGCCAGGCCCGCGGGCAGGTTCATCGGCAGCGCGGCCAGGGTGTCGACCGGCGCGCCGAACGCGACGATGCTGGCCAGGTCACGCGACTGCCGGTAGGCGGCGGTCTGGTAGCAGAACATTCCACCCTGCGAGTAGCCGGCGAGGTGGACGTCGCGGCCGGTGACCTCTTTGACGGTGTCGATCGCGTTCGACAGCGCCACCACGTGGTCGGCGAGGTTGCGCTGCATCCCGCCCTCGACCTTGTCCGGCGACCCGAAGTCGATCACCCACGGGTCGATGCCCGCGCGGTGCAGGATGCCGACGGCGCCGTCCTCGCGGGTCACGTCCCACATGTCGGCCGACATCATCATGGGGTGCACCATCAGCACCGGCGGGCCCGGCGGGGCGGCGCCCGGGCGCGCATCGGGCGGGAAGTACCGCCGCAGCCGGTACATCGGGACGCTCTGCACGATCTGGAACGGGGACGGCACGGCACCGGTCTCCAGGCCGCCGTACCGCAGGACCTCGAGACCGTTCTGGGCGGTCGCGACCAGCCGCCCCACTGGTCTGGTGATTGCCGAAAGGTCCACCACCGAGAACTCCCCTTCGCGTCGCTGCCGCCCGTCATCATGGCACAGCGGCCCTGGTCGCCCGTGGTCAATCCGACAGCCCCCGCCCGCATAGCCTGGAGGGGACATGGCGCATCTGCTCGGGGCTGAAGCCCTTTATCTGGAATACCCGACCAAAGTCGTGTTCGACGCCGTCTCCCTCGGCGTGAACGAGGGCGACCGCATCGGCATCGTGGGCCGCAACGGCGACGGCAAGTCCAGCCTGCTGGCCATGCTGGCGGGTCGTCGCCGCCCCGACTCCGGACGGGTGACCGTCCGGGGCGGCGTGCAGATCGGGGTGCTGGAACAGGGCGATGACCTCGACGACGCCGACACCGTCGGGCATGCCGTGGTCGGTGACGTCCCCGAACACGAGTGGGCCGCGGACCCCCGCGGCCGCGACGTGATCGGCGGCCTACTCGGCGATCTGGCCTGGGACGCGGCCGTCGGCACACTGTCGGGAGGGCAGCGGCGCCGCGTGGCGCTGGCCCGGCTGCTGGCCGGCGACCACGATGTGTTGGCGCTCGACGAGCCGACCAACCATCTCGACGTGGAAGCCATCACCTGGCTTGCCGAACACCTCAAGCAGCGCTGGTCCCCGTCGGCGGGCGGCGTCCTGGTGGTGACCCACGACCGCTGGTTCCTCGACGAGGTGTGCACCGTGACGTGGGAGGTGCACGACCGCATCGTCGAACCCTTCGACGGCGGCTACGCGGCCTACATCCTGCAGCGGGTGGAACGCGACCGGCAGGCGGCCGCGATCGAGGCCCGCCGCCAGAATCTCGCCCGCAAAGAGCTGGCGTGGTTGCGCCGCGGCGCCCCGGCCCGGACGTCGAAGCCCAAGTTCCGGATCGACGCGGCCAACGCGCTCATCGCCGACGTGCCGGAGATTCGTGACAAGGTCGCCCTGCAGTCCCTGGCGGTGTCCCGGCTCGGCAAGCAGGTGGTCGACCTGCTCGACGTGTCCGTGGCCTACCGGGAGCATGAGGTGCTGCGCGGGGTGGAGTGGCGGATCGCCCCCGGTGAACGCACCGGCATCCTCGGCGTCAACGGGGCGGGCAAGTCGACCCTGCTCGGTTTGATCGACGGGTCGGTCGAGCCGACCGCGGGCCGGGTCAAGCGCGGTAAGACGGTCAAGGTCGCAACGCTGACCCAGACGCTCGACGAACTGCGGCCGCATCTGGACGATCCGGTGCGCGTCGTGCTGGACAGTCTGCGCACCACCTACACCTTCGGGTCCGGCAGCAAAGCCCAGGAGCTCTCGCCAGGCCAACTGCTGGAACGGCTCGGGTTCTCGAGCGCCCAGTTGTCGACGCCGGTCAAGGACCTCTCCGGCGGACAGCAGCGTCGTCTGCAGCTGTTGCTCATCCTGCTGTCGCAACCGAACGTGCTCATCCTCGACGAGCCGACCAACGACCTGGACACCGACATGCTCGCGGCCATGGAGGACCTGCTCGACTCCTGGCCGGGCACCCTCATCGTCGTCAGCCACGACCGGTACTTCCTCGAACGCGTCACCGACCAGCAGTACGGCATCCTCGGCGGGCGGCTGCGGCACCTGCCGGGCGGCGTCGACGAGTACCTGCGGCTGCGCGCCGCCCGCGCCGCCCAGACCGGTCCCGCCCCCGCCGCCGCGGCCGCCGAACCGACTGGGCTGTCGGGCGCCGAACTGCGCGCGGCGCAGAAGGAGGTCGCCGCTATCGAGCGCCGGCTGGAGAAACTGCAGGCTCAGATCGACGGCGCGCGCACCGCACTCGCCGACCACGACCAGTCGGACTTCCAGGGGCTCGCCACCGAGATGGCCGCCATCCGCGCCATGGAAGACGAGGTCGTCGAGGCCGAGAGCCGCTGGTTCGAGCTGTCCGAGCAGATCGGCTAGCCGCGCAGCCGCACTGCACGAGAAGATGACCGCGGCCGAGGGCTGACAGTCCGGGAGTAGCGTCGACCCATGGCTGACCTCTCCGCGTTCACCGGGCTACTCGCGCGCGACCACGGGCTGTGTGTGGTCAGCACACTGCGCCGTGACGGCAGTATCCAGTCCACGGTCGTCAACGCCGGGGTGCTCACGCATCCGATCACCGCGACGCCGGTGGTCGGGCTCGTCGCGGTCGGCGGCTCCCTCAAACTGCGCAATCTCCGCGCCGATCCGCGGGCCACGATCGTCGCGCGCGCCGGCTGGCAGTGGGCGACCGTCGAGGGACGCGCGGAGTTGATCGGACCCGACGACCTCCACCCCGAGGTCGACGGCGATGCTCTGCGGACGCTGCTGCGCGATGTGTTCCGCGCCGCCGGTGGAACCCACGACGATTGGGCCACCTACGACCGCGTGATGGCCGAGGAACGGCGGACCGTGGTGCTCATCCGGCCCGGCCGCGTCTACACCAACCCGGCGGCCGGCTAGTTCGCCAGCCGCGCCCGAAGCCGGTCGGCCGTCTCGCGGACGACGCCGAGCTGCCGCGCGACCTGCGCCGGCGCGGTGCCGCCGCGGGCGTCGCGCGAGTTCACCGAACCCTCGATGGTGAGCACCTCGCGCACCTCACCGGTGAGCTCGGGATGGATCCCGCTCAGTTCGGCGTCCTCGAGGTCTTCGAGCCCGACCCCTCGTGCCTCGGCGGCGCGCACGGCCGCGCCGGCGGCCTCGTGTGCGACGCGGAACGGAACCCCGCGGCGCACCAGCCATTCGGCGACGTCGGTGGCCAGCGTGTAGCCCAGCGGCGCGAGCGCGGCCATCCGGTCGGTGTCGAAGGTCAGCGTGGACACCAGCCCGGCCATCGCCGGCAGCAGCAGTTCGAGTTGTGCGACCGAATCGAAGACCGGTTCCTTGTCCTCCTGCAGGTCCCGGTTGTAGGCCAGCGGCTGCGCCTTGAGGGTGGCCAGCAGGCCGGTCAGGTTGCCGATCAGCCGGCCGGACTTCCCGCGGGCCAGCTCGGCGATGTCCGGATTCTTCTTCTGCGGCATGATCGAGCTGCCCGTCGACCACGCGTCGTGCAGCGTCACGTAGCCGAATTCGGTGGTACTCCACAGAATGACGTCCTCGGCCAGCCGCGACAGGTCCACCGCGATCATGGCCAGCACGAACGCCGCCTCGGCGGCGAAGTCGCGGGCGGCGGTGGCGTCGATCGAGTTGTCGGCGGCGGTGTCGAAGCCCAGTTCGGCGGCGATCGCGTCGGGGTCGAGGCCCAGCGACGACCCGGCCAGCGCACCGGACCCGTAGGGGGACACCGCGGCCCGCTTGTCGAGATCGGCGATCCGGTCGACGTCGCGCAGCAGCGGATGGGCGTGGGCCAGCAGGTGGTGGGCCAGCAGCACCGGCTGCGCCGACTGCAGATGCGTCTTGCCCGGCATGATCGCGGTCGGATGGGCGGCGGCCTGGGTGGCCAGTGCGCCGGCCACGTCGAGCACTCCCCCGGCGACCCGGCGCATCGCGTCGCGCAGCCATGCCCGGAACAGCGTGGCGACCTGATCGTTGCGGCTGCGCCCGGCACGCAGCCGGCCGCCCAGCTCGGGTCCGACCCGGTCGATCAGGCCGCGTTCCAGGGCGCCGTGCACGTCCTCGTCGGTGACCAGGGGGCCGAAGCTGCCGTCGGCGACGTCGGAGGCCAGGCTGTCCAGCCCCGCGAGCAGCCCGTCGCGCTGCTCATCGGTCAGCAGGCCGGCCGAGAACAGCACGCGCGCATGGGCTTTGGACGCGGCGACATCGTAGGGCGCGAGCACCCAGTCGAAGTGGGTGGACTTGCTCAGCGCGGCCAGCGCGTCGGCGGGCCCGTCGGCGAACCGGCCACCCCACAGCGAGCCCTCGTTGGTGGCGCCCCGCTCCTCGGCGGTCATTGGATACCGAGGTCCCGGCGGGCCGAGATGCTCGACGACAGACCGTGGATCTGGACGAAGCCGCGGGCCGCCGACTGGTCGAACGTGTCACCCTCGTCGTAGGTGGCCAGGTTGAAGTCGTAGAGCGACTCCGCGCTGCGGCGCCCGTTGACCGCGATGTGCCCGCCGTGCAGCACCATCCGGATCTCCCCGGTGACGTGCTCCTGAGTGTTGGCGACGAACGACTCCAGCGCCGCCTTCAGCGGTGAGAACCACAACCCGTCGTAGACCAGATCGCTCCACTTGCGGTCGGTGGTGCGCTTGAACCGGCCGAGCTCGCGCTCGAGCGTGACGTGTTCGAGTTCGGTGTGCGCGGTGATCAGCACCATTGCGCCCGGCGCCTCGTAGATCTCGCGGCTCTTGATGCCCACCAGCCGGTCCTCCACGACGTCGAGGCGCCCGACACCCTGGGCGCCGGCGCGACGGTTGAGCTCCTCGATGGCCTGCAGCACCGTGACGCTGCGTCCGTCGATGGACACCGGCACACCCTTCTCGAAGCCGACGACCACCTCGTCGGGGGTGCTCCAGTTCAGCGTCGGATCCTCGGTGTAGTCGTAGACGTCCTTCGTCGGCGCGTTCCACAGGTGCTCGAGGAAGCCCGTCTCCACCGCACGACCCCACACGTTCTGGTCGATCGAGAACGGTGACCGCTTGGTCACGTTGATCGGGATCGCGTTCTCCTCGGCGAACGCGATGGCCTTCTCGCGCGTCCACGCGTAGTCGCGCACCGGAGCGAGCACCTTGAGATCCGGGGCCAGCGAGGCGAAGCCCACCTCGAACCGGACCTGGTCGTTCCCCTTGCCGGTGCAGCCGTGGGCGACCGTCCCGCCGCCGTGTTCGCGGGCCGCGTCCACGAGGTGCTTGACGATCAGGGGCCGGCTCAGCGCCGACACCAGCGGGTAGCGGTCCATGTAGAGCGCGTTGGACTGGATGGCGGGCAGGCAGTACTGCTCGGCGAACTCGTCGCGGGCGTCGACGACGACGGCTTCGACGGCACCGCAGTCCAGCGCGCGCTGGCGCACCACCTCCATGTCCTCGCCGCCCTGGCCGAGGTCGATCGCCACGGCCACCACCTCGCGGCCGGTCTCCTTGCCGATCCAGCTGATCGCCACGGAGGTGTCCAGACCACCGGAGTACGCCAGGATGACGCGATCGGACGTCGATTGGGCAGACACGGTGTGCTCTCCTCTTATCGCAGGTTCTCGATGGTGGCGGCCAGCTCGGCGCCCGTCATGGGCTCCCGGGCCACCACCAGGATGGTGTCGTCGCCGGCGATGGTGCCGACGACGTAGGGCAGCGCGGCCCGGTCCATCGCGCTGGCCAGGTAGTGCGCCGCACCGGGCGGCGTGCGCAGGACGGCGAGGTTACCGCTGGCGTCGGTCGACACCAGGAGGTCGGCCAGCAGCCGGGTGACCCGCTCGGTACCGCCGGACACCCCGCGTACCGGGCTGCCGTCCTCGGGCACCACGTACACCCCCACGCCGCCGTCGGCACCGCGCAGCTTCACCGCGCCGAGCTCCTCGAGGTCCCGCGACAGCGTCGCCTGTGTGGTCTCGATGCCTTCGGCGGCCAGCAGCGCGGCCAGCTCGGTCTGGCTGCGCACCGACTGCGACGACAGGATCGACACGATGCGGGCCTGCCGGCCGGCCCTGGTCGCCGCGGAAGTCATGCCTCGACTTCTGATCGCTCGAGCAGCCACACCAGCAGCGCCTTCTGGGCATGCAGCCGATTCTCCGCCTCGTCCCAGACCGCGCTGTTGGGTCCGTCGATCACGTCGTCGGTGATCTCGTGGCCGCGATGTGCCGGAAGACAGTGCAGCACAACGGCGTCCGGGTCGGCCAGGCCGAGCAGCTCGCCGTTGACCTGGAACGGGCGGAACGGCCGCACCCGGTCGAGCCCGTCGTTCTCCTGGCCCATCGACGTCCAGGTGTCGGTGACCAGCACGTCGGCCCCGCGTGCGGCCTCCCGCGGATCGGTGGTCACCGCGACCGTCGCGCCGGTCTCGCGACCCCGCTCCTCGGCGGCGGCGACGAACATCGGGTGCGGTTCGAAGCCGCGGGGGGCGGCGATCGTGACGTGGACACCGGCGGTGACACCGCCGAGCATCAGCGAATGCGCCATGTTGTTGGCGCCGTCGCCGAAGTACGCCATCCGCAGCCCGGGGAGGCTGCCCTTGCGCTCGGTCAGGGTCTGCAGATCGGCCAGCACCTGGCAGGGGTGGAACTCGTCGGACAGCGCGTTGACCACGGGCACGGTGGCGCCGGCCGCCATCGCGGTCAGCCGCTCCTGGGCGAAGGTCCGCCACACGATCGCGTCCACGTAGCGGGACAACACCTTTCCGGTGTCCTCGAGGGTCTCCTCGCGGCCCAGCTGGGTACTGCGCCCGTCCACCACCACGGCATGCCCGCCGAGCTGGGCGACACCCACCTCGAACGAGAACCGGGTGCGCGTCGAATTCTTGTCGAAGATGACCGCGACGCCGCGGGGGCCCTCGAGCGGGCGGTGCCGGAACGGGTCCTTCTTCAGCTCCGCCGCCAGCGCCAGCACCTCGGCCTGCTCGGCCGGCGTCAGGTCGTCGTCGCGAAGAAAATGCCGGATCATTCACCCACCTCCGCGGCTGCGGTGTCGAGCACGCTGGGGAGCGCGCGCAGGAAATCGTCGATCTGCCCGTCGGTGACCACCAACGGCGGCGCGAGCCGGACGACGTCCGGCGCGGCGGCGTTGACCAGGAAGCCGGCCGAGCGGGCGGCGGTCTCGGCGGCCTTGGCGGCGGGGCGGCGCAGCGCGATACCGCACAGCAGCCCACGGCCGCGGACGTGGTCGACCAGCGGGTGGCCGAGTTCCTCGACGCCGTGGTGGAGGGTCTTACCGAGGATGCTCGCGCGCTCGATGAGGTCGTCGTCGGCGAGCACCTTCAGCACGGCCAGCGCCGCCGCGGTGCAGACCGGGTTGCCGCCGAACGTGCTCCCGTGCAGGCCGGGGGTGAGCAGGTCCGCGGTGGCGCCGACGGCCAGGCACGCCCCGATGGGCAGGCCGCCGCCGAGCCCCTTGGCCAGCGTGACGATGTCGGGGGTGATGCCGTCGTGCTGGTGGGCGTAGAAGGCGCCGGTGCGGCCGACGCCCGTCTGTACCTCGTCGACGACCAGCAGGGCGCCGTGGCGGGTGGTGATCTCGCGGGCCGCGGCCAGGTAGCCGGCCGGCGGGACGACCACGCCGCCCTCCCCCATGATCGGCTCGAGGAACACCGCGGCGGTCTCGTCGTCGACCGCGGCTGTCAGGGCGTCGACGTCGCCGAACGGCACGTGGGTGACATGCCCGGGCAACGGCTCGAATGGCGCCCGCTTGGCCGGCTGACCGGTCAGCGCCAGGGCGCCCATCGTGCGACCGTGGAAACCGTTCTCTGCCGCAACGACTTTCGTGCGTCCGGTCAGCCTCGTGATCTTGAAGGCGACCTCGTTGGCCTCGGTGCCGGAGTTGCAGAAGAACGCCCGGGCCGGGGCGCCCAGATGGCCGACCAGCGCCTCGGCGAGCGCGATACCGGGTTCGGTGGCATACAGATTCGACGTGTGGCCCAGCGTGTTGAGCTGCCGGGTGACCGCCTCGATCACCGCCGGGTGACGGTGGCCGAGCACGTTGACGGCGATCCCGCCGAGCAGGTCGACATAGGAGGTGCCGTCAGCGTCGGTGACCACCGCACCGTCGCCGCTGACCAGGGACAGTGCCGGGGTGCCGTAGTTGTTCATCATCACGGCCTGCCAGCGCTTCTGTAGCGATTGGGTCATGACCGCACCACTTTCGTGCCCGTTCCTTCGTCGGTGAACAGCTCGACCAGTACGCAGTGCTCCACCCGGCCGTCGATCACGTGGGCGCTGGGCACCCCGTCGCCCACCGCGCGCAGACACGCTTCGATCTTGGGCACCATACCGGCCTCCAGCGTCGGCAACAGCCCGGTCAGCGTCGTGGTATCGATCTGGCTCACCAGCGACTCCCGGTTCGGCCAGTCGGTGTAGAGGCCCTCGACGTCGGTGAGCATGACCAGCTTCTCAGCGCCCAGCGCACCGGCCAGCGCGGCGGCGGCGGTGTCGGCGTTGATGTTGTGCACCACCCCGTCGGCGTCGGGGCCGATGGTGGACACCACTGGGATCCGGCCGGCGCCGATGAGGTCGAGAATGGATGCGGCATTCACTTTTTCGACGTCGCCGACCAAACCGATGTCGGTGGCCACCCCGTCGACGCTGACGCTGCGCCGCACCGCGGTGAACAGCTGGGCGTCCTCGCCGGTGATGCCGACGGCGTAGGGGCCGTGCGCATTGATCAGCCCGACGAGTTCACGGCCGACCTGACCGAACAGCACCATCCGCGCGACGTCGAGCACCTCCGGAGTGGTCACCCGGAAACCGCCCTTGAAGTCGCCGGCGATGCCGAGCCGCTTGAGCATCGCGCTGATCTGCGGCCCGCCGCCGTGCACGACGACCGGGTGGATGCCGCAGTTGCGCAGGAACACCATGTCCGCGGCGAACGCCGCCTTGAGGGTGTCGTCGACCATCGCGTTGCCGCCGTACTTGACCACGACGATCTTGCCGTGCAGTTGTTTGAGCCACGGCAGTGCCGCGGCGAGTACCTGCGCGCTGGTGCGGGTGGCGCCGGTCATGAGCTGTACGCCGAGTTCTCTTCGACGTAGCCGTGCGACAGGTCGGTGGTGCGGATGGTGGCCGCCCCGTCGCCGAGGCCGAGGTCGACGGTGACGTCGATGTCGGCGCCGGACAGGTCCACCTCACGGGCGCCCGGGGTGCCCGCACCGTCACGGAAGGTGGGAGAGCCGTTGAAGGACACGGTGATCCGGTTAGGGTCGATGGTGAACGGCACCATCCCGACGGCGGCCAGCACCCGGCCCCAATTGGGATCAGACCCGAACAGCGCGGTCTTGACCAGGCTGTCGCGGGCGAGGATCCGGGCGGCGGTGAGCGCGTCACCCTCCGACGGCGCGCCGCTGACCGTGATCGCGATGCGCTTGGTGACACCCTCGGCGTCGGCCTGCAGCTGGGCGCACAGGTCGTCGCACACCCGCAGCACCGCGTCGTCGAGCTCCTCCTGGCTGGGGGCGATCTCGCTGGCGCCCGACGACAGCAGCAGCACCGTGTCGTTGGTCGAACAGCTGCCGTCGACGTCGAGCCGGTCGAAGGTCCGCGCGGCCGCCCGCTGCAGCGCCGTGCGCAGCGCGTCGGCGCTCGCGGCGGCGTCGGTGGTGAGCACGCACAGCATGGTGGCCAGCGAGGGCGCCAGCATGCCGGCGCCCTTGGCCATGCCTCCGACGGTCCAATTGTCGGGATGGTGCAGCGCAACCTGTTTCGGGACGGTGTCGGTGGTCATGATGGCGCGGGCGGCCTCTTCGCCACCGGACAGCCCGCCGGCCATCTCGTGCACCACCTCGTTGACCCCGGCGAGCACCTTGTCCATCGGCAGCCGGTCCCCGATCAGCCCGGTCGAGCAGACCGCCACCTCGATGGCGCCGGTCTCGGTGCCCCAATCGGACAGGGCGGCCGCGAGCGCCTCCGCCGTGGCGTGGGTGTCCTGGAAGCCCAGCGGACCGGTGCAGGCGTTGGCGCCGCCGGAGTTGAGGATGACCGCGCGCAACCGGCCGGTGGTGAGGACCTGCCGACTCCACAGCACCGGCGCGGCCTGCACCTGGTTGCGGGTGAACACCCCGGCCGCGGTGTGGTCGGGACCCTCGTTGAGCACCAGCGCCAGATCCAGTGCGCCGGAGGCCTTGATGCCGGCGGCCACACCGGCGGCCCGGAAGCCGGCGGGTGCGGTGACGCCCTGGGTGCGGACCAACCGCGCGCTCACGGCGCCACCCCGACGATCGAGAGGCCTTCGGTCTCCGGCCAGCCCAGCGCGAGGTTCATCGACTGGACGGCCGCTCCCCCGGTGCCCTTGACGAGATTGTCGATCGCCGCGATTGCGACGAACGTGCTCGCGTCCTCGTCCACGGCGACGGCGATCTGGGCGGCGTTGCTGCCGAGGACCGAACCGGTCTTGGGCAGCTGCCCTTCGGGCAGCAGGTGGACGAACGGCTCGGCGTCGTAGAACTTCTCGTAGGCGGCGCGTAGCTGCGACACCGGCGCGTCGGTACGGGCGGTGCAGGTGGCGAGGATGCCGCGCGAGGTGGGGATCAACACCGGGGTGAACGAGACGGTGACGTCCCGGTCGGTCACCGCACGCAGGCCCTGCGCGATCTCGGGGGTGTGCCGGTGCTTGCCGCCGACGTTGTAGGCCCGGGCCGATCCGATGACCTCCGCGCCGAGCAGGTCGGTCTTGGCGGCCCGGCCCGCGCCGGAGGTGCCGCTGACCGCGACCACGGTGACAGCGGGTTCGATCAGCCCGTCGGCCACCGCGGGCAGCAGGGCGAGCAGTGCCGCGGTGGGATAGCAGCCGGGCACCGCGATGCGTCTCGCCGAGGTGAGCCGCTCGCGGGCGCCGGGCAGTTCGGGCAGCCCGTACGGCCAGCTGCCGGCGTGCGCGGATCCGTAGAAGCGCTCCCAGGCCCCGGGGTCGGTGAGCCGGAAATCGGCGCCGCAGTCGATGATCAGGGTGTCATCGCCGAGCTGCTCGGCCAGCGCGGCCGAATGTCCGTGCGGCAGGCCGAGGAACACCACGTCATGGCCGGCCAGCGTCTCGGCGTCCGTGGCCTCGAGCACGCGTCCGGCCAGCGGCAGCAGGTGCGGGTGGTGCTCGCCGAGGGCGGTGCCCGCGCTACCGGCCGCGGTCAGTGCCCCGATGGTCAGCCGGCCGTCCGCGATTGCCGGATGGCCGAGCAGAAGTCGTAGGATCTCACCGCCGGCATATCCGCTGGCTCCCGCCACGGCGACTGATGTCATGCCCAAAGTCTGCATGTTTATGCATAGCGATGCAAATTCATTATGTGCGCAGGCGTGGATCGCCCTTTCCGGCGGCACCGGGCGCACCGCGCGGATATCGTCCGGTCATGGTTCGCCCGCTGACACCCGGCCTGTGGGGTGTGCTGGCGACGCCGTTCGACGACCACCTCGAGGTCGATCTCGACTCGCTGCGCCGCGAGGTGGCGTCATTCGCCGCCGACGGCTGTGACGGCTTCGTCGCGCTCGGGGTGTTCGGGGAGGCGGCATCGCTGCGCGCCGAAGAGGCCGACGCGGTGGCGCAGACGGTCGCCGCGGCCACCGATCGGCCCTACGTGCTCGGCCTGTCCGCCCGCGAGCCGGACGCCGTGGTGGCCCAGGCCGTGCGGCTGCTCGCCGCCGTGCCACGCCCGCCGGTGGCCGTGATGGCCCAGATCGGTGACCCCGACCCCACCCGGGCGGCGGCGAGCCTGCATCGGCTCCACGCGGCCACCGCCGTCGGTGTGCTGGTTCAGGACTATCCGGTGGTCTCGGGGATCAGCGTCAGCAGCGAGCAGGTGACGGCGTTGGTGCGGGCCTGCCCGTTCGCGGTCGGCGTCAAGTCGGAAAATCCGCCGACCTCGGTGGCCGTGGCCGAACTCGTGGCTCGCGTCGATGTCCCGGTGTTCGGCGGGCTCGGCGGAGTCGGCCTGCTCGACGAGCTCGCCGCCGGGTCGGCCGGGGCGATGACCGGCTTCAGCCATCCGGCCGCGCTGGCCGCGGCGCTGCGCGCGTACCGGGACGGCGGTTTCCGCGCGGCCCGCGCCGCCTGGGCGCCCTGGCTGCCGCTGGCCAACTTCGAGGGACAGCCGCGCATCGGCCTGGCCATCCGCAAAGAGGTCCTGCGCCGGCGCGGCGTGATCGCCGGCGCCGCGGTGCGCCACCCCGCACCTCCCCTGCCCGATCCGCTCACCGCGCTGCTCGACCAGCACCTCGCCACCGTGCCCGCATGCGGACCACCCCGACAGTAAGGAACCCCATGGACCTCGGCATCGCCGGCCGCAACGCGCTGGTGCTCGGTGCGAGCGGCGGCCTCGGCGGCGCGATCGCGGCGCGGCTCGCCCAGGAGGGAGTGAACGTCGCGGCGGCCGGGCGCTCGTCGGACGCGCTGGACAACACCGCCACCCGGATCCGGACCGCCGGGGTCGAGGCGCTGACCGTGCAGTGGGACCTGGCCGACATCGACGCCGCAGCAGGCGTCGTCGACCACGTCACCGCCGCGCTCGGGCCGATCGACATCCTGGTCAACAACACCGGCGGCCCGCCTCCGTCGCCCGCGGGCGGTAACGACACCGCGGCCTGGCGCACCTACTTCGATCAGCTCGTGCTGTCGGTCATCGCGCTCACCGATCTGCTCATGCCGGGGATGCGCGACCGCGGATGGGGGCGGGTGCTGACCTCGACGTCCTCGGGTGCGCTCACCCCGATTCCGAACCTCGGGCTGTCGAACACGCTGCGCGCCGGTCTGCACAGCTGGTCGAAGACGCTGGCCGAGGAGGTCGGCCGCGACGGCGTCACCTGCAATGTGATCGTGCCCGGCCGGATCGCCACCGACCGCACCCGGTTCCTCGACGAGCGCCGCGCCGACCGCGAGGGCCGCGGGGTGGACGACGTCGCCAGCGACAGCGCCGCCACGATCGCGCTCGGCCGCTACGGAACGCCCGACGAGTACGCCGACGTCGCGGCGTTCCTCTGCAGCGAACGCGCGTCGTACGTCACCGGATCGGTGGTGCGGGTCGACGGCGGCCTGATCCGCAGCGTCGTCTGACCGCGGAGCAGCCATGCGAGTTCGCACCGTCGTCGCGTCGGGTCAGCGGGTGGCTTGTGTCGGGTTGCCCGACGGGCGGCTGGCCCGCGTCGACCGGCTCCTCGACGGCGCCGCAGGCGACCTGCCGGCGCTGATGGCGGCGGGCCGCCTCGAGGACCTGCGCCGAGCGACCGAGCGACCGGTCGACGATGCACAGTGCGTGGACCCGGCGGCGCCGGTCGCCGCGCCGTGGACCCGGCCGCGCAAGATCCTGGGCATCGGGCTCAACTACGGCGCCCACGCGGGCGACCTCGGCGAGCGGGCGCCGCGCACCTCACCCGCGTCGTTCCTCAAGGGCGACCACACCATCGTCGGGCCAGGCGAGCCGATCGTCGTCCCGCCGGGCATCGGACGGGTCACCTCGGAGGCCGAGCTGGGACTGGTCATCGGGCGCCCTTGCCACCAGGTCGCCGTCGAGGACGCGATGTCGTATGTCGCCGGGGTGGTGCCGGTCCTCGACCAGACCGCGGAGGCGGTGCTGCTGGAGAACCCCCGCTACCTGACCCGGGTGAAGAACTACCCGACGTTCTTCGCGTTCGGGCCGGACCTGATCACGCTCGACGAGGTGCTGGCCCGCGGCCCGCTCGAGGAGTTGCGCGTTGCCACGGTGCACAACGGCACCGTGCACCGCGCGGACACCGTCGCGGGAATGACCTTCTCCCCCGCCGAACTGCTCAGCTTCCACAGCCAGGTGATGCCGTTCTATCCCGGCGACATCCTGTCCACAGGCACGCCCGGCGCGGTCCCGATCACGCCCGGGGACGTCGTCACCTGTGAACTCGGCGACGGGCTGGCCACGTTGACCAACCCGGTGCGGTAGGTCAGCGGCGCTGAACGGCGCCGACGCGGTCCGCGGCCGCCTGCACCGCGGCATCGCGCGCGGCGCTGGCCTCGTCCTCGGTCAGGGTGCGGTCGGTGGCCCGGAAGCGCAGCGCGAACGCCAGCGACTTACGGCCCTCGCCCACCTGCGGACCGGTGTAGACGTCGAACAACCGGACGTCTTCGAGCAGTTCACCCGCGCCGGACCGGACCGCGTCGACCACGTTCTGCGCGGATACGTCGTCGGCCACGATGAGCGCCACGTCCTGGAACACCGCCGGGAACGGCGACACCCGCGGCACCGGGAGCACTTCGGTGATCGGGACCGCGTCGAGGTCGAGTTCGACCGCGCAGGTGCCCTTGGGCAGCCCGGCCCGTTCGATGACCGCCGGATGCAACTGACCCGCATAGCCGACCGTGATCTCTCGACCGGTGTCGCCGATCAGGACCTCGGCGCAGCGACCGGGATGCCACGGCAGCTGCGCGGCGGTGCGCAGCGTGAACTCCACGCCGGCGGCGCGGCCGACGATGCGCACCATCTCGAAGGCATCGGTGGCCTCGACGGGCCTGCCGGGTCCCCAGGGGCCCGCGGGCTCGCGCAGGCCGCACAGCACCGCGCCGACGTGCTGCGGTTGGTGCGGCAGCGAGGCGTCGAGTGTGGCGATCTCCTCGTCGGTCGGCCTGCGGTCGGTGGGGATGCGCTCCACTGCCCTGGTCCGGTCGGTGCGCTCGGCCACCTGGGCGATCGCGAACAGCGCGGCATCGATCGCACCGCGGGACACGTTGCGGCTCAACGCCTCCAGCAGCCCGGGCAGCAGCGTGGTGGCCAGCTGTGGCCGGTCGGCCTCCAGCGGATTGAGCACCGACGTGGTGGCGCGGCGCGGATCGTCGTCGGGCAGCCCCCAGGTGTCGAAGACCCCGGCGGGCAGGAACGGGGTGGGCAGGATCTCGACGTAGCCGGACAGCGCCAGCGACTTGCCGATCGCGCGGCGGCGCTTCTGGGTGGGTGTCAGGCCGCGTCCGGCGGGCGCGGCCGGCAGCACCGACGGGATGATCTCGAGGCCCTCGAGCCGCAGCACCTCCTCGACCAGGTCGGCGGGCTGCTGCAGATCCGGACGCCAGCTCGGCGGCACGGCGGTGACCCGGTCGCCGTCCACGGAGACCCGGCAGCCGACCTGGGTGAGGCGCCGCTCGGTCACACCCGGGGCGTAGTCCACGCCCGCGGTCCGGTCGGGCCGGTCGACGGCCATGGTGACCGACGGCGGTGACCAGTCCTCGCGCGGCGGCTCGCCACGCCAGTCGGTGAGCGTGGGTTCCACGGTGCCGCCGGCGATCTCGGCGAGCAGGGTGGCGCAGCGGTCGAGGGCGGCGACCGAGATCGCCGGGTCGACGGTGCGTTCATAGCGGCGGCCCGCCTCGCTGGCCAGCCGCAGCCGGCGCTGGGTGCGCGACACCGCGGCCGGATCCCACACGGCCGCCTCGAGCAGCACGTCGGTGGTGGTCTCCCGAACCTCGGTGGTGCCGGCGCCCATCACGCCGCCGATCGCGGCCGTCGCGGCGTCGTCGACGATGAGCACGTCGGCCGGGTCGAGCCGCCGCTCGATGTCGTCGAGCGTCACCACGGTCTCGCCGGGCTCGGCGAAGCGCACGCGGAAGCCGCCGGTGATCAGGCTGCGGTCGTGGGCGTGCATCGGATGGCCGATCTCGAGCATCACGTAGTTGGTGACGTCGACCGCCGGTGAGATGGCGCGGATCCCGGACAGGAGCAGGCGACGCTGCAACCACCACGGGGAGACCGCGGCGGGGTCGATCCCGGTGACCGGGCGCAGGCCGAACCGCTGCACCCCGGTGCCGGGTTCGATGGTCACCGGCAGCGCGTCGCCCTCGGCCGGCAGCGCGGGCACCCGGGCCGGGTCCACGTAGTCCAGGTCGTAGGCGCACGCGATCTCACGGGCCATCCCGCGCACCGACAGGCAGTAGCCGCGGTCGGGGGTGATCGCCAGATCGAAGACGACGTCGTCGAGGCCGAGCACCTCGGCGGCGGACGCGCCGGGCCCGGCGGTGCCGGCCGGCAGCACGAGGATGCCCGAATGGTCGGTGCCGAGATTGAGCTCGGCCGCCGAGCAGATCATGCCGTCGGAGACGCGACCGTAGGTCTTGCGGCTGGCGATCGTGAAGTCGCCGGGCAGCACGGCCCCGGGCAGCGCCACCACGACCAGGTCACCGACCGTGAAATTGCTTGCGCCGCAGACGATGTCGCGCAGCTGCGGTTCGCCCACGTCGACCTTGACCGCGCGGATCGGCTTCTTGAACTCGGTGAGCTCCTCGATCTCGGCGACGCGCCCGACGGTCAACGGACCGCTGACCGGACCGAGCGTGATGACGTCTTCGACTTCGTGGCCGATCCGGATCAGGGTCTGCTCGAGCTCGTCGGCGGGCACGTCCCAACCCGGCGCACCGGCGTTGACGACCTCGCGCAGCCAGCTGTAGGGCAACCGCATCAGGCGCCCACCCCGAACGGCAGCGAGAACCGCACGTCACCCTCGACCATGTCGCGCATATCGGGAATCCCGTTGCGGAACTGCAATGTTCGCTCCAAACCCATGCCGAACGCGAAACCGGAATAGACGTCCGGGTCGATGCCGCAGCCACGCAGCACATTCGGGTTGACCATGCCGCAGCCACCCCACTCGACCCAGCCGGGCCCGCCCTTCTTGTTCGGGAACCACACGTCCACCTCGGCCGACGGCTCGGTGAACGGGAAGAAGTGCGGCCGGAACCGCGTGCCGCCCTGCGGACCGAACTGGGCGCGGGCGAACGCGTCCAGGGTGCCCCGCAGATGCGCCATGGTCAGTCCCTTGTCGACGGCAAGACCCTCGACCTGGTGGAACACCGGCGTGTGGGTGGCGTCGAGCTCGTCGGTGCGGAACGTGCGGCCGATCGAGATGATGTACACCGGCAGATCGCGTTCGAGCAATGCGCGGATCTGCACGGGGGACGTGTGGGTGCGCAGCACCTGACGGGATCCCTCGGGTGCGACGTAGAAGGTGTCCTGCTCGCTGCGGGCGGGGTGGTCCGGCGGGAAGTTCAACGCGTCGAAGTTGAACTGCTCGGTCTCCACCTCGGGGCCCTCGGCCAGCTCCCAGCCCATCGCCACGAACGTGTCGGCGATGTTCTCCGCGAGGATCGTGATCGGGTGCCGGGCGCCGACCGGCTGGCGCGTCGAGGGCAGCGTCACATCGATGCGTTCGGCCACCAGCACCGCGGCGTCCCGCTCGGCCCGCAGGACGGCGAGGCGGTCGTCGTAGGCGCGCTGTGCATCGGTCCGCGCCACGTTGACGCGTTTCCCGGCGTCGGCGCGGTCGGCCTTGGGCAGCGTGCCCAGCGCCTGGCGGGCCAGCGCGATCGGCGACCGGTCACCGAGGTGCTCGGTCTTCGCGCGGGCCAGCGCGTCGAGATCGGCGGCCTGGTCGAACGCGTCACCGGCGGCGCTGACCGCGTCGGTCAGCGCCTCTTGCGACAGGGTCTCGGCGGTTGCACTGGGCTGCTCAGCCACCCGGCGATCATAGGGGATCGTCCGAGCGGCCCTCGCGGGCATTTCCCGGCTGCAGCCGGTACATCGCCAGATCGGTGGGCACACCGTCGGGTTTGAGCCGCAGCACCTGGCGCCGTTGCCGCTTGACGGTGACGTCGAGCGCGGCGAGGTCGTCCCCGGAGATCTGGTCGAGCGTGGTCTGCGACACGATCAGACCGCCGCGCGTGGCGCGCTCCATCACCCGGGCGGCGATGTTGACGTCCACTCCGAGCCAGTCCGAGCCGATGCGCTGCGGCCGGCCGGTGTGCACACCCACCCGGATCCGTGGGGTGTGCCCGTCGACCTCCACCTCGGCGACCGCCGCCATCGCCGTCACCACGGCCCGCACCGCGGTGGCCGGGTCCGCGAACACCGCCATGGTGCCGTCACCCATGCGTTTCACGATGTGGCCGCCGGCCTCGAGCAGCGGCGGTTCGTATGCGCGGGCGACGCTTCGCAGCAGCCGCAGCGTCGCCTCGTCCCCGACGCTCAACGACCAAGACGAGAACCCGACCAGATCGCTGAACACCAGCGTCACCTCGGGATTGGCCGGTTGTCCGGACACCCGCTCGGTCAGCGCCTGCCACAGCTGCAGAGCGCCCAGGCTGAACTCGCGCGACGCGGCCTCCCGGTCGAGGAGCCGGTCGGCGACCCGGGCCGCGGCCCGCGGTCCGCCGACCCCGGCCGCCGACAGCGGATCCCCGAAGTCCGGGTCGCCGGGCAGGGCCTTGCGTGCCCGGCGCAGCAGCGAGATCAGGCCCGGATGATGGTTGGCGGTGTGGATCCAGCCCAGCGGCCCTGTCGACCCCGGCGGCGGCGCCACGGCGCCGGCCCCGGCGGATTGTTCGTCGAACGCCTCGGCCTCCACGCCGTCAGCGTATGTGGCGTCCGGAAAGCCGGCCACGGCGCACAGGGGTCGACACACCCGGCGGTCGTCGACAACACTTGTTGTCAACATTATGGTGGAGATCACACCAGGGCGCGAAGTCAGCGAGGCATCATGACGGCGAGACCGACGACGACCGCGAATCCGACCGGTCTGCACGCGTGCGAGGATCCGCCGGTACCTCTGGGCCCCGACTCCCTGACGTGGAAGTACTTCGGCGATCTGCGCACCGGGATCCTCGGGGTGTGGATCGGCGCCATCCAGAACATGTATCCCGAACTCGGCGCCGCGGTCGAAGACCACTCGATCCTGCTGCGCGAACCGCTGCAGCGGGTGGCGCGGTCGGTGTACCCGATCATGGGCGTCGTCTACGACGGTGAGCGCGCCGCGCAGACCGGCGAGCAGATCAAGGGCTACCACACCACGATCAAGGGCACCGACCACGCCGGCCGCCGCTACCACGCGCTGAACCCGGAAACGTTCTACTGGGCGCACGCGACGTTCTTCATGCTGATCATCAAGACGGCCGAGTACTTCTGCGGTGGCCTGACCGAGGCGGAGAAGCGGCAACTCTTCGACGAACACGTGCAGTGGTACCGGATGTACGGCATGAGCATGCGGCCGGTGCCTGCCTCGTGGGAGGAGTTCTGCGAGTATTGGGACCGCACCTGCCGCGAGGAACTCGAGATCAACAAGGCCACGCGCGACATCTTCTCGATCCGCATCCCCAAACCGTGGTACGTGCTGATGCCGGCGCCGGTGTGGGATCAGATGTTCAAGCCGATGGTCGGCGCACAGCGCTGGATCGCGGCGGGCCTGTTCGATCCGGCCGTCCGCGAAAAGGCCGGGATGCGGTGGACGCCGGGCGACGAGGTCCTGCTGCGGCTGCTGGGCAAGGTCGTCGAACTCGCGTTCGTCGCGGTGCCCGACGAGATCCGGCTGCACCCGCGCGCGGTGGCGGCCTACCGGCGCGCGGACGGCTCGCTGCCCGCCGACGCCCCGCTGGTCGAGGCGCCGGCGTTCATGGGTCCGCCGCGGGAGCGGCGCAACCTGCCCGTGCACTACGTCCCCACCCGCAAGACGCTGCTCGACCGGGCCGGCTCGCTGGTGCACACGACGTTCTCTCTGGCGGGGCTGCGTCCGGCCCGCCGACCGGGTAAGGCAGCCTGAACGGCATGCTCGAATGGTCTGATGTCGATCTCGCCGTGCGCGATGCCGTCCGCGAGTTCGTCGACAAGGAAGTCCGCCCGCACGTCGACGCGCTGGAAAGCGGCGACATGGAGCCCTACCCCGTCATCCGGAAGTTGTTCTCCGCGTTCGGGAT
The DNA here is from genome assembly GCF_004570325.1 of Mycobacterium sp. PS03-16. Lineage (GTDB taxonomy): Bacteria > Actinomycetota > Actinomycetes > Mycobacteriales > Mycobacteriaceae > Mycobacterium. The sequence goes on along the minus strand of NZ_SPQO01000030.1, from coordinate 26,656 downwards.
CGACGCCATGGCCACGGAGTCGCTGGACAAGCACCTGGCGCGACTGCGGTCCGGTGAGACCGGGTCGGGCGGCGGGTCCTCGGGCGGCATGTTCGGCGGCGACGCGGGCGGAATGGGTTTCGTCGTCATCAGCGAACTGTGCCGGGTGTGCATGGGGGTGGTCACCGGCATGGGCGTCAGCCTCGGGCTGACCGTGCCGACGATCATGAGCCGAGGCACGCTGGCGCAGCAGGAGCGCTGGCTGCCCGGCCTGGTCACCTACGAGAAGGTCGGGGCGTGGGCGATCACCGAACCCGACTCGGGATCGGACGCGTTCGGCGGGATGAAGTCCTACGTGGTGCGCGATGGCTCAGGAAATGGGGACTACATCCTCAACGGCCAGAAGACGTTCATCACCAACGGTCCGGACGCCGACGTGGTCGTCGTGTACGCCAAGCTGGACGAGGGCGACCCGAACATCGACAAGCGCGACCGCAAGGTGCTGACCTTCGTCCTGGACCGCGGCATGGAGGGTTTCGTGCAGTCGAAGCCCTTCCGCAAGATGGGCATTCACAGCTCGCGGACCGGTGAGCTGTTCTTCAACAACGTGCGGCTGGGCCGCGACCGCCTGCTCGGCGAGGGCAGCGGAGGCGACGCCTCCGATGCCAGGGACAGCGCCAGGTCGAGCTTCTCCGCCGAGCGCATCGGCGTGGCGGCGATGGCCTTCGGCGTGATCGAGGAGTGCCTGCGGCTGTGCGTGGACTACGCGAACAACCGCACCCTGTGGGGCCGGGAGATCGGACAGTTCCAGCTGATCCAGCTCAAGCTCGCGCAGATGGAGGTGGCCCGGATGAACGTGCGCAACATGCTGTTCCGGGTCATCGAGGCCGCGCAGACCGGCACCCCGATCTCACTGGCCGAGGCCTCGGCCATCAAGTGGTACTGCTCGCAGGCCGCGACCGACGTGGCGATGGAGGCCGTGCAGCTGTTCGGCGGCAACGGCTACATGACCGAGTACCGCGTCGAACAGCTCGCGCGCGACGCGAAGTCGCTGATGATCTACGCCGGCAGCAACGAGGTGCAGATCACCCACGTGGCCAAGGGTCTGCTGGGCGGTTAGCGCGTCGACCGGCGGTGCGCCGCCGCGCTCTGATACAGGCAGATCGCTGCGGCGGCTGCCACATTGAGACTCTCCGCGCCGCCGGCCATCGGGATCGTCACACCGATGTCGGCGGCCGCGGCGACATCGGCGGGCAGCCCGTGTGCCTCGGATCCGAAGAGCCACGCCGTCGGCCCGGCCAGGTCGACGTCGTCGAGCGACACCTCCCCGTCCAGGGACGTCGCCATCACCACGAGTCCGGCGTTGATCAGTGCGGGGATCAACTCGACGGTCTCGGGCGCCCGGACCACCGGGATCGAGAAGATGCTGCCCGCGGAGCTGCGCAGGCATTTCGCGTTGTACGGGTCGACGCTGTCACCGGCCAGAATCATCGCGTCCGCACCCATGGCGTCGGCGATCCGGATCAGTGTGCCCGCATTGCCCGGGTCGGACGTCTGCACCGCAACGCACACCAGTCGCGGGGACCCGGCCAGCACGTCCGCCAGCGACACCTCGGGCATCTCGCACACCGCGACCAGGCCGACGGGCGTCACGGTGTCCGACAGCGCCTTGGCGGCCCGGTCGGTCACCAGCTCGACGTCGACACCGGCCAACAGCGCCGAGAATCGTTGCGCGGCCGACTCGGTGACGAACACCTCGGAAACGACACCGCGCCGCAGCGCTGCCTCGACGAGGTTGGGTCCCTCGGCGAGGAAACGTGCGGCGCGGCGACGGCCTACGGTGCGATGCAGCTTGATCGCTGCGGCGACCCGGTCAGCCCGCTCGGTGAGCGGCGTGCCTGAGCCACTCATCCAGCGAAGCTCAGGCGGCTTCGCCCGACGGCGCGTTCACGTCCTCGGGCAGCGCGGCCTTGGCGACCTCGACCAGCGCGGTGAACGCGGCGGGATCGCTGATCGCGATCTCCGACAGGTTCTTGCGGTCGACCTCGACACCGGCGGCCTTGAGCCCCTGGATCAGCCGGTTGTAGGTGATGTCGTTGGCGCGGGCCGCGGCGTTGATCCGCGAGATCCACAGCTTGCGGAATTCGCCCTTACGCGCCCGCCGGTCGCGGTAGGCGTAGTTGAGGGAGTGCAGCTGCTGCTCTTTGGCCTTGCGGTACAGACGGGACCGCTGACCGCGGTAACCCTTCGAGGCCGTCAGAACTGTGCGGCGCTTCTTCTGGGCGTTGACTGCGCGCTTCACGCGTGCCATGGGTGGTTCCTATTCTCGTGCGGACGTAAAAGGTCTGGTGTCGGTCAGCCGTTGAGCAGCTTGTTGACGCGCGCGGTGTCGGCGGACGACACCCCGGTGCGGCCGGCGAGCCGGCGGGTGCGGCTGGTCGGCTTGTGCTCGAGCAGGTGCCGACGGTTGGCCTTCTCGCGCATGATCTTTCCGGTGCCGGTGCGCCGGAAGCGCTTCGAGGCGCCGCTGTGGGTCTTGGCCTTGGGCATGGGTGTCCTCGTGATTCTGTGGTCGAGATGGTCAGTTCTTGGTGGCGTCCGGGCCGGCGGCCGACTCGTGCGGACGTTCTGCCTGCTCCGCCGCTTTGGCGCGAGTCTTCGCGCCGCGGTGCGGGGCCAGCACCATCGTCATGTTGCGTCCGTCCTGCTTCGCGGACGTCTCGACGAAGCCGTACTCGGCCACGTCGGCGCCCAGGCGCTGCAGGAGGCGAAAGCCCAGTTCCGGCCGGGACTGCTCACGGCCGCGGAACATGATCGTCACCTTGACCTTGGACCCGGCCTCCAGGAAGCGGATCACGTGACCCTTTTTGGTCTCGTAATCGTGCGGGTCGATCTTGGGACGGAGCTTCTGTTCCTTGACGACGGTCTGCTGCTGGTTCTTGCGAGACTCGCGCGCCTTCTGAGCCGTCTCGTACTTGAACTTGCCGTAGTCCATGATCTTGCAGACCGGCGGTTTGGCATCCGGTGCGACTTCGACGAGATCGAGATCGGCATCCGCGGCGACGCGGAGTGCATCTTCGATGCGCACGATGCCCACCTGCTCGCCGCCCGGTCCGATCAGGCGAACTTCAGGTACGCGGATGCGCTCGTTGACGCGGGTCTCAGTGCTGATGGGGCCTCCTATGTTGTGTTCTCCCGAGAGCCCACACCATCAGCGGAAAGGCCCTGCAGGAGCAGGGCCCGAGGCCGACCGATCACGGCATACGCCACCTGCGCGACAGGCGCAGAACCGGCATACTCGTTGCCGGTGACCGGACCGCTGTGCCGGTGTGGCCAGCGGTGGGAGCGGGACTCCACTTGCTGTCCTGGCGTCAGCCAGGACGGTCGCGCATGCCAGTCTAGCAGGCATGACCGATGATCGAGACACACCCGGTTTCGACCCCGCGGGGGTCCGCGAGCTGGCAGACATCCCGGCGGTGGAGGTGATCACCCGCTCGGCGGTGATGCTGATGAGCGCGGCGGCCGAGAAACTCGGGCTGTCGCACGAGGACCCGGACGAGTCGCCGCACCGCGACCTCGACGAGGCCCGTCGGCTGATCACCGCCCTGGCCGGCCTGGTCACCGCCTCGGTCGAGTACCTGGGCCCCCACGCCGGTCCGGTGCGCGACGGGCTGAAATCGCTGCAACTGGCGTTCCGCGAGGCCAGCGCCGCCCCCGACGAGCCCGGTAAGGGTCCCGGCGAGAAGTACACCGGCCCGGTCTGGTGACTCCGGTGACCGCGCCGGCCGCGGGCGTCTTTCCTGACACCTCGCGCGCGGTCCACCCAATCGACGCCCCGAGCGAATATCGTCGCGGCCTATGACCCTCACCAGTGCGCCCGCGGTGCGGCCGTCCACGCGCTACTCCTGGGTGCCGGCCGCCGCCGGGTGGACCGTCGGCATCATCGCGACGCTGTCCCTGATGGCCAGCGTGTCACCGCTGGTGCGCTGGATCATCAGGGTGCCGCGCGAGTTCGTCAACGACTACATCTTCAACTTCCCGGACACCAGCTTCGCGTGGGCGTTCGTGCTCGCGCTGCTGGCCGCCGCACTCGCCGCCCGCAAACGGATCGCATGGTGGGTGCTGCTGCTCTACATGGTTGCGGCGACCGGGGTGAACATCATCGACCTCATCGCCGGGGACGAGTCGCTGGTGCAGGAGACCGGCGAGCTCATCGGGCTGGTGTTCCACATCGCGGCGGTGGCGTTCCTGCTCCTTGCCCGACCGCAGTTCTGGGCGCGGGTGCGGCGCGGCGCGCTGGTCAAGGCGGCCGCCACACTGGTCGCGGGTATGGCGGTCGGCATCCTGGTCGGCTGGGGCCTGCTCGAACTGTTCCCCGGCACCCTCGAGCGGGACTACCGGCTGGCGTATGCGGCGAACCGCGTGTTCGCGTTCGCCGGGGTGGACTCCGACGCCTTCAACGGCCAGCACCCGCATGTACTGGTCAACGCCCTGCTCGGCCTGTTCGGGGCGCTCGCGCTGATGACGGCGGCCGTCGTGCTGTTCCAGTCCCAGCGGTCCACCAACGCGCTCACCGGCGAGGACGAATCCGCGATCCGCGGCCTGCTCGAGGTGTTCGGCAAGAACGACTCGCTGGGCTACTTCGCGACCCGGCGGGACAAGTCGGTGGTGTTCGCGCCCAGCGGGCGCGCGGCGATCACCTACCGCGTCGAGGTCGGGGTGTGCCTGGCCAGCGGTGACCCGGTCGGGGACCCGAAAGCGTGGCCGCAGGCCATCGCCGCCTGGCTGCAGCTGTGCCAGACCTACGGGTGGGCACCCGGCGTGATGGGCGCCAGCACCGCGGGCGCCGAGGCCTTCCGCTCGGCGGGGCTCAACGCGATTCAGCTGGGTGACGAGGCGATCCTGCACCCGGACCGGTTCCGGCTGTCGGGGCCGGACATGCGGGCCGTGCGCCAGGCCGTCACCCGGGCCCGCCGCGCCGGTGTGACGGTGCGCATCCGCAGGCACCGCGAGCTGGGCTCCGCCGAGATGGCCGAGGTGCTCGCCCGCGCCGACCGGTGGCGCGACACCGAGACCGAGCGTGGGTTCTCGATGGCACTCGGCCGACTCGGCGACCCCGCGGACGGCGACTGCCTGCTGGTTGAGGCGGTGCAGGGCGACGCCGCGGCAGGCGGCGAGGTGGTGGCGATGCTGTCGCTGGTGCCGTGGGGCAGCAACGGCGCCTCACTCGATCTGATGCGCCGGTCACCGCAGTCGCCGAACGGGACCATCGAGCTGATGGTCAGCGAGCTGTGCATGCAGTCCGAGGACATCGGGGTCACCCGCATCTCGCTGAACTTCGCGATGTTCCGGTCGGCGTTCGAACAGGGCGCACAGCTCGGTGCGGGCCCGGTCGCCCGGTTGTGGCGCTGGCTGCTGGTGTTCTTCTCGCGGTGGTGGCAGCTGGAGACCCTGTACCGGTCGAACATGAAGTACCAGCCCGAGTGGGTCCCCCGCTATGCGTGCTACGAGGACGCCCGGCTGATCCCCCGCGTCGGGGTCGCCTCGGTGATCGCCGAGGGCTTCCTGGTCCTGCCGTTCTCGCGACGCAACAAGCAGCACACCGGACAACACATCTCCGCACCCGAGACGCTGGTCGCCAGCGGGGTGCTGCACCACGACGGCAGCGCCCCCGATGTGACGGGGCTCCGCGAGGACGCCGACGCCGACGCGGCTGTCCCGCGGTTGCCCGAGCAGGTTCGGGTGCGGATGGCAAAGCTGAAATCGCTGCAGGACAGCGGGATCGATCCGTATCCGGTCGGCAGCGCGCCGACCCACACCGCCGCGGCGGCCGTCGACGCCGACGATGATGTGGAGCTCAGCGTGTCCGGCCGCGTGCTTCGCGTGCGCGACTACGGCGGCGTGCTGTTCGCCCAGCTGCGGGACTGGTCGGGCGAACTGCAGCTGCTGCTCGACAACGCGCAGCTCGAGCAGGGCCGCACCGCCGATTTCACCGCGGCCATCGACCTCGGCGACCTCATCGAGGCCACCGGCACCATGGGCTACAGCAAGAAGGGCACCCGGTCGCTGCTGGTGCGGCGCTGGCGGCTCACCGGCAAATGCCTGCGCCCGCTGCCGGACAAGTGGAAGGGCATGACCGACCAGGAGGCCCGGGTGCGGGCGCGCTACGTGGACCTCGCCGTCAACACCGAGGCGCGCGACCTGATCCGGGCCCGCAGCGGTGTGCTGCACGCCATCCGGGACACGCTGTACCACAAAGGTTTCCTCGAGGTGGAGACACCGATCCTGCAGCAGATCCACGGCGGCGCCAATGCGCGGCCGTTCCTCACCCACATCAATGCCTACGACCTGAATCTGTACCTGCGCATCGCCCCCGAGTTGTACCTGAAACGGCTGTGCGTGGGCGGTGTGGAGCGGGTCTTCGAACTGGGGCGGGCGTTCCGCAACGAGGGCGTGGACTTCTCCCACAACCCCGAATTCACCCTGCTCGAGGCGTATCAGGCGCACGCCGACTATCACGTGTGGATCGACGGCTGCCGGGAACTCATCCAGAACGCCGCGATGGCGGCCAACGGTGAGCACGTCTTCCTGCGCCCGCGTGAGGACGGTGTGATGGTGCCGGTCGACATCAGCGGCGAATGGACGGTCAAGACCGTGCACGACGCGGTGTCCGAGGCCCTCGGCGAACACATCGACGCCCAGACCGATCTGGCGACGCTGCGCCGGTACGCCGATGCGGCGGGCATCCCCTACCTGACCCACTGGGACGCCGGCGCTGTGGTGCTCGAGATGTACGAGCACCTGGTTGAGGACCGCACCGAGAAGCCGACGTTCTACAAGGACTTCCCCACCTCGGTGTCGCCGCTGACCCGCCCGCACCGCAGCATCCCCGGTGTCGCCGAACGGTGGGACCTGGTGGCGTGGGGCGTCGAACTCGGCACGGCCTACAGCGAACTCACCGATCCGGTGGAGCAGCGCCGACGGCTGCAGGAGCAGTCGCTGCTGGCGTCCGGCGGTGACCCGGAGGCGATGGAACTCGACGAGGACTTCCTGCAGGCGATGGAGTACGCGATGCCGCCCACCGGTGGCCTCGGGATGGGCGTGGACCGGGTGGTCATGCTCATCACCGGGCGCAGCATCCGCGAGACGCTGCCGTTCCCGTTGGCCAAACCGCGCTGACGCCGGTCAGTAGTCGGCTTCGGCGGCCAGCACCTCGGCGAGGAACGCGTCGGCACCCGGGGCGCTCAGCCGCGACCGGGCGAACTGCCGCACCCGGTGCCGCACCTGCGCGGACTCCCCCGCCGCAACACCCACCGTGACCGCGGTGTCCTGCCACCGCACGTCCCAGGCGGCCGATTCTGTGAGCGGCTCGCCCGCTGCGCCGTAGAGCGCGAGTGAGGCGCGGCCCTGCGCGTCGAACTCGCCCCACCCGGTGATGGGGCCGTTGGCCACGCGGACCGTGATGCCGGCCGCCGACGATCCGCCGAGGAGGTCCGCGTCGACGTGGGCCACCGCCGGCCCGTCCGCCCGGACGGTCCAACGCACCGTGTGCTCCGCGGCGTCGAAGATGCCGGGCGGCACCGAGCCCCACCCGATCGACGCCGACCCCGACGCCACCACACCGGCCGCCTCGGGCCCGCGGCTCGCTCCGGCCACCAGCGCATAGTCGTCGCGGCGGTGGCCTGCCGGGGTGGCGGCTGCGGGTGAGGCCCCGGCGAAGCCTGGGACGCCGAGGTCGGCGGCCAGCTCGGCGCAGCGCGCCACGAGATCGGCGATCCGCGGATCGCCCAGCCGCGCCACGGCGTCGAGGTGCGCGGCGTGCGGCCGCAGCAGCTGTGCGGCGTCGGCATCGAACGTGTCGTCGTCGAGGAAGTCCTCGGCGTCCGCGGTCAGCACCGCCACCTCGGCGTCGAGCAGCGCACCGTCGAGTTCGGCGATGCCGTCGATGCGGCTGGCCGGCCACCAGCGGCGCAGCCAGTGACCCAGCGCCAGGCGGCGCAGCGGCGCCACCGCGTCGGCGGCGATCTCGACGCCGTCCACCTCCACGGGCTCCCGCGGGCCGGCGGTGGTCGCGGCGACGAGCGCGGTGTGACCGGCCGGGCCGAGCAGCCGCCACAACCAATCCGCTTGAGCCACATCGGTGAACGCGATGTGCACCGGCTGGGCCGGATCGTCGGCGGGCCATGACAGCACCGCCCCGCTCACCTCGAGCACGGCGGCCAGCGGAGGCGACGGCGGCACCGGACCGGTGCTCCAGAGACCCCGGTCGGGGACGAGTCTCATGCCGCCACCGTCACTTCCAGCATGGCCTTGATGCGCTGACGGTGGTCGAGGCTGACCGACCGCGCCACCCCTTCGAGCAGGCTGCGCACGTCGTCGACGTCCTCGCAGGGCTCCTGCCACACGTCGCGGCCATGCAGCCGGGCCCACAGCCGGCTCAGGTACGGCCGGGCGAACGCGGCCAGTTCGTCGACGACGTGCTGCTGGCGCGGGTGCAGAGCGGCGTCGCCTCCCAGGCAGCGACGGGCGTGCAGCACGTAGGCCTCCTTGCGCAGCCGGGCCTGGATCACCGCGGCGAGCGCGTACGAGGGCGTGGCCGAATCATCCAGCGGAGCAAGCTGGCCGGCGACCTCGATACCGGCGATGAGCGTGGCCTGTTTGTCCTCGGCCAGCAGACCCCATGGTGCGCACACCCGGTCGACCTCCTCGGCGCACAACTGCGGGATGTCGGGCAGACCGTCGCGGTCCAGTGCCCGGCGCAACGTCGCGCGCACCCGGTCGACCACGGACCGGTCCAGCGGCCGGTCCCCCACCCCGCCGCCGTCGATGACCGGCATGGGCTGCGGCGCCACCGAACTCAGCCCCAGCGCCACGATCGACCACGGCAGTGGGGCGCCATCCGTGCGGGCGAACACGCCGAGATTGTGCGGCGTCGCATCGGCGATGAGCGCGCTCCACACCCGCTGGCGTGCCACCGCGGCCCGATGGGTGTCGGCCGGGCCCAGGATGGTGTCCAGTCCGGCCAGGAAGGGGCCGGTGATCGCGCCGTCCGGCCGCACGTCGCGCCAACTGCGGGTCAGTTGCGCCGACAGGCGGGCGACGACGGCGGCGTCGTCCACGTAGGCGATCAGCGCCTCGGTGGCGGTGCGGTCGCGCTCGCCGTGAATCTCCCGCAGTGTCGCCGCCGCAGTGTCCGTGTCGTCGGGTGCGGGCGCCCCGCGACGCACCGCCAGTTCGAAACACACCGGGAAGTACAGCTCCTGGGCGTTGCCCGTGGTGATGCGCAGCCGCCGGCGCTCGGCCTTGAGCAGCGCGAACCAGTCCGCCGCGGCCCGCAGCGCCGCGGCGTGGCCGACGATGACGTCGCGCATCTCGGCGGCCACTTCGCCGGTCACCACCGGCGCCGAGTACTGCGGATTCATCCGCAGCCGCAGCACCAGCGGATCGATGATCCGTTTCACCGTGCGGCGCAACGGGCCACCGTCCTGCCCGCTGAGTACCGCGACGCCGGGACCGATCTCCCGCCAGGCGGCGTCGATGACCACACGACGCGGCCGGTCCACCGCCACGGCGGTCTGCGCGGTCTGCGGGCTGACGGTCATCGGGACAGGATAGAAGTCGTGCTCGGTAGCCGACAGGCCGTCGCAACCTGGACGCCATGTCCATGACACTGTTCATCCCGCTGGCCGGCGCGTTGTGTGTGGCCGCCGCGACGCTGCTGCTGCCCGCCACCTCGCGCCGCCGACTCGTTTCGCCGCCGCCGACGCCCGACGAGGCCGGGGAGCAGCTGGTCACCGGCGATGAGATCCGCGCCGTGTGTGCGGCTTTCGACCGAATGCTGATGGACAAGGGGCTGGTGACCACCGAGCAGCTCGACACCATCCGGCGCGGTACCAGGACCCGGGCCGTGGTCACCGCACTGCGGCGCACCGGGACGGTGTGCGAGGACTACAGCGAGGTGGAACTGGATCTCATCGTGCGCCGGCCCGGCGGCGGGCAGTTCCCCGCGCACGAGACCGCGCTGATCCCGGTGCACTCGCTCGATCAGGTCACGCCCGGTAGCGACGTCGTCGTCTACTACCGCGACGCCGACCAGACCGCGGTCGCGGTGTGGGTGCCGCATCCCTGAGCGCCTCACCGCGTGCCGTCCACCGCGAACGTGACCAGGGCGGCCCAGTGCAGCGGGCCGGCAGCGGCGTCCCCGGCGCGCCACTGGCGCAACCGCTCTCGCTGCCAGTCGTTGACGGCCCGTCCCGCTTGCGGTTGCTCGTGCGCGGTGTCCACCGCGGCGATGATGTCCGCCATCGGATCGCCCGCGTCGTCGGCCGGGCGGAATTCGCGGTGACCGGCCGTGGTGGGCAGCGACCACAGCGTCGCGGTCACGGTCTGCGCACCACTCAGGATCATCGCCGAGACCAGGCCACTGGCTTCATCGAAGCGGTAGTCGCCGCCGGATGCGCACGCCAGCAGCGCGACTCGCGGCGGCATCGGCAGCCGCCGCGCGATGATCCCCGCGGCGGTGAGCGCCGCCGGCTCGGCCAGGTACAGCGCGGCCCGCTCGGCGCCGCCGTCGTCTCCGACAGTGGCGTGCCCGACGTAGAGCAGCCGGCTCGGGCCGCGCGCCAGCATGCCGGCCAGCCAGTCCCGGTCGACGTCGGTGCGCCGGAACAGTTGCGCGGCCGTCGCCGTCTCGGGGAGCGCGGGACGGCGCCGCAAGGTCTGTTCGACATACCGCACCGCCGGGCTGTCGTCTGACGGGCGACCCAGCACGGAGCCCAGCGCCGAGTCCGGCCGTTGCCCGGGGACTCGTGGATCGAGCACCAGCAGCGGCGGGGCGTCGCGGCGGTCCTCCCACCGAGCCGGCGTCCGCTGCGCGTGCACGATGTTCGGCGGCACGGCCATGAACACATCGGCGAGTTCCATCAACCGTCGCCCGTCGGTGTGGGCGTCGATGTCCGCGAGCTGCCAGGGGATGTGGGCGGCCGCCGGGCCGCTCCGGGTCATCGCCTCGGCCCGCGCGCGGACCAGTTCCTCGGCGGTGGGCCCGGACGTCGGCACGGCGAGCAGGCCCCACGGCACCCCGGCCAGCCGGGCGCTCGGCGACACGAACAGTGCCGGACGCGAAGTGTCCGCGTACTCGGAGAGCAACGCCCACGCCTGCGCCCCGAGCAGCAACACCCCGAGGATGTAGGACAGGGTCAGTTCGCGCACCGGTGAGCTGAACGGGCCACGGGTCATGGCGCGTTCGAGCGCGTCGCGCCGGCTCTCGCCGCCATGCGGTTCGGGTAGTGCATCGACGAGTTCCTGCCGCGCCGCCAGCACCAGCGGCACCTCGACCACCCAGGTCACGGTGCGCGACGGCTGCCCGACGACGCGCAGCACGCCGTAGGTGGCGATGCCCACGTCGGCGAACCGCAGCACCAGGGTGTCGGTCGCCTCGCCACTCACGGCCATGTCGACCAGCCCGGCTCGTCGGAGGTGACGGTGCGCCCGTAACGATCGGCGGCCAACTGCCGGTACCGGTCGAGCACCGGCCCGGCGCCCGGGTCCATCTGCAGCGGCGGCAGGGGGCCCAGCCGGGTCAGCGCCGCCGCGGCGGGTGCGGCCGGGCCCGCCGCGACGAGCGCGAGATCGTCGGGGTCGTCGAGCGGTACGGTCGCGGCGGCGGTGTCCGGGAGCCCGCCTCCGCCACCGGCGGTCGCGGCCTCGCTGAAGGCGCCTCGTGCGCGGTGGTATTCGATGAGCTCGCCGAGAAGGGCGGTGTCCTCCCCCTCCCAGGCCACCGCGAACGCACCCGCGAGAATCGGTGCGGACACCGCCGTCGCCCACCGCATCCGCGCCCGCGAGTCGGCCAGCGCATAGCGCACCGCGTCCACCGCCAGCGCGGCCGGGACCTTCAGGTCGGCGGCCTGCTTGAGCTTGTGCATCGCGCTGCGGTGCCGGTCCGCTCCGGGGTCCGCCCGGGTGACACCGAGCGAGGCGACGTGTTTCTCCTCGACCTCGGCCAGGGTGTCGTCGGGATCGCCGGCCGCGTCGAAACCCAGATCGGCCAGCGCATCGGCCCGCCACACGGTGCCGAGATGGTCGTCGAGCCGGGCGTATTGCAGCCAACTGCTGCGCGGGGAGGCGTCGAGCTGCGCGCGGGCGTGTCCCACCATGGCGGCGGCCTCGGCGTAGTGGCCCCGGAAGATCGGGATCCAGCTGCGCTGCAGCAGGATCCGGTGCAGCCGCAGGGGCTTGGCCAGCTCCCGCCAGTGCCGCTCCGCGTGCGCCCAGCATTCGTCGGCCGCCGCGAGCTCACCGACTGCCATCCGGATCAGCCCGAGGTACATCCAGCACCGGGCGACATCGTCTGCGCGGGCGTACCGGTTGAGCACCGGCTGCGCTTCGGCGAGCAGCCGCTCGGTCGTCTCGTGATCGCCGGCCGCCCACGCGGCGGCTGCCCGTTCCAGCGCCGCCCGCGCCGAGGACAGCGGCCAGCCGCGGGTGTCGGCCCGGGCGTCCGCGCGCCGCAGCCATGGCTGCGCCTCGTCCAACCGACCGGTCGCGACACAGAATCTGCCGTAGCCGAGTCCTGCGGTGACCAGGAGGTGATCGGCCCAGTCGGCGTCGTTGCCCGGGTCGTCGACGCCCGCCAGGACCTGCTCCCACAGCGGTGCCGCACGTGCGTAGAGGTCGTCCTCTTCCAGCGCGGTCGCGCAGAGAATGCGCGCGCGGGTCAGCAGCACGGCATCGCCGTCGTCGCGGGCGAGTGCGGCCAACAGGGCCGCCGCCCGTTCGTGGTCACCGGCACCGGCGGCGCGGCCGATCTCGAGGAACCGGGCCCGCTGTGTGTAGTGGCGCACCATCGGCGCGAGGACCTCGGGCGGCAACGTCACCGGCGCCGGCGGCGTCCCGCCGCCGAGGATGTCGGCGTACACCGCGACGCAGTCGTCGATGCGCCGGATGCACTCGGCGGCACCGTCATCGGCGCCTCGGGCGAGATAGATGTCGCCGAGCTGAGCGAGCACCTCGAGCATGTGATCGTCCCGGTCGGCCCGTTCGATCGACGGCACCAGCGCCAACAGCAGGTCCCGGGCCGCCGCCTCCTCGCCGGCGAAGGCGAGCTGACGGGCGCGGGCGAGCTCGCCGCCGATCGTCACGGGCGAATCATAGAGAAGCGGCGGGCGTGCCGAGCACGCCCGCCGCCGGTGCGCGGGATGGATCAGCTGCAGCTCACCGTGATGCTGAAGGGTTTGGTGATCATCCCCGCCATCGGGTTCTTCAGGTCGGCGCCCGACGCCTCGCCGGTGATGGTGTAGGTGTCGCCGTCCACGGCCACCTCCGCCGAGCCGACCTTCGCGCCCATCGTGTTGGTGACCGCGAGCGCGTTGCCGTCGACGACGACGCCCAGAGACTCCACGGTGGGACTCGACTCGTCGGTCATCACGATGCCCAGGCCCTGCTGCCCGTTGATCGCACCGCTGCCGACGTTGATCTTGCCGCCCTGCTTGACGCAGGTCACCGAATCGAGGTCGAGCCCGGCGAGGTCGGCGCCGTCGACCTTGACCGCGGTGCTGCCACCGGAACTCACCTCGGTGCCCGGTGCGGCGGCCGGCTTCTCGTCCGAGCAGCCCACCAGGACACCGGCGGCGGCCATGGCGATCGCACCCGCGACAATTCGGTTCATTCTGGTTCTCCTTCGTTCGCTCGTCGCCCCGATGGCGTCGTCGTGGCACAAGTGAAAACCGGCGCGAACGCTACCGATCCCAACATCGCGCGCGGGTACGGTGACGGCATGCCCGACGATGAGCCCCCGGCCGCCGCAGCCGATCCCGAACCCGCCGCCGCGCCACCACCCCCGCCGGCCGAAGCCCTCGACACCGGCTACACGCCCGGCGGCGTGCCGACCTTCGACTCGGTGCGCGAGAAGATCGAGACCCGCTACGGCACGGCGGTCGGGGCGGCGGAGCTCGCCGCCGAGACTCCCGAGGGCCGCTCGGCCGACGAACAGTACGAGGAGCGGCAGCGCGCCGCCGCCGAGCGGCTCGCCCAGATCCGCGACGCGATGCGTGGCGACAGCGAAAAGGGTTGAGCACTGCGGTCTTTCACGGTCGCCGAGCGCCGGGCGCGGCTGGCCCGCCGTCACTTACTGCACACTGACACCGGCCCCGCCACGATCGCCGATGTGGTCGCCGGTGTGGTCGGCCTGCACGCCACCGACCCCGCCACCCCGTACCTGTCGCTGTGGGCGCGGGTGCCGGGCTTCCGCCGCGCCGACCTCGACGCCGCACTCTACGACCGCCGCAGCATGCTCAAACACCTCGCGATGCGCCGCACGCTGTGGCTGGTGTGCACCGAGGACCTGCCGGTCATCCAGGCCGCGGCCAGCGACCGGGTGGCGGCCACGGAGCGACGGCGGCTGATCGCCGACGCACAGAAGGGCGGCGTCGCCGACGACGGCGCGGTCTGGCTCGACGCGGCGTGCGCCGCGGTGCTGTCCCACCTCGCCGGACACGGGCCGACCGGTGCGCGGGATCTGCGGACCGCGCTGCCGGAGTTGGCCGGCAGCTACGACGGCGCCCCCGGCAAGCCGTGGGGTGGCGCCACTCCCCTGGCGCCGCGGGTGTTGACCGTGCTCGGTGTGCGCGGCGACATCGTCCGCGGGCCGAACGACGGCGGCTGGACCGTGAGCCGGCCCCGCTGGACCACGACCCGCGACTGGCTGGGGCCCACCGCGGCGCCCGTCGCGGCCGAGGATGCCGCGCGGATCGCGGTCGGCCGCTGGTTGCGGGCGTTCGGCCCGGCCACCGTCATCGACGTGAAGTGGTGGTTCGGCACCACGCTGACCTGGGCGCGGCAGGCGCTGGCGGCGCTCGGCGCGGTCGAGGTGGACCTGGCCGGAACGCCGGGCGTCGCGCTGCCCGACGATCTGGAACCCGAACCGTCACCGCCCCCGTGGGCGGCCCTGCTGCCTGGCCTCAACGTCACCACGATGGGCTGGTTCGACCGGGAGTGGTATCTCGGTGACCACCGGGCGCACGTGTTCGACCGCAACGGCAACGGCGGCCCGACGGCGTGGTGGGACGGCCGGATCGTCGGCGGCTGGTCACAGGACGCCGACGGCGAGGTACGGGTCCGCCTCGTCGAGGACGTCGGCGCCGAGGCGGTCGCCGCGCTGCAGGAGCGGGCCGACGAGCTCACCGCCTGGCTGGCCGGCGCCCGGATCAGCCCGCGCTTCCCGTCGCCGTTGATGAAAGCGTGATTCGAAGCCGCGCGTTGTGGCTAACCTACGTCGACGACGGAAGGGGTTGCGGTGGAGCATGTCGGTATCGCGATCATCGGCAGTGGGTTCTCCGGCCTGGGCGCCGCGATCCGGCTCGACGAGGCGGGGCACCGCGATTTCCTCGTGTTCGAACGAGGCTCCGACGTGGGCGGCACATGGCGGGACAACACCTATCCCGGCGCGGCCTGCGACGTGCCTTCCCACCTGTACTCGTACTCCTTTGCCCTGAACCCGGATTGGACGCGGTCGTTCTCGACGCAACCCGAGATCGAGCATTACCTCAGAGGAGTCGCCCAACGCTCCGGTGTGCTGGACCGGCACCGCTTCGGCTGCGCGGTGACGCGGACGGCGTGGAACGCGGCGCAACGGCGGTGGGAGCTGTCGACCGATCAGGGACCGGTCAGCGCCGACATCCTCATCACGGCGTTCGGCTCACTGGCCGAACCATCGCTGCCGGCCATCCCGGGCATCGAGGAATTCAGTGGAGAGATGTTCCACTCGGCGCAGTGGAACCACGACGCGGACCTGACCGGGAAACGCGTCGCGGTGATCGGCACCGGTGCGTCGGCCATCCAGATCGTGCCCGCCATCGCCGATCAGGTCGCGCATCTCGACGTCTACCAGCGCACCGCGCCATGGCTGCTGCCGCGTTTCGACCGGCCGTTCACCCGCGCGGAACGGTGGGCGTTCCGCAACGTGCCCGGATTCCTGCGACTGGCCCGCGCCGGGATCTACGCGGGCCGTGAGGTGCAGGTGGTCGGTCTGGCGAAGAACCCGAACCTGATGAAGGGGTTCGAACTGCTGTCGCGGCTCAAGATCCGTTCCGAGATCCGCGATCCCGACCTGCGGCGCAAGGTGACGCCGAACTTCCGGATCGGCTGCAAACGGATGCTGATCTCCAACGACTGGTATCCCACGCTGGACCGCGGCCACGTGGACCTGATCACCGACGGCATCGACCGCGTCGAGGGCCGGCGCATCGTGGCCTCGGACGGGACGGCGCGCGAGGTCGACGCCCTCGTCGTGGCGACCGGCTTCCACGTCACCGACTCACCGATGTTCGAGACCGTGTGCGGCGCCGACGGAGCCAGCCTCACCCAGAAGTTCGCCGACAAGGGCATGCGCGCCTACAAGGGCACGACGATCGCCGGGTATCCGAACATGTTCGTCCTCGTCGGCCCCAACACCGGCCTGGGCCACAGCTCGATGGTCTACATGATCGAGTCGCAGCTGAACTACGTCGTCGACGCCGTCACCACGATGAAGAAACGCGGGCTGAGCACCGTGGAGGTCCGCCAGGATGCGCTCGACGACTACAACCAGCAGCTGCAGCAGGCCTTGGCCGGCTCGGTGTGGATGACCGGACGCTGCGCCAGCTGGTATCTCGACGCGCACGGCAACAACACCACGCTGTGGCCCGACTTCACGTTCCGGTTCCGCAATCAGACCCGCCGGTTCGACCTCGACGCCTACGAGGTGACGCGCGCCGAGGAGCCGGCGCTCACGCGCTGACCTTGCGCCGCTTGCGGGTCGGCGCGGGCACGTCGAGCATCTCGGCGAGGAACTGCCCCGTGTAGCTGCCGGGTGTCGCCGCGACGTCCTCCGGGGTGCCCTCGGCCACCACGGTGCCGCCACCGGCCCCGCCCTCGGGACCCATGTCGATGATCCAGTCCGAGGTCTTGATGACGTCGAGGTTGTGTTCGATGACGATCACGGTGTTGCCCTTGTCGACCAGACCGTTGATCACCTTGAGCAGCTTGCGGATGTCCTCGAAGTGCAGGCCGGTGGTCGGCTCGTCGAGGATGTACACCGTCCGGCCGGTCGAGCGCTTCTGCAGCTCCGCGGCCAGCTTCACGCGCTGGGCTTCACCGCCGGACAGCGTCGGCGCCGGCTGCCCGAGCCGCACGTACCCCAGGCCCACGTCGACCAGTGTCTTGAGGTAGCGGTGGATCGAACTGATGGGCTCGAAGAACTCGGCGGCTTCCTCGATCGACAGGTCGAGCACCTCGGCGATGGTCTTGCCCTTGTAGTGCACCTCGAGGGTCTCGCGGTTGTAGCGGGCGCCGTGGCACACCTCGCAGGGCACGTACACGTCGGGCAGGAAGTTCATCTCGATCTTGATGGTGCCGTCGCCCGAGCAGGCTTCGCAGCGGCCGCCCTTGACGTTGAACGAGAACCGTCCCGGTTGGTAGCCGCGAACCTTGGCCTCGGTGGTGGCCGCGAACAGCGAGCGGATCTTGTCGAACACCCCGGTGTAGGTGGCCGGATTGGACCGCGGCGTGCGGCCGATCGGCGACTGGTCGACCCGCACCAGCTTGTCGAGCTGGTCCAGGCCGTTGATGCGGGTGTGCCGCCCCGGCACCTGCCGGGCGCCGTTGAGCTTGTTGGCCAGCACCGACGCCAAGATGTCGTTGACCAGCGTGGACTTGCCCGACCCCGACACCCCGGTGACCGACGTCAGCACCCCGAGCGGGAACGCGACGTCGACGCCCTTGAGGTTGTGCTCACGGGCGCCGACCACGGTGAGCTGGCGTTTGCGGTCGGTGGGCCGCCGCATCGCGGGCACGTCGATGCTCTCCCGCCCGGACAGGTACGCCCCGGTCAGGGAGTCCTTGTTGCGCAGCAGTTCCTGGTAGGGACCGCTGTGCACGATCCGTCCGCCGTGCTCACCGGCCGCCGGGCCGATGTCGACGACCCAGTCGGCGTGGGCGATGGTGTCCAGGTCGTGTTCCACGACGATCAGCGTGTTGCCCAGCTCGCGGAGGCGGACCAGCGTGTCGATGAGGCGGCGGTTGTCCCGCTGGTGCAGACCGATCGACGGTTCGTCGAGCACGTAGAGGACACCGACCAGGCCCGACCCGATCTGGGTGGCGAGCCGGATCCGTTGCGCCTCCCCACCGGAGAGGGTGGCCGCCGCCCGCGACAGTGACAGGTAGTCCAGGCCGACGTCGAGCAGGAACCCGAGGCGCGACTGGATCTCCTTGAGCACCTGACCGGCGATCGCCTGCTCGCGCGGGCCGAGCGTGAGCGCGTTGAGGAAGTCCGCGCAGTCGGCGATCGACAACTCGGCCACCTCGGCGATGGACTTCGCGCCGTGCTCCCCCGCCGCCATGGTGACGGCGAGGATCTCGGGCTTGAGGCGGGTGCCGTCGCACTCGGGGCACGGCACGTCGCGCATGAAGCCCTCGTAACGCTCCTTCATCTGTTCGGAGTCGGTCTGCTCCATGCGGCGCTGCAGGAACGCCATCACGCCCTCGAAGTCGGCGTAGTAGGAGCGGGTGCGGCCGTATCGGTTGCGGTACCGGACGTGCACCTGCTCGTCGCACCCCTCGAGGATCGCGCGGCGCGCCTTGGCGGGCAGCTTCTTCCACGGGGTGTCGGTGTCGAACCCCATCGCCTCGCCGAGGCCGGACAGCATGCGGGTGAAGTACTCCGCGGTCTGGCCCATCGACCACGGGGCGATCGCGCCCTCCGCGAGTGTCAGGTCCGGATCCGGCACCACCAGGTCGGGGTCGACCTCCTTGCGGATGCCCAGACCCAGGCACTCCGGGCAGGCGCCGTAGGGCGAGTTGAACGAGAACGACCGCGGTTCGAGGTCGTCGACGGCCAGCGGGTGGCCGTTGGGGCAGGCCAACTTCTCCGAGAACCGCTGTTCGCGGTGCGGGTGATCTTCCTCCCGGTCGACGAACTCCAGCACCACGATGCCCTCGGCGAGGCCGAGCGCGGTCTCGATGGAGTCGGTCAGCCGCTGCTTGGCCGTCGCCTTGACCGTCAGGCGGTCGACGACCACCTCGATGTCGTGCTTCTCCTGCTTCTTGAGCTTCGGCGGATCGGTCAGCGGATAGACCACCCCGTCGACGCGCACCCGGCTGTAGCCCTGGGTGTTGAGCTTCTCGAACAGGTCGACGAACTCACCCTTGCGGGTGCGCACCACCGGCGCGAGCACCTGGAACCGCAGCCCCTCGTCCATGGCCAGCACCTGGTCGACGATCTGCTGCGGGGTCTGCCGGGCGATGCGCTCACCGCACACCGGGCAGTGCGGGGTGCCGGCCCGGGCGTAGAGCAGGCGCAGATAGTCGTACACCTCGGTGATGGTGCCGACCGTGGATCGCGGGTTGCGGTTGGTCGACTTCTGGTCGATGGACACGGCGGGCGACAGGCCCTCGATGAAGTCCACGTCGGGTTTGTCCATCTGGCCCAGGAACTGCCGGGCGTACGCCGACAGCGACTCCACGTAGCGGCGCTGCCCCTCGGCGAAGATCGTGTCGAACGCCAGCGACGACTTGCCGGAACCGGACAGTCCGGTGAACACGATCAGGGCGTCGCGCGGCAGATCAAGGTCGACGCTGCGCAGGTTGTGCTCACGTGCACCCTTGACGATCAGGCGGTCAGCCAACTCGATCCTCTCGATTTCACAGCCGGGTTCCGACCCACGTCAGGACGGTCCCGACTCATGCTAGGTGCCATGTCCGACAAGCCCGATACGGTGGCCCTATGACAGTCGTCGACGACAACTACACCGGCCACGTCGAACCCCGGAACGCGGCCCGGCGCACGCTGCCCGGGGCGACGATCGTCAAGGTGTCGGTGGGCCCCATGGACAACAACGCCTACCTCGTCACGTGTTCCCGGACCGGCCAGACCCTACTCATCGACGCCGCCAACGACGCCGACGTCCTGGTCGACCTGGCCCGCGAACACGCACCGACCGTGACGTTGATCCTGACCACCCACCAGCACTTCGACCACTGGCAGGCCCTGGCCGCCCTGGCCGAGGCCACCGGCGCCCCGACCGCCGCCCACCGACTCGACGCCGACCCGCTGCCCGTCACCCCGGACCGCCTCCTCGCCGGCGGCGACACACTGCAGGTGGGGGATCTCACGTTCGACGTCATCCATCTGCGGGGGCACACCCCCGGGTCGGTGGCGCTCGCGCTGCGCGGCCCCGCCGCCGGCGACACGGTCCACCTGTTCACCGGTGACTGCCTGTTCCCGGGCGGGGTCGGCAAGACGTGGGAGCCCGGCCACTTCGAGCAACTGCTCCACGACGTCACCTCCCGGGTGTTCGACGTCTATCCCGATTCGACCGTGGTGTACCCGGGCCACGGCGACGACACCACGCTCGGCGCCGAACGCCCCCACCTGCAGGAGTGGCGCGACCGTGGCTGGTAGACCGCGGCCCGAACCCGCCCGGCCCGGCCAGGAGTCGGTGTGGGACTACCCGCGCCCGCCGCGGCTCGAGGAGTTTCGCGGGTCCATCACCGTCGAGTTCGGCGGCCGCACCGTCGCCTCGACCACCCGGGGGTGGCGGGTGCTGGAGACCAGCCACCCGCCCACCTACTACCTGCCGGCGGACACCTTCGCGCCGGGAACGCTGCGGCCCGCCGAGGGCGGGTCGTGGTGCGAGTGGAAGGGCCGGGCCGCCTACTTCGACGTCGTTGTTCATGACGGCGTGGTGGGTGACCGGGTGGCCCCGAAGGCGGCGTGGACGTACCCGCAGCCGACCCGCGGATTCGAAGCGATCGCCGGCGCGGTCGCGGTGATGGCCGCGCAGATGGACCGCTGCACCGTCAACGGCGAACAGGTGTTGCCGCAGCCCGGCGGCTTCTACGGCGGCTGGATCACCAGCCGGGTGGTGGGACCGTTCAAGGGCGTGCCCGGCTCGATGGGCTGGTAGCCCTCAGCCGCCCCAGGCCACCGGCAACCGTTTGATGCCGTGCACGAACGCCGACCGCAGGATGGCGGGTTCCTCGACCGCCACCAGGTCGGGCACCCACCGGTGCAGCTCCTCGTAGAGCACCCGGATCTCGCGCCGGGCGAGGTTGGCGCCGAGGCAGAAGTGCGCCCCGCCCGCGCCGAACCCGATCTGCGGGTTGGGATCTCGCGTCACATCGAACCGCCACGGGTCGGCGAAGCGGCGTTCGTCGCGGTTGGCCGAGCAGTACCACATCGACACCTTGTCGCCGGCCTTCATCGGCACGCCGCTCAGCTCGACGTCCTCGGTGAGGTTGCGGCGCATGAACATGATCGGTGAGCCCCAGCGCACGATCTCCTCGACGGCCGTCGGCGCGACCGCGTCGAAATCGTCCCACCACCGCTGCCGCTGTTCGGGGTAGCGGGTGAGCGCGACCAGGCCGTGGCTGATGGCGTTACGGGTGGTCTCGTTGCCGGCCGCCGAGAGGAGGATGAAGAACGAGGCGATCTCCGCAGAGGTGAGGCGCTCCCCGTCCACCTCGGCGCGCACCAGGTTGGTGGTGAGGTCATCGGCCGGGTGGGCCCGGCGGTCCTCGGCGAGCGCGACGCCGTACTGTCCCAGCGACATCACCGCATCGACGATGGTGTCGTGGTCGCCGGCCACCTCCTCGTCCCCGCCACCGAGAATGATCGAGGTCCAGCGGAAGACGTCGGCCTCGTCCTGCTCCGGAATGCCCATCATGTCGCAGATGATCTGCAGCGGGAACGGGCCGGCCACCGACGACACGAACTCGGCCCGGCCGTCGGGGTGGTCGGCGATCAGCGCCGACACCAGCCGCCGCGCCCGGTCGCGGACGCTTTCCTCGATGCGCGCCAACATCTTCGGCGTGAAGGCGCGGTTGACGATCCCGCGCAGCCGCAGATGCCGCGGATCGTCGAGGGAGATCATCGATCCGACGAACTCGGCGATCTCGGCCGGCGTGTCGTTGAGCGCGGTGCTGGTCGGGATCGAGCTGAACACCTCGGGATGACGGCTGGCGTGCCGCACGTCGTCGTAGGTGGTCAGCGCCCAATGCCCGGCGCCTGCGGTGAACCCGGCGAACTCGGGCACCTCGAAGAACCTGATCGGCGCCTCGCGGCGCAGCGTGGCGAACGCGCCGTCGCGCCGGTCGTCGTCCCACTCCCAGAAGTCCAGCGTGCCGAGGTCGATGTCGGCCAGCGGCACGTCTGGGGGTGGGGCGCCGTTCTCGCGGGGCGCGATCGCGGTGGGATGGATGGTTGTCGTCATGTTGACCTCCGCCGTCAGCCCGAGTGTCGCACCGGGGTGACGGCCGGAGGTCAGGTTTCGACGACCTGCGTCAGCTGGTGTGGACGATCAGCACGTCGGTCTTGGAGCGACGCGCGACGTTGGCGGGCACCGAGCCGAGCAGCCGGCCGGCGATGGTGCTCAGGCCGACGTTGCCGACGACCAGCAGGTCGGCCTTGACCTCGTCGGCGAGATCGACGAGCGCATCGACGGGCGCTCCGACAACCGCCTTCTCCTCGACATCCTCGGCGCCGGCCGAGCGCGCCCGGTCCTTGGCTTCGCGCAGGATCGCGTAGATGGGGGCGTTGCCGGCCATCTTGTAGCCCTCGTCCTTGAGGACGTCGGCGGCGCGCTGGTCTTCGCTCTGGGGGAAGTAGGCGGTCGCCACGATGAGCCTGGCACCGGACCCCGCCGCGATCTCGCCCGCGCGTTCGACTGCCCGCAGCGACGAGTCCGATCCGTCGGTGCCGACCACCACGGTGCGATAGGCGCTCATCCAAACCCTCCCAGTGTCATTTGCACGGCCAACCGGAACAGTAACGCGTCGTTCGACGGGCACGGGCACGATTGACCACACCCGGCGAGCCGTCCCGACCCGACGATCCGCGTTCTACCGGCACCGATGCTAGCGTCCGGCAACGCCGATCAGCGGGACAGAGTGACCGATCAGTCGCGCGCGGGGCGTGATCGGGCCGGGTCGCACCGCGGGCGGGTTCGTGACCGGCGCGACGCTTGGACCCGCGGTGGACGGGTAGTCCGTCCTCCATGCCGACCGCAGCACCCGGCGCCGAACAGTATGTGCCCGACACCCACGACCTGACGGCACTGGCCGGCGCCGCCCAGTCCTGCAAGGGCTGCGACCTGTACCTCGACGCCACCCAGACCGTGTTCGGGCAGGGCAGCCCGGACGCGACGGTGGTGTTCGTCGGCGAGCAGCCCGGCGATCAGGAAGACCGGGCGGGCTCCCCGTTCGTCGGCCCGGCCGGCAAGTTGCTCGACAAGGCGCTCGTCGCTGCGGGCATCGACCGCGGGACCGTCTATGTGACCAACGCCGTCAAACACTTCAAGTTCACGATGCCCGAGCGCGGCACCCGCCGGATCCACAAGACGCCCAGCCGCACCGAGGTGGTCGCGTGCCGGCCGTGGCTGATCGCCGAACTCGACGCCCTGCACCCCGAGGTGGTGGTGTTGCTCGGCGCGACCGCGGCGAAAGCACTGATGGGCAATGACTTCCGGCTGACCGCTCACCGGGGCGAGGTGTTGCACCTGCCACCCGGTCCCGGCGTGACCGACCTCGACGTCGACCCGGACGTGGTGGCTACGGTGCATCCGTCGTCGGTCCTGCGCGGCCCGCCCCAGAACCGGCAGGAGGCGTTCGACGCGTTGACCGACGACCTGCGGGTGGTGGCGCAGTTGATGCACGGCCGCCCGCAGTGACGACGGGGTGTCGCGCTCAGCCGGCGGCGGGCCGGCCGAAGTAGATCTCCTGGGTGGCGGTGCACACCAGCCCGCCGTCGCGGTTGTACATGGTGGCGGTGGCCAACCCGCGGCCGTGCACCCCACTGGGCGACACCGCGTCGGACAGGATCCAGCCGTGGAGATCGGCGGGGCGATGGAACCACACCGCATGGTCGATCAACGCGGAGAACCCGCTGATCGGTGTCATGCGGCGCATCACCATTGCGGTCTCGAGCAGCGTCGTCCCGGACACGTAGGTCAGCAGGGCGCTGCTCAGGATCGGGTCGGCGGGCACCACCTCACAGGGCCGCCACCACATCCGGATCCGCGGCGAGGGGTCCGGCCGCTCGAGGGCCAGCCGGGGTGGGGCGTCGACGTAGCGCAGGTCGAGCGGATGGGGCGCCACCCAGTGCCCGCGGTGTTCGTCGGCGTAGGCGCCCAATTGCTCCTGGACAGGCGGCAGCGACTCGGGCGCGGGCACGTCGGGCATCGCCTGCTGGTGGTCGAGGCTCTCGATGGGCGCGGTGAACGAGGCCAGCGCCTCGAGCAGCACCTGGTCGTCCTGCCGGGCCAGGACGCGGCGCGACGACAGCACGCCACCGTCGCGCAGCCGGGTGATCTCGAAGTCGACTGGGCGCCGGGCGTCCCCGGCGCGCAGCAGGTAGACGTGCATGCTGTGCGGGGTGCGGGCGGCATCGACGGTGCGGCCGGCCGACATCAGCGCCTGACCGGCGATGTGCCCGCCGACGATGTGATGGGCCGGGTTGTCCAGCTGGGTGGCGACGAACTCGTCGTCCCCCACCTTCTCGACGTCGAGGGTCGCCAGGATGTCCGCCAGGATCGGTCGCGCCACCGGGGCATCATGCCGGACGGCGCCGTCGGCGAACGAACCGGTCAGGCAAGATGAGCCTCGTGAACAGCGTCGCGCCGAGCTCGCGCCCGCCGGGTGTCGGGCAGCTCATCCGGTGATGCGTCCCGACGAGCGGCTGCGGCGCTTCATGCCGATGCCGATGCCGATCCTGTCGTTGCGCACGATCGTCATCGTCGCCGCGCTGTCGGTGGTCGTGCTGGTCCTCACGCTGGGCACCTGGGTGTGGATCGGCGTCACAAACGACCAGTACAGCCAGCTGGACCGGCAACTCGACTCGGTCACCAGCCTCGGCGATCTGAGCAGCCTGCTCAGCGCCGCGGAGACCACCGATGCCGCCGAATCCCCGCTGCCCGACAGCACACTGGTGCGCACCGCGCGGTTCGGCGGGACGACCGTGTCGGTGCCCAGCGACGTCGTCCTGCCGGAACTCGACATCGGGTACGCCAACACCACGATCAACGGGGTGGAGTACCGCGTGCGGACGTTCGCCGCGGGGCCGGCCACCATCGCGCTGGGTGCGCCGCTGGAGGAGACGCAACGCCGGATCGATCAGCTGCACCTGCGGGTGGTGCTGATCTGCGGAGGTGTGATCGCCGGCACGGTGCTGGTCGGGTGGGTGATGTGGCTGATCATGATCAACCCGTTCCGCCTGCTCGCGCAACAGGCCCGCGCGATCAACGCCCAGTCCAAACCGGACGAGGTCCACGTCGGCGGGGTGTGGGAGGCGGCTGAGATCGCCGAGGCGGTCGAGGGGATGCTCGCGCGGATCGGCGAGGAGCAGCAGCGCACGAAGGCCGCGCTGGAATCGGCCCGCGACTTCGCCGCCGTGGCGTCGCACGAGCTCCGCACGCCGCTGACCGCCATGCGCACCAATCTGGAAGTGCTCTCGACGCTCGACATGACCGACGAGCAGCGCAAAGAGGTGATCGGTGACGTGGTGCGCACACAGACCCGCATCGAGGCCACGCTGACCGCACTCGAGCGGCTGGCTCAGGGCGAACTGACCACCGCCGAGGACCACGTACCGGTGGATGTCACCGAACTGCTCGACCGCGCGGCACACGATGCGCTGCGCAGTTATCCCGGCCTCGACGTGTCGCTGGTGCCGTCGGCGCAGGTGCGCATGCTGGGCCTGCCGGCGGGGTTACGGCTGGTCATCGACAACGCGATCGCCAACGCGGTCAAACACGGTCGGGCCACCCAGATTCGACTCAGCGCGATCCGATCCGGCGACGACGTCGAGATCGCGGTCGACGACAACGGCAGCGGGGTGCCCGAAACCGAACGCGCGCTGGTGTTCGAACGGTTCTCGCGTGGCTCCACAGCGTCGCGATCGGGCTCCGGGCTCGGTCTGGCTCTGGTGGCGCAGCAGGCGGAATTGCACGGCGGCACAGCGATGTTGGAGACCAGTCCGCTGGGCGGCGCGCGGCTGCTGTTGCGGCTGCCGGCCACCCGCTGACGCGATCGGGCCCGGCGTGTTCACGCCGGGCCCGATTCTGTGTTTCAGCGCCGTCGCGTCGTCACCAGTCCTCGCGGCGGTCCGCCGGGGTGGTGGCGGGTGCCGCGGCCGGCGCACCGGACGTGGCACTGGCCGACCAGAGTCCACCGGTTCCCGCGCAGAGGCCGTCGCTGGGCATCTTGATCTCGCTGGGCAGCGGGACCGGCAGACCCGGGATCTGCGGCACCTGGATCGTCGGCACGAAGTCCCACGGCCCGTTGGCGGCGGCACCGGGGGCGCCCGGCGCCGGGGCGCCCGGCAGCAGCCGGTCGAAGACCGCGGCCGCACCCTGCAGCGGTGGCAGCACGCCGCCCGGTGCGCCCGCGGCGCCGCTGGCAGACGCTCCCGGAGCGGCCGGGTACGGCGGCGTGGGGATGTTCACCGCGGTCGACGAGCTGGCCGGCGGCGTCGGAGGTGCCGGGGGCATAGCGACATTCACACCACCCGACGTCCCCGCCGGAGGTGCCGGAGGAGCCGGCGGCGCGAGGTTCGGCACCGAGCTGGCGGCCGGAACCGCAGGCGCCGGCGGCGCAGGCGGGACGACCGCGGCACCGGGACCACCACCGCCTGCACCCGGAGCCGGCG
>NZ_SPQO01000002.1 GCF_004570325.1 Mycobacterium sp. PS03-16 | reverse complement strand
GCCGTTACCGGCCCGGCCACCCGCCTGGCCGGCGCCGCCCGCGGCGCCCGCGCCACCGGTGCCACCGTCACCGCCGGTGCCGAAGAACAGGCCGCCGTTACCGCCGCGGCCGCCGACGCCACCGGTCACGCCGGTTCCGCCGTCACCACCGCGGCCGAAGAACAGGCCGCCGTCGCCGCCGCGGCCACCGTTGAGCCCGTCACCGCCCCGGCCGAAGAGGAGCCCGGCGTTACCGCCGTTGCACGCGTCACCCGTGCATCCGGCCTGTGCGTCGATGCCGTTGCCGATGAGCCAACCGCCGGGGCCGATGGGCCGGAAGATCGAGAACGGATCCGACCCCAGCTGTCCCGGCAGGGCGATCGCGAGCGCGTCGGCGTTGAGATCGGATCCGGCACCGATCAAGCTGCGGCCGTTGCTCTGGTTCTCCAGCCACCACCATTCCGGGGCGGTCGGTGCGGGCGCCATGGTGGAGCCGAACGACGTCAGCTCGACCGCGTGCGTCGCCGCGCCGGCAGGGGTCTGCGGCGAGGCGACGAACAGGCCGACGCCGACCATGGCGGCGCCGCCGACTCCGGCCGTCACGCACTGACGGGCCGAGATTCGCGCCTGGCGCCGGCTCTTGCGGTGTCTGGACATGTCAGGGTCCCTTCGATGAGGAGAGCACGCCCACCGCGAGTCGGTGGATGTGTGTTTGCTGTGAACCGACGGCAGTAATCTAAGGTTTTGCTGATAACAACGTCAAGGATTTACATCGTCGGTGGTCAGCAATCTCAATCCGCCAGCACAGTCGACGTATCGGTCTGCCCTGATCGGCGCGAAGCGGCCAACGATGATACGGCCGAGAACATGTCCACCAGGCAGTTTTGCCGTATTTTCGTGTCGTCGCGGTCAGATGCCCGCGACGGCCGGCGTCAATATTTCGAGCATATTTGACGCCACCGGCAAATCCAAGTCTTTCGCCCATCGGACATATGTCGCTGGCTGACAGTTCGCGGAAATACGCGACGGCTGCGAATCAATATTTGCGTCAGGCAGGCCCGATGACTTTCCCGCGCGGCGGTGGTCTGCACCGGTGACCGACTCACCCGCCGAGACAAGGAGACCCCGTGTCCGTCCGCACCTCCGCCCCGCTGGGCGCCCCCACCTGGATCGACCTCGCGTCCTCGGACGTCGAACGGTCGCAGGAGTTTCACCGCGCAGTGTTCGGCTGGACCTTCGAGTCCGCGGGACCGGACTACGGCGGCTACGTCAACGCGTTCTGCGGGGGCAGGCCCGTCGCCGGGCTGATGCACAACGACCCGCAGTGGAACAGCCCCGACGGCTGGACCACCTACTTCCACACCACAGATATGAGAGCCACTCTGCAGCGGGCGCTGGCCGCGGGCGCCGTCGCGTGCGTCGACCCCGTCGAGCCGATGCAAATCGGGGACAAGGGCTGGATGGGTATGCTGACCGACCCCACTGGGGCGTTCTTCGGGCTGTGGCAGCCGGCCGGGCATCGCGGCTTCGAGGTGGTCGACGAGAACGGCGCACCGGTGTATTTCCAGCTGACCACCTGCGATCACGCCAAGGCGCTCGACTTCTACCGCGAGACCTTCGGATGGCAGATCGAGACGGTATCGGACACCGATGAGTTCCGCTACAGCACAGCGAACTTCGACGGCAAGGCGTTGCTCGGCGTGATGTCGTGGGACGTGGAACCGGACTGGTGCGTCTTCCTGGGCGCCGACGACGTGGACAGAACCGTGCAGCTGGTGCTCGACCACGGCGGCAGCGTGCGGCGCGGAGCCGAGGACACGCCCTACGGACGGCTCGCCGCGGTCACGGACTGCACCGGTGCGGCGTTCAACCTGTCCTCGCTCGGCTAGTCGGTGGCGGCACCGAGTTCGAAGTCGGCGAAGTCGAATCCGGGGACCACGACGCAGCTGACCAGGCTGGGCTCGTCGTCGCGCGGCCGCGCCCGCTGCCAGTGCCGCGCCGGCACCACCAGCTGCGGATGCTCGCCGGCGTCGGTGTCGCTGCCGAGCACATGTGTTGTCGCCGAATCGTGTTCGGGACCCATCTCGAGCAGCAGCGGACTGCCCCGGTGGAACAGCCACAGTTCGGCGCTGCGCACCGTGTGCCATGCGGACTGCTGACCCGGCATGAGCAGGAACAGGATCGCGGTGCCCGCGCTGCGCGGGCCGGTGTAGTCCGGCGGCAGCGCCGACTGCGTGACGGTCAGCTCGCTACGCCACGTCTCCCGGTACCACCCGCCCTCGGGATGGGGTGACAGATCCAGCCGTTGGGCCCAGGCCGGGAGGTCGCTCATCGGGTGCACCGCCTTGGTCGAGTTCTCCTAGAGCGTAGAACCTCGGCGCGGTGGGTGACGGAGCGGCGCGGCCGCGGACGTTAGTCTCGTCGCATGCTGCGTCCCGGGTGGCTGATCGCCTCGTGTGCGGCGGTGCTGGCCGTCAGCGCGTGGCTGCCGTGGCTGACCACCGCCGAGGACGGCGGTGGGCGCGCCAACGCGATCGGGGGAACGGTCGGCAGCCTGGTGCTGCCGCCCAGATTCGGGGCCGGACAGTTGATCGTGCTGTTGGCGGCGGGCCTCGTCGTGGCCGGTGCCATGGCCGCCCGCGGCCTGTCGGTCCGCGCGGCTTCGGCTGCGGCGCTGGCGCTTTCGCTGCTCGCCAGCGGGATGACCGCCTACTACTACCGGATCAATGTGCGCGAACCGGTGGCCGCCGGGTACGGGCTCTACCTCGGCGGGGCGGTCGCCGTGGTGGCGGTGGCCTGTTCGGTCTGGGCGCTGGTCTCCGCGTTGTCGCGTCCCACCCGCTGATACGCCGCAGCCGCGGGCGGATCGACGGATCCGTCCGCGGCCCGAGCGCTGCCGGTTACCCGGCTTCGACGGTGGTCGGGGTAATGGACTTCTGGCCGCCGCCGTGGGCGACGTCGATGCGACGCGGTTTGGCCCGTTCGGCCATCGGGATGGTCACGGTCAGCACGCCGTTCTCGTAGGTCGCCGAGATGGCCGACGAGTCGACCCCCTCGCCGAGCGACAGCTGACGGCGGTAGGTCCCGAAGAACCGCTCGTTGGCCAGCCACTGCACGGAATCCTCCGACCGCGCGGTGCGGTGCGCCGAGATGGTCAGGGTGCCGTTGTCGACGTTGACGTCCACCGAGCCCGGATCCACCCCGGGGAGGTCGGCGGTCAACACATAGTGGTCGTCGATCTTGCACAGATCCATCGGCATGAACCGAGGGGTGCGATTTGATCCGGACTGGCTGGTCAGCAAACCGCGGGTCCACGCGTCGAGGTCACTGAACGGATCAAAACGAAGCACAGCAATCCACCTCCTAGTCACTCCCAGAGCCCACCACCCTGGCGGGCAGCCAAATCACTGTGCACAGTTAGATTAGCACTCTCGGTGCGAGAGTGCCAAGACCCTTTTCGGTCCAATTCCGTTGTGCGCCGCCAAGTCCGGTTCCGGTGGGGCAGGGGCGGGAGGGGTATCGCCGCGGACTGCGCGGCCGATGGCGGGGCGGGGGGCGCAGCCCGGGGCGTGAACCGGTGCATCGACGCCGGGGCACCGGCGGGCGGCGCCGCGCCGCGAGGTCCGTCGCGTGCGCCGCTACCAATGGTGGGTCGCCGTCCGGATGACTCGACAGTTTCCGGGCGGCCCCGCCGGCTCGAGGTCTGAACCGACGAGACCTCAGCGCATACGGTGGTCGACCGCCGTAGGCGCCTGCCCGGGTTATTTGCCTCACGCGGGGGATCGCAAACGTTCAGGTGTGCTTTTGGGGCGACATCGGGAAGACTGCGGATTATGACCGGGACCCGAGACCACGATGTGGCGCTGCGGATGGCCGAACTCGCCCGTTCGGTGGCCCTGCCGCGCAGCATCGACGACATCCTGACGGGCGTGACCACGGCCGCCAAGGACCTCATCCACGGGGTGGACGCCGCGGGCATTCTCCTGGTCGGACGCAACGGCAATTTCGAAACCCTCGCCCAGGTCACCGACCTGCCGCACAAACTCGACGAACTGCAGATGAAGTTCGGTGAAGGGCCGTGTGTGCAGGCCGCCCTGCAGGACACCATCGTGCGCACCGACGACTTCCGCGACGAGAGCCGCTGGCCGCAGTACGCCCCGGCATGTGTCGAGATGGGCGTGCTCAGCGGCCTGTCGTTCAAGCTCTACACCGCCGACCGCACCGCGGGCGCCCTCAACCTCTTCGGGTTCGAGCCCGACGTGTGGAACGCGGAGGCCGAGACCATCGGCACGGTGCTCGCCGCGCACGCCGCCGCTGCGGTGCTGGCCAGCCGGCAGGAGGAGCAGTTGCAGTCCGCACTGTCCACCCGCGACCGGATCGGCCAGGCCAAGGGCATCATCATGGAGCGCTACAAAGTCGACGACGTGCAGGCCTTCGAGATGATGCGGAGGTTGTCGCAGGACAGCAACAAGAAGTTGACCGAGATCGCTCAGCAGGTGATCGACACCCGCGGATGATCAGTCGTCGTGGTCGTGCTTCCAGTGGCCACGCCCGCGGTGGCCGTCCCCGTCGTGCCACTGCACCCATCCCGGGGTCTCCACGCACGCGTAGGCGAAGCCGTACGGGCCGCTGACGCACACGTCCGGACCGGCCGAGGCGGGCGCGGCACCGGCCAGCGCGATGCCCGAGGCCGCCGCCGCGGCGCCGAATCCGAGAGCCACCGTCTTACGCATTCTCGATCCGATCACACCGCGACTCTAATACGCCCGGTGCGGCCGGTCGCGTCCGGCGCGCTCGCGAAATCGCCTGCGACGCTGACGCATTCGTCAAATAGTTTGCTCGGCTAAGCGGAGAGTGCCCCCGGCAGGATTCGAACCTGCGACACCGGCTTTAGGAGAGCCGTGCTCTATCCCCTGAGCTACGAGGGCGGACCGGTCGGAGTTTACCGCCTGCTCGCGTCCGCGCCGCGCTGCGTCGTTTCGTCAAAATTGTCAGAACTACGGGCGTGGGCCGGTACCGTGCGACGCGTGGAGCTGACGCTGCAGCGCATCGGAGCCTGGTCGGGCACCGTGATGATCCTGCTGTACGGCACCTGTTTCTCCGGGATCGCCCGGCTGTTCCCGCCGCTGTCGCCCACCGCGCCGGCCGACGAGATCGCCGACTTCTTCGTCGACCACCGGCTCGCGATCCGGCTCGGCGTGGCCGGGGCCATGCTGACCGCCACGCTCGCGCTGCCGTTCCTCGCGGTGATCTGCCTGCGCATCCGCCGGGTGGAGGGGCGGTGGGGGATGCTGTCGCTCACCCAGTTGTTCGCGGCGACGATCTTCGTCCCTGCGCTGCTGTTCCCGCAGCTGCTGTTGGCCACCGCGGCGTTCCGGCCCGAGCAACGGTCGGCCGAACTCACCCAGATGCTCAACGACCTGTTCTGGCTGTGGTTCATCGGCATCGTCGGCACCATCGTCATCCAGAACGTCACGCTGGCCGTCGCGACGTTCGTCGACACCACCGATCCGCCGACGTTCCCGCGCTGGTACGGCTACCTCAACCTGTGGGTGGCCACGTTGTCGATGCCGGGCTGCGTGGTGGTGGTCTTCAACGACGGGCCGCTGGCCTGGCACGGCGTGTTCGCGTTCTACATCCCCGGGCTGGTGCTGTGCGTCTGGATCTTCGCCAGCACCGCGGTCATCGCCCGGTCGGTCGCGGCGCAGCAGGCCGCCGAGCGCTCACCGGTACCCGCGGCGTGACCGCCACCCTGCGTGCCGCGAGCGACACCTCGGTGCGCCGCACCCCGGGGGAGGCAGGCACCTGGGTGTTCCTGTTCGGCGACATGCTGGTGTTCGGCGTCTTCTTCGGCACCTTCCTGGTGGCGCGGGCGGCCGAGCCGGAGGTGTTCGACGCCGGCCGGGCCACCCTGCACCTCGGCGTCGGCGTGGCCAACACGCTGGTGTTGCTGACCAGCTCACTGTGCGTCGTGGTGGCGCTCGGCGCGATGCGCGCCGGTGGTGGCGCCCTCGCCGCGCGCGCGATCGGCGCCGCGGCCGCCCTCGGGCTGCTGTTCGTCACGCTCAAGGTCGGTGAGTACGTGATGCTGGCCGTCGACGGCTACGGCCCCAACGCCAACGGCTTCTACCTCTACTACGTGATCCTCACCGGGCTGCACCTGTTCCACGTCGCGCTCGGGCTGTCGGCGCTGGCGTTCATGGCGACGCAGGTGCGCCGCTCGCACCTCGGCGGACACCGCACCGCGCTGGTGGAGGGTGCGGCGTGCTTCTGGCACCTGGTCGACCTGCTGTGGATCTTCCTGTTCGCGCTGCTGTACCTGGTCAGCCGATGAGCACCCCGTCGGTGTCGGACCTGGTCCGCGGCCGCGCGGGCCTGACGTGGCTGCTGCTGGTGGCCGCCACGGTGGCGTCGGGGCTGGTCGGCGCCGAGCACGGCACCGGATCCCTGGTGGCGGTGCTGGTGCTGGGCATCGCCGCGGTCAAGGTGCGGCTGGTCGGGCTGGACTTCATGGAACTGCGGCACGCACCGATCCCGCTGCGTGCGGCGTTCGAGTGCTACTGCGTGGCGATGTGGGCGGTGCTGAGCGCGCTGTACCTCTGGCGGTAGCGCCTCAGCGCAGCTGCACCATCACCTTCGCGAATGCCTCGGCGTGGGGTGCCTGCACGACGATGTAGCTGATGCCGTAGGCGTCGCGGTAGTGGCGCAGCCGCTCGGCCATGTCGTGCGGTGACCCCGACAGCACGCCCGGGTGGCGCAGCAACTGGTCGTCGGTCAGCCCGGGCAGTGACCGGCGCGGGATCTTCAGGTCGGGGCGGCCGGAACCGTCGAGCGGCATCGCGGTGATCGCGAGGTTGAGCTCCACGTCCCCGAAGCGCCGGCCGGCTGCGTCCCGGACGAACGCGATGCGGTCGGCCAGCGGGTCGTCGTCCCCCTCGGCGGCGCGGTCGCCACCGGTCAGCCCGATGATCGCGGCGTGGTCGGCCGCGACGGTCAGCACCCGGTCCCCGTTGCCGGCGATCATGATCGGCACGTCGGGCAGGTGCGCCGCCATGTGCTCGCACGTGTGCCGCAGATGAGCCACCCGCTGCCCGGCCGATGGAAACGGCAGCTCGGCCGCCTCGAACTCCGCGCGGGCGTAGCCGGTGCCGAGGCCGAGTTCGAACCGGCCGCCGGACAGGTCCCGCAGCGCGGCGACGTCGCGGGCGAGCAGCGCCGGCCGGTAGAACGCCGCGTTGAGCACGAAGGTGCCCAGCCGCAGCGTGCGGGTCGCCGCGGCGGCCGCGGTCAACACGGGAAACGGCGCCAGCGCACCGAGATGGTCCGGCAGGTGCAGGACGTCGTAGCCGACGTCTTCGGCGCGGCGCGCCGCATCCTGCACGTCTGCCAGCGATTTCGCCGAGTGCAGACCGACGCCGAACCGGAAATCCGCCACCATCGTCCGATCCTAAGCAGCCGCCCAGCAATTCGATGTTTGAACGGCGGGGGCAATGGGCATCAAAGTCCCGCGCACTTCGCCCCCGCCGCGAAGACAACCGAAGAGCCACACCCAGATCCGGCCCGTCGTGAGTACGCCCGACGGGCCGGATCAATGTCTCGAGAAGGGTCCATGTCCAGCCATCCCACCGTGGGCGTCGAGGAGGAATTCCTGCTCGTCGACCCCGCCACGGGCGCGCCGATCGCCCGCAACCGGGAGGTCGCCGGCCGCGCGGCCGAGCGCGGCGTCCACCTGCAACTCGAGCTGACCTCATGCCAGGTAGAGACCACCACCGAGGTGGCGGCGAGCATGGCCGACGTGCGTGCCCAGCTGGTCCGGTTGCGGGCGACCGCCGCCCGGTCGGCCGAGGACAGCGGGGCCCGGCTGCTCGCCGCGGCCGTCCCGCCCACCGTGCCGCACGACTTCCCGATCACCGACAACCCGCGGTACCACCGCATCGCCGAACGGTTCGGCATGCTCGCCCACGAACAGGGCATCTGCGGGGCGCACGTGCACGTCGCGGTGCCGACGCGCGAGGCCGCCATCCGGGTCAGCAACCGGCTGCGGCCGTGGCTGCCCCTGCTGCTGGCGGTGAGCGCCAACTCGGCGATCTACCGCAACGACGACAGCGGCTACGCCAGCTGGCGGCGCATGCTGTGGGCCCGCTGGCCCAGCGCCGGCCCGCCGCCGCATTTCGACTCCGCCGACGAGTACGACGCGATGGTGGCGATGATGCAGCACACCGGGGCGATGCTCGACGACGGCATGGTCTATTGGGACGTGCGGCCGTCGGCGACCTTCCCGACCATCGAGGTGCGCGCCGCCGACGTTCCCGCCACGGTCGCCGACACCGTGCTGCTGGCCGCCCTGGTGCGGGCGACGGTGATGACCGCACTCGACGACGAACGCGGCGGGGTGGGGTTGCCGCGGATCTCCGCGCACGCGCTCGACGCCGCCTACTGGCGCTCGGCGCGCGATGGACTCGAGGGCGAGGCGATCGACCTCGTCGACTCGCACGCCCCGGTGCCCGCGCGCGATCTGCTGACCGACCTCGTCGACCGCATCACTCCGGCGCTGGCCGACGTCGGGGACGAGGACCTGGTCCGCGAGGAACTCGCCCGCCTCGACGCGCAGGGCAACGGTGCCATGCGGCAGCGCGCCGCGTGGCGGCGGCGCGGTGAGGTGGCCGACGTCGTCGACGCGGTGGCCGACGCGACGCTGGCCGGGACCTAGCTCAGTGGCAGCTCGGCGAACGCCGGTGAGGTCGGCTCCTGCGAGCCGCCGGGGGGTTCGACCGTGAACGCCAGCGCCTGCGACGAGCCGAGGTCGGGCAGCACCGCGGTGGTCGACGGGGAGACCGCGGTGGCGTCCATCGTGCCGGCCGAATGCGCGCCGTCATCGCCGACCAGCCACATCTGGTACACGGTGCCCGGCTGCGGCGGCGGGACGTCGTTCATCACCAGCACCCCGGCGTTGCGCTCCTTGGAGAACACCACGGTCGCGGTGCCGCCGCCGGGCACCGGCCCCGAGACGGTCTGGACGTCCGGTGCGGCGAACACCTGCTCGGCGGTGGTCTGCTGGTCGGCGGGGCGCAACGTCAGGCCGGCGACGAGCGCGCCGAGCCCGATCACCACCGCCGCCGCGGCCGCCAGCACAGCGGTCCGCCAGCGCGACCGGCTGCCACGCCTGGCGTCCAGACCCCGGACCGGGTCGGCGGCGACCGCAGCCAGCAGACTGTCCCGCAGATGCGGGGACGGCTCCAGTGCGGTGCCCGACGACAGCGCCGCCAGCGTCTCGCGGACGCTGCGGACCTCGTCGGTGAACGCCGCGGCCGTCTCGGCCGGCGCGGCCGCCAGGCGCCGATCGATCTCGGACTGCTCGTCGGCGGACACCGCATGCAGCGCATACGGTGTCGCCAGCTCGAGCAGATCCGAATTCGTGGGCTCGGTCATGTGATTCCCAGACAGTTGCGGAGGCCGCGGATGCCGTCGCGCATCCGCGACTTGATTGTCGCCAGGTTCGCCGCGAGACGCTCCGAGACCTGGACGTAGGTCAGCCCTTCGTAATAGGCGAGCTGGATCGCTTCGCGCTGCACGTCGGTCAGCGAATCCAGGCAGTCGGTGACGCGCCGCCGCTCGTCGAGCAGGATCACCGAGTCCGCGACATGGTCGACGGGCGGGTCGACCGTCGCCGCGCCGTACCGCGACTCACGCTGCGTGGCGGCCTGTTCGGAGCGCACCCGGTCCACCGCGCGGCGGTGCGCCAGCGTCAGCAGCCACGCCATGGGGCTACCCGCCTTCGGGTCGTAGCTCGACGCCGTCCGCCACACCTGCAGGTAGATGTCCTGCGTGGTTTCCTCGCTGTAGCCCGGGTCGCGCAGCACCCGGGTGACCATGCCGTACACCCTGGCCCTGGTGCGGTCGTAGAACGTGGCGAAGGCGTCGACATCGCGCTGGGCCACCTGACGCAGCAGTCCGTCCAGGTCGGTGGTCACGAGCGGTAGCCTAACCGGACCGGCGATGGCGGTCATGATAATGGTGCCCCGTCGATCTCGCAGCGGTCGCGGTGCGTCGGGCAAACCGCTTCCGGCGCAGTCGTTTCGATCTTCACGTGTGCGCCATACAGTCGGCCGGTACGGGGATCGCGGGTACCGGTGCCGCCTCGTCGACCGGTACCCGGCGCAGCCGCAGCACCGCGCCCTGGATCCGCATGCTCAGCGCACTCATCAACGGCGCCACCGGTTTGGTGATCTGCAGCCGCAGCACCTGGGCGACCGTCGCCGGACGCCGCCGTCCCCGCAGGGTCGCGACGATCGCGGGCTGGTGGTCGCGGTGCAGCGAGACCGCGAGGTCGAGCGTCTCGTCGGGGCGGGGCGCGCGCACCAGGTAATAGCCGTCGACGCCGGTGAACGGCGACATGGCCAGCTGCTTGCGGACCATCGTCGGACTCGTGCTGTCGGGCGGCAGCACGTAGGCGTGCCACTCGCCGCGGCTGTTGCGCGCCTCGGCGATGACGTGGCGCAGGACGCCGCGGGTGTCGTGGCACCAGTACAGGCTCAGCGGATTGAAGGTGTAGCCGAGCACCCGCGGCTGCAGCAGCGCGGTGACCCGGCCGCCGCCGAGATCGATGCCACGGTCGGCCAGCACCGCGTCCACCCGCGTCCGCAGCGTGTCCTCCGGCGCGCCGTCGAAGTGATCGCGTGCGTCGAACCGGGCGAACGGGCGGACCCAGCCGGGCAGCCGGGGCAGATCGTCGACGTCGACGTACCAGCTGTAGCTGTTGTGCTCGAAGTAGTGGTGCACGGGCGCGCGGCGCAGATGGGTGATCCGGGTCTGGTACAGCGCGGGCGTCGCCCCGGCGAGCGCGCCGGGCGCCTGGTCGCGGGTGGTTAAGCGTTCCACATCTGTCATTCGGAGCCCGGTCGGCGACGGATGGATATAGTCCTCGCGTGGTCGCGACGGTATTTCGGAACGGGAAGATCTGGACCGGATCCGAGGTGGTCGACGCCCTGCTCGCCGTCGACGGTGTGATCGAGGCGACGGGGGCGGCGGCCACCGGGCACCCCGCCGACGACGAGGTGGACCTCGACGGCGGCTTTCTGATGCCGTCTTTCGGCGACGGCCACGCCCATCCGATGTTCGGTGGCCTCGAAGAGGTGGGCCCACCCGTCCGCGGATGTGCGTCGATCGACGAGATCGTCGCCGCGGTGCGCCGGTACGCCGACGCGCATCCCGACACCGAGTGGATCGTCGGCGCCTCGTATGACGGCAGCCTGGTTCCCGGCGGGCTGTTCGACGCCCGCTGGCTCGACGCCGCGGTGCCCGACCGGCCGGTGGTGCTGCGCGCCTGGGACTACCACACGGTGTGGTGCAACTCGGTCGCGCTGGACCGGGCCGGGATCACCGCCGAGACGCCCGATCCGGTGCTGGGCGAGATCCCGCACCGCGACGACGGTTCGGTGCTCGGCACGCTGCGCGAGTGGGGTGCCGTCGACCTCGTCACGGCCGTGATGCCGCAGCGCGACGAGGACACCCGCATCGCCGCGCTCGGCACGGCCGCGGAGTACTACCTGGCCCGCGGGGTCACGTGGGTGCAGGACGCCTGGGTGGAGCCGCGCGATGTCGACACCTATCTCGAGGCGGCCCGCCGCGACGCGCTGGGCGTCCGGTTCAACCTCGGCCTCTACGCCGACCCGCGGGTATTCGACGCGCAGCTGCCGCAGTTCGCCGACGCGCGGGCGCGCGTCGAGGCGCTGGCGTCCCCGCGGCTGACCGCGCACACGGTGAAGTTCTTCGCCGACGGGGTCGTGGAGAACGAGACCGGAGCGCTGATCGAGCCGTACTGCTCGGGACTGCATTCGCACGGCATGCAGGTGTGGGAGGGCGACTCGCTGGCCGACGCGGCGCGGCGGGTCGACGAACTCGGCCTGCAGATCCACATCCACGCGATCGGCGACGCGGCGGTCCGCCAGGCGCTCGACGCGATCGAGCACGTGATCGCGGCGAACGGTCCGCGCGACCGCAGGCCGGTCATCGCGCATGCCCAACTGGTCGACGACGCCGACATCGACCGCTTCGCCCGGCTGGGCGTGATCGCGAACATGCAGCCGCTGTGGGCGCAGATGGATCCGCTGATGACGGTGCTGACCGTGCCGCGGCTGGGCGCCGAGCGCGCCGACCGGCAGTACCGGATGCGCACCCTCGACGAGGCCGGTGTGCTGGCGTTCGGCTCGGACTGGCCGGTGTCCTCGGGGGCGCCGCTGGACGGGATCGCGGTGGCGGCCACCCGCCGCACCGCCGATGGGGTCCCGGCGGACGGATGGACGCCGCAGGAGATCGTGCCGGTGGAGCGGGCGATGCGCGCCTACACCGCCGGGGTGGCGCGGCAGGCATTCGCCGAGACGTCGTGGGGACGGCTGGTTCCCGGTGCGAGTGCGGACCTGGTGTGGCTGAGCGCCGACCCGCGCGCCACGCCGGGACTGGAGATTCCCGCAATCGAGGTGCGCGGAACGTATCTGGGGGGCAAGCTCGTAGGGCCGTCGCGCCGCTGAAGGGAGTCTCCATGTCCTCGACCACGCCCGTGCCACCGGCAGCCGCCGGCGAGGGGCACCTGCGCCGGGTCCTCGGCGTGCCGTCGCTGGTGCTGTTCGGGCTGGTGTACATGGTGCCGCTCACCGTGTTCACCACCTACGGCATCGTCACCGTCGAATCCGGTGGCCGCGTACCGCTGGCCTACGTGGTGACGCTGGCGGCGATGATCTTCACCGCCCGGTCCTACGCCCGCATGGCCTACGCCTATCCCATCGCCGGGTCGGCATACACCTACGCGCAGAAGACGTTCGGCGCGCCCGTCGGCTTCCTGGCCGGGTGGTCGCTGCTGCTGGACTACCTGTTCCTGCCGATGCTCAACTACCTCGTCATCGGCCTCTACCTCAACGCCGCGGTGCCCGCGATCCCGGAGTGGGCGATCGTGGTGGTCACGATCCTCATCGTCACCGTGCTCAACATCGTCGGGATCGTGTCGGTGGCGCGGGCCAACATGCTGATCATCGCCATCCAGGCCGTGTTCATCGTGGTGTTCCTCGTGATGACCATCGCCACGCTGTCCGGATCCGGAACCGTCGACGTGATGGCCCCGTTCCGCGGGGACGGCAGCGCGGGCGGAATGGGGCCGGTGCTGGCGGGCGCGGCGATCCTGTGCCTGTCGTTCCTCGGCTTCGACGCGGTCTCGACGCTGGCCGAGGAGGCGCGCGACGCCCGGCGCGACGTGCCGAAGGCGATCATGCTGGCCACCGTCATCTGCGGTGTGCTGTTCATCATCCTGTCCTACGCCTCACAGGTGGTGTTCCCGTCCAACGAGTTCGAGGACGTGGACTCCGGGTCGCTGGACGTCATGACCGCTGCCGGGGGCGCCTTCCTCGCCGCGTTCTTCACCGCGGCCTACGTCGCCGGTGCGCTCGGCTCGGCGCTGACGTCGCAGGCGTCGGTGGCGCGGATCCTGTACGCGATGGGCCGCGACGGGGTGCTGCCGCGCAAGGTGTTCGGGCACGTGTCGGTGAAGTTCAGCACGCCGACGTGGGCGATCATCGTGATCTCGGTCGTCTCGCTTCTCGCGCTGGTCATCGACCTCGCGATCCTGGCGTCGGTGGTGAGCTTCGGTGCGCTGGTGGCGTTCTCCGCGGTCAACCTGACGGTGATCAAGCACTACTTCCTCGATGCGGGCGAGAAGAACGTGTTCAACAATCTGGTGTTGCCGTTGATCGGCTTCGCGTTGACGGTGTGGCTGTGGACCAGCCTGTCGGGTGAGGCGCTGACCATCGGGTTGATCTGGCTGGCCGTCGGATTCGTGTGGTTGCTCGTGGTCACCCACGGCTTCCGCCGCCCCACACCGGTGTTGGATCTCGAGGAGTCCGCGCCGGTGCGGGTTCAGCAGTAACGGGCCTTCGCGGTCAGCGCCATGTGCGCGCGGCGGCGGCGAGGCCCTGGATCAGCGCCGCGGTGGCGGGGGACAGGCCGTCGTCGCCGGGCAGGGGGCTGCGCGGGCTCAGCCCGCGGATGCGCGACGTCAGCTCCAATTGCGCTCCGCCGCCGCGCACCCGGTTGACCGGGTTGTCGGGGTGCAGACCGCGCAGTTCGCGGGGGATCGCGTCGAGGTCGGTCACCACCCGATAGCCGGGGACGTCGACGTGCTCGGCGAGATGGGCGGCGAGCCTGCGGTTCCCGCCGCCGGCCAGCAGGTCGGTGCTGCGCCCGATGCGCCCGTACCCGTGCAGCGACACTGCGACGTCGACGTGGGAGAGGAACGCGGCCAGGTGCTCCGACTCCTCGGCGCGGTAGCGGGCCGAGGGCAGATGGTGCGGGTAGCGGTCGGGGTGGCGCACGACGTACAGCGAGGCGCCGGCCGCCTCGGCGGCGCGTTCGGCGATGACGTCGGTCATCTGCTCGAGGCCGCCGCCGTGGATGGCCAGGAAGCCGAATCGCGAACGCAGCAAGCTGTCTTCGTCGATGGCAGGGTCGGCGAGAAGTTCGGTGAGTGACTGCGGACCGGTGCCGTCGGGGTGGTGGCGCTGCGGCCAGTGCATGGGGTCCCAGCGCCGCAGGAACTCGATCCAGCGCGGCGGCAGGCCGTGGTGCAGCGCGCCGTCGATGATCCGCTCGAGGTAGCCGGGTCGCGGCGGGCCCGGTTCGACGCGGTGGTCGATGTACACCCACGCCGG
The DNA here is from genome assembly GCF_004570325.1 of Mycobacterium sp. PS03-16. GTDB lineage: Bacteria > Actinomycetota > Actinomycetes > Mycobacteriales > Mycobacteriaceae > Mycobacterium. The sequence goes on along the minus strand of NZ_SPQO01000002.1, from coordinate 307,129 downwards.
CGCGGGGCCATCGGCGGTCTGCACGGTGAGCCGGTCTCGGCGGTAGCGCACTGGGACGCCCTCGGCGCTGTCCAGCGTTGCGAGGTCGTGGTCGGACACCTGCCACAGCACCCCGTGCACCTGGGCGCCGTCGAGGGGCTCGACGGTGGCGACGCCGCGTTCGTTGATCAGCCAGTCGTGATCGCTCAGGGTGGCCGGGCGCGGGTCGCCGGCGTCGGGACAGCGCCGCGCCATCTGCTGCACGCACAGGTTGGACCCGTACGCGAAATAGGCGTGCCGACCGGGACGGCGCATTCAGCCCGTGACAGTCAGATAGATCAGCACCACGTTGAGCAGCGTAATCAATCCGGCGACCACCCAGCCCAGCGCGGTGGTGACGCGGTGGTTGACGTCGTCGCCCATCAGCGTGCGGTTACTGGTCAGCCGGATCAGCGGGATGAGCGCGAACGGAATGCCGAACGACAGCACCACCTGCGACAGCACCAGCGCCCGGCTCGGGTCGACGCCGACCGCGAGGATCACCAACGCCGGGATGAGCGTGACGAGCCGGCGCAGCAGCAGCGGATAGGAGCGGCGCAGGAGGCCGCCCATGATCATCGCACCGGCGTAGGCGCCCACCGACGTCGACGCGAGCCCGGAGGCCAGCAGGCCGATCGCAAAGCACAGCGCGACCGCGGGTCCCAGGGTCTGCCCCACGGCGGCGTGCGCCCCCTCGATGGAGTCGGTGCCGCTCATCCCCTGCAGGTTGGTGGCGGCCACCAGCAGCATCGCCATGTTCACCGCGCCGGCGACCAGCATCGCCAGCGCGACGTCCACCCGCGTCACCTTCAGCAGCCGGCGCCGCGGCGCGCCCGCCTCCGGGTGGCCGTGGCGGTCGCGGGCCAGACCCGAATGCAGATACACCGCGTGCGGCATCACGGTTGCGCCGAGCATCGCGGTGGCCAGCAGCACGCTCTCGACGCCGTCGAACCGGGGGATCAGCCCGCCCGCCACGTCCCCGGCCGACGGCGCCTTGACGAACAGGCTGGTGAGGAAGCCGATCGCGATCACCAGGAGCAGCCCGCTGATCACCCGTTCGAACACCCGCTGACCCCGGCGGTTCTGCACCGCCAGCAGTGCCAGCGACACCGCGCCGGTGATGAAGCCGCCGACCAGCAGCGGCAGGTCGAACAGCAGGTAGAGCGCGATGGCGCCGCCGACGATCTCGGCCAGGTCGGTGGCCATCGCCACGAGTTCGGCCTGCAGCCAGTAGGCGATCCGGGTCGGGGTGCGGGTGTGGTCGGCCACCGATTCGGGCAGCGACCGGCCGGTGACCAGGCCGAGTTTGGCCGAGAGGTACTGGACCAGCCCGGCCATGATGTTGGCCAGCACGATGACCCAGACCAGCAGGAACCCGAACTGGGCGCCGGCGCTGACGTTGGCGGCGACGTTGCCGGGGTCGACGTAGGCGATCGCCGCCACGAACGCCGGGCCGAGCAGCAGCCAGAGCGAACGGGGACGTGTCTCGGTATCAGGCAGCACCCAGCTCACCTCTCGTCCGGTTCAGCGAATCGAGAAGTTAGGGTAACCGAAATCTCGCGGGGGAAACGCGGCGACCACCGAAGTCGGCGCGATCACCGCTCAGAAGCCGATGGAGATCCCGCCGAATCCGATGCCCCAACCACCCCAACCGTACGGTCCGCCGACGTTCGTCTCCGGCGGTGTGGTGACGATCTGGGTGCTGCCCCCGGTCTCGCACTGGGTGGTGCGCTGCCCGGTGTTCACGCAATCCGGCAGCGCGGACGCCACGGGTGCGACAGCGAGGGTCGCGCCGGCGAGAAGTGTCGTCAGTGCCAGTGTGCCGATGCGGCGAACCGGCGTTCGCATGATGCTTCCTAAGGCCAGTCGACGACCAGTGCGGGACCGTAGTACGCGTCGCCGTACGGATAGAGATAGGTGGTGTTGATCTGTCCCGGCGAGGTGGTGATCTGAGCGTTGCCCGGGCTCTGGCACACGGTGGTCGAACCGCCGAAGGCGGTCTGGCCGGTGTTGACGCAGTTGGGCTGCGCGCCGGCGACGGGCGCGGCCAACACCGCGACGGCGCCGGCGGCGGCCAGCGTGAGCGGCGCGAGGCGGCGGACGGTCTTTCGCATCTCGGTCAGCCCCAGTTCACGACGGTGCCGACGCCGTAGTACGGATCGCCCCACGGGTAGAGGTAGGTGCTCTGGTTGTGGATGTCACCGGGCTGCGTGGCGAACTGGGTCTCCCACGGAGGGCAGGTGTGGCCCTGGCCCAGGGCGTTGGGAGCGACGTTGAGGCACTTGCCGTCATGCTCGCCGCTGGGCTGCGCAACTGCCGTCGGTGCGGCGGCGATCGCCGCGGCGGCGCCCGCAGCTGCGACAAGGGGAAGAAGAAGGCGCAGAGCAGCGGTACGCATGAGACCGTCCTTGAGTCGGCGTGCAGCTTACGTTCAGGAGCGTACTAGTCCTCTGCCGGTTATGAGTGGTAGATCGAGAGTTGTCTGGATTCCCGGCGGCGCGGCGACGACGGCGGGGATCGCATTCACGATGCGGGCGGCCGTGGCCACCAGGCCGGCGCGGTTGTGGTCGCCGTTCGGGCTGCTCTGGCACAGGTCGAGGGTGTAGGTCGGTTCGCCGGTGATCTCGACGCGGTAGGAGCCGCCGCGCTGGGCCGGCTGCGGCCAGTCCGGGCAGAGGTCCTCGCGCAGCCGGGTGACGTGTTCGAGCACCACGGTCGGTTGCCCGCCTCGCATGCCGCGGACCTCGAAACGCAGTGCGGCCGCAGTGCCTTTCGGGATGTGCCCGGAGGCGATGTCGAAGTCCTCCGGCGCCGGTTCGCGGACGCAGGTCTCGGTCACCTCGTCGAGCTCGACACCGAGGCCGGCGGCGAGCTGACGGATCACCGAACCCCACGCCAGGCTCAGCACGCCGGGTTGCAGCAGCATGGGCAGCTCGTCGAGCGGTTTGCCGAACCCCATGACGTCGAACATCACCGTGGCGCTGTCGTAGGTCGCGTAGTCGACGATCTCCATGCAGCGGATCTGCTCGATGCGCTGGCAGGTGCCGGCCAGTGCCAGGGGAAGCAGGTCGTTGGCGAAGCCGGGGTCGATGCCGCCGACGAAGAGGCTGGATCCGCCTGTGCGCGTGGCCTCTTCGATGGGGGAGATGAGCTCCTCGGGCAGCACCTGCCAGGGGTACTGCAGGAACACCGGGCCGCTGCCGACCATGTTGATGCCGGCGGCCAGGATGCGCCGGTAGTCCTCGAGCGCCTCGGGCAGCCGGTTGTCGGCCATCGCGGTGTACACCGCGCAGTCGGGCTGGGCGGCCAGCACCTCGTCGAGGTCGTTGCTGGCCAGCACGCCGCAGGGCTCCGGGAGGCCGGCCAGTTCGGCGGCGTCTCTGCCCGCCTTGGCCGCCGAGGACACCCACACCCCGGTGAGCTCGAACTGCGGATCGGTGATCAGCTGGGTCAGCGCGTGTCCGCCGACATTGCCCGTGCCGATCTGCGCGACGCGAATTCCCATGGATAGAGGCTCCTTACAGGTCCGGGAACGGCATGTCGAGGTTCGGGAAGGTCAGCCCGCCGTCGACCTCGAGGGTCTTGCCGGTCAGGTAGCTGCCCGCCGGGGACGCCAGGTAGACCGCGGCGGCGGCGATGTCGACCGGATCGCCGAGCCGCCGCATCGGCGTGGCCTGCTCCATGGGTTCGCGCAGAGCGTCGTTGCTCGCGACGATGTCGAGCGCGGAGGTGAGGATCGAGCCCGGGGCGATGGCGTTCACCCGGATGCGCGGGCACAGGTCGAGCGCGGCGAGGCGGGTGTAGTGCGCGAGTGCGGCCTTGGCGGTGCCATAGGCCGCGAATCCGCGGCCCGCGACGCGGCCCATCGTGGAGGTGATGTTGATGATGCTGCCGCCGCCGGAGTGCTCGAGCATCAACGGCACCGCGGCCGTCGTCAGCGCGTGCGCGGTGGCGACGTTGAACGTGAACGCGTCGCGCATGTCCTTCGGCGACGTGTCGGTCAGCGCGGCGGGGACGGTGCCGCCGACGTTGTTGACGACGATGTCTAGTTTCCCGAAGGCCTCGACCGCGGCGCCGGCCAGCTGGGCGGTCGAGTCGGGGTGCGCGAGGTCGGCGGCCACGACGTGCGCGCGTCGCCCGACGGCCCGGATCTGCTCGGCGACGGCGTCGAGCTGCTGCTGGGTGCGGGCTGCGATCAGCACGTCAGCACCGGCTTCCGCGAAGGCGAGCGCCATGGCGGCGCCCAGCCCGCGGCCCGCTCCGGTGACCACGGCGACCTGATCGTCGAGTCGGAATCTGTCGAGAATCACCTGCACTCCTGTTCGCCTGCCCGGCGTACCGTAGCAGGGCCCCGGGACGGGCGGAGGTGATTTCTGAAACACGTTCTACTTGGGTTCGAGCGGCGCGGCGGGGCGTCGGGCGGCCGGCGGCAGGCGGAGCGCTTCGAGACTGAACCGGTGCAGGGGAAGTGCGGGTGCGGCCCTGCGTGATTTCAGTCTCGGCGTGAGAGGCGCCCGGCCGGTGTGAACCGTGGGCGGAGACCGAGCCCGGTTGCCGGCCGTGACCCGCGCGACGTGGCGAGCGTCGAGACTGAACCGGTGCAGGGAAAGTGCGGGTGCGGTCCTGCGTGAGTTCAGTTTCGGGCGCGCGAGGCGCCCGGCCGGTGTGAACCGTGGGCGGAGACCGAGCCCGGTTGCCGGCCGCGACCCGCGCGACGTGGCGAGCGTCGAGACTGAAGCGGTGCAGGGAAAGTGCGGGTGCGGTCCTGCGTGAGTTCAGTCTCGGCGTGAGTCAGGACTTCTTGGCCGCCTTCTTCGCCGGGGCCTTCTTGGCGGCGGTCTTCTTCGCGGCGGTCTTCTTGGCGGGCGCCTTCTTCGCGGCCGCCTTCTTGGCCGGCGCCTTCTTCTTGGGCTTGTCCTCGTCCTCGTCGTCAGCGGCGTCCGACGGCGCGCCGCCGCCCGACCTGCGCGCCTTCACGCTGGCCTCCAGCTTGGCCAGCAGATCGGACACGTCCTCGGTCTCGTCGAGTTCGGTGGGCTGCTCCTCGACCGCGAACGCCTCACCACCTTCGAGTTTGGCCTCCACCAGCTCGCGCAGCTGATCCTGGTAGTCGTCGTGGTAGCGGTCAGGGTTGAAGTCGTCGGTCATCGACTCGACCACCTGCCCTGCCATCTTGAGCTCGGCGGGTTTGATCTCGACTTCCTTGTCCAGCACCGGGAAATCGGGATCGCGGACCTCGTCGGGCCACAGCAGGGTGTGAATCACCATGATGTCGCGCTTGCTGAAATCCTTGACGCGCAGCGCTGCCAGCCGGGTCTTGTTGCGCAACGCGAAGTGCACGATCGCGACGCGGTCGGTCTCCATCAGCGTCTTCGCCAGCAGCACATAGGATTTCGACGATTTGCCGTCAGGCTCGAGGAAGTAGCTCTTGTCGTACATCATCGGGTCGAGATCGCTGGCGGGGACGAACTCGAGCACCTCGATCTCGCGGCTGCGTTCCTCGGGCAGCGTGGCGATGTCCTCGTCGGTGATGATGACGCTCTGGCCGTCGTCGGATTCGAAGGCCTTGGCGATGTCGCGGTATTCGACCACCTCACCGCAGACCTCGCACACGCGCTTGTACCGGATGCGTCCGTTGTCCTTCGCGTGCACCTGGTGGAACTTGATGTCGTGGTCCTCGGTGGCGCTGTAGACCTTGACCGGAACGTTCACCAGGCCGAAGGCGATCGAACCCTTCCAGATGGAGCGCATACGGCCAGTATGGCCCACATCATCAGCGCCAACCGTTCTTCAGCGATGCGGGTTCGCGGGCGGCGGCGTCGCGCGTCGCCCGGTCGGGTAGGTCCGCACCCGCCCGCATGACGGTCAGCGCCGACGACAGCGCCGCGGTCTGCGACACCGAGTGCAGGGCATCCAGACCGATCCGGCGCAGGTCGGGGCGGCGCGCCGCGCCCAGCAGCCCCCGGCTCCACAGCGCATCGATGAGGCCGGCCATGAACGCATCGCCGGCGCCGACGGTGTCCACCACGTCCACCGGCAGCGCGGCGACACGGGCCGAGCCGGCCGCGCACATCGCGAAGGCGCCCTGGTCACCCAGGGTCACGGCGACCAGCGCGGGCCCGGACTCCAGCCACGTGCGCGCCATCTGCTTGGGCGTTCGGTCGGGGTCGAGCCACCTCAGGTCCTCGTCGCTGACCTTGACGACGTCGGCACGTTCGACGAGTCGGTCGATCCGGCTGCGCGCCGCGCCGGCGTCCTCGATGAGCGCCGGCCGGATGTTGGGGTCGAAGGTGATGGTCGCCGACGGGTGATAGGTGTCGAGCAGCGCGGCGGTCGCGCGGCATCCCGGTTCCAGGACGGTGGCGATCGACCCGGTGTGGGCGACCAGGGGTGGGGCCACCTCCGGCGTGCCGGCCAGCGCCCACTCGATGTCGAAGTCGTAGCGCGCCGACCCGGCCTCGTCGAGCATGGCCCGCGCGGTCGGGGTGCGGTGTGCGGCCGCGCTGCCGGCGACCAGGTCGACTCCGGCGCTGTGCAGGTGGTCGGTGATCCGGCGGCCCCGCGCGTCCTCGCCGATGTGGGTGAGGAAGTCGACGCCGCGGCCGAGCCGTGCCAGCCCGACGGCGACGTTGAGCGGGCTGCCGCCGACGTGTTCGCCCACCACCTCGCCGTCCCGTTCGACGATGTCGATCAGCGCCTCGCCGATCACCAGCGCGCGGTCGGTCATGACGCGTCGCCGTCCATCAGCGCCTCGAGGGTGGCGCGGGCGCCGTCGCGGTGCAGGGCGTGCAGCGTCGCGACATACGCCTCGACGAACCGGGGCTCGTCGGCGAGATCACCGAAGACCGAACGGTTCTCGATGAACGCCGTCGGATTGTCGCGCTGCGCACGGGCCAGCGGGACCAGCTCGTCGGCCAACTGGTCCTGCACGTCGATGGGCTCGCCCTGCTCGTCCACGCCCTCGGCGTAGCGCGCCCAACTGGCGACGACGGCGGCCGACAGCCGGATCTCCCCACCGGTGCGCAGGTTCTCCCGGATCACCGGCAGCAGCCACTTCGGGATGCGGTCCGACGAACCGAAGCACAGCCGTGCGACGGTGTCGCGGATGCCGGGGTTGGCGAAGCGTTCGATCAGCGTGCGCTTGTAGTCGGGCAAGTCGATGCCGGGCACCGGGGTGAGCGTCGGGGTGCCCTCCTCGTCCATGTAGCGCAACAGGAAGCGGGCGAACAGCGGGTCACCCGCGGCGTCGTGCACCAGGCGGTAACCGGCCAGATAGGCGAAGTAGCACAGCGCCTGATGCCCGGCGTTGAGCAGTCGCAGCTTCATCAGCTCGTAGGGCCTGACGTCGTCGACGAGCAACACCCCGGCCTCCTCGAACGGTGGCCTGCCGTCGGAGAAGGTGTCTTCGAGCACCCATGAGGTGAACGGTTCCGCGACCACCGGCCAGGCGTCGTCCACGTCGAATTCGCTTCGCACGGTGGCGATCACGTCATCGGTGGTGACGGGGGTGATGCGGTCCACCATCGAGTTCGGGAAGCGGGTCTCGGCGGCGATCCACTCGGACAGGCCGGGGTTCGTACGGTCGGCGTAGGCGAGGAACGCCTCGCGGGCGACGTCGCCGTTGCCCTCGATGTTGTCGCAGGACACAATCGTCGGTGACGGGACGCCGCGGTCCCGACGGCGGGCCATGGCGTCGGTGACCAGGCCGAAGACATTGACCGTATCGGCGTCCACCGAGTCGACGTTGTAGCCGCCCTCGGTGATGGTCAGCGAGATGATCCGGGTGCTCGGTGCGGCGAGCAGTTCGACGACGCCCTCGGGATCGTCGGGTGCGTACCGGTAGTCGACGATCGAGCCGATCACGCGGGCGTCGCGGGTGCCGTCCGGGTTCTCCAGGAGCAGGGTGTAGAGCCCGTCCTGTGCGCCCAGCACGTCGGCCATCTTCCGGTCACCGGGCAGGACACCGACCCCGCAGATGCCCCACTCATCGGCACGGCCCTGGTCGAGGAGCCGGTCGACGTACATGGCCTGGTGTGCGCGGTGGAAGCCGCCGACACCGAAGTGCACGATGCCGACCGTGACGGCCGCGCGGTCGTAACCCGGGGTGGCGATGGTGATCTCGGACAGGTTCTGCTGGCTGAGTTTCATGACGCGGTCACCACCGGCTCGACGGTACCGGGCGGGGGAAGGCGATGGGAGCGGCGCCGCCACCGGCTGGGGCGAGATTCCAAAGTGTTGTCTGCGTCACATCGACCATGCTAGCGTGATGAGCAAGTACTCGCACCCGTGAGCAATTGCTCACGGGTGACTCCTCGGAGAGGTGGGTGGGCGTGCCGATCCCGGCGTCGACTTCGGCGGCGAATGGCCGTGGCACAGCGCAGGTCCCGGCGCGCTCGCCGGAGGATCTGCGGCTGGCGCTGCGGGCGGCGACGCTGTATTACCTCGACGGCCTGACCCAGGCGGAGATCGCATCCCGGCTCGGGGTGTCCCGGCCCACCGCGGGCCGGCTGGTCGCCCGGGCGAAAGCCCGCGGCCTGGTGCGTATCGACATCGTCGTACCCCCGGACCTGCGCGACGACCTGCACGCCGACGAGGAACGCGAACTCGAGACACGGTTCGGGCTGACCGAGGTCGTGGTCGCCGGGCACGGCGTCGACGTCGGGGCGCCCGGACGGCCTGCCGCATTCGCGAGCGTCGGCCGCGCCGCCGCCGCGCTGCTGATGCGCCGGCTCGAACCCGACGACGTGCTCGGGTTCACCTGGGGTCCCGAGCAGGTGGCGGTGGCCACCGCGCTCACCCCGGGCGTGGCGACGTGCCGCGCCGTGGTGCAGCTCGACGGTGCCATGTCGAGTGCGTCGTATCAGACCGGTGTCGAGCTGATCCTGGGACGGTGCGAGGACGTGCTGCGCGCCACCACCATTCGTCTCCCGGCGCCGCTGTATGCCGACCCGTCGACCGTGGCGTCGATGCGCAGCGATTCGGTGATCTCCCGGACGCTGGAGGCCGGCAGGCGCGCCGACGTGATGATGTTCGGCGTTGGAGCGGTGTCCACCTCCACCACGCTGTTCGAGGGCAGCTACCTCGACTCCCGCATGCTCGACGAGCAGATCGCCGCAGGCGCGGTCGGTGAGATCGGCGGCCGCTTCTTCGATGCCGCGGGGGAACCCGTCAACACCGAACTACAGCAGCGGGCGGTGTCGGTGCCGCTCGAAGACATCCGGGCGTGCGCGAAGTCGATCCTCATCGCGAGCGGGTCCGGCAAGCACCAGGCCACGCTGGCCGCGCTGCGCGGCGGGCTGGCCCGCCTGCTGGTGTGTGACATCGACTGTGCCCGATGGCTGTTGACGCAATGACCGAATCGCACGACTTCGACGAGGAAGGGGTGAAGGTGAGAGCGCGAACGATGTTGCGCAAGCTGGCGGGAGGTCTCGCCGCCGCCGGCCTGGTGTTCACGGCCGGGTGCGCGGGCGCCGGAACCCTGGGCGCCACCGACCAGACCGTCACGATCGCGATGGTGTCGAACTCCCAGATGACCGACGCCCGCGAGCTGTCGACGAAATTCGAGGAGGCCAACCCCGACATCAAGCTACGGTTCGTCACGCTGTCGGAGAACCAGGCCCGCGCGAAGATCACCGCCTCCACCGCGATGGGCGGCGGCGAATTCGACGTCGTGATGATCAGCAACTACGAGACCCCGCAGTGGGCCGAGAACGGGTGGCTGGTCAACCTGTCCGAGTACGCTCAGCAGACTCCCGAATACGACCAGAACGACTTCATCCCGTCGCTGCGCGAGTCGCTGTCCTACGAGGGCAGCATGTACGCGGTGCCGTTCTACGGCGAGTCGTCGTTCCTGATGTACCGGCGGGACCTGCTCGAGCAGGCCGGGATCCAGATGCCCCGTACGCCTACCTGGCAGCAGGTGGCCGAGGCCGCCCAGAAGCTCGACAGCCCCGACATGGTGGGCATCTGCCTGCGCGGCAAGCCCGGCTGGGGTGAGGTGCTGGCGCCGCTGGACACCGTGATCAACACCTTCGGCGGTCGCTGGTACGACATGGAGTGGAACGCCCAGCTCACCAGCCCACAGGTCCGCAACGCCGTGCAGTTCTACGTCGACCTGGTTCGCGAGTACGGCGAACCCGGCGCGGCGGCAAGCGGTTTCGGCGAGTGCGCGACGCAGTTCGCGCAGGGCCGCACCGCCATGTGGTACGACGCCACCTCGGCGGTGTCGGTGCTGGAGGATCCGGAGTCGTCCAACGTGGTCGGCAAGGTCGGATACGCGATGGCGCCGACCGTCGAGAAGCCGAACTCCGGCTGGCTCTACACCTGGGCGCTGGGCATTCCGCAGAGCAGTGACAAGAAGGACTCCGCCTGGAAGTTCATCTCGTGGATGACCGACAAGAACTACATCAAGCTCGTCGGCGAGGAACTCGGCTGGGCCCGCGTGCCACCCGGCAGCCGGCTTTCGACCTACCAGATTCCCGAGTACCAGGAGGCCGCCAAGGCGTTCGGGCAGGTGACGTTGGACTCCATCGAAGGTGCGAACCCGTTGAAGCCCACCGTCGAACCGGTGCCCTACACCGGCGTGCAGTTCCTGGCGATCCCGGAGTTCCAGGATCTCGGCACCCGGGTCAGTCAGCAGATCAGCGCCGCGATCGCCGGACAGAAGTCGGTGGCCGACGCTCTCGAACAGTCACAGCAGTACGCCGAGGTCGTCGGCAAGACCTATCAGGAGCAGTCATGACCACGATGGCCCACGAGACCCGGGAAAGCGAGTCCGAGCACGTCGCCCGGCTCAAGAAGGGACAGGACCGCGGCGTCTCGCGCGCCGAGGGCTGGCGGCGCCGCGGCCCGCTGCTGCCTGCGCTGATCTTCACCATCGTCGTCACGCAGATCCCGTTCCTGTTCACGCTGTACTACTCCACGCTGTCGTGGAACCTGGTGCGGCCGGGGTCGCGGGAGTTCATCGGCCTGCAGAACTACCTCGACGTCGTCAAGGACGGCACGTTCTGGCAGGTGGCCCTCAACACCGTCGTGATCATCGTCGCCACCGTGCTGATCTCGGTGGTACTCGGGCTGTGCCTGGCGCTGCTGCTGGACCGGGCCTTCCTCGGCCGCGGCGTGGTCCGCACGCTGCTGATCACCCCCTTCCTCGTGACACCTGTTGCGGGAGCGTTGATGTGGAAGACCGCGATGCTCGATCCGGTGTTCGGCATCGTGAACTGGATCCTGCCCGGCCCCGGCATCGACTTCGTCAGCCAGTACCCGCTGTCGTCGGTGATCGTGGCGCTGGTCTGGCAGTGGACCCCGTTCATGATGCTGCTGATCCTCGCCGGCCTCCAGTCGATGCCTCGCGACATCCTGGAGGCCGGTCGAGTCGACGGTGCGTCGGCGTTCCAGCTGTTCCGCGAGCTGACGCTGCCGCACCTTCGGCGCTTCATCGAGCTGGGCACCGTGCTCGGCGCGATCTATCTGGTCAACACTTTCGACCAGATCTTCATGATGACCCAGGGCGGACCCGGTACGGCGAGTGCGAATCTGCCGTTCTACATCTACCAGCGGGCGTTCCTCGGCTTCGACATCGGCCAGGCCGCGGCGATGGGCGTGATCGTGGTGATCTTCACGATCATCCTCGCCAACTTCGCCCTGCGCCTGATCTTCAAATCATTCACCGGCAAGGAAGAGGCGGCCTGACATGAGTACGACTGTCCCGCAGACCACCGCGGCCGAAGAGCAGACGACGGCCGCCGAGACCAAGCGAAGCGTCAAGCACCGCAGGTTCGATCCGTGGGGTGTGGTGGCCTGGATCGCCGGGTTGGGGTTCTTCTTCCCCGTGTTCTGGATGGTGCTGACCGCGTTCAAGCAGGAGGTCGACGCCTACACCACGACACCGAAGATCTTCTTCGTCCCCACCCTCGACCAGTTCGGGGCGGTGTTCGGCCAGGGGGTGGGTATCGGGTTGGCGAACTCGGCGTTCGCCACGGTGGTGTCCACGCTGCTGGTGCTGGCCCTGGGTATCCCGGCGGCGTTCGCGCTGTCGCTGCGCCCGGTGCGCAAGACGTCGGACGCGTTGTTCTTCTTCATGAGCACCAAGATGTTGCCGATCGTGGCGGCGATCATCCCGCTGTACGTGATCGTGTCGAACATCGGACTGCTGGACAACATCTGGGCGCTGATCATCCTCTACACCGCGATGAACCTGCCGATCGCGGTGTGGATGATGCGGTCGTTCTTCCTGGAGGTGCCCGGCGAACTGCTCGAGGCGGCCAGCCTGGACGGCGCGAGCACCTGGCGGTCCGTGCGCGAGGTGATCCTGCCGCTGGTCTCACCCGGTATCGCGGCGACGGCGTTGATCTGCGTGATCTTCGCGTGGAACGAATTCTTCTTCGCGGTCAGCCTCACCGCGGTGCAGGCGCAGACCATGCCCGTGTTCATGGTGGGCTTCATCGCGGGGGAGGGCCTGTACTGGGCCAAGCTGTGCGCGGCGGCGACGATGGCCGCGCTCCCGGTGGTTCTCGCAGGCTGGATCGCGCAGAACAAGCTGGTTCGTGGACTGTCCTTCGGCGCGATCAAGTAGACCTAAGCAAAGGGAGTAACACCAATGGCCACAATCGCTTACAAGAACGCTTCCTGCATCTACGAGGGCTCCGACAAGCTGGCGGTCGACTCGCTGAACCTCGACATCGCCGACGGCGAGTTCGTGGTGCTGGTCGGGCCGTCAGGGTCGGGTAAGAGCACCGCGCTGCGGATGCTCGCCGGTCTGGAGGACATCGACGAGGGCGACATCGAGATCGGCGGGCACAACATGCGCGGCGTGCCGAGCAAGGACCGCGACATCGCGATGGTGTTCCAGAACTACGCGCTGTACCCGAACAAGACCGTCGCCGAGAACATGGGCTTCGCGTTGAAACTGCGTGGGGTATCGGCCGACGAGCGGCGCCGCCGGGTCGAGGACGCCGCCAAGCTGCTCGACCTCACCGACTTCCTGGACCGCAAACCGGCCAAGCTGTCCGGTGGTCAGCGGCAGCGCGTGGCGATGGGCCGGGCGATCGTGCGGGAGCCGCAGGTGTTCTGCATGGACGAGCCATTGAGCAACCTCGATGCGAAGCTGCGGGTGCAGACCCGCACACAGATCGCGGCGCTGCAGCGGCGGCTCGGCACCACCACCGTCTACGTCACTCACGATCAGGTCGAGGCGATGACGATGGGGGACCGGGTCGCGGTGCTGCGGTTCGGCAAGCTGCAGCAGTTCGCGTCACCCAACGAGCTCTACGACCGTCCCGCCAACGCATTCGTCGCCGGGTTCATCGGCTCGCCGGCGATGAACCTGATGACGCTGCCGATCACCGCCGACGGCGTTCGGGTGAGCGAGAATTCGTCACTGGAGCTGGAACGCAGCCAGCTGACCGCGCTGCACGAGGCCGGGCTCAAGGAGGTCACGGTCGGGGTGCGGCCGGAGCAGCTCGAGCTGGCCGACTCCGGCGGCATGGAGGTGGTGGTCGACCTGGTCGAGGACCTCGGCAGCGAGGCGTACGTGTATGCGCACACCGGCGACGGGGTGAACCTGGTGGCCCGCTCGCTGACCAAGGCGGCGCCGCGGCTGGCCGACACCGTGCGGCTGCGCAAGCATCCCGACGGCGTCGTGCACCTGTTCCACCCGGAGACGGGCGAGCGGATCGACTGAGGCGCTGGCTCGGCTCGGCGCGGCTCGTCGAGTTCTGCACCAGGGTTGTGCAAGTGGACGTTTGACGACCCTCAGGTCGAAGTCGGCGGGGTCCAGCCGCGGCGGGCGAACGCCTCGCAGACCCGGTGCAGGGTGAACCGGCGGCTGTGTTCGGCCACCACTCGGATGTCGTGCCAGCCCTCGCGTTCGATGAGCTCCGCGCGGCCGACGTCGTACACGTATTGGCGGCGATTGCCGGCGTGGTGCGCGCCCTCGTACTCGAGGCCCACTTTCGGTTCGTCGTAACCCATGTCGATGAAGGCCTCCGCGAAACCGTCGGACACGCGGATCTGCGTTCGCGGTCGGGGCAGTCCATCATCGATGAGCATCAATCGCAGCCGGGTTTCCTGTGGTGACTGTGCGCCGGCGTCCATCAGGTCCAGGGCGACCTGAGCGGTGCGCACACCTCGGGCCCCGCGGTAACGCTGCGCGAGCGTCGCGGCATCGGCGGCCGTCACACCGGTTGCCGCGGCCAGCGCGTCGAGATGCACCACGGCGGAGTCACGCGGAAGGTGTCGGGCCAGATCGAATGCGGTGCGGGCGAGCGAGGTGACCGGCAGCTCGCCGATGTGGACGACCTCGTCCTCGCCGAGCCGTTCCTCCCGCACGACCACACCGTCACGAGGGCGGCCGTGCGCGGTGATCACCTCGATCGGTGTCGTGGCGTCCACCCACTTCGCGCCGTGCAGGGCCGCGGCGACCCGCCCCGCGATGACGCCGCTACGGCCGGTCCACAGCCATGCGGCGTGCGTCCGGGCCAGCAGCGTCTGCTCGGCGACCTTGAGCACGTAGACGCCGGGGTGCACGGCGACGTACCTCGCACGCAATTGGCCACGGTCAACCGGCCGGCGCCGAGGGCTTCCCGCCCGATCAGAGGTTGAGACATGGCGCCACGGTGACGCCGAGGGCCGACGGCCAGCGCTCGACGGGGCGGCCGCGGACGGCGAGCTGTGGATGAATCCCGCCATGTGAAGCGCCGACTTCTGCACCAGGGTCGTTGCCGGCGCCGTTCGACGACCCTGAGGTAGAACTCGGCGCGCAAAGCGAGCGGCGCGCAAAGCGAGCGGCGCGCAAAGCGAGCGACGGGCAAAGTAGCGACAGCGGGTAATACCGTGGCGTGGTGGATCACTTCGGTCGGGTGCGCCTGACCAACCCGGACAAGGTGCTGTACCCGGCGACGGGGACCACCAAAGCCGAGGTGTTCGAGTACTACGTCGTGGTCGCCGACGCGATGGTGCCGCACATCGCGGGCCGGGCGGTCACCCGTAAGCGCTGGCCCAACGGTGTCGGCGAGCTGGAATTCTTCGAGAAGCAGCTGGCCAGCTCGGCCCCGGACTGGCTGACCCGCGGCAGCGTCGTGCACAAGTCCGGCACCACCACCTACCCGATCATCGACTCCCGCGAGGGCCTGGCCTGGATCGCGCAGCAGGCGTCGCTCGAGGTCCACGTCCCGCAGTGGCGCTTCGTCGGGGACAAGGACGCGCTCACGCCCGGCCCGGCCACCCGCATCGTGTTCGACCTCGACCCCGGCGAGGGCGTGACGTTCCGCCAGCTGTGCCAGGTCGCCCACGAGGTCCGCGACCTCATCACCGGTATGGGGCTGACGGCCTACCCGCTGACCAGCGGCAGCAAGGGTCTGCACCTGTACGTGCCGCTGGAGGATCCGATCAGCAGCCAGGGCGCCTCGGTGCTGGCCAAGCGGATCGCCCAGCAGCTCGAGAAGACCATGCCCAAACAGGTCACCGCCACCATGACCAAGAGCCTGCGCACCGGCAAGGTGTTCCTGGACTGGAGTCAGAACAACGGCAACAAGACGACGATCGCGCCGTATTCGATGCGCGGCCGCGCCGAACCCACCGTCGCCGCGCCGCGCACCTGGGACGAGATCGAAGACCCCGACCTGCGGCACCTGCGCTTCGACGAGGTGCTCGAGCGCATCGAGCAATTCGGTGATCTGCTCGCCGACCTCGACGAGAAGGCGCCCGTCGAGGACCGGCTGACCAAGTACCGCAGCATGCGTGACCCGTCGAAGACGCCCGAACCCGTCCCGCCGAAGCCGCCGACGAGAGGCAACAACGACCGCTTCGTCATCCAGGAGCACCACGCCCGCCGGCTGCACTACGACCTGCGTTTGGAACGCGACGGCGTGCTGGTCAGCTGGGCCGTGCCCAAGAATCTGCCGGAGAGCCCGTCGGAGAACCGCCTTGCCGTGCACACCGAGGACCATCCGATGGAGTACCTGACCTTCCACGGAACCATCCCGAAGGGCGAGTACGGCGGCGGCGACATGATCGTCTGGGACACCGGCACCTACGACACCGAGAAGTTCAACGACCACCCGCCCGACGGTCCGGCCAAGGGCGGCGAGGTGATCATCACCCTGCACGGCAGCAAGATCGACGGCCGGTACGCGTTGATCCAGACCGACGGCAAGAACTGGCTGGCGCACCGGATGAAGGACCAGGCCAACCCCACGTTCGACGACATCGCGCCGATGCTGGCCACCCACGGGTCGGTGGCGAAGTACACCGCCACACAGTGGGCCTTCGAAGGCAAGTGGGACGGCTACCGGCTGCTGGTCGACGCCGACCACGGCAACCTCTGCCTGCGGTCCCGCAGCGGCCGCGACGTGACCCGGGAGTTCCCCCAATTGCAGGCGCTGGCCGCCGATCTCGCCGACCACCACGTCGTCCTCGACGGTGAGATCGTCGCGCTGGACGAGAAGGGTGTGCCGAGCTTCGGCGAGATGCAGAACCGGGCCCGCGCCACGCGAATCGAGTTCTGGGCCTTCGACATCCTGCGCCTCGACGGTCGCTGGCTGCTGCGGGCGAAGTACCGCGACCGCAGGCGGATCCTCGAGATGCTCGCCGAAGCCGGCGGATTGATCGTGCCGCCGCAACTCGACGGCGACGGCCCCGAGGCGCTCGAGCATGCCCGCGAACGCAAATGGGAGGGCGTGGTCGCCAAGAAGTGGGACTCCACGTACCAGCCCGGGCGCCGGTCCTCGGCGTGGATCAAGGACAAGATCTGGAACACCCAGGAGGTGGTGATCGGCGGTTGGCGGCAGGGTGAAGGCGGCCGCAGCAGCGGGATCGGCGCCCTGGTGCTCGGCATCCCGGGGCCCGACGGGCTGCAGTTCGTCGGCCGCGTCGGCACCGGGTTCACCGAGAAGGACCTCGCGCACCTCAAGAAGACGCTCGCCCCGCTGCACACGAAAGAATCGCCGTTCGCCACCCGGCTCCCCACCCAGGACGCCAAGGGCGTGACGTTCGTGCGGCCCGAGCTGGTCGGCGAGGTCCGCTACAGCGAACGCACCTCTGACGACCGGCTGCGGCAGCCGTCGTGGCGCGGCCTGCGCCCCGACAAGACGCCCGACGAGGTCACCTGGGAGTAGCGGCGAGCGCCTCCTTCAAACCGCGGGTGGCCAATCGGTCGGCCAGCTCGTTGTCGGCGATGCCGGAATGGCCCTTCACCCAGAACCACTCGACCTGGTGGCGTGCGCACGCCTGGCGCAGCCGACGCCACAGGTCGGCGTTCTTCACCGGCTGCCTGGCGGCGGTCAGCCAACCGTTGCGCTCCCACCCGAGGACCCACTTGGTGATGCCGTTGCGGACGTAGGTGCTGTCGGTGTGCAGGTGTACGACCACGGGTCTGGTCAGCGCCTCCAACGCCATGATCGGGGCGGTCAACTCCATCCGGTTGTTGCTCGTGGCGCCGGGCTCTCCGCCGCACATCTCCCGCACGTGCTCACGCTGACGCAGCACCGCGCCCCACCCGCCGGGGCCCGGGTTCGGCGAGCATCCGCCGTCGGTGTGGATGATCACGACGTCGGTGTGGTTCACGGGCGCGGTCATGCGCTGAGGATAGGTGCGGAGATCATCGCCGTCGGGACCGACATTCCGAGATCGCGGTGCCGCAGCGTGGTGATCCGCCGCCCCGCCTGCACGGCGTCCTTGACCGGCGACGTGCGGTCACCGAAGAATGCCGCGGTCGCGTCCATGTCGGCGACCACGTAGGTGATTCCCCACAGGGCGGACGGCCCGTCGCCGGCCGTGTCCGGCGACCCGACCACCTCGAGGATCACCTCACCCAACCGGAAGAAGACCTGCCGCATCGGCCGGCCACCCAGGTGAGCGTCGCGCTCGCGGCGCGGCGTGACGCCGACGGCGGTCAGCGCGTCGACGGTCCGCTGCAGGGCGGGCGACATCAGCACGACGTGGTCGATCGCGGTGACGCCGTTCGGGTGCGTCCCCGGCGCCGCGGGCGCCGCGTCGGACCGCGACGTCGGGATGCCGTCGAGCGCGTTGTCCGCGCCGGCGCCGCGCAGTGCCCAGCCCACGATGCCGGTGCCCCGGTCGGAACCCACCAGCCGGACGCGGACGCCGCCCACCCGGCAGACGTCATCGGGATCGACGCCGAATCCCGCTTGCCGCCAGGCATGCGCCCCGTCGGCGACCCGGATCTCGTCGACGGTGACCGACCCTGCTTCAGGCACGCGACTCAGCGTACGGCGGTGAACCGTGACACGGGTCGCGGCGCATCGCCACTGCTTTGCCAGGTCGCGCGGGGAGACCGATCGTCCGCAGCGCCGCCGTTTCGGGGGTCTGCGGCGGCTTCGCTCGGTACCTTGAGGCGAACGATCGGCATCTCACCGGAGGGGATGAGCGCCATGGCGGGTGGGATAGCTGCAGAACTGGCGGCTGCCGGCTTCACCGACGCCGTCGAGGTCGGCCGCGGCGGTGGCGGGGTGGTCTACCGCTGCGCGCAGAAGTCGCTGGGCCGCAGCGTCGCGATCAAGGTGCTCGCCTCGGACCTCGACGACGACGACCGCGAACGCTTCCTGCGCGAGGGGTACGCGATGGGCGGGCTCTCGGGTCACCCCAACATCGTGAACATCCTGCAGGTGGGAGTGACCGAGCGGAACCGGCCGTTCATCGTGATGCCTTATCACGCACGGGGTTCGCTCGCCCATCGCGTCCGCCAGGAGGGCCGCATCGCGTGGCCGGAGGCGCTGCGGATCGGGGTCAAGCTGTGCGGGGCGCTGGAGACCGCCCACCGCACGGGCACCCTGCACCGCGACATCAAACCGGCGAACGTGCTCGTCAACGATTACGGCGAACCGCAGCTCAGCGACTTCGGGACCGCGCGCATCACCGGTGGGTACAAGACCCAGACCGGCTTCTTCACCGGCACGCTGTCCTACACCGCCCCCGAGGTGCTCGAAGGGCATCCGCCGACGGTTGCGGCCGACGTCTACTCGCTGGGCGCCACGATCTACGCGCTGATCGCCGGAAACCCGCCGCACGAGCGCAAGGCCGACGAGGACCTCATCGCCCACTACCTGCGGATCACCTCGACCCCGGTGCCCGATCTACGTCCGCAGGGGATTCCGGCCGACGTCTGCGCGGCGATCGAGAAGGCGATGTCGCGCGAACCCGCCGAACGGCACGCCACCGCTGAGGAATTCGGCCGCGAGCTGCAGTTGGCGCAGCGGCACAACGGGCTCACGCCCGACCCCATGGCGCTCAGCGAGCCGGTCGCCGAGGCGGCGCCGGATGAGCGCACCCAGGCCGGCGTCCCGCCGGAGTTCACCGAAACGCCGGCGCCACAACCCGTTCCGCCGGCCGAGCCGCCGCCGGCGACGAATGCGGACCTGTTCGGGCACACCGCCTCGATCAGCGCGTCGAGCCTGCCGTGGCGGGTCCCCACGCCCGAACCCCGACCTCAACCCCAACCCGAACCCGAACCCGAGCCCGCGCCGGCGGCCGCGGCCGCCCCGCCAGTCCCGGCGAAGCGGGAGCGCAGGAGACCGCTGATCGCGGCGGCCGCCGCGGTGGCCGTGCTGGTGCTGGTGGTCAGCGGCGTCTACCTGGTCACCTCCCGGCCCGACACCGAGGTCGACGAGGCCGCCGCCCCGAGTGCCCCCGCCGCGCAGACGCAATCCGGCTGGCAGCCGATCGCCGATGCGCGGGTCGCCCGCTCCGAGGTGGCGGCCACCGAGGCCGACGGCACCATCTGGGTGTTCGGCGGCGTCGGTGCCGACGGCCGCGTCAGCGGTCGGCACGAGGGCTACGACCCGGCCATCGACAGCTGGAAGGGCGGAGAGGATCTGCCCGTTCCGGTGCAGCGGGCGATGGCGGTGACGTGGCAGGGCACCCCGGTGGTGCTGGGCGGACTGCGGGCCGACGGCGCCGACGGGCAGGCCGCCACCGACCGGGTGTGGCGGGTGGTCGACAGCCGGTGGACGCCGCTGCCGCCGCTGCTGCAGCCCCGCGCGGCCGCTGCCGCCGCGGTGGTGGGGGACCGCATCGTCGTCACGGGCGGCGTCGACGCCGGCGGCCGACCGCTGGACACCACCGAGGTGTTCGACGGCACCACCTGGACACTCGGCGCCCCGATGCCCACGCCGCGCCAGCGGATGGGCGCAGCGTCCGACGGCGCGCTGGTGTACACGGTCGGCGGATCCACCGGGACCGCCGATTCGGCGGCGGTCGAGGCGTACGACCCGGCCGCCGACCGGTGGACGGCACTGCCGGCACTTCCCCAGCCGCGCAGCGACTTCGGCGTGGCGGTCGCCGACGCCCGGCTGGTGGCGGCCGGCGGCATGTCGGGCGGGCGGGTGCTCGACAGCGTCGCCGCACTCGACCTCACCACCGACACCTGGACGGCGCTGCCCGCGATGGGCGCCGCGCGCCACGGTCTGGCGGTGGCGGCGGTCGGCCGCACCGTGTACGCGGTCGGCGGATCGACCGGCGCGTCCGACGGCCAGGTGACGGCGTCGGCGGAGGCGATCGAGCTGGGCCCGCGCCGGCCGCAGCCCGCCGCGGCATGGCGAGCGCTGCCCGATGCGCCCACCGAGCGGCTGATGATGGCGTGGACCGTGCTGGGCGACGAGATCTGGGTCGCCGGCGGCATGCGTCACGGCGAGACGTTGCAGACGGTCGAGACGTACAACGCCCGCACGGGGGAGTGGCGGACGCAGCCCCCGCTGCCGGTCCCGCTGCACCACGCGGCGGCCGCGACCTACCGCGGTGAGGTGGTGGTGCTCGGCGGTGCCGGCGACAGCATCGCCGAGGCGTCCAACAAGGTGTTCGCGTTCCGCAACGGCGCGTGGGCCGAACTGCCCCCGCTCGGGCACGCTCGCGCCGCCCCCGCCGCGGCCGTGGTCGACGACATGCTGGTCGTCGTCGGCGGACAGAACGGCAAACAGCTCGTCGCCCAGACCGAGGTCTTCGACGGTCAGTCGTGGACGGCGGCGGCCGATCTGCCCACCCCGCGTGAGCATCTGGCCGCCGTGTCCGACGGCACCCACGTCTACGCCGTCGGCGGGCGCGCGCTGACCGCCGACGCGAACTCGGCGGCGTTCGAGCGATTCGACCCGGAATCCGGGACCTGGGAGAAGCTGGCGGACATGCCGACTGCGCGTGGCAGTTACGGCGCGGCCTACCTCGACGGCCGGATCGTCGCCGTGGGTGGCGAGGAGTCGACGCGGGTGCTGCCCACCGTCGAGATGTACGACATCGCCAACGCGACATGGTCGGAGCAGGCGCCGATCCGGACCCCGGTGCACGGGCAGGTGGTGGCCGCGGTGGGCTCCACCGTCTACTGCATCGGCGGCGCGGACCGGCCCACCCACGAAGGCCCGGTCGCGATCGTCGAGGCGCTGGACTTCACCTAGCGTCGCGCAGCTGGGCGATCGTGACGGCGCCGCGCCGCAATGCCTCGTTGGCCAGGCGCACCCGGCGGTCGCCCTCGGCGGGCACGGCGAACTTGTCGTAGAGGTTCTGCAGATGCTGTTTGACCGCGGCCTCGGTGACCACCAGCGCGCCCGCCATCGCGCGCACCGAGGCGGGTTCCGGGAACGGCGCGTCGGACACCAGCGGGCGGCACAGCGCCACGAGCACATCCTGTTCGCGCCGCGTCAGCCGCGGCGGAAGTTCGGACGGCTGGGCCGCCACCGTCTCCTCGTCCCGCGGTCCGTCGGCGCGGGCCTCCCAGAACATCAGGCGGGACTTGCCGACGCGCAGCTCGTCGCCGGAGCGCAGCACCCGTTCGGCGGTGATCCGCTCGCCGTTGATGTAGGTGCCGTTGCGGCTGCCCAGATCCCGCAGCGACCAAGCGAAGTCGAGGTTCTCCAGCACGGCGTGCAGCCGGGACACGGTGTCGTCGTGCCCGAGGGCCACGGTGTTGGTCGAGGCCTTGCCGAGCGTCACCCGCGCGCCGCTCAACGGGATCAGCTGCCGCCCGGCCGGCGTCCACACTTCCAGGTGGGCAGACATCAGACCTCCCATCCGGGCCATCTTCGCCCAGACAGGAGGTCTGTGACCGCCGAACGCGCTCAGCTCACGGCTGCCGGTGAGTGACGACCGGTAGGAACCGCCGGACCGCCGTGGTTTCCAGGATCGGCGGCCACGGCCATTCACTGCGCTGCCGTCCCCGCGGCGCCTTCAGGAAGGCCAGCCCCAGGAACAGCCCGAAGATCAGGTGGCCGATCAGCGTGACCGAGACGGTCGCGGCGTTCAGCGGGAACATCATCTGCTCGCCGCGCGGCGCCAGCGCGACGGTCGCGATCAACCCGGTCCAGGTGGGGAACACCGCGAACGCGACGGCGGCCAGCACCGCGTAGACGTTGCGCCAGCGGTCGATCCCCAGCGCGAACGCCACGACGAAGAACGCGACACCCAGCCCGCCGCCGTCGCCGATGTAGCGCCACACGTAGCCGACCGCTGCGCTGCCCGCCGTGTCGGGCTCACCGGTGACCCACGAGCCCATCACCGGGATGAAGTCGCCCATCAGGCCCAGCGCGTGCACGGCGAACAACCGGGCGCCGTCGTAGACGATGCACGCCACCATCCCGGCGATCAGCCCGCGGCCGACGATCACGTCGGTCCGGTGCGGCACGAACGTGACCAGCGCGCCCAGCACCGCGGTCAACGCGATCAGCACCACCGAGGTGACGTGCTGCGGCACCAGCCCGAACACGTCGACCGAGATGCCCAGGATCGGCATCGACGCCAGCAGCATCACCAGCGCCATCCGCGCGATCTCCCACCGGTTCGGCGGCCGGATCTCCTGCTTCTTCAGATCGGCATAGCGCTCGCGGACCGTCTTGGCGACGTCGGCGACCACGGGCAGGTCCAGGGGCCGCAGCCGCACCGTCTTCCCGTCGAAGCCGCTGACGATGTGGCGGATCCGCACCGTCTTCTCGCCGTGACCGGTGCCGTCGAGCGGGCGCAGGCGCACGGTCTCGTCGTGGGGGCGGCGCGGGGATCCGGTGCGTGCGGTGGCGGTCATGGGGCTTCCTCGGGTCGGTTCGACTGCGGACGAGATTCATCGTCGTCGTCGAGCCGCGGCGGCGTAATCGCCGCGAAGCCAGATTCGCTCGGCGGGGTGGGTAGGTTTTCCTGTCCCCGAAGACAGGTCCGCTCAGTGGCGGGTTTCGTGGAGGCGACGCGGGACCCGCCCGAGGGCCACGCCCAGCGCGACCATCCCGACGCCGAGTGCCAGGTGCAGCCAGTTGTCGGCGGTGTTGAGCGGCACGAAGTTCGCCGCCGAATCGTGGTCGATGGTCAGCCCGTACGCGAACAGCGCCAGGTAGACGACGCCGCCGCCGATCAGGTACCACCTGGCGGCGCCGAAGGTGCCGTGCAGCGCCACGCCGAGCACCCCGAACAGCAGGTGCACCACGTTGTGCAGTGCCGACACATTGAACAGCCCGAGCAGCATGGCCTCCGAGTGGTGACCGGCGAACTGCAGCGTGTCGTAGCCGGTGGTGATGCCCGGGACGAATCCGGCCACGCCGACGACGAGGAACACCACGCCCACGGCCAGCGCCGCCTTCTGCACCGGCGCCTTCCCGGCGGTCGGCGCGGCACTCGGCGTGCCCTGTGTGCCCGGTGTCGCCATCACGGTCCCCTTTCCGAAGTCCGGGGATTGATAGCCCGTGCGGGCCGGTTGAAACGGCGCGAGCGTCAGGTGATGGTCACGCCGCCGTCGACGACGATGGTCTGCCCGGTGACATAGCCGCCGGCGTCCGACGCCAGCCACACCAGCGTCGCGGCCAGTTCCTCCGGATCGCCCATCCGGCCCAGCACCAGCCGCGGGCTCATGGATTCGAGGTAGCCGGGCTTGTATTGGTCGGTCATCTCGGACTTGAAGAAGCCGGGCGCGATCGCGTTGACGCGGATGCCTTTCCGCGTGCCCCACTGCTGGGCCAGGTCGCGGGTCAGCCCGGCGATCGCGGCCTTGCTCGCGGCGTAGGCGGCCTGTGGCAGCCCGGCGGTGGTGATGCCGAGGATGCTGGAGATGTTGACCACCGAGCTGCCCGGGCCCATCACCCGCCCGCACGCCTGCGCGGCCCAGTAGGACCCGTTGAGGTTGATGTCGACGACGGCGCGGAACTCCTCGGGCGTCTCGCGGGTGGCCGGCACGGCGGTGCCCACACCGGCGTTGTTGACCAGCACGTCGACGCGGCCGAACTCGGCCATCGCGGCGTCGACCATCGCCTGGCACTGCGCGGGGTCGGCCACGTCGGTCGCGACGGTCAGCGCCCGGCGACCCGCGGCGCGGACCAGTTCGGCGGTGCCCTCGAGCTTGTCGACGCGCCGGGCGGCCAGCACCACGTCGGCGCCTGCCTCGGCGCACGCCTTGGCGAATGACACCCCGAGGCCCGAGGAGGCTCCGGTGACGATGACGACCTTGTCGTCGAGACGGAATCTGTCCAGTACGGCCATGGAGGTCATCCCACCACACCCGTAGTTGACGGCCGTCAACCGCTATCCGGTGCGGCGTCCCAACGCCACCGACACGGTCAGCACCACGAGCCCGGCCGCGGCCAGCGCGGCGCCCGCGGCGGCCGGGGCGGTGTACCCGTGGCCGGCGGCGATGACCAGTCCGCCCACCCAGGCACCGGTGGCGTTGGCGATGTTGAGCGCGGAGTGGTTCAGTGCGGCCGCCAGGGTCTGCGCGCCGTGCGCGACGTCCATCAGCCGGGTCTGCAGCGCCGGTCCGATCGCCGACCCGGTCGCGCCGATCGCGAACAGTCCGGCCAGCGCCGTCACCGGGTGGTGCGCGGCGAGCACGAACAGCGTGAGCACGACGCCGAGTGTGCTGATCGACAGGTAGAGGCCCCGGATCACCGACTTGTCGGCCAGCCAGCCGCCGGCCAGGTTGCCGACCACCATGCCGAGCCCGAACATCATCAGCCCGACCGGGACCAGGGCGCGGGGCAGTCCGGCGACGTCGGTCAGCGTGGTGGACACGTAGGTGTACACCGCGAACATGCCGCCGAAGCCGATCATGCCGATGCCCAGCGCCAGCCATACCTGCACCCGCTTGAGTGCGCCCAGTTCGGTCAGCGCGCTGGTGACGTGCATCGAGCGCAGGCCCGGCAGCCAGTGCCACAGCGCAACCAGGGTGGCCAGCCCGATCCCCACCACCAGGCCGAACGCCGCGCGCCAGCCCAGCGCCTGCCCGAGCCACGATGCGACCGGCACGCCGAGGACGGTGGCGACGGTCAAGCCGGTCAGCACGTGGGCGACGGCCTTGGCGCGGTGCTGCGGACCCATCAGGTGGGCGGCGACCAGTGCCGCCACGCCGAAGTACGCGCCGTGCGGCAGGCCGGCGACGAAGCGCGCCGCCATCAGCGTGCCGTATGTCGGCGCCAGCACGCTGGCGAGGTTCCCGAGTGTGAACACCGCCATCAGCGTCAGCAGCAGCGTGCGGCGGGGCACGCGCGCGGTCAGCGCCGCGATCAGCGGTGCGCCGACCACCACGCCCAGCGCGTAGGCGGAGATCACGTGGCCGGCGGTCGGTTCGGTGACGCCCAGGCTGGTCGCGATGTCGGGCAGCAGGCCCATCGCCACGAACTCCGTCGTGCCGATGCCGAACCCGCCGAGCGCGAGTGCCAGCACGGCGAGCCAGCGCACCGACGGCGCAGGCGCCACCACGGATTGCGGCACCGGGGGTCGCTCCAGAGATGTGGTCACGTGCAGCCACGGTAGCGACACTTAAGCCGCATCGCCACCTCACTTATGTCTTTTTGAGACATAAGTGAGCGACGTTACGCTGGCAGGCATGCCTGTCCTGCCGGTGTCGCCTGGGCCCGGGGAGGTCTATGCGTTGATCCGGGCGCGTGGCGCGATCACCCGCGCCGACATCGGACAGTGGACCGGTCTGTCCCGCACCGCGGTGACGGCCCGGCTCGCCCCGCTGCTCGACGCCGGTCTGGTCACCGAGGTGCAGCCCGCCGCCTCCACCGGCGGCCGCCCGGCCACCCTGCTCACCGTCAACGCCACCGCCGGTGTGGTGCTCGCCGCGGCGGTCGGCCGCAGCCGGGTCCGGCTGGCGGTCTGCGACCTGGCCGGCGCGATCCTGGCGCTCGACGACGTCGACCAGGGGCCCGGTCGCGGTCCCCGGGAGCTGATGCCGGAGGTCGTCACCCGGTCGGCGGCCCTGCTCGCCGACTCCGGGCACGGGCAGTGCCCGGTCTACGGCGTCGGGCTGAGCCTGCCCGGCAGCGTCGACCAGCGCCGCGGATGCACCATCGACTCGCCGGTGATGACCGGGTGGGACGGCGTCGCGCTGCCCCCGTACTTCGCCGACCTGACCGGTGCGCCGGTCGTACTCGACAACGACGCCAACGTGATCGCGCTGGCCGAGCGCCGCGCCGACCGGCCACCCGTCGACGACCTCCTGGTGGTCAAGGCGTCGACCGGCCTGGGCGCGGGCATCATCGCCGGCGGCGCCCTGCAGCGCGGTGCCGCCCAGGCCGCCGGGGAGTTCGGCCACAACAAGACGCCCGCCGCGGACGGCATCGCGTGCCGCTGCGGCGACAGTGGCTGCCTGGAGGCCGTGGCCGGTGGCTGGGCGCTGGTCCGCGCGCTGCGTGAACAGGGCCGGGACGTGACGCACCTGAGAGAGGTCATCGGCCTGGCCCACGGCGGCGACGCCGAGGCCCGCCGGCTCATCAGGGACAGCGGCCGCCATGTCGGCCAGGTGATGGCCGCCGCGGTGAACCTGCTCAACCCGGCCGAACTCGTGGTCGCCGGCGACATGGTCGAGGCCTACGACATCTTCGTCGCCGGCCTGCGGGAGTCGCTGTACGGCTACGCGACCGCCCTGGCCACCCGGACCCTGCAGGTGCTGCCCGCCGCGTTCGGCGACCGGTCCGGCGTGATCGGCAGTGCCATGGTGGTGCTCGACCATGTGCTGAACCCGACAGCCATCGCCGAACGCGTTCGGCGCGCTGACGCGCTGACCGTCGGTCGCGCCGAGTAACCTGGGAGGTCACCCGGGGGTTCAGCACCAGCCCCGCACAGCGTCACCTGGTTGAGGTGGTCACCATTACTTCAGCTGTTGGTCCGACCGGAACCGAACACACCCTCGTCGAGCTCACCGATCCCGACGAGGTCGCGGCGTACCTCGAAACCGCCTACGGCGCCCGGTTGCGCCTGTCGGCGATCACCGAGCGGCGCGACGATGTCCCGCTGCTGTCGCACGCCCGCACCGACGCCGGCCGGTTCGCGATCGACGAGCTGCGCATCGCCGGTGAACTCAAATGCGCACCGGATGCGCTCGAGAAGGTCATGGTGCTGTGGGTGCACGGCGGCACCGTGGAGAGCGACTGCGAAGGCATGAGCACTGTCGCCGGCACCGGTGACGTCACGATGACCGCGCAGCACGACCTGCCGTTCGAAGCGCACACCGAGGACCTGACGGTCACCACCGTGCTGCTCGACCCGGCGCTGGTCGCCGAGGTCGCCACCGGACTGCCCGCCGCCCACACCGCGTTGCCCATCCGGTTCTCGTCGTTTGCGCCGGTCGACGAGGCCGCCTGCCGGCTGTGGCAGGAGACCGTGCGATACGTCACTCAGACCGTGCTGGCCGACGCCGCGTCGGCCGGCCCGGTGCTGCTCGGGCAGGCCAGCCGGTTGCTAGCCGCCGCGACGCTCGCGGCGTTCCCCAACTCCGTCACTGCCCAAGACGAGGATGCGGAGTGTGCCGAGCACTACCCGGCGCTGCTGCGGCGGGCGGTCGACTTCATCGAGGCGAATGCCGGCAACGAGATCGCGCTGGCCGACATCTCCGCGGCAGTGCACATCTCACCCCGGGCGGTGCAGTACATGTTCCGCAGACACCTCGAGACCACCCCGCTGCAGTACCTGCGGCGATTGCGCCTGCACCACGCCCACCAGGATCTGCTCTCCGGCAACCCGGTCGACGACACCGTGACCAGCATCGCTGCGCGCTGGGGGTTCGCCCACACCGGCCGCTTCGCAGTGCAGTACCGGCAGACCTACGGCCGCAGCCCGCATGAGACGCTTCGGGCGTGACGGATGTGTGCCGTGCGCGTGCGCAGTACGGTTGAACCGGTACCTGGCCGGAAAGCGAACCATGAGCACGACGACGAACCCGTCCGACGACAGTGCAGCGGCCGGTCGCGGCGCGACGGCGAAGGCCCGCGCCGAGGAACTGCGCGCCCGGCGTCATGAACTGGCGCAGGGCTTGCCGTCGTCCGACGAGACGGTCCGCCTTGCCCGGCAGCGGGCCGGTGACGCGCTCGAACGCGCCATCCAGGCACACGAGGCGGCGGCACTGCGGCACCGCGAGGCCGGTGAGGCGCATCGTCGCGCGGCGGCGATACACGAAGAAGCCGCGCTGCGGGCCGGCGACGGGAGTGCGGAGTCCCACCAGGACGCGGCCGAATACCACCGGCTCGAAGCGGACCGGCACGACGGCGCCGCCGCCGCGGACGATCGCGGCCGGGACGACGACATCCGCCGCCGGCGCTAGGTGGCGACTTCTTCAATCAACAGCAGGGCGCCATCGACGGTGCCGTTCGGGGACCTGAATGCGGTGCAGGTGACCCTGACTCTGGCCGGGCGTCCCCGGCGGTTCACCGCATCGACCGTCGCCGTGCCCACGCTGTCCGCTTCGACGAATACCTGCCCGATCAACGGGTTGATGTCCTGCACCGGGAGCCCGAAGTCCAGCGCCGCGAGCAGGTTGCCCGTCGTTTCATCGGAGCGCAGGCCCCACAGCTCTTCACATCCGCGGTTCCACACCACGACCCGCAATTCCCGATCCACCACGATCATGCCGAATCGGATGGAATTCACGAGGGTGTCCAGGAACCCGTGGGCGTCGTCGAGTTCGGCGCTGCGTTCCCGCAGAGCGTCATTGATGGTGTGTAGCTCGTCGTTGGTGGACTGCAGCTCCTCGTTCATCGTCTCGAGTTCTTCGTTGGTGGACTGCAGTTCCTCGTTGGTGGTCTCGAGCTCTTCGACGGTCGACTGCAATTCCTCGTTGGTGGTCTCCAACTCCTCGTTCGTGGACTGCAACTCCTCGTACGCGGTTTCGAGCTGCCGGTTGGTGTGTACCACTCGGTCGATCAGCGCGCGTGTCGACGTGACGTCGAAGAACACCACCGAGACGCCGAGCAGCCCGTTTTCGGAGTCCACGAGCGGGTTCACATGAATTTCGAACCAGGTCTCTTCCGCGCCGGGGCGTTGCCATCGGACGTCCTCGATGCGAGCCGAGCGCCGCTCGACCTTCGCCTGCTCGAGATGGGCACGCAGCTCCACCGGACGAAACGAGATCTCCAGATCACGCAGCAGCCTGCCGATGTCGCGCGCGGACAGCCCGAACATCACCTCGGCCTGCTGGTTGACCATGGCGACGACGTCGTCACCGGTCACCACGATCTGGGCCACGGGGCTGACCCGGAAAGCCAATTCCCTGAGCGGGGACAGTCCCGGGAGGTCGCCGGAGCGCTCGATGGCAGGCACCGGAGGATCGACGCGATCCTGAGAGTGGAACGAGCGTAACGACTTTCGGAATATTCGATTCTTCAGGTCGAGCGCGGTGAAGCGATCACTGTGACTGAGCAGCATCTCGGCGTGGCCCAGGAACAGGGTGCCCATCGGCGCGAGGGCGAAGTGCAGGCGGTTGAGCACATTGCGCTGGGTCTCGGCGTTGAAGTACATGAGCGTGTTCCGGCACGTCAGCAGGTCGACGCGGGAGATCGGAGCATCCCGGACGAGGTCGTTGCGCCCGAAGATCACGGCGCGCCGCAGATCCTTCCGGAAGGTGTAACGGCCGCCTGCGTGGTCGAAGTACCGCTCGAGCAGAGTCGCGGGAACCGACTCCACGGCCTTCGCGTCGTAGGACGCCGCCCGCGCCTCGGAAAGGGCGTCCTCGTCGACGTCGGTCGCGTAGATCTTCACCCGGCGCCGGAAGCTCTCCGGCCCGAGCACCTCGGCCAAGAGCATGGCCAGCGTGTACGCCTCCTGACCGGACGCGCACCCGGCGCTCCACACCCGGATGGGATCGTGCGGGCCCCGTTCGGCCAGGATCGACGGGATGACGTCATCGCGGATGACCTCCCAGGCCGCCGGGTCACGGAAGAATCCGGTGACGTTGATGAGGATCGTGTTGAACAGCGCCGAGAATTCGTCCGACGACGCCTGCAGAACATCGAGGTACTCGTCGAACGTCTGATGGCCGGACTGATCCATCCGGTGGCGGACCCGCCGCATCAGCGACGTTCGCTTGTAGCCCGTGAAGTCGAATCCCCGGGAGTCCCGCATGAAGCGCAGGAGCGCTTCGAACGATTCGTCAGTCTCGCCGCTCACCATCGTCCCGTCCGCCGGAATTGACCACGGAGATTGAACATACTCGCGGCTAGAGGCAATTCTCCGGTCCCAGCACCGCCCACACGGTCTTGCCGGTCGGCGTCGGCGCGTTACCCCACATCCGGGTCAGGACCGCGACGATCCTCAGGCCCGAGGGAAGATCCGGCGAGTCGACCTCTTCGCGGACGTGCGCCGGGCGGCTGCTGGTGTCGTCGACCGCGACGGTGAGCACTGTGCCGTCGGTCTCCAGCCGTAGCGATGGTGCGCTCTCGGTGTGCTCGAGAACGTTCTCTATCAGAGCGGTGGCGACGACCTTGGCGACGGGGATGTACGCCGTTTGCGACCACGTCGTCAACCATTCCTCGATCACCGAGCGGGACTGGGCCAGGCTGCCCCGTCCTGCGACCAGATCCGTGCGCGCGCGGCGCCGGTGAGGCCGCGATTCACCGTCTGCCTGTGCGGCGAGGGCCGCGGAAGCACTCGGGAATACCGGAACGTAGCGACATATTCCGTTGCGCTTGATCGCGCCTCGTCCCCACTCGTGTTCACACACCAGCAGGATGGGCACGTCGGGCCACCGCGCGACATGCCAGCGTGCGCTGGTGAACACCGACCATGCCGACTGGGCGGGTACATCGAGCCGCGTGACGTCGACGACCACCGCCGCCGGCTCGTCGAGCGCCGCCTTGATGATCCGGTCGCGCACCCGCTGGTAGGTACTGCTGTCGAGTGTTCCGCGCAGCGTCAGGACCGCTGCATCGCCGTCGGCCATGGCGTCGATGAGCAGGTCCCCGTGGTTACAGCTCACCGCCGCCGCCCTCGTCCAGAGACGGATCGGCGAGACGCTTACCGAGGATTGTCATCGCCCGCTCCGCTTCCTCGGCCTGCTGCGTGTAGCGGCGCTGGAGTGCGCCGGGGCCAACGGTCTCGGACAGCCGGCGTGACAGCCGGGCCTTCTCCTGAAGGCTCCGCAAAGCCACCCACAGGGCTCCCTCGACCTCGTCGTCGCGGGCCCCGAGCAGCGCGTCGGCGGTCCACGCGTGCCCGACCTCGCACCGATAGCTCGTGTCGCTGATCGTCACGAGAGAACCGTTGCAGTCCGGGCAGGTGTACCCCGACGGTGGTCCGAGGGCTTCGGTGTCGAAGTCGACGTTGAACTTCCTGCCCATCGCGATCCGATTCTCCAACTCCATACTCCGGTCGGGTTCCATCTCCCGCTCCTCGATCGCGCGGCCGGACAGCTTGGTGAGAAGGGCGCCGATGTCCGCGGCGGCGGCCTGGTGATCGATGACGCGCGCGTCGACCGCGTGCTGAGGCATCGACGGGAACATGGCATCGCCGGGCAGTTGGGCCACCGTCACACCGCCGCGGTCGCGGATCGCCTTGGCGCCCAGAACACCGTCGTCGAGGACGCCGGACAACACCACGCCGATGGCCCGCGGCCCGAATTGCAGCGCCACCGATCGGAAGAGCGCGTTGACCGACGGTCGGTGTGCGTTCTCCGTCGGCCCTTCGGTCAGCACCATCCGATGATCACTGACCAGGAAGTGACGATCGGGCACGGCGACGTAGATGTGCCCGGGCTTCATTTCACCGCCGTGGACGGCGGGGGACGCCGGCAGCGGAGACCGTCGATTCAGGATCTCGGCGAGGACGCTGGGTGCGTCGGCCGGCATATGCAGAACAACAAGCACCGCGTACGGGAGGTCGGTCGGCAGGGCCGCGACCAACTGGGTGAGCGCCTCAACGCCACCCGCCGACGCGCCGACCGCCACGACCCGCAACGCATCATTCATCCGTTGGCCCCGCCAGACATCGTTGTGTCTGTACCCCGGGAGGGGTCGGTTTACGCGGTGTGCACCTTGGAGATGACGTTCTCGGCGAACCATTCGAGGTTGCGGATCTTGTCCTGCAGCGGCTCGGTGTCGCGTCCGGTGATGTAGGGGATGCGGAAGCCGACGATCACGTCGGTCACGCCCTTGTCCTCCAGGCGTTTGATGCCGTCCACGGTGAACGCGTCGGCCGAGATGACGTGGATCTCGAACGGCCCGGTGCGGCCCTGCTCCTCGCGGAACGCAGTGAGCTGTTTGATCAGCCGGTCGAGCTCGTCCGGGTCGCCGCCACCGTGCATCCACCCGTCGCAGCGGGCGGCGCGCCGCAGCGCGGCATCGGCGTGCCCGCCGGCCAGGATCGGCACCGGCTGCGTCGGGGCGGGCGTCATCTTGGTCTTCGGGATGTCGTAGAACTCGCCGTGGAATTCGAAGTACTCGCCGGTGGTGAGGCCCTTGATGATCTCGATGCACTCGTCCATGCGCTTACCGCGCTTGGCGAACGGGACGCCCATCAGCTCGTAGTCCTCCGGCCACGGGCTGGTGCCCACGCCGAGGCCGAGGCGGTTGCCGAACAGCGCGGCCAGCGACCCGGCCTGTTTGGCCACCAGGGCGGGCGGGCGGATCGGCAGTTTGAGGACGAAGAAGTTGAACTTCAGCGTGGTGGTCACGGCGCTGAGGGCACCGGCCAGCACGAAGGATTCGATGAACGCCTTGCCGTCGAGGAACTCGCGGCTGCCGTCTTCGGTGTAGGGGTAGGTCGAGTCGGAATCGAAGGGGTAGGCGACGCTGTCGGGGATCGTCATCGCGTGGTACCCGGCCGCCTCGGCCGCCTGCGCCAGCGGGATGTAGTAGGTGGGATCGGTCATCGCCTCGGCGTAGGTGAATCGCACCGACCGATACTAGAACAGGTTCTAGTGCTGGGTTTGGACTTCGCGGCGACGGGAACGCAAGCGCCATGAGCGCGGCCAAGACTGTCTACAAGCCCCTGTCGATCGCCAGCAGCGTCCTCGGGGGGCTCATCGCAGGCAAGATCTTCACCGAGATCTGGCAGCGGGTGAATCCGGACGACGAAGAACCCGATCCCAAGGATCTGAGCCGATCGATGAAGGAAGTGTTCATCGCTGCCGCCATCCAGGGGCTCATCGTCGGTGTGGTGCGCGCGGCGCTGGCCCGCGGACAGGCGAAGGGCTTCGCGGCGCTGACGGACGAGGACCTCAGCTAGCCGGCAGTGAGTGTCGCCGGGCGCCGTCGCTGATTGGCGTCGGGCCCGCCGGGTATGCGGCGGCGATGACCGAATCATCAGCGACGAACCTCGTCGCCGACGCGATCGTTGCCCGGCTCCGTGACTGGGGCGCCGAGCGCATCTTCGGCTACGCCGGCGACGGCATCAACACCCTGCTCGGTGCGTTACAGCGCGCCGGCGCCCCGGAATTCGTGTCGACCCGGCACGAGGAACTCGCGGCGTTCATGGCGTGCGGACATGCCAAGTACAGCGGCGGCGTGGGCGTCTGTATGGCCACCCAGGGCCCGGGCGCGATCCACCTGCTGGCCGGGCTGTACGACGCGAAACTCGACCGGCGGCCGGTCGTCGCGATCGTCGGCCAGGTGGTCTCGACCGCGCTGGGCAGCGGGTATCTGCAGGAGGTCGATCTGCACGCGCTGTTCAAGGACGTGTGTGGGCAGTACGTGCAGACGGTGTTCGCACCCGAGCAGGCGTTGATGGCACTGGACAACGCGATGCGCACCGCGATCGCGACGTCCACGCCGACGTGCCTGATCATCCCGCACGACGTGCAGCAGGCCGAGATGCCCGACGAGGTGCAGCACACCCACGGCGTCGTCCCGTCGGCGGCGGTCAGCGCGCGGGCCCGGATCACCGCTCCCGACAGTCAGATCCGCAAGGCCGCCGAGGTGCTCAACGCCGGAGACCGGACCGCGCTGCTGGTCGGGCGGGGAGCGGCGGGCGCCGAGGAGGAGATCGTCCGCATCGTCGACGTGCTCGGCGCCGGCGTCACGACGTCGCTGCTCGGCAAGCCGGTTCTGCGCGAGGACGAACCGTGGCACACCGGGGTGATGGGCCACCTCGGCACCACGGCCAGCGCCCGGCTCATGGAGAACTGCGACACGCTGCTGATCGTCGGCTGCAACGATCCGTGGACCGAGTTCTATCCGCCGCCCGGCCAGGCCCGCGCCGTGCAGATCGACGTGCAACCGCGCGTGATCGGCGCGAAGTACCCGGTGGAGGCGCCGGTGATCGGCGAAGCCGCGGCGAGCCTGTCGGCGCTGCTGCCGCTTCTCGAACCGGCCGCCGACCGCGGGTGGCAGGACCGGGTGCGGCAGTGGACGCAGCAGTGGCATGAGGACGCCGACGCCCGGGCGGCGGTCGAGTTCACCGACGCCAACCCCGAGGCCGTGGTTCGCGCGCTGTCGGAGCACCTGCCCGCCGACGCGCGCGTCGCGGTGGATGTCGGCTCGACCACCTACTGGTATGCCCGGCACCTCCGGCTGCCCGCGGGCGTCCCCGCGCACGTGTCGGGCTATCTGGCCTCCATGGGCTGCGCACTGCCGTACGGTGTGGCCGCGAAACTCGATGCGCCGCAACGTCCGGTGGTCGCGCTCGTGGGGGACGGCGCCATGCAGATGAGCGGGCTGCTCGAGCTGATCACGATCGCCGACCGGTGGCGCAGCTGGGCCGACCCGCGCTTCGCGATCCTGGTGCTGCACAACGCCGACCTCACCGAGGTGTCGTGGGAGCAGCGCGAGATGGAGGGCAATCCGCGGTTCACCGCCTCGCAGGACGTGCCGGCGTTCCCGTACGCCGACTACGCCGAACTGCTGGGCCTGCAGGGCATCCGGCTCACCGATTCGGCCGCGGCCGGCGAGGCGTGGTCGCGCGCCCTGAGCGCCGACCGCCCGACGCTGATCGAGGCGATGGTGGACGCCGCCACGCCGCTGCTGCCGCCTCTGATGCCGGACAGCAAGGCCGACAAGGTGTTCGGCGCCATCGAACGGGAAGAAGGGGACGCGGCCGCGCAGCGGGTCGCCGATCAACGGCAGCGCGAACAGCGCTAGTGGGCCGGGATGCTGACCACCACGTCGTCGAGCGCGAACGGCGGCGTCCCGACCCCGGCCACGGCGTGGCTGCCCCACGGCGTGCGCTCGGCGATGCGGCCCGGCGCGGTGCGTCCGTCGATGGTCACGGTGACCGCCCCGGAGCGGGGCAGCGCGTCATCGGGCAGGGCGTCGAGAATCAGTCCGCGCCAATGGTATCGGCCGTCGATCGGGTCGAGGTGACCCGACAGCCGGACCCGCACCGCGTGGACTGTGTCGCCGGCGCCGAGGTCGGCGGGACCGTCGTACACCTCGTCCTCGACCGCCACGTGGGAGCTGAAGTCGAACGCGGTGCCGATCCGGCGCCGCATCCGGTGCCAGAACCAGCGCCCGGTGCGTGCCGGGGCGCCGGCCTCGCGCTGCGCGCTGTGGCGCACCTCGATCCGGGTGGATCCGGTGGCGGCCATCAACCGGAGGCACTCGGCGATGAACCGCACCTGCGCGGTGCGCAGCGGCTCGGCCGCGGCCAGGCTGAACCAGTTGGGGCGCCCGTGCTCGGCCACGCCGAGGTACGGGGCGTTGCCGTCCGCCGCGCTGATGACGAGGCCCGAGTCGACGGTGCCATCGCCGGTGTCGATCGTCCACCGGTGGGCCGTCTCGTCGAAGCGCGCGCCTGCCACGGCCGGGCCGGACAGCGACAGCACGTCGCCGCCCAGCGCGTCACGAAGCTCAGGGGCGTCGATCACCACGACGTCGAAAAGCGGTGTGCTCACAGGAAACCGGCGCGCTTCCACATCCGCCGGGCCACGCGGCCCATCAGGCCGGTCTCGGTGAGGAAAGCGGCCAGCGGAGCGAACCCGCTCACCTGTACCTCGCGGCGATACGGGCTGCGCCTGGCCATCCGTTGCGCCTGCTTCGGGTCCAGGCCGACGCGGCGGTAGGGCACGGCGTTGGTGAACAGGCGTTGGTAGAACGGGCCGCCGACCCCGTGCAGATTGGCCACCCACATCCGGGTGAGCCTGCGCATGTGCGGCACCCGCTTGCGCACGCCGTCGCGGGCGAACTGGATGTGGCGCGCCTCCTCGGTGACATGAATGCGCATGAGCCGCTGCACAACCGGTTGCAGCTCGGGGTCTTCGAGCATCTGGCGCTGTAGGCTGTCGAAGATCTCCTCGCCGACCAGCGCCGCCACCCACAGCAGCGAGCCGCGGAACAGGAACGGCAGCGCGTTGATGATGATCCGCTGCGAGCGCCGCGGCTGGATCGGCCGGGCGCCGACGGTGGTGATGGCCCGGCCGAACATCACCATGTGGCGGGTTTCGTCACCCAGTTCGGTGAGCTCGTAGTGGGTGGCCCGGGCGGTCGGGTCCTGGTGCATCATCTTGCGCAGCAACGCCTGGTTGAGGATGTTCTCGAACCAGATGCCCGCCGAGAGCGTGTTGACCAGTTCCTGGCGCGAGAGTTCGATCTGCTGCTCGCGGGTCATGGTGTCCCACAACGGGGTTCCGTACAGTGACACCACCTTCGGCGGCAGGAAGAATTTGTCGGGATCCAGCGGCGCGTCCCAGTCGATGTCGACGATCGGGGCGTAGGACTTCTTCACCGAACCCTTGAGCAGGCGTTCGGAGAACTCCTGGCGGCTGCGGGCGGTGCTGGATCGGACCGAGGCTGTCATCGTCGACGTCCCTTCGTTGGCCGGGTACTTGCCGACGGTAGGGTCGCCGTCGCTCACATGTCAATACCCGGGGTATCGGGTACCTGCGGTACAGCGGGGATTGCGTTTGACGGACCGGCGCCCGGGTATCGACGGGGCATGGCCGAATCCGCGCCTGCCGAGGCGGAAAACCGTGTGCCCGATCCGGACGATCCACGCAAACCGGACTCCCCGACCGATCTGACGAAACGGTCGTGGCTGTATGTGCTGCGTAAGACCGCCAGGGAGTTCCAGCAGGACCAGTGCACCGACCTCGCCGCCGCGCTGACCTATTACGCGGTGCTCTCGCTGTTCCCGGCGCTGCTGGTGATGGTGTCGCTGCTCGGCGTCATCGGGCAGGGGGAGCGCACCACCAACGCGGTGCTCGACCTGGTCGACGACGTCGCGCCGGGTACCGCGGTCGACACGCTGCGGCCCACCATCGAACAGCTGGTCGCCGCGCCGTCGGCCGGCTTGGCGCTGATCTTCGGCATCCTCGGCGCGCTGTGGTCGGCATCCGGCTACGTCGGCGCCTTCGCCCGCGCGATGAACCGCATCTACGAGATCGACGAGGGCCGGCCGTTCTGGAAACTGCGCCCGCTGCAGCTGATCCTGACCCTGGGGGCGCTGGTGCTGGCCGCGGCGGTGGCGTTCATGCTGGCCGTCAGCGGTCCGGTGGCCGAGGCGATCGGCGGTGTCATCGGCCTCGGCGAGGCCGCCGTCACCGTCTGGGGCATCGCCAAATGGCCGGTGATCCTGCTGTTCGTGGTGCTCGTCGTCGCCGTCCTGTACTACGCGACGCCCAACGTCAAGCAGCCGAAGTTCCGCTGGATGTCGCTGGGCGCGCTGATCGCGATCCTTGTCTGGGTCCTGGCCTCGGTGCTGTTCGGCCTCTACGTCGCCAACTTCGGCAGCTACAACAAGACCTACGGCGCGCTGGCCGGCGTCATCGTGTTCCTGCTCTGGCTGTGGATCACCAACGTGGTGCTGCTGTTCGGCGCCGAACTGGACGCCGAACTCGAACGCGGCAGGCAGTTGCAGGCCGGCCTGCCCGCCGAACGCGATCTGCAGCTGCCGCCCCGCGACGACCGCAACATCAAGAAGCAGGCCGAAGCCGAGGAGAAGGACATCGAGCTGGGCCGCAAGCTGCGCCACTCGCGCGGAAAAGAGAGCTGACGCCGCGTCGTCCCGTGCCCGCGGCGCGTGCGTGGCAGGATCGGGCGCATGGCGTTTCTGCTGCGTGCCGCGCTGACCGGGATCGCGCTGTGGATCGTCACCTGGTTCGTGCCCGGCATGACGTTCGTCGGCGGCGACACCACGCTGCAGCGGATCGGCATCGTGTTCGTGGTCGCGGTGATCTTCGGCCTGGTCAACGCGGTGATCAAACCGATCGTGCAGATCATGTCGATCCCGCTCTACGTCCTCACGCTCGGGCTGATCCATATCGTGATCAACGCGCTGATGCTGTGGTTCACCGCGTGGATCACCGAGCACACCACCCACTGGGGTCTGGCCATCGACCACTTCTGGTGGACCGCGATCTGGGCCGGCATCGTGCTGTCGATCGTGAGCTGGGTGCTCTCGCTGCTCACCGGCGGCCTGGTCAAGAACTGACGGCACACTGGACCCATGCCTGAACTGCCGGAGGTCGAAGCGCTCGCCGACCATCTGCGCCGCCACGCCGTCGGCTCGACCATCGGGCGCGTCGACGTCTCGGCGTTCTCGGTCCTCAAGACCTTCGACCCGCCGATCACCGCGCTGCACGGCCGCGAGGTCACCGGTGCCCACCGGTGGGGGAAGTACCTCGGCCTGCAGGCCGGCGATCTGCATTTGATCACCCACCTGTCGCGCGCGGGCTGGTTGAAGTGGTCGGACAAGCTGGCGGCCGCACCGCTCAAACCGGGTAAGGGGCCGATCGCGCTGCGCGTGCACCTCGGCCGGCCGGGGGAGGGTGCGGGGTTCGACCTGACCGAGGCCGGCACCCAGAAGCGGCTCGCGGTGTGGCTGGTCGCGGACCCGGCCTCGGTGCCGGGCATCGCCACCCTCGGCCCCGACGCGCTCGAGTTGACCGCCGAGGATCTCGGCGCGGTGCTGGCCGGGCAGAGCGGCCGCATCAAGACCGTCCTCACCGACCAGAAGGTGATCGCCGGCATCGGCAACGCCTACAGCGACGAGATCCTGCACGTCGCCCGGCTCTCCCCGTTCGCCACCGCCAGCAAGCTGACCGGTGAACAACTGGCCACCCTGCACGACGCGATGATCTCGGTGCTGACCGACGCGGTGTCGCGGTCGGTGGGCCAGCAGGCCGCGACGCTCAAGGGCGAGAAGCGGTCCGGGCTGCGGGTGCACGCCCGCACCGGGCTGCCGTGTCCGGTGTGCGGGGACACCGTGCGTGAGGTGTCGTTCGCGGACAAGTCCTTCCAGTACTGCCCGACGTGCCAGACCGGTGGCAAGGTGCTGGCCGACCGGCGGATGTCGCGCCTGCTCAAGTAGCGATTTCGGGGTAGTTGGTCGCGCTGGCCGTGACCAACCACACCGAAATCGCCAGGCGGCTAGGCGGAGCGGCCGCGCTCGCTGCGGTAGCGGCGCACCAGGGCGTCGGTCGAGGTGTCGGACTGCTCGGCCGGGGAGTCGTCGCCGGTCAGCACCGGCAGCAGCGCCTTGGCCTGCGTCTTGCCCAGCTCGACGCCCCACTGATCGAACGAGTCGATGCCCCACACCACACCCTCGGTGAACACCTGGTGCTCGTAGAGCGCGACCAGCTGGCCCACCACCGACGGCGTCAGCGTGGTCGCGAGAATGCTCGTGGTGGGCCGGTTGCCGGGCATCACCTTGTGCGGCACCACATCCGACGGAGTCCCTTCGGCGGCGATCTCCTCGGCCGTCTTGCCGAACGCCAGCACCTGGGTCTGGGCGAAGAAGTTGCTCATCAGCAGGTCGTGCATGCTGCCCGTGCCGTCGGCGGTCGGCAGATCGTCGGTGGGCCGGCTGAACCCGATGAAGTCCGCGGGCACCAGCCGGGTGCCCTGGTGCAGCAGCTGGTAGAACGCG
Source organism: Mycobacterium sp. PS03-16 (assembly GCF_004570325.1). GTDB lineage: Bacteria > Actinomycetota > Actinomycetes > Mycobacteriales > Mycobacteriaceae > Mycobacterium. The sequence continues at coordinate 267,130 of NZ_SPQO01000002.1, read as the reverse complement.
TGCTGGCCGTTGGTGCCCGGCTCACCCCAGAAGATCTCGCCGGTGTCGGTGACGACGGACGAGCCGTCGGCGCGTACCGACTTGCCGTTGGACTCCATGGTCAACTGCTGCAGGTAGGCCGCGAACCGTGACAGGTCGTTGGAGTAGGGCAGCACCGCGCGGGACTGTGCGCCGAAGAAGTTCGAGTACCACAGCCCGATCAGCCCGAGCAGCGCCGGCGCGTTGACCTCCAGCGGCGCGGTGCGGAAATGCTCGTCGACGACGTGGAAGCCGGACAGGAATTCCGCGAACCGCTCCCGGCCGATCACCGCCATCACGCTCAGCCCGATCGCGCTGTCCACCGAGTACCGGCCGCCGACCCAGTCCCAGAACCCGAACATGTTGTCGGTGTTGATGCCGAAGTCGTCGACCAGCTTGCGGTTCGTCGACACCGCGACGAAGTGCTTGGCCACCGCGGCGTCGCCGAGCGCATCGGTCAGCCAGCGCCGCGCGGCGGTCGCGTTGGTCAGTGTCTCCAGCGTCGAGAACGTCTTCGAGGCGACGATGAACAGCGTGCGGGCCGGGTCGAGGCCGTCGAGCTTGGCCACCAGGTCGGCGGGGTCCACGTTGGACACGAAGCGCGCCGAGATGCCGGCGTCGGCGTAGTGGCGCAGCGCCTCGTAGACCATCACCGGGCCGAGATCCGATCCGCCGATCCCGATGTTGACCACGGTCGTGATGCGTTCGCCGGTGGCGCCGGTCCATTCGCCGCTGCGCAGCCGGTCGGTGAAGTCACCCATCCGGTCCAGGACGTCGTGCACGTCGGCGACCACGTCCTGTCCGTCGACCTCGAGCGTGGCCCCGCGGGGCAGCCGCAGCGCGGTGTGCAGCACCGCGCGGTCCTCGGAGGTGTTGATGTGCACGCCGGAGAACATCGCGTCGCGCCGCTGCTCGAGCCCGGCCGCCCGGGCCAGGTCGATCAGCAGCGCCACCGTCTCGCGGGTGATGCGGTGCTTGCTGTAGTCGATGTAGAGGTCACCGACCGTCAGCGTCAGCTCGGTACCGCGCTTCGGGTCGTCGGCGAAGAACTCCCGCAGGTGCCGACCCCCGATCTCCTCGTGGTGCCGGACCAGAGCCTGCCACGCCGGAGTGGCTGCGATGTCGGGGATCTGCTGCGTCTGATCGGTCATGTTTTCGACCCTAGTGCGGCGGTCTCGTCGAAGGTGTAAATGATGGATGTATGGACACCAGCGCGCTGTTGAAGTCAGTTCCCACCGGGTTGTGGATCGGCGGTGAGGAACGGCAGGGTTCGTCGACGTTCGACGTGCTCGACCCCAGCGACGATCAGGTGCTCGTCTCGGTCGCCGACGCGACGGCCGAGGACGCGATCGCCGCGCTCGACGCCGCCTGCGCGGTGCAGGCCGAATGGGCCGCCACCCCGGCCCGCAAGCGCGGCGAGATCCTGCGGTCGGTGTTCGAGACGATCACCGCCCGGGCCGACGACATCGCCGCGCTGATGACCCTCGAGATGGGCAAGGTGGTCGCCGAGAGCAAGGGGGAGGTGACCTACGGCGCCGAGTTCTTCCGCTGGTTCGCCGAGGAAGCCGTGCGCATCGGCGGTCGCTACACGCCGAGCCCGGCAGGCACCGGCCGCATCATCGTCACCAAACAGCCCGTCGGCCCCTGCTACGCGATCACGCCGTGGAACTTCCCGCTGGCCATGGGCACCCGCAAGATGGGGCCGGCGTTCGCGGCGGGCTGCACGATGATCGTCAAACCCGCGCAGGAGACGCCGCTGACGATGCTCTACCTCGCCAAGCTGTGCGACGAGGCGGGCCTGCCCAAGGGTGTGCTCTCGGTGCTGCCGACCAGCAGCCCCGGCCCGGTCACCGAGGCGCTCATCGACGACGGCCGGCTGCGCAAGCTGACCTTCACCGGGTCGACCGGGGTGGGCAAGGCGCTGGTCAAGCAGTCGGCCGACAAGCTGCTGCGCACGTCGATGGAGTTGGGCGGCAACGCGCCGTTCATCGTGTTCGACGACGCCGACGTCGACGCCGCCGTCGAGGGCGCGCTGCTGGCCAAGATGCGCAACGGCGGTGAGGCGTGCACGGCGGCCAACCGCTTCCACGTCGCCAATGCCGTGCGTGAGGAGTTCACCGAGAAGCTGGTGAAGCGGATGAGCGAGTACACGCTCGGCAAGGGTCTCGACGAATCGTCGAAGCTGGGGCCGCTGATCAACTCCAAGCAGCTGGAGAAGGTCACCGAACTGGTGTCCGACGCGGTGTCGCGCGGCGCCACCGTCGCGGTCGGCGGCGTCGCCCCGGGCGGGCCGGGCAACTTCTACCCGGCCACCGTGCTGGCCGACGTCCCCGACGACGCGCGGATTCTCAAGGAGGAGGTGTTCGGGCCCGTCGCGCCGATCACCGGCTTCGACACCGAGGCCGACGGCATCGCCGCGGCCAACGACACCGAATACGGCCTGGCCGCCTACGTGTACACCCAGTCGCTGGACCGGGCGCTGCGGGTGGCCGAGGCGATCGAGTCCGGCATGGTGGGCGTGAACCGCGGGGTGATCTCCGATGCGGCCGCCCCGTTCGGCGGCATCAAGGAGTCCGGCTTCGGCCGCGAGGGCGGCATCGAGGGCATCGAGGAGTACCTCGACACGAAATACATTGCCTTGACGAAGTAATTCGCCGGCGCGAGCAGGCCCCCGCAAGCGGGCGGTGCCCCCCGCGAAAGTGCCCGACACAGCCTGATTTCGGGCACTTTTGCGACTGCTCGCCAACGCGCCGGTGCGCCTTACCTATCGGGCGCCGCGCCGCCCATAAACTCCCATGCTCGGAACCGATATGGGAGGCGCCGGAGACGTGACAGCCGTGACTGCGGCGCCGGTCCGCGTTGCCGCACGTCGTCGGTGGGTGGCTCCCGTGGCGGCGAAGGGGCGGCGCGGGACCGGAGTCCGGCGCGACATCCCCGCACTCGACGGCATCCGTGCCGTCGCCGTCGCACTGGTGCTCGCCGACCACGGCGGCATCCCCGGCGTGTCCGGCGGCTTCCTCGGCGTCGACGTGTTCTTCGTGCTGAGCGGATTTCTGATCACCTCGCTGCTGCTCGACGAGCTGGGCCGCACCGGCCGGATCGGGTTGCGCGGGTTCTGGATCCGGCGGGCCCGCCGGCTGCTGCCCGCCCTGCTGGCGACGGTGATCGCGGTGATCGCGGCACGCGAGTTCTTTCCGCCCGAGTCGGTCGCCGCACTGCGCGACGATGCGGTCGCCGCGTTCTTCTGGGTCGCCAACTGGGCGTTCGTCGCCCAGGACACCGACTACTTCTCCCAGGGCGCCCCACCCTCACCGCTGCAGCACATGTGGTCGCTGGGCGTGGAGGAGCAGTTCTATCTGGTGTGGCCGCTGCTGCTGATCGCGGTCGTGGGCGTGCTGGCGCTGCGGCGTTCGGCGCCGACGCTGCGCACGGTGCGCTGGGTCGTGTTCGGGCTGGCCGCCGTCGGCGCCGCGGGATCGGCCGCCGCGGCGGTGCTGCTGACCAGCGACGCCACCGCCAACCGCGTGTACTTCGGCACCGACACCCGGGTGCAGGCGCTGCTGATCGGCGCGGCCGCGGCCGCCCTGCTGGTCTCCGACTGGTCGACGGTCACGCTGGGCACCCCGATCCGGTCCCGCTGGGTGCGCTGGCCGGCGCGGCTGCTGTCGGTGGCCGGGGTGGCCGGGCTGGCCCTGCTGGCCCATCACGCCACCGGCAACCCGGGCGAGTACCGTGCCGGGCTGTTCACCGCGGCCGCGGCGGCGGCGGTGCTGGTCGTCGCGACCGTGGCGCTCGACCAGCGCGGGCCGATGGCGCGGGTGCTGGCACTGCCGCCGCTGGTGTGGCTGGGCGCCATCTCCTACGGCGTGTACCTGTGGCACTGGCCGATCTTCCTGGTCCTCAACGGTGAGCGCACCGGCTGGTCGGGGTGGGCCCTGTTCGCCGCCCGCTGCGCGGCGACGCTGGCGGCCGCGGTGGTGTCGTACTGGCTGATCGAGCGGCCGGTCCGGCGCTGGCGACCGGTGTCGGTGCCGCAACTCCCGCTCGCGGTCGCGACGGCCGCGACCGCCGCCGTCGTGACGATGAGCGTGGTGCCCGTCGGCTTCACGCCGGCCGAGGACACCGAGCCCGGAGGACCGCTCGACATCGCGACGGCCGCCCAGGTGCTACCCGAGATCCCGTCGGCCATCGGCTCGAGAGAGGCGCAGCTGCCGCCGGGCACCCGGACCGTCGCGGTGTTCGGGGATTCGATCGCCTGGACGCTGATGCGCTACCTGCCCGAGACGCCGGGTCTGCACTTCAGCAACTACACGACGATCGGCTGCGGCATCGCCCGTGGCGGGCCGTACCGCACCACCGGCCAGACGCTCACCCAGAAACCCGAGTGCGACACCTGGCCGAGCCGCTGGGCGCAGCGCATCAACCACGACCGGCCGGACGTGGTGCTGCTGATGATCGGCCGCTGGGAGCTCGTCGACCGGGTCAACGAGGGCCACTGGACCCATGTCGGTGAGGACGGCTACGACGCCTACCTGCGCGGGGAACTCGACCGCGCGCTCACGATCCTCGGCTCCACCGGCGCGCGCGTCGTCGTCACCACCGCGCCCTACAACCGGCGCGCCGAACAGGCCGACGGCAGCCTGTACCCCGAGGACGACCCCGACCGGGCGGACGAGTGGAACGAGATCCTGCGCGCGGCCGCCGAGAAGCGGCCCAACGTCACGGTGCTCGACCTCAACGACAAGCTCGCGCCGCGCGGCGTCTACACCAACCGCATCGACGGCATCCAGATGCGCAGCGACGGGGTGCATCCCACGCCGGAGGCCGTCGAGTGGCTGACGCCGTGGCTGGCCGACGCGCTCATCAAGTGATTTCGGCGTGGCCGGTCGCGCTGAACGCGACCGAGCACACCGAAATCGCTGAGACGAGTCAGTGACCGAGGCGGCCGCGGCCCAGGCGCAGCAGCAGCATCGCCAGATCCTTGCCCTCCGGGCCGAGCTGGCTGTAGCGCTCGATGACCTTCATCTCGCGGCTGTGCACCAGACGGGTGCCGCCGGAGGCCATGCGGGCCTTGCCGATCAGACGGGACACCTCGGTACGACGCTGCACGGCCGCGAGGATGGCGGCGTCGAGCTCGTCGATCTCCTTGCGCAGGTCGTCGATGTCGTCAACGCTTCGGTCGGCTTCGATACTCACCTCGGACTCCTCGTCGTGTGGGGGTTGTGGTCTCATCCGGTTTCGGGCCTCACACAGGAGTCGAGCCCCGGATCCGGAAAGCGGACCGCGGGGCTCTGGGGGAAGCAGCTAGACCACGGGCACCGCGGGCCGGTACCCGTAGAAAAATCGCCGCGTGTCGAGCACGGTTGTCAGTGTGCCACCTGCCGCCGCGCCGACGCAAAGGATGTCACCCGGCGGCGGTAAGTTGGGTCAGACATGAGCGTGCACGTGACCGAAGCGTTATCCACATCCGACCACTCGGCGGACGGCCTTCTCGAGGGCCTCAACCCGCAGCAGCGGCAGGCCGTCCTGCACGAGGGGTCGCCGCTGCTGATCGTCGCGGGCGCCGGCTCGGGCAAGACCGCGGTGCTCACGCGCCGCATCGCCTACCTGCTGGCGGCCCGCGAGGTGGGCGTCGGGCAGGTCCTGGCGATCACGTTCACCAACAAGGCCGCCGCCGAGATGCGCGAGCGGGTGGTGGCGCTGGTCGGGCCGCGGGCTCGTTCCATGTGGGTGGCCACGTTCCACTCCACCTGTGTGCGCATCCTGCGCAACCAGGCCTCGCTGCTGCCCGGGCTGAACTCCAACTTCTCGATCTACGACGCCGACGATTCCCGGCGCCTGCTGATGATGATCGGCAAGGACATGGGGCTCGACACCAAGAAGTACTCGCCCCGCCTGCTGGCCAACGGCATCTCCAACCTCAAGAACGAGCTGATCGGTCCCGAGCAGGCGGCCGCGGAGGCCTCTGAGGCCGCCGACGATCTGGCCCGCATCATCGCCGACGTCTACGCCGAGTACCAGCGCCGGCTCCGGGCGGCCAACGCGCTCGACTTCGACGACCTCATCGGTGAGACCGTCGCGGTGCTGCAGCGCTTCCCGCAGATCGCGCAGTACTACCGCCGCCGGTTCCGGCACATCCTCGTCGACGAGTACCAGGACACCAACCACGCCCAGTACATGCTGGTGCGCGAGCTGGTCGGGCACGACCTGCCCGAGGACGACGGCGTCGGGCCGGGCGAGCTGTGCGTGGTGGGCGACGCCGACCAGTCGATCTACGCGTTCCGCGGCGCGACGATCCGCAACATCGAGGACTTCGAGCGCGACTACCCGGACGCCACCACGATCCTGTTGGAGCAGAACTACCGCTCCACCCAGACCATCCTCAACGCCGCGAACTCGGTCATCGCGCGCAACGCCGGCCGGCGGGAGAAGCGGCTGTGGACCGACTCCGGTCAGGGTGAGCTGATCGTCGGCTACGTCGCCGACAACGAGCACGACGAGGCCCGCTTCGTCGCGCAGGAGATCGACGCGCTGGCCGACCGCGGCGGCATCTCCTATAACGATGTCGCGGTGTTCTATCGCACCAACAACAGCTCCCGCGCGCTGGAGGAGGTGTTCATCCGCGCAGGCATCCCGTACAAGGTCGTCGGCGGTGTGCGGTTCTACGAGCGCCGGGAGATCCGCGACATCGTCGCCTACCTGCGCGTGCTGGACAACCCGGGCGATTCGGTGAGCATGCGGCGCATCCTCAACACCCCGCGGCGCGGCATCGGGGACCGCGCCGAGGCGTGCGTCGCGGTGTACGCCGAGAACACCGGAGCGAGTTTCAACGACGCCCTGCAGGCCGCCGCCGAGGGCAAGGTGCCGATGCTCAACACCCGGTCGGAGAAGTGCATCGCGAGTTTCGTGCAGATGCTCGACGAGCTGCGCGGCCGCCTCGACGACGAGCTGGGTGATCTGGTGGAGGCGGTGCTGGAACGCACCGGCTACCGCGCCGAGCTCGAGGCCTCCAGCGATCCGCAGGACCTGGCCCGCCTCGACAACCTCAACGAGTTGGTCAGCGTCGCACACGAATTCAGCATCGACCGGGCGAACGCCGCCGCGCTGGCCGAGGAGCTCGACGAACCGGCCGACGAGGACGTGCCCGACACCGGTGTGCTCGCCCAGTTCCTCGAGCGGGTGTCGCTGGTGGCCGACGCCGACGAACTGCCCGAACACGGCGCCGGCGTGGTCACGATGATGACCCTGCACACCGCCAAGGGACTGGAGTTCCCGGTCGTCTTCGTCACCGGCTGGGAGGACGGCATGTTCCCGCACATGCGGGCACTCGGCGACCCGACCGAGCTCTCCGAGGAGCGCCGGCTGGCCTACGTCGGCATCACCCGCGCGCGCCAGCGGCTCTACCTCAGCCGGGCCAAGGTGCGCTCGTCGTGGGGTCAGCCGATGCTCAACCCGGAGTCGCGGTTCCTGCGCGAGATCCCGCAGGAGCTCATCGACTGGCGCCGCACCGACCCCGCGCCGTCGTCGTTCAGCGCGCCGGTGAGCGGTGCCGGACGCTTCGGCACCCCGCGCCCGTCACCGATGCGTCCGGGCGCCGGGAAACGCGCGCTGGTCGTGCTGGAGCCGGGCGATCGCGTCACGCACGACAAGTACGGATTGGGCCGCGTCGAGGAGGTCTCCGGCGTCGGTGAGTCGGCGATGTCGCTGATCGACTTCGGCAGTTCGGGACGGGTCAAGCTGATGCACAACCACGCGCCGATCCAGAAGCTCTAGTCCTCGCGGCTCCAGCGCCCGGTGGACGGCAGCAGCGTGGTGGCGATGGCGGCCAGCGGCAGCACGGGGATCGCGTAGACGATCGGCGGGAACTTCGCCCCGGCGAGGAACAGGCTGCCGAAGATGAGCAGCCCGATGACGCAGCCGACGACGATCAGCAGCCGGCCCATGCGCCGGCGCAGCAGCAGCGCGATCAGCCCGCCGATGGTCGCGGCCGCGGAGATCGCGGCGAGGAATCCGATCGCCACGCAGAACAGCCGGTCGGTGCTCCACCACCCGGTGATCAGGTCGGTGGCGATGACGCCGGTGCTCCAGCCGGACAGGATGCTCAGCGCCGCGGCGGCCACCGCGGTGCGCGGATCGGCCTCCGCCGCGGTGGGCGGGATCTCGACCGGCCGGGGCCGGGGGATGTACGACGTCTGGGGGCCGTCCGCGGCGGGCGGCTCGATGTAGCTGGTCGGCGGTTCGGTGCCGGTCGGCAGGCCGCCGGTGGGATGGCGGCGGATGATGCCGGTCTTGGGCTCGTCGGACGCGACGGGAAGCTCACCGGTCGGGTGCCGGCGGATGATGCCTGTCCTGGGTTCGTCGGTGGTGGCGGGATCGTCTGGGTGACCAGTCGAGTCGGCTGCGCTCACTCAGCCAACATAGCCGCCGACGCTGATGCCACGCTGGGCCAGCCATCCGGCGGGATCGATGCGGTTCGCACCGTCTTGCAGGACCTCGAAGTGCAGATGCGGACCGGTCGAGTTGCCGCGGTTGCCCATCGTGGCGATCTGGTCACCGGCCATGACGCGCTCACCGACGCTGACCGACCAGGTGTTGAGGTGGCCGTAGAGCGTGACGGTGCCGTCGGCGTGGCGCAGCTTGACCCAGGCGCCGTAGCCGGCGGTCGGGCCGACGTCGATGACGACGCCGTCGGAGGCGGCCAGGATCGGGGTGCCGATCGGGCCGGCGATGTCGATACCGGCGTGCAGCACGCCCCAGCGGTAACCGAAGCCCGACGTCCACACACCCTTGGTGGGCATCACGAACAGCGGGCGCAGCTGGCGGGCCTCGCGTTCGGCGCGTTCCTGGGCGAAGGCGGCGGCCTTGGTGATCTCCTCGGCGTGCACCGCGGAGTTCGTGGTGGAGGCCACCGAGACGATCTGCATGCCGTCGACCGAACCGGTGATCGACGCGCCCTCGACCACGGTCTCGCCGGAAGCGAGCACGGTGTCCGCGTTGGCCGGGGCGGAGTTCTGGGTCATCGAGTACGCACCGGCGGCGGTGGCGCCCGCGGCCATGGCGGCGATGACCAGCCTGCTCTTGATCGGCCCCTCGGCGTCCTTGCGGTGCGCGGCACGGCGGGAGCCGATGTTGATGATGTCGGTGGCGGCTGTGCCGTCGCTCACATCGGTGTTGCTGTCGCGGTACGCGCGCGACGCGCGGGCGCCGCGCGACGCGGCCGACGGGGTGCCCGCGCCGCGGGTGGCGTCACCGTCGGCGCGGAATTGCGCGGGGACGGCCAGCCGCAGCGGGATCAGGTCGTCGGTGTCGTGAAGGTCGTCGAGCTCCGGCGCACCGATGACCTGCGCCTCACGGTCGAACGTCGAGTTGTCACGAAAACCCAAGTCGCCGGCCAGATCTCCGAGATCCCCGAATTCGTTGAACGGGATGATGTCGGTGATCTCCGCGGCGGTCTCCGGCGGTGCGACGGGCGTCTGCCGCGGGCGTGCGTTCGTCGACGCTCCCTGAGGGGACCGGGACGAACGATGCGCTGCCAACCTGAAGAGTCCTTCGTCGTAATCAGAACGTGACCTGTCGAGACCAGATGGCACGTTAACCAAATCCCAATGTTGGTGGCAACCCGTGCGGGTATTCCGGCCGATATTGTGAGCTGTATCACGCTTGGGGTGCGGTGAGATCTACCACATGACCGGCAGGCGGTGCCGAGGTCGGACGGGGTTGTGGATACAGTTCCTGCGAGCCCATCGGGCGCCAGGTGCGAGCGACCGTCACGGCCCGCGGGCCGGGGCTCAGCGACCGGGGATCGATAACAGACAGACAGTGAGTCAATGGACCTTTTCGAGTACCAGGCGAAAGAGCTGTTCGCCAAGCACAACGTCCCGACCACGCCTGGCCGGGTGACCGACACCGCCGAGGATGCCAAGGCGATCGCCGAGGAGATCGGCAAGCCGGTGATGGTCAAGGCGCAGGTGAAGACCGGCGGCCGCGGTAAGGCCGGCGGCGTGAAGTACGCGGCCACCGCCGACGACGCGTTCACCCACGCGCAGAACATCCTGGGCCTCGACATCAAGGGCCACGTCGTCAAGAAGCTGCTGGTGTCCGAGGCGAGCGACATCGCCGAGGAGTACTACATCTCGTTCCTGCTGGACCGGGCGAACCGCACCTACCTCGCGATGTGTTCGGTCGAGGGCGGTATGGAGATCGAAGAGGTCGCGGCCACCAAGCCCGAGCGCCTCGCCCGCGTCCCCGTCGACGCGGTCAAGGGTGTCGACGAGGCCTTCGCCCGCGAGATCGCCGAGAAGGGCCACCTGCCCGCCGAGGTGCTCGACGCCGCCGCGGTGACCATCGCCAAGCTGTGGGAGGTCTTCGTCAAGGAGGACGCCACGCTGGTCGAGGTCAACCCGCTGGTGCGTACCCCCGACGATCAGATCCTGGCGCTGGACGGCAAGGTCACCCTGGACGCCAACGCGGACTTCCGTCAGGAAGGACACGCGGAGTTCGAGGACAAGGACGCCACCGATCCGCTGGAGCTCAAGGCCAAGGAGAACGACCTCAACTACGTCAAGCTCGACGGGCAGGTCGGCATCATCGGCAACGGTGCGGGCCTGGTCATGTCGACGCTCGACGTGGTCGCCTACGCCGGTGAGAAGCACGGCGGCGTGAAGCCGGCCAACTTCCTCGACATCGGCGGCGGCGCCTCGGCCGAGGTGATGGCCAACGGGCTCGACGTGATCCTGGGCGACCAGCAGGTCAAGAGCGTGTTCGTCAACGTGTTCGGCGGCATCACCGCGTGCGACGCGGTCGCCAACGGCATCGTCAAGGCGCTCGAGATCCTCGGCGAGGAGGCCAACAAGCCACTCGTCGTGCGCCTCGACGGCAACCGTGTCGACGAGGGCCGCAAGATCCTCGCCGACGCCAACCACCCGCTGGTGGTGCTCGCCCAGACCATGGACGAAGGCGCCGACAAGGCCGCCGAGCTGGCCGCGAAGTAAGGGACGCGAAGAATGTCGATCTTTCTGAACAAAGACTCCAAGGTCATCGTCCAGGGCATCACCGGCGGCGAGGGCACCAAGCACACCAAGCTGATGCTCAAGGCCGGCACCCAGATCGTGGGCGGCGTGAATGCCCGTAAGGCCGGCACGACCGTGACGCACGAGGACAAAGACGGCAACGAGGTCGAGTTGCCGGTGTTCGGCAGTGTCGCCGAGGCGATGAAGGAGACCGGCGCCGACGTGTCGATCGCCTTCGTGCCGCCGAAGTTCGCCAAGGACGCGATCATCGAGGCCATCGACGCCGAGATCCCGCTGCTGGTCGTCATCACCGAGGGCATCCCGGTGCAGGACACCGCCTACGCGTGGGCCTATAACGTCGAGAAGGGCGAAAAGACCCGGATCATCGGGCCGAACTGCCCCGGCATCATCACCCCCGGTGAGTCGCTGGTCGGCATCACGCCGAACAACATCACCGGCAAGGGTCCGATCGGCCTGGTGTCGAAGTCGGGCACGCTGACTTACCAGATGATGTACGAGCTGCGCGATCTCGGCTTCTCGACCGCCATCGGCATCGGCGGTGACCCGGTCATCGGCACCACCCACATCGACGCCATCGAGGCGTTCGAGAAGGATCCCGAGACCAAGATCATCGTGATGATCGGCGAGATCGGCGGTGACGCCGAGGAGCGCGCGGCCGACTACATCAAGGCCAACGTGAGCAAGCCGGTCGTCGGCTACGTCGCGGGCTTCACCGCGCCGGAGGGCAAGACCATGGGCCACGCGGGCGCGATCGTGTCCGGCTCGTCGGGCACCGCCTCGGCGAAGAAGGAGGCCCTCGAGGCCGCAGGCGTGAAGGTCGGCAAGACGCCGTCCGAGACCGCCGCGCTGGCCCGGGAGATCCTGCAGAACGCCTGAGCACTGCACCGAGACTGCGGTCAGATCGCGAATCCGGCGGGGTTCGCGATCTGGCCGCAGTTTCGCGTTGCGGGCCGGTTCGATTAGCCTGGCGAATTAACACCTGTCGGGAGGTTTGTCATGGCGGTCGATCCGCGCACGCCGGTGCTCGTCGGCGTCGGACAGTTCACCGAGCGCATCGACGACCCCGACTACCGGGGCATGTCGGCGGTCGACCTCGCCACCGCCGCGGTCCGCGCGGCCCTCGATGACACCGGCGCCCCCGCCGACACGATCGCCGAGGCGGTCGACGTGGTGTTCGGCCTGCGGCAGTTCGAGATCTCCGGCCCCATGCCGGCGACGCTGGGCAAGTCCAACAACTACCCGCGTTCGGTGATGCGCCGGGTGGGTGCGGACCCGGCGCGGGTGGTGCTCGAACCGGTCGGCGGCCAGAGCCCGCAGAAGCTCGTCACCGAGGCGGGCAACGGCATCGCCGCCGGCGAGATCGACGTCGCGATGATCATCGGATCCGAACCGGGGTCGACCCATAGGTACTTCGCCGACCGGGACGACAAGCCGGATTTCACCGAACACGTCGACGGCCAGCTCGAGGACCGCGGCCACCAGATCCACCAGTACTTCACCGAGTACACCGCCAATCACGGGTTGACCGGCGCCGCCGTCCAGTACGGCCTGCTCGACAACGCCCGGCGGGCCCGGCTGGGCATGAGCGTGGCCGACTACCGCCGCACGATGGCCGAGCTGTTCGCGCCGATGTCCAAAGTGGCTGCGAAGAACCCGTTCTCGTCGTCACCGGTGGAACGCTCCGTCGATGAGATCGTCACGGTCACCGACGACAACCGGATGATCTGCGATCCGTACCCGCGCCTGCTGGTGGCGCGCGACCAGGTCAACCAGGGCGCCGCGGTGGTCATGATGAGTGTGGCCGCGGCGCGCCGCCTCGGCGTGCCCGAGGAGAAGTGGGTGTACGTCCACGGGCACGCGGACCTGACCGAACAGCCCCTGCTCGACCGGGTCGACCTGAGCGCCAGCCCCGCGGCGGTGCGCTCGGCGCGCGAAGCGCTGCGGGTGGCGCAGATCGGCGCCGACGACATCGCGACGTTCGACCTCTACAGCTGCTTCCCGTTCCCCGTCTTCGTCATCTGCGAGGCCCTCGGCCTCGACGGCGACGACCCGCGCGGGCTGACGGTCACCGGCGGGTTGCCGTACTTCGGCGGTCCGGGCAACAGCTACTCGCTGCACGCCATCGCCGAGACCGTCGCGCAACTGCGGGACCGGCCGGGACGGTTCGGCTTCGTCGGCGCCAACGGCGGCACCATCAGCAAGTACTCGACCGGGGTGTACTCGACGCTGCCGGTCGAGTGGCGGGCCGACAACAGCGCGGCGCTCAACGCGGAGGTGGCCGCCCTGCCGACCGTGCCGGTGACCGAGAGGCCGGACGGGATCGGCACGATCGAGACCTACTCGGTGCGCTACGACTGGCCGGTGCGCACCGGCATCATCGTGGGCCGCACGCCGGCCGGCGAGCGGTTCATGGCGACGTCGGAGGACGAGGAGCTCGTCGCGCTGATGAGCGACGGCGACCCGCTCGGCGCGCGCATCGTCGTGCGCGCCGGCGACAAGGCCAACCACGCGACGCTGGCCTGAGTCCGCTCAGATTTCCGGCCGAGCAGACGCAAAAGTGCCCTGAAACAGTCGATTCAGGGCCCTTTTGTGTCTGCTCGCGCAGAGAAGGTCAGACCAGGGCGGAGAGCTTGCCGGCCAGCCGCTCGACATACGCCGCGACGTCCGCCTCGGATTTGTCCGGCAACCCGAACAGCACCTCGGTGACGCCCAGGTCGCGCCAGCGCGCCAGCTTGTCCGGGTCCGGCTTGAAGTCCAGCGCGACGATCTGCGGGGCGCCGTCGCGGCCGGCCGCCGCCCAGGTGTCCTGCAGCAGCTTGACCGGCGCGTCGATGTCGAAATCGCGCGGCGTGGTGATCCAGCCGTCCGCCGACCGGGCGATCCACTTGAAGTTCTTCTCGGTGCCCGCCGCGCCGACGAGCACGGGGATGTGGGACTGCACCGGTTTGGGCCACGCCCAGCTGGGCCCGAAGTTCACGAATTCGCCCTCGTAGGACGCCTCCTCCTGCGTCCACAGCGCCCGCATCGCCTCCAGGTATTCGCGCAGCATCGTGCGGCGCCGCCCGGGCGGAACCTTGTGGTCGGCCAGTTCGTCGGTGTTCCACCCGAACCCGACGCCGAGCGAGACCCGCCCGCCCGAGAGGTGGTCCAGCGTGGCGATCGACTTCGCCAGCGTGATCGGGTCGTGCTCGACCGGCAGCGCCACCGCCGTCGACAGCCGCACGCGCGACGTCACCGCGCACGCCGTGCCCAGCGACACCCACGGGTCCAGCGTGCGCATGTAGCGGTCGTCGGGCAGCGATTCGTCGCCGGTGGTCGGGTGGGCCGCCTCCCGCTTGATCGGGATGTGTGTGTGCTCGGGCACGTAGAAGGTGCGGAAGCCGTGATCGTCGGCGAGCGTCGCGGCTTTCGCCGGTGTGATGCCCCGGTCGCTGGTGAACAGTACGAGCCCGTAGTCCATGTCACGAATTAGAACGTGTTCTAGTGGATAGGGCAAGCACACGTTCCGGCGTCGCCCGGAGCCCCGTGGTGCGCCGGGGGTGACGGGGCGTGCGCTAGCGTGGGAGATCGAATTGCTCAGGTGGTCCGTGTTCAGCGCACGTGTTGCCCACGTCCGACGCCCGATCAACACAGGAGAGGTCATGACCTACTCGCCCGGTAACCCCGGATATCCACCGGCCAATCAGCCGACCACCCAGTTCTCGGCGCCCACGCAGAATTTCGGCAAGCTGGCCGAGACCCCCACGGCCGACGGCCCGAGCAAGCTGCCCGGCTACCTGCTGATGGCGGCCGCCGTGCTGGGCCTGCTCGTCTACCTGCTCAACTTCGGGCCGATCTTCGAGGTCAACGCCGGTGACATCTTCGGTCAGGGCGGCACCGTCAGCGGTTCCACGCTGGGCATCGGGCTGGCGGTCATCTCCGCGCTGCTCGCGGGTCTGCTCGCCGGCGCCAGCCTGCTCGTGAAGAACAAGGGCTTCATCGCGGTGTCCGCGGTGCTGTCGGTCCTGGCGTTCCTGCTGATCATCGCCGAGCTGGTCAACAAGCCCGAGGAGGCGTCGATCGGCTGGGCGCTCTACGTGCTGATCGTGGTGTCGCTGCTGCAGGCCGGCACCTCGGTGGCCGCGCTGCTCTACGACACCGGCGTGCTGACCCCGCCGACCCCGCGACCCAAGTACGACCAGCAGCAGCAGTACGGCCAGTACGGCGCACCCGGCGGGTACTACGGTCAGCCGCACAGCGGTCAGCACCAGGCCCAGCACCACGGTGGCCACCAGGGCCCGCCCCAGCAGGTCCCGCAGCAGCGGCCCGGCTACCCCACGCAGTACGGCGGCTACCCCGGTGGCAGCGGCCCGTCGACCGGCGGTTTCTCCGGTGGTGGGCAGCAGAGCGGTCCGCCGACCCCTCCCACCGGCTTCCCGACGTACGGCCAGCCGCAGCAGCAGGCCCAGTCCGGCAGTGGGCAGTCGACGGCGCCGCAGCAGCCGCAGTCGTCGCAGCAGTCCGGCCCGACCTCCTCATAAGCTGACCGCGCGTGCGTGACCGGCGCGCACGCCGGCCTGCGCGACCAACGGCCCCGTACGTGGACAAGCGCCCCGCCGGGGGAGGAACCCCCCGGCCCGTCGGCCCACGCCAAGCGCGTGAGCTGCTGCGGGTCGCGTTCGGGCCGTCCGTCGTGGCGCTCGTCGTCATCGCGGCGGTGACGCTGCTGCAGCTGCTCATTGCGAACAGCGACATGACGGGGGCGTTCGGCGCGATCGCCAGCATGTGGCTCGGTGTGCACCAGGTACCGGTGTCGATCGGCGGGCGTGAGCTCGGCGTCATGCCGCTGATGCCGGTGTTGGCGATGGTGTGGGGCACCGCGCGCACGACCGCCGCGGCGACGTCACCGTACGGATCGTGGTTCGTCACCCGCTGGGTCGTCGCGTCGGCGCTGGGCGGTCCGCTGCTGATCGCGGCGATCGCGCTGGCGGTCATCCACGATGCGGCGTCGGTGCTGACCGAACTGCAGACCCCGTCGGCGCTGCGGGCATTCGGCGGGGTACTCGCCGTCCACGCCATCGGCGCGTTCCTCGGTGTGGCGTCGCGGGTCGGCCGGCGGACGGTGGCGTCCTCGCCGCTGCCGAACTGGCTGCCCGAGGCGGTGCGGGCGGCCGCGGCCGGTGTGCTCGCGCTGGCCGGGCTGTGCGGGCTGGTGACGGCCGTGTCGTTGATCGTGCACTGGTCGACCATGCACGAGCTGTTCGCGATCACCGACTCGGTGTTCGGCCAGTTCAGCCTCACGGTGCTGTCGCTGCTCTACCTCCCCAACGTGGTGGTCGGGGCTGCGGCGGTCGCCGTGGGATCGAGCTCGCACATCGGGCTCGCGACGTTCAGTTCGTTCACGGTGCTCGGCGGCGACGTGCCCGCGGTGCCCGTCCTGGCCGCCGTCCCGACGCCGCCGCTGGGCCCGGTGTGGGTGGCGCTGCTCATCGTGGGCGCCGCGTCGGCGGTCGCGGTCGGGCAGCAGGTCGCGCGCCGGCCGGCGCCGCTCCCGGTGGCGGCCGCCAAGCTGCTGACCGCGGCGGGGCTGGCGGCGGTCACCATGGCGCTGCTCGGCTACGCCGGCGGTGGGCGGCTGGGCAACTTCGGCGACGTCGGCGTCGACCAGACCACGTTCGGGCCCGCGGTGTTCCTGTGGTTCACCGCGATCGGCGGGCTCACCGTCGCGATGACGGGCGGCATCACCCGCCGGCCCCGCCGGGTCCGCGTCGCCGACCCCGAACCAGAATCCGACCCGGACCCGAACTCAGGGCCGGACGATGACACCGGCCCGATCACGGATACGGACGCGGCGACCGGGCCGATCGTCGACACGCCCCCGGAGCCGGAACTCGTGCCGGATCCCGACCCGGAACCGACGCCCGGGCCGGCCGCACCCCGCACCGCGGCGGTCCCGGATCCGGGGCTCGCCGACCCCGGCCCCGACCCCGAGGAACACTTCCTCACCGACGACGACACCGGCGACCGGCCACGCCGCTCCGCCGACTAGGCTGCTGCGCGTGCCGGAACCGCTACGTGTGCCCCCCAGCGCACCTGCGCGGCTGGCCGTCCTGGCCTCCGGGACCGGATCGTTGCTCGCCTCGCTGCTCGACGCCGCCGTCGGCGACTACCCGGCGCGCGTGGTGGCCGTCGGCACCGACCGACCCTGCGCAGCACTCGACATCGCCGCCGCCGCCGGCGTGCCCGGCTACACCGTGCGTCTGGGCGACCACCCGGACCGGGCGGCATGGGACGCGGCGATGACCGCCGCGACCGCCGCCGTCGAACCCGACCTCGTCGTCTCGGCCGGATTCATGAAGATTCTTGGCCCGCAATTTCTCTCGCGGTTCCCCGGCCGGGTCGTCAACACCCACCCGGCGCTGCTCCCGGCGTTCCCCGGTGCGCACGCCGTCCCCGACTCCCTGGCCTACGGCGTGCGGGTCACCGGCTGCACGGTGCACCTGGTCGACGCGGGGATGGACACCGGGCCGATCCTGGCCCAGGAGGCCGTCGCGGTGGCCGACGACGACGACGAGGCAACGCTGCACGAGCGGATCAAGGTGGTCGAACGGCGACTGCTGGTGGAAGTCCTGGCCGCGGTGGCGACCCGCGGCGTGACCTGGACCGGACGAAAGGCGACCATAGGATGAGCACAGCCGAAGGGCATTCACCGACGAAGAAGCCGATTCGCCGCGCCCTGATCAGCGTCTATGACAAGACCGGCCTGACCGAGCTGGCGCGCGGACTGCACGACGCCGGCGTCGCGATCGTGTCCACCGGCTCGACCGCCAAGACCATCGCCGGTGCGGGTGTCCCCGTCACCCCGGTCGAGGACGTCACCGGCTTCCCGGAGGTGCTCGACGGCCGGGTCAAGACCCTGCACCCGCACGTGCACGCCGGGTTGCTCGCCGACCTGCGCAAGCCCGAACACGTTGCGGCACTGCAGGATCTCGGCGTCGAGGCGTTCGACCTCGTGGTCGTCAACCTGTACCCGTTCAGCGAGACCGTCGCGTCCGGCGCGTCGGAGGACGAGTGCGTCGAGCAGATCGACATCGGCGGCCCGTCGATGGTGCGCGCGGCGGCCAAGAACCACCCGAGCGTCGCCGTCGTCGTCGAACCGCGCGGATACGACGGGGTGCTGGCCGCGGTCCGCTCCGGCGGCTTCACCCTCGCGGAGCGGAAGATCTTGGCGTCGTTGGCGTTCCGGCACACCGCGGAGTACGACGTCGCGGTGGCCACCTGGATGGGGTCGACGCTGGCCCCGGAGGAACCCGCGCAGCACCTGCCCGCCTGGGTGGGCGGCACCTGGCGGCGCGCGGCGGTCCTGCGCTACGGCGAGAACCCGCATCAGCAGGCCGCGCTGTACCGCGACGACGCCGCGTGGCCCGGCCTGGCCCAGGCCGAGCAGCTGCACGGCAAGGAGATGTCCTACAACAACTACACCGACGCCGACGCCGCGTGGCGTGCCGCCTTCGACCACGAGCAGATCTGCGTGGCGATCATCAAGCACGCCAACCCGTGTGGGATCGCGATCTCGTCGACGTCGGTGGCCGACGCGCACCGCAAGGCCCACGAATGCGATCCGCTCTCGGCGTTCGGCGGGGTGATCGCGACCAACACCGCGGTCAGCGTCGAGATGGCCGAGACCGTCGCCGACATCTTCACCGAGGTGATCATCGCGCCGGCCTACGAGCCCGGCACCGTGGAGATCCTGTCCCGCAAGAAGAACATCCGGATCCTGGTGGCCTCCGAACCGATGTCGACGGGCACCGAGATGCGGCCGATCAGCGGGGGGCTGCTGCTGCAGGAGCGCGACGCCCTCGACGCGGCCGGCGACGACCCGAACACCTGGACGCTGGCCACCGGCGAGCCGGCCGACGCCGCGACACTGACCGACCTGGCGTTCGCCTGGCGAACCTGCCGCGCGGTGAAGTCCAACGCGATCGTGGTGGTCGCCGACGGCGCCACGGTCGGCGTCGGGATGGGGCAGGTCAACCGCGTCGACGCGGCCCGGCTGGCGGTGCAACGGGCCGGGGACCGGGTGCGGGGCGCGGTCGCGGCGTCGGACGCGTTCTTCCCGTTCCCGGACGGGCTCGAGACATTGACCGACGCGGGCGTGAAGGCCGTGGTGCATCCGGGTGGCTCGATGCGCGACGAACTGGTCACCGAGGCCGCCGCCAAGGCCGGCGTGACGCTCTACCTCACCGGCGCCCGGCACTTCGCGCACTGACCGCGGTCTCGGCGTCGCTACAGCGGCGGCTCGTCGTCCTCGAGCGTGCGCAGCGGCGGACACCGGACGTGGTGGGCCTGATTACCACCCGCCCGCCGCGCCACCTGCGCCGCGCCGCGGGCGATCTCGAGCAGTTCGTCGAGGGTCTCGTAGGGCGGCCGCTGCACCAGCCCGTGCATCGGGGTGCTGACCACACCGATGCTCGCCGACGTGCGCGGGGGCGTGGTGCGGATCGCGCTGCGGACCCGCTCCACCAGCGGTGAACTGTCGGTGGTCGGGAAACTGTCGGCGATCAGGAACTCCGACCCCGGCAGGTGGGCGATCACCGCGCTCTGCCGGGTGGTCTCGCGCAGCGTCTGTGCCGCGGCGACGCGGGCCCGGTCACCCGCCTGGCGGCCCTTGGTCTGGGTGAGCAGCGCGAAGTTGTCGAGGTCGACCACCACGATGACGAAGAACCGGTCGTCGTCGCGGTTGCGGGAGGCGATGAACGCCGCCACCGCCCGGTCGAACGCCTCCCGGTTGTAGAGCCCGGTCACCGGGTCGATGTCGGCGTTGAGCACGTTGATGCCCAGCAGATGCACCAGGGCCTGGCAGGTGGCCGGGGTCGCGAAGTTCACGACCGTGAGGAACACCAGCGTCGACACCGCCAGCGCGGGGTCGCTGTCGAGCGCCAGGCGCACCGCCAGCACCGTTGCGGTCCCCAGCGCGACCGCGAAGTTGAATGCCATCAGCCGCGGGGTGTGGAAGAACGCGATGTAGCCGGACAGCACCGCGAACGTGGTGGCGCCGAACATGCCGTTGAACGGTTCGGCCTGGATCAGACAGGACGCGCTCACACACAGCGAGGCCAGCACCACGAAACCGGCCGACTGCCGTTGCGTCGGCCAGCCTTCCCGCAGCCAGCCCGCCGCCATCGCGAGCAGCGCGACCGCGATCGCGACCGCCACGATCTGCCCGGTCGGCCCGGCCGGACCCGCGGGGCTGGCCAGCGACACCAGCAACACCACGGCGAACCCGAACAGCGATCCGGCCGTCACCCGGCAGATGTTGCGCTGGGCGCCGCGGGCGGCCAGGTACGCCGTCAGCCAGTAGTAGTGGTCAGGCTGGCGCCACCATTCGCGCAATGCGCCGGTCAACAGTTCCCCTCCGGTGAAGGCCGGGCCCTCTCGATTGACGACCCCGGCAAAAAGCAGCTTGGTACCGCAACCGTATTCGCGCAAGGGCGTTTGCGCGGCGGGTCACGGCCCGATCGTGGTCTGCCGGTCGACGACCCCGCCGACGTCGGTCAGCAACGGCGTCTGCTCGACGAGCGCGTCGGCGTTGATCTGCAGGACGTACAGGGCCTGTGGCACCGGGATCAGCACCGTCTTCTGCCAGATCGCGCGGCGCCGGCCGTCGCGTTCGTAGGTGCCGTCGGTCTGCACCATGTCGAACCCGGACAGTTTGCCGGGGCGGCCGCCGCCGGCCTGGAAACCGGGCAGGTTGCGGAGCTCGTTCGGCGCGTACTCGGTGATCTCGGCGGCGTTCACGTCACCGGTCAGCTTGGACATCAGCGTGATCACCGTCGGCGGGTCAATGTTGGCGGGCAGGCCCTCGAACAGCATCGCCGAGTACGCCCACGACGGCGCGCGAGGGCCGGCGTCGGCCCAGCCGGGCGGGACCGGCAGCGTGACGGCCGGCGCGCCGGGGGTCTCCCGCTTGATCGGGACCTCGACGATCCGGTTGTCGCGGATGTAGTCGGCGATGGTGTACGCCCGCCCGTCGGCGCGGGTGGGCGGCGCCGCGGTCCGGGTGGGCCGCGTGGTGGTGACCGCGTCGGCCCGTGCGGTGGACGACGACGTCGACGTGCCGGCCGGGCCGTCCGCGTCGTCGGAACCGCCGAGCGTGACCGCGGTGACGACACCGGCCACCAGCAGCACCACCCCGATGACGGCGGCGGCGACGATCAACCCCTTGCGGGAGCGCCGCGGCGGCGCACCCGGTGGCGGGCCGAACGCACCGCCGGGGTGCGGGCCGCCGGCCGGCGCCCACGGGGAGACCAGCACCGGCGGACCCTGGGCGACGTTCGGCGCCTGCGCCGGCGGCGCGGAGACGGGCGGGCCGGGATAGGACACGCCCGGCGGCGGACCGGGTGGAGCGGTGAACGTCGGTTCCGGCACCGCGGCAGAGTGGGAGGCCCGGGCCAGGGCGACCGCGAAGTCGTGGCAGGTGTCGAACCGGGACGCCGCGTCCTTGGCCAGCGCCCGCGCCATCGCCGCGTCGTAGACGGCCAACTCCGGCCGGGTGTCGCCGAGCCGCGGCGGCGGGGTGTTGAGGTGGTGGCTGATGATCACCGCGGGATTGCTGTGCGGGAACGGCGGCGCCCCGGTGAACAACCGGTAGGCCGTGGCGGCCAGCGAGTACTGGTCGGCCCGGCCGTCGATCGGGTGACCCATCAGCTGTTCGGGCGCGCTGTAGCTCATCGACCCGACCGCGATGTTGGTCGACGTGAGCCCGGTGTTGTCCTCGGCATGGCGGGCGATGCCGAAGTCGGCGAGCAGGATCCGGCGGCGGGCACGGTCGGGTCCGGTGATGAGGATGTTGGCCGGTTTCACGTCGCGGTGCAGCAGCTGACGCTGGTGGGCGTAGTCCAGCGCATCGCCGACCGCGGTGACGATCTCGAGCACATCGGCGGCGGGCATGCCCGCGGGGTAGCGGTCGACGAGCAGCCCGGCGGCGTCGTGGCCGTCGACGAAGTCCATCGAGATCCACAACCGACCGTCGTACTCACCGCGGTCGTGAACGCCGACGATGTGCGGATGCCACAGGGTGGCGGCCAGATCGGCTTCCCGGCTGAACCGCTGCCGGAATTCCGCGTCCGCGGAGTACGACGCCGGCAGCACCTTGAGCGCATCCTGCCGCGGCAGCCGGGGATGTTGCGCCAGGTAGACCTCACCCATGCCGCCGGTGCCGACGAGCCGGACGATGGTGTAACCCGCGAACACCTGACCGGTTTCGAACGGCATGGCCCGCAGACTACCGGCCGTCGGCGCGCACAGCCCCGGCTCCGCAGGCGTATTCCCGCGTTCGCTCTCGGGGTAAGCGGTGCCGCATCGGCGCGGCAGTCGTAGCGTGGGAGTCGTGACCCAACCTCAAGATCTGCCGCGGACCGTCGGCGAGCTCCGCGCCTCCGGCCACCGGCAGCGTGGTGTCAAAGAAGAGATCCGCGACAACCTGCTGGCTGCGCTGGCCGAGGGCGGCGACGTGTGGCCGGGCATCCTGGGCTTCGAGGACACCGTGATCCCGCAGCTGGAGCGGGCGTTGATCGCCGGACACGACATCGTGCTGCTCGGCGAGCGCGGTCAGGGTAAGACCCGGTTGCTGCGCGCGCTGACGGGGTTGCTCGACGAGTGGACGCCGGTGATCGAGGGGTCGGAGCTCGGTGAGCATCCCTACGACCCGATCACTCCGGAGTCGATCCGCAAAGCGGCCGATTCCGGTGACGATCTGAAGGTGTCGTGGCGGCACCGCAGCGAGCGCTACACCGAGAAGCTGGCCACCCCCGACACCAGCGTCGCCGACCTGGTCGGCGACATCGACCCGATCAAGGTGGCCGAGGGCCGCAGCCTGGGTGACCCGGAGACCATCGCCTACGGACTGATCCCGCGCGCCCACCGCGGCATCGTCGCGGTCAACGAGCTGCCCGACCTCGCCGAGCGCATCCAGGTGGCGATGCTCAACGTGATGGAGGAGCGCGACATCCAGGTACGGGGATATACCTTACGACTGCCGCTCGATGTTCTTGTTGTAGCCAGCGCCAACCCCGAGGACTACACCAACCGCGGCCGCATCATCACCCCGCTCAAAGACCGGTTCGGCGCCGAGATCCGCACCCACTACCCGCTGCGGCTCGAGGCCGAGGTCGGCGTCATCACCCAGGAGGCGCAGCTGGCCGCCGACGTCCCCGAGTACCTGCTGCAGGTGCTGGCCCGCTTCGCCCGGCTGCTGCGCGAATCCCATTCGGTCGACCAGCGATCCGGCGTGTCAGCGCGGTTCGCGATCGCGGCGGCCGAGACGGTGGCGGCGTCGGCGCGGCACCGGTCGACGATCCTCGGCGAGCAGGATCCGGTGGCGCGTGTCTGCGACCTCGCCACGGTGATCGACGTGCTGCGCGGCAAGCTGGAGTTCGAATCCGGGGAGGAGGGTCGCGAACAGGCGGTGCTCGAACACCTGCTGCGCCGCGCCACTGCCGACACCGCGCAGCGGCTGCTGGGCGGCCTCGACGTGGGTCCGCTGGTCGCGGCGGTCGAGGAGGGGTCGCCGGTCACCACGGGGGAGCGGGTGTCGGCCAAGGACGTGCTGGCCGCCCTGCCGGATCTGCCCGTGGTCGAGGCGATCGCCACCCGGCTCGGGGCGCAGTCCGACGGTGAGCGCGCGGCCGCGGTGGAACTCGCGCTCGAGGCCTTGTATCTGGCGAAGCGGATCGACAAGGTGTCCGGCGAAGGCGAAACCGTCTATGGCTAAACCGGGCCACGGACGGTCGTCGCGGTACTCCCGCTACACCGGCGGGCCGGATCCGCTTGCGCCGCCGGTGGATCTGCGCGAAGCGCTCGAGCAGATCGGCGAGGACGTGATGGAGGGCAGCTCCCCGCGGCGGGCCCTGTCCGAGCTGCTGCGCCGCGGCACCAAGAACATGCGCGGCGCGGATCGGCTGGCCGCCGAGGTCAACCGCCGGCGACGGGAACTGTTGACGCGCAACAGCCTCGACGGCACGCTGGCCGAGATCAAGAAGCTGCTCGATGAGGCAGTGCTCGCCGAGCGTAAAGAACTGGCCCGCGCGCTCGACGACGACGCCCGCTTCAACGAGATGCAGATCGAGTCACTGTCGCCGTCACCGGCCAAGGCCGTCCAGGAGCTCTCGGACTACCAGTGGCGCAGTCCCGAAGCACGCGAGAAGTACGAGCAGATCCGCGACCTGCTCGGCCGCGAGATGCTCGACCAGCGCTTCGCCGGGATGAAGCAGGCGCTGGAGAACGCCACCGACGAGGACCGGCAGCGGGTCAACGAGATGCTCGACGACCTCAACGACCTGCTGGACAAACATGCCAACGGGCAGGACTCGCAGCAGGACTTCGACGAGTTCATGGCCAAACACGGCGAGTACTTCCCGGAGAACCCGCGCAACGTCGAGGAGCTGCTCGACTCGCTGGCTCAGCGCGCCGCCGCCGCGCAGCGATTCCGCAACAGCCTGTCACCCGATCAGCGCGCCGAACTGGATGCGTTGGCGCAGCAGGCGTTCGGGTCGCCGTCGCTGATGAACGCGCTCAACCGGCTGGACTCGCATCTGCAGGCGGCCCGGCCCGGGGAGGACTGGACGGGGTCGTCGCAGTTCTCCGGGGACAACCCGCTGGGGATGGGAGAGGGCGCCCAGGCGCTGGCCGACATCGGCGAACTCGAACAGCTCGCCGAACAGCTGTCGCAGAGCTACGCGGGCGCGACGATGGACGACGTCGACCTCGACGCACTGGCCCGCCAGCTCGGCGACGACGCCGCCGTCGACGCCAGGACACTGGCCGAACTCGAGCGCGCGCTGGTCAACCAGGGGTTCCTCGACCGCGGGTCGGACGGTAAGTGGCGCCTGTCGCCGAAGGCGATGCGCCAACTCGGCCAGGCGGCACTACGCGATGTGGCACAACAACTCTCGGGCCGGCACGGGGAACGCGAAACCCGTCGCGCGGGGGCGGCCGGGGAACTCACCGGCGCCACCCGGCCGTGGCAGTTCGGCGACACCGAACCCTGGAACGTCACCCGCACGCTCACCAACGCGGTGCTGCGCCAGGCCGGTACGGGCACGGTCGAACGCCCGCTGCGCATCACCGTCGATGACGTCGAGATCTCCGAGACCGAGACCCGCACCCAGGCGGCGGTCGCGCTGCTGGTGGACACGTCGTTCTCGATGGTGATGGAGAACCGCTGGCTGCCGATGAAACGCACGGCACTGGCGCTCAACCATCTGGTGAGCACCCGGTTCCGCTCCGACGCCCTGCAGATCATCGCGTTCGGCCGGTACGCGCGCACCGTCACCGCGGCCGAACTCACCGGTCTGGAAGGGGTGTACGAGCAGGGCACCAACCTGCATCACGCACTGGCGCTGGCGACGCGCCACCTGCGCCGCCACCCGAACGCGCAACCGGTCGTGCTGGTGGTCACCGACGGTGAGCCGACCGCGCATCTGGAGGACTTCGGGTCGGTCGGCGACGGCACGCAGGTGTTTTTTGATTACCCGCCGCACCCGCGGACCATCGCCCACACCGTGCGCGGGTTCGACGAGGTGGCCCAAATGGGCGCGCAGGTCACGATCTTCCGGCTGGGCAGCGACCCCGGCCTGGCCCGCTTCATCGACCAGGTGGCCCGGCGCGTGCAGGGCCGCGTCGTGGTCCCCGACCTCGACGGGCTGGGCGCCGCGGTGGTCGGCGACTACCTGACCTCACGCCGGCGCCGGCGGTAGCAACCGGGTATCCGCCCATCGCCCGCAGTTGCTGACCGAGGGGAATCGGGGGTGATGAGCCACCTCTCGTGCGGTACCTTGGCTCCGCACCTGTGCACGAGGGGAACGGTATGGCAAAGCATCGGGCTGGGCGACGGTCGGCGCGCGAACGCCGGGCGGGGCGGGCGGCGCCTGCGGTGCTGACCACCGCCGTGGTGGCCTCGGTCGCCGCTGCGGGTGGCGTCGCGGTGACCGCACCCGAAACCGTGGCGTCGACGATGTACGACCTGTCGGCGTTGATCGTCGAGGGCAGCTCGACCAACCCCACGGGCGCGGGCGTCGAGGACTTCTACCGCGGGAAGTTCGCCGCGGGCCGCGACGTGGTCACGGTGAACTTCCTGACCGGCCCGTTCGGCGTCTACGACGCGCTGGCCGCCAACGGCGCTGCCGACGACAACGTCGTGCTGTCGTCCGGCTGGGGCGCGGCGAACGTGAGCCTGCTGCTCTCCTACCTGGAGGCGACCGGCGGCGACGATCCGGTGGCCACCGACGCGGTGTACGTACTCGACAACAACGTGGCCCGCCCGAACGGGGGGTTCGGCACCCGCTACCCGGTCTTCGGCCTCATCGGGGTCAACCCGGTGCCCACCCCGACCGCGCCGGGCGGTCAGGTGGTCGACGTCGGCTACGAGTACGACATCAACGGCAACACCCCGGCGTACGTGCTGAACGTCGTGGCGATGGCGAATTCCCTGGCCACCTACTTCGACAACCGGCTCAACCAGAACGACATCGACCTGCCGCTCGACGCCGACGGCAACCTCGAGCTGACCGACGCCGAATGCGGTACCGCGTGCCAGGTTTCGATCGACAGCGGTGAGGACACGACCGTCATCCTCGAGTCGGGGAAGGTCGTCGTCATCAAGCACGTCGGCGAGACCACATACATCAGTTATCGCCGCGACGGCCTGCCGTTGCTGCAGCCGTTGCGTACCTACGGCGGCGAGGTCGGCAACCGATTCGCCGACGCGATCGAAGACCCGCTGACCGCCATCGTCAACTACGGCTATCCGAACAACGATCCGCTCGCCGATCCCAACGTCTACCGGCCGGCCGGATTGCTCCCGACCCCGCGGGAGACCGCGACCTTCCTGCGCAACCTCGCCGACCCCGACAACAACCGCAGGCCGACCG
This sequence comes from Mycobacterium sp. PS03-16, assembly GCF_004570325.1. Lineage (GTDB taxonomy): Bacteria > Actinomycetota > Actinomycetes > Mycobacteriales > Mycobacteriaceae > Mycobacterium. The sequence continues at coordinate 240,174 of NZ_SPQO01000002.1, read as the reverse complement.
TCACCACGGTCGAGCGATCCGACCGCGTGACCGGCGAGCGGTCCGAGGCGGTCGAGCAGGTCCGGGAGCTCGAGCAGGAGGAGCAGGCGGAGGAACCGACCGCCTCGACCACCGGGGGTGACGACGAACCGGACAGCCGACAGACCACCACCTCGCGGCGACCGGAGGGTGTCGGGACCATCGTCCGCAACACGATCGACCGGCTGACGACCGCGCCGTCGAAGAAGGCCGACGCGCCGGGCGACGCGGGCTCGAAGGATGAATCGGCCGGGTCGGCCGGCGACACCGACGATGCCACTGACTAGCTGCAGTAGGCAGTAGGTGTTTGACTTCGCGCGGACTTGATCTTTCGCCCCTTTTTGCACCTGTTGATCTCGGTCTCATCTGCGCTACGGTTTGCTGCATTCACGCCGTCCGGGTGAGGAAGGGGAGCTCGCCGCGGACGGATCGCACGCGATCTGTTGAGGGGAATCGATGGCGAAGCACCGTGCTCTGGACCCAACCAGCCGTCGGGGATCATCCGTGGCGCGGCTGGTGGCACCGGGCGGTCTCGCCGCGGCCGCGCTGGGTGCCACCAGCCTGTCGTCGGCATTACTGACGGGCGCGACGACGGCTGTCGCGCCGTCGGTCGACCTGCTCGCACTGATCACACCCGCCAACTCGACGGCGCAGATCATCGCCGGCACCACCTACTACGGCACCGATTACACCGAGGTCTATGGTCCGCAGGAGGTGGTCCCGTTCTTCCTCGGCCCGCAGGGCATCGCCGACGCGATCAGTGCGCATGAGGACGACGTCGACCCGACCGGCGTGACGGCGTCCGGCTGGGGCGCCGGGCAGACCGGGACCGCGCTGGAAATCCTCGCGAACAATGCGGATGAGGACGACCTGTCGAACGTCGAGCTCGTCATCCTCGACAACAATTCCAATCGCGGTGGCGGTGGATTCTGGACGACCTACTCCCCGTTCGCGCCGCTGCTGCTGACCTCGTCGGCGCCCACGCCGAGCGATCTCAACGTGCCGATCCTGGACGTGGCCTACGAGTACAACATCAACTCCAGCGCGCCGGTCGACCCGCTCAACCCGTTCGCGCTGGGCAACAGCCTCATGGCCTACGTGTACGGCTATGGCGGCGAGCAGACCGCCGAGGTTCCGGACTACATCATCGAGGAAGCGAAGAACCCTCAGGGCGATCACTACCACTACGTCCTGGATTCCGAGGGCGATGTCGTCGAGCGCATAGATCTGCCCGGCAGCACCACCACCTATGTCACCTTCGAGGCGGACGGACTACCCCTCGTGCGGCCGCTGCGGCTGCTGCCCGGCGGGGACATCATCGCCGACGCGCTGGAGCCGACACTGACGGAATTGGTCAACGCGGGTTATGCCGACGGCAAGGGCGTCCCGGGCGACGAGGCGATCCCGGTCGATCCTCGGACGCCGCGAACCATGCAACCGGGGTCGTCGCTGACCGCGCTGGGCGGGGTGCCGGAGTCGATCGGTGAAGGGTTCGGCGCGAGCCTCGCAACCGCGGAGGCGGACCTGTCGGATCCGACGAACTTCGTGACCAAACCGATCGACGAGGCAGCCACGTTGCCGCTGGTGCCGACCCTCGTCGACCAGCCTGATCCAGGGCTCAACCGGTCGGCCTCCGTCGACGACGGGACCGAGGAGTCCGCGCGCGAACCGGAGAGCGACGACGACACCTCGACCACCCGGTCGTCGACCCCGGTGAAGCGGTTCACCGACCGCCTCAACGACGCCGTGAAGAGGTTCACCGGGGCAGCGTCGGGCGGGGCCCAGGATGATGCGAACGACGCGGACGACGACAAGGCGAACGATGCGCCGGCTGACGACTCCGGCGACCGGTCTGATTCCGCGACGTCGTAGACGGAGTCCGAGCCCGCCGCTCAGCCGGTGGTGGCGTGCTTGCGCTTCTTGCGCTTGACCTTCACGCTGCCCCACAACGCCAGGCCGCGGATGCGTACACACGGCGCGCCGGGCGTGCCGTCGCCGGCCACGCTGTGGTCGAAGGCGCCCATCACCGCGACGCCGCGCAGATCGGCGTTCACCTCCGGCGGGATCAGGATGGTCTGCCCGCCGAACACCGAGTAGGCCCGGATCTCCACCTCGGGGGCGGTGAAGTCCGCGTAGCGCAGGTCGACGACGCCGCCGCCGAAGAGTGCGACGGCGGTGAGTCGGCGGGGGACGTTCCAGCGGCCGCGACGCTCGAACCCGCTCATGATGGCCAGCAGCATGGTCGATGGCGCCGGGCGGCACGGCCCGGTGTTGCGCGGTGTGGTCATCGCCCCGGGCAGGTCGGCGCTCAGCAGCGCGAGTTCCTCGTAGGTCTGGGCCGCGTACGCCTTGGTCAGGCGGTCCTCGTACTCGGTCATCTGGAGGCGGCCCTGGGCGGCGGCATCGGTGAGCAACTGCGCGATCTGAATCCGATCCGTATCGGCAGCGCGCTTCGACCCGTTCCGCGGCGTCGCAGGAGTGCTCATCGAGGACGAGCCTACGACGATGCCTGGCACATGCAAGGGTGTTGGCTAAACTGTGCCCTCCGCACGTGGGGCGAAGCCGCTAGCCGGTCGAAGTTTCTCGGGCTTCACCGCCGCGTTACCGGAAAGTTATCGGCGCGAGCAGGTCTTTCGCCGGTGGCCCCGCCGCGGATTTGTAACGTACGGCGGCACTTTCGATCGCTGCGATTTCGAACACACCAGCCCTGAACGGGGGTCGATCGGTCCTCGGTGCCGCCCGCCGAGGCGTGCGGGCCGCCGTCTGCTCGGCGGTGGCGGCGACGGCCCGCACGGCGTCGACCTGCGTCAACCCACCCAGTTCGGCGGTCGCTTCTGCAGAAAAGCCAGCATGCCTTCGCGCGCCTCGGCCGAGTCGAACAGCGTCACCGATTGTGCGGTCAGCGCCTCGGCGTCGCGGTCGAATCCGGCGAGCACCGCCGCGGTGGTCAGCGCCTTGGACGCCGCGAGCCCCTGCGGCGATCCGCGGCCGATCTCCGCGCCCAGCGCCGCCACCGTCGCCGCCACGTCGTCGGTGGCCACCGTCACCAATCCGATCCGTTCCGCCTCGGCTGCGCCGAACTTCTCGCCGGTCACGAAATACCGTCCCGCGGCGCGCGGCGTCATCTTCGGCAGCAGAGTCAGCGAGATGATCGACGGCGCGACGCCGATGCGCGCCTCGGTGAGTGCGAACGTGCTGCCCGCGCCGGCCACCACGATGTCGCAGGCGCCGATCAGCCCGAGACCGCCGGCCCGCACGTGCCCGTCCACCGCGGCGATCACGGGTACCGGCAGTTCGAGGATCGCGCGCAGTGTGTCGGCCAGTTCTCTGGCGCGGTCGGCCGCGAGGTCGGCGGGTGCGCGTCCGGCCGCCTCCGACAGGTCGGCGCCCGCGCAGAACGTGCCTCCGGTGTGGTCGAGCACGACCGTGCGCACGGTGGCGTCGGTCGCCGCGGCGCGCAACCCCTCGTGCAGTTGGGTGACCAGCGCGGTGGACAGCGCGTTGCGGTTGTGCGGCGAGTCCAGCGTCAGGCGGGCGACGCTGCCCTCGACGGCGTAGCGGACCAGCTCGCTCATCAGTAGGACCGGGGGAGGCCGAGCGACGTCTGAGCGACGAAGTTCAGGATCATCTCGCGGCTCACCGGAGCAATGCGGGCCAGCCGCGACGCGGTCACGGCCGCGGCCACGCCGTACTCCTTGGTCAGACCGTTGCCGCCCATGGACTGCACGGCCTGATCGACGGCGCGCACCGAGGCCTCGCCGGCGGCGTACTTGGCCATGTTGGCCGCCTCGGCCGCCCCGGCGTCGTCGCCGCTGTCGTACAGCGCCGCCGCCTTCTGCATCATGAGCTTCGCCAGCTCGATCTTGATATGGTTCTGCGCCAGAGGATGTGACAGGCCCTGGTGGGCGCCGATCGGGGTCTTCCACACCTGCCGGGTCTTGACGTAGTCGACGGCGCGGCCGATGGCGAAGCGGCCCATGCCCACCGCGCTGGCGGCCCCCATGATGCGTTCGGGGTTGAGCCCGGCGAACAGCTGGGCGATCGCGGCGTCCTCCGAGCCGACCAGCGCGTCGGCCGGCAGCCGCACATCGTCGAGGAACACCTGGAACTGGTTCTCCGGACTGATCAGTTCCATGTCGATCTTGGTCCACGTCAGCCCGGGCGTGTCGGTGGGGACGATGAACAGCGCCGGCTTCAGGTTGCCGGTTTTGTGATCTTCGGTGCGGCCGACGACGAGCACCGCCTGCGCCTGGTCGACGCCGGAGATGTAGACCTTCTGGCCGCTCAGCAGCCAGTCGCTGCCGTCGCGGCGCGCGGTGGTGGTGATCTTGTGCGAGTTCGACCCGGCGTCGGGTTCGGTGATCGCGAACGCCATGGTGATCGAACCGTCGGCGATGCCGGGTACCCAGCGCCGCTTCTGCTCCTCGGTGCCGTACTTGGAGATGATGGTGCCGTTGATGGCGGGGGAGACCACCATCATCAGCAGGGCCGACCCGGCGGCGGCCATCTCCTCCATCACCAGCGCCAGCTCGTACATGCCTGCGCCGCCGCCGCCGTACTCCTCGGGCAGGTTGACCCCGATGAAGCCGAGTTTTCCTGCCTCGGACCACAGTTCGTCGGTGTGCTCACCGGCGCGCGCCTTCTCCAGGTAGTAGTCCTGGCCGTAGTTGGCCGCCATCGCGGCCACCGCCGTGCGCAGCGCCTGCTGTTCCTCGGTCTCGACGAAACCTGTCATGACTCTCCTTGACTATCCACTCGGGCGAGTACCGCACCGACGTCGACCTGTTGGCCCGGTGCGACATTGAGTTCGGCGAGCACTCCGTCGCCGGGGGCGGCGAGGGTGTGCTCCATCTTCATGGCCTCCAACCACACCAGCGGCTGACCCGCGGTCACGGTGTCGCCGACGGCGGCGCCCACCCGCACCACCGCACCGGGCATCGGCGCGATCAGCGAGCCCTGGGCGACCGCGGAATCGGGGTCGGGGAAGCGCGGGGCGACGGTGAGGGCGACCGCGCCGAGCGGCGAATCCACGTACACCTCGCCGCCGTGGCGCGCGACCTCGAAGGCGTGCTCGACCCCGCCGGTGCGCAGCACCACCCGCGCCGGGGCCGCCGACACCAGTGCGAGATCGTCGTACCCGGGCACATCGACGCCGGTGCGGGTGATGCGGTAGCGCACCTCGTGTTCGTCGCCCGCGGCGTCGCGGTACCGCCTGCTCTGGTGGCCCGATGCCAGGTTGCGCCATCCGCTGGGCGCGGCCGCGAACACCGGTGCGGTGGCGCGGTTGTGAGCGGCGTCGGCGAAGGCGGCCGCAACCATCGACAGTGCGGTGGCGCGGTCGTCGCCGCCGGGCGCGGCCAGGTCGGCCAGGCCGTGGGTGTCGAAGAACGCGGTGTCGGTGGCGCCGTCGAGGAACGCCGGGTGGCGCAGCACGTTGACCAGTAGGTCGCGGTTGGTGCGGACGCCGTGCAGTCGGGTGCGGGCCAGCGCGTCGGCCAGGATGCCTGCGGCCTGCCTGCGGGTCGGCGCATACGAGATGACCTTGGCGAGCATCGGATCGTAGAAGATCGACACAGGAGATCCGTCGACCACACCGCTGTCCACCCGCACCCCGGTCCGCTGCAGCGGGCCGAATTCCGTTGTCGCGGTGGGCACGTCGAACCGCTGCACGGTCCCGGCCTGCGGCTGCCAGTTGCGGGCCGGATCCTCGGCGTACAGGCGCGCCTCGATCGAATGGCCGCGCGACGGCGGCGGCTCGGTGTCGAGCCGCTCGCCGTCGGCGACGAGCAGCTGCAGCTCGACGAGGTCGAGACCGGTGGTGGCCTCGGTGACCGGATGCTCGACCTGCAGGCGGGTGTTCATCTCGAGGAAGAAGAAGTCGCCCGCTGAGTCCGCCATGAACTCGACGGTGCCCGCACCGGTGTAGCCGATCGCCTGGGCGGCCAGCCGCGCGGCCTCGAACAGGCGCTCGCGCATCCCCGGGATCCGCTGCACCAGCGGGGAGGGCGCCTCCTCGATCACCTTCTGGTGGCGGCGCTGGATCGAGCACTCCCGTTCGCCGACGGCCCAGACGGTCCCGTGCGCGTCGGCCATCACCTGCACCTCGATGTGGTGCCCGGCGGCCAGATAGCGCTCGCAGAACACCGTCGGGTCGCCGAATGCGGACTGCGCCTCGCGCTGCGCGGCGGCCACCTCGCCGGCCAGCGCGTCGAGCTCGCGCACCACCCGCATTCCGCGTCCGCCGCCGCCGGCCGAGGCCTTCACGAGCACCGGCAGCTGAACGGCGGTGACGGTCTCGGGGTCGAGTTCGTCGAGCACCGGCACCCCGGCCGCGGCCATCATCTTCTTGGCTTCGATCTTGCTGCCCATCGCCGAGACGGCGGCGACCGGCGGACCGATCCAGGTCAATCCGGCGTCGAGCACCGCCGCGGCGAAATCCGCGTTCTCGGAAAGGAATCCGTAGCCGGGATGGACCGCGTCGGCGCCTGCCGCCCGTGCCGCCGCGATCAGCTGCGCGGCGTCGAGGTAGCCGCTGTTGCCCTGCAGCCGCACCCGGGCGTCGGCCTCGGCGACATGCGGGGCGTTCGCGTCGGGGTCGGTGTACACGGCGACGGTGCCGATGCCGAGGCGGCGGCAGGTGGCGAAGACGCGGCGGGCGATCTCCCCGCGGTTGGCGACCAGGACTCTGGTGATCACTGACGTCTCCTCTGCGCCGACACTACGGTTGTTGACGATTTCCGGCCGATTTCGGTCATCTTCCGTAGTCTCGGCGCGCTGTGGGCGCTCACATCCGGAAGACGCCGAAGTTCGACGTCCCCTCGATCGGGCCGGTGGCGATCGCGGACAGGCACATCCCCAGCACGGTGCGGGTGTCGCGGGGGTCGATCACCCCGTCGTCGTAGAGCCGCCCCGACAGGAACATCGGCAGCGACTCGGCTTCGATCTGCGCCTCGATGGCGGCCCGCAGTGCGGCGTCGGCATCCTCGTCCACGGTCTGGCCGCGGGCCTCGGCGGCCGCGCGGCTGACGATCGAGATGACCCCGGCGAGCTGGGTCCCGCCCATCACCGCCGCCTTGGCGCTCGGCCACGCGAACAGGAATCGCGGATCGTAGGCCCGCCCGCACATGCCGTAATGCCCGGCGCCGTACGAGGCGCCGATCAGCAGCGACAGGTGCGGCACCGTCGAATTGGACACGGCGTTGATCATCATCGAGCCGTGTTTGATCATGCCGCCCTCCTCGTACTGCCTGCCGACCATGTATCCGGTCGTGTTGTGCAGGAACAGCAACGGCGTGCTGGACCGGTTGGCGAGCTGGATGAACTGGGTGGCCTTCTGCGACTCCTCGCTGAACAGCACGCCGCGCGCATTGGCGAGGATGCCGATCGGGTAGCCGTGCAGCCGTGCCCAGCCGGTCACCAGCGACGAGCCGTAGAGCGCCTTGAACTCGTCGAACTCCGACCCGTCGACGATGCGGGCGATCACCTCGCGCGGATCGAACGGGATGCGCAGATCCGCGGGCACGATGCCGAGCAGTTCCTCGCCGTCGTGGACGGGTTCGGAGACCGGCGCGGGCGCCGGACCCTGTTTACGCCAGTTCAGCCGGGCCACGATGCGCCGGCCGATGCGCAGCGCGTCGAGCTCGTCGTGGGCCAGGTAGTCGCCGAGACCCGACGTGCGGGCATGCATCTCGGCGCCGCCCAGCGATTCGTCGTCGGACTCCTCGCCGGTGGCCATCTTGACCAGCGGTGGTCCGGCCAGGAAGACCTTGGACCGCTCCTTGATCATCACGACGTGGTCGCTCATCCCGGGCACGTAGGCGCCGCCGGCCGTGGAGTTGCCGAACACCAGCGCGATGGTCGGGATGCCCGCCGCCGACAGGCGGGTGAGGTCGCGGAACATCTGCCCGCCGGGGATGAACACTTCCTTCTGGGTCGGCAGGTCGGCGCCGCCGGATTCGACGAGCGAGATCACCGGCAGCCGGTTCTCGAAGGCAATCTGGTTGGCACGCAGAATCTTGCGCAGCGTCCAGGGGTTGCTGGTGCCACCCTTGACGGTGGGGTCGTTCGCCACGATCAGGCATTCGACGCCGCTGACCGCGCCGATGCCGGTGACCACGCTGGCCCCGACGGCGAAGTCGCTGCCCCAGGCGGCCAGCGGGCTGAGCTCGAGGAACGGGGCGTCCGGGTCGAGCAGCAGTTCGATGCGTTCGCGGGCGGTCAGCTTGCCGCGGGCGTGGTGGCGCTCGACGTATTTCGCGCCGCCGCCGGCCAACGCCTTGGCGTGTTCGGCGTCGAGTTCGGCGAGCTTGGCGGTCATGGCGGCCGCGGCCTCGGTGTAGGCGGGGGCGTTGACGTCGAGCGCCGAGGGCAGGGCGGAGGCGCGGTCCGCTGCGCTACTCGCTGGGCTCACGACTGATATCCCAGCGTCTTGGCCGCCAGTGCGGTGAGGATTTCGGTGGTTCCGCCGCCGATCCCGAGGATTCGCATGTCGCGGTACTGCCGTTCGACCTCCGACTCGGCCATGTAGCCCATGCCGCCGAACAGCTGCACCGCCTGGTTGGCCACCCACTCACCGGCCTCGACCGCGGTGTTCTTGGCGAAGCACACCTCGGCGATGAGGTTCTGCTCACCCGACAGCTGCCGTTCCACGACGTGGCGGGTGTAGATCCGCGCGACGTCGACCCGCCGGGCCATCTCGGCCAGCGTGTTCTGCACCGACTGCCGGGAGATCAGCGGTCGGCCGAACGTCTCGCGGTCGCGGCACCACTGCACGGTGAGGTCCAGGCACCGTTGCGCGCTGGCGTAGGCCTGCGCGGCGAGACCCACCCGCTCGGCGACGAAGGCGCCGGCGATCTGCAGGAATCCGCTGTTCTCGGGGCCCACCAGGTTGGCCGCCGGCACCCGGACGTCGGTGTAGGACAGCTCGGCGGTGTCCGACGACCGCCACCCCATCTTGTCGAGCTTGCGGCTCACCTCGAACCCCGGCGTCCCCTTGTCGACGACGAGCAGCGACACGCCGCCCGCGCCGGGTCCGCCGGTGCGCACCGCGGTGACGACGTAGTCGGCCCGGACGCCGGAGGTGATGTAGGTCTTGGCGCCGTTGACGATGTACTCGTCTCCGTCGCGGACCGCGCGGGTGGTCAGGTGCCCGACGTCGGAGCCGCCGCCGGGTTCGGTGATCGCGAGGCTGCCGATCAGCTCGCCGCGCAGGGTGGGCCGCACGTAGGTGTCGATCAGCCGTGCATCGCCGGAGGCGGCCATGTGCGGGGTCGAGATGCCGCAGGTGAACAGCGACGCGAACACCCCGCCCGGCGCGCCGGCGTAGTGCATCTCCTCGCAGATCACCACCGCGTCGGCGCCGTCGCCGCCGCCCCCGCCCACCGACTCGGGCATCCCGGCGCCGAGCAGACCCGCCTCACCCGCCTTGCGGTGCAGATCGCGCGGCAGCTCACCGATGCGCTCCCACTCGGCGACGTGCGGCAGCACCTCGCGTTCGGCGAAGGCGCGCACCGACTTCCGTAGCTGTTCGCGCTCGGGTGTGTGCCAGATACTCACGGGAACAACTCCTCCGGGATGTCGAGGTGACGGCTGCGCAGCCATTCGCCGAGACCCTTGGCCTGCGGGTCGAACCGGGCCTGGTAGGCGACGCCCTGGCCGAGGATGTCATCGATCACGAAGTTCACCGCCCGCAGGTTCGGCAGCAGGTGACGGGTGACCGGCAGGCCGGCGGTCTCGGGCAGCAGTTCGCGCAGCGCGTCGACGGTGAGGGCTTCGACCAGCCAACGGAACTCGACGTCCGTGCCGACCCAGACGCCGATGTTCGCGCTGCCGCCCTTGTCGCCGCTGCGCGCCCCGGCGATCGTGCCCAGTGGCGCCCGCCGGGTCGCGCCGGAGCCGCCGAACGCCGGTACCTCGGGCGTCGGCACCGGCGTCAGCTCCAGCGTCTCTGTCGCGCAGGCGATGTCGTGGCGGGTGCCGTCCGGGTGCACCGCGATGTGCGGGACGTCGGCGGCGGGTACGAACGCCGGGGAGAACACCCCGAAGACCTGGCCCGGACCCGGCGGGCTGGTGGCGTGGAAGCCGGGGTAACTGGCCAGCGCCAGTTCGACTGCGGCCGAGGAGAACTGCCGCCCGACGGTGGCCGGGTCCGGGTCGCGCACCACGCAGCGCAGCAGCGCGCTCGCGGCCTCCTCGGTGTCGGCGTCCGGGTGGTCGGTCCGGGCCAGCGTCCACTCGAGCTCGGCCGGCGTGACCGTGAGTGACGCCTCCAGCTGGCGGCGCACCAGTTCGGCCTTGGCCTCGATGTCCAGACCGGTCAGCACCAGCGTCATCTCGTTGCGGAACCCGCCGATGCTGTTCAGCGACACCTTCAGCGTCGGTGGGGGCGGTTCGCCCCGTACGCCGCTGATCCGCACCCGGTCCCGGCCGTCGTCGGACAGCTCGACGGTGTCGACGCGCAGCGTGGCGTCGGGGTTGGCGTAGCGCGCCCCGCCGATCTCGTAGAGCAGCTGGGCGGTGACCGTGCCGATGGTGACCGCGCCGCCGGTGCCCGGGTGCTTGGTGATCACCGACGAGCCGTCGGCGTGGATCTCGGCCAGCGGAAACCCGGGACGGCCGAGGTCGGCGATGTCGGTGAAGAAGGCGTAGTTGCCGCCGGTGGCCTGTGCGCCGCATTCGATGACGTGACCGGCGGCGATCGCGCCGGCGAGCGCGTCGTAGTCGGTGCGCGCCCAGCCGTGGTGCGCGGCGGCCGGACCGACGATCACCGAGGCGTCGGTGACGCGTCCGGTGACCACCACGTCGGCGCCCGCGGTCAGGCAGTCGGCGATGCCCCACGCACCGAGGTAGGCGTTGGCCGCGAGCGGGTTGTCGAAGCCGAACTCGGCCGCCCGGCCGACGAGGTCGTCGCCCTCGACGTGTGCGACCGTCAGGCTCAGCCCCAACCGGTCGACGAGCCCGCGAACCGCGGCGGCCAGCCCGGCGGGGTTGAGCCCGCCGGCGTTGGTCACGATGCGCACCCCGCGCTCTGCTGCCAGGCCGAGGCAGTCCTCGAGTTGGGTGAGGAAGGTCTTGGCGTAGCCGCGGCCGGGGTCCTTCGCCCGGTCGCGGGCGAGGATCAGCATGGTCAGCTCGGCGAGATAGTCGCCGGTGAGGTAGTCGAGCTCACCGCCGGTGATCATCTCGCGCATCGCTGCCAGGCGGTCGCCGTAGAACCCCGAGCAGTTGCCGATGCGAACGGGCTCGGGCAACCGGTGCTCCCATCCTCGTCGATGTGCCAACCAACCGGTAGGTTAGACGGTACCTCCGGTCCCACGTCAAGGTCCGCATCCGGGCGCGCCGCCGCGTTTTGGAGGCGGCGCAGCGCACCGGCTATCCTGAAGGGCACTTGCCGGCGGCCCGCGTACAGCGGATGTTGCGTGGCACTGACCCCCCGTACGAGGAGAAGCTTCATCATGGCTGTGCCCAAGCGCAGAATGTCGCGCTCGAACACCCGTAGCCGCCGCGCGCAGTGGAAGGCCAAGCCGACCGAACTCGTCGGTGTCACGGTGGCCGGGCAGCAGCGTCGCGTGCCGCGCCGCCTGCTCAAGGCCGCCCGACTCGGACTGATCGACCTCGACCGTCGCTGAGGTCGCTTTTGCCGTATTAGCGGCGCGCCTCTCAGCCCACTCTCAGGGCTTGGGTTGAGACTGTGGCTGTGCGGATTCTTGTCGTCGATGACGATCGTGCCGTGCGCGAATCGCTGCGCCGGTCCCTGTCGTTCAACGGATACTCGGTCGAGTTGGCCCAAGACGGGGTCGAGGCTCTCGATCTGATTGCCAACGACCGTCCCGACGCCGTGGTCCTCGATGTGATGATGCCCCGGCTGGACGGTCTCGAGGTGTGCCGTCAGCTGCGCAGCACGGGTGATGACCTGCCCATTCTGGTCCTGACCGCCCGCGATTCGGTCTCCGAGCGGGTGGCCGGGCTCGACGCCGGCGCCGACGACTACCTGCCCAAGCCGTTCGCGCTCGAGGAGTTGCTCGCGCGGATGCGGGCGCTGCTGCGCCGCACCACCCCCGACGACGGGCCCGAGTCGCCGGCCCTGACCTTCCTGGACCTGACGCTGGATCCGGCGACCCGCGAGGTGACCCGCGGATCGCGGCAGATCAGCCTCACCCGCACCGAGTTCGCGTTGCTGGAAATGCTGATCGCCAATCCGCGCCGGGTGCTGACCCGTAGCCGCATCCTCGAGGAAGTCTGGGGCTTCGACTTCCCGACGTCGGGCAATGCGCTCGAGGTGTACATCGGCTACCTGCGCCGCAAGACCGAGGCGTCGGGCGAGCCGCGGCTGATCCACACGGTGCGGGGCGTGGGCTACGTGCTCCGCGAGACACCGCCCTGATGGTCCTGCCACCTCATCCCGTACCGTCGCAGGCCCCGCGGCAGAAGCCGCTGCGCAACACCAGCTCGTTGTCGCTGCGGTGGCGGGTGATGCTGCTGGCGATGTCGATGGTGGCGATGGTGGTGGTGCTGATGTCGCTCGCCGTCTATGCGGTGGTGTCCCGTGCGCTCTACGACGACATCGACAACCAGCTGCACAGCCGCGCCCGGCTGCTCATCGAGAGCGGGTCGCTGGCCGCGGACCCCGGCAAGGCCATCGAGGGAACCGCGTACTCGGACGTCAACGCGATGCTGGTCAATCCGGGCCGGTCGATCTACACCGCCAATCAGCAGGGTCAGACCCTCCCGCTCGGCGAGGCCGAGAAGGACGTCATCTCCGGTGAACTCCTGCTGTCGCTGCGCACCGCCAACCACCAGCGGGTGCTGGCCGTCCACCTGACCAATGGCAGCTCGCTGCTGATCAGCAAGAGCCTGGCCCCGACGGGACAGGTGCTCGGCCGGCTCGGCACCGTGTTGCTGATCGTCGGGGGCGTCGGGGTGGCGGTCGCGGCGATCGCCGGTGGCATGGTGGCGCGGGCGGGCCTGCGCCCGGTGGGCCGGCTGACCCAGGCCGCCGAACGGGTGGCCCGCACCGATGACCTGCGGCCGATCCCGGTGTACGGCAGCGACGAACTCGCCCGCCTGACCGAGGCGTTCAACATGATGCTGCGCGCGCTCACCGAGTCCCGGGAGCGACAGGCGCGGTTGGTGTCCGATGCGGGCCACGAACTGCGCACCCCGCTGACGTCGTTGCGCACCAACGTCGAACTGCTGATGGCCTCGATGGCGCCGGGCGCACCGCGGCTGCCGGAGGAGGAGATGGCGGACCTGCGCGCCGACGTCATCGCCCAGATCGAGGAACTGTCCACCCTCGTGGGCGATCTGGTTGACCTCACCCGCGACGAGGCCGGCGGGGTGATCTACGAGCCCGTCGACATATCCGAGGTCGTGGATCGCAGCCTGGAACGAGTCCGGCGGCGGCGCAACGACATCGAGTTCGACGTCGACGTCATGCCGTGGCAGGTGTACGGCGACGCCGCGGGGCTGGGGCGGGCCGTGTTGAATCTGCTTGACAATGCGGCCAAGTGGAGTCCGCCCGGCGGCCGGGTGGGAGTCCGGTTGACGCAGACCGATCCCGTGCACGCCGACCTCGTGGTGTCCGACCGCGGGCCGGGCATCCCGCCGGCCGAACGCCGGCTGGTGTTCGAGCGGTTCTACCGGTCCACCGCCGCACGGGCGATGCCCGGTTCGGGCCTCGGACTGGCCATCGTCAAGCAGGTGGTGCTCAAACACGGTGGGGCACTGCGCATCGAGGACACCGACCCGGGTGCGGACCCGCCGGGCACCTCGATCGTCGTCATGCTGCCGGGCCGGCCGGTGAGCTCGCTCAACGGTCATGCGGGAAACGATTCGGTGACATACGACGGTGCTGCTCTGGACTCGGCCCGTTCACGTAAAGAGAATGAGTGATCAGCACCACGTCCGCCGAAACGAAGTCTCGGTTTGCTGCAACGGTTCTCTAAGTGGATTCTCAGTCCATCTGGGCACTGTGAGGACATCGCCTTCGTTGACCAACTGACGGAACCACATACGAGGAAGAGCGCCGAAGCCACATGACGAACCACCCACGGTATTCACCGCCGCCGCAGCAGCCGGGGCATCGCCCGGGCGGGCAGGACTCCGGATATCCGGGTGGGCACCGGCCGGATGCCTACCCGCAGCAGCCGTATGACTGGCGCTACGCCGCCCAGCCGCAGCATCACCAGCAGCACCAGCAGTTCCGGGCGCCCTATGACCCGTACCGCGGCGCCGCCCATCCGACCACCGTCATGCCGAATCCCCGTCCCGCTCAGAAGCGTTCGCGCGCACTGAGTCTGACCGCGGGAGCGCTTGCGGTGGCCCTGGTGTCGGCGGGTATCGGCGGCGGGGTGGCCACCATGGCGCAGGACAACCGGCCGTCCTGGAGCAACTCGATCACCGGCGCCGCACCGAGCGTGCCCGCGGCCGCCCTGCCGGCCGGGTCGGTGGAACAGGTGGCCGCCAAGGTGGTGCCCAGCGTGGTGAAGCTGGAGACCAACATGGGCCGCGCCGCTGAGGAGGGCTCGGGCATCGTGCTCACCTCGGACGGTCTGATCCTGACCAACAATCACGTGGTGGCGGCGGCCGCGGACGGTCAGGCGCAGACCAAGGTCATCTTCTCCGACGGCCGCACCACGGGGTTCGAGGTCGTCGGCACCGATCCGAGCAGCGACATCGCGGTGGTCCGCGCCGAGAACGTGTCCGGGCTGACGCCGATCACGCTCGGTTCGTCGAGCAATCTGCGGGTCGGCCAGGACGTCGTGGCGATCGGCTCCCCGCTGGGCCTGGAGGGGACGGTCACCACGGGCATCATCAGCGCGCTCAACCGCCCGGTGGCCGCCGGTGGTGACGCCCGCAACCAGAACACCGTGCTGGACGCCATCCAGACCGACGCCGCGATCAACCCGGGTAATTCCGGCGGCGCGCTGGTCAACATGAACGGTGAGCTGGTCGGCGTCAACTCCGCCATCGCCACCCTGGGCGGCGACGCCGGTCCGCAGGCCCAGAGCGGGTCGATCGGGCTCGGCTTCGCGATCCCGGTCGACCAGGCCAAGCGGATCGCCGACGAACTGATCCAGAACGGTTCGGCGTCGCATGCCTCGCTCGGCGTCCAGGTCAGCAATGACACCGCCTCCGACGGCGCCAAGATCGTCGAGGTGACCAACGGCGGGGCCGCGGCCGCCGCCGGCCTGCCCAGCGGTGTGGTGGTCACCAAGGTCGACGATCGCGTGATCAACAGCGCCGACGCGCTCGTGGCCGCGGTGCGCTCCAAGGCGCCAGGGGAGAAGGTGACGCTGACCTACGTCGATCCCTCCGGTAAGCCGCAGAGTGTGCAGGTGACGCTGGGGAAGGCGCAGCAGTGATCGCCGACAGCCCGGTGGGCACCCTGCGAGTGGCTGCGCCGCTGTCTGCGCCCACATATACGGTTGAGGTCATGGAACAGCCAGGGGAGTTGGTGGGCCGGGCGCTCGTCATCGTCGTCGATGACCGCACCGCCCACGGCGACGAAGAGGACCACAGCGGTCCGTTGGTCACCGAGTTGCTCGGTGAGACGGGGTTCGTCGTCGACGGCGTCGTCGTGGTGTCCGCGGACGAGGTGGAGATCCGCAACGCTCTGAACACCGCCGTGATCGGTGGGGTCGACCTCGTGGTGTCAGTGGGCGGCACGGGTGTCACTCCCCGTGACGTCACGCCCGAGGCCACCCGCGACATCCTGGACCGCGAGCTGCTCGGCATCTCCGAGGCGCTGCGGGCCTCCGGGCTGTCTGCCGGCATCGTCGACGCCGGGGTCTCGCGGGGTCTGGCCGGCATCTCCGGCAGCACGCTCGTGGTCAACATCGCCGGGTCCCGTGCGGCGGTGCGTGACGGCATGGCCACGCTCGGCCCGTTGGCCGTGCAGATCATCGGACAGCTATCGAGCCTCGAGATCTGACGCCGGTACGGCCTGCCGAGACGCCGAGACGACGCGATTCCAGCGTCGGCTCGGCGTTTCTCATTGGTTGCTGTGATGGCTACTGTCTGCAGTGTTACGAGAAGGTGAACAGCAATCCGGCCTGGGTTGTGATCTTCATCACAGAGAAGGTTTGTCATGACATACCCGCCGCCGCGCCGGCGCGACTCAGTTAACAAGATCTTCGGCGAGATACTTCCCGAGACAACTGCCGATGAACGGGCCGCCGAGCCGGGCGAGCGCGACGCAGACCGAGACCGCTGGTTGCAGGAAAACGTTCCGCCCCACCACGAGTGACCTGTGACTTCTCTGGGAATATCGCCCTCAGTCGATGAGGCGCCGGTCATTTTTGCCGTTTGACGCCGCCTGACGAGGCCGGACGCCGAGCCGCCCCGAATCAACGGCCGCGGTCGGCGCCGCCAGGCACGCGGGGCCTCAGCACATCTCCAGCAAATCCCGTACCGGCGGTAACGCGGGCGACGCACGCCCGACGGCTTGCGTTGCCGGTCGGATGCCTCCCCGTTATGTTCCCTGTGTCAAACAATGAGCTAGGCGTAAGAGCGGCGTGTGGGGTCTCTAATCCCACTCACATGTTGATCTTGCGAGGTGTGTGTGGAGCGGTCGGCCAGGCACCCAACCAACAACACTCGGCGATCTCCTCGATCGCCGGCGACATAGCTAGGGAGAACATGAAGGCAATCAGTCGGGTGCTGATCGCGTTGGTTGCGGCCATCGCGGCTCTGTTCACGAGCACGGGCACCTCTCACGCTGGTCTCGACAACGAGCTGAGCCTGGTCGACGGCCAGGGCCGCACGCTGACCATCCAGCAGTGGGACACCTTCCTCAACGGTGTGTTCCCGCTGGACCGCAACCGGCTGACCCGCGAGTGGTTCCACTCGGGCCGGGCCAAGTACATCGTGGCCGGCGAAGGCGCCGACGACTTCGAGGGCTCACTCGAGCTGGGCTACCAGATCGGCTTCCCCTGGTCGCTGGGCGTGGGCATCAACTTCAGCTACACCACCCCGAACATCGCGTTCGACGGTGAGGGCGTGAACATCATCGAGGGCGTCGGCGGCATCCTGCCGGCGGAGGGCATCGTGACCCCGCCGCTGTTCCCGGGTGTCTCGATCAGCGCCGACCTGGGCAACGGCCCCGGCATCCAGGAAGTCGCCACCTTCGCGGTCGACGTCGAGGGCGGCACCGGTGAGGTCGCGGTCTCCAACGCCCACGGCACCGTGACCGGTGCGGCCGGCGGCGTGCTGCTGCGCCCCTACGCCCGGCTCATCGCCTCCACCGGTGACAGCGTCACCACCTACGGCGAGCCGTGGAACATGAACTGAGTTCTTCCAGCTCTGAAGAAGCGGCCCCCGGAACTTCCGGGGGCTGCTTTTTTGTTTTTTCCCGGGCAAGAAGTGAGCAAACTCTAAGAGAACTCTGTGGTGTCTTTAATTCGGTTCACATCCGGCTCTTGGGCAGTGTGTCCTGATCGTTACCAGGCACCTAACTAACCAATCGGTGATCCACGGATCGCCGGCGACATGAGCTGGGGAGAACATGAAGGTATTCAGTCGGGTGCTGGTCGCGTTGGTCGCGGCCGTTGCGGCTCTGTTCACGAGCGCGGGCACCTCTCACGCGGGTCTCGACAACGAGCTGAGCCTGGTCGACGGACAGGGGCGCACGCTGACCATCCAGCAGTGGGACACGTTTCTCAACGGGGTGTTCCCCCTGGACCGCAACCGGCTGACGCGGGAGTGGTTCCACTCGGGCCGGGCCAAGTACATCGTGGCCGGCGAGGGCGCCGACGACTTCGAGGGCTCGCTCGAGCTCGGTTACCAGATCGGTTTCCCCTGGTCACTGGGGGTGGGCATCAACTTCAGCTACACCACCCCCAACATCGCATTCGACGGTGAGGGCGTGAACATCATCGAGGGCGTCGGCGGCATCCTGCCGGCCGAGGGGATCGTGACCCCGCCGCTGTTCCCGGGCGTGTCGATCAGCGCCGATCTCGGTAACGGCCCCGGCATCCAGGAGGTCGCCACCTTCGCGGTCGACGTCACCGGCGGCACCGGTGAGGTCGCGGTCTCCAACGCCCACGGCACCGTCACCGGTGCGGCGGGCGGTGTGCTGCTGCGCCCCTATGCCCGGCTGATCGCGTCGTCCGGTGACAGCGTCACCACCTACGGCGCCCCCTGGAACATGAACTGAGCGTTCTCTAAGAGACAGCCCCCGGGTTCACCCCGGGGGCTGTCTGCGTTCCGGCTCCAGCGAATCCCGCCGACGCCGATTTGGTGATGATCAAGCCTCGAGAGATATTTGCCTAGGAACAAACCCACCGCGCTGAACTGCACGTTTCGGTTGTTGACCTGTTGCCACGCTGTTATGTTCTTCGCGTCGCAAGATGGCTTGAGTCTAAGAGAACAGTGTGAACCTTCTCATTTTCATACTTTTTTGCGGCGCGTACGGGTGTGCAACGGCGGTGCACTGGTCCGCCGACGACATGAGCTGGGGAGAACATGAAGGCAATCAGTCGGGTGCTGATCGCGTTGGTGGCGGCCGTTGCGGCGGTGTTCACCAGTGCGGGCACCTCTCACGCAGGTCTCGACAACGAGTTGAGTCTGGTCGACGGCCAGGGCCGGACGCTGACCATTCAGCAGTGGGACACGTTCCTCAACGGGGTGTTCCCGCTGGACCGTAACCGGCTGACGCGGGAGTGGTTCCACTCCGGGCGGGCCAAGTACATCGTGGCCGGTGAGGCCGCCGACGACTTCGAGGGGTCGTTGGAGCTGGGCTACCAGATCGGTTTCCCGTGGTCACTGGGTGTGGGCATCAACTTCAGCTACACCACCCCCAACATCGCCTTCGACGGCGCCGAGGTCACCATTGCGGAGGATGACGGCGGCTTCGGTCTGCTGCCGGCCGAAGGCATCGTGACCCCGCCGCTGTTCCCGGGTGTGTCGATCAGCGCCGACCTGGGCAACGGCCCGGGCATCCAGGAGGTGGCCACGTTCGCGGTCGACGTCACCGGAGCCGAAGGCACCGTGGCGGTCTCCAATGCCCACGGCACGGTCACCGGTGCGGCCGGCGGTGTGCTGCTGCGGCCCTACGCCCGGCTGATCGCGTCGTCCGGCGACAGCGTCACCACATACGGCGCCCCCTGGAACATGAACTGACCTGCGCTGAGCACGTCGAGGTCCTCTACTCACCCGACGCTCGCAGAGGCGCTCATTCGAATCACAAGCCGGCACGTGCGATACGTGCCCAGTTTCCAGGCACCTAACTAATCGGTCGGTGATCCACGGATCGCCGGTGACATGAAACGGACAGAACATGAAGACAATCAGTCGGGTGCTGATCGCGTTGGTGGCGGCCGTTGCGGCGGTATTCACCAGTACGGGCACCTCTCACGCAGGTCTCGACAACGAGTTGAGTCTGGTCGACGGCCAGGGCCGGACCCTGACGATCCAGCAGTGGGATACCTTCCTCAACGGGGTGTTCCCGCTGGACCGTAACCGGCTGACCCGCGAGTGGTTCCACTCCGGGCGGGCCAAGTACATCGTGGCCGGTGAGGCCGCCGACGACTTCGAGGGCTCACTCGAGCTGGGCTACCAGATCGGCTTCCCCTGGTCGCTGGGTGTGGGCATAAACTTCAGCTACACCACCCCCAACATCGCGTTCGACGGCGCCGAGGTCGCCATCGTCGGTGAAGATGCTCTCGACTTCCTTCCCAACGAGGGCATCGTGACCCCGCCGCTGTTCCCGGGTGTCTCGATCAGCGCCGACCTGGGCAACGGCCCGGGCATCCAGGAGGTCGCCACCTTCGCGGTCGACGTCACCGGCGCCGACGGTGAGGTCGCGGTCTCCAACGCGCACGGCACGGTGACCGGTGCGGCGGGCGGTGTGCTGCTGCGCCCCTATGCCCGGCTGATCGCGTCGTCCGGAGACAGCGTCACCACCTACGGCGCCCCGTGGAACATGAACTGACACAACGCGACAACAGCCCCCGGTGCACACCGGGGGCTGTTGTCGTCTGTGGCGCGTCGGTCATGTGCGGTCGGCGCTGGTGGTCTCCGCGGTGTCGGGGCTGGGGCCGGTGCCCGGGCCGGTGGTGAGCTTGGGGGAGTCGGCGTTCTCGGCCAGCAGGTCACGGATCTCGGTGAGCAGGCTCAGCTCGGTGTCCTGGGCCTGCTCGACCTGGCCGCGCTCGCGGAGCTTCTTGTACGGCAGGACGATGAGGAAGTACACCACCGCCGCCACCAGGATGAAGTTGATGATGGCCGACAGCAGGACGTTGAAGTCAATGGTCTGTCCCGCGCCGATGTTGATACGCAGGACGCCGTAGTTGGACTCCCCGCCCGCGCCGACCCGCGTGATCAACGGTTCGATGATGCTGTTGGTGAACGAGGTGACCAATCCGGTGAACGCGGTGCCGATGACCACCGCCACCGACAGGTCGACGATGTTGCCGCGGGCGAGGAACTCCTTGAAGCCCTTCAACATGCTGTGATCCCTTTCTGCAGTGCCTTCTGCCGGTCAGCGCGAACGTTAGTCCGCGCATCTGCGGGGCACCGGCGATCGGACGGCACGAAGTGATGACAACTCGTGCAGGGAAGGACCACGGTCAATGAAGAGTGAGCGTGATGGCCTGCGTCAATGACGCGCCTGCCACGTCGGTGGCGGCGTGCGCAGGCAGCGCCAACAGCACCACCCGGTCGCCGCCGGCGCCCGGTCCCTGCGGTTTCGCCGAGACCAGCACCACCACCGCCTCGGTGGCGATCAGCCGGGGTCGTGCCTGCGGTCCGGTGTCGGAGGAGGGGGCGGCGAGCACGTCGACGATGTCGCCGGTGCGAATCAGATCGCTCAACGCGGTGTCGGCGGGATGCACCGACACCAGCCGCGCGTCCGGGCCGACGGCGGCGTCGGCGAGCCGGGGACCCAGGATCCGCACATCGGTGACCACCTCGCCGCGCCGGACGGGGCCGGCCGGCGTCGCGCCGATCACGGCGACGGTGTCGGTTTCGGCGCCGTCGGGGACGGTCGCCGCGGGGCGGCGGTCGACGCGCACATCGGCGGCCGACACCTCGGTCCCGGGAGTCAGGTCCGCCGCGGCGACGACGACCTCGACGTGGTCACCGTGCGGGTCCGAGCGCAGCGCGGCGATGGCGGCCAGCACGACGAGCGCACCCGCGGTGGTGCGCCGGGCCGCCACGGTGCGCGTCCACGCGGGCCGTAGCGCGGACAGCCTGGCCAGCGGCGTCGGATCCAGCGATTCCCCCATGCCGCCACGCTAGGCAGCCGAAGGCCCGCCCCGCGGAGATTGCCGCGCGGCCTGTGGATAACTCGAAGGTCAGCTCGAGGCGGCTGCGGCGGGGGCGGACGACGTGGAGCCCGACGACGACGACGAGGACGACGACGAATCGCTCTTCGACGAACTCGACTTGTCCGACGACGACGACGAGGACGACGACTCCGAGCTCTTGGCCGAGTTGCCGCCGGACGATGATGACGACGATTCCCGGCTGTCGGTGCGGTAGAAGCCGCTGCCCTTGAACACCACCCCGACCTTGCCGAACAGCTTGCGCAGCCGGCCGTTGCACTGCGGGCAGTCGGTCAGCGAGTCGTCGCTGAAGGCCTGCGCGATGTCGAACCGGTTGTCGCACTCGGTACAGGCATAGGAATAGGTAGGCACGAAAACCTCCGAGGTCATCAAACTTGTTAGCACTCTACCGTCTCAAGTGCTAGAACCGCCACGCGGTGGCGCTCATTCCCCCGAACGCGCCGTCGCGGCCAGCGTGACCAGTCCGCGGCCCGGGGTCAGCGCATGGGTCATGCGCACGTCGTGGGGTTCGGCCGGCAGGCGGTCGACCAGTTCCTCGTCGCGCACCACCGCGATCAACCGCGCTGACGGATCCGCACTGTCGAGCGAGCGGTCGTAGTATCCGGCGCCGCGCCCGAGTCGCACCCCGGTCCGGTCCACCGCCAACGCGGGCACCAGCACCGCGGCCGCCTCGGCCACCGCCGCCGCGGACCGCCACGGGGCCACCGGTTCCCACAACCCGTAGCGGGCGCGGACCAGCCCGCCCGGCCGGTACTGCCCCCACTGCAACGCCATTGCGGCGCCCGCCTCGTCGAGCCGGGTCACCGGTAACAGCACCGTCGCTCCCAGCTGCCGTAAATCGTCGACGAAGTCGAGGTCGCCCGGCTCCGCCGCGACCGGCACATACGCGCAAATAGTCTGCCCCGCCTCGACCACCGCGGGAAGATGCCGCCGCAGCGCCGTGGCCTCGGCCTCGTGCTGGTCGGGTGTCATGTTGCTGCGCGCGCGAAGCAATTCACGGCGAAGTTCGTCTTTCGTCGCATACTTCACAGACACCACGATGACATTTTCCGGCGCCGTCCGCCTCGGCCCTATACCGGGTTCAACCAGCGCGGAACGGTTAATCTGTCTGCGATGACTCGGCCAGAAGTTCCCATTCCGCACACTGCGGTCGTGCCCGCCGCCGGCCTCGGAACGCGTTTCCTGCCCGCCACCAAAACGGTTCCCAAAGAACTGTTGCCGGTGGTCGACACCCCCGGCATCGAGCTGGTTGCCGCAGAGGCCGCCGAAGCGGGCGCCGAGCGGCTGGTGATCGTGACCTCCGAGGGCAAAGACGGCGTGGTCGCACACTTCGTCGAAGACCTCGTGCTGGAAGGCACCCTCGAAGCGCGCGGCAAGAAGACCATGCTCGAGAAGGTGCGCCGGGCGCCCGCGCTGATCAAGGTGGAATCGGTGGTGCAGGCCGAACCGCTCGGCCTGGGCCACGCGGTCAGCTGTGTCGAGCCGACGCTGTCGCCCGACGAGGACGCGATCGCGGTGCTGCTGCCCGACGACCTCGTGCTGCCCACCGGTGTGCTCGAGACCATGTCCAAAGTGCGCGCCAAGCGCGGCGGTTCGGTGCTGTGCGCCATCGAGGTGGAGCGCGAGAAGATCAGCGCCTACGGCGTCTTCGACGTCGAGACGGTGCCGGACGCCGCCAACCCCAACGTGATGCGGGTGCGCGGCATGGTCGAGAAGCCGAAGGCCGAGGATGCGCCGTCGCCGTACGCGGCGGCCGGCCGCTACGTCCTGGACCGGGCGATCTTCGACGCGCTGAGGCGGGTCGAGCGCGGGGCCGGCGGCGAGATCCAGCTGACCGACGCGATCGCGCTGCTGATCGATGAGGGCCATCCGGTCCACGTGGTGGTGCACCGCGGCTCTCGACACGACCTGGGAAATCCCGGCGGCTACCTCAAGGCTGCGGTTGACTTTGCGTTGGAACGCGACGACTACGGCCCCGAACTACGGCAGTGGTTGGTCGAGCGATTGGGCCTGGCCGAGAAATAACCCTGCGCGACAGGCCCGGACGAAGGAGAAAGGCGTGTTGTGCGTTCGGTTGAGGAGCAGCAGGCTCGGGTAGCTGCCGCCGCGGTGGCTCCACGACCGGTACGGGTGGCCATCGCCGAAGCCCAGGGCCTGATGTGCGCCGAAGAGGTCGTCACCGAGCGCCCGATGCCGGGGTTCGACCAGGCAGCGATCGACGGCTACGCGGTGCGCAGCGTCGACGTCCTCGGAGTCGGGGGCGGTGACGACGTCGACGACCACGACGGCCGCGACATCAGCCTGCCCGTGATGGCTTCCATCGAGGCGGGAGCCCGCACGCCCAGCCGGTTACAGCCGCGGCAGGCCGCGCGCGTGCAGACCGGTGCGCCGATGCCGACGCTGGCCGACGCGGTGCTGCCGCTGCGCTGGACCGACGGTGGGGCGAACCGGGTGCGGGTGTTGCGCGGGGTGCGTTCGGGCGCGTACGTGCGGCGCGCGGGTGACGATGTGCAGCCCGGCGATGTGGCGGTCCGTGCAGGCACGATCATCGGCGCTGCCCAGGTCGGTCTGCTGGCCGCCGTGGGCCGCGAACGGGTGCTGGTCCATCCGCGGCCGCGGCTGTCGGTGCTGTGCGTCGGCGGGGAACTGGTCGACATCTCGCGTACCCCCGGCAACGGCCAGGTGTACGACGTGAACTCGTATGCGTTGGCGGCCGCGGCGCGGGACGCCGGTGCGGAGGTCAACCGCGTCGGCATCGTGGACACCGATCCGGCGCGGTTGCGGGAGGTGGTCGAGGGTCAGCTGAGCCGCGCGGAGATCGTGGTGATCGCCGGGGCGGTCGGCGGCGCCGCCGCGGAGTCGGTGCGCGGGGTGCTCAGCGAGCTCGGCGAGATGGAGGTCACCCGGATCGCGATGCATCCCGGGTCGGTGCAGGGCTTCGGTCAACTCGGCCGCGACGGCGTGCCGGTGTTCCTGCTGCCGGCCAACCCGGTCAGCGCGCTGGTGGTGTTCGAGGTGATGGTCCGCCCGCTGATCCGGTTGTCGCTGGGCAAGCGGTCGCCGATGCGTCGCGTCGTGCCGGCGCGCACGCTCTCGCCGATCAGCTCGGTGGCCGGCCGCAAGGGCTTCCTGCGCGGGCAGTTGATGCGTGATCAGGACACCGGCGAGTACCTGGTGCAGGCGCTGGGCGGGGCGCCGGGTGCCTCGCACCTGCTGGCCACGCTGGCCGAGGCGAACTGCCTGGTGATCGTGCCCGCCGACGTCGATCAGGTCCGCACCGGTGAGACCGTCGACGTGGCGTTCCTGGCCCAGCGCGGCTGAAGTCACGAGTCGAGGTGAGCCCGGTGCGGTCCAGTTCTGCACACCCCGGATGGCCGACGCCGGTGGGTCCGCTGCGAGTGGCCGCCGGCGTCGTGCGGCTGCGGCCGGTGCGGTTGCGCGATGCGGGACCGTGGAGCCGCATCCGGCTGGCCGACCGGGCGCATCTCGAGCCGTGGGAGCCCGCCACGGGCGTGGAATGGCAACAGCGGCACGCGTTCTCGTCGTGGCCGTCGGTGTGCTCGAGCCTGCGCAGCGAGGCCCGTAAGGGCCGCATGCTGCCCTACGTGATCGAGGTCGACGGGGAGTTCTGCGGGCAGCTGACCGTCGGCAACGTCACGCACGGCGCGCTGCGGTCGGCGTGGATCGGGTACTGGGTGGCGCGGGAGAAGACCGGTGGCGGGGTGGCCACGGCGGCGTTGGCGCTCGGCCTGGACCACTGTTTCGGTCCCGTCATGCTGCACCGCGTCGAGGCCACGGTGCGCCCGGAGAACCTGGCAAGCCGGCGGGTGCTGGCCAAGGCCGGGTTCCGCGAGGAGGGGCTGCTGAAGCGCTACCTCGACGTCGACGGCGGCTGGCGTGACCATCTGCTGGTCGCGATCACGGTCGAGGAGTTGCGGGTGTCGGCCACGGCGGCGCTGGTGCACGCCGGCCGGGCGAGCTGGGCCTGAGGCGGGTGTGGCACCGAGGGTCGCCGTCCGCGCCGCAACCACGACCGTGGACGCGAAATGTGGCGTCTTTGCGTGACGCGTGTGACCAATGTGACTGATGGTGCTTGTATACGACGAATTACAGGTGTGTAATTGTCTCGGCGCGTCGACCCCAGACGCGCTGGTCACCAGACCTAGCCTGTAGGGGAAAGGAGCAGGCACCATGCCAAGCATCCCCCAATCCCTCCTGTGGATCTCGCTCGTTGTGCTCTGGCTCTTCGTGCTGGTGCCCATGCTGATCAGCAAGCGGGACGCCGTGCGACGCACCAGCGACGTGGCGCTCTCGACCAGGGTTCTCAACTCCGGGCAGAGCGCGCGACTGCTCCGCCGGTCCCGCCCGTCGGCCGGGCACCACTCCGACCCGGACTGGCGGCCCTCGGAGGACGACCTCGACGAGGACCTCGACGACCACGACGAACGGGAGGACGAGGCGCCGAAGCGTTCGGTGGTGCTCGCCGCCGCCCCTTCCGCCGACGCGGAACCCGACTACCTCGACGTCGACATCGTCGAAGAGGACACCGGTGCGCTCTCGCTGGGAACGTCCGCCCCCGACATCGCCGACGAACCGTCCCCCGAGCCGGCGCCGGAGCCCGAGGTCGCGGAGGACGATGCCGAATCCCCAGCCGCCGCAACGGAATCCGAGGAGTCGCCGGACAGCGGTGATGGGACCGACGACGAGTACGAATACGTGCCGGACGACTCGGGGCTGGAGGCGTCACAGGACACCCCACAGGAGGCCGCGCCCGGAGTCGACTCGCTGAGCGCCGCGCGCCGGCGTCGCTACGAGTCGAAGACCGCCGCCGCGGTGAGCGCCCGCAAGTACCAGTTCCGCAAGCGGATGGTCACCGCCATGGCGGTCGCCCTGCTGGCCTCGGGCGTCGCGGCGTACCTCGTCGCGCCGTGGGCGTGGTGGGGGTGTGGCGCGGTGGGCACCGTGACCGTGCTCTACCTCGCCTACCTGCGCCGGCAGACGCGCATCGAGGAGCAGGTGCGCCGCCGCCGGGCGCAGCGCCTCAAGCGGTCGCGGCTCGGGGTGGAGAACACCGGCGATCAGGACCTGGACGTCGTGCCCGCGCGGTTGCGCCGGCCGGGTGCCGCCGTGCTGGAGATCGACGACGAGGATCCCATCTTCGAACACCTCGACGAGGTGGCGTTCGCGCGCCGCTACGACCTGCCGAAAGCGGCCGGACAGTAGCTCGGTTTCGGCTGGCGCGCGACGGCTGGTAGCCTTTCGTACCGGCATCAGGGGCTATGGCGCAGTTGGTAGCGCGACTCGTTCGCATCGAGTAGGTCAGGGGTTCGATTCCCCTTAGCTCCACAGTTTTCGACACGGCGGCCTTCGGGCCGCCGTTCTCATATGCCGGCCGCGACGGCGAGCATCAGCGGCATCGTGGCCATCGACAGCACGGTCTGCGCTCCGGTGATCGACGCCATGAGCCGTTCGTCGCCGCCCATGCGGGTCGCCAGCACGTACGCCGACGGGGCGGTCGGCAGTGCGCAGATGATCGTGATGCAGGTCAGCATGATGCCGTCCACGCCGAGCGCGGCGGCGAGCCCCGCCGCGGCCAGCGGCATCGCGACCAGTTTGAGCGCCGACACCAGTGCGATGTCGAGGGCGTCGCGGCGCCGCAGCTGCAGTGAGATCGCCGCCCCGGCGGCCAGCGTGCCGCAGACCAGCGCGGGCGAGGCGAGGATCTCCACCGGTG
The DNA here is from genome assembly GCF_004570325.1 of Mycobacterium sp. PS03-16. Lineage (GTDB taxonomy): Bacteria > Actinomycetota > Actinomycetes > Mycobacteriales > Mycobacteriaceae > Mycobacterium. The sequence continues at coordinate 213,138 of NZ_SPQO01000002.1, read as the reverse complement.
CGGCGACCGCCGACGGCAGTCCCAGCCCGGTGAGGTTGAGCGCGAGACCGGTCGCGCAGCCGAGGATGAGTGGGTTGGTGAGGATCTCGCGCCACACGCTGGTCCGTTTCCGGCCGTCGCCGGTCGTGCCGTAGAAGGACAGTGCCGTCACGCAGATGACGTTGACCAGCGGCACCATCACCGCCGCGGCCAGCGCGAACGACGCGACGCCGTCGACACCGTGCAGCGCGGAGGCGAAGACCAGGCCGATGTAGGTGTTGAGCCGGATGCTGCCCTGCACCAGCGATGTCAGCTGCGGCCCGGTGGCGCGCAGCACCCGGCGCAGCGCGATGAGCAGCGCCGACACCACGACGGTCGGGACGGCGAGGCTGACCAGCAGCGGGCCGACGGACACGCCGGTGAGGTCGGTCTGGGCGATCGATTCGACGAACAGCGCCGGGGTGAAGACGTGGTAGCTCAGCCATTCGAGGCCGCGCCAGAAGGCCGGTTCGGTGAGGAACTTGCGGCGGATGACCGCGCCGACGACGAGCAGGATGATGACCGGGACGATCGCGGCGGTGATCAACTGCACGGCTCAACTGTGGGGCAGCCGCGCGCGCCGGACCAAACGGCTTTACCGGCAGCAGTTCGGGTCGAGCACCGCGCACAGCGCACCGACCGCATCGCGATGGGGTCGGTGATACACGTTCATCCCGCGCCGGTCGGATTCGACCAGCCCGGCGCGGCGCAGCTGGGCCAGGTGATGGCTCACCGTCGACTCGCTCAGGCCGAGTGCCGCGGCCAGCTCACCGCTGTTCTCCTCACCGTCGGCGGCGCTGAACAGATAGGACATGATCTTCACCCGCGCGGGATCGGCGAGCGCCTTCAACCGCAGCGCGACGTGCAGCGCGTCCTCGTCACTCATCGGACCGGCCGCCACCGGCGCGCAGCAGACCGGCGCGGACATGTCGATCACCGGTAACGCCTTGGGCATACGGCAATTCTGCCAACCTTATTGACTTATGTCAAAGAGGTGGGCATGCTGGAGGCGTCAGTTCGACATACGTCGCAAAGGTAGGAGTTCACCATGTCCCGCGCACAACTCGCCCTCAATGTCGACGACCTCGACGAGGCCATCATGTTCTACGCCAAGCTCTTCGGCACCCAGCCGGCCAAGGTCAAGCCCGGCTATGCCAACTTCGCCATCGCCGACCCGCCGCTGAAGTTGGTGCTGCTCGAGAATCCCGGCCAAGGTGGCACCATCAACCATCTCGGCGTCGAGGTCGAGTCCAGCGCGGCCGTGCACGCGGAGATTGCGCGCCTCAGCGGCGAGGGCCTGTTCACCGACGAGGAGATCGGCACCACGTGCTGCTTCGCCACCCAGGACAAGGTCTGGGTCACCGGTCCGGCGGGGGAGAAGTGGGAGGTCTACACTGTGCTGTCCGATTCCGAGACCTTCGGGGCGGCACCCGAATCCGGCGCCGGCGGCGCGGCGTGCTGCGGCTCCGCCTTGTCCACCAATTAGATCTCTGTCAATATCGATGGGTGTCTAAATCGCAACTCCCGCCGGCGGGCGCGTGCGCGTACGCCCCGCTGGTGCGGGAGCCGTTGTCGGTGGCCGCCGCCGCGGAGGTGGCCGCGACCCTCAAGGCCCTGTCCGATCCGGTGCGGTTGCGCCTGTTCAGCCTGATCGCCAGCCGCGCCGGCGGCGAGGCCTGCGTCTGCGACATCTCCGGGGACTTCGACGTCAGTCAGCCGACCATCTCGCATCACCTGAAGGTGCTCCGGGACGCCGGCCTGCTGACTGCGCAGCGCCGGGCGTCGTGGGTGTACTACTCCGTGGTGCCTGGGGCGCTGAGCGCGCTGTCCACCGTCCTCGGCGCGGTCGCCGATCCGGCCGAGGTCGGCGCATGACGCGCGCGGCGACGGCCGATACCGAATCCGGTGTCGTCGAACGGCTTTCGCTGCTCGATCGGTTCCTGCCGGTGTGGATCGGCCTCGCGATGGCCGCCGGCCTGCTGCTCGGCCGCCTCGTGCCGGGCGTGGACGCGGCGCTGAACAGCGTGCAGATCGACGGCATCTCGCTGCCGATCGCGCTCGGGCTGCTGATCATGATGTATCCGGTGCTGGCCAAGGTCCGCTACGACCGCCTCGATACCGTCACCGGTGACCGCGCGCTGCTGGTGAGCTCGTTGGTGCTGAACTGGGTGCTCGGCCCCGCGCTGATGTTCGCCCTGGCCTGGCTGATGCTGCCCGATCTTCCCGAGTACCGCACCGGCCTGATCATCGTGGGCCTGGCCCGCTGCATCGCGATGGTGATCATCTGGAACGACCTGGCCTGCGGTGACCGCGAGGCCGCCGCGGTGCTGGTCGCGCTGAACTCGGTGTTCCAGGTGGTGATGTTCGCCGTTCTCGGGTGGTTCTACCTGTCGGTGCTGCCCGGCTGGCTGGGGCTGGAACAGGCGACCATCGACACCTCGCCGTGGCAGATCGCCAAGTCGGTGCTGATCTTCCTCGGCATCCCGCTGGTGGCGGGTTACCTCTCGCGACGGCTGGGGGAGAAGGCCAAGGGGCGAGCCTGGTACGAGTCGGCGTTCCTGCCGAAGGTCGGCCCGTGGGCGCTCTACGGGCTGCTGTTCACCATCGTCATCCTGTTCGCCCTGCAGGGAGAGCAGATCACCAGCCGGCCCGCGGACGTCGCGCGCATCGCCCTGCCGCTGCTGGCGTACTTCGCGCTCATGTGGAGCGGGGGCTATCTGCTCGGCGCGGTCCTGGGCATGGGCTACCGGCGCACCACCACGCTGGCGTTCACCGCCGCGGGCAACAACTTCGAACTCGCGATCGCCGTCGCGATCGCCACCTACGGGGCCACGTCCGGGCAGGCGCTGGCCGGGGTCGTCGGCCCGCTCATCGAAGTCCCCGTCCTGGTCGCCCTGGTGTACGTCTCCCTCGCGCTGCGGCGGCGTTTCGATCGGGGCCACCGATGACCGACACCAGACCCGCGGTGCTGTTTCTGTGCACACACAACGCCGGCCGCTCGCAGATGGCGCTCGGGTTCTTCACCCATCTGGCCGGCGGCGGCGCCATCGCCTGGTCCGGCGGTTCCGAGCCGGCCGATCAGCTCAACCCGGCCGCGGTGCAGGCGATGGCCGAGATCGGCATCGACATCACCGGCGAGTACCCGAAACCGTGGACCGACGAGGTGGTTCGAGCCGCCGACGTCGTCGTCACGATGGGGTGCGGGGACACCTGCCCGTACTACCCGGGTAAACGCTACGAGAACTGGGAGTTGTCGGACCCCGCCGGGCAAGGTGTCGAGGCCGTCCGCGCCATCCGCGACGACATCGAGGCGCGTATCCGCGTTCTCCTGTCTGAGCTGGGCATTCAGCCCAAGACCTGACCCCGGACCCGCCGCCGGCCGGCGTGACTGGGGCGGCGCCGCCGACCCGGGGCGAACCCGCCCGAAAACCCACAGGGTCTGGTACTGCCGTGCGGGTGCGGGGCGCGATCCGTACTGATAATCTTCGTGCGGGTCTTGACGTCAACAATCAGGGATTCGTCCCGCAGAGAAAGGGGAGGCAGATGGCCGAACACGCCGAAGCCCTCGTCCGCAGAACGAAGAAGCTGGGCCTGATGGGATTTGGTGCGCTCGCCGTCACGGGCGCCTTCCTGGCGTTCGGCGCCGGAACGGCCAGTGCCGACGTCGAGGACGTCGAGGGCGATCCCTCGGCACCCGCCGCCTTCCCGGTCGCCGAGGACGGCATTCGCGTCGCCGATCCTGGTGTCGTCAACGCCGGCCCGTCCGAGGTGCGTGCCGCCGACATCGGCGCGCCGCTGGCGCCCGCCGGTGGCGAGAGCAAGGACTCCCTGCGCGCGGTGCCGTCGATCACCGGTGGCATCGGCACCTACATCGACTTCGGCCCCTTCGGTGGCCCCGGCGCTCCCATCTGGGATTGGTGACGCTGGCCCAGCCGGCCTGATCTACCGGGAACGCCCGGTTCCGTCGCAGGACGGAGCCGGGCGTTTCCTGTTGTCCTGAAGCGAGATCACACCCGCGCGCCGGGCGCCTTCCTTGCCGCCGCCGGGGGCCCACCGTAGCCTCGGAATCGTGGCCGGTGCGACTGCCGTCCGCGCGGATGAGCTCGCGGCGTTGGACTTCTTCGTCGGCTGCTCCACGGAGGCGTTGGAGCCGCTGGCGGCCCAGCTGCGGCCGCTGCACGCCGCACCCGGACAGATCCTCATGCGCCAGGGCGAGGACGCGGTGTCGTTTCTGCTCGTCGGATCCGGGCGCATCCAGGTCAGCCACAGCGGCGCCGAAGGTCAGCGCATCGAGGCGGACCTGAGCGGCGGCATGATCGTCGGCGAGATCGCGCTGCTGCGCGAGACGCCGCGCAGCGCCACCGTGATCGCGCTCGACGAGGTGACCGGCTGGATCGGCGCGCACGATGCCTTCGACACCATGCTCGCGTGCCCGGGCATGATGGACAAGCTGGTGCGCATCGCCCGCCAGCGTCTGGCGGCGTTCATCACCCCGATCCCGCTGGAGGTGCGCGACGGGAACTGGTACTACCTGCGGCCGGTCCTGCCCGGTGACAACGAGCGCACCACCAACGGCCCGGTCGAGTTCTCCACCGAGACCCTCTACCGGCGGTTCCAATCGGTACGCAAACCCACGCCGCGGACGATGGCCTACCTCTACGAGGTCGACTACGACGACCACTTCGTGTGGGTGATGACCGAGGGGGCGCAGGGTCCGGTGGTCGCTGACGCCAGGTTCGTCCGGGACCCGGCCGACCGGTCCAGCGCCGAGGTGGCGTTCACCGTCGGCGACGACTACCAGGGCCGGGGAATCGGCACCGTGCTGATGAACGCGCTCGTCGTCGCGGCGGAATACGGTGGGGTGCGGCACTTCTCGGCCCGGGTGCTCACCGACAACTATCCGATGCGCAAGATGCTCGACCACTTCGGCGCCCGCTGGGTGCGCGAAGACCTCGGGGTCGTCACCACAGTGGTCGACGTGCCCGACCCGGCGACGCTGCCCTTCACCGAGGAGCAGACCGCCGACATCCGCGGAGTCGCACGCCAGGTCATGCGGGCCGTCGGCTGATGGCCCGACCACCGCTGAGCAAGGACACCCGCCTGTGCATCTCGCTGGCGGGCCGACCGAGCAACATCGGGACCCGGTTCCACAACCATCTCTATGACGTGCTCGGCCTCGACTTCCTCTACAAGGCGTTCACCACCACCGACATCGGTGCGGCCATCGGAGGCGTGCGGGCGCTGGGCATCCGTGGCTGTTCGGTGTCGATGCCGTTCAAGCGGGACGTACTCGCGCTGGTGGACGAGGTGGAGCCGTCAGCCGCGGCGATCGAGGCGGTCAACACGATCGTCAACGACGACGGGCACCTCACCGCCTGCAACACCGACTACCTCGCCGTGCAGCGGCTCATCGACGAGCACGGCCTCGACGCCGCGCAGCCGGTGCTCATCCAGGGCAGCGGCGGCATGGCGTCGGCGGTGGGCGCGGCCTTCCGCGACCACGGCTTCACGGCGGGGACCGTGGTGGCGCGCAATGCCGAGACCGGTCGGCGGCTGGCCGAGCGGCTCGGGTATGACTACGCCGGCGAGGTGGGTGACCGGCGCGCGGCCGTCCTGGTGAACGTCACGCCGATCGGGATGTCCGGTGGCGCCGAGGAACAGCAACAGGCGTTCACCGATGACGCTGTCGCACAGGCGCAGACGGTGTTCGACGTGGTCGCCCTGCCTGCGGAGACACCGCTGATCCGCGCGGCGCACGGGGCCGGGGTCCCGGTGATCACCGGCGCCGAGGTCATCGCCCTGCAGGCCGCCGAACAGTTCGAGCGCTACACCGGGGTGCGGCCCACCCCGGAGCAGATCGCGGAGGCCTCAGCGCTGTCGCGTCAGTGACCCCGTCAGACCGTGATCCTGATGGTCTCGTCGATGTTCGCGGTCGCATCCATGAGCGGGCCGATCTGGTCCTCGAGGCCGTCGGCGTTGATCTGCAGAACGTAGAGCCCGTCCGCGCCCGGGATGACGACCGTCTTCTGCGCGATCATCCGGGTGACGCCGTCGCGGGTGTACGCGCCGCCGATCTGGACCGCGTCGAAGCCGCTCATCTGTGTCTGCTCGCCGTCACCCAGGTTCTGATAGCCGGGCAGATTCTTGATCTCGCCGGGCGCGAATTCGAGAATCTTGGCGGGGTCGACGTCGCCGGTCAGCTTGGACATCAGCGCGATGATGGTCGGCGGGTCCTGCGCCATCGCCGGATCGGTGAAGAGGAACGCGGTGTAGGCCCAGGCGGGTGCCCGGTCGCCGGCGTCGGCCCAGCCGGGCGGCGGCGGCAGCTCGATGGTCGGCGCGCCGGGGTCACCGGGTTTGACCGGAGTCTCCTGGATTCCGTTGTCACGGATGTAATCGACGATCGTGTGGTTCTTCTCGGCCGCCTGCGGGGAGTCCGGCTCGGCGGCGGGCGCACTCGTCGACGTCTCGGCGGCGCTGCTCGAGGTGGTCTCCTCGGCGGCCGGAGCCGACTCTGAATCGGATCCGCAGCCGGCGAGCGTGATCGCCAGCGCCAGCGCGAGGGCGGTGACGCCGCCCGCCCGCAATGACCGTGCCATGGGTCCCCGTTCCTCGATGTTCTCTTGTCGCTGCGGATGATCGCACACACAACGACTGCGCGCTCAGGCTTGACGTCGATGCCGGTGGTGAGGCCGGTGTACGCATTGCGAAATTCGCGGCCATTCGTCTTGCTGTCGCAGCTCGCGGGCTCGCGGTCATTGCGTTCGACACCAGGTGATTGCATTCGCTAGGACTTCCTGAATTTTTCTTAGCGTTTGCCGGGGTCCTGTGTGAACCTGCATGTAGATGCTCGATTGTCCGGCATCTTCCGAGGGGGAGTCGGTGACCCGCCGACTGGATTCGGATAGCTGAGTACGGGGGGATGGTGCGATGGCGCAGACGCGTGTTCGTTCGCTGGTGTTGGTGATCGGTGCGCTGCTGACGGTGGTCTCGGTCAGTTGGTGGTCGGCTCCCGCGGCGATGGTGCACCTTCTCGCCTCGACGGTGCTCGCGATGGGCGGTACCGAGCATCCGCTGGTCGGTCCGGACGGTCGGCTGGCCGAGGACCGTGCGTTCGTGGACGGGTATGTCAGCGGCGCGATCAGCCGGTACGTCTCCCCGACCAGTCACACCAGGCCGGGCGGCACCGCGGAGGACCCGTATGCCGGTGTGGCGGTGCACAGCCCGGAGGAGTTCTTCCCGGTGTTCGGCACTATGACCTTCGATGACTCCACGGCCGCGGGCGTCACCAATCTCGACCACTGTGTGGAGGGCCGCGCCGGCTGCCGGTCGGTCACGATGTCGGGCGAGCGGGTGGACGGTGCGCCGATCATCATCTTCGGGTACTCGCAGAGCGCGCGCGTCGCCACGCTCGAGAAGCGGGACTTGATCGAGCGTTATGACGGCACGAAAAGCGCGCCGAACGTCTCCTTCGTGTTGATCGGCAATCCCAACCGACCCAACGGCGGGATCCTGCAGCGCTTCGAAGGGCTGTACATCCCGCTGATGGGGGTGACGTTCGACGGCGCCACCCCGACCGACAGCGACCTGGACGGCGACGGCATCCACGAGTTCCCGACCGCCGACATCACCCGGCAGTACGACGGCTGGTCGGATTTCCCGGCGTACCCGCTGAACATGGTCGCGACCATGAACGCCGTCGCGGGGATCTACTACCTGCACGGCGACTACTTCGGCGACACGGTGGGCCCGGCGGTGCAGCAGGGGGAGTACGGGGACACCACCTACTACATCGTGCCCACCGAGCGGCTGCCGCTGCTGCTGCCGTTCGAGCAGCTGGGGGTCCCCTCGCCGATTCTCACCGCAATCGACGCACCGCTGCGGGTGATCGTCGAGTGGGGCTATGACCGGGACCCCGCCCATCTGGGCATCCCGACGCGCGCCCGCCTCATCCCGCGGACCAACCCGGTGACCGGGCTCGTCGACCTCGTGGTGTCGATTCCGACAGGTCTCGACGACGGGTGGTCCGAGGCGGTCGGCGACCCGGAGGCGCGGCCGCTGGACACCGACCCGGTGGACAGCCCGTACGGCGTGGGCGGTGTGGCGGTGGGCGCACCCGAGGGGTCGAGCGGTGCGACGGCGTCGACCAGCACCCCGGAACCGACCGCGGCCCCGGCCGCCACGGCGGTGGAGCCGGCGGGGGAACCGTCCGGCGATCCTGAGCCCGACCCCGCGCTGACCGAGCGCCGTCGCGACACCACCGCCGCGTCGGAGGATGACGAGCCGTCGTCGCAGACCCGTAACTTTGGTGGCGGCCTGATCAAGCGGATCATCAGCCGCGCCACGACGCCGCGTACCGAATCCGAGACGACGTCCGAACCGTCGCCGTCCGGCGCCGATCCGACACCAAAAGACGAGGACCCGCCGAAGGATCGGGACGCCGCGCCGGCGGCCTGACCCGCGCCACGCCGGAATGCCGGCCGCCGCCTGAGCGATTCGTCGCGCAAGCTGTGATATCAACGCGGCGTGCGCCGCTTCGCGGCCGTCGTGGCCGCCGCTTCGACCGTGGCCGCCTGCGGGCAGCCTCCCGATCCGGCACCACCCGCCCCCGCTCCGGCCGCGGCGACGCCCACCGGGCCGATGGATCCCGGCCGGATCAACCGCGCCCGCTACGAACTGCCGCCGGGTTATGAGGTGGCCGAGATCAGCGGCCGCGTCGCGCCGTTGGCGCAGTGGGGCTTCGGATCCGGTTGGAACGCGGACCCGCCGCGGTGCGGTGCGCTCGCCGACCCGCCCCTCGACCCCGCGTCGGTGCGGGGCTGGTCGGCCTCCGGCGCCGGCGGCATCGTGTACGCGGTCGCGGCCGGCGGGGCGGTGCCCGTCGACCCGGCCGTGCTCGCCGAATGCGCAACCTGGACCATGTCGGCCGGTCCGGCCGGCGGCGACGTGCGACTCACCGACGCGCCGCCGGTCGCGGGAACGACCACCGTCGGTATGGCGGCCGATGCGCTGATCGTCGTCGAGGGCGGCACCGAGACGCGTTCACATGCCACGACGGTCGTCGCGTACGAGGCCCCGCACCTGGTGTATGTCACCGTCGTCACCGATCCCGGCCTGCCCGGCCCGCCCCTCGAGCAGGCCTTCGCGGCCGATCTGCTGACGAAAACGGTGGCGGCGTTGAGGAGTTGAGCCACCCGCCGCAGGTACATTGGCGGCGATGTTCAACCCGAGAGCGATGACGGCCGTGGCCTGTGTCGGTGTGCTGACCGCGTGCGGATCCGGTTCGGCCGCCGAGTATCCGAACGCCGACATCGCACACATCTCGCAGGTGAAGTCGGCGTTCGGCCCGCAGTTCCAGTACCGCGACATCGCGCCCGCCGGTATCGACCCGAAGCTGCTGCAGCCGCAGCAGATACCGCCCGGGCTGACGTTCCAGCCGCCGGACTGCGCGAAGCTCGCCGAAGGGCAACTGCCCGCGTCGGACCTGAAGGGCAACATGGCCGCCGCCACCGCGGAGGGTGAGGGGAACCGGTTCATCGCGATGGCCGTGGAGACCTCGCAGCCGGTCCCGCTGACCGACCCCGGCGATGCGTGCAGGAAGGTGGAGTTCAGCGGCGCCCAGTTGCGGGGCGTCGTCGACGTCGTCGAGGCGCCGCAGATCGAGGGTGTGCGCACCAGTGCGACGCACCGGGTGATGCAGACGGTGGTCGCCGGCGCCCCCCGCACCGGCGAGTTGTACAACTACACCGCCAGTTTCGGGCCCTACCTGGTGATCGTGACGGCCAATCCGCTGGTGATCCCGGGCAAGCAGGTGGCGCCGGTGAACACTCAGAAGGCGCGCGAACTTCTGGTCGCCGCGGTCGCCGCCGTCAGGGGCTGACGCTCACCGCACGTCGTGCGGGCGGAACTGGATGCTGATGCGCGGCCCGGTGGGTCTGGTGGTCTTCGGGATCGCGTGCTCCCAGGTGCGCTGACACGATCCGCCCATCACCAGCAGATCGCCGTGGTGGTGGTGGATGCGCAGGGAGCGGCCGCCACCGCGCGGACGCAGCGCGAAGACCCGGGTGGCACCGAGGCCGACGATCGCGACCATGGTGTCCTCGGTGCTGCTGCGGCCGACCGTGTCGCCGTGCCAGGCGACGCTGTCGTTGCCGTCGCGGTACAGGCACAGGCCGGCCGTGGTGAACGGTTCACCGAGTTCGCCCGCGTAGGCGTCGTTGAGGCGGCGGCGCATCTGCTTGAGCCGCGGGTGCGGCGCCTCGTCGTCGACCAGGTTGTGGAAGCTGACCAGCCGCGGCACGTCGAGCACCCGGTCGTACATCTGCCTGCGCTCGGCCCGCCACGGGATCACATCACGCAGCTCGGCGAAGAGTGTGTCGGCGTCGGTCAACCAGCCCGACCGGACGTCGAGCCATGCGCCGTCACCGAGGTGGCGGCGATTCTCGTGCTCGAAGAGCGAGCCCTGAAGCGCAAGCTCCATGAGAGCCAGTGTATCGCACAGGCGTTCGACTCAGAGGCGGGCCGCGCCCGGGCCCTGCGTGGCCAGGACGTCGTCGGGGTTGGACAGCACGCAGGTCTTGAGGCTCAGGCAGCCGCACCCGATGCAGCCGGCGAGGTTGTCGCGCAGCCGCTGCAGGTGCAGGATCCGCTCGTCGAGGTCCTCCCGCCAGCCGGCCGACAGCTTGGCCCAGTCCTTGCTCGTGGGCACCCGGTCGGTCGGCAGGGTGGCCAGTGCCTCGCGGATGCGGGACAGCGGGATGCCCAGGCGCTGCGACATCCGGATGAACGCCACCCGGCGCAGCGTGTCGCGGGCGTAGCGGCGCTGATTACCGGCGGTGCGCCGGCTGGTGATCAGCCCTTCGCGCTCGTAGAAGTGCAGCGCGGACACCGCGACGCCGCTGCGGGCCGACATCTCGCTGGGCGTGAGCTCCCGGCTCTCCATGACCCTCAACATTACTTCAGGTCTTCTCCGGGTCGGGATGGCGCTACGGTGCTAGATGTGACATTCGGCTGCGACTCCGAGGTCGGCACGCTGCGCGCGGTGATCCTGCACCGCCCCGGGGCGGAGCTGCAGCGGTTGACGCCGCGCAACAACGACGCGCTGCTGTTCGACGGGCTGCCGTGGGTGGCCAAGGCGCAGGAGGAGCACGACGCATTCGCCGCGCTGTTGCGCTCCCGCGGCGTCGAGGTGCTGCTGCTGGCCGATCTGCTCACCGAGGCCCTCACCAACAGCGGGGCGGCGCGCATGCACGGGGTCGCAGCGGCGGTCGATCCGCGCCGGCTGGGACGTCCGCTGGGGCAGGAGCTCTCGGCGTACCTGCGCACGCTGGAGGCGGCGGCGCTGGCCCGGGTGCTGATGGCGGGGATGACCTTCGACGAACTGCCGTTCGGGGAGAACGAACTGTCGCTGGTGCGCCGCATGCACCACGGCGGTGACTTCGTCATCGACCCGCTGCCCAATCTGCTGTTCACCCGGGACTCGTCGTTCTGGATCGGCGCCCGCGTGGCGATCACGTCGCTGTCGATGCCCGCCCGGGTGCGGGAGACCTCGCTGACCGATCTCATCTATGCGCACCACCCTCGGTTCCTCGGGGTGCGGCGGGCGTACGAGTCGCGGTCGGCGCCGGTCGAGGGCGGCGACGTGCTGCTGCTCGGCCCCGGCGTGGTGGCGGTCGGGGTGGGGGAGCGGACGACGCCGGCCGGTGCGGAAGCGTTGGCGCGCAGCCTGTTCGACGACGACCTGGCGCACACCGTGCTGGCGGTGCCGATCGCCCAGGAGCGGGCGCAGATGCACCTCGACACCGTGTGCACGATGGTCGACAAGGACGCTGTCGTGATGTACCCGAACATCGTGGATTCGCTGTCGGCGTTCACGATCCGCCGCACCGGCAGTGGGGTCGAGATCGACCGGGCGGCGCCGTTCGTCGATGCCGCCGCCGATGCGATGGGCATCGGCAAGCTGCGGGTGATCGACACCGGTCTGGACCCCGTGACCGCCGAACGTGAGCAGTGGGACGACGGCAACAACACACTCGCGGTGGCGCCCGGCGTCGTGGTCGCCTACGAGCGCAACACCGAAACCAACGCCCGGCTGATGGATTCGGGCATCGAGGTGTTGCCGATCGCGGCCTCGGAGCTGGGGACCGGCCGCGGCGGTCCGCGGTGCATGTCGTGCCCGGCGGCGCGCGATCCGCTCTAGCGGGAGCCGCTCGCCGGCACCTCACCGCCGATGACCACTTCCGACATGGCTCGATGTTGGCGTTGGGCGCCGACGACTCCGGCTGCAGCGGGCAGAGATCGCACAGGGCTGTAGATGACCAGCCCTACCGCCAGCTCGGCAACCAGATCTGCATGTTCCACGTCGACTGGGAGATCGGTATCCCGGTCAGGATCGGGAACAGCCACGCGAAGTTCGTGATGACCAGCGCCACGTAGCCGGCGACCACGATCAACCCGAGCGTTCGCCGCTCGGCGTTCTGCCGGGGCGCGTGCAGGATGTCGCCGAGGATCAACGCGATCGCCAACACCAGGAACGGCGCCATCACGGCGGCATAGAAGAAGTACATCTGCCGGTCGATGTCGGCGAACCACGGCAGGAAGCCCGCGCAGTAGCCGGTCAACACCACGGCGTAGCGCCAGTCGCGGTTCACGAACGCCCGCCACACCGCCCAGCCCAGCACCGGCACCGCGAGGAACCACATCGCCGGTGTGCCGACCAGCATCACGGCCTTCACGCAGGACTGTGCGCCGCAGCCCGGCACGTCCTGGTTGTCGATCGCGTACAGCACCGGCCGCAGCGACATCGGCCACGTCCACGGCTTGGACTCCCACGGATGGTGGTTGCCGTCGGAGTTGGTCAGCCCGGAGTGGAACCGGTAGGCGGCGTACGTGTAGTGCCACAGGGAGCGGATCGCGTCGGGCACCGGCCACACGCTGTCCTCACCGATCGACTGCCCGGCCTCGTGACGGTTGACGCCGGTCTCGGAGGCGAACCAGGGCGTGTACGACGCCAGGTACACCCCGAACGGGATCAGGCCCAGCGCGTACGCGGCCGGCCCCAGATCGCGGCGCAACACCCCGCGCCACGGCCGCGGCACGCGGTACTGCCTGCGGGCAGCGACGTCGAGGGCCAGCGTCATCACGCCGAAGAACGCGACGAAATACAGCCCCGACCACTTCGTCGCGCAGGCCAGGCCCAGCAGCACCCCGGCACCGAACCGCCACCACCGCACGCCCAGCCGCGGCCCCCACGGCGTCTCACCGATCCGGCCCTCGAGGAACGCGACGTGCATCCGCATCCGGACCTGGTCGCGGTCGACCATCAGGCACCCGAACGCGGCGACCACGAACGCGGTCAGGAACCCGTCGAGCAGCGCGGTGCGCGAGGCCACGAACGAGACCCCGTCGGCGATCACCAACAGCCCGGCGACGCCACCCACCGCGGTGGAGCGGGTGATGCGCCGGGCGATGCGCGCAACCAGCACCACCATCACCACACCGCACACCGCCCCGGAGAAGCGCCACCCCAGGCCGTTGTAACCGAACAGCGCCTCGCCGACCGCGATCAGCTGCTTGCCGACCGGCGGGTGCACCACCAGCCCGTAGCCCGGGTTGTCCTCGACGCCGTGATTGCCCAGCATCTGCCAGGCCTGCGGCGCATAGTGCTTCTCGTCGAAGATCGGCGTGCCGGCGTCGGTCGGCGACCCGAGGTTGAGAAAGCGGGTGATGGCGGCCAGCGCGGCGATGACGGCGGTCATCGCCCAGCCCTGCAGCCGGTCGACGGGCCCGAAGTCGGCCACCGGCACCATCGGCGCGGGGCCGATGACCGGGACCGCGCGTGGCGCATCGGTGGCGGGGGCGGTCACGACGTCCGATCGTAGGCTGTGTCCATGGGTGCCGGTCGACTGCTGCTCGGTGCGACACCGCTCGGCCAGCCGGGGGACGCCTCGGCGCGGTTGAGGTCGGCGCTGCACACCGCCGACATCGTCGCCGCCGAGGACACCCGGCGCGTGCGCCAGCTCGCGCAGGCGCTGGAGGTGCAGATCGGCGGCAAGGTGCAGAGCTTCTTCGACCAGAACGAGGAGTCGCGGGTCTCCGGCCTGCTCGACGCGATCAAGTCCGGGGCGACGGTGCTGGTGGTCAGCGACGCCGGAATGCCGCTGATCAACGACCCCGGCTACCGCCTGGTCGTCGCCTGCGCCGACGCCGGCCTCCCGGTCAGCTGCCTGCCCGGCCCGTCGGCGGTGACGACGGCGCTGGCGGTGTCCGGGCTGCCGTCGGACCGGTTCTGCTTCGAGGGCTTCGCACCGCGCAAGCAGTCCGCCCGGCAGGCGTGGTTGCAGGCGCTGGCCGGTGAACAGCGGACGTCCGTGTTCTTCGAGTCGCCGCGCCGGCTACCCGAGACGCTGCGCGACGCCGCCGGCGCGCTCGGCGCGGACCGCCGGGCCGTGGTGTGCCGCGAGCTCACCAAGACCCACGAGGAGGTCCGGCGGGGCACCCTCGGGGAGTTGGCGGAGTGGGCGGCCGACGGTGTGCTCGGCGAGATCACCGTGGTGGTGGCCGGCGCGGTGCCGAGGGCCGATCTCGCGACGCTGGTCGACGACGTCAACGACCGCGTGGCCGCAGGCGCCCGCGTGAAGGACGCGTGCGCGGCGGTGATCGCCGAACATCCCGGCGCCCCGTCCAAGCGGGATCTCTACGAGGCGGTGCTGCGCTCGCGTGACTAGGCCTGGGCGGTTGTGCGGGTCTGCCGAACAGCCACGTCCGGCCCGACGATCGACGCCGCTTTGTGCAGGCATTCCTCCCACTCGCGGTCGGGGTCCGAATCGGCGGTGATCCCGCCGCCCACGCCCAGCACGGCTGCGCCGTCGGGTCCGAACTGCACCGTGCGGATCGCCACGTTGAGTTCGCAGCCCGCCACCGGCGACGCGAGACCCACTGTGCCGCAGTACACGCCGCGCCGGGCCGGCTCCCAGCGGCGCAGCAGTTCCCGCGCCCGGCCCTTCGGGGTTCCGGTCACCGAGGCCGGTGGGAAGGTGGCGCCGAGCAGTTCGCGCATCGGCAGGTCGGGTGCCACCTGCGCCGCCACCGTCGACACCAGGTGCCACACGCCGGGCGCGGGCCGCACCGCGAGGAGTTCGGGCGCGGTGACGCTTCCGGTGACCGCGACCCGGCCGAGGTCATTGCGGACCAGGTCGACGATCATGATGTTCTCCGCGACATCCTTGACCGAGGCGCGCAGCGCCGCCGGATCCGCTGACCGCGGCAGCGTGCCCTTGATCGGGCTCGAGGTCACCGCGGTGCCGTGGCGGCGCAGGAAGAGTTCGGGGGACAGCGATGCCACCGCACCCCAGTCGCCGGCCAGGTAGGCCGCGCGCGCCGGTGTGGTGCGCGCGGCGACGTCGAGGAAGAAGTCGATCGGCGCGCCGCGCAGTCGCCCGGTGAACTGTGTGCAGATGCAGGCCTGGTAGACCTCGCCCGCGGCGATGGCGGCCAGGCACTCCGTCACCCCGCGTCGATGCACGTCGCGATCCGGTGCGCGCCAGGCGATCTCGTATCTCGACGCCGTCACCGGTGCACGCACCGCGGCGAGGAGCCAGCGGGAAGGTGCTGTGCCGCTGAGGCTTTCGAACCACCAACAACCGTCGCGGTCCTGCCGCAACACGTGATCCGACCAGCCGCCGGCCGCGTCGGGAACGGCGGAGCCGCGCCCGTCGGCGCCGCTGTCGGGATAGGACAGGTAGCCGAACCAGCCGCCGCCCACCGCGTCTCCCGCGCCGGGTTCGACGTCGAAGGCGCGGTGCGCCGCGACGGGGGTGATCGCCACCGACGGGGCGATGACGGCACGCGAGCCGAACCAGTCGCCGAGCAGTGCCGCCGGGGGTGGCAGCGACGCCGCCGAGGCGGCCCGCGCCAGCGCGGCGAGTACCGCGGGCGCGTCGCCCAGGTCGCCGAGCTGCTCGATCCGCACCCCTACAGCGTGTCAGACAGCTCAGCGGTTCAGACCGGTCAGCGGCTGATCTCCCGGCGGATGTCCACCCCGGCCAGCTTGTCCGGGTTGCGCATCGCGTAGAAGTGGGTGATGCGGCCGTCGATGACCTCGACGGTGATCACGCCCTCGAAGGTCTCCCCGAGATACAGCTTGAGCCCCGGCGCCCCGTTGAAGGTCGCCGACTCCACCCGCCCCGATTCGCCGGCCAGCCGGACCAGGCCGATGACCAGCTTGGCGACCCGTTCGGCGCCCGTGACCGGGCGGCGCGCCGCACTCTTCTTGCCCGCGCTGTCGGCGGTCCACACCACGTCGGGCGCCAGCATCGCCATCAGCGCCTCGGTGTCACCGGTCGCGGCGGCGGTGAAGAACCGGGCCGTGATCTCGTCGGCGCTGCGCGGGTCGACGGGTTCGAACCGTCTGCGCCGCGCCTGCACGTGCTCGCGGGCGCGGTGCGCCATCTGGCGCACCGCGGCCGCGGATTTGCCGATCGCCGCGGCGATCTCGTCGTGGCCGAAACCGAACACCTCGCGCAGCACGAACACGGCGCGCTCGTCGGGGCTCAGCGTCTCCAGCACCACCATCATCGCCATCGAGACCGATTCGGCCAGGACGGCGTCGGCGGCGCCGTCCCTGGTCTCGATCAGCAGCGGTTCCGGCAGCCACGGGCCGATGTAGTCCTCACGCCGCCGCGACGCTGCGCGCAGGGCGTTGAGCGACTGGCGCGTGACCAGTTGGGCGAGGTAGGCCTTGGTGTCCTGCACACCGGCCAGGTCCACCTCGGCCCACCGCAGGTAGCTCTCCTGCAGCACGTCGTCGGCTTCGGTTGCGCTGCCAAGGATCTCGTAGGCGATCGTGAACAGCAGCGGGCGCAGCGCGGTGAACCGGTCGGCGTGTTCGGTCATTCGGCCCGCACCTGTGCCCGGGCCTCGGCCAACCGGCGGGACCGCTTACCGCCCTTGAGCCAGAAGTACGACCCCGGCTTACGGGCCTCCTTGGCCAGGAATGAGATGGTGCCCTTGCAGACGGCCTCCTTCACCGTCGCCGCCGCCCGGCCGCCGATGAAGAGCGGCAGCACGGCGTCGTCGGTGTGGGAGAGCTGGATGACGCCGGCCCGGCGGCCCAGGCTCACGCACTGCCCGGTGAACGCCTGGTTGATCGCGGCGGGCTCCTCGCCGGCGAGGCGGCTCAGGATGGTGTTGGCGGCCTGGGCGCCGAGCGGGATGGCGGCCTGGCAGCTCATCCGCAATGGCAGGTCCGATGGCGCCGCGGCGTCCCCGGCGGCGATGATTCGTGGGTCGTCGAGGCTGGTCAGCGTCTCGTCGGTGAGCAGCCGGCCGATGCCGTCGGTGCGCAACCCGCTGCGGACGGCCAGGTCGGGCACCGCGAAGCCGGCGCTCCAGATGGTGACGACGCTGGACAGCTCCCGGCCGTCGGCCAGGACCACCGACCGCGGCGTCACCTCGGTGACGGTGGCGCCCGGCCCGTCGATGACGGTCACCCCGAGCGTGCGCAGGCGCCGCGCCGTCGACCGCCGGGCCGGGGTGCTGAAGTACGGGCCGAGCACGCTGCCGCAGACCATCGTGACGGCGCGGCCCTCCTCGGCGAGTTCGGCGGCGGTCTCGATGCCGGTGGGTCCGGCCCCGACGACCGTCACCGGGGAGCCGGGATGCGTCGCGTCCAGCGCCGCCCGCAGCCGCTCGGCATGCTCGTATTCGGCGATCGGGTGGGCGTGTGCGGCGGCGCCGGGAACCGTCATCGCGCCACCGGTGCTGCCCAGCGCGTAGACCAGGTAGTCGTAGCGCAGCGTGGTGCCGGAGGCCAGCGCGACGGTCCGCTCGCGGGCGTCGATACGTTCGGCCGTGTCGACCACCAGCCGCACCCCGTCGCCGAGGATGTCGCGGAAGTCGACGACGGCGTCGTCGGATCCGGTCAGCAACTGGTGCAGGCGGATTCGCTCGACGAACTGCGGTCGGGCGTTGACCAGCGTGATGTCGACGTCGCTGCGGGTGCGCAGGTGGTTGGCGGCCATCACGCCGGCATAGCCGCCGCCGATCACGACGATGTGGGTCCGGTCAGTCATTGCGTCCTCCTCGGTTCATCCGGCTCCCCGTCGAGCCGGTCTAGCCTCGAGACACCGCACACACCCCGAAGTGTGACACCCGCGCCGCGATGGTGGTGCACATCACACCCGGCGGATCCGGCGGGCGACGGTGACGCCGGCCAGCTTGTCGGGATTGGCGACGGCATAGAAGTCGGCGATCTTGCCGTCGACGATGTCGAGGACGAACAACCCGTGCAGCACGTCGCCGCTGTAGATGACGACCGCCGGGGCTCCGTTGAAGGTTTCGAGTTCGAACCGGACGTCGGGAAGATGCCGCGGCGCGACGCGGACGAAGCCGGCGATGACGGCCGCCACCTTGCGTGCGCCGATCACCGGACGCCGGATCGCCTTGGCCTTGCCGCCGCTGTCCGCGGTCCACGTGACGTCGGGGGCCAGCAACGCCAGCAGACCCTCGAGATCACCGGTCGTCGCGGCGGCCATGAACTGTTCGGCCACCCGGGCGGCCTCGGCGGTGTCCACGGGACGGAAGCGCTTGCGGCGGGCCTGGACGTGGGCGCGGGCCCGGTAGGCCATCTGCTTGACCGCGCCGACGGATCTGTCGACGGCAGTGGCGATCTCGCCGTAATCGAAGCCGAACACCTCCCGCAGCACGAACACCGCCCGCTCGTCCGGGGTGAGGGTCTCGAGCACCACGAGCATCGCCATCGACACGGATTCGGCGAGCACCACGTCGCAGGACGGGTCGTGCTCGTCGAGCAGCAGCGGCTCGGGCAGCCAGGGGCCGATGTAGTCCTCGCGGCGGCGGTCACCCGCCCGGCGCGCGTTGAGCGCCTGACGGGTGACCAGTTGCGCCAGATACGAGCGGGTGTCCCGCACCGTTGCGAGGTCCACGTCGGCCCACCGCAGATAGCTGTCCTGCAGCACGTCGTCGGCTTCGGTTGCGCTGCCCAGGATCTCGTAGGCGATGGTGAACAGCAGCGGGCGCAACAGCGTGAACCGCTGCGCGTGCTCGCCGGTGGTGGTCACGACTGTGCGACCGCCTCGGCGCCGAACGCCGACGTGGTGGGCCGCGGGCCGCCCGCGAGCCAGAAGCCCGAGCCGGGTGTGCGGGCCGCGCGCCGCAGACCCCACAGCGTGCCCTTGCAGATCGCCTCCTTGAGCGAGGCGGCCACCCGCCCACCGATGTAGAGGTCGACCGGGGTGTCGTCCCTGCGGGTGAACTGCAGGAGCCCCGCGCGGCGCCCCAGGCTGGTGCACGAGCCCGGCAACGCGTACTGCAGCGCCGCAGCCGGATCGCCCGCGATCCGGCTGAGCACGGTGTTGGCCGCCTGCGGTCCGAGCTGGGTGGCCGACGCGCAGCACATGCGCAGCGCCTGGCCCGACGGGGCCGCGCAGTCGCCGGCGGCGACGATGCGGTGGTCGTCGATGCTGGTGAGCGTCTCGTCGGTCAACAGGCGACCCACCGCGTCGGTGCGCATCCCGCTGGCCGCGGCGAGGTCCGGAACCCCGAAGCCCGCGGTCCAGATGGTCAGGCCGCTCGGCCGCACGGCCCCGTCGGCGAAGACGACGGCGCCGTCGCGCACCTCGGTCACCACCTCGGTCTCGAGCACGGTCACGCCGAGCCGGGCCATCGCCTTGGCGACGGAGCGGCGGCCCGGGTCCGACAGGTGCGCCGGCCCGATCCGGCCGCCACAGACCAGCGTCACCCTGCGGCCCCGCTCGGCCAGTTCGGTGGCCACCTCGATACCGGTCAGGCCGGCGCCGACGACGGTCACCCACGCGTCTCGCGGCAGCTGATCGAGGGCGCCGCGGACGCGCTCGGCCTGCTCTAATTCGGCAAGGGGAGAGGCGAAGTCGGCGGCACCCGGCACGGTGTCCGGGACGGTGCCGGTGCTGCCCACCGCGTAGACGAGGTAGTCGTAGCCGAGCGCGTCGCCCGATGCCAGCTGCACCGACCGACCCGCGGTGTCGATGCGACGGGCGGTGTCGACGACCAGCCGGATGCCGTTGGCGAGCAGCGGGCCGTAGTCGGCGGTGGCGCCGGCCGTGCCCGCGGCGAGCTGGTGCAGCCGGATCCGCTCGACGAATTGCGGGCGCGGGTTGACCACGGTGACGGCGACGTCCTCATTGGACCGCAGCTGGTTGGCGGCCAGGATTCCGGCGTAGCCGCCGCCGATGACGACGACACGGGTCTGCTGACGGGTCATGGTGCCTCCGATCGTTCAAGGGTTGATGCCCCTGAGACACCGTTCGGCGCCCGCGCGTCACGCAACCAGCCGCGACTGTGAGCTAGCTCACTAGATCAGGCCGAGTGCGAGCATGGCGTCGGCGACCCGGATGAACCCGGCGATGTTGGCGCCGGCGGCGTAGTTACCGGGTTGGCCGTACTCCTCGGCGGTCTGCAGACAGCTGTCGTGGATGCGGCCCATGATCTGGGCGAGGCGGGTCTCGGTGACGTCGAACGTCCACGAATCACGCGAGGCGTTCTGCTGCATCTCCAGCGCACTGGTGGCGACTCCACCCGCATTCGCGGCCTTGCCCGGGGCGAAGACGGTGCCGGCCTCGCCGAAGAGCTTCACCGCCTCCGGGGTGCACGGCATGTTCGCGCCCTCGGCGACGAGCTGGCAGCCGGCTTTGATCAGCCGGACCGCGTCGGCGCCGTTGATCTCGTTCTGCGTGGCACTGGGCACCGCGATGTCGCAGTCGACGTTCCACACGCTGCCCTTCGCGAACCGGGCACTGCCGCCGCGCAGGTCGGCGTAGTCGGCGATGCGCCCGCGGCGCACCTCCTTGACCTCCTTGAGCAGGCGCAGGTCGATCCCGTCGGGGTCGACCACGTAACCACCGGAATCCGAGCACGCGATCACCGTGCCGCCGAGCTGGTGCACCTTCTCGATGGCGTAGATGGCCACGTTGCCCGATCCGGACACCACCACCTTCTTGCCGTCGAAGGAGTCGCCGCGGGCCTTGAGGATCTCGGCGGCGAAGTAGACGGTGCCGTAGCCCGTGGCCTCGGTGCGCACCAGCGAGCCGCCCCACGTGGTGCCCTTCCCGGTGAGCGCTCCGGATTCGTAGCGGTTGGTGATGCGCTTGTACTGCCCGAAGAGGAAGCCGATCTCGCGCAGACCGACGCCGATGTCGCCGGCGGGGACGTCGGTGTGCTCACCGATGTGGCGGTACAGCTCGGTCATGAAGGACTGGCAGAACCGCATCACCTCGCCGTCGGAGCGACCTTTCGGGTCGAAGTCCGAACCGCCCTTGCCGCCGCCGATCGGCATCCCGGTCAGCGAGTTCTTGAAGATCTGCTCGAAGCCGAGGAACTTCACGATGCCCAGGTACACCGAGGGGTGGAACCGCAGCCCGCCCTTGTACGGGCCGAGTGCGGAGTTGAACTCGACGCGGAACCCCCGGTTGATCTGCACCGTGCCCTCGTCGTCCACCCAGGGCACCCGGAAGATGATCTGGCGCTCCGGCTCACACAGCCGGCGGATGATGGCGTTGTCGGTGTACTGCGGATGTTTGGCCACCACCGGTCCGAGGCTGTGCAGCACCTCGTAGACGGCCTGGTCGAACTCCGCCTCACCGGGGTTGCGGCGGGCGACTTCCTCGTAGGTGTCGTGCAGCTTCTCGTGCAGGCCGTCCATCATTCTCCCGTCTGATAGCGGGGGAATACCCCGACCGGTGCGGGTAACGCGGTACCCGGCACCAGCCGTGAACGCACCGACGCGAACGTGCGGGCATCGGCCGGCTGGCCGAGGAGGTCGAGCAGCGTGCCCATCGACTCGGGCATCACCGGCTGGCTGAGCAGCGCCGCGATGCGCACCGTCTCCAGCGTCGTGTAGAGCACGGTGCGGAACCGCACCTGATCCGGGGCCGACTCCGACTTGCGCAGCACCCAGGGTTCCTGGGCGGAGAAGTAGCGGTTGGCCGCGGCGAGCACCGACCACGTCGCCTCGAGCGCCAGGTGCATCGCCTGGTTCTCGTAGTGCCCACGCACCCGGTCCATCAGCGCGTCGGCGGCCTCGAGCAGCGCGTTGTCCTCCGCGGTGAAGTCGCCGGGTTCGGGGACGGCGCTGCCGAGGTTCTTGGCCACCATCGACAGCGACCGTTGCGCCAGGTTGCCCAGCTCGTTGGCCAGGTCGGCGTTGATGCGGCCGATGATGGCGTCCTCGCTGTAGCTGCCGTCCTGTCCGAACGGCACCTCGCGCAGGAAGAAGTAGCGCACCTGGTCGAGGCCGAACGTGTCGACCAGGTTGACCGGGTCGACGACGTTGCCCACCGACTTGCTCATCTTCTCGCCGCGGTTGAGCAGGAAGCCGTGGACGAACACCTTCTTGGGGAGCTCGATGCCGGCCGACATCAGGAACGCGGGCCAGTACACGGTGTGGAACCGGATGATGTCCTTGCCGATCATGTGCAGATCGGCGGGCCAGTAGCGGCGGAACATCTCGGAGTCGGTGTCCGGGAAACCGACGCCGGTGAGGTAGTTGGTCAGCGCGTCGACCCACACGTACATGACGTGGTCGGGGTGGTCGGGCACCGGGACGCCCCAGTCGAACGTGGTCCGCGAGATCGACAGATCACGCAGCCCGCCGGAGACGAAGCTGACCACCTCGTTGCGCCGCACCTCGGGCTCGATGAACTCCGGATGCTCGGCGTAGAGCGTCAGCAGCCGGTCGGCGTAGGCCGACAGCCGAAAGAAGTAGGTCTCCTCCTCCGTCCAGGTGACCGGCGTGCCGGTCTCGGTGGCGATTCGGACCCCGTCGGCGCCGACGGTGGTCTCGGCCTCGGTGAAGAATCGCTCGTCGCGCACCGAGTACCACCCCGAGTACTTGTCGAGGTAGACGTCGCCGGCGTCGACCATTCGCGCCCAGATCGCCTTGGACGCCTCGTAGTGGTCGGGGTCCGACGTCCGGATGAACCGGTCGAACGAGATGCCGAGCTTCTCCTGCAAGCGTTGGAACACATCAGAATTGCGCCGCGCCAGTTCGGCGGTGGGCACACCCTGGGCGGCCGCCGTCTCGGCCATCTTGAGCCCGTGCACGTCGGTGCCGGTGAGGTAGCGCACGTCGTAGCCGTCGAGCCGCTTGAAGCGGGCGATCGCATCGGTGGCGATGTACTCGTAGGCGTGCCCGACGTGCGGGTCGCCGTTGGGGTACGCGATGGCCGTCGTGATGTAGAACGGGGTCCCTGCGGTGCCGGTGCTCATTTGGGACTCACCTTATGGTGTGGGCGTGAGTCGCTCGAACCGTCCGGCGCCGCCGGCGCCTGAGCCGCTGGCCCCGCTGGTCGACGCGCACACCCATCTCGACGCGTGCGGCGCCCGCGACGGTGCGGGCGTGCGGGAGATCCTCGACCGGGCCGGTGCGGTCGGGGTGCGGGCGGCCGTGACCATCGCCGACGATCTGTCTTCCGCGCGCTGGGTGACCGAGGCGGCCGGCTGGGACGACCGCGTGTACGCGGCGGTGGCGTTGCATCCCACCCGGGCCGACGCGCTGACCGACGACGCGCGCGCCGAACTCGAGCGCCTCGCCGCGCATCCGCGGGTGGTTGCGGTCGGGGAGACCGGAATGGATCTGTACTGGCCCGGCAAGCTCGAGGGCTGTGCCGAACCCGCGGTGCAGCGCGACGCCTTCGCATGGCACATCGAGCTGGCCAAACGCACCGGGAAACCGCTGATGATCCACAACCGCGACGCCGACGCCGCGGTGCTCGACGTACTGACCGCCGAGGGCGCCCCGCCGACGGTGATCTTCCACTGCTTCTCGTCGGACGCCGCGATGGCCAGGACGTGCGTGGAGGCCGGATGGGTGCTCAGCCTGTCCGGCACGGTCAGCTTCCGCAACGCCGCCGCGCTGCGGGAGGCCGCCCACCTGATCCCCGCCGAGCAGCTGCTGGTCGAGACCGACGCGCCGTTCCTCACCCCGCACCCGTACCGGGGCGCCCCCAACGAGCCGTACTGCCTGCCCTATACGGTGCGCGCCCTGGCCGAGCTGCTCGACCGACCCGCCGAGGAGCTTGCTCGGCAAACCGCGGCGAACGCGGTCCGGGTCTACGGCCTGGACGCGAGTTGCTGCCAGTGAACGGTTTCGTTACCGTCTTGTGATCGAATACGGCTCGGCACTGTTGCCTGCCGTACGCTTGCCGTTTCACCGATAACGGGGATACACCGGATCTTGATTGCTCTACAGAGACTGCATGAGGCGCGTTCGCCCATGCTTCGCCTCCTGGTGGGCGCGTTGCTGCTGACGCTCGCCGCCGCCGGAGGTGTCGCCGTCGCCGCCCACAAGACCGTCACGCTGACCGTCGACGGGACGTCGATGACCGTGACGACGATGAAGTCCCAGGTGATCGACGTCGTCGAGGAGAACGGCTTCCAGGTCGACGAGCGCGACGACCTGCACCCCGCCGCGGACGCCTCCGTCGGCCCGGCCGACACGATCGTGCTGCGGCGCAGTCGTCCCCTCGACATCTCGCTGGACGGTCAGCGCAGCCAGCAGATGTGGACCACGGCTTCCACCGTCGACGAAGCGCTGGCCCAGCTCCAGATGACCGACAAGGCGCCGGCCGCCGCGTCTCGGGGTAGCCGGGTGCCGCTGGGCGGAATGTCGCTGCCGGTCGTGAGCCCCAAGACCGTCCAGATCGACGACGGCGGCGTGGTCAGCACGGTGCGGCTGGCCGCCCCGAATGTCGCCGGTCTGCTGGATGCGGCCGGTGCCCCGCTGCAGCAGCGCGACACCGTGGTGCCGGTCGCCTCGTCGCCCGTGGTCGACGGCATGCAGATCAAGGTGACGCGCATCCGCATCGAGAAGATGACCGAGCGGTTGCCGCTGGCGCCGACGAACAAGCGCATCGAAGACGTCACCCTCAACATGAGCCGGCAGATCGTCGAAGACGCCGGAACCCCCGGTGTTCAGGACGTCACCTTTGCCATTTCGAAGGTGAACGGTGTGGAAACGGGCAGGCTGCCAGTAGCCAATGTCGTTGTTGAACCTGCAAGGGAGGCCGTCCTGCGGGTCGGCGCCAAGCCCGGCACCGAGGTGCCGCCGGTGCGTCAGGGAGCCACCTGGGACGCCCTCGCGCAGTGCGAAGCGGGAGGCAACTGGGCCATCAATACTGGTAACGGATATTACGGTGGCGTCCAATTTGATCAAAACACCTGGGAGCGCAACGGCGGTTTGAGGTATGCTGCCAGGGCGGATCTGGCGACCCGTGAAGAACAGATCGCGATTGCTGAGGTCACGCGGGCAAGGCAGGGTTGGGGTGCCTGGCCCACGTGCAGTGGAAGAGTGGGGGCGTCCTGACCATCCGACTACTCGGGCGGACCGAGATACGGCGCCTGGCGAAGGACATCGACTTTCGCCCGCGCAAGTCCTTCGGACAGAATTTCGTCCACGATGCCAACACCGTGCGCAGGATCGTCTCCGCGTCCGGTGTGCACCGACATGACCACGTTCTCGAGGTGGGTCCCGGGCTCGGTTCGCTGACCCTGGCCCTGCTGGACCGGGGTGCGCACGTGACCGCGGTCGAGATCGACCCGCTGTTGGCGCAGCAGCTGCCGACCACGATCGCCGACCACTCGCACAGCGAGATCAACCGGCTCACCGTGCTCAACCAGGACATCCTGACCCTGATGCCGTCGGACCTGGAGAACCAGCCGACCGCGCTGGTCGCGAACCTGCCGTACAACGTCGCGGTGCCCGCGCTGCTGCATCTGCTCGCGGAGTTCCCGACGATTCGGTCGGTCATGGTGATGGTCCAGGCCGAGGTCGCCGAGCGGCTCGCCGCCGAACCCGGCGGCAAGGACTACGGCGTGCCGAGCGTCAAGGTGCGCTACTACGGCAACGTCCGGCGCTACGGCATGGTCTCGCCGACGGTGTTCTGGCCCATCCCGCGGGTGTACTCCGGGCTGGTCCGGATCGACCGCTACGAGACGTCGCCGTGGCCCACCGACCCCGGCTTCCGCGCCCAGGTGTTCGACCTCATCGACATCGCGTTCGCGCAGCGTCGCAAGACCTCGCGCAACGCGTTCGCCGAGTGGGCGGGTTCGGGCAACGAGTCGGCGCGCCGGCTGCTCGCGGCCAGCATCGACCCGTCGCGTCGCGGTGAGACGCTGGGCATCGCCGACTTCGTCCGGCTGCTGCAGCGGTCCGGGGAGTCCGAGGAGCAGGTCCGCGTCCTGTAGCGCGGCCGGCCCGGGTTTGCGGCACCCGAGTGCGGCGATAGTGTCGTTTCGTGCGTGACGGCAACACCGCCTCCGAGTGGGTTCCCACCGGATCGGTCACCGTGCGGGTTCCGGGCAAGGTCAACCTTTTCCTGGCTGTCGGCGAGCTGCGCGACGACGGTTATCACGACCTCACCACGGTGTTCCATGCCGTCTCGCTGCTCGACGAGGTGACGGTCTCCACCGCCGACGTGCTGTCGTTGGAGATGTCCGGTGAGGGCGTCGAGCATCTGCCCACCGATGCGCGCAATCTGGCGTGGCGGGCCGCGGAGCTGATGGCCGAACACGTCGGACGGGCGCCGGACGTGGCGATCTCGATCGAGAAGTCGATCCCCGTGGCGGGCGGAATGGCCGGCGGCAGTGCGGACGCCGCGGGCGTACTGGTCGCCATGAACCACCTGTGGGAACTCGGCGTGCCGCGCCGGGACCTGCACGCGATGGCCGCCGAACTCGGCAGCGACGTCCCGTTCGCGTTGCACGGTGGCACGGCGCTGGGTACCGGCCGCGGCGAGGAGCTGGCGACCGTGCTGGCGCGTTCCACGTTCCACTGGGTGCTCGCGTTCGCGCACGAGGGCCTGTCGACGCCGAAGGTGTTCGGTGAACTCGACCGGCTGCGCGCCATCACCGACGGCAGCCGGGCACAGCCCGAGCGGCTGGGCGATCCGGAACCGATGCTGGCCGCGCTGTCGTCGGGTGACCCGCGCCGGCTGGCGCCGCTGCTGGGTAACGATCTGCAGGCCCCGGCGCTCAGCCTGTACCCGGAACTGCGCCGCACCCTGCGGGCCGGCCTGGACGCCGGCGCGCTCGCCGCGCTCGTATCCGGATCGGGGCCGACGTGTGCGTTCCTGTGCCCGTCGTCGCCCGCGGCGATCGACATCGGTGCCCAGCTGGCCGGCGCGGGCGTGTGCCGCACGGTGCGGGTGGCCAGCGGGCCCGTGCAGGGCGCCCGGGTGGTGCCCGCGCCGTCGCCGTCGCGGTAGCCCAAACCGCTGCGGTGGACGCCGAGCCGTTGCGGCGGCAAAGTGTGACGCAGGCCTCAATCAGCCGTTTGGTTTGGCAGTTACTTAAGGGTTCTTTAAGATGAGTCGCGGTGAAAACTAGCGGTCGTGCAACGGACGCGTGTCCTTTCCCCGCCGGCCACTCCGGCGGGTACCGGACCGCACCGCATCGTTCGGCCGCACCCCCAACCACGGACCGGGCCTCCCGCCCAGCACCGTTTCGATACCCAACTGCTCCCCAATCGTGTGCGCGCGCCTACTGGGCGGCGTCATCGGACAAGCGGAGCATGAGAAGCCGGGCAGTGACGCCGGTCCCCAGGAGGATGTCGTGAGCAGGTTCACCGAGAAGATGTACCGCAACGCGCGCACCGTGAACACCGGCATGGTGACCGGCGAGCCGCACGAGCCCGTCCGCCACACCTGGGGTGAGGTGCACGAGCGGGCCCGGCGCATCGCCGGCGGCCTGGCCGCGGCCGGCATCGGACTCGGCGACGCGGTCGGCGTGCTCGAGGGACTTCCCGTCGAGATCGCCCCGACCGCGCAGGGCGTGTGGATGCGCGGCGCCAGCCTGACCATGCTGCACCAGCCGACCCCGCGCACCGACCTGGCGGTCTGGGCCGAGGACACCCTCACGGTCATCGGGATGATCGAGGCGAAGGCCGTCATCGTCGGCGAACCGTTCACCGCCGCCATCCCGGTGCTCGAGGAGAAGGGCATCACGGTCCTCACGGTCACCGACCTGCTGGCCGCCGAGCCCGTCGACCCCGTCGAGGTCGGCGAGGACGACCTCGCGTTGATGCAGCTGACGAGCGGCTCCACTGGATCTCCGAAGGCCGTGCAGATCACCCACCGCAACATCTACTCCAACGCCGAGGCGATGTTCATCGGCGCCGAGTACGACGTCACCAAGGACGTCATGGTCAGCTGGCTGCCCTGTTTCCACGACATGGGCATGGTCGGCTTCCTCACCATCCCGATGTACTTCGGCGCCGAGCTGGTCAAGGTCACGCCCTTGGACTTCCTGCGCGACACGCTGCTGTGGGCCCGGCTGATCGACAAGTACAAGGGCACGATGACGGCCGCGCCGAACTTCGCGTACGCGCTGCTGGCCAAGCGGCTGCGCCGCAACGCCACCCCGGGTGACTTCGACCTGTCCACGCTGCGGTTCGCGCTCTCGGGCGCCGAGCCGGTCGAACCGGCCGACGTCGAGGATCTGATCGACGCGGGCCGGCCGTTCGGCCTGTCGCCCGAGGCGATCCTGCCCGCCTACGGCATGGCCGAGACCACGCTGGCGGTGTCGTTCTCCAAGTGCGGCGCCGGCCTGGTGGTCGACGAGGTCGACGCCGACCTGCTGGCCGCGCTGCGCCGCGCCGTCCCCGCCACCAAGGGCAACACCAAGCGGCTGGCCACGCTGGGCCCACTGCTGGAGGGCCTGGAGGCGCGGATCATCGACGAGCAGGGCAACGTGATGGCCGCGCGCGGCGTCGGCGTCATCGAGCTGCGCGGTGAGCCGCTGACCCCCGGCTACATCACGATGGGCGGCTTCGTGCCCGCCCAGGACGAGCACGGCTGGTACGACACCGGCGACCTCGGCTACCTGACCGAGGAAGGCCACGTCGTGGTGTGCGGCCGCGTCAAGGACGTCATCATCATGGCCGGGCGCAACATCTACCCGACCGACATCGAACGCGCCGCCGGCCGCGTCGAGGGCGTGCGCCCGGGCTGTGCGGTGGCGGTCCGGCTCGACGCAGGCCACTCGCGCGAGACCTTCGCGGTCGCGGTGGAGTCGAACGCCTGGCAGGACCCGGCCGAGGTGCGCCGCATCGAGCACCAGGTCGCCCACGAGGTGGTCGCCGAGGTCGACATGCGGCCGCGCAACGTGGTGGTCCTCGGGCCCGGCACCATCCCGAAGACCCCGTCGGGCAAGCTGCGCCGCGCCAACTCGGTCTCGCTGGTCACCTAACCCGCCGAGCAGACGCAAAAGTGCCCGAAACCGCCGCGTTTCGGGCACTTTTGCGTCTGTTCGCGCAGAAAGTGAATGGCCGGGTGTCGTAGCGCACCGCTACCGTCGGGGGCATGACCCTGGCGATCGAGGCCGTCGATCTGGTGAAGCGGTTCGGTGACCACACCGCCGTGGACCGGGTGAGCTTCGCCGTGCCCGAGGGCACGGTGCTCGGCCTGCTCGGGCCCAACGGCGCGGGCAAGACCACGACGGTGCGGATGATGACCACGCTGACCGAACCCACCAGCGGCACCGCCCGCGTCGCCGGGTTCGACGTGCGCACCCAGCCCGACGAGGTACGGCGCAACATGGGGCTCACCGGCCAGGTCGCCACCGTCGACGAGCTGCTCACCGGGCGCGAGAACATCCGCATGATCGGGGGCCTGTACGGCATCCGGCGCAAGGAGCTCGCCCGCCTCGGTGACGAGCTGCTGGAACGGTTCGCGATCGCCGACGCCGCCGACCGGGTGGTCAAGTCGTACTCCGGCGGGATGCGCCGGCGCCTCGACCTGGCGGTCAGCCTGCTGGCCGCGCCGCCGGTGCTGTTCCTCGACGAGCCGACCACCGGGCTCGATCCCCGCAGCCGCAGCGATTTGTGGGACGTGCTGCGCGAACTCGTGCAGGGCGGCACCACGCTGCTGCTCACCACCCAGTACCTCGAGGAGGCCGATCAGCTGGCCGACAACATCGTGGTGATCGACAAGGGCCGCATCATCGCCGAGGGGTCGCCGCTGGAACTCAAGCGGCAGGCCGGCAACGCCAGCCTGGTGGTCACGGTGGCCGACGGGGACTCCCTCGCCGCCGCCGAGGCCCTGCTGGCCAAGACCGGCGCCGAGGTGTTCGTCGACGCCGGCGCGCGCCGGCTGACCGCCGCCGCCGACGGGCTGGCCGACATGGTCCGCGTCGCCGGCTGGCTGCGGGACAGCGGCATCGACGTCGACGACATCGGCCTGTCGCGGCCCAGCCTCGACGACGTGTTCCTCTCCCTGACCGGACACCGCACCGACGACGAACAGGAGGCGGGCGTATGACCGCCGTCGCCCCGCAGCTGCGCGACCAGACACAGCGCCCGCGCACGCATCGCACAAACCTCGCGCAGCAGTCGTGGATCATGGTCAAGCGCAACATGATCCACACCAAGCGCATGCCCGAGATGCTCAGTGACGTCACCGCGCAGCCGATCATGTTCGTGTTGCTGTTCGCGTTCGTGTTCGGCGCCTCGATCAACACCGGCGGCCCGTCCTACCGGGAGTACCTGCTGGCCGGGATCCTCGCGCAGACCATCGTGTTCTCGGCGTTCGTGGTGGCCTCCGGGATCACCGCCGATGTCGAGAAGGGCATCATCGACCGGTTCCGCAGCCTGCCGATCTCACGGTCGTCGGTGCTGATCGGCCGCAGCATCGCCAGCATCATCCACTCCTCGCTGGGTGTGGTGGTCATGTCGCTCACCGGCCTGGCCATCGGGTGGCGGATCCGCGGCGGCATCGCCGAGGCCGTGCTGGCGTTCGCGCTGCTGCTGTTGTTCGGCTTCGCGATGGTGTGGTTCGGCATTCTCATCGGCTCGCTGATGCGGTCGGTGGAGGCCGTCAACGGCGTCATGTTCACCGCGCTGTTCCCGGTGACGTTCCTGGCCAACACCTTCGTGCCGACCGAGCCCATGCCGCACTGGCTGCGCGTCATCGCCGAGTGGAACCCGGTGTCGTCGCTGGCGCAGGCGATGCGCGAGCTGTGGGGCAACGGGGGACCGGCCGCACCCGATGCGCAGCTGCCGCTGCAGCATCCGGTGCTGTCGACGATCCTGTGGTCGCTGGCGCTGACGGCGGTCTTCGCGCCGTTCGCGCTGCGTGCCTACGCGCGCCGCACGGCCGGCTGAGGCACCCGGGGCGGGCGCCGGCGCATCGGGGCGCGACCGGGCGGCCCGAGCTGAGTATGACAAGCTATACTCAGCTGCATGACGCTGCACGACGCCACGGTTCCGAAGCTGCCCGCCAAGCTGGCCGCCCATCCCACAGTGCAGGCCGCGCTGGCCCGGCCGCCGAAGCGCCCGGGTGTCCTCGATGCCGCCTGGTTACGCAAGATCTGTCTGGAGGCGGGTGCCGACGACGTCGGGTTCGCCGCGGTGGACAACCCGGACCTGGCGTCCGAACGCGACCACGCCGACGCCGCGTTGCCCGGGGTGCACAGCTACCTGTCGCTGGTGGTGCGAATGAACCGGGACAACGTGCGCTCGACCGCCCGCAGCGTGGCCAACCAGGAGTTCCACCGCAGCGGCGAGATCATCAACGAAGCCGCGCACCGCATCACCCGGGCACTGCAGGATGCCGGGCACCGGGCGTTGAACCCGTCGGCGACGTTCCCCATGGAGATGGACCGCTATCCCGGCCGCATCTGGGTGGTCGCGCACAAACCCGTCGCGGTGGCGGCCGGACTCGGCGCGATGGGTATCCACCGCAACGTCATCCACCCGCGGTTCGGCAACTTCATCCTGCTCGCCACGGTGCTTGTCGACGCCGCGGTCTCCGAATACGGTGCGCCGCTCGACTATTCACCGTGTCTGGAGTGCAAGCTGTGCGTCGCCGCGTGCCCGGTGGGGGCGATCGGCAAGGACGGCGAGTTCGACTTCGTCGCCTGCTCGGTGCACAACTACCGGGAGTTCATGGGCGGCTTCACCGACTGGGCGCAGACCGTCGCCGACAGCGCCGATGCCGAGGAGTTCCGCAGCCGGGTCAGTGATTCCGAGAACGCGTCGATGTGGCAGAGCCTGTCGTTCAAGGCCAACTACAAGGCGGCGTACTGCCTGGCGGTGTGTCCGGCCGGCGAGGACGTCATCGAGCCCTACCTCACCGACCGCAAAGGCTTCATGGACCTGGTGCTCAAGCCGTTGCAGGACAAGCGCGAGACGCTCTACGTGTTGCCGAATTCGGCGGCCCAGGCGCACGCCGAGCGGCGGTATCCGCACAAGCCGGTCAAGATCGTCGACAGCGGGATCCGCAACCGCACGCGCTGAACCGGCGCGGGATTCGCAGCGTTGGCCCAATTGTGGCCCAATCGTTGTTTTGACCGTGGCGGTCGTGCGGTACCCGTCTTCAGGTCTATGGCTGCCGGATGGCGGTAGACCTGACAACGAGGTAGGGAGATGTTTGATGGACGTGCTCGCGACTACTGAGATTCTCGCCCGCTCGTCGACGTTGACCAGCGTCGGCTGGATCGGCTACATCATCATCGGCGCGATCGCCGGATGGATTGCCGGGAAGATCATGAAGGGCAGCGGGTCCGGTCTGCTGATGAACATCGTGATCGGCGTCGTCGGGGCGCTGCTCGGCGGGTTCCTGTTGAGCTTCTTCGTCGACACCGCCAGCGGCGGTTGGTGGTTCACACTGTTCACTGCGATCCTCGGAGCGGTGCTCCTGCTGTGGATCGTGGGGAAAGTGCAGGGTCGTCGCCGGGTGAGCTGACGGACATGCCCCGGGCCGGGGTGAGCGCCCGGCCCCAGGGCGTTGCACGTCAGGTGCCGTCCCACACGACGTAGCCGTCGGCGCGCACCCGCGCACCCTCGGCCACCGGATGGGGGACCGGGGCCCCGTCGTGCATGAGAT
Organism: Mycobacterium sp. PS03-16; assembly: GCF_004570325.1. Lineage (GTDB taxonomy): Bacteria > Actinomycetota > Actinomycetes > Mycobacteriales > Mycobacteriaceae > Mycobacterium. Next base: position 180,247 of record NZ_SPQO01000002.1, on the reverse strand, counting down.
GGGTGGTCGGTGCGCCGAAGCGCAGCACCGCGACGTCGGCGACCAGCCGACGGTGGCACCGCCACCACACGCTCTCACTGCACATGACCGCCACGACGTGATCGACGCTGTCGGAGAGCACCTCCCGCAGCGCCGCGTCGAATTCGGCGGTGCGCGTGTGCGCGGCGTAGGCGGCGAACTGCTCGACGCGCCACCACGGATCCTCGCGCGGTTCGTCAGCGGCCAGGCGGCGCCGCCCGCCGAGCCGCTCGTCCCACCGATAGTCGATGCCGGTGGCGGGCAGCCACCGGGGGAGGGCGTCGCGCGCCACATCGGGATTGGCGCGGCTGCCGGGGAAGCGGCGGATGTCGACCAGGCTCCGGACCCCCGCGCCGGTCAACAGCGCCGACAGCGCCTGGCGGTCGAGCCGCCCGTGGCCGACGGTCACCAGCGGCATGTCCACCCGCCCCCGCGAGCAGACGCAGACTCGCACGAATCCGCCCGGAAAAGCGCGACTTTGCGTCTGCTCGTGCGGAAGAACGAGGGCATGCTCAGCCCCAGGCGTGCACGATGTTCTGGGCCGGCTCCAGGCCCTGGGCGATCAGCAGCTCGGTGGCGTCGGCGGCCTGCTCGCAGATCGTCGGCACCTCGGGACGCTCAGTCGCGGTGAAGGTCTCGAGCACGAATGTCGCCGGCTCTTTACGCCCGGGTGGGCGTCCAACGCCGACGCGGACCCGCTGATAGTCCTTGGTGCCCAGCGCGGCGGCGACCGACTTGAGGCCGTTGTGCCCGGCGACGCCGCCCCCGAACTTCAGCCGGATCCGGCCGAAGTCGATGTCGAGTTCATCGTGGATGACGATGACGTCGGCCGGGGCGATCGAATAGAACTTCGCCAGCGGGCCGACGTGGCGGCCCGACTCGTTCATGTAGGTGCGCGGTTTGGCCAGCACCACCGACCGGCCCGCGAGCCGGCCGGTGGCGACCTCCGCACCCGATTTGCGGTGTGTCTTGAAGGCCGAGCCCAACCGGCCGGCCAGCAGGTCGGCGACCATGAAGCCGAGGTTGTGCCGGGTTTTGGCGTAGTTGGGCCCGGGGTTGCCCAGGCCCACCACCAGCAGGGGCTCGGCCATCGAGTCCTACTCGGCCGGCTTCTCGTCGGCCGGCTGCTCGCCCTCGCCCTCGGCCTCGGCTTCCCCTTCGGCGGCCTCGGCGGCCTGCTCCTCGAGCGACGCGCCGCCACCCTCGGCCTCGAGCTCCTCGGCGGTCGGGGCGGTCACGACGTTGACGACCAGCAGCTCGGGGTCGGACACCAGGGTCACGCCCGACGGCAGCTCCAGTTGGCCGGCGGTGATCTGCGTGCCTTCCTCGGCGCCCTCGACCGACACGGTCAGGCCCTCGGGGATGGACAGCGCCTCGGCCTCGATCTCGACGGCGTTGGCCTCCTGGGTGACCAGCGCGCCCGGGGTGGCCTCGCCCTCGACGGTGACGGTGACCTCGACGGTGACCTTCTCCCCGCGGCGCACCACCAGCAGGTCGGCGTGCTGGATGTTGCGGCGGATGGGGTGGATGTCGAGCGACTTGGTCAGCGCGAGCTGCTCTGTGCCGTCGATGTCGAGGGTCAGCACCGCGTTGGTGCCGCTGTGGCGCAGCACGGCGGCGAAGTCGTGACCGTCGATCTCGAGGTGCTGCGGCTCGGTGCCGTGGCCGTAGAGCACCGCGGGGACCTTGCCCTCGCGGCGGGCGCGGCGCGAGGCGCCCTTGCCGGTCTCCGTGCGGACCGCGACGGACAGCTTGGTCGTGGGGGCCGAATTCTTGGCCATGATGTCTTGCTCCTGTATGCCGGTGATATCGCACGGCGGGGATCGCAAGAGCGTGAACGCAGTGTTCCCGTCGATAACGGTGGTCGAGCCACCCTCGCCGTGATGCGTCGTCGAGGCTACCGCACCCGGCCGGGACCGACGAAATCGCGCCGTCGGCCTCAGAGCGTGAATTTGGTGTCGGTGAGCTGCTCGGACAGCTCCCACAGGCCGGCGGCGGTCGACAGGTCACGGGCCCGGGGGGTGCGCCACACCCGGCCGGAGGCGCCGCGCATCGCGTACTTCGGGCCGACGAAGGTGTCCCCGGGCAGGTCCTCGGCCACCGCGTAGAGCGTCTGGCGAGCGCCGAAATCGGCGTCGGTGGCGAGGTATCTGCCGCCGATCGCCATGAGGGAATCGCCGAGCTTGCGCCCGGAGTGGCCCTGCAGGTTGGTGTGCGAGTAGCCGGGGTGCGCGGCCAGCGCCCGCACCGGGCTGCCGGCGCGGCGCAGCCGCCGCTGCAGTTCGCTGGTGAACAGCAGGTTCGCCAGCTTGGACTGTCCGTAGGCCAGCCATGCCGAGTACGGCCGCGCCTTCCAGTTGAGGTCGGTGAGGTTGATGCGCCCGAGGACGTGCATGAACGAACTCACCGTGACCACCCGGTCGGTGATCACCGGCAGCAGCAGGTTGGTCAGCGCGAAATGTCCGAGGTGGTTGGTGCCGATCTGGCTCTCGAAGCCGTCGACGGTCTGGGCGTAGGGGACGGCCATGATGCCGGCGTTGTTGACCAGCACGTCCACCTTGTCGACCCCGGCGGCGAACTCGCGCACCGAGGCGAGGTCCTGTAGGTCGAGCCGCCGCACGGTGACGGTGCCGGGCATGGTGGCGGCGGCCTCGTCCCCCTTGGTGGTGTTGCGGACGGCGATGACGACGTCGGCGCCGGCGCGGGCGAGTTCGCGGGCGGTCACCAGGCCGAGGCCGCTGTTGGCGCCGGTGACGATCACCGTGCGGCCGGCGAAGGAGGGCAGGTCGGCGGCGGTCCAGCTGCTCATGGCTGTCACTGTAACGGGACGGCTCAGCCCTTCGGGGCGACGGTGAAACCGGAGATGATCGACTCGATGTCCTTGCCGTGCTGCTGCGCCTCGTCGGCGAAGCTGGTGACACTCAGCTGCACCAGGTAGCGCTGGTTGGCCGGCGGCGCGCCGGTCGCGACGACGATCCGGTTGTAGGTCTGCATGCGCTGACCGTTGAGGTCGTAGCTGCCCTCGATCATCGCCGACGGCATGCCGCGCCAGTTCTCCTGGGAGGAGTTGAGTTCCTTGAAGTTCTCCGACAGGCGCGCGTCGTCGTCGCCGTGCTTGATCACCTCGGCGGGGTCGAACTGTCCGGTCAGCTCGAACACCAGCAGCATCGCGATCGGATACGTGTCGCCCTTGGCGATCACCCGGGTGCCCGGTTCGAACTGGGTCCCGGTGTAGGCCTGCCAGCCCGGCGGCGTCGGGATGCTCACGGTCAGGTCGGGCAGCCGGTCGGGGGCCACGGTGCGGCCGGTCACCCCGACGCTGTCCAGGTACTCGGCGACGGGCACCGGGGCCTCGGTGTCGGTGGTGGTGGGCGGCGCCGAACTGGTCGTGCGCCAGACCGATTCGTAGTCGGGGGTTTTCGGCCCGCAGCCGGAGACGGCGAGGACCAGCAGCGCGACGGTCGCCGCGGCGCGGCGGCCTCTCACAGGATCTCGCGCACCGCGTCGATCGGCCGGGCCAGCCGGGTGCCCTTTGCGGTGACGACGAACGGCCGCTCGATCAGGATCGGGTGCTCGGCCATCGCGTCGAGCAGCGCGTCGTCATCGGCGTCGGCGAGATTGAGCTCCGCGTACAGTGATTCGCGCTTGCGGACCGCGGTGCGGACGTCGATGCCTGCGGCCTCGATCATCGCGGCCAGCTCGTCGCGCGACGGCGGGGTCTTGAGGTACTGCACCACGGTCGGCTCGATACCGTTGTCCCGCAACAGTTCCAATGTCTTACGCGACGTGGAGCAGCGCGGGTTGTGGTAGATGGTCGGTTCTGACGCCATCTAGGCCGATCCGTCGAACAGGCTGGTGACCGACCCGTTGTCGAAGACCGCGCGAATGGTGTTGGCCAGCAACGGCGCGATCGACAGCACGGTCAGCTGCGGGAACTGCTTGTCCTCGCCGATCGGCAGCGTGTTGGTGACGATCACCTCGCGGGCGCCGGACTCCGCGAGCCGCTCGCGCGCCGGGTCGGACAGCACGCCGTGCGTGGCGGCGATGATCACGTCGCCCGCACCGTCCTGCTTGAGCAGTTTGACCGCACCGGCGATGGTGCCGCCGGTGTCGATCATGTCGTCGGTCAGCACGCAGGTCTTGCCGCGCACATCGCCGACGACGCGGTTGGACACCACCTGGTTGGGCACCAGCGGGTCACGGGTCTTGTGGATGAAGGCCAGCGGGACGCCCCCCAGCGAGTCGGCCCACTTCTCGGCGACGCGCACGCGGCCGGAGTCGGGGGAGACGACCACCATGTCGTGGTCGGCGTAGTTGTCGGCGATGTAGCCGGTGAGCAGCTTCTGCGCCCGCATGTGGTCGACCGGCCCGTCGAAGAAGCCCTGGATCTGGTCGGTGTGCAGGTCGACGGTGAGGATGCGGTTCGCCCCCGCGGTCTTGAGCAGGTCGGCGACCAGGCGCGCCGAGATGGGCTCGCGGCCACGGTGCTTCTTGTCCTGCCGCGCGTACGGGTAGAACGGCAGGATCGCGGTGATCCGCTTGGCGCTGCCGCGCTTGAGCGCGTCGATCATCAGCAGCTGTTCCATCAGCCACGTGTTCAGCGGCGCGGGATGGCTCTGCAACACGAACGCGTCGCAGCCGCGGACCGATTCGTCGAAGCGGACGAAGATCTCCCCGTTGGCGAAGTCGCGCGCGGTCTGTGCGGTCACCGGGGTGTCGAGTTCCTTGGCGACCTGCTCAGCCAGTTCGGGGTGTGCGCGGCCCGAGAAGAGCATCAGATTTTTGCGGTTGTCGGTCCACTCGGTGCCCACTGTGCCCTCGCCGGTCTCGGGGATCGATGTCGGCCTAATGGTACGTAGCGTTTCTGTGCGTTCGTGCCCGGGTTGCCGGAATCCGAACAGAAGTGGTCGAGCTCACGGCCTCTCGGCGTCGTCGGGGTGACCGAGCGCCTTCTCCGCTGCCGCCGCCGCCGCCGAACCCGGGCGTTTGCGGACCACCCAGCCTTCGATGTTGCGCTGCGGGCCGGCCGAGACGGCCAGCGCACCGGGCGGGACGTCGTCGCGGACCACGGTGCCCGCGCCGGTGTAGGCGCCGTCGCCGACGGTGACCGGCGCGACGAACATGGTGTCCGAGCCGGTGCGCACGTGGGAGCCGATCGTGGTGCGGCTCTTGTTCTCCCCGTCGTAGTTGACGAACACGCTCGAGGCGCCGATGTTGCTGTGCTCACCGATGTCGGCATCGCCGACGTAGGTCAGGTGCGGCACCTTGGTGCCGGTGCCCAGGGTGGCGTTCTTGGTCTCGACGAACGCGCCCAGCTTGCCGTCGCGGCCCAGCACGGTGCCGGGCCGCAGGTAGGTGAACGGCCCGACCGTGGCGCCGCCGCCGATCACCGACTGCGAGCCGTGGGTGCGCACCACGGTCGCGTCGTCGCCGACGGTGACGTCGGTCAGCGTGGTGTCGGGCCCGATCTCGCAGCGCCCGCCCACCGTCGTGCGGCCGAGCAGCTGCGTGCCGGGCCGGATGACGGCGTCGCGGCCGATGGTCACGTCGACGTCGATCCACGTCGACCGCGGGTCGACGATCGTGACGCCGGCGCGCTGGTGGGCGGTGACGATGCGCCGGTTGAGTTCGGCGCCCAGCGCGGCGAGCTGGACCCGATCGTTGACACCGGCGACCAGGGCGCTGTCGTCGACGTGTTTGGCCCGCACCGTGAGGCCGTCCTGGCGCAGGATGCCGATCACGTCGGTGAGGTAGAGCTCGTGCTGGGCGTTGTCGGAGCGCAACCGGCTCAGCGCGGACCGCAGCGCGGCGGTGTCGAACGCGTAGACCGCGGCGTTGACCTCGCGGATCGCCTGCTGCGACGGGCTGGCGTCGGCCTGTTCGACGATGCGGGTGATCTCGTTGTCCTGGGTGCGCAGGATGCGCCCGTACCCCGTCGGGTCGGGCAGCGTGGTGGTCAGCACGGTGGCCGCGGCCGAGCCGTGGGTGTCGAGCAGGTCGGCGATCGTGGCGGCGTCGAGCAGCGGGACGTCACCGGCGGTCACCACCACGACGCCGGTGAAGTCGTCGGGCAGCGCGGACAGGCCACACTCGGCGGCGTGGCCGGTGCCCAGCTGCTGTTCCTGCACGGCGATGTCGACGCGGCGACCGAGGTCCTCGGCGAGTGCGCCGACGGCGGGGGCGATGCGGTCGCGGTCATGGCCGAGGACCACCACCAGGTGCTGGGGCGCGACCTCGGCGACGGTGTGCAGCGCGTGGGCGAGCATGCTGCGTCCGCCGAGCGTGTGCAGCACCTTCGGGGTGTCCGAGCGCATCCGCGTCCCGGCGCCCGCCGCCAGCACGAGCACGGCGGTATCGGTGGGTTCGGTCATCGCTGTTGTCCTCGTCTCGCGAGCGTGCGTGTCTGCACAGGGACACACCGCTCAGACTGTCATTCGCGCACGCTCGCGGCAGGAAGTGCTCCGTCGCCAGGACTCGAACCTGAACTATCTGAACCAAAATCAGAGGTGCTGCCGATTACACCACGACGGATCGATCACCTCGAGATGGTAGTGCAAGCCGATACGCTCACCCATGTGGCAGCGCCCGATAAGGAAGTGCGCGCACCCCGCGCCAGGATGACCGGCAGCGAGCGGCGCCAGCAGCTCGTCGAGATCGCCAAGTCGCTGTTCGCCGAGCGGGGCTACGAGGGCACCTCGATCGAGGAGATCGCCCAGCGGGCCAACGTCTCCAAACCCGTGGTCTACGAGCACTTCGGCGGCAAGGAAGGCCTCTACGCGGTGGTCGTCGACCGCGAGATGTCGGCGTTGCTGGACGGCATCACCTCGTCGCTGACCAACAACCGGTCCCGGGTGCGGGTCGAACGGGTCGCGCTGGCCCTGCTGACGTATGTGGAGGAGCGCACCGACGGCTTCCGGATCCTCATCCGCGACTCCCCGGCGGCGATCACCTCGGGCACCTATTCGACGCTGCTCAACGACGCGGTCAACCAGGTGTCGTCGATCCTGGCCGGCGACTTCTCCCGGCGCGGCCTCGACCCCGAGCTCGCGCCGCTCTACGCGCAGGCGCTGGTGGGTTCGGTGTCGATGACCGCGCAGTGGTGGCTGGACACCCGGCAGCCCCGCAAAGAGGTGGTGGCCGCCCATCTGGTCAACCTGATGTGGAACGGGCTCACCCACCTCGAGGCCGATCCGCGGCTGCGGGACGAGGACTGACGCAGCGGGCCGAGGGCACCCCCGCGGCGCGGCCTAGGATGGAGTCATCATGACCGCATCGGGGCCCAACCATGTCCAGACCCCGATCGCGGGGCTCGTCGAGCTGGCGCTGCGCGATCCGTGCCTGGCCGAGCTCACCCGCCGCGCCGCCGACAAACCCGACGAACTCGCGATGGTGGGGCCGTCCAGTGCCCGGCTGCTCGTGGCCGCCGCGCTCGCCCAGGCCGGCCCGCTGCTGGTGGTCACCGCCACCGGCCGCGAGGCCGACGACCTGACCGCCGAACTCCAAGGTGTGATCGGCGACGCGGCGGCGCTGTTCCCGTCCTGGGAGACGCTGCCGCACGAGCGGCTCTCGCCCGGAGTCGACACCGTCGGGGCGCGGATGATGCTGCTGCGGCGGTTGGCGCATCCCGACGACGCCCGGCTCGGCCCGCCGTTGCGGGTGGTGGTGACCACCACCCGCTCGCTGGTGCAGCCGATGGCGCCGGAGCTGCCGACCATCGAGCCGGTCACGTTGACCGTGGGCGCCGAGGCGGAGTTCGACGGCGTGATCGCCCGGCTGGTCGACCTGGCCTACACCCGCTGCGACATGGTCTCCAAACGCGGCGAGTTCGCGGTGCGCGGCGGCATCCTCGACGTGTTCCCGCCGACCGCGGAACATCCGGTGCGCGTCGAGTTCTGGGGTGACGAGATCTCCGAGATGCGGATGTTCGCGGTCGCCGATCAGCGCTCCATCCCCGAGATCGAGGTCGACACGGTGATCGCGGTGCCGTGCCGCGAGCTGCTGATGACCGCCGACGTGCGGGAGCGCGCCGCGGCGCTGGCCGCCGAACATCCGACGCACGAGAACACCGTGCCCGGCACGGTGCCCGACATGCTGGCCAAGCTGGCCGAGGGCATCCCGGTCGACGGGATGGAGGCGCTGCTGCCGCTGTTGCGCCAGACGCAGCTCGCGATGCTGACCGATCAGCTGCCTGCGGGCACGCCGGTGCTGGTGTGCGATCCGGAGAAGGTGCGCACCCGCGCCGCCGACCTGATCAAGACCGGGCGGGAGTTCCTCGAGGCCTCGTGGTCGACGGCGGCGGTGGGCGGGGACGCGCCGATCGACCTGGAGGCGCTCGGCGCCTCGGGGTTCCTCGGCCTGAGCGAGGTGCGCGACGGGGCCCGCGCGGGCGGGCATCCGTGGTGGACGCTGAGCCAGCTGTCCGACGAATCGGCGGTGGAACTCGACATCCGCTCGGCGCCGTCGGCGCGGGGTCAGCAGAACAGCATCGAGGAGATCTTCGCGATGCTGCGGGCGCACGTGTCGACCGGCGGGTTCGCCGCCGTCGTCACGCCGGGCGCGGGCACCGCCCACCGCGTCGTCGAGCAGCTTGCCGAATCCGACACGCCCGCAGCGATGTTGGAGCCGGGCGAGCAGCCTAAGGCGGGCGTCGTCGGGGTGCTCAAAGGCCCGCTGCACGACGGTGTGGTGCTCCCGGGCTCGTCGCTGGTGATCGTGACCGAGGCCGATCTGACCGGCAGCCGGGTCACCGCCACCGAGGGCAAGAAACTGGCCGCCAAACGCCGCAACGTCGTCGATCCGCTGGCGCTGACCGCAGGCGATCTGGTGGTGCACGATCAGCACGGCATCGGCCGGTTCGTCGAGATGACCGAGCGGGTGGTCGGCGGCGCGCGCCGCGAGTATCTGGTTTTGGAGTACGCCTCCAACAAGCGCGGCGGCGGGTCGGACCGGCTGTATGTGCCGATGGATTCGCTGGACCAGCTGTCCCGCTACGTCGGCGGTGAGTCGCCGTCGTTGAGCAAGCTGGGCGGCAGCGACTGGGCCAACACCAAGACCAAGGCGCGCCGCGCGGTGCGGGAGATCGCCGGTGAGCTGGTGGCGCTGTACGCCAAGCGGCAGGCCGCCCCCGGGCACGCGTTCGGCCCGGACACCCCGTGGCAGAACGAGATGGAGGACGCGTTCGGCTTCACCGAGACCGTCGACCAGCTGACCGCCATCCAGGAGGTCAAGGCCGATATGGAGAAGCCGGTCCCGATGGACCGGGTGATCTGCGGCGACGTCGGCTACGGCAAGACCGAGATCGCGGTGCGCGCCGCGTTCAAGGCGGTGCAGGACGGCAAGCAGGTCGCGGTGCTGGTGCCGACGACGCTGCTGGCCGATCAGCATCTGCAGACGTTCACCGCGCGGATGGCGGGCTTCCCGGTCACCGTGAAGGGGCTGTCGCGGTTCACCGACCCGGCGGAGTCGCGCGCGACGCTCGAGGGCATGAAGGACGGGTCGGTCGACGTGGTGATCGGCACCCACCGGCTGCTGCAGACCGGGGTGGTGTGGAAGGACCTCGGGCTGATCATCGTTGACGAGGAGCAGCGGTTCGGCGTCGAGCACAAGGAGCACATCAAGTCGATGCGCACCCACGTCGACGTGCTGACCATGAGCGCCACGCCGATTCCGCGCACGCTGGAGATGAGCCTGGCCGGCATCCGCGAGATGTCGACGATCCTCACCCCGCCCGAGGAGCGCTACCCGGTGCTCACCTACGTCGGCCCGCATGACGACAAGCAGGTGGCCGCGGCGCTGCGCCGCGAGCTGCTGCGCGACGGGCAGGCGTTCTACATCCACAACCGGGTCCGCACCATCGACCAGGCCGCGGCCAAGATCGCCGCGCTGGTCCCCGAGGCGCGGGTGGTGGTGGCGCACGGGCAGATGCCCGAGGAGATGCTGGAGAAGACGGTCGAGGGGTTCTGGAACCGGGAGTACGACATCCTGGTTTGCACCACGATCGTCGAGACGGGTCTGGACATCTCCAACGCCAACACACTGATCGTGGAGCGGGCCGACACGTTCGGCCTGTCGCAGCTGCACCAGCTGCGCGGGCGGGTCGGCCGTAGCCGGGAACGCGGTTACGCCTACTTCCTGTATCCGCCGGAGAACCCGCTGACCGAGACGGCCTACGACCGGCTGGCCACCATCGCGCAGAACAACGAGCTGGGCGCCGGTATGGCGGTGGCGATGAAGGACCTCGAGATCCGCGGCGCGGGCAACGTGCTGGGCGCCGAGCAGTCCGGGCACGTGGCCGGCGTCGGCTTCGACCTCTACGTCCGGCTGGTCGGTGAGGCCGTCGAAGCGTACCGGGCCGTCGCAGACGGGAAAACCGTTGCGACACCGGAGGAACCGAAGGATGTGCGCATCGACCTACCGGTCGATGCGAACCTGCCGCCGGACTACATCGGCAGCGACCGGTTGCGGCTGGAGGCCTACCGCCGGCTGGCCGCCGCCCCCGACGATGCGGGTATCGACGCCGTCATCGACGAACTGGTCGACCGCTACGGTCCGTTGCCCGAACCGGCGCAGCGCCTGGTCGGGGTCGCCCGGCTGCGGCTGCTGTGCCGCGAGTACGGCATCACCGACGTGAGCTCGGTGTCGGCGGCGACGGTGAAGCTGTCGCCGATGGAGCTGCCGGACTCCGCCCAACTGCGGCTCAAGCGCATGTACCCCGGCGGTGGCTATCGCGCCACCACGTCGACGGTGACGGTCCCCATCCCGCGGGAGACCGACAGTGTGGGTTCGCCGCGGATCCGCGACGCTGAACTGGTGGCGATGGTGGCCGGTCTGGTGTTGGCGCTGAATGGAAAACCGCAGGCAGATGTTGATATAACGAGATTCGGTGTGCAGGCGAAGAGCGGGTAACGGCGATGACTGACAGAGGACGTGCGCGATGACGGTGGTCCTGGTCGATCCGCGTCGTCCCGCCCTGGTCCCGGTCGAGGCCGTGGAACTGCTCGCCGGTGACGTGCAGTACACCGAGGAGATGCCGATCAAGGTGCCGTGGTCGCTGCCGTCGGCGCGGCCGTGGCTGTCCGGCGCGGCGGACGACGCGGCGGCGCCGGTGCTGCTGTCGTCGGATCCGGGCCATCCCGCGGTCCGGTCCCGCCTGGCCGCCGGTGACCGGCTGATCTCCGCGCCGGACCCGCAGCCGGGTGAGCGACTGGTCGACGCGGTCGCGATGATGGACAAGCTGCGCACCGCGGGGCCGTGGGAGAGCGAGCAAACCCACGATTCGCTGCGCCGCTATCTGCTCGAGGAGACCTACGAGGTCTTCGACGCGGTGCGCGGCGGCAACGCCGACGAACTGCGCGACGAACTCGGCGATGTCTTGCTGCAGGTGCTGTTCCACGCCCGCATCGCCGAGGACGCCCCACAGCGCCCGTTCGGCATCGACGACGTCGCGGACTCGCTGGTCCGCAAACTCGGCAACCGCGTGCCCGCCGTGCTTGCGGGCGAGTCGATCTCGCTCGAGGATCAGTTGGCGCAGTGGGAGGAGCGCAAGAAGGCGGAGAAGACGCGCGGCTCGTCGATGGACGACGTGCCCACCGCACAACCCGCTCTCGCGTTGGCGCAGAAGGTGATTGCACGGGTGACGCAGGCCGGGCTGCCGGCCGACCTGATCCCGGCGGCGCTGACCACGGTCACCATCACCGCCGGCACCGATGCCGAGAATGATCTGCGCTCAGCGGTTCTCGAATTCATGGACACCGTGCGCGACGTCGAGCACGCGGTCGCGGCCGCGCGTCGCGGCGACGACGTGCCCGAGGAACTCGACAGCGCGACGCTGGGGGAGATCTCCGAGGACGAGTGGCGGGCGCACTGGCCGGCGGGGCCGTCGGAAGCGCCCCGACCCGATGCCGAGGAGCCGGCATCCGAGCCCGAGCCCGATGAGGCACAAGCCGAAGAGGTTCCCGTCGCCGCCGACGACGTCAGCACCGAAGAGGCGCTCGCGCAGACCGACGAACCGCGGGACGATCAGCCGACCAGCTGATCACCGAGGAACCGGTCGGGTGCGGTGACCCCGGGCAGGATGAAGAAGAACCCGCCGCCCACCGGCATGATGTACTCCTCGAGCGGTTCACCGGTCAGGCGGCGCTGCACCGCCAGGAAGCCCTTGTCGAGGCTGCGCTGATAGGAGATGAACGCCAGGCCCTGGTCGAGCCGGCCTGCCCCGTCGAAGCCGCGCGAGTAGTTGAAACCCCGTCGCAGGATCAGGTTCTCGTCGGTTTCGGGGGTGCGCGGGTTGGCCAGCCGGATGTGCGCGTCGAGGGGGATGCGGGTGCCGTCGGGATCGGACGCGTAGTCCGGATCGGTGAACTCGCCGTCCAGGCCCAGCGGGGCGCCGCTGACCTTCGTGCGTCCGATCAGCGCCTCCTGCTCGACCAGCTGGGTGCGGTCCCAGAACTCGACGAACATGCGGATGATGCGCACGGCCTGGTACGAGCCGCCGACCGCCCATTCCGGTTCCCCGTCGCCCGGCCCCACCCAGACGTGGCGGTCCATCAGCGCACCGTCCTCGACGTCGAGGTTGGCCGTTCCGTCTTTGAACCCCAACAGGTTCCGCGGTGTCGTGGCCTGCTCCACCGAGCCGGCGCCGATGCCGCGGGCGTAGCCGTCGACCATCCAGCGCAGCACCAGGTGACTGCGGGTGCGCCGCATCAGCTGGCGCAGCGCGAACTGCAGTGTGTCGTTGTGGCCGGCCTCGAAGATGATCGACAGGTCACCGTGGGAGAGCTTCGGGTCGAGCCGGTCGTTGGCCAGAAACGGCATGGTGACCAGCTCGCGCGGTTTGCGTTCGGCCAGCCCGAAGCGATCGTCGAACAGCGAGGCCCCGACGCCGACGACGATCGACAGGTTGTCCGGCGGGGGCTTCTCGCCGAGGATGCCGGAGTCGACGGGCGGGAACGCCGGATCGCGCACCTCGGGCGGCCGGCCGGCCATCAACCCGCGGATCTCGTCGGTCAGTTCGGCCAGGGTGGCCGCCAGCCCGGCCCGGTCGCGGGACAGCACGTTGAACGACGCCAGCAGGCCCTGCTCGGGGATCGGCAGCGTCGTGATGCCGCTCTGGTGCGGTCCTTCGAACGGGACGAACCGCGCCGCGGCGGCGGCCGCGGCGGGCGGTGCGTCCGAGCACCCGGACACCGCGGCGCCGACGCCGACGGCGGCGCCGGTGCCCAGGGCGCCGGTGACGAACGAGCGGCGCGACAGGCCGGGGCGCCGCGAACCTCGGGTCACGTCAGCTTCAGCACCCCGGACACCTGCGACAGGTTCTCCGACAGGCCGGCCAGCTGGGCCTTGAGCGTGTCGATGGTCGCGGGGTCGACGGTCACCTCGGGGCAGCGCGGCGACGGGTAGGGGTCGTTCTCGGTGCAGAACAGCACCCAGCCCTCGCCGCGGCGCAGCGGCCCCAGCGTCGCGAAGATCTCCGAGAACCCGGCCTCGATCTTGCCGAGCAGCGCGGGGTCGGCCTGCACCAGAGCGGGCGCCATCCGGTTCACCGCAGCCTGCGATCCCTGCAGGTTGGCGTCGAAGTCCCACAGGTCGGTCTTGGAGTAGCGGTCCTCTTCGCCGGTGATCTTGCCTTCGGAGACCTCTTCGATCAGTTCGGCGGCGCCGTTGGACACGTCGACCGGCGTGACCTCCACCGACGGCATCTGTTGCTGCAGCGTCGCGATGTCGGCGTCGAGCTGGTCGGCGAACTGCGCGCCGCCCTCGGTGGTGTTCTGCGAGAACAGCAGGTACTCGAGGCGGTGCCACCCGGTGAACGCGGGATCGTCGACGCCGGCGAAGTCGTCGACGCGTGCGTCGACCTTGCCGTCGATCTCCTCGACCAGCCCGGCCAGCGGCTCGATGCGCTCCCACGGCAGCCGCGACGGGGCGTACGCGTCCTGGGCGGCCTGCAGGTTCCCGGCGCGGACGGCGTCGGTGAGCGCCTTGACCGCGCCGACGAGTTCGTCGGTCTGCGCGACCGCGTACGCCTTATACTCGGCGGCCGCCTTGTCGGCCTCCGGGTTGGGCGCCGCGGCGGCCGACGTCGAGGTCGAGGTGGCGGCGGAGCTCTCGGTCTCGCCGGCCGATCCACCGCTGTCACCGGAACAACCGGCCAGGGCCAACGCCAGTGCCGCGACCGGTACCTGCCAGGCGAGATGCCGTCCCATCGATCCTCCTCGTATAGACGGTCGAACAGTACCCGCACACCCTGAAGGAGGGTAGGCATACCTAAAAGATTGACTTCTCGTCGTGCTGATCCGCCGCCGCACTCCGCGGGGCGGATACTCTGGCGGACGGCGAGTGGTTGTCCGGGGAAGGGATGCGGGCGCATTCCAGCAACCTCGCCACGGCCCCAGTTCGGCCGGGTAAGTCCCGTCGCATGGGAGGATGGTGCGACGGAAGTCGGTTGAGGGAGTGCGTTGTCTGACGAGGGGAGCGTGTCGACTCGGACGTCGGCCCCGCAAAGCGCGACCAGCGCTGTCGGCCGTCCCGCTCCGGGTGCGGAACCGCTCAGAAGGCGCGGCGTGAAGGTCGCGGCGGTCGTGCTCGCCACGGTGCTGCTCCTCGCGTCGAGCTGCTCGTGGCAGGTCGGCACCCCCATCCCGGAAGGCGTGCCGCCGCCGACCGGTGACCCGGTGCCCGCCGTCGACACCTACGCCAAGGGGCGCGGCGCCGACGCGCTGCACGAGTGGGCCGCGGAGCGGGCGCCGCAGCTCGGCATCCCGGTGACCGCGCTGGAGGCCTACGCCTATGCCGCCCGGGTCGCCGAGGTCGAGAACCCGGACTGCCATCTGACGTGGACGACGCTGGCCGGGATCGGCATGGTCGAGAGCCACCACGGCGAGTACCGCGGGGCGATGGTCGCCACCACCGGTGAGGTGACGCCGCCGATCCGCGGCATGCGGCTGGACGGGTCGAGCGGCAACCTCAAGATCACCGACACCGACGCGGGCGAGATGGACGGCGACGCGGAGCTCGACCGCGCGATGGGTCCGATGCAGTTCATCCCGGAGACCTGGCGGCTCTACGGCGTGGACGCCAACGGGGACGGCAAGGTCAACCCGGACAACATCGACGACGCGGCGCTGTCGGCCGCCGGATACCTCTGCTATGCGGGGAAGGATCTGTCCACGCCGCGGGGCTGGATGAACGCGCTGCGGGCCTACAACTACTCCGAGCAGTACGCCCGCACCGTGCGGGACTGGGCGACCGCGTACGCCGAAGGCCGCTCGCTGTAGTGACGCCTCCGGGTGGCGCCGTCGCAGGCCGCAGCATCTAGGCTGATGGGCGCATCGCGAAACCGGACCACCAGGACACAAGGAGAACGCCCGTGCCCATCATCGAGCAGGTCGGAGCCCGCGAAATCCTCGACTCCCGCGGCAACCCGACGGTCGAGGTCGAGATGGCCCTGACCGACGGCACCTTCGCCCGGGCGGCCGTGCCCTCGGGCGCCTCGACCGGTGAGCACGAGGCCGTGGAGTTGCGCGACGGCGGGCCCCGCTACGGCGGCAAGGGCGTCGACCAGGCCGTGCAGGCCGTGCTCGACGAGATCGCCCCGGCGGTCATCGGGATGAGCGCCGACGACCAGCGGCTGATCGACCAGGCGCTGCTCGACCTCGACGGCACCCCGGACAAGTCGCGGCTGGGCGCCAACGCGATCCTCGGTGTCTCGCTGGCCGTGTCCAAGGCCGCCGCCGAGTCGGCGGGTCTGCCGCTGTTCCGCTACATCGGCGGGCCGAACGCGCACATCCTGCCCGTCCCGATGATGAACATCCTCAACGGCGGCGCCCACGCCGACACCGGCGTCGACGTCCAGGAGTTCATGGTCGCCCCGATCGGCGCGCCGTCGTTCAAGGAGGCGCTGCGCTGGGGCGCCGAGGTGTACCACTCGCTGAAGGCGGTGCTCAAGAAGCAGGGCCTGGCCACCGGGCTCGGCGACGAGGGCGGGTTCGCCCCCGACGTCGCGGGCACCACCGCGGCGCTCGACCTGATCGCCTCGGCGGTCGAGGCGGCCGGCTTCACGCTCGGCAGCGACGTGACGCTGGCGCTCGACGTGGCGGCCACCGAGTTCTACACCGACGGAACGGGTTACAGCTTCGAGAAGCAGACCCGCACCGCCGAGCAGATGGCCGAGTTCTACGCCGGCCTGCTCGACGCCTACCCGCTGGTGTCGATCGAGGATCCGCTGTCCGAGGACGACTGGGACGGCTGGGTCGCGCTGACCAACCTGATCGGTGACCGGGTGCAGCTCGTCGGCGACGACCTGTTCGTCACCAACCCCGAGCGCCTCGAAGAGGGCATCGAGCGCGGGGCGGCGAACGCGCTGCTGGTGAAGGTCAACCAGATCGGCACGCTCACCGAGACCCTCGACGCCGTCGCGCTGGCCCACAACAGCGGCTACCGCACGATGATGAGCCACCGCAGCGGTGAGACCGAGGACACCACGATCGCCGATCTGGCCGTCGCGGTCGGCAGCGGTCAGATCAAGACCGGTGCACCGGCGCGCAGCGAACGGGTCGCCAAGTACAACCAGCTGCTGCGTATCGAGGAGACCCTCGGCGACGCCGCCCGCTACGCCGGTGACCTGGCCTTCCCGCGTTTTGCGGTGGAGACCAAATAGCTCGTGCCCGAATCGAAGCGGCCCGATCCCAAGCGCCGGTCCCCGGCCTCCCGTCCAGGGCGGCCCGGCGGCGCGGGACGGGGCCGCCCGAAGGGCACGTCGGCGCCGCGCCGCGAGCCGCGGGCCATCGAGGCGCGGCCGGCTCCCGAGCAGGAGCCGGCCGAGTCCGAGTCCGTCGGCCGGGCGATCGCGCACCGCGCCGAGCGGATCGCCGAGGAACAGTCCGAACAGCGGTTCGGCTCGGCGGCCCGGCGTGCGGCGATCCTCGCCGCGGTGGTGTGCGTGCTGACGCTGACCATCGCCGGACCGGTGCGCACGTACTTCGCGCAGCGCACCGAGATGAAGCAGCTCAAGGCCACCGAGGAACAGTTGCGCGCGCAGATCGCCGAGCTCGAACAGCAGAAGGTGAAGTTGGCCGACCCGGCGTTCATCGCCGCGCAGGCCCGCGAACGGCTCGGATTCGTCAAACCCGGCGACATCCCGTATCAAGTGCAGCTGCCGCCGGGGGCGGTGACGCCCGGCGGCCCCGAGGCGCAGCCGGAGACCGCGCCGTCCGGCGACCCCTGGTACACGTCGCTGTGGCATACCATTGCCGATGAGCCGCATGGCATTTCGCCGACCATCGCACCGGGCGTGCCGCCGGGGCCGCCGCCTGCGCCCGGTCCGCCACCACCGGTCCCGCCGCCCGGTGGTTGACCCCGCCGATCTGGACGCCGTCGCACGGCAGCTGGGCCGTGAGCCCCGCGGTGTCCTGGAGATCGCCTACCGCTGCCCGAACGGGGAACCCGGCGTCGTCAAGACCGCCCCGCGACTGCCCGACGGCACCCCGTTCCCGACGCTGTACTACCTCACCCACCCGGCGCTGACGGCGGCCGCCAGCCGGCTGGAATCCTCGGGGCTGATGCGGGAGATGACCGAGCGGCTCGGGCAGGACCCGGACCTCGCCGCGGCCTACCGGCGCGCGCACGAGTCCTTCCTCGCCGAGCGCGACGCGATCGAGCCACTGGGGACCACGTTCTCCGGCGGCGGGATGCCCGACCGGGTCAAGTGCCTGCACGTGGTGATCGCGCACGCGCTGGCGAAGGGGCCCGGCGTCAACCCGTTCGGCGACGAGGCGTTGGCGATCCTGGCGGCCGAACCGGGTATGCAGGGCATCGTGGACAAGGAGACATGGACGTGACCAGGGTGGCGGCGGTGGACTGCGGCACCAATTCGATCCGGCTGCTGATCGCCGACCTCGCCGACGGCGGGCTGACCGACGTGCACCGCGAGATGCGCATCGTGCGGCTCGGTCAGGGCGTGGACGCCACCGGGGAGTTCGCCCCGGATGCGTTGGCCCGCACCAGGGCGGCGCTGAGCGACTACGCGCAGCTGATGGCCAGCCACGGCGTGACCAGGGTGCGGATGGTGGCCACGTCGGCGGCCCGGGACGTGGCCAATCGCGACGACTTCTTCGCGATGACGGCCGAGGTGCTCGGCGCGGTGGTCGACGGCGCGGCCGCGGAGGTGATCACCGGGACCGAGGAGGCGGCGCTGTCGTTCCGCGGCGCGGTGACCGGCCTCGACCCGGCGCAGGGGCCGTTCGTGGTGGTCGACCTCGGTGGCGGCTCGACCGAGGTGGTGGTCGGGGACAGCGCGGAAGCCGGTGTCCGGGCGAGCTTCTCGGCCGACATCGGCTGCGTCCGGCTGACCGAGCGGTGCCTGCACTCCGACCCGCCGACCGACGACGAGGTCGCCGACGCGCGTACGGTCATCCGCGCCGCGCTCGCCGAGGCGCTCACCGAGGTGCCGGTCACCGGGGTGCGCACGTGGGTCGGCGTGGCCGGCACCATGACCACGATCGCGGCGCTGGCCCATCAGATGACCACCTACGACTCCGATGCCATCCACCTGAGCCGCACGGGATTCCGTGCCCTACTGCAGGTGTGCGACGACCTGATCGCGATGACCCGTCAGCAGCGCGCCGCGCTGGGCCCGATGCACGAGGGCCGTGTCGACGTGATCGGCGGCGGCGCGATCATCGTCGAGGAGCTGGCCCGCGAATTAGGGGAGCGGGCGGGCATCGACGAGCTGGTGGTCAGCGAGCACGACATCCTCGACGGCATCGCGCTGTCGCTGGCCTGACGGTCAGGCGCGGGATCGCGAGCCCGCCCGGGCGCGGTTCCGCGCGCGGTTGCGCGGCTTGGTCGGGTCGTGCTGGGCGGCCAGCGTGAGGGCCAGCAACACCATCACGATGCCGAGCCCGAGGTGCAGCCAGCTGTCGGCGCGGTTGAGCGGGAACAGTTCGGCGATGCCGCTGTGCGGGGCGGCCAGCCGGTAGAACCACAGACCCAGCAGCGCGATCCCGCCGGCCAGAAAGTATGCCCGGGAGGCGGCGTAGGTGCGGGCGCACGCCAGCCCCGCGACGCCGAGCACGAGGTGAACGACGTTGTGCACACCGGAGATTCCGAAGATGCCGAGCAGCTCGGCGTCCGAGGCCTGCCCGGCCCACTGCAGTGCGTGGTGATCGGCGGTGATGCCGGGGATGAAACCGAGAACGCCGACCAGCAGGTAGCCGGCGCCCAGGATCAACGCGGCGCCCTGGACGGCCATCAACGGTCGCTTCGCCATCTTCGCCTCCCTCGCCGCCCGATATTGACGGAACTGCAGTCAGGCGTACCCGGGCGGCGGGCCGGTTAACCGGCCCGCCGCTATGGGTGAGCGGATCAGCGGGCCGACGGTGGGGCGGTGCGGCCCGCCGTGTGTGCGGTGTCGCGGCGGCTCAGTGCGAGTCCGAGCGCGATCATGCCGACGCCCAGTGCCAGGTGCAGCCAGTTGTCGGCCATGTTGACGGGAACGAAGTTCGCGCCGCTGTGGTGGTCGATCACCAGGCCGTACAGGAACAGCACCAGGTAGATGACCCCACCGCCGATCAGGTAGAGCCGCGCACTGTTCCAGGTGCGGGCCATGGCCAGCCCGGCGACGCCGAACAGCAAATGCACGATGTTGTGCAGGATCGACACATTGAAGATGCCGAGCAGCATGGCCTCGCTGTGGTGGCTCGCGAACGTCATGGTGTCGTAGTTCGTGGTGATGCCGGGGATGAAACCCATGATGCCCACGAGCAGGAAGACGATGCCGACGGCAGCGGCGGCTTTCTGCACGGCAGTGGTGAACCGGCCCTTCGTCGGGACGGCCCAGGAGGATTCGTTCGTTGACATGGCAGCCCTTTCCTCGGGTGGAACCGCACAATTACCCGGCAACGGACCGCGCAAACAGATCAGCCGCCGGAACGCAGCACCGGGTGCAGGGCGTCGAGCACGGCGGGATCCTCGATGGTCGAGGGCAGCGGCTCGTCGCGGCCGTCGGCGATGCCGCGCATCGTCTTGCGCAGGATCTTCCCCGAACGGGTCTTGGGCAGCGCCGCGACCACGTCGACCTGCCGCAGGCACGCCACGGCGCCGATGGTGTCGCGCACCGCGGCGACCAGGTCGGCTTCCAGCCCGTCGCCCGACGCGCCGGCCTTGAGGACGACGAATCCGCGCGGCACCTGACCGCGGACGTCGTCGGCCACGCCGATGACCGCGCACTCGGCCACCGCCGGGTGGGCGGCCAGCACGGCCTCGATGGACCCGGTGGACAGCCGGTGGCCGGCGACGTTGATGACGTCGTCGGTGCGGCCCATCACGAACAGGTAGCCGTCCTCGTCGAGGTAGCCGCCGTCGCCGGTGAGGTAGTGGCCCGGGAACGCCGACAGGTAGGACGCGACGTAGCGGTCGTCGTCGCCCCACAGAGTGGGCAGGGTGCCCGGCGGCAGCGGGAGCCGCACGCAGATCGCGCCCTCTTCGCCGGCGTCGCACGCGGTGCCGTCGGGGCGCAGGATGCGCACGTCGTAGCCGGGCATGGGCACGGTCGCCGACCCGGGTTTGACCGGCATGGGTTCGACACCCATCGGGTCGGCGGCGATCGCCCAGCCGGTCTCGGTCTGCCACCAGTGGTCGATCACCGGGATGCCGAGCTTCTCCGACGCCCAGGCGTAGGTGCCGGGGTCGAGTCGCTCGCCGGCCTGGAACAGGTAGACCAGCGCCGAGAGGTCGTGGCGGCCGATGTGCTCGCCGTTGGGGTCCTCCTTCTTGATCGCGCGTACGGCGGTGGGGGCGGTGAACAGCGCCTTGACCTTGTGCTCCGCGGCCACCCGCCAGAACGCGCCGGCATCCGGGGTGCCGACGGGTTTGCCTTCGTAGAGCACGGTGGTAGCGCCGAGAAGCAGTGGCGCATAGACGATATAGGAGTGGCCGACCACCCAGCCCACGTCCGAGGCGGCCCAGTACACGTCGCCGGGATGGGTGTCGTAGACGTGGCGCATGCTCCACAGCAGCGCGACGGCGTGACCGCCGTTGTCGCGGACGATGCCCTTGGGCTTACCGGTGGTGCCGGAGGTGTAGAGGACATACAGCGGGTCCGTGGCGGCCACGGGCACCGGGTCGACGGGCTGCGCGGTGTCCATGAGCTCGGCCCAGTCGTGGTCGCGGCCGTCGACCAGCCCGCACGGGTGCTGTTCGCGCTGCAGGATGACACACGCCGCGGGCGTGTGCTGCGCCATGTCGAGCGCCGCGTCGAGCATCGGCTTGTACTCGACGGTGCGGGTCGGTTCGATGCCGCACGACGCGGACACCACCACCGTCGGGCGGGCGTCGTCGATGCGGGCGGCGAGCTCGTGGGCGGCGAATCCGCCGAACACCACCGAGTGCACCGCACCCAGGCGGGCGCAGGCCAGCATCGCGATCAGCGCCTCAGGCACCATCGGCAGGTAGATCACCACCCGGTCGCCCTTGGCGACGCCGAGGCCGCGCAGCACCCCGGCGAAGCGGGCGGTCAGGTCGAGCAGGTCGCGGTAGGTGTAGGTGCGCTGGGTGCCGGTGACGGGGGAGTCGTAGATCAGCGCGGCCTGATCGCCACGCTCGGAGATGTGGCGGTCGAGCGCGTTCGCGCAAGTGTTGAGTTCCCCGTCGGGGAACCACCGGTAGAACGGCGGGTTGGTGTCGTCGAGGATGCGGGTGGGCTCCCGCGTCCAGGTGACCGCCCTGGCGGCTTCGCCCCAAAACGCCGACGGGTCTTCGATACTGGCGTCGAACAACGCGCGGTAGCCACCCATACCGGAAGGCTAGTCCCGTCCCCGCGCGTTCACTGCTGGAATCGGTAGCCCATTCCCGCCTCGGTCAGCAGGTGCACCGGATGCGACGGGTCGTTCTCGAGTTTGCGCCGCAGCTGCGCCAGATACACCCGCAGGTAGTGCGTTTCCTTCGCATAGGCGGGGCCCCACACCTCGCGCAGCAGCTCCTCGCGACCGACCAGTTTGCCGCGGTGGCGCACCAGCATCTCGAGCATGCCCCACTCGGTGGGCGTGAGGTGCACCTCGGCGCCGTTCTTGGTGACCTTCTTGGCGGCCAGGTCGACGGTGAACGACGCCGTCTCGACCACCGGCTCGTCACCGTCGGACGCGGTGGTCGCGCGGCGCACAGCAGCCCGCAGCCGGGCCAGGAACTCGTCCATGCCAAAGGGTTTGGTGACGTAGTCGTCGGCGCCGGCGTCGAGCGCCTCCACCTTGTCGGCGGAGTCGGTGCGCGCGGACAGCACGATCACCGGCGCCGACAGCCAGCCCCGCAGCCCGGCCAGCACCTCGATGCCGGACATGTCGGGCAGGCCGAGGTCCAGCACGATGACGTCGGGCTTGTGGTCGGCGGCCTCGCGCAGCGCGTCGGCCCCGGTGGCGGCGGTGGTCACCTCGTAGCCACGCACCGACAGGTTGATGCGCAGCGCCCGCAGGATCTGCGGTTCGTCGTCGATGACGAGCACCCTCGTCACGCGCCGTCCCCCCGTTCCCCTTGGCGATTTCGGCGTGGTTCGTCGCGCTCAGCGCTACCGACCACGCCGAAATCGCCCGCGGGAGGGGCCGCCAGGTCGATCTCCACGGTCAGCCCGCCGCCGGGGGTGTCGCCGACGGTCACCGTCCCGCCCATCGCCTCGACGAACCCGCGCGCGACCGACAACCCCAGCCCGACACCGGTGCTGGTGTCCTGGTCGCCGAGCCGCTGGAACGCCCCGAACATCTGCTCCTCAGCGCCCCGGGGGATGCCGGGACCCTCGTCGACGACGGCGATGAGCACCCGCGCACCGACCCGGCCCGCGGTCACCCGCACCGGCCCGTCCGGCGCGTAGCGCAGCGCGTTGTCGATGAGGTTGGCCAGCACGCGTTCGAGCAGCCCGGCGTCGGCGAGCACCACGCCGTCGTCGACGTCGACCTTGACCCGGTCGACACCCGGCCGGCCGAAACCCGTCGCGCCCGTGCTGATCCCGAGCAGTGCGCGCTGCACGGTCTCCTCGAGGTAGACGCGGCGCAGCTCGGGCCGCACCACGCCCGCGGCCAGCCGCGACGAGTCGAGCAGGTTGCCGACCAGCGCGGTCAGCTGGTCGGTCGACTCCTCGATGGTGGCCAGCAGTTCGGCGGTGTCCTCGGCGGAGAAGTCGACGTCGTCGCTGCGCAGGCTCGACGCGGCGGCCTTGGCGGCGGCCAACGGGGTGCGCAGGTCGTGGCTGACCGCCGAGAGCAGTGAGCGGCGCAGTGCATCGGCCTGGGCGATGGCCTCGGCCTTCCCCGCCTCCTCGGTGAGCTCGCGCTGTTTGACCAGACCGGCGGCCTGCCGGGCGACGGCCGCGAGCACGCGACGGTCCCGCGCGGGCAGGGTGCGGCCGGCCAGCAGCAGCCAGAACTCGTCGTCGCCGACCTCGATCGCGGTGTCGGCGGAGTCGACGTCCACACACGGCTGCGTGCCGACGCAGCCGACCACGCCGACCCCCTCGCGCAACAGGCTGACCGCCCGCTGCGAATAGGCCTCCCGGACCCGCTCCAGCAGCATGTCCAGGTCGACACCGCGCAGCACCGATCCCGCGAACAGCGTCAGCAGCTCGGCCTCCTGCGCGGCCCGCCGCGCCTCCCTGGCCCGGCCGGCGGCGCCGTCGACCAGTGCAGCCACCGCCACGGCCACCGCGAGCAGCACGACGATCGTGATCGCGCTGTCCGGTTCGGAGATTGTGAACGTGTGCCTCGGGGTGATCAGGAAGTAGTTGAGCAGCAGGCCCGACAGCACCGCCGACAGCGCGGCCGGCGCGACCCCGCCGAGCAGCGCCACCACCAGCACCCCGACGAAGAACAGCGCGCTCTCCCCGCCGACGCCGAGCACCGGGTCCAGCAGCACCGCCACTGCGCAGATGACGCTCGGCACGATCAGCGCGGCCAGCCAGGAGGCGGCGTGCCGCTGCCGCGGGGTGGGGCGCCACCACGATGACCCGCCGCCGGCCTCCTCGTGGGTGACCATGTGGACGTCGATCTTCCCGGACTGCTGCACCACCGAGGCGCCGATGCCCTCCTCGAAGATCCGCGCCCAGCGTGACCGCCGCGAGGTGCCCAGCACCAGCTGGGTGGCGTTGCGCTCCCGGGCGAAGTCGAGCAGCGCGGCGGGCACCCCACCCGCGCTGTCGCCGACGACGGTGTGCAGGGTGGCGCCCAGGCTGGCGGCCAGTTCGCGCACCCGGCTCATCTGCGGCGCCGACACCCCGGACAGCCCGTCGCCGCGCACCACGTGCACGACCAGCAGGTCGGCGCTGGACTTCGACGCGATGCGCGACGCCCGGCGCACCAGGGTCTCGGATTCCGGCCCGCCGGTCACGGCGACGACGACGCGCTCGCGGGCCTCCCAGGTGTCGGTGATCCGGTTGTCGGCGCGGTATTTCGCCAGTGCGGCGTCGACCTGGTCGGCCAGCCACAGCAGCGCCAGTTCCCGAAGGGCGGTGAGGTTCCCGCGCCGGAAGTAGTTGCTCAGCGCCGCATCGATGCGCTCGGGAGCGTACACGTTGCCGTGCGACAGTCTGCGCCGCAACGCTTCCGGGGTGATGTCCACCAGCTCGACCTGATCGGCGGCGCGCACCACGTCGTCGGGCACCTTCTCCTGCTGCTCGATGCCGGTGATCTGGGTGACGACGTCGTTGAGGCTTTCCAGGTGCTGCACGTTGACCGTGGAGATCACCGTGATGCCCGCCTCGAGCAGTTCCTCGATGTCCTGCCAGCGCTTCGCGTTCCGGCTGCCGGGGGTGTTGGTGTGGGCGAGCTCGTCGACGAGCACGACCTGCGGGCGCCGCGCCAGCACGGCGTCGACATCGAGTTCGGGGAAGCGGGTGCCGCGGTAGGTGACGTAGCGGGGCGGGATGATTTCGATGCCGTCGAGCAGGTCGGCGGTCTTGGCGCGGCCGTGGGTCTCGACCACGCCGGCCACCAAGTCGGTGCCGCGTTCCAGCCGGCGGTGTGCTTCGCCGAGCATCGCGTAGGTCTTGCCGACCCCGGGGGCCGCGCCGAGATAGATGCGCAGCTCCCCGCGCTTCGGGCCGGTCCTCGCTGTCACGTGTCCATCATCCACGCGGATCCTCCTCGCCGAGATCCACACCAGGGTCGTGGATCGGCCGCGCTCGCGACCGTGGTGTCGATCTCGCGCATGGCTGCTAGCGACCGTCCAACGCGGCGTTGAGCTCGAGCACGTTGACCCGCGGTTCGCCGAGGAAGCCCAGGATGCGGCCGTCGGTGTGGGCCGCCACGAGCGAGCGGACGTGCTCGGGGCTCATTCCACGCGCGGCGGCGACCCGGTCGATCTGCAGATCGGCGTAGGCGGGGGAGATGTGCGGGTCCAGGCCGCTGCCGCTGGCGGTGACCGCGTCGGCGGGCACCTGCGGCTGCGCCGACCCGCGGATCGGCACGAGCTGCCCCACGCGGTTGTCCTCGCCGGCGGCGGCGCACTCCACCCGGACGCCCCGGTAGGTGTCCAGGAACGGACGCGGGGTGGTGGCGCACGGTTCGTTGACGCTCACCACGCGGGTCGGGTTGGTGACGGACCCGGTGGCGTCGCGCGGGCCCAGCACCGACAGCACCGCGCCCACCCCGCCGCCGGTGCAGAACGGCCGGGCCCCGTTGACCCCCTCGCGCGCGCCGATCTCCCGGCTGCGCGTGCACACGTCGGTGAGCAGGCCCGTGCGGTCCGGGGTGTCGACGACGTCCTCGGGGCCGAGGTTGCTCGCGCCGGTGGACAGCGGGTCGTAGCCTGAGCCGGCTGCGGACGGGCGTCCTTGGAAGTACTGCGGCAGCGGATTGCCGTCGGCGTCGGTGTAGAGCTGGCCGATCAGGCTGCTGCCGACGATCTTTCCGTCGGCCTCGAGGAGCGAGCCATCGGCATGCGAGCGCAGGCCGGGTAGCTGAGCGACCAGCCAGATCAGGGCGGGGTAGGCCAGGCCGAGGACGACGGTGAGGATCAGCAGCGCGCGCAGCGCGGCGGTGTGCTGGCGGACGACTGCGGTGAAGGTCATGGTCACATTCCGGGGAGGAGTCGGACGACGAGGTCGATCAGCTTGATGCCGATGAACGGGGCGATGATGCCGCCGAGCCCGTATACGGACAGGTTGCGGCTCAACAACTTCGACGCGCCGGCCGGCGTGTAGCGCACCCCGCGCAGCGCCAGCGGGATCAGCGCGACGATGACGACGGCGTTGAAGATCACCGCGGACAGGATCGCCGACTGGGGGCTGTGCAGTCGCATGATGTTGAGCAGGTCCAGGCCGGGGAACAGGCCGACGAACAGCGCCGGGATGATCGCGAAGTACTTGGCGATGTCGTTGGCGATCGAGAACGTGGTCAGCGCGCCGCGGGTGATGAGCAGCTGCTTGCCGATCTCGACGATCTCGATGAGCTTCGTCGGGTCGGAGTCCAGGTCGACCATGTTGCCGGCCTCTTTGGCGGCGGTGGTGCCGCTGTTCATCGCGACGCCGACGTCGGCCTGGGCGAGCGCGGGCGCGTCGTTGGTGCCGTCACCGGTCATCGCGACCAGCCGGCCGCCGGCCTGTTCGGTGCGGATCAGCGCCATCTTGTCCTCGGGCGTGGCCTCGGCGAGGAAGTCGTCGACGCCGGCCTCGTCGGCGATTGCTCTGGCCGTCAACGGATTGTCCCCGGTGATCATGACCGTGCGGATCCCCATCCGGCGCATCTCGTCGAACCGCTCGCGCATCCCGGCCTTGACGACGTCCTTGAGGTGGATGACGCCGAGCACGGTGGCGGTGCCGTTGCGGATCTCACCGACGGCCAGCGGGGTGCCGCCGGCGCCCGAGATGCCGTCGACCACCGCGCCGAGCTCGTCGGGCACCGTGCCGCCCTCGCTGCGGATCCACGCGGCGACCGCACTCGCCGCACCCTTGCGCAGCAGGTGTCCGTCGGGCAGGTCGACACCGGACATCCTTGTGGTGGCGGTGAATTCGACCCACCGGGCGTGTTCGAGTTCGCCGGGGGTGCGGGCGCGCAGACCGTACTGCTGTGTGGCGAACACGACGATCGAGCGGCCCTCGGGAGTCTCGTCGGCCAGGCTGGACAGCTGCGCGGCGTCGGCGAGCTGCGCGTCGCTGACACCGGTGAGCGGCACGAACGCCGCGGCCTGCCGGTTGCCCAGGGTGATGGTGCCGGTCTTGTCGAGCAGCAGGGTGTTGACGTCGCCGGCGGCCTCCACCGCCCGGCCGGACATGGCCAGCACGTTGCGTTGCACCAGGCGGTCCATGCCGGCGATGCCGATGGCGGAAAGCAGCGCGCCGATGGTGGTCGGGATGAGGCAGACCAGCAGCGCGACCAGCACGATGCCGGTGATGCCGTTGTCGTCGAGAGCCAAGGTGTCCGCGACGCCGGGGTTGTTCGCCTTGGAGTAGATGGCCAGTGGCTGCAGGGTGACGACCGCGAAGACGAAAATGATGGTCAGGCTCGACAGCAGGATGTTGAGCGCGATCTCGTTCGGCGTCTTCTGCCGGTTGGCGCCCTCGACCAGCGCGATCATCCGGTCGATGAAGCTCTCGCCGGGCTTCTGGGTGATCCTGACGATGATGCGGTCACTCAAGACGGTGGTGCCGCCGGTGACGGCTGACCGGTCGCCGCCGGATTCCCGGATCACCGGGGCGGATTCGCCGGTGATCGCCGATTCGTCCACCGAGGCAATGCCTTCGGTGACGTCACCGTCACCGGGGATCACCTCACCGGCTTCGACGATCACCAGGTCGCCCTGCTGCAGCAGCGGCGCGGCGACGGCCTCCTCGCGGATCGGCCCGCCGGGCGTCCAGTCCACGAGGCGGCGGGCCATCGTGGAGGTCTTGGTCTTGCGCAGCGATTCGGCCTGGGCCTTGCCCCGGCCCTCGGCGACGGCCTCGGCGAGATTGGCGAACACCACGGTCAGCCACAGCCACGCCACGATCAGCCAGCCGAACCAGCTCGGATCGATCACGGCGAGCACGCTGCTCCAGACGGCGCCGACTTCGACGATCAGCATCACGGGGTTGCGCCACAGCGTGCGCGGGTCGAGTTTACGCAGCGCGTCGGGCAGCGAGCGCCACAGCATCTCCTGGTCGAGCAGCCCGCCCTGCATCCGTTTCGGCGCAGTCTTTTTGGCGCGTTCCGTGCGCTCTTCGACGGCGGTCAGTGTCATGTCAGTGGAGTCCTTCGGCGAGCGGGCCCAACGCCAGCATGGGCAGGAAGGTGAGGGCGACGAGTACGAGGGTCACGCCGGCGACCATGCCGACGAACTGCGGCCGGTGCGTCGGCAGCGTGCCGACGGATTCCGGTGTCCTGTGCTGGCGGGCAAAGGATCCGGCCAGCGCGAGCACCAGGATGATCGGCAGGAACCGCCCGAACAGCATCGCCAGACCCAGGGCGGTGTTGTACCACTCGGTGTTGACCGAGATGCCGGCGAATGCGGAGCCGTTGTTGTTGCCGGCCGAGGTGAACGCGTAGAGCACCTCGGACAGGCCGTGCGGACCGTCGTTGAGCATGCCGTCCCGCTGGCCCGGCAGGGCCATGGCGATGGCGGTGCCGGTCAGCACGATCAGCGGGGTCACCAGGAAATAGGTTGCGGCCAGCTTGATCTCGCGCGGGGTGATCTTCTTGCCGAGGTATTCGGGGGTGCGGCCCACCATCAGCCCGGCGACGAACACCGTGATGATCGCCAGGATCAGCATGCCGTAGAGGCCGGAGCCGACCCCGCCGGGTGCAACCTCGCCGAGCTGCATGTTGAACAGCGTGACCAGGCCGCCGAGGCTGGTGTAGGAATCGTGGAACGAATTGACCGCCCCGGTGGACGTCAGCGTGGTGGCCGCCGCGAACACCGCGGAATTGGCCACCCCGAAGCGCTGTTCGACGCCTTCGAGCGCGGCGCCGGCGGCGGTGGGGACGGTGCCGTGGGCCTGCAACTGGAACAGCATCATCGCGCTGACGCTGAGCGTCGCGATGACGCCCATGACGGCGGTGATCGCGTAGCCCTGCTTCGGGCTGCCGACCATGCGGCCGAAGGTGCGCGGCAGGGAGAACGGGATCAGCAGGATGAGGAAGATCTCGAACCAGTTGGACAGCGCGTTCGGGTTCTCGAACGGGTGCGCGGAGTTGACGTTGTAGAAACCACCGCCGTTGGTGCCGAGCTCCTTGATGACCTCCTGGCTGGCGACCGGCCCGCCGGGGATGGTCTGCTGCCCGCCGGACAGGGTGGTGACCACCTGATCGTGCAGTGCGAAGTTCTGCACCACCCCGGTGGCGACCAGCACGAGGGCGCCGATCATGCTCAGCGGCAACAGGACTCGCACGACGCCGCGGACCAGGTCGACCCAGAAGTTGCCGAGGTCGCCGGTGGTGCGCCGGGCCAGGCCACGCACGAACGCCATCGCGACGGCCATGCCGACGGCGGCGGAGACGAAGTTCTGCACGGCCAGCCCGGCCATCTGCACCAGGTGGCCCTGAGTGGACTCCCCGGAGTAGGCCTGCCAGTTGGTGTTGGTCACGAAGCTGACGGCGGTGTTCCAGGCCAGCGCCGGGGTGATCTCGGTGGCCGGGTCGGCCAGGTGCAGCGGCAGTCTGCCCTGCACCAGTTGGAAGACGAACAGGAACAGCACGCTGACGGCGGAGAACGCGAGCACGCTGCGCGCGTAGGCGCCCCATGTCTGTTCGGCGGCCGGGTCGGCGCCGATGACGCGGTAGAGCGCGCGTTCGCCGCGCAGGTGCTTCTCCGACGCGTACACCCGGTACATGTGGTCGCCGAGCGGGACGTGCACCGCGGCGAGCGCGACGACGAGGCTGAGCAGGAACAGGATGCCGGCGGTGGTGGACGTCATCAGAACCGCTCCGGGAACAGCAGCGTGACGAACAGGAACACTGCGATGGCGACCGCGAGCGCCAGGCCGATGATGTTCTGGCTCATAGTCGCTCGACCCACTTCTGCACCAGGCCGAGCAGCGCGAAGATCGCGACCGTCAGCGCGATGTAGACGACAACAGACAATTCCGTCTCCCGGTCTTTACGGCCACCGGCTCTCGGCGGCCGTCGACCAGCATCGACGCAGTTCAGCGCGGTTTCGCTGGTCTTGACGGTTTCTTGACGGGCGCGCGGCGGACCTTTACGGGTTCGATGCGCGGCGGTGTTCCCGGCAGGGTCTCAGCGCATCATCAGGGTGGTCGGAGGTCGCGGCTTCACGATCAGTGCCATGACTCGCTTGCGCCGGACCTCCACCACGCCGCCCCGCTATGCCGTGTGCCGCCGCGCGTTGCGCGGCACACCGTTGCAGGTGCCCGCCGAACTGCTCACCACCGCGGCGGTCGCCGACTGGGTGCGCCGACGAGGGTTGGGCGTCGATGTGTCGAGTGCCGAGGAGCTCGAGCTGGCGCTGACGGCGGGCCTGCACCCCGAGCGGGTTGCGGCCCAGTGCCCGGACGCGGCGGCCGTGCACGCGGCGATCGGTGCGGGCGTCGGGCGGTTCGTAGTCGGCAGCTATGCCGAGGTGCTGCTGCTGGCCGCGCGGCGCTCACCGACGCCGCGGGTGCTGATCGATGTCACCGACGAGTCCGGCGACCGGCTGGCGGCGTCGGTGACCTCGACGCTGCGGTTCGACGTGGTCGGGCTGCGGTACCGCATCGAGAGCGACGACGCCGAGGCCGCCGACGCGGTGCGCGGGATGATCGAGAAGATGGCGCGGCTGCGCCGGGAGCGCGGGATCATCCTGACCCGGGCGTGCCTGACCGGGTACGGCCGCGGCGGTGCGGAATCGGCGGAGCTGCGGCAGGGGGTGCACCGGCTGCAATTGACCGTTGAGGAGGCGTGCGCGCGGCTGCGGTATCCGCGGCCGGCGCTGGTGCTGTCGCTGCATGCCGCGGCGCTGGTCGGCTCAGACTAGGCCAGAACCGCTGTCGCCTCGACCTCGACGAGCAGGTCGGGTTCGGCGAGGGTGGCGACGCCGATGCCGGTCAGGGGAGGCAGCGCGGTGATGCCGAGCCTGGCCGATGCGCGGGCGACGCCGTCGACGAACTGGCCCATCTTGTCGGGCGTCCAGTCGACGAGGTAGACGGTCAGCTTGGCGACATCGTCAAAGGTGGCGCCGACGGCGGCCAGCGCGGTGCCGATGTTGAGGTAGCACTGTTCGACCTGGGTGGCGAGGTCACCCTCGCCGACCTTGGCGCCGTCCGGGTCGCGAGCGACCTGGCCGGCGATGAACACGAGCTTGGAGCCGGTGGCCACCGCGACCTGGCGGTAGACGTCGACGGCGGGCAGGCCGGGCGGGTTGATCAGTTCGATGGGCATACTCCGGGCAACGGTGCGGGGGAGCGCTGTATGCCCCCAACCCGGGCGGCCGCGCTGTTGGTGGGCCATGCAATAAGGTCTGACCTGCGAGAGCCCCCATAGCCCAATTGGCAGAGGCAGCGGACTTAAAATCCTCTGAACTGGACGTTTGTTGTGTTTGCTGGCTCGGGTCGTCACTGGGAATGGTGTCTCAAGCAGCGGGTATGGCGTTGGTTGCGTTGGCCGAAGTAGAGGAAGAACGAAACCACTGCGGTATCTACTGCGATACCGATCCGTTCGTTTCAGCGTATGTGTGGTAGCGGCATATTGATCCGTGTCGGTCGCGGTGCCCCGAACCTCGAACCCTCTCGTCCTAAACCCCGCACCAGGCGATTTGGCTGAGATAGTCGGGTGAGCTCGCTCAAAGGCAGGTCGGCCGGTCCCTCAAGGAGCTGTGTGAAGGGAGGCCACGGATGATTGTGCTGTGGGAGACGATCAGAGTCTTCAGGTGCGCGGCGGGGCCAGCTTGTCGCTGGCCGCTTCAGAAGTTGAGTCATTGGGGCAATCGGCTAGCCCGATGGGCGATGATTACCCACTGTGTGGATATCGCGACTGAGGGTGACAGGTGGCTTTCTGACGGGACTCGACGTCAGGTTCGAGGAGGGCCTCAATGTGGTCATTGGTGCGCGAGGCTCCGGCAAGACGACCCTCCTTGAGCTGATGGGTCACGCGCTCGGCACACCCCATGCGGACAAGAAACGCCATGAGCATGAGACCAGGCGCATCCGCTCGATGCTTGGGGATGGCGAGGTCGTGATGGACGTCGAAGATCGCGACTCTTCGTATCGGCTGATCGTCGACGCTGAGGGTGGGGGGCGGCGTCCTGAGTTTGCGGTCAATGCATTGGTGTTGGGCCAGAACGAACTTGAAACAATCGCGTCAGACCCAGACAGTCGGCTCAGACTGATCGACTTCCGCGCAAAAGTGAAGCCCTCTTCGCTCGACAGCGACGAGATTGAAGTAAGAACTCGTCAGCTATCCGAACTCAGGCGCGAAATGGAAGAGCTCAGGGATAGAACGGACGTCGAGACACTGCTTAAGTCAGATCTCGACAGCCTGATCGCCGAAGAAAACGAAATGATGACCAATGCTTCGGCATCTTTGACGGCTAGGCGAGAGATACTTAGGACACTAGAGAATTCCTTACTTGTATTGCAGACGCAGCAAGCAGAGTCGGCCTACGCAAGGGATCAGCTTGAAGAATTAAGTAATAGTTTCGCAGGAGCGGTTGACGATGCAGAGCGACTGTTGGGCGTTTCAATCCCGGCCGAAGACGAAGCCTTCATTCGACCGCGGCTCCAGCGGTTTTATAACTCGGCAGCGGAGTTGACTCAGGAATTATCGACGTCCGTAACTAAGCTCAAGACTTCACACCAAACTCGCGCGCAACTGGAACTGGAGCTGAGAAGCCAAGCCGAACCAATACGGCAGGAGCTCAACGAGGCGGAACGTGGGCTTGGTGAGTTGACTTCACGGATTCGCCGAGTTCGAGCTGAACTTGAGCGGGTTGAGGTGGAGAAGGCGCGGTTGGCAGAGCTGGCTCGTCGTTACGCGACCATTCACGAGGAGCGCGAGCGACTCCTCGACTCTGCCGAGAGGGCCAGAGAAGAGCTCTATCAGGTCAGATTGGAAGTAGCTACCAACGTATCGCGAGACCTTAGTTCGCGGATTACGGTGACAATCGAGCATTTGGCAGATACCAGAACTTTTCGAAACTTCCTGAGTTCGTCGCTGCAGGGCAGCGGCTTAAAGTACGCATCAATTGCTGATTCGCTTGCTAGGAACGTACTACCGCGACAGCTTTTGAACTATGTAGAAAAAGGAGATGCGGCGTCGGCGGCAGCCGTTGCCGAACTGCCAATCGATCGCATGGGCCGCGTCCTCGAGCGGCTCGATAGCGCCGATTTACTATCAGAGCTGTCAATGATCTCGCTGGATGATATGGCTGACTTTCTTTTAATGGACGGCACCGAACTCAAAAGTGTGGATACGCTGTCAACTGGGCAGAAATGTGCGGTCACTTTACCAATCTTGCTGACCGAGCACACCAGGACCTTGTTGCTTGACCAGCCAGAGGATCATCTCGATAACGCGTTCCTCGTAGATAGCGTTCTGGTTGGCCTTAACAGGCGTAGTGCAGCAGGAGCGCAAACTATCGTTGCGACGCATAACGCGAACATTCCAGTACTTGGTTCGGCTGTTTGCGTTATGCGGCTTACCAGTGATGGACGCCGGGGGAGCGTAGCGACCGTAGGGGCATACAGTGATCAGCGAGTAGTAGACGCGATAACATCTTTAATGGAAGGTGGCGAGGATGCTTTCAGGCGCCGGGCAGCGTTTTATCGCGATCACGGAATTAGTACATGACTGATGATGATGTGTGCGCCGCATTGAGATCGACGTTACCATCCGAACGCATGAAAGCTGTTCAATGGTTACTTGATAACGAGCCGAATGAGACGATGCATGAGGCGCTCCTAGATATCGCTAACCGGGAGGGCGTCCCTCAAATTCGTCGAGCAATATCAATAGTTTTAGGCAAAATCGATAGTTTAAAAGACGATGATTTCGATCAATTCCAAGATGCGCAAGAGAAACAAAGCGATATAGCGCTAATCTTAAACGAACTATCTGGAATTATTCGGCACGAAATGCAACCTGCTATTGGCTGGGTACGGTACTCGGCGAGCCGAGAACTTGCGGATTTTGAAGCCACCGCAACAAACAGGGCTATTGAAGCCCTGCGCAGGCGCGTAGATGGCTTGAGCAGTTTGGCAGCGGCGCACCGTCTGCCGACGCGGAAGATTGTGTCGCTGAGCGAAGCGATATCTGCGTGCATATCCGACGAGTACCGACCCTCAACGATCCGTTTAGAACTCATTGGCCTCGATTCTGACGAGATATATACCGATCCCGGCTTGATGGCCTTGATACTGTCCAACGCAATACATAACGCGGTCGAAGCTAGCCGGGAAACTAACGAACAGATCTTGATTACCTGCAATGTTGCAACGGATGCCTTTTGGGTGACAATTCGCAATAGATTTTCCGGGACAACTTTCGATTATTCGGGAGTGTCTCCGACGGGCCGAACAAGCAAGAGTGGGCATCGTGGGCTTGGGACCACCATCATCGAACTTTCGTCGCGACGGCTTGGCTATCAATTTGACCTTCAGGCAACAGGCGGTACGGCGACATTCTCACTTAGGGGGAAACGGTATGGCTAGATACGCTGTGATGGTCGAAGATGACCCAGATCAAATCTACTTTAACCTTGAAATACTTCGTGAGCGCGGGTTCGAAGTTACGGTATTCGAGGATTACGATACGGCGCTAAAGAATGTCGATTCCGTCGATCGTCCCGTGGACTTGGTAGTGCTGGACCGCCGACTGCCCCGATCTAATACTGATGAGCCAGCTGACGCAACTGGCGACGAGCTGCTGGATCTATTGCTCGAGAAACTACCGGATAGCCCTTTCGTTATTTTTACCGGTCATACTGATTTCCCGCACGCCCAGTTCACGAAGGGGCGAGGGGTTGTGCAGCTGGGAGGCTACGGCGACCACGTAGATCGCGTCTACCCTTTTGAAAAGGGACAGGCGCCAGAATTTGCTGATTATATCGATGGGCTGCTGGTCCATCTCAATAAGATTAGCGATGTAGATGTAGCTGGAGTTCCTGGTACCGACGTAACGGCTCGGTTGAACCGGCGAATTCTAAAAAGGGTTGCCAGGCATTACGGCGGAGCTTCAGTAGAAGCTGTCCCGTTGTTCGGAGGTCTAACCGAAGATCCGGTTTGGTGGTGCAAGGTCAAAGACAAGGAGGGACGCCTGATTTGCTCGGTGGTCGTGAAGTCTTCATCGAAGCCTATCTCCGGTGCTTCCGCTGGCGGCCTTCACACCATTCTTCCCGCGCCGTTCGTCGCAGCGCCTGTAGCGGTAGTTAGCGGCGTATGCAATGGAAAGACGGCGCAAATCATGCAGCTCGCTGGTGAAAACCCGGTATCGCTATTGGAACTGTTGATGACCGGTGAAGACATCGCTTCCGCTGCCTTGAGCAGTGTGGCTGAGGTGATGATTGCCAGTCTGCACGGTGCGCAGGTGACACGCACGCTGGAGGAGCTGATTGACCCGCTAATCAGCTATGAATCCGCGCGTCAGCTGCTCGCAGAGGAAGGAATTCTTTGTCCACGAGCGAGCGTGGGTGCCACTACGGCTGTCGTTCCGCAGCACGGTGATCTTCATCCGGGGAACATACTTTTGGTGAGCAGTAGTCCTGTGGTGATTGACTTTGACAGCGAAACTATTGGCTCGCGGATCCTAGATCCCATCACTAGTCTGCTGTCTCCAGTTTTTCACCGCGCATCCCCGCTGAGGGATGGCGTGTGGCCTACTCTCGCTCAGTGTGCACACCTGTGGACGGCGCAGTTCTTGGATGGGTGTCCCATCCCACAGTGGGTCCAGGTGTGCCTCGACTGGATAGACCAAGCTTCGATGAGTGACCGCGAGAAATGGGCGATGGTGTTTGGATTCGCTGCTCGACAGCTTAAGTATGACGACGTCACCTCGAATCCAACAACGAAGGGACGCGCTGTTGCCTTGGCAAGGGCTGCGTCGGAGGCGTTGGCAGCTGACTGAGGTGTCCGCCGAACCCGATGGCGTACGGAGGCAGTAAATGCCGCCTTGCACTGGCGGAATCCCCTCCCGCGGCACTTCGGCACTGCATACTCAGATGGCCGTTTCGACGTCGATCTGGGGGATCGTGGCGACAAGCCGGTGGCCGATCTCGCGGCGGGCCGCCGTGGCACCCACGCCGTGAGCGACCATCGATTGCGCCGCCCAATCGTCAGGCGTTAGAGCGCCCAGGCAGATCTGAAGTAGTTCGGTGGCTTCCGAATCTTGCAGTGCAACAATGGTGTTGGGCCAGTTGGCTGTCCCGGCAGACACTGCTGGCCACAGGTCGCCGCGTTCGGTTCGGGTCATGACCAGCTGGGTGTATTCATCAATTGCGTTGGCGACGAGTTCGGCGGTGCCGGCAGAGACGCATCGGGATAGTTCGTCGAATGTGGGTTGAAGCAGGGTGGCGACGGTGATGCGGTTGCTGTTGGCAGCGCGGGGGATCTGGAACCTCCACATGTCGGCGGCGCGTTGCAGATCTTTCGAGGTGTAGCTGCCAGGAACCCGTGAGGAACCGAAGGTCTCGTAGTGCATGAGGATGCGGGCGACTGCTTGACGCACACCGGCGCTGGCGTTGGCTGCGGTTATGGCGTTGCGGATATGGGCGGCATGCAGTTTCTGCAGCGAGGACGCGATCTTGAGGCCGAGTGCGACTGCTTCCGGCTCTTGCGGGATGGGTCCCCGAGGCAACGCAGGGCCACGTCAACGAGGCGGCGTTGGTCGTTGGGTTTAGCTGCGGCTAGCCCGTCCTCGAGCAAGTACGCCGCCAGTTCCGGTGCCGCGGGATAGAGCCAAGCCGGCCAATGGCCGCGGTTGTCGCAGTGCTCGACGATGTCTAGGACAAGGTCACGCCGGTGTCGGCTGTCGTCGAAGAGTCGTCCGGCGGCGAACAGCCATGTGTTTCTCCAGTGCGGGCTGAATGCGGTAGTGGTCAGGTTCGCGCGGATGGCGTCATCGTTGCCGTCGACGAGGGCGCAGCCAGCCATGAGTTCCTGCAGGCTGCGTACGTCGAACGACACCGTGTCGTCCTTATCGGTGGAAAGTAGGACGAGGCGCTGGGTGGCGACGGCGAAGACCCTGGTGGCAAATTCGGTGGCGTCATTGTCGTCATGGCCATCATCGAGCATGTACTGGCGAGCGAGGTCGTGCAATTGAGTGCGAGGCATGCGGGCGTGGATCTCCCCGGTAGATTCGCAGTCAATCTGCAACAGCAGCCCAACCAGCTGATGTAGATCGGTAATGGCTTCGCGGTGGTCACGGAAGAATGAGCGATATGTGGTGTCCTTGCCGGCCTCCCGTTTAAAGACGGTTTCGAAGTAGTTCCAAAACAGCAGGTAGCGGCTTGTGGGCAAAGTGCCGGTGCTACCCAGGATAATAGTCAGGATCAGTACCTGAAGCGGGGTCTGCAGCAGCCGCTCCATTGCTGGGTCCTTTGTGGCGGTGTCAAAGCGCGAGAGCACCAGGTCTCGGTGTGGCGCGTCGTCGACGAGGCGCTGGCGTGTGATGTGGTGGCCATACTGGCTGGCTTCTTCGACGGACAGATAATCAAGATCGAGTTGGTCGAAGTGTTCTGGCATTATGCGTTCGGTGTAGCCGGTGCGCCGGGTGGTGATGACAATCAGCAGGTCAGCGTCGGCGGCGTCAGCGCTTTCCATCAGCCCGGTGATCTCATCAATGACACGGTGCCGCAGCGCGGGGGCAGTCACCTCGTCGAGCCCGTCGAACACTAGCAGCGTCGGCCAGGCCTTGATCCAAAGGTCGAGGGTGGCTGGCTGAATATCCAATCCGGCGCGTTCGGTGACGCGCTCGGCCAGCCAACGTTTGAGATCTGGGCCGCCGGCGGGGCCCATCTCTGTAGCCATTTTCGCCAGTTCAACTCGCAGCGGCCAGCGCAGGCTCGCCGGTGGCGCGACACCGATGCGTTCTAAGGACTTTTTAGTTCGATCGACAAGAGCGGTGATGCTGGCTTCGTTTGCCTCGCGCGCAGCGAACTGGGCCCGGTATAGCTGGGTGAGGTATTGGGCCAGGGTGCTCTTGCCGTTTCCCGGCGCCCCGGTGATAACCAGGTGCCGCGGGTGCGGGGACCGCCAAACCGACGCACGGGCGATCTGGTCGGCGCGGCGAAGCACCCGGTCGAGCACTGACGGGGTTCGGTGCGCGTCCTGGTCGCGGGCGGGCAGGTCAACGATGATCTGGTCGATAGGGTGGCGCGTCTCGGGGGAATCGCCGGCTTCGTCGAATCGCAGCCACTGCTCGTGACGCAACGCGCTTTGGGCATGCCCGATCAGGATAGGGGCCAAGTGCTCGGGGTCGATCCTGCCGGGCATGGCAGCGAGCCTGGTGAGAATGTCGCCGACCGTGAGTAGTGCCGGGAATGCGTCCCGGATGCTGGTGTGGCCCGAGATTAGGGCGTTGACCGTGTCGCGATGCCAGACGAACACGTCTTCGAGCCCACGCAGGCGGAGCGTGGCGACGAGCTGGCCGTCGTAGTTGTGCCGGTCTTTATCAAGTTCGGACTTGATGAACTTATTGATCTGATCGACGCCACCGACCTCGTCGTCGGCCGACAGTCGAACGTTGGTGACAAACAACAAGTTCTTGGGTAGGCGGCTACGCTTTCCGGCGTCCCAGTCGTTGAGTTCCTCGCGGATTTGCTTCTTCAACCAACTCAAATCGTTGGCGGGGGAGACCAGCCGTTCGCGCTGTTTGGCCTGCAC
Organism: Mycobacterium sp. PS03-16; assembly: GCF_004570325.1. GTDB lineage: Bacteria > Actinomycetota > Actinomycetes > Mycobacteriales > Mycobacteriaceae > Mycobacterium. The sequence continues at coordinate 141,477 of NZ_SPQO01000002.1, read as the reverse complement.
GACGGTATACCCTGCCCAAGCGTTGTTCGGGCCGACCACCCGGGCCTCGGAGTTGATGCGTCGCCAGTCGATCGGGCCGTCATAGGTGGCTTCACGGCCGCCGTCTTTTCCGGAACCGTACACCTCGATATCAGGGCCGATCACTTTGGCGGCCAAGGCGACCGCGAGTTGCTCGAACGCGCGTGGGCCGAGCTCCTCCATCGCCCAGTCGCCTGCCATGCGAAGCACCTTAGTTCCTGAGGGTCGACAGCCAAGCTCTCCAGTGATTGAGAGTTCGATCCGCGACGGACATGAAGACTCGTCCAGCAGCGCTCGGAGCTCCGATAGCGAATCACGTTTTCGGGCATGTCAGCAGACTCGGGGCGGGATGGTCGGCGCGGCAGCGGTGGCACGCCCCACGCATGTACGCGGTCGGGGCGCTCGCTGCTGGCCGCGCCGTCCCAGCCTGTCCTTAATGGCGCTTCTCTGTTTCCCGAGAGAGGATTTGCGACGTTTGCAGGCCTCGCCACCCTCGCGACGCCGGGTGAGAAGTACACCGGGATTTGGAAGTCCTCCGCACTTCATCCGTCGATAAGCGGGCGGATCGGTCCCTTAGTGCAAGAGGTGTGTGGTCTGTCGGCGGGCTGTAAACGGGGTGTGAGGAGGGCGGCTGGCGGTGGGTGCGGTGGTTGGCGAGTGGGGTGGGTGACGGTGGGTTGAGGGTGGCGACGGTGAAGCGGTCAGGAGGGCGGACGAAAAAAGTCGTGGGCGACGAATGTGGCTGTGGTGGTGGCCTGCTCGGCCCGAACACTTCTAAGGTCCTCAACCATGACGGCAGCGAGAACATCCAAGGCGGAGGCCCGGCGCCGGGCTGTGGAAGCGGCTCGGCGCGCCAACGAGGAGCTTGCGGCGCGGGAGAAGGCGAACCTCAAGGACGCGACGATCCTGCTTCACGCGATCGACAAACTCGACGCGATTGGCGAGTGGAAGAAGCAGCGGCGCGCGGAGCTGCGCGCGCAGGCCGACGCGCAGTTGGCGCGCGAAGAAGCTAAACGGGTAGGCGACGATCGCGAAGCGGCGGGCGCGGCCGTCGAACGGATGCGTGAGCGGGGTGAGACGCTGACGACGATCGCCACCAAACACGACCTCGGGATCGCAATCGTTCGCGTGATGGCACGGCATGCGCCGAAAGCGGCAAATCCGGTATCGCGGAACGGTTCGCAGGCACTAGGTCGGAATGTGTCCGGAACGGGGGAGGCGGCGGCGGACGGGGAGGTCGGCCCGGACGCGGGCGAACCGCCGGCCGGAGCGGCGCCAGCGTGACGGTTCGGCGGTGGCGCGGCGACGGAAGTCTCAAGGGTGCGCTACGTCCTGAACCCGACGACAGAAGGGCGCTCGGCGCGGCGTTGCGACGGCGCAGGGCAGCGCGCAAGTTGATGCCGTCGCGGGGACGCTGCCGCGGGGCCGCGATCCCGCACTCCCGCCGGCCTGCTGGGCGCACTGAGCGATGCGTCGCCGCAGCGCGGCTGCGGGGTCGCGGTCGTGTCGACGCGGACGCTGTCTGATGGGGCGTGCGGCGTGGTGCGGTGGCCGAATACGCGGGCCGCGGTGAACGTAGGTGCCGGCTGTTAGGTTCACCGGTCTTGAGGAGAGCGGCGAGGTTATCGTGGACCGGCTGGCGCACGCCTCGGAGATCGCGCGTTTCACCGCCATGTGGTGTGCGGGCCCACGGTGTCGGACTCGACATCTGGGACAGGTGCCATCGGTGCCGATGGCTAGGGCCGGTTTTATCTCAGGTCAGTCTTCGGTGAACGGCGACGCCGGCTTCGGGCTATGGGGTGACGATGTTGCACCAGAACGGGAAGGTGTCGAGTAGGCCAAGGAAATCGTTGAACGACGCTTCTTGGCCATCGATGGTGAGTTTGTTCTGCTTCTTGGGGTCGTCAAGGGTGATGTTGCCCAGCTGAATATCGTCCAGCGTGGCTTTAGCAGTGTCAGGCTGGCGTTGGCGTTCGGTACCGGCTCGGGAGCGTAGTGCAGCACCGCGTTCTCGACGGTGAGGCCGTACTCCTTGTTGAGGTTGGTGAACTTGACGTTGAGCGTGAACGGTAATCACGGCCCGGGTGGGCTTGTCCTTGCCGACGGCCAGGCGGGTGCGTTCGGCGAGATCGACGTTCAGTCGTGCAGTGCGTTCGTCGGTGACGTAGAAGTGCGGGGCCGTGACGTGGATGACGAGCTCCGGGTGCTTCTCCACCGTCAGGTCTACCAGCGCGGCGTGCCGATTGATCCTCGGCAAGAGCATTGATGCCGTAGGGACGGCCGGTGCACAGCGGCAGCTTGTCGAGGCCGAAGCCCTCGTCGGCAAGCCGCTCAGCGGCGGGCTCCCAGTACACCCGCAGGCCCGCCTCCACGGCGGCTGCCGCCGCAGCGGCCTGGTGACGTGCAGCTTTGGTGTCCAGGATGATGGCGTCGGTGCCAGCGTGCTCACGCGACAGGAAATCTTCGACCTGCTTGTGGTCGTTGGGTCCGAGCCGAAACTGAATGCCCATCGTGTGAAAACGTCCTCTCGACCTCGGGCGTTGTTTCATGACAGAATGCATGACACACACGCAGACAAAAGGAAGACAGGCAGACGATATGGGAGCTAACGCGCTCGCCTCGACCGTGTCGAGTGCGATCGAGCGCTTGGGATTGACCTACGAAGAGGTCGGCGACATCGTCGACGCGTCGGCGCGCTCGGTGGCGCGCTGGACCTCAGGACAGGTCGTTCCACAACGACTCAACAAACAACGACTCATCGAACTGGCCTACGTCGCCGACGCGCTGGCCGAAGTGCTTCCCCGAGACCAGGCCAACGTCTGGATGTTCTCCCCGAATCGATTACTGGCCCACGCCAAGCCCGCCGACCTGGTGCGTGACGGCGAGTACCAGCGCGTCTTGGCCCTCATCGACGCCATGGCCGAAGGGATCTTCGTGTGAGCGATGCGCTCGACGAGGACCTGGTGCAGCGCATTGACGCGCGCGGCACCAGCCGGTGGTCGGGCACGTGCGCTCGCTACACCGGCGCCCACCGTGACCCCTTGTCGGGGGAAGGGGCGCGCAGATTCGGCGGAAGGTGGAAACCCTGCCGGACTCTTCTCGGCGATCTATCTGGCCGACTCCACGCAAGCGTGCATGGTCGAAGTAGAACGCGCCGCGCAGGCGGCGTCGACGACCCCGGAGAAGATGCTCGAAGCTTCCTATCGACTGCACACCATCGAGGCCACCGACCTGGCCGTCCTGGATCTCATCACCTCTGACGCCCGCGAAGCGGTGGGGCTCGAGGACGACGACATCTATGGCGACGACTGGTCGGCGTGCCAAGCGGTGGGCCATGCCGCATGGTTCCTGCATGTGCAAGGCGTACTGGTGCCTGCCGCCGGGGGAATTGGCCTGGTCATCACCGCCTACGAACAACGGACCCGCCCCGGTCAGCTCCACGTCAGCCACAGCGAGGATCTGACACCTACCCGCTACGGAGAACTGCGGCACGGCACCCTTAACTAGGGGCGGCGGCCTGCTCCCCGCCCCAGGGGAGCGTCTTGCAGCTCGTTCTTGTTGGACGCTCGCTCGGCTGGGGAATGTTTGTTGTCCTGACCGTGCGAGGATGCCAAATTCACCGGATGCAATAAGCAGACTAATACCGGTAAACCTGCATATTCGATTCCGCATATTGTCGCATCGACTCGATCGGGTCGTGGGGGACAAGTCAACCGCGCTATGGATATCAGTCGTTATCCACGATGAATGTCTGTATGACTCCGAATAGGGCTTTCAACCAGGAGGGCGCGTCGTGACGCTAGGGGAAGCGGTCGTGAGGCGGTAGCTGGTAAGGGGCGATGAGTCGGTGGTGTCGATTGCGCCTTCTTCATACCCTTAGCGCTTGACGTCGCGTGGGTGACGAACAGCGGGACCGAAGGATGCCGCTGAGCCGACGCAGTTTCGGGCCATCAGTTCAGAGCGCGCCCTAGAAAATCCGGCTGGACAGCGGCTGCCTGGCCTCGTAACCTAACCGTGACCTACGTATCTAGTACGTACTTGCTACTTAGCCGAAGGTTTTCGCTCTTGTGACTTCATCTGTGCTGGCGGTCCTGCCGCGCGCGTTGGGCAGGCGGCTCGTCTGCATTTTGGTGGCTTTCGGCGTTGTTGCTGCGCTTTTGGCAACCGATGTCCGCGCTGATCCGGCGGCTGATGCCCTTGCCGAACTGACTGAATTGTCGCGTCTGGCGGAGCAGACCACCGAGCAGATTCACACGGCGCAGATCGACCTTGACGAGAAGCTCGCAGCGCAGCAGGTTGCGGAGAAGGGGGCGGTTTCGGATCGCATGGCCGCGGATGCAGCGGCGGCCGATCTGGTGAGGTATCAGGCTGCTGTCGATAGGTTGGCCGCGGCTGCCTACATGGGTGGGCGCACGGATACCTTAGCGGCGGCGTTGACGGCGACGTCTCCTCAGGATTTGATCGATCAGCTGGCAGTTCAGAAGACGGTTGCGTCGGAGCTGACTGTGCAGATGGCTGCGTTCCGGTCGGCCAGCGCGCGGGCCGCGGCAACTGCGGAGCGGTCTGCGAAGTCGGCAGCCCAAGCACGGAGTGCGGCCGATGAGGCCGCGGCAGTGCGGACCGACCTGGAGGCCAAACAGCGTCGGATGGCGGAGCAGATTGCTGCTGTGCAGGCCCGCTACGACGCTTTGACGCCTGATCAGCGAGCGATTCTGGCCGACCCTGGCCCCGCGCCGCCTCCTTTGCCGTCGACTCCGCCGGTGAGCGATCCGAGCATCGTTGCTATGCCGGGCCCGGCGGGCGGGGCCTCCTCGGGGAACGGTGTTGCGGTGGTCCAGGCGGCGCTGACACGGGTGGGGTCGCCTTATTCGTGGGGAGCCACCGGTCCGGATGCGTTCGACTGCTCTGGGCTGATTAAGTGGGCGTTTCTGCAGAACGGCAAGTCGTTGCCTCGGTCGAGTCAGGCGCTTGCGCAGGGCGGGCAGCCGGTGGCGCTTTCAGACGTTCAGCCCGGCGACATCGTGACCTTCTATGCTGACGTGTCTCACGCGGGGATTTACATCGGCGACGGGTTGATGGTGCATGCGTCGACGTACGGAACGCCGGTGAAAGTCGCGCCGATCTCGTCGGCACCGATTCACAACGTGCGGCGGTACTAGGAGCTTCGCAGCGAGGCCGGTCCGTCGCAGTGGAAATTTCGGCGGTTCGGTCCATTCGCCGATGTCGTCGATGGTGTGAGCGATGTGCAGGGTTGAGTAGGCAATCGTTCTGCGCACTCGAAACCCCTCTCGCACGGCTTCGACGGGGGTTTTGCGGTCGTGTCTATTCGACAGCGGTGAGGACGTTGACGGTCGCGCCGTTGTCGGTGGAGCTGTAGATGGCGGTATCAGTGGCGATGTAGACCTGACCGTTGCCGGCGGCGAGCAGGGCCTGGGGTTTGTTGTTGAGCGAGTGGCCCGGCTGCCAGGTCTGCCCGTCGTCGGCGCTGGTGTACAGCCGTCCTTCGAGGTCGGCGCCGAGCAGGGGACCGCGGTCGGGCCAGCTGATGAACAGCAGTGCCGGCGCACCGGTGACTGCGCGGAACGTCCTCGCCCCGTCGGTGCTTCGGAGCAGCCCTTGGCGTGCTGTTGCGAGGATCTCATCCGGGGCATCCGGTGATATTGCGAGGTCGACGGCGGGGACTTCTGCGCGCTGCTGCCAGGACCGCTGATCAAAACTAACCATCACGGTGCCGGATTGACTGTCGTGACCGTAGACCCGTCCGTGGCGGTATTTGAGTGCGTGGAAGTCGGCGCTACCGTGCAATGACAGAGGTTCCCAGGACTGGCCGGCGTCGCTGCTTTTGATCAGGCCGAGGTGGGGCGGTTGTTGGCGGTCGGCGGGGTCGGGGTGGCCGCTGGCCAGGAATTCGTCGGGGCCGGCGACGGTGAAGCCCATGAAGTCCTGCGAGAGCTCACCGACTCGTTGTGGCGCCTGATCTTGCTCAACGGTGTAGAGGCCGTAATGGGTTGCGACGTAGAGCTTGTCGTCAGATGGGTTGATGCCGAGGCCGTGGATGTGCACCATGCCCGGCACGACGGCGGGTGGCGGGCTTTCGGGGGCGTTCGCCGAACAGGCCGCGGCCAGAGCCCCGGTCAGGGCGATGGCGAAAAGGTTGCGGATCAGCACACGGACACCTTCCGGTCACGAGATCTACGTAGTTCAATAGTAGGTGGGCGGTGCGTGAGGTGGCTGCGCCTCGGGTGGCGCGACCGCGAGTGATGGACCGGGGGAGTCGTCTTCATCAAATCTTCATCGGATCACGAACCGACCCATACTCGGCATGCTGAGGCTGGGGTGCGGCGGCGCGAGGGCTTGCCGTGTGGACGCATGGTGTCACGAAGATGTTCGAGGAAGGATGTGCGATGCAGCACAAGCGTTTTGGATTCGGGCTTGCGGCGCTTGCGGCGTCGGCCCTGTATATCAGCGGCTGTTCGAATGCAACGAACGAGTCTCAGTCATCGTCGTCGAGCACCACCTCGGCAGCAGCGTCGGCGTCGGCTTCGCCCAGTGCTGCGAGCAGTGACGCTGCCCATAACGATGCTGATGTGACGTTCGCTCAGGGCATGATCCCTCATCATCAGCAGGCGATCGAGATGAGCGACATGCTGCTCGGCAAGCAGGGAGTTGATCCTGAAGTAGTGTCACTCGCCAACGAGATCAAGAACGCTCAGGGTCCTGAGATCGAACAGATGCAGGGCTGGCTGCAGGACTGGGGAGTGTCCTCGTCGACAACGGCCCCCAGCACCGCCGCAATGCCCGGCCATGACATGCCTGGCCATCAAATGCCCAGCGGAGACATGGGTGATATGCCGGGTATGAGCGGCGGCGGTATGGGCATGATGTCGGAAGCCGATATGGCTGCACTGCAGAACGCGCAGGGCGCTGAGGCTAGCCGACTCTTTTTGACGCAGATGATCGAGCATCACAAGGGCGCGATCATGATGGCGCAGCAGGAAGTTGACAACGGCCAGTTCCCGGCGGCAGTCGAGATGGCGCGCAACATCGTGTCTTCTCAGCAAGCAGAGATCGACACGATGCAGGGAATGTTGGACAAGTAGCGCGGAGAGGGCACTAGTCAGGGACGCGTTGAGCAGCCGTCGCAGGGTGGTGTTCGCTGCGTATCGGGGTGATGGGCAGGGCGATGGTGAATGTTGCGCCGGCGCCGGGTCCAGCACTGGCTACCGAGATCGATCCGCCGTGCGCTTCGATGAGCGCTTTGGCGATGGCGAGCCCGATACCGGCGCCGCCATGCTCGCGGTCGCGGGCGGTGTCTGCCCGGTAGAACCGTTCGAACACTCGGGTGACGTGCTCAGCGGCTATCCCTTCTCCGGTGTCAGCGACAGCGATTTTTACCTGGTCGCCGTCACGAAGACAGTGAAGGTGTACCGACCCGCCGGGCGGTGTGTGCCGTAGCGCATTCTCCAGCAGGTTTCCCAACACTTGAGACAGTCGTTGTTCGTCGGCCCAAAGCGGCGGTAGCGGTTGCGGGAGGTGTACGTGCAGTCCGACCCCCTTGGCGTCATACCGTTCTTGTGCTGCTGCGACGCACTGGCGGGTTAGGCGGTCCACGTCGAGGGAGGCGTAGGACATAGACACCGCACTTTCCTCGGCCTTCGCCAGCGCGGCGACGTCATCGGAGAATCGCACCAGCCGACGGGTCTGGTCGCGCAGCATGGCTGCTGTCTGGGGTGTCAAGGAGCGCACGCCGTCTTCGAGTGCCTCGATGTAGGCCTCGAGTACTGCCACGGGTGTGCGGATCTCGTGCGCGAGGTCTCCGAACAGTTGCTGGCGTGTCGAATCGACGGCTTGAAGCCGGGAGGCCATTTGGTTGAATGCGGTTGCGAGGGCGTCGAAGTCATCGCCGAGGCGCGGCGGTGACACGCGGATGTCGTAGTTCCCTTCAGCGACATCGGTGGCCGCGGCGGCGACTTCGGTGATGGACCGTTGGAGGCGTCGACTGACGTAGAAGCTGACCGCGAGGGCGGCCAGTGCTGACACCGCTAAAGCGCCTCCGATGGAGATCACCGTTGCGTAGCCGTAGGCCTCTTCGGCGTGGACTTCTTCCAGGGAGTCCATCGGGACACCGGCACGGTGGAGGTGTTCGCGGAACAGCGGTGGGCCGACCACGGCAGCGACCACCGCGGTCGTCGCCGCTCCGGCCGCCAGCACGATGGCTTGGGCCGCCAGGAGTCGCAGGCCGATACCGGGACGGCCCGGCCGTCGACGCCGGCGAGGGGTCGACGTAGGTGGGGGAGTCACTGTCCGGTTCCCATCCGGTATCCGACACCTCGAACCGTGGCGATGTAGCGGGGGCGTGCGGCGTCGTCGCCGAGTTTGCGTCGTAAGTGTCCGATGTGGACGTCGACGAGGTGTTCGTTGCCGACCCAGGGTTCGTCGCGGATTATTTCGAGAAGTTGTCGGCGGCTCAGCACGATTCCTGGCCGCGCGGACAGGGCTTCGAGAATGTCGAATTCGGTGCGGGTCAACAGGATTAGTTCGTCGTCGATATGTACCTCACGGGCGGCGACGTCGATGCTCAGTGCGCCGAAGCGGCGCGGCGGGGCTGTGTCTCGTTCGGCGGGTGCGGCGGCTGTTTGCAGGATGCGGGGTCGCCGCAGCATGGCGCGGATGCGCGCGACCAGCTCGCGGGGACTGAAGGGTTTGGTGATGTAGTCGTCGGCGCCGACGGTGAGGCCGAGCACGGTATCCAGTTCGGTGTCACGGGCGGTGAGCATGACGACGTAGGCGTCGGAGAAGGTCCGCAATTGCCGGCAGACCTCGAGTCCGTCGATGCCGGGTAGGCCGAGGTCAAGGATGACGACATCGGGATCCAGGTCGCGTGCGACGGCGATTGCGTCGACACCGTTGCCGGCGACGACGGCTTCGAACTGCTCGCGTTCGAGATAGCTGGCCACCACTTCGGCCAGGGGGAGTTCGTCGTCGACGACCAGCGCGCGGTATCCCTTCGCGCTCTCAGGCGCGCCCAGGTGGTGGTGCTGCATGTCCCATATGGTGCCTGCTGGTGCGTCCGTAACCAGGTATGGCTGACCGGGCGGCTCGATCTTCAGCAGATCTTCACACGACTCATACCGTTTTCCTCCTGCGGTGGGGTGAGGCTCACTGCGGAGGAGGGCCTGACATGCGTTGGCTGATGGACGTGTGCCCGAACAGTCTCGGGTGGCAAGCGTGGCTGATCCTGTGTGCCGTGGTCGTGGCGCTGTGGGCGGCTGCGATCGCCGGCGCGACGGCGCTATTTAACGCCTCTCGTTGGCCGCGTCGTTCGGGGCGGCCTGACGTGCCCGAGGAGGCCGATTCGCAGCGGCCGCGCCGCGGCGCACTGACCGGTCCACCTGCGCGGCATCGCGGCGATGTCAATATTCGATCAAGCGGGTGACGTAGGGCGTCATGCCGGAGGTGCGTACGGGCGAGATCTTGACGACCGACCCGGTGTAGGGGGCTTCGATCATCATGCCGTCGCCCAGATACATCGCTTCGTGCTGGCTGGCGTTGGGGCCGTAAAAGATGAGGTCACCGCGTCGCATCTGTGACGAGGGGATCTTGCGGCCTGCGTTGTATTGCGATCCGGAGTAGTGGTCGAGTTTGATGCCGACGCCGGCGAAGGCATACAGCATCAGGCCCGAACAGTCGAAACCCACGGTGTTGGCGCCCTGGTCGATGCCTCGTGACGGGCCGTTGGCGTTGCCGCCGCCCCAGGAGTAAGGCACGCCCAGTTGTGACATGGCGCGGCGAATCACGAATTCTGAGGCCTGGCGGCCGTAGAGGCGGGGGATGCGTCCGTTGGTGATGCCGGGATCTGCGGCGGCGGTGACTGGAGACAGAATGCCGAGTTCGGTGAGGAACTTGCGGCCCATGTCGGCCGTCAGCTGCGCCGAGGTCGCCATGATCTTGAGGACGGCATTGATGATGGCCACCGGGTCGCCGGCCACGTTAGCGCTGGGCACCATCGGCAGCGTGGTGTCCCACAGGCCCCCCTTGGTGGCGCCCCCCGGCGACGTGGTGCCGCGGTCCCAGGGAGCGCCGGATGCCGGAACAGTGCCGGGTTGCGCGGCACTGGGCGCGGCGGCTGTCGCCGCCACCGGTCGGGCGGCTTCCAGTCGAGCTTGAGCGGAGTCGCGTTCGGTAGCGAACCGTTCGACCTCGCGTTGCTGTGCGGTAAACGTCTGCTGGGCGTCCCGGAGTGCGGCTACCGCGTCGTCTTGCCGGCGTTGGGCGTCCGCGGCGGCGCTCTCGGCGCGCGCCCGCGCTGCCGTCGCAGCAGAAAGCTTGTTGGCCTGATCGGTCTGCCGACGCAGGAGGTCGTCGCGGACCCGCTGAAAGCTGATGGTGAGGGTCTGCTGGGTCGAGGCCCCGGCCAGGATCTCCTCGGGACTTTGTGCCAGCGGCAACGCACCCGACGGCCCGTTCGTATAGGTCGACGCGGCGAAGCGGTCAAAGCGCTGTTGTGCGGCCTCGATCGCGTGTTGGCTGTCGGTAAGGGCTTGGTCGCTGGCAACAACGTCGCGCCGGGCCTGCGCGAGGGTGTCGCGAGCGGCCGCGATTTCGACCAGGGCACGGTTGACGCCCTCTTGCTTGATCTGGATGTCGCTACCGACGTCGGCCATCCGCTGGTTCGCTTCGGCGACCGCCGCAACCAATGAGGGAACGTCGTCGCGGTCGGGGCTGCCGTCATGCCCGGCAACAGCGGTACCCGGGGCGCTGATCACCAGTGCCGGCATTAATGCGAAGAGACTCAGAAAAGAAGTGAGGCGCCGCATCGAATCTCCTCAGCTGGGGTGAGCGTTGTCGAGCCGCGCATCGAAGCCGAACGGCACCCGCGGCACACCTACTACCGAGCTAAGTACGTAGCACAATAGTACGTAGACGGAACGTACATCACTTTGGTATCAGGAGGAACGTCTGTCACAGTCTCAGGTCGGTTACAACTGTGCGCCACGGGCGCTAGGTTCACGCGCCGCGGCCGGTAGTGCAGATGCTGGCCCTATGCGGTCCAGGTGAGGCGTATCGCGGCTTTTCCCAGCTCGGCGGCTACATTGGGGACTGAAGAGCTCGGGGCGCGAGGAGGCCAGCTCGTCGCGGAGAGCGGGAGGCGCAAATGGAACAGCGAGGATTCGGCGACCTCGAAGCGGTGGTCATGGATTGCGTGTGGGATTACGCCGAGCCTGTCACGGTGCGTGAGGTTTTCGACGAGATCTCTCAACGGCGCCAGATCGCTTACACCACCGTGATGTCGACGATGGACAACCTGTACCGCAAGCGCTGGTTGCAACGTCAGCGCGACGGGAAAGCGTACCTGTATCAGGCGTCCATGAGCCGCGAGGAGCGTTCCGCGCGTTTGATGAAAGCCGCGTTCGACGCCGGCGGGGATACCGATGCGGTGCTGGCCTTCTTTGTCGAGCAGATGAACGCCGAGCAGTCCGCCCAACTGAAGGCGGCTCTGCGCAAGGGGCGTCGGTGATGACCGCCGCGCTGTGGCTGCTCCTTTATGGCAGCGCGCTGGCCTGGTGGGCGCCACCGGTCCTGAGGCGGATGACCCGTCACGGCATCAGCCCCTATATGGGAGTGGCCGCCTGGCTGGCCACCGTCGCCGCGACGCTGGCGGCGTGGCTCGTCGCGCTGATCATGGTCATCGGCGCAACGACGGACAGTATTCGTACGGGCGCGGTCGTGACACTGTGCCTGGAGCTGTTTGGCTTCTCCGAACACACCCCCATGGCCGGACGAATCGGTTCTGTTGTTCTCATCGCAGTAGGAACCCTGACGTCAGGGTTCGTCGTACTGCGGATCGGTCGCTGCTTGTCGCGGCTGCGGGCGCGAAGTCACGAGCACGCGCGGGCCGCGCGGATCATCGGCCGACCCACCGACAATCCCAACGTGGTGGTCGTGGAGGCCGACCGGCCTGCTGCCTACTGCGTGGTCGGACGCCCGAACGCCATCATCGTCACCTCCGCGGCGATGAAGTCGTTGAACCGATCACAGCTCAAAGCGGTTCTGGCGCATGAAAACGCGCACATCGCCGGGCACCACCACCACATCCTCATGGTGCTCCGCGCTTTGGGGGGCACACTGCCGCGGCTTCCGCTTTTCGCGACGGCCCCTCATCGTGTGGGTGAACTGCTGGAGATGTGCGCTGACGACACCGCCGTGCGCCGCGTCGGCACGCATCCGCTGTTGGCTGGATTATCTGCTCTGGCCGGAGAACACCCGCCTGCACGGGAAGGCCTCGCCGCGGCGGGAACAGCGGTCATCGCGCGAGCGCAGCGCCTGCTCACCCCCACACGCCGGCACGTGCGATGGCGCCACCGCATCTGCCTGACAGCCGCGATCACCGCCATGCTCGCCACACCCGCTCTCATCCAGGTGCTCTGCCACCACTAGCGCCTCAACGCCGGCCGCACGCTGCGCAGGTGAAGCCAATGCGCGTAGGCCGCCAGCAAAGGAAACACCGCTTGGCGCGCGGGCCGATAGAGAGCAAATTATCTACGTAGTAAAACCGTAGATGATCTGCGGTACAAGCAGCGCTCCGATCTATTGCATCTCCTTCGCGGAACTTCCAAAAGGGCGTTTTCGCAAGGGCATCGGGCGAAGTCGATCGTGTGACGGAACGGCCGGTTGGCTCGGCGCAACGGCGGTCGCGCTCTGATCACAACCCGGCATCGGCTCAGGGGCCGAGCCTGAATTCGCCGATCCGCTGCTACAGTCGGCAACATCGTGAAGTACTTCGACGCGAACTCTGGGCAACGCCGCCGCGCCATCGTCGCGGCGTTGATCGCGTTCTGGACCGTCATCGTCGGAGCCGAGTGGGCACTGCCCGGCGTGAATGCGGCACCTGCGCACGGACCGCACACCCTGGCCACCAGTGCGGTCGGCGCGCCGATGTCTGTCGAGCTCGACCACCCCCACGTCTCCCAACCCGACGCCGAGTGCACGCCCGACACATTGGCCGAAGCGATCCTGCCGCGGGGAACGGTTTCCCTGATCGCGCTCGCGTTGGGCCTCGTCGTGGCTGTGCTTCCGCTGCTGTGGTGCCACGCGGCGAAGGCGCCTATCCGCGGTCCACCACGGAACGCCCGCGCCCTGCGCACCGGCCGCGACGTGCTCGCCCACCTGTGTATCGCGCGCCGCTGATCGGCTAGCGTCAGGCCCGTCGTCTTCGACGGTGGCCGGTGACCGCTACCTGCCGTCAGTCGCCGCGCTTCGTCGCGGCCTCACAGAAGCGACATTCATCGATGAATCCTGCCCTGCCAATCCGCCATGCACGCACTTCCCACACCCGATCGGCACAGCCACAACGCGGCCGCAACGAGCGGCCGGCCACCATGGTCGGCCAGACCCCTGTCTTGAGAATCAGCGCACCGTTCACGTCAGAAGAGCGGGGCTTTTGGGCCAAACTCGAAGGCTTCAACCCGGGAGGAATGAAAGACCGACCCGCGCTACACATGGTCGAACGCGCCCGCTCCCGCGGGGCACTTACCCCCGGCGCCCGCATCGTTGAATCCACCAGCGGGACGCTGGGATTGGGTCTCGCACTAGCCGGAACGGTCTACGGGCACCCCGTCACCTTGGTCACCGACCCCGGGATGGAGCCGATCATTCAGAATATGCTCGCCGCATTCGGCGCCGACATCGAATTGGTCACTGAACCGCACCCACAGGGAGGCTGGCAGCAGGCTCGCCGTGACCGCGTGCAGAAGATCTTGGCCACCGACCCGCGCGCGTGGCATCCCGATCAATACAGCAACCCCGATAACGTCGAGGCCTACCGCGGGCTCGCGTTGGAACTGAACGAACAACTCGGCGCCGTTGATGTCCTGGTGTGCTCGGTGGGCACCGGAGGCCACTCGGCCGGCGTCGCACGCGTCCTCCGAGAATTTAACCCGCAGCTGCGGCTGATCGGCGTCGACACGGTGGGCTCGACGATCTTCGGCCAGCCCGCGGCTTCTCGGCTCATGCGCGGCTTGGGATCGAGCATCTATCCCGGCAACGTCGACTACCAAGCGTTCAACGAAGTGCATTGGGTTGCCCCCGCGGAGTCGGTGTGGGCATGCCGCACCCTGGCGGCCACCCACTACGCCAGTGGCGGCTGGAGCGTCGGTGCGGTCGCCCTGGTTGCAGGCTGGGTCGCACGCAATAGCCCTGCCGGAGCCACTGTCGCAGCGATCTTCCCGGACGGTCCGCAACGCTACTTCGACACCATCTACAACGACGACTACTGCCGCGCCCACGGCCTGCTCGACGCAGCGCCCCCACGGCATCCCGCCACCATTGAGGACCCGATGACCCAGACAGTCACGGCGTGGACGCGATGCACCACCGTTGTCGACCCCACCGAGGTGCAGCCACGATGACCCTGCTGTCAGCCTTCCGCAGCTTTGGTTGGCCCAGCCGGATGCTGATGATCAACCAATTCGGCATCAACCTGGGCTTTTACATGCTCATGCCTTACCTGGCCGGCTACCTCGCCGGCCCGTTGGGGCTGGCCGCGTGGGCCATCGGCCTGGTGCTGGGTGTACGTAACTTCTCCCAGCAAGGCATGTTTCTCATCGGCGGCACTCTGGCAGACCGGCTGGGCTACAAACCGCTCATCGTCTGCGGATGTGTCCTCCGGACAGCAGGATTCGGCCTGCTCGTCTTCGCTGAATCGCTGCCGGCGGTTCTGATCGCCTCGGCCGCAACCGGCTTCGCCGGCGCCCTGTTCAATCCTGCGGTGCGCGCCTATCTGGCGGCCGACGCGGGCCCACGGCGCGTGGAAGCCTTCGCGGTGTTCAACGTGTTCTATCAGGCGGGCATTCTGGCCGGACCCCTTGTCGGGCTGGCCTTGATGTTCGTCGATTTCCGAATGACAGCTGCCGCCGCAGCGGTCGTGTTCGCAGCGCTGACCGTGGCCCAACTCTTAGCATTGCCCCACCGCGCCGCGGGGACACCTGACGAGAAGACATCGGTGCTGCAGGACTGGCGAACAGTAGCGGCCAACCGCTCCTTTCTGCTCTTCGCGGCGGCCATGATCGGGTCGTATGTTTTGTCATTCCAGGTCTATCTGGCATTGCCGCTTCAGGCGCGAGACCTGTTTCCGCGCAACGATTCCGTTGTCACCGCCATGATCTTCGTGGTCTCGGGTCTGGTTGCTGTCCTCGGCCAGATGCGGATCACACGATGGTTCGTCCACCGCTGGGGCGCCGGCCGCTCCCTGGTGATCGGCATGCTGATCCTCGCGGCGTCGTT
The DNA here is from genome assembly GCF_004570325.1 of Mycobacterium sp. PS03-16. GTDB lineage: Bacteria > Actinomycetota > Actinomycetes > Mycobacteriales > Mycobacteriaceae > Mycobacterium. The sequence goes on along the minus strand of NZ_SPQO01000002.1, from coordinate 126,177 downwards.
TTTGCCGCTGATCGTGCTGCCCGATGACACCAGGGCAGGCAGAGTCGCCGCCGCGACCGCGCTACTCGTCGCCACGGCGGTGCTGGCGGTCGGGTCGGCGGCCGTCTTCCCGTTCGAGATGGACACCGTCGTCTCATTGGCCAACAACCGTCTCATCGGAACGCACTACGGCTTCTACAACACCATCGTCGGAGTCGGCATTCTTGTTGGCAATCTGGCCACCGGCTCGCTGATGCAGGCCGCCCGAGATCTCGGACAACCCTGGCTGCTGTGGGTTCTGCTGTCGGCAATCGGGCTGGCCTCCGCAGCGGCCTTGTTCCGGCTGGACCGACGGGGCCGACTTCAACCCGAACAGCTGACATCCTCTGGCGCGCAAACCCCCCGCTGAACACCCGACGACGCGAACATGCCCGACACCCCATATCGCCATCTACGTAGTAGCTACGTAGATGGCGATATGCTGGTTCCAGCATCCGCGCAGACGCCTTCACGCCGTGAATGGCCCACGCTGGCAAGGAGACTGCCACGACCATCGAGCCGCACCCCGCTTCGGGCAGCGTTGCCTCTCCGGCGATAGCCGCTGGGCGCATTCGCGTTCTGCTGGTTGAACCTCGGCGCATCTACGCCGACATGTTGGCCCGCACCCTGCGCGCCGAAGAGTTCGCCGTCGACGTCGCACGCTCAGACGCTGCAGCGCTCACCGCGGTGCGCGACGATGACCCCGACGTGGTGGTGGTGTGCCTGGGATCATCCGCGCACGGCGCCGTCGTCCTTGACCGTGTTCGCCAGGCCGCCCATTGCGGCGTCGTCGCGCTCGCCGACACAGAGATGGCGCCACTGATATCGCGCGTCGGAGTGGTTCCCATCGGCTCCCGCGACATACTCAACACGCGAATACGGCAGACACTCAGGCATTCTCGCCAACGCGGCGAGGACGGCGGCGCCCAGCGACGCCACGTCGACGATCTGGTGATCGACGTGGGGGTCCGGCGGGTCTATCAGCGCGGCAACGTCATATCGCTGACTCGAACGGAGTTCGCGATCCTTCGGGTGTTATCCGATGATCCAGGGGAGCCCGTGACGTGCCGACGACTTCAGGAAGTCCTTTGGGGGGCGACGCAGCCCGGCGGGCGGTCGGCACTGGGCGTGCACATCGGCAATCTACGTCGCAAGCTCGGTGACGCCCCGTCTTGTCCGCGCTATGTCCGGACGGTCCGCGGCATCGGCTACTATCTGGCCGGCTGAACCATTACCCGGTGCAGACAGGGCTTTTGGCGGGAGGAAGCTGTTGGCGGAAGCGTTCGGGGTCAGGTCTCGATAATCCGTATGACGTAGGGTGTCATCCCGGCGGTACGCACCGGTGAAATCTTGATGGGAACGCCGGTTTGTTGCGCCTCGATCATTTTTCCGCCGCCGAGGTAGATCGCTTCGTGTTGGCTTCCGCCGGGCCCCCAGAACAGGAGGTCACCGCGTTTAGCTTGCGCGGGAGGTACCTTGCGGCCAGCGTTGTACTGGTCGCCGGACCATCGCGGCAACAGTACTCCGACGCCGGCGAAGGCGAATCGTGTCAGTCCTGAGCAGTCGAAACCGACGGTGCCTGCGCCTTGGTCGACACCGCGACTAGGGCCGGTGAGGCTGCCCCCTCCCCAGGAGTAGGGAACGCCGATCTGCGTTCCTGCCCTGCGGATAACGTATTCGATCGCCTGGGCACCGTAGAGACGGTTGCCGCGGACGCTCGTTTGGGGGCTTGCCGCGGGACTGACGAGTCCGAGACTGCCCAGGAAGCTACGCCCCAAATCCATCGCAGTCTGGGTGGCAACGGCCGTCGCCTGCAAAGAAGCGTTGGCGATGGCAACCGGATCGCCGGGCGCTCCCGCACTCGGGATCTTGGGCAGGAGTGGATCCCACGGACCGCCTGTCGGCTCGGCGGAGGCTGCTGGCGTGCACGCCAAAAGTACCGTCGCGACGACGGCAACGATCACCCCAGTCAGGCGAAAGCCGAACGCAGATACGCGGCCTTCCTCCGGGCGGACGCATCGGGCCATCGGTTCCATATGGCGTTCTTTCTTTCGGCTGTCGGAGCGCCGGTGATTGGTTTCGCCAAAAAAGGCGAAACAGAGCGTTCCGTACTGTGCAGCAACGATGTACGTAGCGAATACGTAGATCAGCCTAACTCACATATGCCTCATCAGTAACACCAGCAACAAAATTACAATGCTGGAATTTCGGCGGCTGAAATTGCTAATGGCTTTTGCGAATGGGTGCTTGAAAGTGTCGATCGTCGATGCCGGGACTACGAAATAATCGGCGGTCCGGACACGTGAAAACGCCGTTACCTGAGGACGGCAAACCAAAGGTGCCGTAGCGGAAAGGGCTGCGCTACCTGTGCTGCGTGGGCCCCACGGCGCGCGATGCTCGGGTGACACTTGGCAGTTCGCAACCCGGTTCGGTGGATGCGAAACGTCCTGTCGACACGCGTAACTGGTGCCACGAGGTGACTGGGAGGCGGCGGTTGTGAGTCTCCGCTGCTGATCTGAGTTTCAGAGGTTGGCGTTGCCGGCTTTCCACTGATCCCAAGGGATGTTCCAGTCACCTAAACCGTCTGTCCCCGACAGCGTGGGGCCGGTGGTGTTGATGACCTCAACGATGTCGCCGCGTCGGGTGTTGTCGTAAAACCAGCGGGCGTTGGCCGGATTGACGTTGAGGCATCCGTGGCTGACATTGGCGATGCCTTGGCTGCCCACCGACCACGGTGCAGAGTGCACGTAGATCCCGCTGTAGGACATCTGGGTCGCCCACTCCACCTCGGTGCGGTATCCGTCAGGAGAGTTGACCGGAACTCCGTAGGTGGACGAATCCATCACCAGAAACGAGTAACGATCTCCGATGATGTAGGCGCCGTTATCGGTCGGGGTCTTGGCTTTACCCATGGAGATGGGCATGGTCTTGACGATCTGACCATTGCGCCGCACAGTCATCGTTTTGGTGGCGTCATCGGCGGTGGCGATGACCTCGTCACCGATGGTGAACCGGGTAGTGACGTCATCCTGACCGAACAGCCCGTCACCGAAATTGACGCCGTAGGCGTTGACCGCCACCTCTACTGTTGTTCCCGGTTTCCAGTATTCGGCTGGGCGCCAACGTACTTCGCGATTATTGAGCCAGTAGAAGGCTCCCTCGACCGGGGGGGTGGTGGTCACGTTGATCGCTTGCTGCGCCGCAATCCGGTCGGTGATGTTTTCATCGAAGCGGATCGCGATGGGTTGGCCCACGCCAACCGTTTCCCCGTCGTTGGGCAGGACGTAGGGCATCGTCAAGTTGTCGGGCGAGTGGGTTTCGAAGGTCGCTGTCGTAGTGGTCGCGCCGCCCAGTCCAAGGGCCTGGGCATGAAGGGTGTACTGCTTGTTGTAGCCCAGCGGCTCGGCAGACGACCAGGACACGCCATCGGGGCTGAGCTGTCCGTCGACGAGTTCGCCGGCTTCGTTGGTCAACGAGACTTGGCCGAGAACGCCGTCACCGGCGGACACGGTAACAGGGGAGTCCACCGCGACACCGATCGCTCCGTCGGTCACCGACGCCTGCAATTTGGGCACTAGCAGGTCGGCGAACGGGGTGCCTTTATCAGTGATGACCTCGGACTGGGGCGCGGCGGCCGGCGACGAGCTGCACGCGGCCGCGATCAGCAGCACCGCCATCGCCAGGACGGCCGTCCGCAGCCACTGCGCCGTCCTGCGAAACGGTGGGAGGCAAGTCGCCTGCGGCATCAGTGTGGTCTCCGTATCCGAATGTTGACATCGCTGATGAGCGGGCACTGCGTGCGCCGCGACAGCCGTTCGCGGGCGGCGGTGCACCGTTCACGGATATGGTTCAAGTGTGCTGATGCGTCATTTGGCTTTCTTAGTCCTTCGATGAAGATTCAGTAAAGACGCAGACTTGCGCACTGGTCTGCCCGACATGGCATCCGGCTAGCTCTGGCAGGCGCCGAACGGGCTGCCGATCCTTTGTTCGTCGATCGTCGGACCGTGGCGCGCAATAGGCCACGTAGAAGGCTATGGGTCTAGTACGCGTTCTGGGCTGATCGGGAACGCTTGAGGCAATCACGGTCCGGGAGCGCTAGACGCTGGTCCCTCTCAGCCCTGCTCCGGTGTTGGTCTCGTCGCGGTGCGGTCCTTCGTCGCTGTGGTGGACTTGAGGCTGCACCCTCCGGCGGGGGTGAAGGGGTGTAGCAGCTGCCGCCCGTACGCGGTGGGGTAGTCGGGGTGTGCGGCCATGCCGAGCTGGGTGGAGTCGAATCGGCGGGTGGGGTTATAGGAGTAGGTGCGCATCAGGTGGTCCCAGACCAGGGTGAACAGCCCGAAGTTGACGTCGCCGATGCCGGCCCACTTGAGGTGATGGAAGCGATGGCCTTCGTTGAGAGCCAAGACGTGCTTGGCGGGGCCCACGCGGTAGTCGGCGTTGGAGTGCTGCAGCAGCAGCTGGATCGCCACCGCGAGGGCGAGTAGGGAGGCGACGTTGACGGGCAGACCGATCAGGATGAGCGGTGCCACACCAGCGGCCATCTCAACGGTTTGGTGCAGCGGGTGTTTCATCAGGCCGTTGAGGCCGTAGAAGCGGGTGATGCTGTGGTGCACGGCGTGGAAACGTCACAACACGCCGATCTTGTGGCTGGCCACATGGACCACGGTGATGCCGAGGTCGGCGATCATGATCGCGGCGAGGACCTGCAGCGGCAATGCCCAGGTGCGCGGCCACAGCTGCGGGGCCGGGACGACCGCCGCCAGTAGTGGAATGGCAGCCACGCTGGCCAGGATCAGCGTCTCGTTGACTGCGACGTGGATGCGGTCGCGCCTGCTGTCTGCCTGATCATGATTCCATTCGGGGTCATACGGAATGACACGTTCGACCAGCAACGCGGTGGCAATCGCGACGGCCATCACGGCCAGCAGCCAGTATTTCGGGGCGCCGGCGGCGGTTAACGCCACACCGGCGCCGTTGAGGCCGAGCAGCATGACCGGCACGTAGCCGTATCGGGCCACCGCCTGTGCCGCGGTGACCGCCGTCAATGGCGGGGACTTCGTGCTCACCACCTGAGCGTCGCGGCTACTGGCGTGGCAGAGCTTGAATGATCCGGCTACACGGCGGTGTCGAGGTCCCAGGACACGTGCCGGCTCAACACCGAGGGCGCCAGCCCGAACATCTCCCGCGTGGTACGGGTCAGATGGGCGCTGTCGGAAAACCCCGCATTATGTGCGGCGCCGGTCAGGTCATCGCCGGCGTGCGCGCAAATGATGGCGAGCCGCAGCCGTAACCACAGCACGTAGCGGCGCAGCGGAATGCCGACCTGTTCGGTGAACAGATGGGTCAATCGGCTCGCAGACACACCGACCTGGGCCGCGAGTTCGGTACCTCCCACTGGGCCCGCGGCCACAAGGTCGGGGAGCACCCGCAACGCCTCGTCGACGGCGCGATGGCGCGTCATTTCTTCATCAGCTGCCATGGCGGGTGCGAGGTGTTCGAACAGCTCGTCGACCACGACGGCCAACGGACGTCGGCGGGTGAACGTCAACACCGGAGCAACAGTCCAGCCGGACCGAAGCGCGCGCAAGTGCGCCGAGCGCCCTGGGGCAGACTCCGGTTCCAAGAACACCACGGTGCCCTCCGGCGCGCCGACTTCGACCCGGTGTGGCGCATCGGCGGGCACGACCACCTTGGTGCCGCGATGCTGGTTGCCGTGCTCGTCACGCATCGTGAAAGGTGTTGTTGCGGTGACAATCTGGACGGCATGGTGGGCGTGTAGGTGGGTGGTGCCAATCGATCCGGTGAACGCCAACACCCCAGGTCGCAGCAGTGCCGTCCCGCCCCAGTGCGGTTCACCGGTGATACCACCGCCATCCCGCATCATCGCCACGAATCGATGCTACGGCCTTCCACTAATCAACTTACCGCGGCGCCAGCAACGGGGAACATCGAATCAGGCGTGGCCAGCCATCCGCCGCCACGGGTAATGCAGGATATGCGCCATTGGCCAGTCACCCACCGCCGCGCCTAGCTCGGGCACCCTTGTACCGTATACCCCTCAGGGGTACCTTCGTTGTATCACCCGGGGGCGGGTAGCCCGACGACTGGAAGGCGTATCGCTGGTGACCGTACAAGAAAGATTTCGGCAGCTCGTCCAAAGCCAGACCGCACGGTCGATCGCCAAATGCATCGCTTTGTGCGCGGTGGGTCGTGTCACTAGTGGGCGCCGCTCAGGCAAGGCCAGCGAGGGAAAGTCCTGCTGCGGCTGACAGCACCGCGACAGGCTGCCCCCGAGCGGCTTGCCGCCGGAGCGTCAGGCCCCTCACTGCTGCCCCAGTCCTTGGTGCCCGTCTTCATGGACCCGAGTGTCCCGGTCCGATGTTCTACGAAGGAAGTTCTCGATCGCCGGGCCGAAAGCGTGTGCCATGTCCTCAGCGTCGACGAATTGGCGGGACATCGAAACTTCGGCGAGAACCCCTCGTGGAAGGACATCGGCGAGGCTGTGTGCCAAGCACTCGGGGTGACGGATGTCGTCGCCGGCGATGACGAGCGTCGCAGTGTCGATGCGCCGGAGGTCCTCGACCGTTGCAAAGGCGCGGTCATGACCGATTGACGCCGCGGCCGCCGCACTGTGGGCGTCAGCGCGCGGAATAGCCTCAGCGACCAGGTTGGCGATCAGCGGCTGAAGATCAGGAATGAACAATTCCCAGGCGGCCTGCAGACCGCGGGAACGGGCACGCTCGGCGAAACGATCCATCAGATCGGTGTCTGCGGCTTTGTCCGCATCGTCCTCTATCGCTTCAGCGCTGATGACCACCGCCGACCGGGCGATACGGGGGTGCTGGAGGCACGTCCGCAAAACGATGGTGCCGCCCAGTCCGGCGCCGACAAGGTGGGCGCAGGTGTCATCGAGCGCGTGAATGATCGCAATGACGTCGCTGACGTACTGATCCCATCGGTGCAACGTCGGGTCGGGACAACGCGATGCTCCGTACCCTCGAATGTCAGGCAACGCAACGCGATACCGGCCAGCGAGCCGGTCAGCAAGCGGTCGCATGCTGTAGTGATCCGGACCCCCACCATGAAGCATGATGATCAGTTCGCCGCGCCCGACGACCTCCCCCATGAGGGGCCAGCCATCATCTCCGACGTGTAACGCGCGCACCACCAACTGATCCCTCCCTTCGTTCCGGGATAGCGCTACGCGCGTCGACACCACACCAACGACCCCGGAAAGTAACCCTTGAAGCATACCCCCAAGGGGTATATGCTCTCTTACGTATACCCGGTAGGGGTATCTACACCCGTTGAGGATAGGAGATCGGTGATGAGCACGAGCACGTACGCCGTCACAGGAATGACTTGCGGACATTGCGAGCTCTCGGTGCGCGAAGAGGTCAGCGAGGTCGCCGGAGTTGAAGACGTCGAAGTTAGCGCCAAAACCGGCACGCTGATCGTGACGTCGAGCCGTCCCGTCGACGACGCGCAGATCCTCAACGCCGTCGACGAGGCCGGCTACTCGGCGGTGCGTGTCGCATGAACGCCGCGGGACGATTGACAGCGTTTGGCGCCGGACTGGCAGGGGCGTTCACGGCTGCATACGTCACCGCCGCAGCGGTCGTCCCTGATACCGCGGCGACATCTTCCCAGACCCAAACTTCCGATGCTGCAGCGGATCACAGCGCGCCGCCGACCGAGCAGGCGTCGCCAGTCGTTCCCTTCGCCGACCCGCCGGGGTTGTCGTTGGCCGAAGACGGATACGTCCTGAGCCCGGTGCGGGCCCCCAGCGCACCCAACGATCGGGGAACGATGAGCTTCACCATCGTCGACCCGGGCGGCACGCCGCTGCTGGACTACGCGAACGTGCACGACAAGCAATTGCACCTCATCGTGGTCCGTTCCGACGGCCAGCACTTCGCCCATGTACACCCAAGGCTGGACGCGGCTACCGGCACGTGGTCAACGCCGTGGACGTGGAATGCCGCCGGCACCTACCGCGTGTTCGCCGACTTCCAACCCGCAGGGGCGGGCAGCGCCAAACTCACCCTCACCCGAACCGTGCAGGTGGCCGGCGCGTTCGTCCCGGCGGTGGCGAGTGCCACACGCACCGTGGATGAAATCGCCGGATACACCGTGAAACTGGACGGTGCCCTCACCGCGGGCGTCTCCCACCAACTCACCGCGACAGTCACGCGCGACGGCCGGCCGGTGATGACCTTGCAGCCCTACCTGGGGGCTTACGGCCATCTCGTCGCCTTGCGTGAGGGAGACCTGGCGTATCTACATGTGCACCCTGAGGGGGCCGAGCCGGTACCGGGCGGCACCGGTGGGCCTGCGGTGTCGTTCGCGGCGACCGCACCCACCGCCGGGCGCTACCTGCTCTACCTCGACTTCAAAGTCCAGGACACCGTGCACACCGCCAGCTTCGTCGTCGACGCCGCACCCGGTGGCACCAACGAGCCCGCGCCAGAGCCGTCGCGTGACGCCGGCCATGCCGGCGGGCACTGAGCTATCCCGTCCGAATCAGAAACTGAAAGGCAGTGGCTTCATGACGACATCGACACCGGTGTCTGGCCCGAGTGTGGAACTCCGCATCGGGGGAATGACCTGCGCCTCCTGCGCCAACCGCATCGAGCGCAAGCTCAACAAGCTCGACGGCGTGGCCGCGACAGTCAATTACGCGACGGAAAAGGCCACCGTCACGGTGCCTGACGGATACGATCCGGCGCTGCTGATCGCCGAGGTGGAGAAGACGGGCTACACCGCCGCGCTCCCGACACCGCGCACGCCGATGCCCTCCGACGCATCCGGTGACACCCCGCACGCCGTGGACACCGCCGACCCCGAACTGGCGTCGCTGCGGCACCGCCTGAGGGCCTCGGCCGTCCTGACGGTGCCGGTCGTCGCGATGGCGATGATCCCGGCGCTGCAGTTCACGTACTGGCAGTGGGCGTCGCTCACGCTGGCTGCCCCCGTCGTCGTGTGGGCAGCATGGCCATTCCATCGGGCCGCCTGGGCCAACCTGCGACACGGCACCGCGACCATGGATACGCTCATTTCACTGGGCACCGTGTCGGCGTTCCTGTGGTCGCTGTATGCGCTGTTTCTGGGCAGTGCCGGCACGCCGGGTATGAAGCATCCCTTCGCGTTCACCCTGGCGCCGTCGCATGGCGCCGCCAACATCTACCTCGAAGTCGCCGCCGGCGTAACCACGTTCATCCTGGCCGGACGCTACTTCGAGAAGCGGTCCAAACGGCAGGCCGGAGCGGCACTACGAGCCCTGCTCGACCTAGGCGCCAAAGACGTATCCGTCCTGCGCGGCGGGACGGAAACCAAGATCGCCATCGAAGAACTCGTGGTTGGCGACGAGTTCGTCGTGCGCCCGGGGGAGAAGATCGCCACCGACGGCGTGGTGGTGTCCGGTTCCTCGGCTGTCGACGCCTCGATGCTGACCGGCGAAGCGGTACCCGTGGAAGTCGCTGCCGGCGACACCGTGGTCGGTGCCACCGTCAACGCCGGCGGTCGGCTGGTGGTGCAGGCCACTCGCGTCGGCTCGGACACCCAGCTCGCGCAGATGGCCCAGCTGGTCGAACGCGCCCAGACCGGCAAGGCCGAAGTGCAACGCCTGGCCGATCGCATCTCCGGCGTCTTCGTACCGATCGTCATCGCTATCGCCGTGATCACCCTCGGCGCCTGGCTGGGCGCGGGATTCTCAGTCGCCGCCGCGTTCACCGCAGCGGTCGCGGTCCTCGTCATCGCCTGCCCCTGCGCCCTCGGGCTGGCCACGCCCACCGCCCTGCTGGTGGGCACCGGTCGCGGCGCACAAATCGGCGTGCTGATCAAAGGTCCCGAGGTGCTCGAATCCACCCGCAAGGTTGACACCGTGGTGCTGGATAAGACCGGAACCGTCACCACCGGCAAAATGACGCTGGTCGATGTCATCACAGCGCCGGAAACCGAACGCGCGGAGCTGCTTCGACTGGCCGGCGCCCTGGAGAACGCCTCCGAGCACCCCATCGCCCAAGCCGTCGCCGCCGCGGCGGCCGAGGAACTCCAGGCCCTGCCCGTTCCGGAGGACTTCGCGAATGTCGAAGGTAAAGGCGTCCACGGCATCGTGGATGGACACGCCGTCATCGTTGGGCGCGAATCACTGCTGTCCGACTGGGCGCAACACCTCAGCCCGGATCTGTCCCACGCCAAGGCCCGCGCGCAAGCCCAGGGAAAGACCGTGGTAGCGGTCGGGTGGGACGGGCAGGCGCGCGGTGTACTCGTCATCGCTGACACCGTGAAATCGACGAGCGCACAGGCAATCTCGCAGATGCGTGACATTGGGCTGACCCCCGTGTTGCTCACCGGCGACAACCAAGCCGTCGCTCGACAGATCGCCGCCGAAGTCGGCATCGACGACGTCATCGCCGAAGTCATGCCCGAAGGCAAGGTTGACGTCATCGCAGGCCTCCAAGCCGAAGGCAAGACGGTCGCCATGGTCGGCGACGGAGTCAACGACGCGCCCGCCCTCGCCCAAGCCGACCTCGGTCTGGCGATGGGCACCGGCACCGACGTCGCCATCGAGGCCTCCGACATCACCCTGGTGCGCGGTGACCTGCGCAGCGCCGTTGACGCGATCAGGCTGTCCCGCGAAACACTGTCGACGATCAAAACCAACCTGTTCTGGGCGTTCGCCTACAACGTCGCAGCGATCCCCGTCGCAGCACTGGGCATGCTCAATCCGATGCTGGCCGGAGCCGCAATGGCATTCTCCAGCGTCTTCGTGGTGGGCAACAGCCTGCGCCTGCGCCGCTTCAAAACCACTTCCGCCGACACCACCAGTTAAATCACCGCCACCTGTGAGGAGAACCAATGTCCGAGAATCAGAACCGCACGTCAGCCTGCTGCTGCAGCGGCGCAGCCGACAAAATCGATACCTCACCCATCGACCCTACGGCGAGGAACCTGCTTGACCTCGGATCGCAGAACGAGACCACCTGCCCCGTGATGCCCGGCACGCCGGTGAACAAGACGGTCGCCGAAGCGGCGGGACTATTCCGTGACTATCGCGGTCGGCGTTACTGGTTCTGCTGCAAGGGATGCGGACCACGCTTCGACCGCGACCCCGACAAGTATGCCGCCGTCGCATGACCGCGACCCTCGTCGCGCACTCCTCGCCGGGCACCCGAAGTTAGTCACCACCACGCACAAGGAAAGCGTCATGACCCACGCCGACAACACCAGGCACTGCCCCTCAACAGGCACCACCCACCACGGCTACATCACCGATAAAGACAAATACCTCAAGCGGTTGAAGCGCATCGAAGGCCAAGCCCGCGGCATCAGCAGAATGATCGAAGAGGAGCGGTACTGCATCGACATCCTGACCCAAACAGACGCGCTCACCAAAGCCCTCCAAGGCGTCGCGCTGGCACTGCTTGACGACCATCTTCGCCACTGCGTCCGTGACGCCGCCGCCACCGGCGGACCGGCCGCTGACGCCAAACTCACAGAAGCCTCTGAAGCCATCGCCCGCTTGGTGCGTTCCTAACACCCACATCATCAATGCGCGTCGACTGAAACGCGAAGTCCCCTAAGGAAAGAACATGACAAACCGCGATGACCACGGCGTAGCAACATCCCACCCTGGCGGGCACGCCCACCACCAATTCCCCAGCGCACACCCTGACACCCACCCACACGGCGAACACCACGGCCATGACAATCACACCGGCCACACTGGCCATAGCGGTCACGGCGGTGACCACGTGGCCCAATTCCGCAAGCTCTTCTGGATCAACCTGATCATCGCCATACCGGTCGTCGCGTTCTCGACCATGTTCGCGATGCTGCTCGGTTACGACGTCCCCGACTTCCCCGGCGCACGCTGGATCGCGCCCCTGCTCGGGACAGTGATGTACGTCGTCGGTGGCCGCCCCTTCCTCACCGGTGCGCTGAACGAGATCCGTTCCCGCAAGCCAGGAATGATGCTCCTGATCGGACTGGCGATCACCGTCGCCTTTTTCGCGTCCTGGGGCGCGAGCTTGGGCCTGCTCCACCACGAGCTGGAATTCTGGTGGGAACTCGCCCTTCTCATCGTCATCATGCTGCTCGGCCACTGGGTAGAAATGCGCTCGCTGGCCCAGACCACCTCAGCGCTGGACTCACTGGCCGCACTACTTCCCGACGAAGCCGAGAAGATCGACGGCGACCGCACCGTCACCGTCTCGCCGGCCGACCTGCACGTCGGCGATGTCGTTGTAGTCCGACCCGGCGGCAGCATCCCTGCCGACGGCAAGATCGTCGACGGACGCGCCGACATGGACGAGTCCATGGTGACCGGCGAATCCCGGCCCGTTACCCGCGGCGTCGGGGATCCCGTCACAGCCGGCACCGTCGCCACCGATTCCGGGCTTCGGGTCCAGATCACCGCCACCGGCGACGACACCGCCCTAGCAGGCATCCAACGCCTGGTCACCGAAGCACAGAATTCGTCCTCGCGTGCCCAGCGCCTTGCCGACAAGGCCGCCGGCTGGCTGTTCTGGTTCGCCCTGATCACCGCCGCGATCACCGCGGCGGCATGGACAATCGTCGGCAACCCCGATGCCTCGGTGGTACGAGCGATCACCGTGCTGGTCATCGCCTGCCCTCATGCGCTGGGCCTGGCGATACCACTGGTCGTGTCCATCGCCACCGAACGCGCCGCCAGAGGCGGCGTCTTGATCAAAGACCGGCTGGCCCTGGAAGGTATGCGCACTGTCGACGCCGTGCTGTTCGACAAGACCGGCACCCTGACGAAAGGCGAACCCACCGTCACCGCCGTCGAGGCGACCGGAGACGACGACGGCGACACCGTGCTCGCGCTCGCCGCCGCCGCCGAGACCGACAGTGAACACCCCCTGGCGCGGGCCATCGTGAAAGCCGCCGAGGATAGGGGATTAACCGTGCCGCGCGCCAGCGGCTTCTCGTCCTCTCCTGCCGTCGGTGTGACTGCGACGGTCGACGGGCACGAAATCCGAGTGGGCGGCCCCCGACTTCTCGAAGAAGTCGGCGCCCAGGAGGTCCCCGCGGCCACCGCGTGGCGCGGCGAAGGCGCCATCATTCTGCACGTCATCCGCGACGGAGAGGTGCTCGGCGGCCTGCGCTTGGCCGACGAGATCCGCCCCGAATCCCGCGAAGCCGTCGATGCGCTGCACAAGCTTGGCGTGCAAGTCGTCATGATCACCGGCGACGCCGAAGCCGTCGCCAATAGTGTCGGCCACGAACTGGGCATCGACCGGGTGTTCGCGGGGGTGCGCCCCGAAGACAAGGCGTCGAAAGTTGCTGCCCTGCAACACGAGGGCAAAAAGGTTGCCATGGTCGGCGATGGAGTCAACGATGCCCCCGCCTTGGCGCAGGCCGACGTCGGCATCGCCATCGGTGCCGGCACTGACGTCGCCATCGCTTCCGCCGGTGTCATCCTGGCCAGTTCCGACCCCCGCTCGGTGCTGTCGGTCATCGAGCTGTCCCGCGCCAGCTACCGCAAGATGAAACAGAATCTCTGGTGGGGCGCCGGGTACAACCTCATCTCTGTGCCCCTGGCTGCTGGTGTGCTGGCACCCATCGGCATCGTGCTGCCCATGTCGGTCGGCGCCATCCTCATGTCACTGTCAACGATCGTCGTCGCGCTCAACGCGCAACTTCTGCGCCGCCTCGATTTGGCGCCCGAGGCGAGCACCCGTGCCGTTCTCAACCGTTAGGGGACGGCCCACCATGTGGAGCATCCGGCGACCATGGGAAGTTCGAATCGCCGCTCCCCACCAGGTGGAGCTTCGCACGAAGAAAGCAAATGCAGTCGCCGGTCGAATTCTCAATTATCCGTCGACCGCCGGTACCTTCGGATGCGCCGTAGACGGCGTGTAGCTGAGCGACAAGCCACCCAATCGGAGCCGGGGAAGCGGAGGAAGGAGCACCAGTGACCGACCCCGCCACTGTCGAAAATTCGATTCGACGACGGTCGTTCGGCACCCTGTCGACGCTCGATAGCAGCGGCAACCCCCACGCGACGGCCGTCACGTACGCAGCGGCCGGTGAAGGCACAAACCTGACGTTGTACATCACGACCCGGACTACGAACGTCAAGGTGGGAAACATTCGACGACGCCCACAGGTAGCCTTCGTCATTCCCGTGCCGCACCGCTTTCTCCCCATGATGCCGCCGGCAGCTGTCCAGTTTGCGGGGTCGGCCGAAATACTGAACCACGAAAACGCCGACGCGCGAGGGGCATTCCATGCGGACTGGTTCCTCCGTCGCATTCTCGCCGCCGAGGAGCGCATCGTCTCTCAGCGTGCTGAGCTGTGCTTCATCGCGGTCCGGCCGAGGCGATGGTTATCCACCTACGGCATCGGAATGTCGGCCCTCGACATCGTGCGTCATCCGGGCGACGCCATCGGGCGGGCAGACCTGACGGGCGGAAACTAGCCGTCAGTCCGTGGATTGGCCACGCATGCGTAGGTCAATGCACATGGTCGTGGTCTTGGTGGTCGTCTAGCGGCGTCGCTGCTGGAAGCGGCTCGCTGATGGGCACGGGCGTAGCCTGCTCAGGCGCGCCGCCAGAGCCAGCGCCGGGCGCAGGAGCTTCGACTGGGCGCACGGCAGGCGGGGGAGACGTCGGTTCCGGATCGTGATTGTGATGGTCGTCGACGTGTTCTGCACCGGTTCCGTGATCATCGGAGGCGGGCTCCCCAGCGGGCGCTGCAGGGGATGGTTCAGGATGGCTGTGATGGTCGTCAGTCTGCTCTGCACCAGCTCCGTGGTGATGAGCCCCTGCTTCAGCACCGGCTGGGGCGTGGTGGCCGTGCCGTAGACCAGAGGCAGCGCCCACTGTGGACGCCAACGTGACGATCCCAATCGCGCCCAGGAGCACCATGGCGCTGCCGAAGGCGGGCACCGGTTCTCCTTGAAGGCCGCGGTGCCAGACCCAGCCAGCGCCCATGACGACATAGATCTGAAGCAGCAACGCGCATAGGTCCGCGGCTTGGATCAGTTCGGCTTGACCGGCGTGGGGCCCGAGCGGCGCTCCCGCGGTTCTCGACACGGACCAAAGCGCAATAACGGCAAGGTTGACCAAGATGCCAAGAGCCAGCACCGGGGTGGTGGTACGGGTGAGTACTAGCCGCGCCCACAACAGTTGGAACAGCGCGATGGCAGCGAAAAACAGGCCCGCTGGCATCCATTCCTGCCAGTGGGCGGGAACGACGGCGAAGTGGATGACAGAAGCACCTAGTGAGGCGAGCGCGGCAAGCCGAGCCGCTAACCGGCTGTCGGTCTTCTTCGCGGTCCTAGGCGCCACCGAACCAGGATGACAGCGCCACCCTCGACACTGGCTGCATGAGGCCACATCTCAATACGAACGAGATTCATTCGTCATCAACTACTGCCGGCCTACGTAGATGGCTCGATGCGACCCTTCGTCTGCGCGTCTCAACCACCGCCGTTTGGCGATAACCAACACCGGCTTCTCTTGAGACCTCGCCGATGCGGCAGTAGCGCACGTCGCTGTTCGCGTCCGGAAATGGCTCAGATTGTCGACGGGACAGCGCGCGTCACCGTGCGGGGCGCCGAAGGACAGAGGTCACATCTCCCTCATGGCGTTGCGCTGCTTGAGCCGTTCGCGCACCACATCCTCGACACGGCCATCGGGTAGCGACAACACATAGCGCCGCATGACATCCAGCGCGAACTCCTCGATGTCGGCGTAGCTGGCGCCGGCAAGCTTGTCGGCGAGGGTGCGCGGCGCCATACCGAGGTTCCCGCCGAGCCGCATACGCAGCTGCTCGAGAAAAGCCGTGGCCTGTATGCGCGACGGGGGAGGCAGTGTTAACCGCACCTGAAAGCGGCGCCATGCCGCGCGGTCGAGCAGTTCGCCATGGTTGGTCGCGCAGACGGCGACGACGTGGGAGGGCAAGCGATCGATCTGTAGGAGCAGCGTCGAAACGACGCGCTTGATTTCGCCGGTTTCGTGCGCGTCGGAGCGCTCCTTGGCGATGGTGTCGAACTCGTCGAAAAAGAGCACGCAGCGCCGAGTCCTTGCGAACTCGAAAACGTGATCGATTCGACTCGTTGTTTCTCCGAGAAAGCTAGATACAACTCCCTCGTAACGCACGGCGTAGAACGGCACCATCAACTCCGCTGCCAATGCTTCCGCAAGCGAGGTTTTACCGTTTCCAGGCGGACCTTCCAAAAGGATGCGGTTGCGCGGTTCCAGGCCGTGGCTGCGGAGAAGCTCGCTACGGTGATGCTCCTCGATGATCTCGGTCACTGCCGTCGTGACGGCCGGCGCCAGATGCACCTCTGACAATCGCCGCTTAGGCACAATTTCGGTGACCAGATCAGCGACCTGGCGGGCGGTGTCATCACGGGCGAGCAGGCTGCGAGCACCGGCAGTGGTGATCAATTCGGACAGACGATCAGCCACAAGATGGTGCTGATTGTTGCGCTCCTCGGCGATGATCGCCTCCACCAGCATGCGAAAGCGGGCGACGTCGCCACGCTGCTGCGCCTCGACCAGATCAATCACCAGGTCAGACCTCGCCATGGCCCCTCCTTGCGCAATGCCGCTCGCTCGATCATTGCAGATGCGCTCACCACCGCGGGTTCAGCGCCGCACAATGTCGTGCCCCCTAGCAGCGCCAACAGCCTCCAGATAGCTGTCCGAGGATTCCTTGCCCGCTCGGCCACCGGGCGCGCGCTGGCTGGCCCACAAGCTGCCCGGAGGTGTCTCTGGAGGCGCAGTGGTGTGCCGCTAGCGATCGTCGGCGCCGGTTGCTTAGCTGACTGGTGTGGACGCGACACCCGTTCCAATCCGCGGGATGATCATCGAGTCCTAGAGTGCGGCGACTGGTGCGGGGTCGCTCCGGCGTCGAAGGCGGCCACGTCCAGGGAAGGCCGGTTACTGTCAGCCCAACCGGAAACAAGTCCTTGACCGGAGGTATCGACGTGGCAGTGCGAGGCGAGCGAATCCTGGCAGCAGCGCTGGCAGCAGCGGGAAGGCGGCGATTCCGGAACCGGATCGCCCGGCAAGCCGCCCGCTACTGGTCTGCGCCCACAGGATCGGCCTGGGAAGCGAACTCACACTGGCGCAACGGAATCGGCGATCAAGCCTGGCTAGAGGTTGGTGACGACCACTGGAAGATCTATGAAACCTTCGCCCGAGCCCTTAATTCGCTCAGCCCGAACACGGTGATGGAGTGGGGCGCCGGCGGCGGGGCCAACGCCGTGGCTTTCGCCACCCATGCGCAGCGCTTCATCGCCGCCGACATCTCCCAAGAAAACCTCGACGAATGCGTCCGACAAGTCCGCGCAACGTGCACGACACCCGTCGAGACACGGCGCATCGACCTCGCCTGCCCCGAACAAGCCACCGTCGGATTGGCGGGCAGCTGCGATGTCTTCCTGTGTCTATACGTGATCGAGCTAACGACGGGCGCGAACGCGGTGCGGGCCATCCTTAAGATCGCCCGCACCGTGTTGGCCCCCGGAGGCATGGCGCTGGTCCAAATCAAGTACCACACCAGCGATCGTCGGACCCGCGGCTTCGCCGGGACAGCCTACGACCGAAACCTCGCATCGACCACCACCTTCACCATCGAAGAGTTTTGGAACCTGGCGGCAGAGTGCGGCCTCACCCCACGGCTAATCACCTTGGTGCCGGAAAACCGTCTCGACAGCCGCTACGCCTACTACGCCCTCACGAATCCAGCCGCCGTGCGACCCGCGCCGCCTGACGAGCACCTGCTCGACGTCAAGTACACAGAGTTCGCCGCCACGTTCAACGCTGACGTCGCCGACGCAGAGAGGCGCGCGGCGCGCGGCAACTACATAAGCCGCCGTGAGGGCGAAACAACCGTCGACGACTGACGGTTAATCGGCTTGCCGCTGACTGGTGTAGTAACCGACTCTCCCTGCGTAGACGGCGCGGTGGCATCGTAGGCAGTTCGGAGATTCCGAGCAGCCAGCCCTAGTTGCTCGCGAATGTGGCTGTGGTGGTGGACGATAGCGCGCGGCCCGGCCTACGTTTGCGTCTATGAGCGGAAGTGAGAAGTTGCGGGCGCGCAAGCGTGCGGTGGAAGCGCAGCGTAGGGCGAACGAGAAACGCGCGAACCTTGAACGTGCCAACGTAGACGATGCCGCCTCGGTTCGTGTGCTGCTCCAGCGGCTGCGCGCCGTTGACGCTTGGGAGAGTGTGCGCCTCGATCAAGTGAATGAAAACGTGCGCATGGACGCAGCCCGCAAGCGTGTGAGTCACTTCGTCAACCTGCAAACGGTTACCGGGCGGATGAGGGACCGCGGTCAGACGATCGCGTCGATCGCTACTCTCGCGGAGGTCGAGGTTCGCGACCTCCAAAATGTCCTTCGCCGAGCGCGTGCTGACGAGGGCGGCGCGCAGCGTGCAACGGAGTCTCGAAACGCCGCGGCTCTAAGCGCAAACGGCGCAAGTTTGGGGAGCCATAGCGCAGTTGGCGTTGACCATCATCAACTGATCGCAGCGGACAACTACCCGACATCCGATCCGAATCGGTGCGTCCGTTGCGATGCGGTCATGCTGGATCCCGAAGTCACTTCCCGGCGGGGGCGTCCGCGTCGCTATTGCTCTGACACGTGCCGCAGAGACGCCTCGGCGGCGCGTACAGCAGCACAGCGGCACGGAGAACC
Source organism: Mycobacterium sp. PS03-16 (assembly GCF_004570325.1). Classification (GTDB taxonomy): domain Bacteria; phylum Actinomycetota; class Actinomycetes; order Mycobacteriales; family Mycobacteriaceae; genus Mycobacterium. The sequence goes on along the minus strand of NZ_SPQO01000002.1, from coordinate 107,477 downwards.
GATTCGCATCGTCGAGGTTCCTCGTGCTGCCGTCCGAAGTGCATCGAGTACACAGCAACACGGTGCCACCGCTCCGGTAATTCGTTCCGCATGCGACGCGGTAGAATTCGCGCTCCAAAACGCGGATGCCATGAAGATACTATTGTCGAGTGTGGCTGAGCGGGCACGGCGTAAAGAGTTGGACCGCAGCACATTTGAGGCCGCCCGAGAACTCGGCAAAGCGGTCTATCCAAATAGGAGTTAACGCGTACCCTGGCTCGGCGCTACCCCGTCAGATGCGAAGCATGTCGTGTTCCGCCTTCACTTGATGGGGCATGGCTGGCCATGCAAACAGGCGGCGGCATCAATCCCAGCGTGACTGATCCTGACATATGAGGGTTCGGCTGGAATCAAACGTTCTGGACATGACGCGGCTGCCAGTGTCCTGTTTGCTTGAAAATGCAGATCAGCCCACTGAACTGGGTTTATCCGCTGAACGAATGTGTGCTCAGCTGTGGCGAAGTGTCTGTGCGAAGCGGTACTTTATGAGTCATGGAGCGTCTAGATCTGCAGCCGGCCACCGCGTGGGGCGGAATTGCGGCAGCTGGCGTGGCCGGTTCAGACGCCGCGTCTATTGAACCGGCTGGTCCAATCGCTAGCGGCAGGCTGTCCATCATCGACGCCGCAGCCGGCCTCGCAGACTTCACTTCTATCGCTGCCCAGCAGGGTCACGCGGCGGGGCTTCTTCTGCGGGTTGAAGCATTGAGCACTGCAGCAGCCGCAGCAGTTAATTCCCTTGTTGTCGTTGATGAACTGAACGCGACACAGCTTCGATCCGTGGTGGAGTGACTGTGAGCAAGCTGGCGATCTACCTCGCGGTCGTTAGCACCGTCGTTGCCATCATGTCACTCGCTGTGAGTCTCAATATCTTCCCACGTGGGCAGTCTGAAAACGCGATAAGGCCGTCGACCTCGTCCACATCTACTGCGGAGCCCTCAGAAAAGCACGACGCAGCAATTGAGGCGTGTGTTGGCCTGAGGAACTTCAAGAGCGGTGTTGGGATTGCGCGTGGCGCCTTCATCGATCGCGTCGACCGGGCCAATGACTGGGAGTCATCAGAAAGCCTGGGGGTGCAGGGCTACTACTTCAGCGCGGTGGGTGCGGAGTTGAACTATATGGCCACCCGGCTAGGTCCAGGCGCACCACGAGAAATTGTTGATGCGCTCGCTGATGTCCGGCGGTCGATCGTGGCTGTGGTCGACGCAGATTTGCGCCGTGAACCCGCCTCCGTTTCCAACGACATGGTTGATCAGTACTCGAGTGCCCTGCGGGCCGCTGAAAGTGCCTGCGAAGCAACGGGGGTCGGCTAATGGCCGCTTCACCACCCGCTCGTAGCTATTCACGCTTCATCGTGGCGCCCGATGTATGGCCGGTCACCCGCGAGCAATCTGAAGGACGGGCTGCTGCTCAACGTCGTCTGGCGATGGCGACTGCGGCTGCAGCGGATGCTCACCGGGTCGCCTTGCATGGCTTGCAGGTTGTCGGGGTGGCGCATTCAAATGGTTTCGAAGCAATGCACGCTGCCTACAGGCGTATTCAGGTTCGGGCCGACGATAAGGCCGACGCGGATAGGGCTGCCGCTGATCTGATGCAGAGTGTTGCGGCGATCCAGATGAGTGCTGAGCTGATGATTGACACGATTGATGCTGAGGCACATCAACAACTGGTACACGTGCCGAGCAGAAGTCCCACTGCTATCAACATCATTACCAGTGCTGCCGCGCGGGCGCGAGGAATCGCAGTAGGGGCCGCCGATGAGATCCGCGCTTTAACTGTGCAATTCGTCCAGGGATTTACGCCTCTGCCGGAGGGACCCTCGAATGGCGATCCGTTTAGTACCGGCGATGACGATCGGTCGACCGATAAGCGATCCGACGAATCGCCTGAGCGTCCGCCCGAGGCAGCAGTGGAGACCGGTGATACGCAGCCTCGTCTTTCGGTGCCAGACCCGTCTGATGCCGAATCCAGGTCTGGTAACACTGCGCCGCGAGTCAGCACCGGGCCTACCCCTGGTCCTTCATCGCTGTCACCGCACCCCCCGGCGCAGAGCGCCAGTCCTGCGTCCGTAGCCGCGGTTGGTGACATCGGAAGCAGTGGGGTAGGCCTCGCCGGACCAGGACGTTCCTCTTCCATAGGCTCGTTGGCCGCGTTCGGAAGTTCGGCATCGCCGCTACCGGGATCGGGCACTGGAGGAATGTCGCAGTCGGGTTCGGTACGACCGGCAGTATCTGCATCGCCGTCTCCTGCTGTCGCGCTGCAAGGGGTCATGCCTGCAAGTGGTCCTGCGCCGCTGTCATCGGTCACCGGCGCTCAGACGACTAGCATTCCTGCTTTCGTAGCCACTGCGACACCGGCGCAGCCGGCGGCATCTCCGAGTGGAATCTGGCATCCGTCAATAGGAGCGACCACGGGTGCCGTGCCAGCGTCTATTGCCGGGCCGCAGGTAGTGTCGAGTACTAATCCCTATCCAGCCGTTTCAGCACCCTTGCTGCCCCCGGGGCCGCTGGGTCCGCCGCCTTCAGTTCCGGCCGCAATTCCACCGGCCGCCGGTGCTGTCCCATTGATTGGCGGCGCTCACACCTCAATGGCGCCTGCCGCCGCATCGGTCGCGACGGCAGCGTTGACAACTCCCGCCGCGACGCTGCCGTCCCGGGTAGCGGCCGCGGCGGCCCGGGACTTGGAACGGCGGCGCAACGAGTCGAGCGATCTACAGACGGTTAAACGGTTGGCGTGGGAACTGTTGTACGCCACCGAATCCTGCCGAACCTTCGCACTGTGGGCCGTCGGCCTGATGTATTCAGCGGCTGGCGATCGGCATGTTGTGGCGCTGACACATCACGGTGCGGGTTACGTCCCCGCGGGGATTGTGGTCCCGAAGGGCGTGCGGATGCTCTGGTCTGACCAAGCTATTGGAGAGGGCTTTCGTAGCCGATGGATCGGAAATCTCGATCCGGCTGCGACACTGATCGCCTTCGCAGAAGTCAAGGCCGCGGAGCCGGCTGGCTGGCGCTTAGCCGCTGCAGCGACCACCTGGTCTGACGTAACAGCGCTCATGACTGCCGCGCAACGCTGGGGCACTGAATGGGCCACCTGCTCCGGTATGTCCATGCCCGCCTCAATCGGAAAACGGGACGCTATCGCCAACGCGAATACTCCGCACCGATTGGAGCGGGAGTACCCCGACCTTTTCGAGCGTGTAGCGCAACTTCGTGCCAGAGGGCTTACCCAGCGAGCCGCCAAACTGGTCACGGAAGCAATCGTTTCCGACGCGCGCCTTGCGATCGTCGCCGACGGTGGCCCCCGAATTCCGCCGAACTTCGACTCGGTATGGCCGGCTGCAGCAGACGGCAGAGTAGACGCTTCGGACCGCGCCCGTTTCGCCGAAGCGGTTCAGCAGCAATGGTTCAGCATCGGAATGGTGCAGCCGGGTTGGGAAGATGAACGCACTGACACCGTCTGTGCAGAGTACAGGGGGCAATGGCTTATTTGCCGGGCGCTTGAGGTGGTCCTGGGGTGGATAGCTGACGACAACTGCGGGGCAATGCAGGCGGACCTGCCGCTGGAAGACATGATCTACGCCGCAGCACATGCCTACCTCGACAGTCGGGAAACCGGCTGGATCACTGCAATTTTCGACGCTGCAGGCGGTTCATCCTGACAATGGATTCGCTGCCTCAGGAGGTAGATGGTGAAGCTTGGCGCGCCGAGCTCGCGCGGCATCATACGTATCTGGCGAACGTCGTCGATCAAGCATGTGCCTGGACGCGCGAGTTCCACGTTCAAACTGAGGTTGAGCTGTGCGGCAACTACACCTCACTAAAGAGTTATCCCCTGCTGGACTACGCGAACAGGCTGAGACAGCTCAGCTCAGCACTAAAAAGAGTGTGCGCAATTGCTTCGCTACAGCCTCCGCCGCCGACCTGGGACCGCACGACCCTGCATGCGCCCCCGGCTATAGCGGTGCCCGGGCGAGACCCAGATTGGCGACGGGCCGATTACTCGGAAGGCGGTCGGTACCTGCTGATGCTTCAGCCCACTTCGCCACACGGATACCCGGCTACCGCTCGTGAACAGTGGAGCGCTGCCCTTCGCCTTGCGAGCCCAAGCGTCATCGAACGCGAAATCGGTGTGCCGCAACTAGTTGCGTACGGTTGGATGGCTCGATCGGAGTTCGACAAAGCATATCGGGTGGTGCACAGAGCGTTTCTCGACAGTGCGGCCGCCACGTTTGGTCGTGCGTGGGCTACCGGATCTTCCGAGGATGGAACTCGTTCAATGACCGTGCTGGTGAGTTGGATGAAGGCACTGACCGACCATGGGTGCTCCTTGGGTGATTGTGATTCCGTGCTTCGTGACATCGAGGTCGTAGACCCGCAAGCTGTCGCGGATTGCAGAGCAGTCCAGGAAGTTTGGTGCCCTCCCACGCCCTGACCTGCTCCGCCAGTTGATACAAGGCCGAATGCGAGAGTGGCGCCTGCGGCAGTCTTTGGCCTCACGGTGCTTCACTGCTCTAGGGCATGTAACCGGTGACCTCATACTCTTGGACCAATCGTGAAGATCATTGCAATGCAGGACCTCCTAGAGAACTTCGACGAAGTGCTCTTGAGCGTCGAACGAGGGGATTCATTCGAAATCCGGGCGGAGGATGGTCACGCCATCGCCCTGCTGCTGCCGATTCAGGATGAGCTCTAGGACCAAGCCGACCCACCGAGGCGAGCTGCCACACGTCGACGCTTCGCCGGTATTGACGCATCATCAGACCGGACGAAACGGTATGCGATCAACTATCTGGGCACCTGATTCCCTGCACCACAGCGCACGGTCACGACGCTGCCGCCGTGCGACCCTCGCCAGCCTTCGCGTCGGCATTCAAAACTTTCTGCTGACTCCGGTCGGAGTTCGCGTTCTCGCTGATCTGCGTAAGCGAGAGACGCGAGGGTTGCGAGGCTCGCTGAGCCACAACATCTTTGTACGGCGGATAGATTGTCCACAGCAGTACGTTCCTGCGGTTGCGCGCGCCATCATCTTCGATCACCCATCCGAGGTTGCGTAGAGCGGGTGCGTGCCTACGCAGCAGCCCAGAAACGTCGCGACCGTTCTTCGGCCAGTCCCTCGGTCGTTGCCAGTCGTCGTTGACCGGTGTGAGCAGCATCAGCAAATCACTGCCGGATTGACCAACAGCAGGTTCTAATGTCCGCGAGCGAAGCTGTTCGATAAACGGGTCGACGGACAAACTGTCCTCAGACAACTGATTGGCGCGCGACATGTACCGGCGTACGCCATTAGTCGACAAGATCTCGTCCACGGCCGCCAGCGTGCGACAGAAGTCCGCCATCCTGGGCGAGTCCTCAACTTTGATGGTCTCCAACCGATGGTGAACGGAGGCAGCCAAGTCAAGTAGTCCGCCAAAAATACCTGGTAGAGCTGTTTCCCACCGCTGTCGCATCTCGGCCTCTGACTGTCGCATTCTGGGGTCGATGCGTCGCAGCTCGACGATCGCTAGCCGCTCTGCCAGATCGGGTCGGATGGCGCCGACGTCGATTCCGTTGATAATCACGCATCGACGAAACTTGATGACAGCCAGATCGGCATCGGTATATAGAGACCGTTTCACCATGGCGTCGCCTGTCGCAGCGCGGCATAAAGAGTCCGACAGCCACGGCGGGATGGCCGACAGGTTGTCCAGTGCAACGACCCACGATCCAGACGCGGCAACCGCCCATGAGTCCGCGTCCCGCGGCGCCTGACGAAAGGGGGCGGGCGAAGGATCGATGAGTTCGACCAAGCTCCGTGTCGATGTCGTTTTAGCGCTACCTTGCTCGCCAAACAGGGCTAGTACCGGATGCGGGACGTCGCACTGAACCAAAGCAGCTACTAGGAACGCGAGAAGAACTGGGCGGTCCTCAACGGCGACATTGACGAACTCCCAGAGCTTCGTCACATCCCCGCGGGAGCTTGGTGCCGGCATCGCCCCCGTCAGCTTCGTATTTCGGAGGAACCGCACCGGCGCAGTGGGAGCCATCGACCACCTTCCGTCGCAGACTTTGATTACTTGACCGTTTGGATCTCCGGTGTCGATGTAGATCGTCCCGTGGTGGTCGGCAACGCGTAGGTTCAACTTGTCGGGTGCCTGCGTGGCCGCCAGACCTTCCAAAATCAGTGTGGCGTCGGTAAGTGCTTGGCCCCCGGCGACCGCACCGGTCTCGGTGAAGTAGCGAGCGGCGAGATCTGCCCGTAGGCCAGCCCTCCCACCACGCAGGAGTATCGCGAGGTGGGGTCGACTGCGTTCGGCGCCAAAAGGTTCGCCGTCCTTTGAGACTCCGAGAACATAGCGTTCCCGGGCCATATCGACTAAGCGTGCCGCGACTGACTTCTTGTCCCCCTCCCCCCTGCCGTTCAAAGGGTTTCCTGCCCGTGGTGCTGTCGCTTATGGGCATGCTGCGCTATTCTCATGAGGAACTTCCGTGTGGCGTGATCGGGTGGTTCGAACGAAGGCCTCGGCTAGTCCCCGAGGTCTTTTTCGTGCGCAGGCACTAAGCGGCGTCGCCGCCTCCGCGGCGGGTTGCGCTCTCTCGCTCCGATATCCAGCGCAATACCTCGGCCCTCCGATAAACGACTCGGCGTCCCAAGGTGAAACTCGCCGGCCCAATATTCGAATGCCGCCAGTACCTCAGCGTCCCCATCGGAACTCCAGTGATGTCCGAAACTTCCTTCGCTCCTAGCAAATCCATCAAATTACTCCTCAGCTATGGTCGGTTCGCCTGAGCCAACAGTGACTGGTGACTTGACGGTCTGTCCACGACCACAGCCACATTCGCTTGAAGAAAAGCCTTTCAATGACTCGGGGGTCGTGACGTCTTCGGCGGGCTCATGGTCCGGCCTCCGGACAACGAAGCGGATGAGGGGAGCGGAGTACTGCGGTACTTTCAGCGTATGACGACTCGAAACGAGCGAGCGGGAATTGACGACCGCTGGCACAAACGAGTCAAGGCGCCGGACGGCGCGATGCGCACTGAGCGGTCTGCGGTATATGGCAAGGTGTCGCGATGGCGTGTCAGGTGGGTTGACGCCAGTGGAGCCGAGCGCACCAAGAGTTTCCAGCGTAAGCCGGATGCGCAGGCCTACCTAAATGGGCTGACCGCCGATGTGCAGCGCGGCGAGTATGTCGATCCGCGGAAGAGTGCGGAGACTTTCGGATCGGTGGCCGAGCAGTGGTTCGCCACCAAACAGCACCGCAAGCCGAAAACCGTTGCCGGATATCGCTCGTTGCTCGACACTGTGGTGCTGCCGAAGTGGGAAAGTGTTCAGCTGAAAAGGATTAATTATGAATCATATTCAACGTGGCTAGGGGCGCTGTCAGTCGACGGCGGGCAACGCGGAACCGGCCTGTCGGCAAGTCGGATCACCCAAGCTCATCAGCTGGTAGGCGCTGTCCTGAAGTACGCCCAACGGACTGGCAAGGTGGCGAAGAACGTCGCGTTCGAGATCAAGCGGGACGAAGATCTTCCCGAGCAAGGCGAGCGTGAGCGGCGCTATCTGACCCATGCCGAGCTGCTAATGCTGGCGAAGGCTGCTGATCGGTTCGAGACGCTGGCGCTCGTTCTCGGGTACTGCGGACTGAGGTTCGGCGAAGCCGTTGCGTTGCGCCGCCGGCATGTGGGGGATCGGATGCTGACGGTGCGCTCGTCCGCAACAGCCGTCACCGGTAAGGGCATCGTGGAGTCAACGACTAAGACGAAGCGGGATCGTCACGTGCCTGTGCCCGAACCGGTTTGGAAAAAGCTCAAGGCCGAGCTGCCCGCCGACCCCAACGCGCTGGTCTTTCCCAGCCGAAAGGGCGGTTTCCTTCCACTTGGCGAATACCGCTGGGCGTTCGACAACGCGTGTGCTGATATCGGCATCGACGGGCTGGTACCGCACGGGCTGAGACACACCACGGCGTCACTGGCGATCAGTGCAGGCGCTAACGTCAAGGTCGTGCAGAGACTGCTTGGGCACGCGACCGCCGCGATGACGCTCGACCGCTACGGCCATCTTCTCAATGACGATTTGAGCGGTGTGGCGGACGCCCTGGGGAAGGCTATCGACAGCACTGCGGTATTACTGCGGTATTCAGAGCATCGTGACGAGGCGGAAAGGGCCTAAATTACGCTCTGAACTGCAACGCCCCCATAGCCCAATTGGCAGAGGCAGCGGACTTAAAATCCGCCAAGTGTCGGTTCGAATCCGACTGGGGGCACCAGCGGACCAAGACAGCATTGCGGCGGCCGCCCCGGCATCCGGCGGTTTGGCTGCGGCCGTATCGGGTGACTCTGAGGCGTCCGTCAACCTGAGGCCCGGAGGTCCTATGAATCAGCGCAACGATCCGCCCGCCAAGCCCGTCGACGCCACCGAGGCGACCGACGAACAGCGGGACATGCAACAGCAACTCGAAGATCAGCATGGCGACCCGGACGCCCCGGGCGCCCGCAACAGCCGCCACCAGATCGCCGACGAAAACTAGCGGCTCAGAGCGCGGCGGTGATGAACGACACGATCGCGAGAACCACGAGGATCAGGCCCGCCAAGACCAGGAAGGCGCCCGTCGACGCCATCCGCTGAGGGCGCTCGGCGTCGGACCTGGCCCGCTTCGGCGAGGTCTTCATCGTCGCGAAGAGTTCCGACCACGAGATGCGCGACAGCCCTCGCCGGGTGGCAGTCCCGTCCTGCAGCGGCCGGTCGGGAACCGTCCCCACGCCGTTGCCGTACAGCACCAGCCCGACGACGACTGCCACAGCCGCCAACACCAGTAACGCCACGCCCAGCCCGACCATCGGCCCGCCTCCCGTAGTCCCCTCCGGTCGCCCTCCGCTTACCCAGAAAAGGAGCGGCTCGAACGTCGGCCGGTTCGTACAGTGATCCGGTGGGGTCACGCGGCTGGGTGTTGTTCCTCGCGATGAGCGTCATCTGGGGCATTCCCTACCTGTTGATCAAGATCGCGGTCGAGGGAGTGTCGGTTCCCGTCCTCGTCTTCGCGCGCGTTGCCGTCGGCGCAGCGGTGCTGCTGCCGCTGGCGCTCTCGCGGCGCACGTGGGCGATCGTGCGCGACCACTGGCCCGCGCTCCTCGGCTTCGCGTTGTTCGAGATCATCGCGGCGTGGTGGCTGCTCACCGATGCCGAACGCCACCTCACCAGTTCGATGACCGGGCTCCTCATCGCGGCGGCCCCAATCTACGCAGCCGTGCTGGACCGGTTGACCGGCGGCGAAAACCTCGGCATGACGCGGATCCTCGGGCTCGTCATCGGCATCTCCGGGGTGGCGGTGTTGGCGGGTCCGCACCTCGGCGGAACTCCCTGGCCGATCGCCGAAGTACTCCTGGTGGCGCTGTGTTACGCGATCGCGCCCTTGATCGCCGCCCGGCACCTGGCTGACGTGCCGACGCTGCCGATGACCGCCGTGTGCCTGACCTTCGCCGCCGTCGTATACGCGGCTCCGGCGGCCGCCACATGGCCGAACGATCTCCCGGCCACACGCGTGCTGGTGGCGCTGGGCGCCCTCGCGGTGATCTGCACCGCGCTCGCCTTCATCGTGTTCTTCGCGTTGATCCGTGAGGTCGGCGCGGCGCGGGCGCTGGTGTTCACCTACGTCAATCCCGTTGTGGCGCTCGCCGCAGGGGTCATCGTCCTCAACGAACCGCTCACCGCATGGAACGTCGGCGCCCTGCTGCTCATCCTCGCCGGCTGCGTCCTTGCCACCCGGCCGCGAACGTCGCCCGCGGGCACCGAGCCGACGACCGCCGCGCCACGCTGACCGGGGGAGCGCAGCGGCCCCGGACACCTCCGGAAGGCTCAGCAACCCGAGCAGAGGTTGGCGCGCATCTCGGCGTGATGAGCTTCCACCGCTTGCTTCAAACCGAAGATCGGTTCGATCGTGGCGCAGATCAACTCGCGCAACCTCCCCTGGTACAACGAGCACTCGTCGAGACTCAACACGGTGGACATCTGCCCGAGAACGCCGATAAGGCCGACGGCAAGTGGCCGTGGGCCGGCCGGTCGGCCCAACATGGCGTTGTGCAACGCGGCGGTCACCCGGTCGGCGAGGCCACCGACCATCTGTTCGTCGAGGACACCTAGGCGTTGTGCCGGGATCATCCCGGCGAATCGATGGTGTCGAACGACCAGCCAGCCGTCGGCCTCTAATTGCTGACGCACGTGCTGGCGGGTAGCGCGCTCATCCGACGCGATCAACTGACCCCAGCTCCGTTGGCCGATACCGACCACCATCCCCTGCAGCAACGGATCCTTGTGACGCGCCGAATCCGTCGGGCACGGCCTTCCCTGTCGGTCTTCAAGGAACCCGCTGAGATACAGGTCGGTCAGCATGGCGGCGCGTAGAGCGAAACCGAAGAGGGTTTCGCGTTCGGTGCAGAACCGGCGGCGGTGCCGGTCGTAGGCCAGCAGGTAGAGCTGGGCGTGCAGCGCCTCCGGTAGCTCCACTGCCCGCTCGCTGCCATGACGGGCGGCCATCCATGGATTGTCCTCCGAGATCCGACAGTTCGGTAGATCCAGCGGCCTGAGAACCCGGCGGGCGGTCCGATGCGTTGTCCCCACACCGTCGACGCCCTGACCGGACCTCCCGGACTCATCGAACGGAGATCGCATGCGAGGAAAGGGAAGTCGGCGGAGCTTAAGATCCTTTGCGTCGGCCTGGGCGCCGCGTCCGGTAGCTGACAGCGCCACGGTCCGCCACGACGCGAGGCGCCGTCGGGCCGTCGCGGTCAGGTCGGCGTCGAATGCCGGCGCTCGTCGTGGCCGGCCGTCAACACCCACCGGATGCCGCCCACCAATATCCGTCCGGACGCCCGCACCACCGTCGCCTCGAGCGGCGGGAAATAGGGCAGCCGCAGCGGCATCCGTGCCCATCCCGGCAGCATCGCCACCGAGGTGGTGGCCAGCACGCCGTAGGGGGCGCGGGCGGGCAACGGCAGCGGCGGCGTCAACAACAGGAACCGGGCCGCGTCGCGCGCCGCCGCTGTGCCGCGCAGCTCCGGTCGGTACGCCTCGATCCGCTCCCGCAGCTCACTTTCGGTGCGCGGCGGGTTGAGCACCCCGAGGGCGGTGGCGACCCGGGCGGTGTCGGCGACGTACGCGTCGCGGCCGGCCTGATCGAGAGGCCGCGCGCCGTAGAGCTGATGGGCCAGCAGGAAGCTGTCGATCTCGGCGATGTGCACCCATTCGAGAAGGTGGGGGTCGCTGGCGTCATAGGGGATGCCGTCCGCCGTCACCCCGCGGACGCGGCGGTGGATGCCGCGGACCTTGTCGACAGCCCGTTGGGCATCGGTCGCAGGCCCGAACGTCGTCACCGCGAGGAACGTGCTGGTGCGCTGCAGGCGACCCCAGGGATCGCCCCGGTAGTCGGAGTGGCCGGCGACGCCGGCCATCGCCAGCGGATGCAGCGACTGCAGCAGCAGCGCGCGCAGTCCTCCGACGAACATCGAGGCGTCGGCGTGGACGCGGCGGATGGGCCGATCCTCGGCGAACCACCGCGGACCCGGCGTCCCGTGGATGCGGGCCCGGTTGTCCGGCCCGTCAGGTCCGGCGACCAGCCCGGACAGCGCGCGGCCCAAGCCGCTTCTGACCGCACCCAGCTCCCGCGCCAACACCATGACACGACGTTACGTGCTTCACCCCAGTGATCGCTCCGACCGCCGCTGCGCTTGCTCCATGGCCGCTGGCGACCGCATCCTCTCCCACGGCCACGTCATCAACGCCCACACGAGCATCACGATCACGATCTCGACCACCAGATACATCGGCCACGGACCGAGCGCGTCCAGGATCGAGGCCGTCGGCGGTTTGCCGTTGAGATATCCGTAGTTGGTTCCTGCGATCGTGTTGAAGGCCAACGTGAAGGCCACCCAGCCCAGCGTCACGACCACCGCAAAGCGGTAATCGCGCCACTGCGGCCGCATGCCTCGCCCCCACGTCAGATAGATGGCCGACCACACCACGAGCACGTGCAGCACGAAGAACGTGAGGAACAGGTGGCTCGGGAAGTCCGGCGCCCCCTCCTCCGGCGTGCCGATGTCCGGGGTCAGCAACGCCTGCGAACTGAGGAGAAGGCCCCAGAAGTAGGTGAGCGCGAACGCCCGGTGCCGCTGGGTCCACAGCGCGTAGGCCGCCGTCAGTTCGGCGATGTCGCACAGCTGCAGCGGTACCGACGTGGCGAGATCCGGCCGGATCAGCTTGTAGACCATTGCCGTGGCGAACGCCGTCAAAAGCAGAATCGCGAGGGTCCGGCTCACCAGGCGGGCCTGCGCCGCGCTCTCGCGTCGACCGTGCCACACCAGGAACGCGGCGCCTACCGCGAATACGCCGAGCACCACCAGGTGCGACGGACCGTACGCGGCGAATTCGTCCTGCGATGGAACCAACTCATCACCTCCTACCAACCCCCGGACCAACACGGCGGGCCGTCCCGATCATCCGTCGAGCGTGACGCCAATGCGCGGCGGTGCAGGGGCGTGTCGGCAGACTGATGTCGTGCGCGCCATGCTGTTCGACGAGCGCCGACCGCAGCCGCTCTGAGCGAGTCACTGGTGGAAGTCGATGACGAGGCGCGGCGGCCCGTCCAGGACGAGGACCCTGAACGGAACCTCAGCGCGTAACCCGACCACCCACGTCAACACGGCTTCGAAATCGCCGGCCATCTTGGCCTCCGTGACCACCCCGGTGTCGGCGGTGATCGTGGACGGCCCGTGGTAGTCGTGATTGCCGACATCCGAGTCCGCGACGGCGGATCTGAGCGTGATGCGCACTGCGGCGTTCGCGCCCGATAGGGGAATGATCGCTCCCGAAGCGTCGTGCTGCATGGGTAGAGGCCGATAGCCGACGGTGTAGCCCGGCACGAGGTCACTGAACTCGAGCACCAAGCGGTCGTACCCGTCTCTCGGCCCCATGCGGACGGCGCTGAGGTGGGCGGTTCGGGTGCTCGGAGGCACACTGACGTCCGACGTGGACGCGTCAGTGGGTGGCGGCGAGTGCGGAGGAGGTGGTGCGGGAGAGGTGGCGCCGGGAGTGGACGGTGGCCTACTGGGAGCGCGCGTGGTCGGTGGCGAACTGGTGAGCGTCGGTTGCGGCAGGTCCTTCCCACAGCGCCCGGTCGACCGTTGTTCGGCGATGATCTGGTCGACCGGAAGGCCCCCATGCTGAATCCAGAAGTCCGATGGCGCCTGCACCCATCTGCCGTCCTCGTACACCATCGTGACGGAGTTCTTGAACGCCATCACCTCTTCTCGGACGATCGCCCGGTTGTCCCCCTCCATGCGGACTCCGATTACGGTGCGCGGCAGCCGAGTAAGATTGCTGGCACAGGTCTCCTGATAGATCACGTAGTCGCCCTGGCTCACGGCGTTGTGCAGCTGACTACTCGACAGCAACCACGCTCCTGCGTAATCACCGGACGCGAATCGGTTGGCTCTTTCCTGCGCCGCGGCGGCTGCTGCGGCGAGCGTCCGCGGCTCACCCAAATGGACGGAGGGAAGGCCCGTACCGCAGCCCGGCACACAGATCGAGACTGCGGTCAATGCGGCAACAACGAGCCGGCGCACAGTTCGAGAGCTTAGCCGCGTTCTTCGTCGGCAATCCGGCGATGGCGGGAGTTCGGTGGCGCGCGCTGCGGCTGGCCGCAATCCACCCCGCTCGTCGCGACGAGCGGGGTGGACTGGTCAGAAGAAGCGTCCGCGGTCAGCCGCCCACGGTCTGTGTCGCCTCCCCGATGGTGACTCGCTTGCCGTCATAGCTGGCCGTGCACGTCACCTTGGTGTTGTAGCTGACCAGTGGCGGCGGCCACAGCATGTCGGTGATGTTCCCGGTCCCGTTCGGCGGAACGCTGACGTTCCTGTTCACCGTTCCCGGCCCCACCAATCCGCTCGCCCTCGTTGCGGTGTAGGCGCATTCGGCGGGCAGGGCGGAATTGTTGGTGACCGCCACGTTCGCGTTCAGGCCCTCGCGGGTGATGTTCATCGACACCGCGTTCGCCGGCGGGGCGCACTGCTGGTCGGGCGGAACCGTGGCATTCAGCGACCCCGGCGGGCACTGCTTGGGCGGAGCCGTCTTGCACTGCTGGCCGGCCGGAACGGTCGGCGACTCGGACCCGGGCGGGCACTGCACCGGCGGGGCTTGCTTGCACTGCTGGCCGGCCGGAACCGTCGGCGTTTCGGAACCCGGCGGGCACTGCACCGGGGGCGCCGCCGGCGCGGTGTATCGGTAGTCCGCCCACGCCCCGCAGTCGCTGCCGAACGCATTCTGGCGGCAGCCCTGCACGGAGAGGGTGAAATCGCCTGCGGCGTTGACGGTTTGAGATGTGACGTTGTCACACGACTTGGAGAGCTCGCTCTGGCCCCCACCGTTGACCCGGGTGTTCACCACATCGCCGGCGAGGTCTTCGTGCACCCGCGGGCAGCCGGCGATGGTGCACACCACCTGGTTGTCGTTGGACTTCGTACAGTTCACGTCATAGCCGTTGCCCAGCACCTCGGCGCCGGCGATCGGCACCGGCGACAACGTCGGCGTGTCCGCCGGCGCCACCATTACGACGCCGAAAATGCAGGCCGCCGTTGCCATGATGGTGAGTAACTTGGGTACTCGTTTGCGAAGCATGTCATCCCCTCGATCGTCGACGTGTGGCGCTACCACCGGCCGGATGCGTCCCCTTGTCCACGCAGCTAGCTGTCTGGAACCTAGGACGACGTGGAGGTCCACTTAATCGGGTGATTCCCTATGCTTTGCGCGCTTCAACGACTGCCGGAGCGGCCCTGCGGTGAGTGCCCGGTGCTGCGGCGCGCCGGAAGCGGAAGTGGGCAACATTGCGCGATGATACGGGTGTGGTTTCTGATGCCAGTGTGACGAACGGAAGCGTGCCGGACGAGCAGCCTGCCGCGCAAACAACGGCGCCGGGGATTGCGACGGCGGCCTCCGAGCCGCAGGCCCCGCCTACGACCGCGGCGCAGAAGACGTGGTCCATGCCGACGTCCCCGGTCACCCGGGAACACGTCGACGCGCTGGGTCGCGGCGCCGTCAAGGCCGCCACCGGGATCGCGGCAGCCATCGCGGCGGTCGGGCGCGTCGCCGCCCGCATGGTCACCCAAACCTGGCGCGTCATCGACCACGTGCCCGCGGCGCTTCGCGTGCTCTCCGTCGTCGGCATCCTCATGCTGCTCGGCATCGTCGGGACCATCGCCCTGCCCGGTACCGCCGGTCTGCTCTGCGCCGTCGTGGTCGTGCCGTTGTGCTCCATCACCGTCGGTGCGCTCGGGCACCGCTGGTTCAGCACACCCCCCAGCGAGAAGGCCCCGCGGACCGACGTCCCCGCCCCCGAGATCGCCACCTCCGACCTGGCGCGGTCGGTCGCCTACGTCGACACAAAACTCACTCTGGCGCTCAACGCCTTTGGTTCCGACCGGCACGAGCAGGCCGTCATCGCGCTCTTTCAGGCGAAGACCGCCGTCGAACTCGCCCTCGGCACCGAACGCGACACCGACACTCGCCTCGACGCGCCGCTGCCGATCACCGACCACCCGCGCCGTCCGCGCATCCAGGCCGGCAGCGCCTCCCTGGCGGCCTCGTGAACGGACAGACGGTCACCGGTCAGGTCGCGCTCATCGAGGACGACTACACCCTCGTCATCAACCGTGGCGCCGAAGCCGGCGTGACGCTCGGGATGGTGTTCGCCGTGTACCAGGGCGACGGCCAAGTCGTCCGGGACCCGGAATCCGGCCGGGAGCTCGGCCGGCTCACCCGGGAGAAGCTGCGGGTGCGGGTGTTCGACGTCCAACCGCTCTTCGCCCGCGCGCACACCTTCGTCGAGACCGGCGACTTCCACGGTCTTCGGCAGGTGCCTTTCGTCGCCCGACCGCACGAGGACGTCGTCACCATCGACGTCGGCGACACCGTCGAGCTGGTCGGCGGCGAAGGACGGTCGTCGATGGCCGCCTGGGCGAACCGCTGATCCCGTCGCCGACACCGACTCACGGATCGGTGTCGGCAACGGTCGCGCTGACGCCGGCGGGACGCAGCCGGGCGATGACGCCGTCGATGTCCTGTCGGAACAGTTCGGGGCGGACGAAGTGGCCGCCGGGGACTTCGCGTGCGTCGTGCGGGATGCCCGCCGCGCGGAGGCGGTCGCGGAACTCCCGCTGGCCGGCCAGCACCTGGGCCTCGTTGACACTGTCGAACCAGTTCAGCGGGTCCGGGCTGGTGCCGGCGACCAGGAAGATTCGCTTGCTGCGGTAGCTTTCGATCCGCTCGACCGGGTTGTCGGCGCTCACCCTGGCCTGATTCCACAGCGGGGCGCCGTACACGGTGCCGCCGGCGAGGTCGAGGACGGCCGAGGTGATGTTCGCCCAGTGCACCACCAGGCCGAAGTCCCGGCGCAGGCTCGCCGGTCCGGAGTGGGAGCTGACCGAGGCGAAGTGGCCGTAGTACTTGGCGGCGTACTTCAGCGCGCCGAACCCGCCCATCGAGAATCCGGACACCGCGCGGCCGTCATATTCGGCGTAGGCGCGGAAGTTCGCCTCGATCCACGGCAGCAGTTGGGCGATGTGGAAGGTCTCCCAGTTCCTCGGCCCGACGAATGAGCTGACCGGGTTGGAGTACCAGCCGGCGTGCCCGCCGTCCGGCATCACCACGATGAGCGGCTTTCCGGCGGTCCACTCGCGGATGCCCAGGAAGTCGAACTGGCGGAAGTCCTCGTTGCCGCCGTGGAACAGGTAGAGGACGGGATAGGTGCGTCCGCTGGTCCGGTAGTCGTCCGGGAGCAGGACGTTGACGCCGGGGTTCCAGCCGATCGCCGCGGTCTGGAACCGGTAGTACCAGAGTCGGGCGTCGTTCTCGTTGCGGTCGACGATGCGCAGGCCGAACCCGTCGCTGCGCCCGGTGAAGATCACCAGCCGCTGCCCGACGTCGATGTCCGACGGGTCCGGGATGCCGTTGACGGTGGCGATCAGCGGATGGAATGCGGCGTCGCCATAGAAGCGCGCCGCCAGCGCCGACAGGGTGTCTCCGGTGACGACGGTGTGTCGCCTGACCTCCGGGACGATGAGCCGTTGTCCCGCGGTGAGCGAGCTGGATTCGGCGATACCGCTGGCGCGCGCGATCAGCCGGTCCAGGTCGGCATCACCGTAGAAGCGCGACGCCAAGCCCGCCAGCGTGTCGCCGGCGGCGGCCGTGTGCCTGGCGAAGTCGGGCAGGATCAGCCGTTGCCCCACCCTCAGCGTGTTGGGATCGGCGACGCCGCTTGCGGTGGCGATCAGCCGGTACAGCTCACCCTCGTTGTAGAAGCGCAACGCCAAGGCCGTCAGCGTTTCCCCCGCCACCACCGTGTGTGTCCTGACCATCGGTCACCCCGCTTCGGCGATCCACGCGTTGCGTCACTTCGATGGATACGCTCCTCGGAGCACTTTTGGGCGGGATTGGACAACGTCGCCCGCCCGCGTGCGCGTCTCAGACCGGCTGACCGGCCGGCGCGCCCGCACCGGGGCCGAGGGTGTTGGCGACGAACGCCGCGGCCTGGTCGGCGGCGCCATTGGTCGGGTAGGCGCTGTGCGCGGCCCGGTTCAGTCCGCCCGGCGAGCAGACCGGGTCGCCCGGGTTGCACAGCTGAATCGTCTTGGCGGCATACAGGTTGCCGATCGTGATCGGCGGCGCACCACGGTCGACCAGTCCGAGGAACCACGGATCCGGCGTGCCGAACAGGGCGACCGCGGCGACGTGCGATGCGATGGCCGGCGGCATGGGCCCGGTGATTCCGGCCGGCAGCGTGAAGCCGGCGGGCACGGCGTCGGCCGTGGTGTAGGCGGCGACGGCGGCGCCCTGCGAGTAGCCGCCGAGCACGATCTTCGTGTCCGGGCAGCTGGCGGCAATGGCCTGAATCTCGTTGCTCGCGTCGGCAACTCCGTTCGCGGCGGCCGCGAAGTCCAGTGACGCCGGGTAGTTCACCCCGTACACCGCCACGGGCTGTCCGCCGATGCGGGCGTTCAGGGCGTTGACGAACGCCTGCCCGACCGCGCCGACGCCGGGCGCCTCAAAGGTGCCGCGGGCGAACACCACCTCGACGTCCGGACAGGCGGGTTGCGGTGCCGCCGAGGCGATTCCGGCCGCCTGCGGGCCGAGCAGCCCGGACACCGAGATCGCCATGACGGCAAGCCAGCGAAACACACGTAACCGGAATGAAGTGCGGGCAGGGCCGGCGGTCATGGTCGAGTCCTTTCGCGCGCGTCTGTGGTGGCATAAGCGTCCCGGGCCGCGCCGTATTCCACATCGACGCTGGCCAGCACACATGTCGACCGATAGCAGCAATCGGCACTACCTGCTATCCGGTAGTGGTCGGACGAAGCGGCAGCGGCTCGGCAGATTCTCGTGAGGCGTTAGTGCCGTACGCCCTCGACCACTGACCTGTCATAGAGGCGTTGTCACACAGACGGTCTGCGCGGCGGCAGGTGCGCGAGCGTGCCCGCACCACCATGAGTCGTCGATCTAGTTGGTGGAGGGTGGTGGGTGTGGTTCGAAGGGTCGGTACCACCACCAACCCATGCGCTCGCCGGTGGGACCCGCATACGGCGGGACCGCCGGGGGTGGTGTGGTGGGTGGGCGGGCCAGCGACCCCCCGGGTAGTGGTCGGCCGTCGTCGTCGGTGACGGTCAGGTGGTCGGCGGTGCCGCTGATCGTGATGAAGCCGCGGTGGTGCATCCGGTGGTGATACGGACACACCAGCACGAGGTTGTCGAGGTCGGTGGGGCCGCCGTCCTGCCAGTGCCGGATGTGATGGGCGTGCAGACCGCGGCTGGCGCCGCAGCCGGGGACCACGCAGGTGCGGTCCCGATGCTCCAGGGCGCGGCGCAGCCGCCGGCTGATGCCGCGCGTGGAGCGTCCGGCGCCGATCGGTTGGCCGTCACGTTCGAACCACGCCTCAAACGTCGCGTCACACAACAGCAAGCGGCGATCCTCACCACTGAGCATCGGCCCCAGATGCACGCCCGCGGCCGGTTTGTCGACATCGAGGTGCACCAGCACGGTGGTGCGCTGCCCATGCGGGCGGCGCGCCACCTCGGTGTCCCAGCCGGCCTCCACCAGGCTCATGAACGCCTCCATCGTGGTCGGAAACGACGCTGCCTGCTCGGGCGGCCGGCCACGCGCATCCACGCCGTGCGCGTCATAGTCAGCGTCGTGGTCGCGCTTCCAATCCGCGATCAACCCGTCCCGATGCGCCTGCAACGCGGCGTCGAATCGGGCCGCCTCCAACGTGGTGAGCCGGATCCGCCACGTCGTGTAATCGCCGTCCTCATGCTTGGTGATCACCGACTCCGGCTCGGGTTTCGGCTTCGGTTGCGGGCGGGGTTCGAGCTTGACCATGGTGCGCAACTGGGTGACCGTCGCGTTCTGCGCCAACCCGACATAGTGCTCATCAGATCCCTCGGCCGCGCCCTTGGCGATCACCCCAACCTGATCCAACGACAACCGGCCCTCCCGCAGCGCCTCGGCACAGCGCGGGAACTGCTCGAGCCGATGCGCCACCGCCACCATGGTCTCGGCATTGCTCGGCGAAGTACCGGTCTTCCACGCCACCAGTGACGCGATCGACCGGCACCCCGTGGCACCCCACAACCCGGCACCGTCGATCTCGGCCACGATCTGCGCCAGCCGGCCATCGATCGCATTGCGCTGACCGCACAGTTCCGACATCTCCTCGAACAACAGCCCAAGGCGTTCCTGCGGAAGCAAAACCGTTGCGGTCGAGGACATACCACGATTCTCGCAGAGGGGTCTGACACGTTCCCCCGTCGCGCGCGGCTACCCGGTGGTCGAGCCTCCGCTGCCGGTGGTCGAGTCAGCGCTGTCGCTCGACGACGTGTCGTCAGTTCCGCGCGCCGGTGTGTCGTCGGCGGTATCGGACGGCTCGTCGGCCTCGTCACGGCCCGCGCCCAGACCCGTCCGGACACTGGGCCGCTCGGAGTTCGCCTCGTCGGTCGATACGCCGGCGTCCGGGTCCAGCAGTTCCGACTCGGACGAATCGGATTCGGACACAGTCTCTTCAGAGTCGGTGGCCGGGGTGATCTCCTCGACCGCCTCCTCGGTCTCCGCCGCGATGACGGCCGGTGCCACGACGGGTTCGGCCGCGCCCTCGGTGCCGTCCTCGGTGCCCTCGACGGCGAGCGTCACATCGACCAGCTCGGAGGTGCTCGTCGGCGCCACCACGTCCGGGAATTCGTCGGTCACGTTGCGGTCGGCCGGCCACTGACCCCACGGGGTGAGCAGGCCGGGCGCGGGGATGCGCTCGCCGTCGAGCTCACCGGTGAGCAGCGGCCCCAGGTCGCCGTAGCCGCCGAACAGGAAGCCGTCGATGACGTGGATCGGCGACTCCAGGATCGCCCTGATCTGGCCTGCCGTGTCGCCGGCCATACCGGCCCGGTAGATGTGCTGATGCGCGGTGCCACTGCCGCCCAGGGCGCCCAGCAGCGGCCCGACCAGCCGTGCGAAGGCGTAGTCGACCGTCGCGGGCAGTTGCTCGCGGATCTCATTCCCGTGGGGAAGCGCGTCGGCGAGCACCTCGGCCACCGCATCGGTGAACGGGCCGACCACCAGCGGCGCCACCGGGGCCAGCAGTGAGGAGGCCACCAGCGAGTGATTCCAGGGCAGCAGGTCCGCATCGGCCCACTGCGCAGCCAGCTGGTTGAACAGCGCGGGGGTGTCGTGCTGCAGCGCGTGGCCGCTTTCCGCTATCGCGGCCACCGCCCCGGCGACCAGAATCTCGGCGTACCGGGTGAACGACGCCATCTCGACCTCGGTGGTCCTGATGGCAGGCGGAGCGGCGACGATCTCGTCGGCGGCGGTGATCACCGGAAGCGACGACAAGGCGATGGCACCTGCCCCCGCCAGTGCGACGCCCGCCGTGATCGAACGATGAAACCGCTTGTACGCCATGCCTTCTCAACTCCAACCTGATCGCTGTGATGCGGACCAGCGGAGTGTAGCCGAGCGGTGGGCGTAATTGGGGGCTCCGTACCCGGGGTATGCGCCGGGAATACCCCGCGGCGGGCGGCGTTCAATAGGAGTCATGACCGAGCAACCAGAGCTGAGCCCCACCGACTGGGTTCGTGAGCAGACCCAGCGCATCCTCGAACAGGGCACCACCGACGGCGTCGAGGTCCTCGACCGCCCGATTGTGCTGTACACCACGATCGGCGCGAAGTCCGGCAAGAAGCGCCTCGTCCCGCTGATGCGTGTGGAGGAGAACGGCAAGTACGCGATGGTCGCCTCGAAGGGCGGCGACCCGAAGCACCCGACGTGGTACCACAACGTCAAGGCCAATCCGACGGTCACCGTGCAGGACGGCGACCGGGTGTCGACCGGGACCGCCCGCGAGATCGAGGGCGACGAGCGTGAGCACTGGTGGAAGCTGGCCGTCGAGGCCTACCCGCCGTACGCGGAGTACCAGACCAAGACCGACCGGCAGATCCCCGTCTTCGTCGTCGAATAACGTCGAACCGCAGGGTCGGGCGACGGCGCGGATCCGCTACGGCCGCGGCAGCTTGCGGTGTAGCGGGTTCGTGCTGACCGGCGTGGCGCCGCGCGTCCGCGGCGGCACGCGGTCGACCACCGCCGGAGTGTCGGCGGTGGCGCGCGTCGCGTCCTGCGCCCGCATGGCCGCGCTGCGCCCCGCGCCGAGCGCGGGAGAACCGATCATCCGGCGTGCCGGCTCACCGCACTGCGCACACACCGCGGTGTCCGGTGGCGCGGTGATGGGATGGCGCTCGCTGAACACCGGACAGCCCCGCGCGCACCGGAACGAATACGAAGGCACGCATATCACCATAAATCGATGACTTCCCCTGCACCCCCTCCGTGGCCGCGATAGGTTCGGAGCACTAGCCGAACCAACGCCCGTAGGCATTGAGGAGGGCGACGTGCCCGAACTGCTCTTCCCGCTCGACTCCGGCAAGAAGTTCACCGAGCAGCAGATCGTCGGCCACAACCGGTGGCATCCCGACATCCCCGCCGCCGTCACCATCAAGCCGGGAGACAGCTTCCGGGCGCACTGCCGCGAGTGGTTCGACGGAGCCATCCACAACGACGATTCGGCCGAGGACATCCTCAACGCCCCGCTCAAGAGCGTGCACTGCCTGTCGGGTCCGTTCGCCGTCGAGGGCGCCGAACCCGGTGACCTGCTGATCGTCGACATCCTCGACGTCGGGCCGATCCCGCAGGAGGACTCCGGTCCGCTGGCCGGGCAGGGCTGGGGCTACACCGGCATCTTCGCCAAGCGCAACGGCGGTGGCTTCCTCACCGACCAGTTCCCCGACGCCTACAAGGCGATCTGGGACTTCTCGGGGCAGACCACCACGTCGCGCCACGTGCCCGGCGTCAAGTACACCGGCATCGTGCATCCCGGGCTGATGGGCACCGCGCCGTCGGCGGAGTTGCTGTCGCGCTGGAACCGCCGCGAGGCGGCGCTGATCGCCACCGACCCGGATCGCGTTCCGCCGCTTGCCCTCCCACCCGAACCGCAGGACGCGATCCTCGGATCGCTGTCGGGTGACGAGTTCACCCGGGTGGCCGGGGAGGGCGCGCGCACCGCACCGCCCCGCGAGAACGGCGGCAACCAGGACATCAAGAACCTCACCAAGGGCAGCCGGGTGTTCTACCCGGTGTTCGTGCCGGGAGCGAACCTGTCGTTCGGAGACCTGCACTTCTCGCAGGGTGACGGTGAGATCACGTTCTGCGGCGCCATCGAGATGGGCGGCTTCCTGGATCTGCACGTCGACCTCATCAAGGGTGGTATGCAGACCTACGGCGTCTCCGAGAACGCGATCTTCATGCCGGGCCACACCGATCCGCAGTACTCGCAGTGGATCGCGTTCTCCGGCACGTCGGTCACCCTCGACGGCGAACAGCGGTACCTGGACTCGGATCTGGCCTACCAGCGGGCCTGCCTGCACGCCATCGACTACCTCACCAAGTTCGGGTACAGCCCCGAGCAGGCCTACCTGCTGCTCGGGTCGGCGCCCATCGAAGGCCGGCTCTCCGGGGTGGTGGACATCCCGAACTCCTGTGCCACCGTGTACCTTCCGACCGCGATCTTCGACTTCCCGATCGCCCCGTCGGCGTCGGGCCCCCACCAGATCGACCCGGGGATCGGGGCGCCGCACGCCGCGTTCTAGCCGCCTGAGCTCGTCGACGTCCCGCGGATCTGCCGGAAGGGTTCGTCGGGATCCCAGTTCGAGTAGGTGTAGCGCTGTTCGGGGCGGTCCGCGGCGCCGAGCATGAACGCCCGGTGGTAGCGGCCGGCGCGCGCGATCGACGCCAGCCAGGTGGCCACCGTGCTGATCCGGTTGCTGACACCGGTGAGGAACGCGATGTGGATCAAGCCCCAGGCCACCCAGCCCAGGTTGCCCGATACCCGGATCGGACCGACTTCGAGCAGCGCGTGGCCGTGGCTGATGTAGGCCGCCGATCCCAGGTCGCGGTAGCGGTACGGGCGGCGCGGCCGACCGGCCAGGTCACGCCGGACGCAGCGGGCCGCGTGCAGGCCGCCCTGCATCGCGTTCTCCGCGACGCCGGGCAGCTTGTCGCGGCCGGCGAGGTCGCCGATGACGAAGATCTCCGGGTGCCCGGCGACGGTCAGGTCCGGTTCCACCTGGATGCGGCCGGCACGGTCCGTCGCCGCGCCGAGCACCTCGGCGACGTGGCGGGCGAACGGCACGGCTTCCACGCCGGCCGTCCACAGCACCGTGCGGGTGGCGAACTCCCGGGCCGGACCGCCCTTCTTCGGGGTGACGGTGACGCCGTCGCGGCGCACGTCGGTGACGTGGACCCCGAAGTGCATCTCGACGCCGAGTTCGCGCAGCGTCTCGGTGGCCTTGGTCGCCAGGTGCGGGGCGAAGGTCTTGAGGACCCGGTCGCCGCCGTCGAACAGCAGCACCCGGGCCTCCTGGGGCTGAATGCTGTGGAACTCGCACGCCAGTGTGCGCGTGGCCATTTCGCGGATCTGCCCGGCGAGCTCCACGCCCGTCGGGCCGCCACCGGCCACCGCGAAGGTCAGCCAGCTGGTCCGCTCGGGGCCCGGCGGCAACGTCTCGGCGATCTCGAAGGCGGTGAACACGCGCTGGCGGATCTCCAGCGCGTCGTCGAGGGTCTTCATGCCCGGCGCCCACTCGGCGAAGTGCTCGTTGCCGAGGTAGGACTGCCGCATACCCGCCGCGATGATCAGCACGTCGTAGTCGACGGTGAACGTCGTCTCGTCGGGACGCAGCGCGGTCACGGTACGGGCCTGCGGCTCCAGCTCGATCGCCTCACCCAGCAGCGTCCTGATGTTGGGATGGCGCGCGAACTCCTCACGCAGCGGCCGGCTGATGTGCCCGATGCTCAGCTTCCCCGTGGCGCACTGGTAGAGCAGCGGCTGGAACAGGTGGCCGGCCGAGCGGTCGAGCACCGTGACGTCGACATCGGCGCGGGCCAGCCGGCGGGCGCAGAACAGGCCGCCGAATCCGCCGCCGATGATCAGTACCTTGGGTCGTTCCTGGCTCATCACCTCAAGGCTATTCCCCGCCATCGGCCTGGTGAAGCACGGTCCGGCAGCCGCGACGAATATGCCTGTCCCGCAGCGGCTCTGGGGCCAGACCGCAGGTGGTGCCGCGCGCGCCGCGGCGACGTGGTGTTTGCCGATCGTGATATCGGGTACCGCGACAGGTACCGCCCGACCGACCGACGACGCGCGAGGGAGCGACATCGTGCCGATGACGAAGAAGAACGGCAAGCCCAAGCTCAAAGAGCTGCCGAGCACACTGCAGAAGTCCGGCAAGAAGGCGCAGCGCACTTTCGCCAAGGCCCACGATTCCGCGGTGAAGGAGTACGGCGAGGGGGAGCGCGCCCACCGCGTCGCCTACAGCGCGCTCAAGCACGCGTTCGAGAAGGTCGGCGACCACTGGGAGAAGAAGGACAAGAAGGGTCCGTCGGATGAGCGGGCCCGCGGTGGTGGCGCCGACGCCAGAGGGAAGAGCGCCGAGGGCGTCGACGCGAACGCCAGCAAGAAGCACCTGACCGAAGTCGCCCGCAAGCTCGACATCCCGCGCCGCTCGACCATGAGCAAGGACGAACTGGTGACGGCGATCAAGAAGGCCAACCGCGGGAAGACCGCGAAGAAGCGCTGACCGAAGTCCGACGGCCCAGCGCGACCGGATGCGAGACTGAACACCCGTCGCACCGTCACGCCAAGGAGGGCACCCGGTCGTGCAGACAGGTTGTGGGCCCGGCTGCGCGCGACGCCCGTCCGGACCCCCCGCCGCATGACCGTGGACGGTCCCGCCGAACCGGACGAGTCGCGGCGTGGATGGGCCCAGATCTGCCTGACCGCCGTCGTGGCCGGCGTGGCGATCGGCTTCATCGGCGGCGCGTTCCGCTGGTGCCTGGAGCACGCCGACCGGTTACGCGTCGACCTCGTCGAGTGGACGCACGCGCTGCCCGGCCCCGGGTGGCTGGTGCCGATGGCGACCGCGGCGACCGGCGCGGCGCTGGCGGCGCTGATCGTGCGGTTCGTGCCACTGGCGGCCGGTAGCGGCATCCAGCACGTCGAGGCGGTGTACCGGGGTGACGCCCGCCCACCGCTGCTGTTGCTGTTGCCCGCCAAGTTCATCGGCGGCGTGCTGTCCATCGGGTCGGGGCTGGTGCTCGGCCGCGAAGGTCCCACGGTGCACATGGGCGCGGCGATCGGCGCCGAGGCCGCCCGCCGCGCGAAACTGCCGGACGCCGACGTCCGCATGATGCAGACCGCGGTGGGCGGGGCCGGCCTCGCGGTCGCGTTCAACGCGCCGATCGGCGGCACCCTGTTCGCCCTCGAGGAGGTCACCAAGTCCTTCCGGCTGACCACGGTGCTGGCCACGCTGTTCGCCGGGGCGACCGCGGTCGGCTGTATGCGGGTGCTGCTCGGCAACGAGCCCGACTTCTTCGTCGCCGCGATCGACACGCCGGCGCTGGAGTGGCTGCCGCTGTTCGTCGTCTTCGGGCTGCTGACCGGATGCCTGGGCGCGGGGTACAACCGGCTGACGTTGTGGTTCCTCGACCACATCGGCGGGTACCGGCGAATCCCCGCGGTGGCGAAGGCGGCGATGATCGGGGCGGTCATCGGCGCCGCGATGTTCGTCTACCCGCTCGCGGTCGGCGGGGGTGACACGCTGACCCAGTTGATTCTCAGCGGGCACCACATCGTGCTGCCGGTCGTCATCGGCTATCTGCTGGTGCGGCTGGTCGCCGGGCCGCTGTCGTATTCGGCCATGGTGCCCGGTGGGCTCTTCGCCCCGCTGCTGGCCGTCGGCGCGCTGTGGGGCGTGTTGTTCGTCGAGGTGTGCGACGGGCTGTGGGCCGGTGATCTGAGCGGCTTCGTCGTGCCCATGGCGCTGGTCGGCATGGCGGCGTTCTTCGGTGCCACGGTGCGCGCGCCGGTCACCGGCATCGTCGTCGTGATCGAGATGACCGCCACCACGTCGGTGGCGATCCCGATGCTGGCGGCGACCGCCGCCGCAGTGCTGGCCGCCGAACTCATCCGGTCGCCGCCGATCTACGAGAGCCTGCGCGAACGCATGACGCCCGAGACGCCGGCCTGAGCCGGAAACTCACAGCAAAACATCGCCATTCCATCAGCACTGCCTTCGCGCGCCATCAGCAGGGGCGGGCACGCTGAGCCCATGACCACATCGATCGACCCATCGCGCGTCCGCGACGACGCCGCGCCCGATACCGGTCGCACCCGCACCCCGTACCCGGCCCGGATCGCGCTGGCCGGCGTCGCCGCCGTCCTGATCCTCGGCACGCTGCAGGTCGGCGGCCAGTTGGCGGTGCTGACCGGTGTGGTCACCGCGCTCGCCCTGATCGCGGCCGCGGTGATCGGCTGGGAGCGCGTGGTGACCTCGGCCCAGACCGCGGGACTGGTCTCGCGCCGATCTTGATCCTTCAACCCCGGACACGCCGGCGACCGTGCGACCATCCTCACCGGTGCTGACGGCGCAGCAAGCGGTCAGCCGGTTGCTGGCACAGCGACGTGTGACGGGGGTCCACGATGGAACGCATCCCACTCTGGCTGAGCGCAGGCGCGATCGCCGCAGGTGTCTCGGCGGCAGCCCTCGTCGGCGCCGCAACGGCGAACGCCGACACCGGCGCGGGTGCGTCGGGTACGCCGAGCGCCAGTAGCGGACCCGCCGACTCCGCGGCACCGTCCGACAACGACCCCGACGCCGCGCCCCACCAGGATTCGTCCTTGGACGCCGAGGACGCCGAGGACGCCGAGGACGCCGATCCCGAACCAGAGAACGAGGACGCCGAGGAGAAACTCGAGCCCGACGACGTCGACGACACGGAGACCGCGCCGGAGCCCGGCCAGGACCCCGAGCCCCCGGCAACCGGCGACGCGGACGTCACCCCGGAGCTGTCCGAAGCACCGGAGCCGGACGACACTGCCGCCGGCGCGGGGGCGGAGCAGGAGCCCCCTGCGCTCATCGACCCCGTTGTCACGCAGGAGCTTCCGGCGGCCGGCCAGAACCGCCGCGGGGCCGCCCGCACGCTCGGTGCGTCCGACCGGGAGGCGGTGAGTGCCCTCGCCGCGCCGATGCCGACGCCGCAGCCGCCTGCGCCGGCGCCGTTCGGATTCCTCGAGCAGCTGCCTCCGCCGATCCGGTCGATCGGCTCGGCGGCCTTCGACCTGCTCGGCATCGTCATCAGGACCGTCACCGGGCCGCCGCAGCTGCCGCCGGGCAGCACCGTCACCGTGCGCAGTGCGACGCTGAAGATCGACGGCCGTGCCGTGACGGCGGACTGGTACTTCCCCGAAGGCGACGAACCTCCGCAGCGGATGATCTACCTGCAGCACGGGTTCCTCGCCAACAGCCGGATGTACAGCTACACCGCGGCGATGCTGGCCGAGCGCACCAACAGCGTCGTCGTCGCCCCCACGCTGAGCGCCAACCCGTTCACCGAGGACGATTTCTGGCTCGGCGGCGACCCGATGTACCGCGCCGTCGCCGACCTGTTCGTCGGGGATCGGGCCGCACTGAACGCCAGCGCGGTGAAGGCCGGCTACACCGACCATTACGGCGTCGACGCGGTCCTGCCCACCGAATTCGTCATGGCCGGCCACTCGCTGGGCGGTGGCCTGGTGGTCGGTGTGGCCGGCTACTACGCCCAGGCGGTCCGCACCCGTAACGAGGAGAACCACCTCGCAGGCGTCGTCACCCTCGACGGCGTGCCGCCGCGCAGCGACATCGTCACCACATCGTTGGCGGCGCTGGATCAGTCGGGTGCATACGTGCCGATCTACGAACTGCACGCCCCGACCAACTACCTGAACTCCACCAGCACCATCGTCGACGATCTGGCCCGAGAGCAGTCCGGGCAGTTCCACGGCGTCGAGCTCGACCGCGGCGTCCACATGGACTCGATGCTCGGCGGCAACCCGCTGATCCAGCTGGCGGCATACGTGGTCGCCGGCTTTCCGGCACCGCAGAACCCGCCCGCCGCACAGACGTTGATGGCCGGGTGGATCGACGACATGTTCGCCGGGCGTATCGATCCGGCCACCGGCGCCTGCGCGGGCGACGACTGCGCGGGGATCTACGGCGCGCCCGGTGCGACCGTCGGCATCCAGACCGGCAAGGGCCGCGCCACCGCGACCGTGCTGGGCGTCTCCGCCCCGACGTCGCGCGGCATCGGCGCCGCCGCCGTGCCGGCGTCGCTGTGGCGGCCGGGCCGGGATGCATTGCTGCTCGATGTCGCCTGAGGGTTCGGTTACCGCCTACCGCGACACCGACGACGGCGCGACGGGGACGTCGAAGTAGGTCTGCGGATACGGTTCGGGCTGAAACGTGAAATGCCACCACTCGTTGGGATAGTTCTCCAGCCCTTGGGCGGCGAGGCCGTCCTTGAGCAGCAGCCGGTTCTTGCGCTGGTCACCCTGGATCCGCGGATCGAGCGTGTGGGCCAGCGTGTCGAAACAGTCGTAGCCGGTGCCCATGTCGACCGAGTTGTCCGGGAAACGTTGCGGTGCAGCACAGTCGACGAGCGGCTGGCCCGGCACGAAGGCGGGCTGGGGCGGTGCCGGTAGCCGCACCAGGGTGAGATCGACCGTACTGCCGCGGCTGTGTCCGGACTTGTCGGCGATGTAGCCGTCGGCGAACAGCTGCGACTTGTCCACCCGGGGATAGAACTCCGGCTTCATCCGCTGGTCGGCCGGGTCGGCCGCCCAGGCGACGAAGTCGTCGACGGCCCGCTGCGGCCGGTAGCAGTCGTAGACCTTGAGCGTGTACCCCTGCGCGAGGAAGCCCTGCTGCGCGCGACGCAACGCCTCGGCCGCGGGTCGGGTGAGCAGACACAGCGGTGCCTCGTAGCCGTCGACCGGGTCGCCGGTGAAGTTGTGGCCGGTGACGTAGCGGATGTCGAGCAGGATCGACGGGTCGACGTCGGACAGCGAGACGAAGTCCGGCGCGGCGGGCGCCGGTTGCGCCGCCGCCACCGGGGCCGTCCACCCGCCGATCACCAGTGCCGCGGCGGCCAGGGCGCCGCGCAGAAAGGAATGCGCCATCTCCTCAGTGCAGCACGTCGGCGCGCTGCGCGCGGGTCATCGGGGCAAGCGCGGGCAGGTGCCGGGCGACCAGCGCGCGCAGGTGCCGCAGCGCCCGGTCGAGGTCGCGGGGGTCGGGGGTGGCCAGCGCGAGCCGCAGCGCGTTGGGGACGTGCCCGGTGGTCGCGAACGCATCCGCGGTGGAGACGAGGATCCCGGCGTCGGCGAGGTGGCGGGCGAGGATGTCGGCCCGGACCTCCTCGGGCAGTGTCAACCACCCGATGTAGGAGCCGGGGTGGGCGTGGTAGTCCAGGCCGGTCAGCGCCGCGCGCGCCAGCCGCTGCCGGTCGGTCGCGTCGTCGCGGCGGAGCTTCTCGAGTTCCTCGACCGTGCCGTCGGCCAGCCACCGGGTGGCCAGCGCGGCCGCGATGGTCGATGTGCCCCAGGTCGCGGCGCGGACCGCACGGATGACCGCGCCGCGACGGCTTGCGGGCGTGACGACGTACCCGACACGCAGCCCCGGCGCCAGGTTCTTCGACAGGGAACCGAGGTAGAACGTCCGCTCGGGGATCAGCGTCTGCAGCGGGGTGGCAGTGGGCTCGAGGAACGCGTAGACCGCGTCTTCGACCACGATGAGGTCCCGGCGGCGCGCAATTGCGGCGAGCCGCTCCCTGGCCCCGGCGCCGAGTACGAAACCGAGCGGATTATGGAGTGTCGGAATGCAATACAGCACCGTCACCGGCCGGTGTGCGCACACCCAGTCGAGGTGGTCGAGGTCCATCCCGACGGTGTCGACGGGGATCGGCGCCAGGTCGAGGCGACGCGCCGAGGCGAGGAGCTTCATCCCGGGGTAGGTGAGGGAGTCGACGGCCACCACCGACCCGGGTGCGGTCACCGCGCCGAGGATCGCGTCGAGCCCCTGCTGACCTCCGCCGGTGAGCACCACCCGGTCGGGGGCGACGTCGATGCCGTGGCCGAGCAGATGGGTCGCCACCGCGGCCTGTGCGCGGGTGCGCCCGCCGGGAGGGTCCTGCATCAGCAGGGCGGCCAGATCGCCCTCGCCGGCCAGATCCCGCAGCGCCCGCCTGAGCTGATCACCCTGATCGGCGGCCAGCGGCTGGTTGAACGACAGGTCGGCGATCCTTGGCGCGTCGGCACGCCGGCGCGGTTCCAGACCGGAGTAGCCGGCGAGGTCACGCACGAAGGTGCCGCGCCCCGGCTCACCGACGACCAGTCCGGCGTCGGCCAGCAACCGGTACACCTTGGTCGCGGTCGCCACCGCGACGCCGTACCGGTCGGCCAGGTCACGGTGGGTGGGCAGCCGCGTGCCGGCGGGCAGCGCGCCGCTGCGGATCCGTCCTGCGATCTCGTCGGCCACGACGGTGTGTCGGTGGATGCGCACCGCGGCCCCCACTTGTGCGTAGGACAATTTGTTGATTGCACTATCCCACGTTTCTACGGTCGAACCCGTCACCACCGTCCGAATCGTTGGGAGTGCGATGTCCGAACCCGCCGCGGCCCCGCCCGTGCTGTCCTATCTGCAACGCCGGCTCACCGGAATCACCCAGCCTGACAACGTGATTCACATGCGCTACCCCACGGCGATCTCCACGCTGCTGGGCTTCGAGATCAGCGCCGTCGGCGCGGGGACCGCGGCGGTGACGGTCGAGGTGGACCCGGCGCGCCACGGGAACCAGCAGGGCACCGTGCACGGCGGATTCCTCGTCGAACTGGCCGACGCGGCGATCGGCACCGCGCACTCCACGCTGATGTATCCGGGGGAGACGTTCACCAGCATCGACCTGCGCGCGACGTTCCTGCGCCCGGTCTGGGTGGACACCCTGGTCGCGACCGCTCGGCCCACCCACAGTGGCCGCACCATCACGCACTACACCTGCGACGTGGTGCGCTCCGACGGCAAGATCGCGGCGACCGTGACCAGCGTCGTCATGACCCTGCGCGGCGAGGCGGCCCAGGGCCGATGACGAGCGCGCACCGCATCACCTGACGATGCGACGGCCCCGGTCAGTCGCGCGCGACGTCCGCGACCCGGGCCAGCACCGCCAGGTGGTCGTCGACCGTGGCCAGACCGGCGCCCATGGTGTTCACCGACACGTGATCCGCACCCGCCGCAGCCCACGCGGCCAGGTCGCCGGCCACGTCGTCGAGGTCGCCGCGCCAGGTGATGCGGCCCTCCATGCCGATCGCCCGGGGGTCCCGCCCGGCCGCTTCCGCTGCCCCGTCGACCACCGCCCGGGCCTCGTCCAGCTTCGGACCCGGCCGCACGAGGGGGAACCAGCCGTCGGCCAGCCGCCCGGCCCGCCGGTACCCGGGGGCCGACGCAGCGCCGATCCACACGGGGATCGGGCGCTGCACCGGCAGGGGCGCCAGACCGGCACCGGTGATGCGGTGGTACTTCCCGTCGACGGTGACCGTGTCCTCGGTCCACAGTCGGCGCAGCACCTCGATCTGCTCCGACGATCGCGGACCGCGAGTGCCGAAGTCCTCACGGAGTGCTTCGTATTCGACTGCGTTCCAGCCGACTCCGACCCCCAGCCGCAGCCGGCCGCCGCTGAGCAGATCGACCTCCGCGGCCTGCTTGGCCACCAGCGCGGTCTGCCGTTGCGGCAGGATGATCACCCCGGTGACCAGTTCGATCGCCGTCGTGACCGCCGCCACGAACCCGAACATCACCAGTGGCTCGTGGAACGTGGTGCGGATGTCGTAGGGGCCGGTCCAGCCGACGTGGACGTCCGGATCGGCTCCGACCACGTGGTCGTAGGCCAGGATGTGCCGGAAGCCGAGCCCTTCGACCGCCTGCGCGTAGGCGCGCACGGCGCCCGGATCCCCGCCCAGCTCGGTCTGCGGGAACACCACACCGACTCTCATACGCCAGCCCTTTCACCGTCGGACGATTCGACGGTAGGACACCGGCGCGCCGGGGTCATCCGTTCGCCGTGGCGCCGCGGCCGCATTCGCCTGGGCCGGAGACCGCTCAGGCGGTGCAGTCCAGTGACACGGTGATGGTGCGCCGGACGACCACCGGCACCAGCGCGCTGTCATCGTCGTCACGGCCCTGCACCAGGGTCAGCCGCTTGTGTTCCTGCGGGCGGCCGATTCCGGTGACGAAGCACTCGTCGAGCGGGGCGTTGCCGAGGCGGTTGAGGCGGACGTCGAAGCCGGTGGCCTCCAGCTGACTGATGGTCGCGCCCGCCGCCGAATCCGCCCAGGCCGGGGCGGCCGGACCGAGCAGGATCGCGCCGACCGCGGCCGCGCCGGCGAACGACGTGAGCACCAGCGCGCGAAGCGCCGGGGCATGCCGGGTGATGATGGCGTTCATGTGAAACTCCCTCTGCCAAGGCGGATCTGGTGATCCACCGCTTCTTGACTGGTATCGATGGTGTCGAAGTCGGGAGCGCGGTACTTGGAGGTTGTGTGGAGATCGCGTGGAGATTGCCGCCGTGATTAGAGTGATGCGGGTGGACAACACGCTGGCCTACATCGATCAGGCGTCGTTCCTCGGCCTGCGGGCGCTCGGGCGGGGTCCACTCATCCAGTTCACGTGGGTGTACGACCGCCCCGTCGACCTCGACGGCCTGCGGCGTTTCCACCGCGACCTGGGCCACGGCCTGCTGGGCCGGCGAGTGGAACGGTCGCCGCTGCCGTTCGGCAGGCACCGCTGGGTGGCCGCCACCGGACCCGCCGACCTCGACCTCGCCGCCGCGAACCGGCCCCGCAGCGAGGTGTGGGCCTGGGCCGACGAACGGGCCGATATGCCCATCGACCCCGAGCGGGGCCCGCAGTGGCACCTGGGCGTGCAACCGCTGGAGGACGGCGGGTCGGCCGTCAGCCTGGTGGTGTCGCACACCACCGGCGACGGCATGGCGATCGGCCTGGCGGTCGCGGACGCCGCGAAGGGCATCCGCCACGACCTCGGCTACCCGCCGCCGTCATCGCGCACCCGGCGGCACGCCATGGCCGAGGACGCCCGCGCCGCGGCGCGCGCCGTCCCCGACCTCGGGCGGGCGGTCGCGGCGACCGTGCGGGTGGCCCGGTCCCAGAAAGACGATCTGGCCTCGTCGATGTCGTCGGCGCGGGCCCAGGTCACACCGGGGGAGACCCGCACGGTGGTCGCGCCCTGCGCGATCGCCCTGGTCGACATCACGCACTGGGATGAGCGCGCGAAGGCGTTGGGCGGCAACAGCAATTCACTGTTCGCCGGGCTGGCCGCGCGGCTCGGTCACCTCCTCGGGCGCACCGACGACCAGGGCCGGGTGACTTTGTCGTGCCCGGTCAGCGAACGCGGTCCGGGCGACACCAGGGGCAATGCATTGACCGAGGCGCGGGTGATCGCGGACCCCGTCGCGGTCACCCGCGATCTGACCGTGCTGCGCGGCGACATGAAGCGGGCCTTCGCGACGCTGCGGGACACCCCCAACGAACTGCTCGCCCCCCTGCCGCTGACCCCGCTGACGCCCCAGCTGCTGGTGCGCCGGCTGGAGTCGATGATCGTGGAACGCGGTGCGCCGATCGGCTGCTCCAACCTCGGCGACCTCGACCCGGCGGTCAACCGGCCCGACGGCACCGATGCCCTGTTCATGGCGCCGCGGATCGTCGAGCCGAAGATCACCTCGACCATCCTCGACCGGTCCGGCGGGTTGCTGTTTCTCGGATCCTGCCGCCTCAACGGACAGGTGACGGTCACCGTCGCCGCCTGGCAGCCCGGCGGTGTCACCACCACGGCGGCGCTGCGCGAGGTGGTGGTGCGGGCGCTGGATGACATGGGCATCACCGGCACCGTCGAACCCGAACCTCACGGTAACCACAAGGGTTGATAACGAGCGGGTCACCGCCCGCGCTGCGCGCGCGTCGGGGCCCACCTCCGCTGTTAGCGTCCCGACGTCACGGACGCGAGAGATGAGGTGGACAAGCGGTGGCTCAGGAATTCGGCTCGACCAGGATGGGTGCGTTCGCGGTGGTGCTGCTCGCCGCGCTGCTGCCCGCGCTGATCGGCGTGCCGCGCGCGCCTGCGGCGAATGCGTACTCTCGCGACGGGCTGCCCGTCGAGGTGCTCAGTGTGCCGTCGCCGTCGATGGGCCGCGACATCCGCGTCCAATTCCAGGGCGGCGGACCGCATTCGGTGTATCTGCTCGACGGTCTGCGGGCACAGGAGGACGCCAGCGGCTGGGACATCAACACCGCCGCGTTCGAGTGGTTCCACGAGTCGGGCATCTCGGTGGTCATGCCCGTCGGCGGCCAGTCCAGCTTCTACTCCGACTGGTACCAGCCCGCCAGGAACAACGCGGGCGCCGTGACATACAAGTGGGAGACCTTCCTGACCCAGGAACTGCCCGGCTGGCTGGCGGCCAACCGGGGTCAGGACCCGCGCGGCAATGCCGTTGTGGGGCTGTCCATGTCGGGCGGAGCGGCGCTCAACCTGGCGACCTGGCACCCCACGCAGTTCATCTTCGCCGCCTCGCTGTCGGGTTACCTCAACCCGTCCGGTGGGCTGTGGCCCACGCTCATCGGGTTCGCCATGCGCGACGCCGGCGGGTTCAACCCGCAGGACATGTGGGGCCCGACCAGCGACGTCGCCTGGCGCCGCAACGATCCCACCGTCAACGTCGCGCGGCTCGCGGCCAACAACACCGCGCTGTGGATCTACTGCGGCAGCGGCACGATGAGCGAACTCGACAACGGTCACGACTTCGGCGGCAACTTCAGTGCCCAGTACCTCGAGAACATCACGGTCTCGTCGAACAAGGACTTCCAGCAGAAGTACCTGGCCGCCGGCGGCCACAACGCGGTGTTCAACTTCCCCGCGACGGGAACGCACAGCTGGGGGTACTGGGGCGCCCAGCTGCAGGCCATGAAGCCCGACATGCTGCGCGTGCTCGGCGTGGGGGTCGCGCCCCCGCCTCCGCCCGCCGCGCCGGTCCCGCCGGGTGTCCCCGGCCTGCCCGCCGCACCGGCGGTTCCCGCTCCGGGCGCCCCGGGGGTGCGGGCCCTGCCCGTGCTGCCCGCGGCGCCGGGGGTGCCCGCGGCACCCGTCGTTCCTGCCGTACCGGCGGCGCCCGTGGTGCCTGCCGCGTACCCGGCGGCGCCGGTGGCCGTGCCAGGACGCTGAATGGCCAAGGCCCCCTTGGGCTCCGGTCGCGCTCACATGAGCAGGCCGACTACGGGCAGGTGAGCGTTGTGTGAACATCGCGTAGCTCCGCGGTGGATCCCCGGTGCAACCCCGCGGCGGCGGGCATCATGTGCCGGTGGAGGCATTCGCATCGGTCTACGTCGACATGGCGGCCACGTCGCCCGCGATCCGGTCGGCGGTCGCGGCGGTGCCGTTACCCGAGGGCGTGCTGCGCGCCGACGTCGACGACCGCTCGGTCAGCGACACGTTCGGCTGCCGTGTCGCGGTCGATCTCAGCGGTGACTTCGACGAAGCCCGAGACGGCCTGACCATCGCCCGCCAGTACGCCCGCGCGCTGTCGGCCGAACTGAACGTCCCGGTGTTCGCGCTGCCCGACCTGCTGTGCCTCGACGCCCCCGAGCGCTTCCTGCAGTAGCGTTTCCCGGCCCGGTGCCCCGCCCGTAGCATGCGGGGTCGCCTCGGGTCGGGAATACGCTGGACGCGGAAGGAGAACGGATGCCTCAGGTTGGACCGTGGACCGGCGATCCGATCTGGCTCTCCGATGTACTGCGTGCCGAAGGCCTGCGCGTGGCGGAGTATCCGGGCTGGCGCGAACGCGGTCACGGCCACTTCCGCGACATCCGCGGCGTGATGGTGCACCACACCGGATCGGATCACGCCACCGCGGCTTCGATCGCCCACGGCCGGCCGGACCTCGCCGGTCCGCTGTCCCAGCTCCACATCGCCCGGGACGGCACCGTGACGGTGGTCGCGGCGGGGGTGGCCTGGCATGCCGGTGTGGGAATGTACCCGTGGCTGCCGACCAATATGGCCAACTGGCACACGATCGGCATCGAATGCGCCAACGACGGAACCGCGCCGACCGCGCCGCACCGGCAGAACTGGCCCGACAGCCAGTACGTCGCGCTGGTGGGTAGCTGTGCGGCGATCAACCGCCGCCTCGGTCAGGACGCGGCACGCACGATCGGGCACAAGGAGTACGCCGGTCGCGCCCAGGGCAAGTGGGACCCCGGCGCCATCGACATGGACGTCCTGCGCCGCGACATCCAGACCCAGATCGGCCTGCCCACCGGCGGCGCACCCCCACCGCGGCCGCCGGTGCCGGTCGGTCAGTACGCCCACATCCTGCTGTTCCGCGGGTCGAGGGGGCCGCAGGTCGCCGAAGTCCAGCGGCGGCTCAAGTACGGCTACGCCGGATACGCCGGTCATCTGGAGGTGGACGGCGACTACGGCCCCCTCACCGAGGCCGCGGTGCGCGAGTTCCAGCGCCGCACCCCCGGGCTGACCGTGGACGGGATCGTCGGGCCCGAGACGGCGGCGGCACTGCGCCTCACGCTCGTGTGACCGGTGTGGTGCGAGGGCTCACCACGAAGACCACCCAGTGAACGGGCGATGTCCAGCGAAGATCGGCCCCGTTCTATGGGACGCGGAGGCGGCGGCCGCAGCCGCATACCCGCGGTCGCGGCCGCGCGACACCACGACGAGGCGGAATTTGCCCGATGCGCGCCTGTGATCTACCGCTCACTTTCGTCCGCAAAAGGTAAGAAAACGATCTTCCGGGGTGTTCGACGTTTGATCATCGCTGATTGCGGACTGCGACCGAGTCGCAGTTGAGCGCTAGTTTCATTGATTGCCAGCGGTTGATAACAACGGCATAACGAAGAAATCTCTAAGCATGCTCTGAGGATCCTCGCAACTCGGCGGCGGGCGCCGTCGAAACCTGGGATCGGTAGCCGATTTCCGTCGCTACACTCGACGCAGACCGCGCCACTCCGGCGCGATAACGACTCAAGACAACAGCCGGTGCACGTGATACCGGCGGAGGTGTCGACATTCATGGCAAAGATCTTCTCGCGTAAGAACGCGCCCGCGGCCGCTGCGAAGCCGACCGCCGGACCCGCCACCGCGGTGGCCGGTGTGACCGCGAACGACCCCGAGGTCAGCACGCTCGCCGCGGTCGCCGTCGGGCGCGGACCCGTCGGTGATGTCGCAGTCGACCAGGCGGCCGGAGTGGTGGTGACCGCCAACCACGGGAACGGATCGATCTCGGTTCTCGACGCCGAGACGCTGGCGCCGCGCCACCTGATCGGACTCGGCGGGGCGCCGCAGGTGCTCGCCGTGGCCGAGGACCGCGCCTATGTCGCGATCTCGGCGACCAAGTACGACGCGGTGATGGTGGTCGACACCGCGGCCGGAGCGGTCATCGGCAGCTACCCGCTGGCCTTCAGCGCCACCTCGATGAGCCTGACCGCCGACGGCAAGAAGCTGTTCGTCGGTCGCACCGATGACGACAGCGCCGACGTCGTGGTCATCGACGTCACCGCCGAGCGTGTCGGCACCATCACGCTGCCGTACCGGCCCGGCACCAGCGTGGACGCGGTGTCGGTCGATGCCGAGGGTCGCCGGCTCTACGTCGCGACCACCGGGCTGGCCGGCAGCGCGCTGCTCACCGTCGACACCGGTACCGGCCGCGTGCTGCGCCGGTTGCGGCTCGCCTCGCCGATCCGCGACCTGGCGGTGACCGCCGAGGGCCTGGCCTACGTGCTGCGCTCCGACCGCCGCCACGGCGGCTCGATCGACATCATCGACGTCACCGCCAACCAGGTGGCCGACACCGTCCTCGTCGGCGGTGCGCCCACCCAGCTCACCGTCAGCCCGGACGGCACCCGCGCCTACGTCGTCGACTACGACCGGGTCGCCGTGTTCGACACGCTCACCACCGAGCTCGTCGACGAACTGACCGGTGACGGCCGGCCGTCCTGCGTGGCGGTCCGTGCCGACGGTCGCCGGCTCTACGTCGCCGACTACGCGGGCGCGGTCACCGTCCTGGACGTCCCGGGATCGGCGCTGCCGCTGCGGTACACACCCTTCCTGGCCACCGAGCCGATCGCCCGGCCCGACGTGCGGGAACTCAGCCGCGCGGTCTGACGGCCACCGCGGCCACGGCCGGCATCAGCCGCGAACGACGACGGCCTTGCCGACCATGTGACCGGACTCCACGGCGCGGTGGGCCTCCCGTAGGCCCGCGGCGCTGAAGTCGCTGATGGTGGTCGTGACGGTGCTGCGGATCCGGCCACTGTCGACCAGTTCGGCGGTGCGCGTGAGCAACTCCTGCTGTTCGATCATGTCATCGGTCTCGAACATCGACCGGGTGAACATCAGCTCCCAGTGCCAGGCGATGCTCTTGGCCTTGAGGCCCACCAGATCCAGCCCCTCGGGCTCGTCGATCGCGGTGATGTGGCCGAACGGGCGGACGATCTCGGCGTAGGTGTCGACGTTGCCGCGCGAGTGCGGCGAGAACAGCCACGTCACGCCGGCGGGGGCCACCGCGCGCGCCTGCGGGGCCAGGTCGTGGTGGTCGATCACCTCATCGGCGCCCATCCGGCGGGCCCACTCGGCGGATTCCGGGCGGCTCGCCGTCGCGATCACCCGCACCCCGGTCAATGCCTTGGCCAGCTGGATCATCACCGAGCCGACGCCGCCGGCGGCGCCCATGACCAGCAGGTCCCCGCTCGACTCGGCGGTCAGGCCGAAACGGTCGAACAGCGACTCCCACGCCGTGATCGTGGTCAACGGCAGCGCCGCCGCGTCGGCGAACGACAGGGTCTCCGGCTTGCGCGCGACGATGCGTTCATCGACGGCCTGCAGTTCTGCGTTGCTGCCCGGGCGGGTGATGTCCCCCGCGTAGTAGACCTCGTCGCCGACCGACAGGGTCCGCACCTCCGGGCCGACCGCCTCCACCACTCCGGCGGCGTCGAAACCGAGGATGGTCGGCGTCTGGCTGGATGTCAGACTGTTGCGGCGCTTGACGTCCACGGGATTCACCGATACCGCCTGCACCCGCACCAGCACGTCACGCGGTCGCAACTGCGGGACGTCGACCTCGAGGTCGCGCAGGGAATCCGGGTCGTCGATCGGCAGTGCCCGATACGAACCCACCGCGGTCATGGTCGCCATGTCGTCGCCTTCCATCACGTGTGCCCCACCGCGCGGTGGGTCACCGTCGACAACGTCACCCGCCCCGTCGCTTCATTCCCCGCCGGGCCGCCGGCGAGATCACCGCCACAGATAGCGGATCTTCGGGCGCCCGGCACGGCCGTAGTCGGTCACGCGGGTGACCGTGCCGTCGTCGGCCAGGCGTTCCAGGTAGCGCCAGGCCGTCACCCGCGACACCCCGACCGCCTTGGCCACCTGATCTGCCGTCAAGCCCTCCGTGGAATCCCGTACCGCCCTGGCGATCTCATCGGTGGTGGCGGGTGCGACACCCTTCGGGGTGACCGACCGGTCCGTTGCCAGCCGCAGCTCGTCGAGTGCGCGGTCCACCTCGGCCTGGCTGGCGGCGTCGGTGCCGGCGGGCAAGGCGCTGCGGTAGCGGCGGTACCGTTCGAGCCGATCGCGGAACGCGGCGAACGTGAACGGCTTGAGCAGGTAGGCCAGCGCGCCGTGGGACACCGCCGCGCGCACCATCTCCAGGTCCCGCTCCGAGGTGATCGCGATGATGTCGGGCGCGGGCTGCACGCCCGACAGCCCCGAGGCCAGCGCGATGCCGCTGGCGTCCGGCAGCCCGAGATCCAGCAGCACGAGATCGATCGGCTGCCCGGTGGCCGCCGCTTCGGCCACCGCGCGCATCGCATCGCGCGCGGTGTGGGCGAC
Organism: Mycobacterium sp. PS03-16; assembly: GCF_004570325.1. Classification (GTDB taxonomy): domain Bacteria; phylum Actinomycetota; class Actinomycetes; order Mycobacteriales; family Mycobacteriaceae; genus Mycobacterium. The sequence continues at coordinate 67,059 of NZ_SPQO01000002.1, read as the reverse complement.
CGCGGTGGTCGTGAACCCGGGCAGCCGCGACAGGTAGGTCCGGTGCGCCTCCGCGATCAGCGCATCGTCCTCGACGATCAACACCGAGATGGTCACGCCTCCTCCGTCGGCACCGTCACGGTCACCACCGAGCCGTACGTCACGTCCGCGGTGACGGTCCCGTGGTGGCGGGCCGCCACCTGGGCCACCAGGGCCAACCCGAGCCCGTGGTGCGCCGGGTCGTCGCCTGTCTTGGTCGAGTACCCGCGCTGCATGGCGCGGGCGAACGTGGACGGATCCATTCCGGGTCCGCTGTCGGCCACCCGGATCAGCAGCCGTTCGTCGTCCTGGTGCACGGTCACCTCGATCCACGGGTCCTCACGGTCGCAGGCGTCCATCGCATTGTCGACGAGGTTGCCCAGTACGGTGACCATCTCTTGGGCCGACAGCACGTCGGTGTGCGACGGCAGGTGGGTGTCCTCGGTGACGGTGAGCGCGATACCCCGTTCGTCGGCCTGAGCCGTCTTACCCAGCAGCAGCGCCACCAGCGCCGGCTCCGCGACCGCGCCGGACAGCCGGTCCACCAGCCGTTGCGACAGCGCCAGCTCGTTGGTGGCGAACGTGACCGCCTCGTCGGGGCGGCCCATCTCCACCATCGTGATCACCGTGTGCAGCTTGTTGGCCGCCTCGTGGGCCTGGGCCCGCAGCGAGTCGGTCAGCACCTGCAGCGAGCTCAGCTCACCCAGCGCACCCTGCAGTTCGGTGCGGTCGCGAATCGTCACCACCTCCGAGTCGGCTCCGGCGACGGGGGACCGGTTGACCACCAGCACCCGGTCCTCGGTGACATGGACCTCGTCGCGCACACCGGGATCCGACGACCGCAGGAAGGCGGGCAGCGCATCGCGGTCCACCGGGCCGGGCGGGAGCGAGAGCAGGCGGCGGGCCTCGTCGTTGACCAGCGCCACCCCGTCGCGGTCCAGCACGATCAAACCCTCGGACACCGAGTGCAGGATCGCGTCGTGGTGTTCGTACATCACCCGCAGTTCGTCGGGTCGCAGACCGTGGGTCTGGCGCAGCAACCGCCGCCGGATCAGCCACACGCCCAGCGATGAAACCGCCAGTGCCGCAAGGCTGACCGCGGCGATGGTGGGAATCTGCGCCCGCCAGCGCTGCGCCAGCGTCTGCTGGGTGATCCCTGCCGACACCAAGCCGATGATCGTCCCCGACGCGTCGCGCACCGGGGCCACCGCGCGGATCGACGGGCCCAGCGTGCCGGTGTACACCTCGGAGAACGTCTCGCCGCGCAGCGCCGGAGCCGTGGTGCCCAGGTACTTCCCGCCGATCTGGCGGGGGTCGGTGTGGGTGAAGCGGGTGCCGTCGGGCGCCATGATCGTGATGAACGCGATGCCGGTGTGCCCGCGCACCGCGTCGGTCACCGGCTGCAGCACCTCGGTGGCGCGACCGGAGGCGATGGCGGCGGCCGTGGACGGCGAATCCGCAAGCGCGGTGGCGACGCCGACGACCTGCTGGCGGGCCGCCTCGTCACCGTCGCGCCGCGCATCGACGATGGCCAGCGCGCTGCCCGCGATCACGATCACCGCGATCACCAGGACCTGCAACGCGATCGCCTGACCGGCCAGCGACCGCGGCAGATAGCGGGCCACCACCACCTCCACGACTGAACGAAATGAACTAAAGCGTGACCTGGCTCACGCCGTCGCCGAACCTACTTGCAGACCACGTTCACTGTCGACCTGGAGGAACCATCCCATGAGCACCACCCTCGACCGGCCGGACGTCCCGGATCCACCGGCCCGCCGCCGCGACCGCACCCACTGGCTCTACATCGCGGTCATCGTCGCGGTGCTGGCCGGTGTGGCGGTCGGGATCCTTGCACCCGAGGTCGGCAAGAGCGTCGGCGTGCTCGGCGCCATGTTCGTCGACCTGATCAAGATGATGATCGCGCCGGTGATCTTCTGCACGATCGTGCTGGGCATCGGGTCGGTGCGCAAAGCCGCCACGGTCGGCAAGGTCGGCGGCCTGGCGTTCGTGTACTTCCTGCTGATGTCGACGTTCGCGCTCGCGATCGGCCTGGTGGTCGGCAACGTACTGCACCCCGGCACCGGGATGCAGCTCACCGAGGGCGCCATGGGCAAGGGCGCCGAGCTGGCCGAAACCGCCCATGAGGCAGGCGGTCTCATGGACTTCGTGCGCGGCATCATCCCCGAGACGATGTTCTCGTCCCTGACCGCGGGCAGCGTCCTGCAGGCCCTGTTCATCGCACTGCTGGTCGGCTTCGCGCTGCAGGCGATGGGCACCACCGGTGAGCCGATCCTGCGCGGCGTCGAGTACCTGCAGAAGCTGGTGTTCAAGGTTCTGGTGATGATCCTGTGGCTGGCGCCGATCGGCGCGTTCGGCGCGATCGCCAACGTGGTCGGCCAGACCGGCTGGACCGCGGTGACCCAGCTGCTGGGCCTGATGCTCGGCTTCTACGTCACCTGCGTGGTCTTCGTCTTCGGTGTCCTCGGGGTGCTGATGCGCGTGGTGGCCGGCGTCTCGATCTTCAAGCTGGTCCGTTACCTGGCCCGCGAATACCTGCTCATCGTGTCGACCTCCTCGTCGGAGTCGGCGCTGCCGCGACTGATCGCGAAGATGGAGCACCTCGGGGTGGACCGCAGCACCGTCGGCGTCGTCGTGCCCACCGGCTACTCGTTCAACCTGGACGGCACCGCGATCTACCTGACCATGGCGTCGCTGTTCATCGCCGGTGCGCTGGGCGACCCGCTGTCGCTGGCCGAACAGATCGGCCTGCTGGTGTTCATGATCGTCGCCTCCAAGGGCGCGGCCGGGGTCACCGGCGCCGGTCTGGCCACGCTGGCCGGCGGTCTGCAGAGCCACCGCCCCGATCTGCTCGACGGCGTCGGGCTGATCGTCGGGATCGACCGGTTCATGTCCGAAGCCCGTGCGCTGACCAACTTCTCGGGCAACGCGGTGGCGACCGTGCTGGTCGGCTCGTGGACCAGGACCATCGACAAGGAGCGGGTCGAGGCGGTGCTGCGCGGCGACGATCCGTTCGACGAGCTGACGATGGTCGACGACCATCCGCACGATCGGCGCGCCGAAGAACCGGCGCAGGAGCGAGTCCCTGCGTCGGCATAGGGCGAGCCGCCAGCGACCCGGCCGGGTGTCACCCGGCCGGGTCGTTCGGCGTTGTCAGCCCGCGCAGTTCAGCGTGATCGACACCGACCGGCTCACGACCACCGGGTCGAACACCGTGTAGTCGTCGTCGAGCCCGATCCGGTCGATCGGCGACCAGGACGTCACCTGCTTGGGGTTACGGACGTTGGTCACCACGCAGTCGCTCAGCGGCGCGCTGCCGACCCGGTCGATGTGCACCGTGTACCCGTCGCGCTGCAGCCGGTTGATCGTGTCCTGTGCCGACTCCTGGGCCGATGCGAGGCCGGCCGGAGCCGCGATCACCCCGCATACCGCCGTCGCCGCCGCCAGTGCCCACCTGGTACGCATAGCAGGCCTCCGTTCCCTCGTTCGCGATTCTCCTCTTCTTCCAATCGCCAGGGAACGGAATTTCCTTCCCGCGCAGCGGCGGCGCGATCAGCGTTCGGCGCGCTGGTAGGCGGTGACCACCGCCGCGCCGCCCAGCCCGATGTTGTGTTGCAGGGCGGCGGTGACGCCGTCGACCTGCCGCTTGTCGGCGGCGCCGCGCAGCTGCCAGGTCAGCTCGGCGCACTGCGCCAGACCCGTCGCCCCGAGCGGGTGTCCCTTGGAGATCAGCCCGCCCGACGGGTTGACCACCCAGCGGCCGCCGTAGGTGGTGTCGTTGTTGTCGATCAGCTTGGGCGCCTCACCCTCACCGCACAGCCCCAGCGCCTCGTAGAGCAGCAGTTCGTTGGCCGAGAAGCAGTCGTGCAGCTCGATCACCTGGAAGTCGGCGGGGCCCAGCCCGGACTGCTCGTACACCTGGCGGGCGGCCTGGACGTTCATGTCGTAGCCGATCACGTTCTTCGCGCTGCCGTCGAAGGTGGTCTCGAAATCCGTGGTCATCGCCTGACCGACGATCTCGACGGCCTGGCCGGCCAGTCCGTGGCGATCGACGAAGTCCTCACTGGCGAGAATTGCCGCACCCGACCCGTCGGAGGTGGGGGAGCACTGCAGCTTGGTCACCGGGTCGGAGATCATCCGCGCGCCGAGGATGTCGTCGAGCGTGTACTCCTCCTGGAACTGCGCGTAGGGGTTGTTCACCGAGTGCTTGTGGTTCTTGTAGCCGATCTTCGCGAAGTGCTCCGCGGTGCTGCCGTGCTGGCGCATGTGCTCGCGGCCGGCGGCGGCGAACATCCACGGGGCGACGGGCAGCGCGAACTCCTCGATCTGGGCCAGCGCCTTGATGTGACGCCCCAGCGGCGACTCGCGGTCCTCGGCGCCGCCGGCCAGTGCACCGGGCTGCATCTTCTCGAAGCCCAGCGCCAGCGTGCAGTCGGCCAGCCCGCCCCGGATGGTCTGCGCCGCGAGGTACAACGCCGTCGACCCGGTCGAGCAGTTGTTGTTGACGTTGACCATCGGGATACCGGTCATACCCAACTCGTAGAGCGCCCGCTGCCCCGACGTGGAATCTCCGGTGCAGTAGCCGACGAAGCCCTGCTGCACCTCGGAGTAGTCGATCCCGGCATCCTCGAGCGCCTTGGTGCCCGACTCCTTGGCCATCTGCGGGTAGTCCCAGCCTTCTCTGCGGCCCGGCTTCTCGAACTTCGTCATGCCAACCCCGACGACGAACACCTTCTGCGGCATCTGCGCACCTTCCCGGTTCGGCGAGCGTGCGGATTCGTACGCCCAATCTCGGCGTGTTGCGTACAGACCCGCACGCTCGCGCCAGAATCGAGTAGAACGTGTTCCAGTTCGAGGGTCAAGAGGAGGCTCGGTGGCGTTACGGGTGGTGCAGTGGGCGACGGGCGGCGTGGGGGTCGCGGCGATCAAGGGCGTGCTGGAACATCCCGACCTCGAGCTGGCGGGCTGCTGGGTGCACTCGACCGACAAGGCCGGCCGGGACGTCGGCGAGCTGGCCGGCACGGGTCCGCTGGGCGTGACCGCCACCAACAGCGCAGACGAGATCCTCGCGCTCGACGCCGACGCGGTCATCTACTCGCCGCTGCTGCCCGATCCGAAGGAGGTCGCCGCGCTGCTGCGGTCGGGTAAGAACGTCGTCACCCCGGTGGGCTGGTTCTACCCGGGCGAGAAGGAGGCCGCACCGCTGCGCGAGGCTGCGCTCGACGGCGGGGTGACGCTGCACGGCACCGGAATCGCGCCCGGCGGCATCAGCGAGAAGTTCCCGTTGGTCATGTCGATCATGTCCACGGGCGTGACATTCGTGCGCGCCGAGGAGTTCTCGGATCTGCGCACCTATGACGCGCCCGACGTGCTGCGCTACGTCATGGGGTTCGGTGACACCCCGGAGAAGGCGCTGTCGGGTCCCATGCAGAAGCTGCTCGACGGCGGCTTCATCCAGTCGGTGAAGATGATCGTCGACACGATGGGTTTCCGCGCCGACCCGACGATCCGGTCGTCTCAGGAGATCTCGGTCGCGACGGCGCCGATCGAATCGCCGATGGGCGCGATCGAACCGGGTCAGGTGGCCGGCCGCCGCTTCCACTGGGAGGCGCTCGTCGGCGACGAGGTCGTCGTGCGCGTCACCGTGAACTGGCTGATGGGTCAGGACCACCTCGACCCGCCGTGGGGCTTCGGCGACGCCGGCGAACGCTACGAGATGGAGGTTCGCGGCAATCCCGATTTCACGGTGGTGATCAAGGGGTTTCAGCCCGACAGTGTCGCGGCCGGCTTGGAGAGCAACAACGGCATCGTCGCCACCGCGGCGCACTGCGTGAACTCCGTGCCCGCGGTGTGCGCGGCGCCGCCGGGCATCGCCACCTACCTGGACCTGCCACTGATCAGCGGACGGGCGGCGGCGCCGTTGCGGTGAGCGGGGAACCGCTACGGCTGCACGAGGATTCGGATCGGGTTGCCCTCGCCGCGGTCCAGCCGGGCGATACCCGACTCGATGTCGTCGAGCGGGATGATCTCGCTGATCGACCGGGAGAGGTCGAGCCGGCCGCGCGACACCAGCGTGGCGAGCGTGGCGATGTCGACGTTCTGGTACCCGAGGTGGCCGAGCACCTGTTTCTGGGTCAGCCCGAACAGCGCCGTCGGCCCGACCGTCGGGCTCTCGGCGCTCATGCCGACCGCCACCAGTCGGCCGCCGACGGTCACACAGTCCAGCCCCTGCTCGAACGTGGTCTTCAACCCGACGGCATCGAACGCCACGTCGAGCCCCCGGCCGCCGGTCACCTCCAGGATCTTGTCGCGCAGTTGCGGATCGGTCGACTCGAACGCGTGATCCGCACCGAGCGCCAGCGCGCGGTCCAGCACGGCGGGATTGATGTCGACGGCCACGATCGGCACCGCGCCGACCAGACGCGCCAACTGCACGATGTGAGTGCCGACCCCGCCGAGACCCCACACGCCGACCGACTCACCGATGCCCACCTTGCCGGTGCGCACCACCGCGCCGTACGGCGTCGACACCGCGTCGGCGAGGATCGCGGCCTGCTCGAGCGGCACGTTGTCGGGCACCCGGGTCAGGCCGAAGGCCTGGGCGACGGTGTATTCCGCCCAGGCACCGTCGTAGGCGAACGCCATCAGCCGGATCTGCAGACAGTTCGCGACATCGCCGCGCCGGCAGTTCGCGCACTCCAGGCAGGGCCGGCCCGCCGCCACCACGACCCGGTCGCCGACCTCCCAACCCGTCACGTCCGCGCCCAGTGCGGCGATGGTGCCCGAGGCCTCGTGCCCCTGGGTGACCACCTTCGCCTGCGCCGGGAAGGTCCCGTTGATCAGGCTCAGGTCGGAGTGGCAGATGCCGCAGAACGCCACTTTGACCAGGACCTCACCGGGGCCGGGCCGGGGGATCGGTACCTCCTCGAGGACAACGCGTTTCGTCTCGGCGTAGAACCGCTCGGCGCGCATGGTACCGGTGAGGTCGTCGGTCATCGTCGTCGTCCCTTCGAAGTGTCAGGCCGGCTTGGCGCTGCGGTCGCGGGCCATCGTCTTGATGTCCCCGGGCAGCGCGTCGATGCCGACCAGCTGCGGCAACAGATCGCGCTCCCGGGTGATCGCGCGGAACACGAACCCGACCGTGATGCCGTGGTCGGGCCGGTCGAGCACCGTCACCTCGTCGCCGGCCCGGACCGTGCCGGGGTGGATCACCCGCAGGTAGGCGCCGGGCACCGCGGCGGCGGTGAACGTCTTGATCAGGCCGGGGATGTCCATGAACGCCGCGAAGGTGCGGCAGGGGGTGCGCGGTGAGGTGACCTCGAGCAGCAGACCGCCGGTGCCGACCTGCCACCGCTCACCGATGTGGGCGCCGGTGACGTCGATGCCTGCGGTGGTGACGTTCTCGCCGAAATTGCCGTTGCTCAGGGTGCGGTCCCACGTGGACTGCCAGTCGTCGAGGTCCTCGCGGGCATAGGCGTACACCGCCTGATCGTTCCCGCCGTGCAGCTTCTTGTTGCCGATGACGTCGTCGGTCAGGCCGCTGCCCAGCCCCGTCCGCAGCGGGCCCGGCGGGCGCACCGCCACCGCGGCGTCGGTCGGCACCTTGTCGATGCCGGTGATCGCGGTGGTCTTGGCGGGGTTGGGGCGGGGCCGGGCGATGTTGACCGAAAGGACGCGTGACACCGGTCCAGGGTAGAGCGCGGCCCGCGCGGCGGCCGGTCAGCGGCCCTGCGCGCCGTACGCGAACCCCGGCGCGGCGGAACCTCAGGTGAACGTCGGGCAACCCACCTGGCACACTGCCGGCTGTGACCACGCGAGCACTGGTGCTGGCCGGCGGCGGAATCGCGGGCATCGCCTGGGAGACCGGGGTGCTGTGCGGGATCGCCGACGAATCGCCCGCCACCGCCGACGCGCTGTTGGGTGCGGACATCCTGGTCGGCACGTCGGCCGGGTCGACCGTCGCCGCGCAGCTGGGCAGCGGGCTGACCATCGCGGCGCTCTACGAGCGGCAGCTGGCGTCGGCGTCGGCGGAGATCGATCCCGGGGTGAGCATCGAGGGCATCACCGACCTCTTCGTCACCGCGATGATGCAACCCGGCCTCACGGTCACCGAGAAGCTGCAGCGCATCGGCGAGATCGCGCTGCGCACCCCCACAGTCCCAGAACCCGTGCGCCGCGCGGTGATCGAGCAGCGCCTGCCCGTCCACCGGTGGCCGGAGCGGGATCTGCGGATCACCGCGATCGACACCGCCACCGGCGAACTGGTCACCTTCGACCGCGACGCCGGGGTCGGCCTGGTCGACGCCGTCGCCGCCAGCTGCGCGGTGCCCGGGGTGTGGCCGCCGGTGACCATCGGCGCGCGGCGGTTCATGGACGGCGGCGTGGGCAGCACGGTCAACATGGCCGTCGCCGCCGACTGTGACGCCGCGGTGGTCCTGGTGCCGTCGGGCCGGTCGTCGCCGTCACCGTTCGGCAGCGGCGCGGTCGCCGAGGTCGACTCCTTCCCGGTGCCGACGGCCGGTGTCTTCGCCGACGACGAGTCGCTGGCCGCGTTCGGTGCGAACCCGCTCGACCCCGCCTGCCGCATCCCGTCCGCCCGGGCCGGCCGGGTGCAGGGCCGGCGGGTGGCTGCCGAGATCGCCGCGTTCCTCGGCTGACTCAGGGGGCGAGCAGCGGCGTGAACTCCGGCTTTTCGTAGTGGTCGAGCGCGTCGCGGGCCAGCTCCCGGCCCACCTCGATGACCTCGGCGGCGCGGTGGAAGTCCAGACTGCGGCTGACGGTGCGGGGCACCTCGATCAACAGGTCCGGCGGATATGCCGCCAGCGTGTGACGCGCCAGCGCCGCCTGCGCGATGTCGATGGTGCGGTTCATCACCTCGAAGCTGCCGAGTTTGGGCACCGGGATCTCGCGGGCCGCGTCGACCAGCTGGTCGGCACTGCTCTCGCCGTCCTCGGCGTCGCCGGCCCCGGAGTCGGGAGCGTCCACCGTCCCGAACCGGTTGAGCATGGACTGCACCGCGGGCGTATCGAGCACCGCGCGCGCCGATTTCGAGTCCAGTAGCGCGGAGGTGCTGCGCAGCAACCGGTTCAGCCAGTCGGCGGTCGGATTCGCCTCGGTGTCGTCGGGTTCGGCCCGGCCGCCGGATTCGCTGCCGCCCAGACTCACCGCGATCGTGACGTCGGCGTTGACCGCGGCGACCGGCGCCATCGGCAGCGGGTCGAGGATGCCGCCGTCGGCGAGCAGCCGGCCGTCGAGCACGTGCGGGGTGATGACGCCGGGAATCGCGATCGACGCGCGGATGGCCGCGTCGACCGGGCCGCGCTGCAGCCACACCGAGCGGCCCGCGATGAGGTCGGTGGTCACCGCGGTGTAGGGGACCGGCAGATCCTCGATGCACACGTCACCGAGGATGTCGCGCACGGCGTCGAGGATCTTCTCCGCCCGCAACACGCCGGCCGCGGTGATGGACGGATCGAGCAGGCGCAGAACCGCCCGCTGCGTCAGCGATTTCGCCCATTCGGTGTACTCGTCGAGCTTGCCCGCCGCCTGAAGGCCGCCGACCAGCGCACCCATCGACGACCCCGAGAGGCCCACGATCTCGTAGCCGCGCTCCCGCAGCTCGCCGATGACGCCGATGTGCGCATAGCCGCGGGCACCCCCGCTGCCGAGCACCAGCGCGACACGCTTGGTCATGGCGTCATTGTGCGCCGCCGCCGATCACCGGGACCAGCAACCGGGCGTCGCGGCCCGGCCCCCAGTGCAGCGTGCAGCGTCCGCGCGGCCCGCGGGCGTACGCCGCGGGGAACTGTCCGGACAGCGGGTTGCGGAGCCACAGCCAGCGGCCGGCCACCACCAGCCGCACCTGCTCACCGGCACGGAACAGCGTCGCCGAGGGACCGAGCGGAATGTCCACCTGCACCACCTCACCCGGGACCAGCGGCGCCGGGATCGTGTACGTCGGCACCGGTTCGAAGGGGCGCGACTGGTGGGCGTCGAGTGCCCGAAGCGATGCCCGCAGCCACCCGGTGGTGACGCGGTCGCGGCCGAACCCGTAGGAGCCCTCGAACGGTACGAACCGCCCGGCGCGCCACTTCTCGACCCCGACGAACAGGTCGACGTCGTCGGCGCCGTCGACGGAGACGAACAGCCGCACCGCCATCGGTCCGGTGAGTTCGAGGTCGCGCGGAACGGTCCATCCGAACCGCGCGCCGCCGCTGCGGGTGTCGAATGTCAGCGCGCCGTCGGCCGGTGCGGTGTCGGTGCTCAGCCCGTCGTCGCACAGGTGCAGCGGCGTCCACACCGTGTCCGGCAGCGGCCAGCCCGGTGCGTCGCGCACCGCCACGACGCGGTCGCGGCTCTCCCGCACCTCCAGCCGGACCGGCGGCAGGACGGCCGTGTCGCCGCCGCGCAGGTGACGGTCCAGGAACGCCAGTTGCGCGCGCCGGGCGTCGTCGGCGTAGAACGTCGCCCACTTCCCGCCGCGATGGGTGTACAGGTGCCGCTGCGGCGAGGAGATCGTCTCCCAACCCCGGATCGAGCCGCGGCTGTGCAGGTTGTTGTCGGAGAAGCTGCCGCAGATCAGCGCGGGCACCTCGATGTCGGCGAGCCGCGGCACCAGCGAGCGCCAGAAGTCGTCGCGCAGCGGCCGTTCGGCGTTCTCGCCACCCAGGTCGTACGCCAGCCGCGCCTGACGCAGCCCCCTGCTCCACATCCGCACGAACCCGACCTCACGGATCCCGCCCGGGCGCAACAGGTCTCGGTAGGCGTCGGTCATGCCCTCCCACGGCACGATCGCGCGCAGGTGCGGTGGGCGCAGTGCGGCGGCCTTCCACTGCGAGATCGCCAGGTATGACACCCCGATCATGCCGACCGCGCCGGTGCTCCACGACTGGGTGGCCGCCCACTCGACGAGGTCGTAGACGTCCGCGCCTTCCTGGTCCGACAGCAGCGCGCCGACGCCGTCGGAGTGCCCGGCGCCGCGCAGGTCGGCGTTGATCACCGCGAACCCCTGTGCCGTCCACCACGCCGGGTCCGGCGCCTCCCAACTGGTCAGCGACGAGAACCGGATACGACCGGTCTGGCGCAGCGCCCGGTACTGGAACGGCAGCGAGAAGCCGCCACGGCGCCGGGGCCGCGGCACGTTGTCCTTGCCGTAGGGGTGCGCGCAGAGCAGCACCGCGTGCGGGCCGTCGCCGGGCGGCAGATGCACGTTGACCCGCAACACGGTGCCGTCGCGGGTCGGCACCGCGACGTCGCGGTCGATGCGGACGGCACCCGGTTCGGGTTCGTGGACGTCGACCGACGGGCGCACCAGCTGCCCGAGCCGGTGCAACGCATACCGGGCGGCGCCGGGACGGCGCCACGGCCGGTCCGGTCCGGCCCTGTCGTCCTGTGGAGTTGTGCGCACCGTGATCCGAACCGTCAGCCGCACAACTGGTCGGCCGCGGCCTCCACCGCCACGATGACCGCCGCCTGCCGGCCCGGCTGCAGCTGCGACCACGGCGTGCCGAAGGTGCCCGGCCCTGCCGAGTCACTGCGCTGCAGCTCCGCCAGATACGGCTCAACCTGCGTCTTCGGATCGCCACCGCGTTCGGTGAGCCAGATGCGGGCGGCGTTGCAGGCCTGGAAGTACTCCTCTTCGGTGGACTCCGCGGGCGCCCCCACCGCGGTGGTGACACCGTCGGGTGACGTGCCGACCGCGCCGGGCGCCGCGGTGCGCGCCTCGGTGGTGGCCGTCGTGCTTGCCGTGGTCTGGGCCTGCGACGACGTGGTCGCCGGAGTGCTGTCGCCGCCGGACGAACAGCCGGCGAGCGCGGCCGCACCGGCGAGTGCGAGGGTCGCGAGAAGGCCTGCGGGGTACCTGCGCATACCGCCAATCTATGCAACACTGGCGGCCGTGATGGAGCGGACCACGGTTGTGGAGTGTTGTCGGGCCTGACGCCCACCCTCGCCACCGTCCGTCCTCACGAAAGCTTCCTCCATGCCGTCTGCGCATACCCTGCTGCTCCCCGCCGCCGTCCCCGCCGTCTCCGCGCCGACCCGGCTGCGGCTGCCTGATCTGCTCCACGCCACCGACCGGGAAGCCGACGCCGTGCTCAGCGGCCGCTACGACCACGTGCTGCCCGCCGGCGGGGTACCGCGCGACGACCGCTGGTACGCCCGGCTGGCCGGTGACGACGAACTCGACGTCTGGCTGATCAGCTGGGTGCCCGAGAAGTCGACCGAACTGCACGACCACGGCGGCTCCCTCGGCGCGCTCACCGTGGTGTCCGGATCGCTGGCCGAAACCCGCTGGGCCGGTGATCGTCTGCGCCGTCGCCGGCTGACCGCCGGCGACCAGGCGGCGTTCCCGCTCGGCTGGGTGCACGACGTGGTGTGGGCGCCGGATACCGTCAGCACCCCGACGCTGAGCGTGCACGCCTACTCGCCGCCGCTGACCGCGATGTCCTACTACGAGGTGACCCCGCGGAACACGCTGCGCCGCAACCGCACCGAACTCACCGAAGCGCCGGAGGCCTGACATGACCAGCCGCATCGACGCGGTGCTCGCGGCCGCCAGGGCCCGGCTGAACCGCCTGCCCGCGCACGCCCTGCCTGCCGCGCTGGCCCGCGGCGCGCTGCTGGTCGACATCCGTCCGCAGGCGCAACGCGCTCGCGAGGGTGAGGTGCCCGGCGCGCTGATCATCGAGCGCAACGTGCTCGAGTGGCGCTGCGACCCCACCAGCGACGCCCGGCTGCCGCAGGCGGTCGCCGACGACGTCGAATGGGTGATCCTCTGCTCGGAGGGCTACACCTCCAGCCTGGCCGCCGCGGCACTGCAGGAGCTCGGGCTGCACCGCGCCACCGACGTCATCGGCGGCTACCACGCGCTGGTGGCCGAAGGCGTTGTGCGCTAACTGTTCTCGTCGGCGTGCAGCAGCGGACGCAGCCGTTCGGTCTTCTCCGGTGTCCAGCCCGGCGGCTGCAGGATCGCCGCCCAGGCGTTCGCGACGTCCTTGATGTAGCGGTGGCCGTGACCGTCCGGAACGTCGACCGCCACCGCCATATCAGCAGACACCTGCAGGAACGTCACCACCGGGATCCACTTCATCCGGGCGGTGCGGTCGTAGCCCGGGGGTTCCTGCAGCCAGTCCGGCCGGGCGAAGAGCAGGTCCGGGTTCCACCACGAGATCGGGTCCGAGGCGTGCTGCAGATAGACCACTCGCGGTGTGCCCCAGGGTCGGTCGGGGCGATCGAGATTGTCCGGGCGCGAGACGAATCGCACGTTCTGCCCGGAGTCGAAGATCGGCAGCCATTCGGGCGATCCCGGGTCGCGCTCGCGCGTCAGTTGCGTCCAGATGGTGTTCTTGAATGTCGGGCCGGAGAACAGGGCGCCGTCGGTGCGGGCGACGAGGTTGTTGAGCGCCAGGAACGGCGCCTCACCGCCGAACGAGCCCAGGCTCTCCCCGAACACCACCAGGCGGGGCCGCTGGTTCTCGGGCCGCTCGCGGATGAGCTGGTCGACGGCTTCGAACAGGGCCTGCCCGGCCTGGCGCGCGTTCTCCTGGTCGACCAGGAACGACAGCCAGCTCGGCAGGAACGAGTACTGCATCGACACGATCGCGGTGTCGCCGTTGAACATGTACTCCAGCGCCGAGGCCTCGGCCTCGTTGATCCAGCCGGTGCCGGTGGTGGTGGCCACTGCGACCACCTCGCGGTCCAGCCCGCCGGTGCGCAGCAGTTCCTGGGCGGCCAGCGTGGCGGTCGCGCGGATGCCGTCGGCCGAGTTGAGGCCGGCGTAGGCGCGGATCGGCTCGGTGGCCGGGGCGCCGTTGAACGCCGTCAGCTCCTGCACGGTCGGGCCGCCGGCGACGAAGATGCGGCCCTGATGCCCGAGGGACTCCCAGCTGACCAGCGACTGCGGCCCGCCGGAGCGCAGTGCGGTGTCCGGCGCCGCGAAATCCGGGTCGGTCTCGTCATTGATCGTCTCGAACGTGTTGTTGATCGCGCTCATGGCCCCCCGCACCACCACGCCGTTGAGCAGCGCGATGGTCAGCGCCAGCAGCAGTCCTACCGCGATGACCGCTGAAATCCGGGGCGGGGCAACGCGGTTGAGTTGGCGCACCAGGAACCGGACCACGATGCGGACCAGCTGACCGATCTCCACGAGCGCGAACAGCACGACGATCGACAGCACCGCGGCCAGCGGATGGTCCCAAAAGCCCAGGCGCGGAACGCCCATCAGATCCCGGATCTGGTCCTGCCAGACGTGGAAGTACACGATCATCAGCACCTGGCCGATGACGCCGGCGATGACGAGCACCACCCACGCCCACCCGGGGGCGCGGGGACTGTCGGGTTTCGAGCGCATGTAGCGCACGAGCCACACCGCGAAGACACCGATGCCGTATCCGGCGGCGCCGGCCGCGCCGCTGACCAGTCCCTGGAACAGCGGACCGCGGGGCAGCAACGAGGGGGTGAGGGAGAACCAGACGAAGACCAGGCCGGTGGCGGTGCCGAAGAACGTGTAGTGGCGCAGCCACCACGCCCGCTTCTGTGGTGGCCGTTCCTGCGGAGGTGCTTTCTCGATGACCGCCGCGTCGCTCACCAGTGCACTTTAACGATGCGTGAAGTTGGCGGGGCGTTTCTCGCTGAACGCCGCCATGCCTTCCTTCTGATCCTCGGTGGCGAACGCCGAGTGGAACAGTCGGCGTTCGTACAGCAGGCCCTCGGCCAGGCTGGACTCGAAGGCGCGGTCGACCGCCTCCTTGGCCATGCGGGCGGCGTTGCGCGACATACCCGCGATGGTGGCGGCGACCTCGGCGGCCTCGTCGAGCAGTCGGTCGGCGGGCACCACCCGCGACACCAGCCCGCTGCGTTCGGCCTCCTCGGCGCCGATGGTGCGGCCGGTGAGGATGAGGTCCATCGCCTTGGCCTTGCCGATCGCCCGGGTGAGGCGCTGCGAACCGCCCATGCCGGGCAGCACGCCCAGCTTGATCTCTGGCTGGCCGAACTTCGCGGTGTCCGCGGCGATCAGGATGTCGCACATCATCGCCAGCTCACATCCGCCGCCCAGCGCGTAGCCCGCCACCGCGGCGATGGTGGGGGTGCGGGTCGCGGCGAAGGAGTTCCACAGCGCGAAGAAGTCGGCGGTGAACACGTCGGCGAACGACAGGCTCGCCATCTCCTTGATGTCCGCGCCCGCGGCGAACGCCTTCTCGCTGCCGGTCAGCACGATCGCGCCGATGTTCTCGTCGGCGTCCAATTCGGCTGCGGCGGTGGTGACCTCGGTCATCACCTGGGTGTTGAGCGCGTTGAGCGCCGTGGGCCGGTTCAGCGTGATCGTGGCGACCCGCCCCTCGCGGGTGACGAGGATGGTCTCGTAGTCCATGGCTACTCCTTTACGGGAACGTGACGTCGGGGTCGGCGGGCTGGAAGTAGGCGTCGACGTCGGATTCGGTGACGTCGGCCACCGAGGCGGGGGACCACTTCGGGTTGCGATCCTTATCGACGAGCTGGGCGCGGATGCCCTCGACGAGGTCGTGCGAGCGCAGCGAGGCGCACGACGTGCGGTACTCCTGGCGCAGCGCGTCCTCGAGCGTGTCCAGGTCCTTCGCCTGCCGCACCGCGCGCAGAGTGACCGCGAGCGCGATGGGGGAGCGCGACGCGATCAGCTCGGCCGCGTCGTTGGCCGGCCCGGCGTCGTGTCCGCGCAGCGCGGCGAGGATGTCGGCGACGGTGTGCCCGGCGTAGCACTCGTCGATCCAGTCCCGCTGAGCCAGCAGGGGACTGGCCGGCGGTTCCTGCGCGTGGGCGGCCAGCGCGGCGTCCACGCCGTCGGCGATCAGCCGGTCGGCGAAGGCGGGCAGGGCGTCGTGGGCCACGAAGTGGTCGGCGAACCCCATCGCGATGGCGTCGGCGCCGGAGAAGGGCGCGCCGGTGAGCGCGGCGTGCAGCCCGAGTAGGCCCGGCGCCCGGGACAGCAGGTGGGTACCGCCGACGTCGGGGATGAAACCGATGCCGACTTCCGGCATCGCCATCTTGGTGGTGTCGGTGACGACGCGGATGCCTGCGTGCGCGGCGACCCCGACGCCGCCGCCCATCACGATGCCGTCCATCAGCGCGACATACGGTTTCGGGTACCGGCCGATGCGCGCGTTGAGCTGATACTCCTCGAACCAGAACCGGCGCGCATCGTCGCCTCCGGCCTTGGCGCTGTGATAGATCGCGACCACGTCACCGCCCGCGCACAGCCCCCGTTCCCCGGCGCCGGACAGCAGCACGGTGTGGACGCTGTCGTCGCGCTCCCACCCGTCGAGCGCCTCGGTCATCGCCGTCACCATGCCGTGCGTCAGCGAATTGATCGCCTTCGGCCGGTTCAGGGTGAGGTGGCCGACGCCGTTCGCCACGGTTACTAGGACATCCTCGTTTTCCGCCACGGATATGCAATGTAGATCGTTGCCCGCCCGCCGCGCGCGACGGGTAAGGTTTCGCTCGACTGGCCTGGGAAGTTCCTGTGAACGATTTCCGCTCCACGGGAACTTGCGCCGGGCCGTCGATCGTTGATCGTGTGTTCGTCACTATCGAACCACCTATGAGAGGACCCGACGGTGCGCGAGAGCAGCAACCCGGTATTCCGCTCCCTGCCGAAGCAGCAGGGCGGATACGCGACATTCGGTACCGGAGCCGCCGGCTACGGTGCCCAGCAGGTACACGCTGAGCCTCACACCACTCAGTACCCGGAGCAGACCGGCGTCGCCCGGCCCATGACCATCGACGACGTGGTGACCAAGACGGGCATCACGCTGGCCGTGCTGTCGGCCGTCGCCGTCGTCTCGTACTTCCTGACCGGCATGAATCCCGGCCTGGCCATGCCGCTCACCCTCATCGGTGGCCTCGGCGGCCTCGTCGTCGTGCTGATCGCCACCTTCGGCCGCAAGCAGGACAACCCGGCCGTCGTCCTCACCTACGCCGGCCTGGAAGGCCTGTTCCTCGGCGCCATCTCGTGGGTGTTCGGCAACGTCGTCGTCGCCGGTGGCAGCGCGGGTGCGCTGATCACTCAGGCGCTGCTCGCCACGTTCGGCGTCTTCTTCGGCATGCTCGTGGTCTACAAGACCGGTGCCATCCGCGTGACGCCGAAGTTCACCCGCATGATCGTGGCCGGCATGTTCGGTGTGCTGGTGCTGATGCTCGGCAACTTCCTCCTCGCCATGTTCGGTGTGGGCGGCGGCGAGGGCATGGGCCTGCGCAGCGGCGGCACCATCGCGAT
Source organism: Mycobacterium sp. PS03-16 (assembly GCF_004570325.1). GTDB lineage: Bacteria > Actinomycetota > Actinomycetes > Mycobacteriales > Mycobacteriaceae > Mycobacterium. The sequence continues at coordinate 49,772 of NZ_SPQO01000002.1, read as the reverse complement.
CATCTTCTCGCTGGTCTGCATCGGCCTCGCGGCGTTCAGCTTCCTGATCGACTTCGACGCCGCCGACCAGATGATCCGCGCCGGCGCGCCGGAGAAGGCCGCCTGGGGCGTCGCCCTCGGCCTGACCGTCACGCTGGTCTGGCTGTACCTGGAGATCCTGCGGCTGCTGAGTTACTTCCAGAACGACTAGCAGCCCCCGCGAGGGAAGCCCGGCACCGGTGGTGCCGGGCTTTCTGTTTGTTGGGTGTTGTTGACGTTGATTTTGTGCACAGATCGTGATTCGTCCACATTCGGCGATCTGTCTGCAAAGTCAACGGGTGAACGCGTCGGTGCACCGCCCGAATCTGCCGTCATGCTCGATCAACCCTTCGTCGGCACGGAGGCACTGCACGCGGGCCTGGTCCGTAAGCACCAATTGCGCGCGCAGTTCCGCACCGTCTTCCCGAACGTCTACGTCCGCCGCGACGCCACACTGACGCTGCGCGAGCGCGCGAGGGCCGCCTGGCTCTGGTCTCAGCGGCGGGGAGTCCTCGCGGGGTTGACCGCGTCCGCACTCCACGGCGCCAAATGGGTTGACGACACCGAGCCCATCGAGATGATCCTCAATCGCAGCCGACCGCCTGAGGGCCTGCGAACATACGCCGCGTCGCTTCCTGATGCCGAACGCTGCCTCCTCGGCGGTCTTCCCGTGACCACGGTCGACCGCACCGCCTTCGACATCGGGAGACGCAGGGTCGACGAAGCAGTCGCACGACTGGACGCCCTGGCCCGGGCCACCCGATTCGACGTGGCGGACGTGCAACAGCTCGCGATGCGCCATCCGCACACCCGGGGTCTACGCCGACTCGAGACAACGCTGGACCTCGTGGACGCCGGGGCCGAGTCGCCGAAGGAGACGTGGCTGCGCTTGCTGCTCATCCGCGCCGGATATCCGCGGCCGCGCACCCAGATTCCGGTGCTCAGCCCCGACGGTGCCCGCAGGTACTACCTCGACATGGGGTGGGAAGACACCATGATCGCCGCCGAGTACGACGGCGATCACCACCGCACGACCAAGGAACTCTTCGCCTACGAGATTCGACGCCTGGAGGACATCGCAGCGGTCGGTTGGCACGTTGTACGCGTTGCGGCACGCACTCGCGAGTCCGACGTGCTGGACCGGGTGCAGCGGGCGTGGCGGCTACGCGCGTGTTGACTCTGCACACAGATCGTGAAAACACGCCAACCGGCGATCTGTGTACAGAGACAACGCAAAATCAGCTGAGGCGCTCGATGATCATCGCCATGCCCTGGCCGCCGCCCACGCACATCGTCTCGAGACCGTACTGCTTGTCGTGAGTCTGCAGATTGTTGAGCAGCGTGGCGGTGATGCGGGCGCCGGTCATGCCGAACGGATGCCCCAGCGCGATCGCGCCGCCGGACACGTTGAGCTTGTCGAGATCCATGTCCAGGGCGCGGGCCGAGCCCAGCACCTGCACCGCGAACGCCTCGTTGATCTCGTAGAGGTCGATGTCGCCGATGCTCATCCCGGCGTTCGCCAGCGCCTTCTTCGACGCCTCGATCGGGCCCAGGCCCATGATCTCCGGCGACAGCCCGCTCACACCGGTCGAGACGATGCGCGCCAACGGCGTCAGCCCCAGCTCCCGGGCCTTGGTGTCGCTCATGATGACCACCGCGGCGGCGCCGTCGTTCAGCGGGCACGCATTGCCCGCGGTGACCGTGCCGTTCGGCCGGAACACCGGCTTGAGCTGGCTGATCTTCTCGTAGGTGGTGCCCGCGCGCGGCCCGTCGTCCTTGCTCACCACCGTGCCGTCCGGCAGCGTCACCGGCGAGATCTCGCGGTCGAAGAAACCGCTGTTGATGGCCTCCTCGGCGCGGTTCTGCGACCGCACGCCCCAGTGGTCCTGGTCCTCACGGCTGATCCCGGTGTGCAGCACGACGTTCTCCGCCGTTTGGCCCATTGCGATGTACACGTCCGGCAGCGCGCCGTCCTCACGCGGGTCGTGCCACTCGTCGGCGCCCGCGGCGGATTGGTCGGACCGCGCCATCGCCTCACCGAACAGCGGGTTCTTGGTGTCGGGCCAGCCGTCGGCGGCGCCCTTGGCGAAGCGCGACACCGTCTCCACGCCGGCGGAGATGAACGCGTGGCCCTCGCCGGCCTTGATCGCGTGGAACGCCATCCGCGAGGTCTGCAGCGACGACGAGCAGTACCGGTTCACGGTGGTGCCGGGCATGAAGTCGTAGCCCAGCTGCACCGCCACCGCGCGGCCGATGTTGAAGCCCGACTCACCGGCGGGCTGCCCGCAGCCCATGATGAGGTCGTCGATGTCGTGCGGGTCGAGCGACGGCACCTTGTCCAGCGCCGCGCGCACCATCTGGGCGGCGAGGTCATCGGGCCGCATGTCGACCAGCGAGCCCTTGTTGGCGCGGCCGATCGGCGAACGCGCGGTCGAGACGATGACGGCTTCAGGCATGACGGCTCCTCAGTCGGCTGCGAATAGCTGTGAACCTAGCTTGCCGACGACACCACGGGTGCGGGCACCCCGGTGGTGCGACGCCACAGTCGCGTGATGCCGGCGACCTTGGCCACCAGCGTGCTGACGTCGGCCGCGCGGGTGCGCAGCGCGTCGGCGGGCGCACCGTCGGGACCGCACTCGCCCAGCGCCTCGCACAGCGCGGGCAGCAACTGGCTGGCGGCCAGCGCGTACCCGGCCGCCGACGGGTGGAACATGTCCTCGGAGAACAACACCTCGGGCTGCCGGTAGAACTCAGGCGCCAGCAGATCGGAGAACGGCACCGCCACCCCGCCCTCGGCGCGCACCGCGTTCGCCTGAGCGCGTGCCAGCCGCAACCCCCGGCTGCGGGTCACCCAGCGCAGCGGCTGCGGGATCGCGGTGATGACGCCGAAATCGGGACACGTGCCGACCACGACGACCGCGCCAGCCGCGCGCAACCGGCGCACCCCGGCGCCCAGCCGCCGCGCCGACGGGCCGATGCCGTTGGGCCGGGTGATGTCGTTGGCGCCGATCATGATGACCGCGGCGTCCGGCGGCGGGCCGGCCACGAACATCGCGTCGATCTGCCCGGACAGCCCCTTCGAGGTGGCTCCGACGATCGCCTTGGTGCTCAGCCGGATCCGCTTGCCGGACTGTTCGGCCAGGCCGCGGGCGATCAGCACCCCGGGCACCTCGTCAGCCACCCGGCAGCCGTACCCGGTGGCGGTGGAATCGCCGAAGATCATCAGGTGCAGGTCGAATTCGACACCCCGCTGCCAGCGCTGCACCGGTCCGCCGCCGGGGGAGTAGACGCCGTCCGCCCGTGGCGGGACGTCCCACGCCTTCGGGATCACCTGGCGGGCCTGGTCGGCCTGTCCGGTCAGCAGGTTGCGGGCTCCGACATACGCGGTGGATGCGAGCGTGGCCGCGGCCGCCAGGGCGACGGTCGACCGACGCGGTGCATGGAAGCCCACGAGAACCAGTCTAGGGACCGACGGCGTGGCGAATCTGAACCGCCGATCACAGTGCGGTATCAACTCCGGGGTCAAATTTGTTTAGACCATTGTGATACCGGTTACAGATGCGAAGCTAAGTTACGGAGATTGGCTGAGTAGCTGAGCAACCCGCACTACAACGGCGTAGAAGGTGGTGGCGATGACCGCACCGAGTAAGGTTCCCAGCTCTTCGTATGCTGGCATTCGCGCAGCTGGGCCGCATAAGAAGCCGCGTTTCCCGGTTAGCGACGGTGCGCCGGTCGAGGTACACGAGGACGGGCCGAGCATCGCCGCGCGAGTCATGGCGCTGGCTGCGCTGATGACGATCAAGCCAACTCTGACCATCGGTAGCCTGGCGCCGAAACTGCCGTGGCCGTGGGGCGTCGTCGACTTCGCCTGCCGCGTCCTGCGCCCGGTGCCCGGCACCATCCGCGCCACCATCTCGCTGCCCAACTGCACCGCCCAGCTGGTCCGCGCTCCCGGCGTGCTGCCGGCCGACGGTAAGCGCAGCGTGATCCTCTACGCCCACGGCGGAGCCTTCCTGACCTGCGGCGCCAACTCGCACAGCCGGCTGGTGACCGCGCTGTCCAAGTACGCCGACAGCCCCGTGCTGGTGGTCAACTACCGGATGATCCCGAAGAACTCGGTGGGCCAGGCCGTCGACGACTGCTACGACGCCTACCAGTGGCTGCGGCGCAAGGGCTACGAGCCCGACCAGATCGTGCTCGCGGGCGATTCGGCGGGCGGCTACCTGTCGCTCGCGCTGGCCGAGAAGCTCCACTTCGATCTGCAGCCCGAGACGCCCGCCGCGGTCGTGACCATGTCGCCGCTGTTCGAGATCGACAACACCGCGCGGGCCAACCACCCGAACGTGCGCAGCGACGCGATGTTCCCGGCCAAGGCGTTCACCGCGCTGATCGAGCTGATCGAGCACGCCGGTAAGAACAACATCATCAACGGCCAGCCCGAGAAGATCTACGAACCGCTCGACCACATCGAGCCCGGGCTGCCGCGCACGCTGATCCACGTGTCGGGCTCGGAGGTGCTGATCAGCGACGCCCGCAAGGCCGCGCGCCTGCTGGCCGCCTCCGGCGTGCCCGTCGAGGTCCGGGTGTGGCCCGGTCAGATGCACGTGTTCCAGCTGGGCGCGCCCATGGTGTCCGAGGCGACGCGCTCGCTGCGCCAGATCGGCGAGTACATCCGAGAGGCCACCTGGTGACCATTCGGGCGGCCTGACACGATGGAGTCATGCGGATCGCCCGGCACGTCAGTGAGCTCATCGGTAACACCCCTCTGGTTCAGCTGAACTCGGTGGTGCCCCCGGGGGCGGGCACCGTCGTCGCCAAGATCGAGTACCTCAACCCCGGCGGCAGCTCCAAGGACCGCATCGCGGTCAAGATGATCGACGCCGCCGAGGCCAGCGGGCAGCTCAAACCGGGCGGCACCATCGTCGAACCGACCTCCGGGAACACCGGCGTCGGCCTGGCGCTGGTGGCCCAGCAGCGCGGCTACAAGTGCGTCTTCGTCTGCCCCGACAAGGTCGGTGAGGACAAGCGCAACGTGCTGCAGGCCTACGGCGCCGACGTCGTGGTGTGCCCGACGGCCGTGCCGCCGGACCATCCGGACAGCTACTACAGCGTCTCCGACCGCCTGGTCGCCGAGATCGAGGGCGCCTGGAAGCCCGACCAGTACTCCAACCCGATGGGGCCCGAGTCGCACTACGAGACCACCGGTCCGGAGATCTGGGCCGACACCGACGGGAAGGTCACGCACTTCGTGGCCGGCGTCGGCACCGGCGGCACCATCACCGGCGCGGGCCGCTACCTCAAGGAGGTCTCCGGCGGGCAGGTTCGCATCGTCGGCGCCGACCCGGAGGGTTCGGTGTACTCGGGCGGCACGGGCCGGCCGTACCTCGTCGAGGGCGTCGGTGAGGACTTCTGGCCGTCGGCGTACGACCCGGCGGTGCCCGACGAGATCATCGCGGTCTCCGACGCCGACTCCTTCGAGATGACACGGCGCCTGGCGCGCGAGGAGGCGCTGCTGGTCGGCGGGTCCTGCGGCATGGCCGTGGTGGCCGCCATCGAGGTCGCGGTCAAGGCGGGTCCCGACGCGCTCGTCGTGGTGCTATTGCCCGACGGCGGGCGTGGCTACATGGCGAAGATCTTCAACGACGCGTGGATGTCGTCCTACGGCTTCCTGCGCAACCGCCTCGACGGCTCGATCGAGCAGCCGACGGTCGGAGATGTGTTGCGGCGCAAGTCCGGTGCGCTGCCCGACCTGGTGCACACCCATCCGTCGGAGACCGTGCGCGACGCCATCGGGATCCTGCGGGAGTACGGGGTGTCGCAGATGCCGGTCGTCGGCGCCGAGCCGCCGGTGATGGCGGGCGAGGTGGCCGGCAGCGTCTCCGAGCGGGAGCTGCTCTCGGCGGTGTTCGAGGGCCGGGCGAAGCTGGCCGACGCCGTCGCCGAGCACATGAGCCCGCCCATGCCGTTGATCGGCGCCGGTGAGTTGGTCAGCACAGCGGCCAAGACGCTGCGCGAATGCGATGCGGTGATGGTGGTCGAGGAGGGCAAACCCGTCGGCGTGCTCACCCGCCACGATCTGCTCGGTTTCCTCTCCGACGGCAACACGCGGCGGTAGCGCGGGCACGAAAACGAACGCAGGTCGGCGCGACGTTTCGTCGCGGTGAAGATCGGTTCCGAAACCCTTGTGCGCTACGGCTTCCTGGGTACTGTTAGCTGGCTCATCTCCAGCTGACGGTCACATCGGAAGGCGTTCATGACTGAACAACCGCCACAGCCCCCCGGCAACTACCCGCCTCCGCCTCCCGGTGGATACCCGCCGCCTCCGCCGCCGCAGGGTGGCGGATATCCGGCACCGGGATTCGGCCCACCGGGATTCGGCGCACCGGGATTCCAGCCGCAGGGTCCGCCGCCGGACAACAATCTCGTGTGGGCCATCCTGGCGACGGTTCTGTGCTGTCTTCCGCTGGGCATCGTGGCCATCATCAAGTCGACTCAGGTGTCGGGGCTGTGGGCACAGGGCCGCTACGACGAGGCACACAAGTCCGCGGCGGACGCCAAGAAGTACTCCATGTGGGGCGCCATCGCCGGTGTGGTCGTGATCGTCGTCTACGTGATCCTGGCGCTGATCGGCGGCATGGCCAGCGTGGGAACCTTCTGATCGCTTGATGACCCTGCGGCACACGCTCGTGCAGTTCCGCCTCGGCGCGCCACTCGGTGTGGCCGCCTTGGCGGGATGTGCGTGTGTCGCGCTCTGGGTCGGCGACCCGACAGTTCCGGGCGGGCCGTTACCGGTCTGCCCGACCAGGGCGCTGTTCGGCATCGCGTGCCCCGGTTGCGGTGCGCTTCGAATGGCGTACTCGCTGATGCACTTCGATGTCGCCGCCGCGCTGCGCTTCAACGCCGTTGCGGCGATCGCGGTCGTTCTGCTGCTGTGGGCGTACGTCGCCTGGACCTACGGCCGGCTGACGGGCCGGCGAATCCGGAGCTGGCAGCATCACCGGTGGTCGGCGGCGATCACCCTCACCGTCGTGCTGGTTTGGTTCCTCATGCGAAATCTGCCCTTCGAGCCGTTCCGATCGCTATACATCTAGACGTGCCCAAGGCGGGCGACCACGCTCTCTAGGAGAAGAGGAGCACACCGATGACCGATCAGCCGGCATCACCCGGTAACTATCCGCCGCCGCCGCAATCCGGCTACCCGCCGCCCCCGCCCGGCGGTTACCCGCCGCCTCCGCCGCCCGGCGGCGGCAGCTACCCGCCTCCGCCGCAGAGCAATATGCCGCCGTCGGGCTATCCCGGTGGGCCGCAGGGCAATTATTCGCAATTCAGCGGCTTCGGCCCGACCGGGCCCGCGCAGGTGCTGCCGCAGGACGCCTACACGTCGTGGTTCACCCGCGTGCTGGCCTTCATCATCGATTACGTCCCCGTGCTGATCCTGCAGGGCATCGGCTACGGCATCGCGTTCGGCACCGGGGACACCGTCTGCGTCGACAGCGAATACGGCTACGGCGGCTCGTGCGCGAGTTCGTTCTCCGCCGTCGGCTCCATCGTGCTGGCCCTCACCTCGCTGCTGACGCTGGCCTACGTGATCTGGAACTACGGCTACCGCCAGGGCACCACCGGGTCGAGCATCGGCAAGTCGGTGATGAAGTTCAAGGTGGTCAGTGAGAAGACCTGGCAGCCGATCGGATTCGGCATGTCGATCGTGCGCCAGATCGCCCACTTCGTCGACGCCGTCATCTGCTACATCGGCTACCTGTTCCCGCTGTGGGACCGCAAGCGTCAGACGCTGGCCGACAAGATCATGACGACGGTGTGCGTGCCGACCGAGCAGTCCCCGGCCGCGCCGCAGCACCAGCCCTACACGCAGTAACGACGGATCAGCGGAAGGCGCTGACGCCCGTCAGCGCCTCTCCGATGACCATCTGGTGCACCTCCGAGGTGCCCTCGTAGGTCAGCACCGACTCCAGGTTGTTGGCGTGCCGCAGCACCGGATACTCCAGCGTGATGCCGTTGGCGCCGAGCAGTGTGCGGCACTGCCGGGCGATCTTCAGCGCCTCCCGGACGTTGTTGAGCTTGCCGAAGCTGACCTGGTCGGGCCGGATGCGTCCCTCGTCCTTCAGGCGGCCCAGGTGCAGCGCGAGCAGCTGCGCCTTGCCCAGCTCGACGGCCATGTCGGCGATCTTGGCCTGGGTCAGCTGGTAGGCCGCCAGCGGCTTGTCGAACACGTCGCGGCTGCCGACGTAGTCCAGCGTCGTCTCCAGGCAGTCCCGCGCGGCGCCCACGCTGCCGAACACGATCCCGAAGCGCGCCTCCGACAGGCAGGCCAGCGGCCCCGACAGCCCCCGCGCCTGCGGCAGCTGAGCGTCGGCGGGTAGCCGCACGTCGTCGAGGTGCAGCTCGGAGGTGTTCGACGCGCGCAGCGACAGCTTGTGTTTCATCTCGCGCCCCGTGAAGCCCTCGGTGCCCGCCGGCACGATGAAGCCCAGCACCCCCTCCTCGGCCCGCGCCCACACGATCGCGATGTCGGCCTCCGAGCCGTTGGTGATCCACATCTTCGACCCGTTGAGGATCCAGTCCGAGCCGTCGCGGCGGGCGGTGGTGCGCATGCCGCCGGGATTGGAGCCGAAGTCCGGCTCGGTCAGGCCGAAGCACCCGATCACGTCGCCGGTGGCCATCGCAGGCAGCCACTGCGTGCGCTGCTCCTCGCTGCCGTGGTGGTGGATCGCGAACATCGCCAGCGAGCCCTGCACCGACACCATGCTGCGCAGTCCGCTGTCGACGGCCTCGAGCTCCTGGCAGACCACGCCGTACGCCGTGGCCGTCGAGCCGCCGCAGCCGTAGCCCTCGAGGTGCATGCCGAGCAGCCCGAGCTTGCCGAACTCCGAGGCCAGCTCACGCACCGGGACCTCGCCTGCCTCGAACCACTCCGCCACATGCGGCCGCAGCCGCTGCTCGCCGAAGCGGCGCACGGTCTGGCGCAGCTCGCGCTCCTCGGGCGCGAGCATCGCCTCGGTGTCCAGCAGGTCGTCGATACGCACGGTCATGGCTCCATTCCTACACCGCGTTTCGCTAGGCTCGGCGGTGTTATGAGTGAACAGCGCAAGGGCCACCGGCTGGCCACCAAGGCCATCCACGCGGGGTACGCCCCGGACCCCTCCACCGGTGCGGTCAACACCCCCATCTACGCCAGCTCCACGTTCGCCCAGGACGGCGTCGGCGGGCTGCGCGGCGGCTTCGAGTACGCCCGCACCGGCAATCCGACGCGCCAGTCGCTGGAGTCGGCGCTGGCGGCGGTGGAGGAAGCCCGGTTCGGCCGCGCGTTCGCCTCCGGCATGGCCGCCACCGACTGCGCGCTGCGGGCGCTCCTGCGCCCCGGCGACCATCTCGTCATCCCCGACGACGCCTACGGCGGCACCTTCCGCCTCATCGACAAGGTGTTCACCCAGTGGGGCATCACCTACACCGCGGTCGCGCTGTCCGACCTCGACGCGGTGCGCGGCGCGATCACGCCGGAGACCCGGCTGATCTGGGTGGAGACGCCGACCAACCCGCTGCTGTCGATCGCCGACATCGCCGGCATCGCGCAGATCGCCGGCGGCAACAACGCGAAGGTGTTGGTGGACAACACATTCGCCTCCCCGGCGCTGCAGCAGCCGCTGCTGCTCGGCGCCGACATCGTGCTGCACTCGACCACCAAGTACATCGGCGGCCACTCCGATGTGGTCGGCGGCGCACTGCTGACCGACAACGAGGAGCTCGACGCCGCATTCGCGTTCCTGCAGAACGGGTCCGGCGGGGTGCCCAGCCCCTTCGACGCCTACCTGACGATGCGGGGCCTCAAGACGTTGGTGCTGCGGATGCAGCGGCACAGCGAGAACGGGATGAAGGTCGCGGAGTTCCTCGCCGACCATCCCGCGATCTCGTCGGTGCTCTACCCGGGACTGCCCGGACACCCCGGCCATGAGGTGGCGGCCCGCCAGATGAGCGGCTTCGGTGGCATGGTCTCGGTGCGGATGCGCGACGGCGCCCAGGCCGCCCGCGACTTCTGCGCGCGCACAGGGCTTTTCATCCTCGCCGAATCGCTCGGGGGAGTGGAGTCGCTGATCGAGCACCCCGGTGCGATGACCCACGCCTCGACGGCCGGGTCGCAGCTGGAGGTGCCCGAGGACCTGGTGCGGCTGTCGGTCGGCATCGAGGACGCCGCCGATCTGATCGCCGACCTCGAGCAGGCGTTAGGCCAGCGCTGACCGCACTGCCGACGCGGTGACGGCGAGGTTCACCTCGGCCAGGCCCGTCGGCTGCTCGTCGACCCAACTGCCCATCGCGATCTCGCCGGCGCGGCCGTGCACCCAGCGCCAGCCGCGGTCGTTGAGGCTCAGCAGCGCGCCGAGTCCGTCGACCGCGTGCAGCAGCGTGATCGCCGCCGCGGTGGGCGGTGCGGGCGGGCGCCGGTCGAACAGCGCCGAGAGCAGTTGCGAACGGGCGTGCGCGACACGTTCGCGGTGGGTGAGCGGCCACGCGTAGGTCTTGCCGAACCGGTTGCCCGGCAACCGGACCCGCGTGATCTGCCCGCTGCGCTCGAGGTGCCCGAGCAGGGTCTCCTCGGTGGTGCGGCGGAGCTTGTCGATCGCGGCCTGCGGGCGCAGCGGCCGGCGCTGCAGCAGACGGAAGGCCGGCTCGGTCACCGGGTCCAGGGGTCGCTGCGGGGTCAACGCGATGAGACGGCCCGCCTCGACGGGGTCACCGTCGACGGCGGGCCGAATCACACAGGCATGCGCCAGGTCCAACAACACCGCCGCGGTCAGCACCCGATCGCGCCGGGCCTTGTCCAGGCCCGGTTGCGCGGCGGCGTTGTCCAGCAGCAGCAGAAGCAGTTCCTCTGCGATCTGCGCCATAGCCGGACAATATCCGGCGACCGGCGGCGCCGGCGCGTCAGGAGTGGTAGGGCTCCGCGCTGATCAGCGTGACCTGGACGGTGCTGCCGCTGGGCACGGTGTAGGTGCGGGTCTCGCCCACCTTGGCGTCGATCAGCGCGCCACCGAGCGGCGAATTCGGCGAGTACACCTCGAGCTTGCCGTCGTTGACGGCCTGCTCACGGGTGCCGATCAGGAACGTCTCGGTGTCGCTCTCGTCACCGTCGTAGTAGACCTTCACCACGGAACCGGGCAGCGCGACACCGGACTGCGTGGGCGATTCGCCGACCTTGGCGTTGTTCAGCAGTTCCTGCAGCTGACGGATGCGGGCCTCTTCCTGGCCCTGCTGCTCGCGCGCCGCGTGGTAGCCGCCGTTCTCGCGCAGGTCGCCCTCTTCACGCCGGTCGTTGATCTCGGCGGCGATGACCGGACGGTTGGCGATCAGCTGATCGAGCTCCGCCTTCAACCGGTCGTATGACTCCTGGGTCAGCCACGTGACCTGGGTATCAGTCATGTCTGTCGCGCTCCTGTCGTCGTTGTCTCGCGCTGTGTTTCGCGTACGAAAGTCATGTGGGGGTCTGGCCGGGGACTCGTGGCGTGTATTGCCGCCTCCCCCGTCGCGAAGATGCGCGTAAATGCAGCAATACACGGCCCCAGCCGGAACCGTGTACCAGTCGATGGTACCACCGCGGTACCGCCGGAATTTCACGAATTCGCAGTTCGGCGTTTGTTGTGCGGTGCGGTCAGGGCGCCACCAGGTAGGGCGGGACGTCGGTGCCGCACCCGTACACGTCGCCCACCGCCGGCGGCCGGCTGGTCTTGACCACCGTCGTCACCTGCACCGTCGCCTGCTCCGACGGAGCGACCAGCACCTCGCGCCTGCCGGTTTCGCTGCCGTCCTTCGAGCGGGCCCGCACGATGCACACCACCGGCCGTGAGGGGTCCTCGCGGGTGACGCTGACCGTCACCTCCACGGTCTGTTCGTCGATCAGCCGGTAGGCGCCCAACTCACCCTCGACCTCCTGGCCTCCGAACCGCTGGGAGGCGATCACGGCCACCCCGAGCCCGGCCGCCACGACCAGCACCGCGAGCGCGGCCAGCAGCAGCCGGCGCGACCGGGTCGACAACCGCTGCCGCCCGTAGCGGGCGGCGGGACGTTCGATCATGGCGTTAGGGGTGCCCGTCGGTCGTAGAGCTGGGACAGGACTGGAACTATAGAGCGCAACGGCTGCGACCTCGAAGACGAGCCCGGACGCCGACCGGCCCGGGGCATAGACGCGATGACGCCGTAGTTAGATGAGAAGAGATGAATGAACTGCGGTTGATGGCGGTGCACGCGCATCCCGACGACGAGTCGAGCAAGGGCGCCGCGACCATGGCCAAGTACGCCGACGCGGGCGCCCGCGTCATGGTGGTGACGCTCACAGGCGGTGAGCGGGGCGACATCCTCAACCCGGCGATGGACCTGCCCGAGGTGCACGGCCGGATGGCCGAGATCCGGCGCGACGAGATGGCCAAGGCGGCCGACATCCTCGGCGTCGAGCACCACTGGCTGGGGTTCGTCGACTCCGGGCTGCCCGAGGGTGACCCGCTGCCGCCGCTGCCCGAGGGGTGTTTCGCGCTCGAGCCGCTGGAGCGCCCCACCGAGGCGCTGGTGAAGGTGATCCGCGAGTTCAAACCGCACGTGCTGACCACCTACGACGAGACCGGCGGCTACCCGCACCCGGACCACATCCGCTGCCACGAGGTGTCGCTGGCGGCGTACGAGGCGGCCGGTGATTACCGGATGTTCCCGGACGCGGGCGAGCCGTGGAACGTCTCGAAGCTGTATTACATCCACGGGTTCCTGCGGCAGCGGATGCAGCTCCTGCAGGACGAGTTCGGCAAGCACGGCCTCGAGGGTCCGTTCGCCAAGTGGCTCGAGCACTGGGACCCGGACAAGGACATTTTCGACAAGCGCGTCACCACCCGGGTGGAGTGCGCGAAGTACTTCCCGAGGCGGGATGACGCGCTACGCGCCCACGCCACCCAGATCGACCCGAACAGCTTCTTCTTCGCCACCCCGATGGAGTGGCAGGAACGGCTCTGGCCGACCGAGGAGTACGAGCTGGCCCGCTCCCGCGTCCCGGTCACCCTCCCCGAGACCGACCTGTTCGCCGGTATCGAGGTCGACGATGACTGACGCCCTGCTGGTCGCCACGGAGCTGTTCGCCCAGGAACAGCCCCGCGACACCGGGCCCGATTTCGGCAAGGCCAGCCCGTTCGGCCTGCTGGTCGTGGCGGCGCTGCTGGTGGCGGTGTTCCTGCTGGTGTGGTCGATGAACAAGCACCTCAAGCGGTTGCCGGAGTCCTTCGACCCCGAGCATCCCGAACCGGATCAGGCCGTCGACGACGGCACCGTGGAACTCGACGCCGACCCGGACACCCCGAACACCGGGAAGTCCGCGCGTGAGTCCGGCTGAGCCCGCGGGCAACGAACTCGGCGGGTCGACCAGCCCGTATCTGCGCCAGCACGCCGGAAACCCCGTGCACTGGCGGGAGTGGACGCCCGAGGCGCTGGCCGAGGCCGCCGCCCGCGACGTGCCGGTCCTGCTGTCGATCGGCTACGCGGCGTGCCACTGGTGTCACGTCATGGCCCACGAATCGTTCGAGGACGCCCAAGTGGCGGCGGCGATGAACGCCGACTTCGTCTGCATCAAGGTCGACCGGGAGGAGCGGCCGGACCTCGACGCGGTCTACATGAACGCCACCGTCGCGCTCACCGGTCAGGGCGGCTGGCCGATGACGTGTTTCCTCACTCCCGACGGGCGCCCGTTCTTCTGCGGCACCTACTACCCGAAGCCCCAGTTCCTGCAGCTGCTCGCCGCGGTCGCCGACACGTGGCGCCAGCGCCGCGGCGAGGTGGAGAGCGCCTCCGATCAGATCGCCGGCGAACTGCGCAAGATGGCCGGCGGGCTCCCCGGCGGCGGGGAACCGGTGCGTCCCGCACTGTGCGACTCCGCCGTGGCCGGGGTGCTGCGCGACGAGGACACCGTACGCGGCGGGTTCGGGGGTGCGCCGAAGTTCCCGCCCTCGGCGCTGCTGGAGGCGCTGCTGCGGCACCACGAACGGACCGGCTCGGCGGCGGCCCTGGCCGCCGCGCAGCGCACCGGGTCCGCCATGGCCCGCGGCGGCATCTACGACCAGCTGGCCGGCGGCTTCGCCCGCTACAGCGTGGACAACGCCTGGGTGGTCCCGCACTTCGAGAAGATGCTCTACGACAACGCGCTGCTGCTGCGGTTCTACGCGCACTGGGCCCGCCGCTCCGGCGACCCGCTCGCCGTGCGGGTGGCGGGGGAGACGGCCCGCTTCCTCATCGAGGACCTGGGCGACGGCGGCATGTTCACCTCGTCGCTGGACGCCGACACCGACGGCGTCGAGGGCCTGACGTACGTGTGGACCCCGGCGCAGCTGCGCGAGGTACTCGACCCCGACGACGCCCGCTGGGCGGCCGACCTGTTCACCGTCACCGACGCCGGCACGTTCGAGCACGGCACGTCGGTGCTGCAGCTGCTCACCGACCCCGACGACCCGGCCCGGTTCGAGCGGGTCCGCGCGGCGTTGACGGCGGCGCGGTCGATCCGCCCCCAACCCGGCCGCGACGACAAGGTCGTCACCGCGTGGAACGGGCTGGCGATCACCGCGCTGGCCGACGCCGCGGTGGCGCTGGACCGGCCCGACCTGCTCGCTGCCGCCGAGGCGTGCGGACGGTCCGTGCTGAACCTGCACCTGGTCGACGGCCGGCTGCGCCGCGCGAGCCTCGGGGGACGCGTCGGCGACAGCGCCGCGATCCTCGAGGACCACGCCGCGCTGGCCACCGGACTGCTCACGCTGTACACGGCGACCCGAGAGCCGTCGTGGCTGGACGCCGGGTTGGCGCTGGTCGACCTCGCACTCGATCACTTCGCCGACCCGCAGCGGCCGGGACGGTGGTTCGACACCGCCGACGACGCCGAACAGCTGATGCTGCGCCCCGCCGACCCGCTCGACGGCGCGACCCCGTCGGGGGCATCGTCGATCGCCGAGGCGTTGCAGATGGCCGCGCACCTGGCGCCGGCGGCGCGGGCCGAGCGCTACGCCGAGGCCGCCGAGACGACGCTCGCCGCGGCCGCGCCGATCCTCGAACGCGCGCCACGTTCCGGCGGGCACTGGCTGGCGGTCGCCGAGGCGGCGGTGCGCGGCCCGATCCAGATCGCGGTGGCTTGCGACCCGGCGCAGTCCGAGCTGCTGCGCCTCGCGCGCCGACTGGCGCCGGGCGGTGCGATGGTGGTCGGCGGACCGATGGATTCCTCGGAACTGCTGGCCGGCCGCGACCGCGTCGGCGGGGCCGACGCCGCCTATGTGTGCCGCGGCCGGACGTGCGACCTGCCAGTCACGGGTGGCGAGGAACTCGCGGCCGCGCTCGGCGTCGCCGTGTAGCCTGCGGGCCATGACCGTGGACCCGAAGGCCATCGTCCAGCGCTACCTGGACACCGTCGTCAGCGGCACCGCCGAGGACGTGGCCGCGCTGTACGCCGAGGACGCCACGCTGGAGGATCCGGTCGGCGGCGGCGAGGTGCACATCGGGCGGCAGGCCATCGCCGGGTTCTACGGGGCGACCGCGGGCGCCGAGGTGCAGACCGAGCTGCTGAGCTTCCGGTCGGGCGGCCATGAGGCGGCGTTCGTCTTCGCCATCACGGTCACGATGGGCGAGACCAAGGTGCGCATCGAGCCGATCGAGGTGATGACGTTCACCGGCGACGGGCTGATCGCGTCGATGAAGGCCTACTGGGGTCCAGACGATGTGATTTCGGTGTAGTTGGTCGCGCCGGCCGCGACCGACTGCACCGAAATCACATGAAGACCGCGAACCACATCGCGATGTAGTGGCAGATCGCCGCGACCGCCGTGCACGCGTGGAAGAACTCGTGGTGACCGAACGTCGTCGGCCACGGGTTCGGCCACTTCAGCGCGTACAGCACCCCGCCGATGCTGTAGAGCGCGCCGCCGACGATCAGCAGCACCACCGCCGCCACCCCGGCGCCCTCCATGATCGGGCCGATGAACCAGGCCGCCACCCAACCCAGCAGAATGTAGAGCGGTACGCCGACCCAGCGCGGCGCCGACGGCCAGAAGCACTTGAGCAGCACCCCGGCGATCGCGCCGCCCCACACGATCCAGAACAGCACCATGCCGTTCTGCGAGGGCAGCGCCAGCAGCGCGAACGGGGTGTAGCTGCCGGCGATGAAGATGAAGATCATCGAGTGGTCGGCGCGCTTCATCCACTTGCGGGCCGTGGGGGAGCGCCAGTTCACCCGGTGATAGGTGCCGCTGACCGCGAACATCGCGACGATGGTCAGCGTGTAGATGAGCGTCGCGATGCCGGCGCGGGTGGACTCGACCGCCCACGACACCGACACCAGTGTGGCGCCACAGATGACGGCCACGACCGCCGAGTACACGTGGATCCACCCGCGGGCGCGGGGCTTGCCGATGAAATTGGCGACGCCCTCGGCGACCGCCTCGGGGAAGTCCTCGGCGTCACGCCGGCCGAGGGACGCCCTGTCGGCGTTGGTGGGCGTGGACGATGTCATCGCACCTCCATCAACTCACATGGCACTCCCGGGCGCCACAGTAGTCTGGATCTCCATGGACATCATTCCCCCGCGTCTCAAGGAGCCGGCATACCGGCTGTATGAGATGCGGTTGCGTCAGGAGCTGACGCGGTCCAAATCACAACTGCCGCGCCACATTGCGGTTTTGTGCGACGGCAACCGGCGGTGGGCGCGTGACGCCGGTCACGAGGACGTCAGTTACGGCTACCGCGTCGGTGCGGCGAAGATCGCCGAGATGCTGCGCTGGTGTCAGGCCGCGGGCATCGAGATGGCGACCGTGTACCTGCTGTCGACGGAGAACCTGCAGCGCGATCCCGACGAACTCGCCGAGCTGATCGAGATCATCACCGGCGTGGTGGAGGAGATCTGCGCGCCGGCCAATCGGTGGAGCGTGCGTACCGTCGGCGACCTGGAACTGCTCGGCGAGGAGCCGGCCCGGCGGTTGCGCGACGCGGTCGAGTCCACGCAGACCGAGGCCGCTGCCGGATTCCACGTCAACGTGGCCGTCGCCTACGGAGGCAGGCAGGAGATCGTC
Source organism: Mycobacterium sp. PS03-16 (assembly GCF_004570325.1). Taxonomy (GTDB): domain Bacteria; phylum Actinomycetota; class Actinomycetes; order Mycobacteriales; family Mycobacteriaceae; genus Mycobacterium. The sequence continues at coordinate 32,670 of NZ_SPQO01000002.1, read as the reverse complement.
GACGCGGTCCGCGCGCTGCTCGGAAAGCGGCTCGCCGACGGCGCCACCGGCGACCAGCTCATCGAGGCCGTCACCGCGGAGGCCATCAGCGAAAACCTGTACACCTCCGGACAACCCGACCCCGACCTGGTGATCCGCACGTCGGGGGAGCAGCGGCTGTCGGGCTTCCTGCTGTGGCAGAGCGCGTACTCGGAGATGTGGTTCACCGAGGCGTACTGGCCGGCCTTCCGCCGCGTCGACTTCCTGCGCGCGCTGCGCGACTACACGCTGCGCCACCGCCGATACGGCATCTGAGCGCCGCGTGGCGCGTGCCACACTGGGAGCATGGCTGCGCTGTCGGCGGTGGTCTTCGCGCTGAGCTGGTGGCTGGGTCTGTATCTGCTGGCCCGCGACCCCCGTAAGCCTGTGCTCGTGTTGGCCGCGGTCGGCCTGACCAGTTTCGCCGCCGTCGTCGCGCTGGACGCGGTGCGCGTGGTCAGTGGCGCCGAGGAATTGGCCGGGCTCGAGGTCTACCTGGTGGTGGTGCCGGGGATCGCGTGGTTCGCCGTGCTGCTGGAGCTGTCCCGGCCGCCCGACACCTGGCGCGGCCGGGCCGGCGAGCTCTCTGTCATCGCCGCCGTCGCCGCGGTCGCGTTCGTGGGCGCGGCGCTGGCCGGCAGCGTCGACGGGCCGCTGCGCACCGGGCACTGGGTGATGTTCGCCGCGATCTCGGTGTCCTCGCTGGGGGCGATGGTGCGGGCGGTGCGGCACGGGGTCAGACCAGTTCCGGTGGTGGGCTTCCTGGTCATCGCGACGCTGTTCTTCGCGCTCGGCAACGCGATCCTGATCATCCCGCTCGGCCTGGTGCCGAGCTGGCTGGCGCTGGCGTCGACCGGCTTCGACGTGGCGCTGCTGGGGGTGGCGGTGGCGATCTGGGATGCGTTCGACGAGGGGCAGGCGCTGCGTGCGGACATGCGCCGCTCATTCGTCGCGACGACGGTGGTGGCGGTGCTGTTCGGCGGTCAGGTGCTGCTGGGGATGGCGTTCACCGGCCCGCACACGACGCTGATGGTGCTGATGTTCACCAGCCTGGCGGTGGCGATCGCGATCAACGTGCTCGCCGACCCGCTGGCCGGGCTGCTCGACCGGCTGGCGTTCTCCCGGTCACCGGATCTGCGGGCCGATCGGGCGGCGCTGCGCCGCACCGAAGCCGCGCTGCCGCTGCGGTCGAGCAATCCGCTCGACGACGTCGACGACGAGACGTTCGCCCGGCTCACCCGCCGCGCGCTCGGCCACTACGGCGACCTGTCCAAACTGGTGGCCAGCCCGCTCACGGCGCTGCCGGTGATCGACCGCCGGCTGGCCGCCCGCGGCGCGCCCGACCAGCCGCTGGAGCGGGCCAACGAACTGCGCGCCCTGCTGGCCGAGCGCATCGACCGGCTCAAACCGCGCGGCGGCGGCGACTTCGGCACCACCGAGCAGTGGCGGCACTACAACGCGCTCTACTTCCCCTACGTCGCGGGCGTGCGGGCCTACGCCCAGAACGCGACACCCGCGGGCCTGGATCCGGTCGCGCGCCGCGCATGGCAGTGGCTGGTGACCGAGGTGCCGCAGCGCTCGCTGCACAACTGGCAGAACGCCGCGGCGCGGGTGATCGCCGCCGATCTGCGCAGCGATCTGGTGGCCACGCGCGACTGACTTCATGGTCCTGACCTGCGCTTGGCAGTAGTTGGCAGCGTTCGGCGTCGATCTGGCAGTGCCTTGGGCGCAGCGTTGGTGGTGTCCGAGCCGACCTCAACGCCGAGGAGCCGAGATGACCGCCATCGTCACCCGCCCGCTGTCCGATTCCACCGACTCGCTGCTGCGGTTCGCCCTGCGCGCCGACGCCACCCTGTGCGCGGCGCTCGGCCTGCTGGTCGCGATGACCGCCGACCCGCTGGCGCGGCTGTCCGGCCTCACGCCGACGGCCGAGTGGATCAGCGGGGCCGCGCTCGTCGGCTACGGCGCCCTGCTCTACGTGCTCGCCGCGGTGGCCGACGTCCGGCGCGTCGGAGTCGGCGTGGCCGTCGGCAACGTCGCGTTCGCGGTCGCCGTCGCGGTGGTGCTGATCGGCGGCTGGTTGCCGTTGACCCCGGCCGGCGTCGTCATGACGGTCACGTTCACCGCCGTCACAATCGCCTTCGCCTTCCTGCAGTACCTCGGGGTGCGCCGTCTGGCGTGATCCCTCGCCGCCGGTGCGGGGCGCCGCTGTTTCGAGGTTGGGCGTGACGCCCCGCATCCGGCCCTCAGTCGTCCTCAGTGATCCACCCACCAGAAGGAGAGATGATGACCGTCCTGACCACCTCCCGCACCGCCACCGACTGGCTGCTGCGCACCGCGATGCGCGCCGACGCGATCCTGACCGGGCTCGCCGGCGTGGCGGCGCTGCCGCTGGCGGGCTGGCTCGCCGAGGTGTCGGGCACCACCACCGCCATCGAGTACTCGCTGGCCGCGTTCTTCATCGGCTACGGCGTCGTGGTGTTCGCGCTCTCGACGCTGCCGTCGGTCCGCCGGGCCGGGCCCGTGGTGATCGCGGCTAACGTCGCCTACACGGTCGCCGCGGTCGCCGTCGTGGTCACCGACGTGTGGACCATGACGACCCTCGGGGTGGTGCTCACCCTGGCGACCGGGGTGTACACGCTGGTGTTCGCCGAACTGCAGTACGTCGGATGGCGGCGGATGACGCGGTAATTCCCCGCCGAGCAGACACAGAAGTGCCCCGAAACCGGCGTTTCGGGGCACTTCTGCGTCTGCTCGCGAGACAAGCGGGGGTCAGAGCTTGCGCAGGCGCAACCGATTGATCGCGTGGTCGGCGTCCTTGCGCAGCACCAGCGTCGCCCGCGGGCGCGTCGGCAGGATGTTCTCGATCAGGTTGGGCCGGTTGATCGAATGCCAGATGTCGCGTGCGGCGAACACGGCCTGCTCGTCGGTCAGCGTCGCGTAGTGGTGGAAGTGCGACGCCGGGTCGGCGAACGCCGTCGAGCGCATCGTCAGGAACCGCGAGATGTACCAGCCCTCGATGTCCTCGATGCGCGCGTCGACGTACACCGAGAAGTCGAACAGGTCCGACACCATCAGCGCCGGCCCGGTCTGCAACACGTTGAGGCCCTCGAGGATCAGGATGTCCGGGTGCCGGATCTCCTGCTCCTCACCGGGCACGATGTCGTAGAGCAGGTGCGAGTAGACCGGGGCGCACGCGACGTCGGCTCCCGACTTCACCGCGGTGACGAAGCGCATCAGCGCCCTGCGGTCGTAGCTCTCGGGGAAGCCCTTGCGGTGCATCAGGTTCCGGCGGGACAGCTCCGCGTTGGGGTAGAGGAAGCCGTCGGTGGTGACCAGGTCGACGCGGGCGTGGTTGCCCCACCGCGCCAGCAGCGCCTGCAGCACGCGGGCGGTGGTGGATTTGCCGACCGCGACGCTGCCGGCCACCCCGATGATGAACGGCACCGGCCGGTCCGGGTTCTGCTGCGGCTCACCCAGGAACTCCGCGGTGGCGGCGAACAGGCGCTGCCGGGCCGCGACCTGCAGGTGGATCAGCCGCGCGAGCGGGAGATACACCTCCTCGACCTCGAGGATGTCGAGTTTCTCCCCCATGCCGCGCAGCCTGAGCAGCTCGTCCTCGGTGAGTTTGAGCGGCGTCGACATCCGCAGCGCACGCCACTGGGTGCGGTCGAACTCGACATAGGGGCTCGGTTCGCTCAGCCGCGCCATGGCAGTCAGTCTTGCAGTACCGGCTCCGAGGTGAACGGTTGGGGGCGACCCGATTAGCGTGGCGGTCATGGAGCCCGACACCCTGATCCGCGAGTACCTGCTTCTCGGCCTGCGCTTCGACCGGGTCGAGGACGGCTACGTCGACTCCTTCACCGGCGACCCCGCACTGCGCAGGTTGGTGGCCGACGAACCGGCGCCCGATCCCGCCGGCCTCGCCCGGCAGGCCGAGCGGCTGCTGGCCGCGGTGCCGGCCACCCCGCGCACCGGCGGCTTCGACGAGACTCGCGCGGACTACCTGACCGCGCACCTGCGGGCGCTGGCGCTGGCCGGCCGCAAGTTCGCAGGCCAGGAGGTCGGTTTCGTCGACGAGGTGGAGGCCTACTTCGACGTGCGGATCGCCAAGGGTGATCCGGACGCCTACCGGCAGGCGCACCTCGCCCTGGACGAGGCGTTGGGCGGCAGCGGCCCGCTCGCCGACCGGATCCAGGCCCACCGCACGGCCGACGAGATCCCGCCCGCCCGGCTCGAGGAGTGCATCCACGCGTTCTCCAGTGCCCTGCGCGACCGCGTGCGCGCCACCTACCCGCTGCCCGACACCGAGACCATCACCTACGAGGTCGTCACCGACAAGCCGTGGTCGGGCTTCAACTACTACCTGGGCGATTACACCTCGACGGTCGCGGTCAACGCCGACCTCAAACAGCAGATGGCCAACCTGCCGCGGCTGGTGGCCCACGAGTCCTATCCCGGCCACCACACCGAGCACTGCCGCAAAGAAGCCGGGCTGGTGGCGGGCAAGGGGCAGGCCGAGCAGACGATCTTCCTGGTCAACACTCCGCAGTGCCTGATGGCCGAAGGCCTGGCCGACCTCGCGCTCTACGCCGTCGTCGGACCGTCGTGGGGGGACTGGGCGGCCGAGATCTACGCCGATCTGGGGCTGCGGTTCGACGGCGCCCGTGCCGAGGCGGTGTCGGCGGCGACCGCCGCGTTGGCCGATGTGCGCCAGGACGCGGCGCTGATGCTGCACGACGAACACCGCGACGTCGACGACGTCGTCGCATTCCTCAAGCGGTGGCTGCTGGTCAACGACGAGCGGGCCCGGCAGATGCTGCGGTTCCTGTCGTCGCCGCTGTGGCGGGCTTACACCAGCACCTACGTCGAGGGCTACCGGCTGCTGCGCGGCTGGCTCGACGACCGGCCGGCCGGGGTCGGGCTCACCGAGCGGTTCGGCCGACTGCTCGACGAGCCGCTGATCCCGTCGGCGCTGCGGGCCGCCTGAGCCACGCCGCGCCGATTTCTGCCCGGGGGCTGCTCGAACCGCCCGAAAACGACCATGGTGCAGAAGTCGGCGGTATGACGGCGTCGTAGGCTGGTCAGCATGACTGCAGAGCCCGTGACCGCGTCGGCCGCCGCCCCCGGCGCCGAGTACGCCGACACCGCGAGCGCCGCCTACCGGGCCGCGCTCCAGGTCATCGAGTCGGTCGAACCGCGCATCGCCGCGGCGACCCGCAAAGAACTTGCCGACCAGCGTGATTCGCTCAAACTGATCGCCAGCGAGAACTACGCCTCGCCGGCGGTGCTGCTGACCATGGGCACCTGGCTGAGCGACAAGTACGCCGAGGGCACCATCGGCCACCGGTTCTATGCCGGCTGCCAGAACGTCGACGTCGTCGAGAGCGTGGCCGCCGAACACGCCCGCGAGCTGTTCGGCGCGCCGTACGCCTACGCCCAGCCGCACTCCGGCATCGACGCGAACCTGGTCGCGTTCTGGGCGATCCTGGCCACCCGCGTCGAGGCGCCCGAGCTCGCCGAGATGGGCGCCAAGCACATCAACGACCTGTCCGAAGCCGACTGGGAGACGCTGCGCAACAAGCTCGGCAACCAGCGGCTGCTGGGGATGTCGCTGGACGCCGGCGGTCACCTCACCCACGGCTTCCGGCCCAACATCAGCGGCAAGATGTTCCACCAGCGCAGCTACGGCACCGACCCGGAGACCGGGCTGCTCGACTACGACGCGCTCGCCGCGGCGGCGCGCGAGTTCAAACCGCTGATCCTGGTCGGCGGCTACTCGGCGTACCCGCGCCGGGTGAACTTCGCCAAGCTGCGCGAGATCGCCGACGAGGTCGGCGCGACGCTGATGGTCGACATGGCGCACTTCGCGGGCCTGGTGGCCGGCAAGGTGTTCACCGGCGACGAGGATCCGGTGCCGCACGCCCACGTCACGACCACCACCACGCACAAATCGCTGCGCGGTCCGCGCGGCGGCCTGGTGCTGGCCCAGCCGGAGTACTCCGACGCCGTCGACAAGGGCTGCCCGATGGTGCTCGGCGGACCGCTGTCCCATGTGATGGCCGCCAAGGCGGTCGCCCTCGCCGAGGCCCGCCAGCCGTCGTTCCAGGCCTACGCGCAGCGCGTCGCCGACAACGCCAAGGCGCTGGCCGAGGGCTTCACCAAGCGTGGCGCCCGTCTGGTCACCGGCGGCACCGACAACCACATCGTGCTGCTCGACGTCACCAGCTTCGGGCTGACCGGCCGGCAGGCCGAGTCCGCACTGCTCGACGCCGGCGTCGTCACTAACCGCAACTCGATCCCCGCCGACCCCAACGGCGCCTGGTACACCAGCGGAATCCGGTTCGGCACACCGGCGCTCACCACGCGCGGGTTCGGCGCCGCCGAGTTCGACCGGGTGGCCGAACTGGTCGTCGACGTCCTGAAGAACACCCAGCCGAATGCGACGGGCCCGACCGGGTTCTCCAAGGCCAAGTACACGCTGGCCGACGGCACCGCCGAGCGGGTGCACGCCGCGGCGGCCGAGATGCTGGCCGCCAACCCGCTCTACCCGGGGCTGACCCTCTAGAGCCGGTCGGTGCGCCCGCTCCAACGGCATCGCCGGGCCCGGACGTAGCCCCCACATCCGCGCTCCTGCGTGTCACACTGTCCGACCGTGACTGTGACACCCGATCTCCAGGCTTCGGTCATGTCGGCGGCGCTCGCCGAGGTCGATCCCGACATCGCGGAACTGCTCGACCGGGAACTGGGCCGCCAGCGCGACACGCTGGAGATGATCGCCTCGGAGAACTTCGCGCCGCGCGCGGTGCTGCAGCTGCAGGGCAGCGTGCTGACCAACAAGTACGCCGAGGGGCTGCCCGGGCGGCGGTACTACGGCGGGTGCGAGCACGTCGACGTCATCGAGAACATCGCCCGCGACCGGGCCAAGGCGCTGTTCGGCGCCGAATTCGCCAATGTGCAGCCCCATTCCGGCGCGCAGGCCAACGCCGCGGTGCTGGCCGCGCTGATGGCGCCGGGGGAGCGGCTGCTCGGGCTGGACCTGGCCAACGGCGGACACCTGACACACGGGATGAAGCTGAACTTCTCCGGTCGGGTCTACGAATCGGGCTTCTACGGCGTCGACCCGGTCACCGGCCTGGTCGACATGGACGCCGTGCGTGCCCGCGCGCTGGAGTTCCGGCCGAAGGTGCTGATCGCCGGCTGGTCGGCCTATCCGCGGACTCTGGACTTCGCGGCGTTCCGGTCCATCGCCGACGAGGTCGGTGCGCACCTGTGGGTGGACATGGCGCACTTCGCCGGCCTGGTCGCCGCGGGCCTGCACCCCAACCCGGTGCCGCACGCCGACCTGGTGTCGACCACCGTGCACAAGACCCTCGGCGGCGCCCGCTCCGGGCTGATCCTCGGCAAGCAGCGGTACGCCAAACAGCTCAACTCGTCGGTCTTTCCCGGCACCCAGGGCGGCCCGGCCATGCAGGTGGTCGCGGCCAAGGCCGTGACGTTCAAGATCGCCGGGACGCCGGAGTTCGCCGACCGCCAGGCCCGCACGTTGTCGGGCGCGCGGATCATCGCCGAGCGGCTGCTGGCCGCCGACGTCGCCGGGGCGGGGGTCAGCGTGGTGACCGGCGGCACCGACGTGCACCTGGTGCTGGTCGACCTGCGCCACTCCCCGCTGGACGGGAAGGCCGGCGAGGACCTGCTGCACGACATCGGCATCACGGTCAACCGCAACGCCGTGCCGAACGATCCGCGCCCGCCGATGGTGACCTCGGGCCTGCGGATCGGCACGTCCGCGCTGGCCACCCGCGGTTTCGGCGATGCGGAGTTCACCGAGGTCGCCGACATCATCGCGGCGGCGCTGGCGCAGGGCGCCGCGGCCGACGTGGCCGAGCTGCGGGAGCGGGTGACGCGACTGGCGCGGGCGTTCCCGCTGTACGAGGGGCTGGAGGACTGGGAGTTGCACGGCCGCTGACGTTTTCTCTGGCGCGAACTCGCGGGGGAAGGTGACCGCTCGCGCAGAGGGTCGTGACACGCCCCACCCGATTTCGGAGCATGTGTGAATTCGGGTTACAGTTACTTTCATGGCACAGAAACCCGTTGCTAACGCGCTGACTCTCGAGCTGGAGCCGGTCGTCAAGGCCGAGCTGCGCCGTCATCTCGACTCCGAGGACCTGTGGTACGCGCACGACTACGTGCCGTTCGACCAGGGCGAGAACTTCGCGTTCCTCGGCGGGCGCGACTGGGACCCGTCCCAGGTCACGCTGCCCAAGCAGATCACCGACGCGCTCGAGATCCTGCTGATCACCAAGGACAACCTCGCCGGCTACCACCGCGAGCTCGTCGAGCACTTCATCCTCGACGAGAAGTGGGGCCGCTGGATCGGCCGGTGGACCGCCGAGGAGCATCTGCACGCCGTCGCGCTGCGCAACTACCTGGTGGTCACCCGCGAGGTCGACCCGACCGCCAACGAGGACGTGCGCGTCGAGCACGTCATGAAGGGCTACCGCGCCGACACGTACGACCAGATCGAGACGCTGGTGTTCATGGCGTTCTTCGAGCGGGCGCACGCGGTGTTCACCCGCAACCTCGAAGCGCAGACCGAGGAACCGGTGCTCAAGCGGCTCATCGCCCGCATCGCCCACGACGAGGAGCGCCACGAGGAGTTCTTCGCCAACCTGGTGGCGCACTGCCTGCAGACCCACCGCGACGAGACCGTCGCCGCGATCGCCCGCCGCGCCGAGGGGCTCGGCGTCGTCGGCGCAGATATCGACGCCTACCAGGACAAGGTCGCCACGATGGCCGAACACGGCATCTTCGACCGGGACCAGCTGCGCACGGCGATCTCCGACCGGGTCACCGCCTGGGGCCTGGCCGACGAGGCCGCGCTCCAGCAGTTCACACACGCGTAACCCGCTGCTCGCGACGTTGCGGCGCGCCTGCACGGCGGCGTTGCGTTCCCGGGAGTAGCGTCGGCTCCGATGGCTAGCGACATGCTCTGCTGTCCGGGCGGTACCCGATCGTTGCGATCACGAGAGGGCCGGCCCCGGCCCTGGTGCCGCAGTGTCCGCCGACAGGTTCGCGGGGGACCCGCGGATACCAGGAGCGCTACGTGACCGATTCGCCTATCCGGACCTACGTGCTCGACACCTCCGTGCTGCTGTCCGATCCCTGGGCCTGCACGCGGTTCGCCGAACACGAGGTGGTCGTCCCGCTGGTGGTCATCAGTGAGTTGGAAGCCAAACGGCACCACCATGAGCTGGGTTGGTTCGCCCGCCAGGCGCTGCGCTTGTTCGACGACCTCCGGCTCGAACACGGACGTCTCGATCAGCCGATTCCGGTCGGAACCGAGGGCGGCACACTGCATGTCGAGCTCAACCACAGCGACCCGACGGTGCTGCCCGCCGGATTCCGCACCGACAGCAACGATTCGCGCATCCTGATCGTCGCGGCCAACCTGGCGGCCGAGGGTAAGCACGTCACGTTGGTCAGCAAGGACATCCCGCTGCGGGTGAAGGCCGGCGCGGTCGGCCTGGCCGCCGACGAGTACCACGCGCAGGACGTCGTGGTGTCCGGCTGGACCGGCATGGACGAGATCGACGTCGCCGGCGACGAGGTCGACGCGCTGTTCGCCGAGGGCGAGATCGACCTGGCGGCAGCACGAGATCTGCCCTGCCACACCGGTGTCCGGCTGTTGGGCGGTACCTCGCACGCGCTGGGACGGGTCAACGCCGCCAAGCGGGTGCAGCTGGTCCGCGGCGACCGCGAGGTGTTCGGGCTGCGGGGTCGCTCGGCCGAACAGCGGGTGGCCCTCGACCTGCTGCTCGACGAGTCGGTCGGCATCGTCTCGCTCGGCGGCAAGGCCGGTACGGGTAAGTCGGCGCTGGCGCTGTGCGCGGGTCTGGAGGCCGTGCTCGAGCGGCGCACCCAGCGCAAGGTCGTGGTGTTCCGGCCGCTGTACGCGGTCGGCGGCCAGGACCTCGGCTACCTTCCCGGCAGCGAGAGCGAGAAGATGGGCCCGTGGGCCCAGGCGGTGTTCGACACCCTCGAAGGGCTCGCCAGCCCCGCGGTGCTCGAAGAGGTGCTGTCCCGCGGGATGCTGGAAGTCCTTCCGCTGACCCACATTCGGGGCCGTTCGCTGCACGACTCGTTCGTGATCGTCGACGAGGCGCAGTCGCTGGAGCGCAACGTGCTGCTGACCGTGCTGTCGCGGCTGGGCACCGGCTCCCGCGTCGTGCTCACCCACGACGTCGCGCAGCGGGACAACCTGCGGGTCGGCCGGCACGACGGGGTCGCGGCCGTCATCGAGAAGCTCAAGGGCCACCCGCTGTTCGCGCACATCACGCTGCAGCGCAGTGAGCGTTCGCCGATCGCGGCGCTGGTCACCGAGATGCTCGAGGAGATCAGCCCCAACGCGCTGCCCTGACATCATCGAGCCTGCGGTGAGATCCGGTTCGGGGAAGAAATCGTGATCTCACCGCAGTCTCGGCGAAGATGGTGATCGACAGCAGAGGGGAGCCGGGATGGTCAAGGTGTTCCTGGTCGACGACCACGAGGTGGTGCGGCGCGGGCTGATCGATCTGCTCAGCGCCGACCCGGACCTCGACGTGGTGGGTGAGGCCGATTCGGTGGCCCAGGCGCTGGCCCGCATCCCGGCCGCGGCGCCCGACGTCGCCGTGCTCGACGTCCGGCTGCCCGACGGCAACGGGATCGAACTGTGCCGCGACCTGCTGTCCCGGCTGCCCGATCTGCGCTGCCTGATGCTGACGTCGTTCACCTCCGACGAGGCGATGCTCGACGCGATCCTGGCCGGGGCCAGCGGCTACGTCGTCAAGGACATCAAGGGCATGGAGCTCGCCAAGGCGATCAAGGACGTCGGGGCCGGCCGGTCCCTGCTCGACAACCGCGCCGCGGCGGCGCTGATGTCCAAGCTGCGTGGCGACGCCGAACGCGCCGACCCGCTGGCCGGGCTGTCCGCCCAGGAGCGGGTGCTGCTCGGCCTGCTCGGCGAGGGGCTGACCAACAAGCAGATCGCGTCGCGGATGTTCCTGGCGGAGAAGACGGTCAAGAACTACGTGTCGCGGCTGCTGGCCAAACTCGGCATGCAAGGCCGCACCCAGGCCGCGGTGTTCGTGTCCAAGCTCGATCACCCACCGCAGACCGACCGATAAATTGGTGGCGTGAGCGGCCCGATCGGTTCTGACGGCGCGCGTGAGGTGCGCCCGCTGCGCGAGACGCTGTCGCAGTTGCGGCTCCGGGAACTCCTCGGTGAGGTGCAGGACCGCATCGGGCAGATCGTCGAGAGTCGCGACCGGCTCGACGGGCTGGTCGACGCGATGCTGGTGGTCACCGCCGGACTGGACCTCGACGTCACGCTGCGCACGATCGTGCACACCGCGATCCACCTCGTCGACGCCCGCTACGGCGCGCTCGGCGTGCGCGGCCACGGCCACGAGCTGATCGAGTTCATCTACGAGGGCATCGACGACGACACCCGGGCGCTGATCGGCCATCTGCCGGAGGGCCGGGGTGTGCTCGGTGTCCTGATCGACGATCCGCACCCCATCCGGCTCGAAGACATCCGTCACCACAGCGCGTCGGTGGGGTTCCCGGCCAACCATCCGCCGATGCGGACGTTCCTCGGCGTGCCGGTGCGGATCCGCGACGAGGTGTTCGGCAACCTCTACCTCACCGACAAGATAGGTGGGCAGCCGTTCAGCGAGGACGACGAGGTGCTGGTGCAGGCGCTGGCCGCCGCGGCGGGCATCGCGATCGACAATGCCCGACTCTACGAGCAGGCCCGCGAGCGGCACGGGTGGCTCGCCGCGACCCGCGACGTCGCCACCGACATGCTCTCCGGCGCCGACCCCGCCTCGGTGTTCGGGATGGTCGTCGAGCAGGCGCTGACGTTGATGAACGCGGCGGGGACGCTGGTCGCGGCGCCCGACGACGCCGAGGCGGCCGTCGACGAGGTCGACGCGCTCGTGGTGGTGGAAGCCGCGGGTGAACTGGACGGCCGGGGCCGGGTGCTGACGCTCGAGGGCTCGCCGGTCGGCGAGGCGTTCGCCAAGCGGGAATCCGCGCGCCTGGACCACCTGCAGCTCGGTGACACCGGGTACGGACCGGCGCTCGTCGTCCCGATGCGCGCCGCCGAGACCGTGGCCGGGGTGCTGGTGGCGGTGCGGCCGCCGGGAGCGCGGCCCTTCACCGCCGATCAACTCGACATGGTCGCCGCGTTCGCCGATCAGGTCGCGCTCGCCTGGCAGCTGGCCAGTTCCCAGCGCCGGATGCAGGAGTTGGAGATCCTCACCGACCGCGACCGCATCGCCCGCGACCTGCACGACCACGTGATCCAGCGGCTGTTCGCGGTCGGTCTGTCGCTGCAGGGCACGCTGGCCCGGGCCCGCGATGCGCAGATCCAGCAGCGGCTGGCCGGCAGCGTCGACGAACTGCAGGCCGTCATCCAGGAGATCCGCACCGCGATCTTCGACCTGCACGGCGGCGCGCCGGGCGCGACCCGGCTGCGGCAGCGCCTCGACGAGGCCGTCGGACAGTTCGCGACCGGGGACCTGCGCACCACCACGCAGTTCGTCGGACCGCTGTCGGTGGTCGACGCGGCCCTGGCCGACCACGCCGAGGCGGTGGTGCGCGAAGCGGTGAGCAACGCCGTGCGGCATGCGTGCGCCTCGGAGATGACGGTCCGGGTGACCGTCGACGACGACTTCTGCATCGAGGTGGCCGACAACGGCCGCGGCATCGACGGGCCGGTCACCGAGAGCGGCCTGGCCAACCTGCGCAGCCGCGCGCAGGCGGCCGGCGGCTCGCTGACCGTCGAGGGTGGCGCCGGCGGCGGCACGCTGCTGCGGTGGAGTGCGCCGCTGCCCTGAGGCTCAACCGGTCAGTGGTCGCCGGGGCGTCGGCGGAAGCGGCTCGGTGCCCTCGGGCAGCCAGCCGATCCGCAGCAGCATCTGCGGATGGGCGGCGTCGTCGAAGATGTCCTCGCGCAGGGTCGTTCGGGTGTCGGCGACCTCCAGCGGTTCGGTGACCGGACAGCTCGCCAGCCCCAGCGCCGTCGCGGTCAGCAGCATGATGCTGGTCGCCTCGCCGGCGCGCAGCCGCGCCGGCGCGTCGTCCTCGCGGGTGCCCAGCGCCAGCACGACGGCGTTGTCGGCCTGGCCGTCGGCGTCGGGCCGGGCAGGGGCCGCTCCCGCGAACACCCGGCCGGGCACGGCGGCGTGCAGGTCGACCGGCGGCACGTTGGCCGCGGGCACCCCCGCCAGCGCATCGTGGCGTCCGCTCCAGGTGGTCAGTTCGCGCAGGTAGGCGTCATCGGCGAGGTGCCGGCGCACCGCGACGTCGACGGCTTTGTGCAGCCCCGCCAGTGACTCCACCCGGCGCACCGACACGCCGCCACGCGCCGCCCGCGCCCCCATCAGCGCGATGTCGGCCGGGGAGACCTCGCGGCCGCTGTAGCGCCGACGGTCGGTGCGCCGCCGCGGAATCGCCGCCGCCAGGCCGAGGTCGGTGGCCGACGCCGGCCCGGGATCGAGGTCGAGCCGGGCCAGATGGGTGGGATCGGCCGCGTCGGGGAAGCGGTGCACGCGGGCCCGCCAGCCCAGCGCGGCGAGCGCCACCACGGCGTGGTGCAGCGCCGCCCCGCAACTGAGCATCAGGTTGCGGCCATCGGGGTCGACGTGCGGCAGGTGCAGCGCCCGATCGGCGAACAGGTCCAGCTCGCCGTGCCGGATCCGCCAGCGCCAGGGTTGGGTGTTGTGCACCGACGGCGCCCGTCCGGCCGACGCCAGCGCCGTGCGCAGCGTCTGCTCGTCGGGTCGGCCGGTCATCACTCCACGGTGCCGCGGCGGGCACGGCGCCGGTAGGGCACAAAGACCCGAACGCCTGATTCAACGGACCCGCTACGGGTATGGGCAGATCATGACCACACGCGTCGTGATCACCGGGGCCAGCGGCAATGTCGGGACGGCGCTGCTGCGCCGGCTCGCCGACTCCGGCGGTTACAGCGTCACCGGGGTGACCCGGCGCGAGCCGCCCGCCACCGGTGTCTACCGGTCCGCGCAGTGGCGTCAGCTCGACCTCGCCGACCATGATGCGACCACCCGGCTGCAGGCGCTGTTCGGCGACGCCGACTGCGTCGTGCACCTGGCGTGGGGATTCCAGCCCACCCGCAACGTGTCCTACCTGGAGGCGGTCGGGGTGGGCGGCACCCGGGCGGTGCTGCGCGCCGCGCAGGCCGCCGGTGTCGGGCAGATGGTGCACATGTCGTCGGTCGGCACCTATGCCGCCGGCCGCTACGGCCAGTACGTCGACGAGACGTGGTCGACGGCCGGGATCGACACCTCGCCGTACAGCCGGCACAAGTCGGCGGCCGAGACCATCCTCGACGAGTACGAGCGCAGCCACCCCGGCGGCATGACCGTCACGCGGATGCGGCCCGGGTTCATCGTGCAGCGCGACGCGGCGGGTGGACTGCGTCGCTACACGCTGCCGGCGTTTGTCGAACCGCGGTGGCTTCGGTTCCTGCCGCTGCTGCCGCTGGACCGCGAGCTCGTCGTCCCGATCATCCACGCCGACGACGTCGCCGACGCGATCGCCCGTGCCGTCGAGCGCGGCGCCGGCGGTCCGTTCAACCTGATGGCCGAACCCCCGGTGCGCCGCGACGACATGGCGAAGGCTCTGGGCGCGATGCCCGTTCACGTGCCGTCGGCGCTGCTGCGGCCGGCGGTGGCGCTGAGCTGGCGGGCCCGGCTGCAGCCCATCGACGAGGGCTGGCTGGACATGGCGTTCAGCGTGCCGCTGCTCGACACCACGCGGGCGCGCACCGAGCTGGGCTGGACCGCGTCACGCGACTCGGCCGAGGCCATGGCCGACATGGGTGACGGCTTCAAGCACTGCGCCGACACCGACAGCCCGGTGCTGTCCTACCGCGGCCCGCTGACCAGCATGCTGCGCGACCTGACGGCAGGCCCGATCACCGACCGCCGCGTCCCCTAGTGATTTCGGTGTAGCCGGTCGCGCTCACCGCGACGAAGTACACCGAAATCGCTGCGACTAGTCGCCGTCTTTGACCCGCGCCATCGCCAGCACGTCGAGGCGCCGGTCGAGCTCCTCCTCGGAGAGCTTGTCGCCGATCAGCCCGCGGTCGATGACCGTCTGGCGGATCGTCTTGCGCTCCTTGAGCGCTTCCTTGGCGACCTTGGCGGCTTCCTCGTAGCCGATCGCCGAGTTCAGCGGGGTCACGATCGACGGCGACGACTCGGCCTGTTCGCGCAGGTGCGCCTCGTTGGCGATCAGACCGTCGATGCAGCGCTCGGCGAACAGCCGCGACGAGTTGGTCAGCAGCTTGAACGATTCGAGCAGGTTGCGGGCCATCATCGGGATGTACACGTTGAGCTCGAACGCGCCCGACGCGCCGCCGAACGCGATGGCCGCGTCGTTGCCGACCACCTGGCAGGCCACCTGTGTGACGGCCTCGGGGATGACGGGGTTGACCTTGCCCGGCATGATCGAGCTGCCCGGCTGCAGGTCCGGCAGTTGCAGTTCGGCCAGCCCGGTCAGCGGGCCCGATCCCATCCAGCGGATGTCGTTGGCGATCTTGGTCAGCGACACCGCGATGGTGCGCAGCGCGCCCGACGCCTCGACCAGCCCGTCGCGGGCGGCCTGGGCCTCGAAAGAATCCTTGGCCGTGCGCAGTTCGGCGATGTTGGTCTGATCGACCAGCACCTCGACGACCTTGGCGCCGAAGCCCTCCGGCGCGTTGAGACCGGTGCCGACGGCGGTGCCGCCGATGGCCAACTCACCCAGCCGGGGCAGCGTCGCGCGGACCCGTTCGATGCCCGCCTCGATCTGGCGGGCATAGCCGCCGAACTCCTGGCCGAGCGTCACCGGCACCGCGTCCATCAGGTGGGTGCGGCCCGACTTCACCACGGTGCGCCACTGGCGAGCCTTGCCCGCCAGCGATTCGTGCAGCACCTCCAGCGCCGGAATCAGGTGGCGCACAGCGGCTTCGGTGGCCGCGATGTGGGTGGCGGTGGGGAACGTGTCGTTCGAGCTCTGCGACATGTTCACGTCGTCGTTCGGGTGCACCGTCACACCGTTGCGCGCGGCGATGCTGGCGATCACCTCGTTGGTGTTCATGTTCGAGCTGGTGCCCGAGCCGGTCTGGAACACGTCGATCGGGAACTGGTCGTCGTGCTGACCGTCGGCGATCTCATTGGCCGCGGCGATGATCGCGTCGGCCTTCTCCGGCGCCAGCAGACCCAGGTCCTTGTTCACCTGCGCGCAGGCACCCTTGAGCAGGCCGAGCGCCCGGATCTGGGTGCGCTCCAGACCGCGCCCGGAGATCGGGAAGTTCTCGACGGCCCGCTGGGTCTGCGCCCGCCACAGCGCATCCTTGGGCACCCGGACCTCGCCCATGGTGTCGTGCTCGATGCGGTACTCGGTCTCGGCGGTGTTCTCGACGGCACTGTCGGCGGTCATGATGCCCTTCTGGATCGTGGGGTGTGGGGTTACGGCAGGGGATAGGCGGCTTTGCTGTCGCCGGTGAAGTCGACGGCGGAGTACTCGTTGAGCTTGGACAGCCGGTGGTAGGCCTCGATCATGCGGACCGTGCCCGACTTCGACCGCATCACGATGGACTGGGTGGTGCACCCACCGCCGGTGTAGCGCACACCCTGCAGCAGGTCGCCGTCGGTGACGCCGGTGGCGCAGAAGAAGACGTTCTCCCCGGACACCAGGTCCTCGGTTTTGAGCACGCGGCTGACGTCGTGCCCGGCGTCGATCGCCTTCTGGCGTTCCTCGTCGTCCTTGGGGGCGAGCTGGGCGTGGATGGCGCCGCCCATGCAGCGGATCGCGGCGGCGGTGATGATGCCTTCGGGGGTGCCGCCGATGCCGGCCAGCATGTCGGTGCCCGAGTTGGGCCGGCAGGCGGAGATGGCGCCGGCCACGTCGCCGTCGGAGATCAGCCGGATGCGGGCGCCTGCGGCGCGGACGTCGGCGATCAGCTGCTCGTGCCGCGGCCGGTCCAGGATGCAGACGGTCACGTCGCGGACCGACAGCCCCTTGACCTTGGCGACCGCGCGGACGTTCTCCCCGATCGGGGCGGTGATGTCGATGGCGTCGACTGCGTCGGGGCCGACGGCGATCTTGTTCATGTAGAACACCGCCGACGGGTCGAACATCGCGCCGCGCTCGGCGACCGCGAGCACCGAGATCGCGTTGGGCATGCCCTTGCTCATCAGCGTGGTGCCGTCGATCGGGTCGACGGCGAAGTCGCAGTCCGGGCCGTCGCCGTTGCCGACCTCTTCGCCGTTGTAGAGCATCGGCGCGTTGTCCTTCTCGCCCTCGCCGATCACCACGACGCCGCGCATGGACACCGAGTTGACCAGCTCACGCATGGCGTCGACGGCGGCGCCGTCGCCGCCCTCCTTGTCGCCGCGGCCGACCCAGCGGCCGGCGGCCATGGCGCCTGCCTCCGTGACGCGGACCAGTTCGAGGGCGAGGTTGCGATCGGGAGCTTCGCGGCGCGATGGCGTCATGGGCAGATTGTCCCAGAACCCGATCACCGTTTGGCAGCTGGGATACTGGCACCTATGAGCACCGATCCCGGGCAGCCCCCGCAGCCCACCCCGCGCGAGCCGGGCGTCGTCGGGCCCGCACCCCGGGAGGCCAAGCCACGGGTGCTGCAGGACGGCCGCGACATGTTCTGGTCGATCGCCCCGCTGGTCGTCGCGTGCATCGTGCTGGCCGGTCTGCTGGGCATGTGTTCGTTCCGCGGGCCCAGTGCCGGCCCGGCGCCGTCCTACGACGCGGCCGAGCAGCTGCAGGCTGACGCCAATGCCCTCGGCGTCCCGATCCGGGTGCCGAAGCTGCCCGACGGGTGGCAGTCCAACTCCGGCGGTCGCTCGGGCATCGAGGCCGGGGTCACCGACGCGCAGACCGGCCAGTCGAGCCGCGCGGTGGTGTCCCGGGTGGGCTATCTCGCGCCCAGCGGCATGTACCTGAGCCTGACCCAGAGCAACGCCGACGAGAACAAGCTGGTCGACTCGATCACCCCGGGCCTCGCGCCGGCCGGGGCCGAGGACGTCGACGGGGTGACCTGGGTGGTCTACCGCGGCGGCGAGGGGGTCGAGCCGGTGTGGACGACCCGGCTGCCCGGTCCGGCGCAGGTGGCGATCACCGGGGCGGGCAGCCCCGAGGAGTTCCGCACGCTGGCGGCGGCGACGCAGACGCAGCAGCCGCTGGAGAAGCGATGAGCGCCGCGGGAACCGCACCGGAATCCGACCTCAGCGGCTGGTCCGCGGAACCGTTCACGGCGGCCGGCTACACCCACGACGTGTACCGCAAGGGCGACGGGCCCGGCGTCGTGCTGATCCCCGAGATGCCCGGGCTGCACCCCCATGTCCTGGCGCTGGGCAACCACCTGGTCGACAACGGGTTCACCGTCGCGGCGCCCTCGCTGTTCGGTACCCCGGGGAAACCGGCGCTCGGCGCCGGCGCCATCCCGGTCCTGGCGAAGGGCTGTGTGTCCAAGGAGTTCGCCGCCTTCGCCACCAATGCCGACCGGCCGGTCGCCCACTATCTGCGCGCGCTGGCCCGCGACCTCAACGCCCGCACCCCCGGTAAGGGCGTCGGCGTGATCGGGCAGTGCTTCACCGGGGGCTTCGCGCTGGCCGCCGCCGTCGACGACAGCGTGCTCGCGCCGGTGCTCAGCCAGCCCTCGCTGCCGCTGCCGATCACCCCCGCCCACAAGCGCGATCCGGGACTGTCGGAGGCCGAATTGCGGATCGTCGAACAGCGCGCGGCCAACGACGGGCTGTGCGCGCTCGGGCTGCGCTTCAGCAAGGACTGGATGTCGCCGGGGGAGCGGTTCGCCACGCTCAAACAGCGCCTCGGCGACGCGTTCGAGGTCATCGAGATCGATTCGGCGAAGGGCAATGCGCACGGCATCTCGCCGATGGCGCACTCGGTGCTCACCGATCAGGTGCGCGAGGCCGACGGGCATCCCGCCTACGAGGCGCGCAAACGGGTGATCGAGTTCCTCACCGAGCGGCTGGCCTGAGGCCGGGCCCTCACCGCCCGGCCGACGGTGCTGCGGAGTCCTCCTCCGACTCGTCGGGCGCTTGTGCCCCGGCCTTTCCGTCGCGGGCCTCTTTGACGCGACGGCCCAGCCACCAGAACGGGTTCCGCCTTTTGGGCTTCTCGTCCGCGGCGTCGTGGCGCTGCATCGGCACGCCTTTGAACACCGAGAGGTAGACGCTGATCGTGGTGACGATGACGATCATCAACACCGGGCCGATCACGATGCCCCAGGCGCCGAACATGCCGATACCGGCGAATACCGACAGCAGCATCAGCGCCGAGTCGAGTCGCGCCTCGCGCGGCACCAGGATCGGCCGCAGGAAGTTGTCGATGTTCGTCACCACGATGATGTGGAAGACGATGACGAAGACGCCGCCGAACACGTTGCCGAACAGGATCATCCCGATGCCGAACGGGATCGTCACGATGCCGCTGCCGAGCGGGATGACCGACAGCGCCGACAGCAGCACCGCGAACAGGAAGAAGCCCTGGTGGAACCCGGCGAGGTAGATCGACACCGCGCCGGCGACGCCCTGGCAGACCGCGATGACGAACTGGCCCATCACCGTGCCCTTGACCATCGCGCCCATCTTGCTCATGTAGAGGTCGGTGACCTCCTCGCCGAGCGGGTTGAGCCGGCGGATGAGCAGCAGCACCTGCTCACGGTTGACCAGCAGTGAGACGAAGACGTACAGGAACAGGATCAGCGCCGTGATCGCGCCGAACGCGCCGCCGGCCGCACCCTGCAACAGCCCCAGCAGCCACTGGCCGGCCTCCTGGGCCACCCTCGTCATCGAACCCTGCAGCGAAGCCGGGGTGACCGTGGTGTCGACGTAGGGCACCCGGGCGAGCAGTTCGTTGACGAAAGCCAGGGCCCGATCGCCGAGCGCCGACAGGTCGGTGCGCGCCACCCACTCGGCGACCCGCTCGACCATCGTGGTGATCTGCACGACCGCCAGGAACACGAACAGGCTCATCGGCACGATCACCGCGGCGACCGCCGCGAGCAGCGTCAGCGTCGCCGACAGCCCGGTGCCCAGCCGCGTGTTGAGCTTCGAGTACAGCGGGGAGAACAGATAGGCCGCCACCGCGGCGACCACCACGAGGATGAAGTAGCCCCGCAGGAAGTAGGCGCCGAACAGGACCGCGACGACGGTCGCGACGGCGAGCGCACGCTTCTGGGTGAGCGTGAAGTCGGTGTCCACGCCGCTATGTCTAGCCGACCTCCGGCCGCACCGGCGCCTGATCGGACGTCACGAACTCTGCGCGAGTTTCATGACGTGGCCGACGATGTCGGGATAGCGCTTGAGGTGGGCGCCGCCGTTGAGGTCGAGCACCTCACCGGTCAGCCAGGACGCGCCGGGCGAGCACAGGTACCGCACCGCCTCGGCGACGTCCTCGGGCGTGCCGGCGCGGCCCAGCGGCGTGTTCTCGAGGTATTCCTCGACGACGCCGGGCACCGCGGCCGCCGGGGCGGTGAGCGGGGTGTGCACGAAGCCGGGGGCGACGGCGTTGACCCGGATGCCCCGCGGCGCCATCTCCAACGCGGCGACCTGGGTCAGCATCGACAGCCCGGCCTTCGCGGCGCAGTAGGCGCTCATCCCGGCCGCGGGCTGGCGGCCGTTGAGCGACGAGATCTGTACCAGCACACCGCCTTCGCGCAGGTTCCCGCCGGCGTGTTTGGCGACGACGAACCCTCCGGTCAGGCAGACGTCGACGACCTCCCGGAACTGCTCGACCGGCATGTCGGTGATCAGGCCGATGGTGCTGAACCCGGCGCAGTTGACCACGACGTCGACCGGGCCGGTCGCGTCGAACAGGGCCTGCACGGACGGCTCGTCGGTGACGTCGGCGTGCGCGGCGGTGTGTGGGTCGCCGAGCTCGGCCGCGCGGTCCCGGGCCGCGCCGGCGTTGCGGTCGGCCAGGATGACGCGGCAGCCGTCCTCGGCGAGGACTCTCGCGGTGGCCCATCCGATTCCGGATGCGGCGCCGACGACGACAGCGGTGCGGGAGGTGGTCATGGTCACCCAAACTAGAACAGGTTCCAGGACGGGTTGCGTCGAACGGGGGTTCTGCCGGGCGTGCTCTGCGACGATGTCGGCGTGACCACAGCGCCGACGTCGCGACTGCATCGGCTGACCACCCCGCGGGCGGCCGCGCTCGCGGGGGTCCTGTTCGCGGTGCTGTTCGGTACGGCGCTGGTGCTCGTGCGCACCGCGATACCCGACAACGTCGAACAGGGCGTCCGCTGGGTCGACCCCGACAGTTCCCGGGTGACGCTCGCCGCGACGCTGATTCCGTTCGCCGGCATCGCGTTCCTGTGGTTCATCGGTGTCGTGCGTGACGGCTTCGGGCAGTTCGAGGACAAGTTCTTCTCCAGCGTGTTCATCGGCAGCGGGTTGCTCTTCGTGGCGATGACGTTCGTGTGGTCTGCGGTCGGGCTCAGCCTGGTGCGGGTGGACACCGCGATCATCGATTCGACCGCCCGCTCGGAGGTCGTCGCGTTCGCGCACCTGCTGATGGAGACGCTGAGCCAGACCTATGCGCTGCGGATGGCCTCGGTGTGCATGATCTCGCTGGCCACCATCTGGCTGCGTACGGGCCTGATGCCGCGCTGGCTGGTGGGTGTGAGCTATGCGCTGGCCGTCGCGCTGATGGTCGCCAGCGAGGTGAGCATGTGGGTGACGCTGGCTTTCCCGGTGTGGGTGCTGGTCGTCAGCGTGATCTTGCTGCAGCGGGCGGGGGTGCTCGGGTTGCGCGGCGGCCACGACGGGCCTGTCCGGACAGACTGATGGCGACTTCGACTCGCGGACAAGCCCTTCCGGTGCGCATCGCGTCCCGCGTGGGCCGGCCGCGCGTTCGAGATGTGATTGCGGGCCTGGTCACCGGATTGTTCTCCATACCGGAGGGGATGGCCTACGCGAGCATCGGCGGCTTCAACCCGGTCGCCGGTCTGTACTCCGGCGTGGTCTCCACCATCGTCGGATCGTTCTTCGCCCGCACCGTGCTGATGGTGACGACGTTGACCAGTGCGCTCGCGCTGACGTCGCAGAGCGTGCTGACCGCGGCCGGACTCGATCCCACCGAACCGTCGAACATCGCCGCGCTGGTCATCGTCGCCGGACTGATCATGCTCGTGATGGGTCTGCTGCGGTTCGGGTCGATGATGAACTTCGTCTCGAATGCGGTGATGACCGGCTTCACCACCGGTATCGCCTTACAGATCGTGGCCGGCGTCATCAATGACGCCACCGGCTACCGGCCCGACAGCCACAACACGCTGGGCAAGTTCGTCGATGCGTTCGCCCATGTCGGATCCTGGGAGCTCGCACCCTGTCTGATCGCCCTGGCCACGGTCGCGGTGTGGGCGGTGTTCCGGTTCGTCAAACCGCTCGAGGCGTTCGCCACGCTGATCGCACTCGTCGTGGTCACCGTGGCGGTGACGCTGCTGGCCGTCGAGGTCGAGACGGTGGGGGACATCGCGCCGATCCCGAATGCGCTGCCGCCGCTGATCCTTCCCGACCTCGCGGCGATGCCCGAATTGCTGGCGGGCGGGCTCGCGGTGGCGCTGGTCGGCCTCGCGCAGGCGGCCGGCATCTCGGCGGCGGTGCCGAACCCGGACCGATCGCGGCCCAGCACGTCCGATGACTTCGTCGCGCAGGGCGCGGCGAACGTCGCCGGCGGATTCTTCGGCGCCCTGCCCACCGGCGGCTCGCTGTCCCGGACAGGCGTCGCGGTGTCGGCCGGCGCCCAGACCCGGTGGGCGGGGATCTTCGCCGGGATCTGGCTCGCGCTGCTCGTGGTGGTCGCCGGGTCGCTCGCCGAATTGATCCCGATGCCGGTGATCGGCGGGCTCATCATGGTGATCGGCGCGGAGCTGGTGGCCGGCCGCTGGGCCGACATCAGGCTCGTCGTCCGCACCGCGCCGCTCTCGGCGCTGGCCATGCTGATCACGTTCGCCGCGACCACGCAGCTTCCGTTGCACCGGGCGATCCTGATCGGCGCGATCACCTCGCTGGTGCTGTACTGCGTCGAGGCGTCCCGGTCGGCGAAGCTGGTCGCGCTGGTCCCCGCCGAGGACGGTCACTGGCGTCGCGCACCGGTGCCCGACGAACTGCCCAGCGGTGAGGTGACGGTGCTGCACTACGCGGGGGTGGGCCTGTTCGCCGAGGTGCCCCGCATCGACGAGGAGTGGCCGGAGGTCCGGGCATCACGCAACGCGGTGGTGGTGCTCAGCCTGGCGGGGTTGCCGGACGTTCCGTCGTCGAAGGTGGTGCACGCCTTGACGCGGTGGGCGACAGACCTGCAGAGCCACGGCGGTCGACTGCTCATCGCGGGCGTGAGCCCCTCGACGGCGACCGTGCTGCACCGCGGGGGAGTCGCCGACGCGGTGGGCGCCGACGGCGTCCTTCCCGCATCGGAGGAGGTGTTCGGTGCGCTCGACGAGGCGGTGCGGCGCGGCCGAGCGTGGATCGCCGACCGGCGCGCCTAGCGTTTGAGGCAGCGGAAACCGATGTGGCTCATGCCGGTATCGACCGGCTGACCGCGACGGGCGGCCGGCCGGTACCGCAGGCAGTAGGAGTCGGCGCACAGGAACGACCCGCCCTTGACCACCCGGCGGGGCACCCGGAACTGTGGCTGGGCCGGGTCGTAACTGTCCTCGGCGCAGCACGCCGTGCCGGTGTCGGTGTAGAAATCGGTGGTCCATTCCCACACGTTGCCGGCCATGTCGTAGAGGCCGTAGCCGTTGGGTGGGAAACTGCCCACCGCGGCGGTGCGGCCGTAACCCGATTCCGGTCGCCACGGGAAGTCGCCGTGCCAGTAGTTCGCCAGCCGCTGCCCCTCGGACTCGGGCTCGTCGCCCCACGTGTACGCCGCCCCGCGCAGGCCGCCGCGGGCGGCGGTCTCCCACTGCGTCTCGGTGGGCAGCGCCAGCCCGGCCCAGGACGCGTACGCCTCGGCGTCCTCGTAGGCGACGTGGACGACGGGGTGGTCGGTGCGTTTCTCGATCGACGACCGCGGCCCGACGGGATGGCGCCACGATGCGCCGGGGGTCCAGATCCACCACTGGCTGAGGTGGCGCAGGTCGACGGGTCCGGCCGTGCGGCGGAACACCATCGACCCCGGTTGCAGGTTCTCGGCAGGCGCATTCGGGTAGTCGGCGGGGTCGAGTGGACGTTCGGCAACGGTGACGTAGCCCGTGGCCTCGACGAAGGCGGCGAAGTCGGTGTTGGTGACCGCGCGGGCTTGCAGCCAGAATTCGTCGACATAGACCTCGCGGACGGGACGTTCCTCCGCGGAGTGCCGGTCGGATCCGAGGAGTGCGGTCTGCGCGGGAATCCTGACGAACTCGTCGATCACGCGAAGATCGTCGCCCAGTCGTCACGCATACTGATCACCGTCCAGCCCTGCGCCCCGGCGTGCTCGAGCGCGCGTTCGGCCCCCGCGGTGTAGGAGAATTCGCGCTCGTCGTCGTCATGGAGCACCAGCAGGCGGAGGCCACGGGTGAATTCGAGCATTTCGATGTCACCGTTGGAATTGCCGACGGCGAGGATCGGCCGACGTCCGGTCCGCCCCCAGATGCGCACGGGTTTGACCGGCCCGTCGTCGAGGAACTCCGGCCGATTCGTGGTGCGCAGGTCGCCATCGGCGAAATCGAGGCCCACCGAGCTGCCGATGACGCGCTCGGGCGGGATGCCGTACATGGCCGTGGTGACCGGCCGCATGAAGTCGCGGCCGCCGCCGGAGGCGATGTAGTTGGTGAAACCGTTGTCCTCCAGGTAGCGCAGCAGCTCGATCATCGGTGCATAACCGCACGCTGTGTACGGGCGTCTCAGCGTCGGGTGTTCGGCCGTCGCGAAGAAGCCCTTGACGCGTTCGGCGTGCTCCTCGACCGTCAGCCCGACGAATGCCGAAAGAACTCCACTGGCAAGCGCTTTCAATTCGGAGTCGTCACCGTTGTAGTGCTTGGTGACCGCATCCCCGAACCACGCCAGATCACCGGCCGCGGCCGCCCGGTAGGGCTGGCGCTCCGCCAGGGACGGATCGGCCTTCGCCTGCTCGGCCATGCGACGGACGAGGAAGTCCAATTGGATGTATGCGGGTTTCTCGCACCACAGCGTGCCGTCGTTGTCGAAGACCGCGACGCGTTCCTCAACCGGAACCTCGGTGACGGTGCGGCCCACGAACTCGACGATCGCCGACTTCGTGGGCCCGTCGTTCCACGACTCGAGCATCTAGTCCTTCGCCAGGAATTCGTGCAGTTTCTCCACCGCATTGTTGATCGTGAACGACGCCGGCTCCTGGCGCGGCGGGAATTGCTTGAAGGTCTCCAAGAAATGCGTGACCACCGCGGCGGCGTAGAACGCCAGGTACAGGTGGTCGAGGAGCCAGTCGTAGTAGGTGTTCGACGTGACATCGGCGCGCTCGAAGGGGTCGGTACGCAGGTTGAAGATCTTGGGTGCGCGCAACGGAGTGAACGGTTCCTGCCAGATCTGCAGGGTGCCGTCGCACCGCTGCTCCATGAACACGATCTTCCAGTTGCTGTACCGAAGACCGAGCACATCGCCGTCATCGGAGAAGTAGATGAAGCCCTGTCGCGGGCTTTCGTCGACGTCGCCGGTCAGGTACGGCAAGAGGTTGAACGCGTCCAGGTGGACCTTGAACTCCTTGTCGCCGACCTTGTGTCCCGCCTTGAGTTTCTCGACGATGTCGGGCTCGCCGGCCGCGGCGAGGAACGTCGGGAACCAGTCGTGATGCTGGACGATCTCATTGGACACCACGCCGGCCGGAATCCTGCCGGGCCAGCGGACCATCTCCGGAATCCGGAAGGCGCCCTCCCAGTTGGTGTTCTTCTCGCTGCGGAACGGAGTGGTCGCGCCGTCGGGCCATGTGTTGGCGTGCGGGCCGTTGTCGGTCGAGTAGACGACGATCGTGTCGTCGGCGATGCCGAGTTCGTCGAGAACGTCGAGCAAGAGTCCGACGTGCTTGTCGTGGTCGACCATCGTGTCGTGGTAAGGCGACTGCCAACGCCCCGCCTGGCCGATGCTCTCCGGTTTGGTATGGGTGCGAAAGTGCATGTGGGTCATGTTCATCCACACGAAAAACGGTGTCTTCGTCTCCACTTGGCGCCTGATGAAGTCCAGGCACGCACCGGTGGTTTCGTCGTCGATGGTCTCCATGCGCTTCTTGGTCAGCGGACCGGTGTCCTCGATACGCTGTCTGCCCACCGGTCCCCAACGCTCGTGCAGTTCGTCGTTGTCCTCGTCGGTGGCCCATGAGTGGATGACACCGCGCGGCAGAAAGGCGTTGCGCATGATCGGCGCTTCGTCGGCTGTCGGATAGTCGGGCAGCTCGGGTTCCTCCTCGGCGTTGAGGTGATAGAGGTTGCCGAAGAACTCGTCGAAGCCGTGCACTGTCGGAAGGTACTTGTTCAGGTCGCCGAGGTGGTTCTTGCCGAACTGGCCGGTGGCGTAGCCCAGCGGTTTGAGGCACTCGGCGATCGTGGGATCCTCGGCTTGCAGCCCGACGTCGGCACCGGGCATGCCGACCTTGCTCAAACCGGTTCGGTAGACACTCTGCCCGGTGATGAACGCTGCTCGTCCGGCGGTGCAGCTCTGCTCACCGTAGGAGTCGGTGAACCGCATTCCCTCGGCGGCGATTCGGTCGATGTTGGGCGTGCGATAACCCATGAGGCCGTCGCTGTAGCAGCTGAGATTGGTGATCCCGATGTCGTCGCCCCAGATCACCAGGATGTTCGGCTTACCGTCCGGCACAGGGGCCCCCTTCGCGGTTGACGTATGCGTCGATGCTAGAAGCGCGCGGGCCCAGGCAAGCCGGATCGCGCATAAACTGTCCGAAAATTGCGCGTGTCGCCGCGTGTCACGGCCGCCGGGACCAGTGCGCACTGGAGAATCCAGACATGCTCGCCGTGGACCTGCTCACCCGCGTGGGCCTGGCCACCGTGCTCGGGGTCGCGATCGGTCTGGAGCGGCAGTGGCGCTCGCGGCTGGCCGGGCTGCAGACCATGGCGCTCGTCAGCACGGGCTCGGCGCTGTTCCTCATCCTCGGCGCGTACAGCTTCCCCGGTTCGGACCCCACCCGGGTGGCCGCCCAGATCGTCTCGGGCATCGGCTTTCTCGGCGCCGGCGTCATCATGAAACAGGGCCTGTCGGTGACCGGGCTGAACACCGCGGCCACGCTGTGGTCGACGGCGGCGGTCGGGGCGCTGGCGGGGGCCTGGCTGTGGCGCGAGGCGATCGCCAGCGGGGTGATCGTGGTGGCGGTCAACCTCTTCCTGCACCCGCTGGCCGAGCGGATGGATCGGGAGAAGCGCCTCGGCGGACGCGAGCACCCGCCGGTGAACTACCTGCTCACCGTGGTCTGCCGCGACGACCACGGCACCGACACACGCGACCTGCTGGTGCAGACCGTGCGGTCACCCAGGCTGCAGCTGACGTCGATGCACTCGGCCGACGCCGGACCGGGCCGGGTCGAGATCCGCGTCGGGCTGTCGGCCGCCGCCCGTGACGATGCGCTCCTCGAGCAGGCCGTCGGGGTGCTCGCAGTCGATGCCCGCGTGCTGTCGGTGCGGTGGAGCATCCCCGACGAGGCGCCGCACGGCTTCGGCCACCCGTGACCGGACACAGGGACCGCTGACCCGTGGCGCTCGCCGTCTGCCTGCTCTTCGACCGGCGGTCCGACGCAGCGATCCGGGCGATCTGGGATCGGCTCGAGGACATCGGGGTGCCGACCCTGCGTTCCCACACCCACCGCAGGCACGTGCCGCACGTGTCGTTCGCCGTTCTGCGGCAATGGAATCAAGACGCGGTGCACGAGGCGCTCGACCGGTTACCCGGCCACGACGCCGTCGCACTGCATTTCGACGGCGTCGGGCTGTTCCGGCGCGGGCGGGTCTGGCTGGTGGCCGGTGTCCGAGCAGAGTTCGTCGCGCGACAGGAGCGCGTCGTCGACGCCGTCACCGCCACCGGTGCCGACCTGCACAAGCACTACCGCCCCGGCGTGTGGATCCCGCACTGTTCGGTCGCCACCCGGGCCACTCTGGAGCAGTTGCCCGCGGTGGCGGCCGCGCTCTACGACGTGCTGCCGATGCAGGTGACGCTGGACCGGTCCGCACTGGTCGACAGCTCGACCGGCGAGGTCACCCCGCTGGCGGCACTGCCGTGACCGCGTGCACGGCCGGCGTGCCGTGCTGTGCCTTCATCTTCTCGAACAGCTCGACGTAGTACGGCAGGCAGTCGGCCATCGCCTGCTCGGTGGTGAACAGCGGCCGGTAGCCGAGGTCGCGTCCGGCCTTCGCGATCGAGAAGTAGTTGTCGAGGTAGATGCGCTCGATCGCCAGCGGTTCCAGCGGCGGCTTGGGGATTCCGAAGCGGAAGTGCAGCCGCTGCCACAGCGTCATCACGAACCGCACCAACCGGCCCGACACCCGGAACCTGGGCAGCTTCTCACCGCAGGCCTCGACGACGGGACGGGCGAACTCGAACATGTTGACCGGATCGCCGTCGTTGATGAAGTAGGCCTGTCCGGGCGCGGTGCCGCCGGGCACCAGGTGCTGCGCGGCGAGGATGAAGCCATGAATCAGGTTGTGCACGTAGGAGTTGTCGAGTTTGACCTGCTTGCTGCCGACCAGCACCTTGACGTGGCCGGCCAGCACGCTCTCGAACACCTTGCGGAACATGGTCTGATCGCCGCGGCCCCAGATGCCGCTGGGCCGGACCGAACAGGTCAACATGCCCTGCACACCGTTCTCACCGAGCACGAACTTCTCGGCCGCCACCTTGGTCTCGGTGTAGAGGTCGTTGAAGCGGTCGGTGTAGGGCAGCGTCTCGTCACCGTTCTGGATGCGCCTGCCGCCCATCACCACGCTGTTGGAGGCCGTGTAGACGAACCGCTGCACCCCCGCGGCGCGGGCGGCGTGCACCAGGTTCTCGGTGCCGGTGACGTTGACCGCGAAACTGCGCTGCCGGTATTCCTGCGTGACCGACGCCCCGCCCATCAGGTCGATGATCGCGGCGGTGTGGAACACCGTGTCGACGCCCGCGACCGCGGCGGCGACGGTCTCCGGATCGCAGATGTCGCCTTCGAGCGTCTCGAGCCGGGGATGGTCGGCCAGCGGTGACGGTGCGCGGTCGAACGACCGGACCTGGTGGCCGCGCTCGAGCAGTTCCCGGACGAGGTTGGCTCCGACGAAGCCGGAGCCCCCGGTCACCAGCACCCGGCCCAGTTCGGTGGTCAGCGATGAGTCACCCATGGGGCGACTATAACTGAAACGTGTTCCAGTTTTGAAGCCTCAGACCTGAACCGGTTGCCGGATCAACCGTCGTGGTCCTCCCGTGAGGCCAGCGCGTCGGCCACTCGCTTGCGGGCGCCGGCTAAGTGCTCCTCGCAGCGTTTGGCCAGTTCTTCGCCGCGTTCCCACAACTTCAGCGAGGCGTCGAGGTCCAGGCCGCCACGCTCGAGATGCTGCACGACATCGATCAGTTCGTCGCGGGCTTCCTCATATCCCAGCTCACTAATGGGCTTCGTCTCATCGGTCATCGGTCGCTCCCGTCGTCAGGCATGCCGCGTCACTCCCTTACTGACCGCGCCCAGCGCGCCGTCGGCCACCCGGACTCGCAGCCGCGTCCCGGCGGGCGCGTCGTCGACCGAGCGCAGCACATCCGGGTCCCCGGACGCCGGCACCGTCTGCACCACCGCGTACCCGCGCGCCAGGGTGGCGGCCGGGCCGAGCGTCGCCAACCGCGCCGACAGATGGCTGATGCGGTCGGTCTCCGCGGTGATCGTGCGGGTGACATCGCGCCGCGCCGCGGCCAGCGCGCGCTGGATCTCCTCCGACCGGGCGGCGAGCGCCTGCTCCGGTTGCGCCAGCACCGGGCGGCTGCGGAGCTGATCGAGGAGGTGTTGTTCGCGGGTCACCCAGTGGCGCAGCGCCTGCCCGCTGCGCCGGCACAGCTCCGACACCAGCGCCGACTCCGCGGCTGCGTCGGGCACCACGCGTTTGGCCGCGTCGGTCGGGGTGGCGGCGCGCAGATCGGCGACCAGATCGCACAGCGGGTTGTCGGGTTCGTGGCCGATGGCGCTGACCACCGGTGTGGTGCACTTGGCGATCTCGCGGCACAGCGTCTCGTCGGAAAAGGGCAGCAGATCCTCCACGCTGCCGCCGCCGCGGGCGATGACGATGACGTCGACCTCGGGATCGGCGTCGAGGGCGCGCAGCGCCTCGACCACCTGCGGGACGGTGTTGGTGCCCTGCACGGCGGTGTTGCGGATGTCGAACCGCACCGCAGGCCACCGGTCGGTGGCCACCGACACCACGTCGCGCTCGGCGTGGCTGGCGCGTCCGGTGATCAGGCCGACGACACCGGGCAGAAACGGGATGGGCCGCTTGAGGCGGGGATCGAACAGCCCCTCGGCGTCGAGCAGGCGGCGCAGCCGGTCGATGCGGGCGAGCAGTTCACCGATGCCGACGGCGCGGATCTGGCTGATGCGCAGCGAGAACGACCCGTTGCGGGTGTAGAACTGCGGCTTGCCCAGCACGATCACCTGGGTGCCCTCGGCCAGCGGCACCGGCGCGTCGGCGACCAGGTCACGCGGGCAGCTCACCGACAGCGACATGTCCGCGGCGGGGTCGCGCAGCACCATCCACGCGGTGGACTGGCGCAACTTGAGCTCGGTGAGCTGACCTTCGATCCACACGGTGCCGAGCCGGTCGATGTACTTGGCGACCCGGGTGGCCACCGCGCGCACCGGCCAGGGGTTGTCGGGGGATCTGCCCTGTTCGGGTTCGGTCACTTCGCCGAGGCGCGGGTGATCCTGTTCGCCAGCAGGGTCTGGAACGGCGCCCGCGCGCGGGTGGCGCCCTCGTAGGCCAGCAGCGCCTCGAGGTCGGGCACCGACAGCGAGGGCAGCCGCGCGCGCAGCTGCGCCAGCGTCAGCGACTGGTAGTCGAGATCGGTGACGATCTCGGGGGTCTCGTCGGCCGCCGCGGCGTCCCGTGTGGGCGCGGCGTCGTCCGCGGGGGTCTCGGGCTCACCGTTGGTGAACAGGGCGAAACGGCCCTCGGTGCGCCGGTCGCCGTCCGACGGCGCCGCGTCGTCGGTGTCCTCGTCGAAGGTGGCCCACTCGGGCTGCTCGTCCTTCGGCGGGAACAGGTTCTCCAGCGTCTCGTCGCCCTTGTTGACCAGGTCGGCGATGTTCTGCTGGAAGTGGATCACCAGGCTGGCGACCTGGCTGGCCACCGTCATCGGATACATCAGGATGGTCTGTGGCAGCTTGCGGGTTTCCTCGACGGCCGTGACGGCGGCCCCGACCAGCAGCCGAACCCCATAAGGTGCAGTAGCCATGGGGCCTAGCCTACGGCTGGCCCCCGATTGGCGAGGATCAGTACCCTGGGAGTCATGCCGCCGACTATCAACATGGGGATTCCGGGTGCCGCCGCAACCGTGGCAGGGCCCGTCAGCGGCAAGCGGGTTCTGCTCGCCGAGCCGCGCGGGTACTGCGCCGGGGTGGACCGGGCCGTCGAGACCGTCGAACGTGCGCTCGAGAAGCACGGGGCGCCGGTGTACGTGCGCCACGAGATC
The DNA here is from genome assembly GCF_004570325.1 of Mycobacterium sp. PS03-16. Classification (GTDB taxonomy): domain Bacteria; phylum Actinomycetota; class Actinomycetes; order Mycobacteriales; family Mycobacteriaceae; genus Mycobacterium. The sequence goes on along the minus strand of NZ_SPQO01000002.1, from coordinate 958 downwards.
GTCCACAACCGGTACGTCGTGGACACGCTGGCCAAGGCCGGCGCGGTGTTCGTGGAGCAGACCGACGAGGTGCCCGAGGGCGCCATCGTGGTCTTCTCCGCCCACGGCGTCGCGCCCACCGTCCACGAAGAGGCGGCCGCCCGCAATCTGCAGACCATCGACGCCACCTGCCCGCTGGTGACCAAGGTGCACAACGAGGCGAAGCGCTTCGCCCGCGACGACTACGACATCCTGCTCGTCGGCCACGAAGGCCACGAAGAGGTCGTGGGCACCGCCGGGGAGGCGCCCGACCACGTGCAGGTCGTCGACAACCCGGACGCGGTCGACAAGGTCACCGTGCGGGATCCGAACAAGGTCATCTGGCTGTCGCAGACCACGCTGAGCGTCGACGAGACCATGGAGACGGTGCGCCGGCTGCGGGAGAAGTTCCCGACGCTGCAGGACCCGCCGAGCGATGACATCTGCTACGCCACGCAGAACCGCCAGGTCGCGGTCAAGGCGATGGCGCCCGAGTGTGAGCTCGTCATCGTCGTCGGATCGAAGAACTCGTCGAACTCGGTGCGGCTGGTCGAGGTGGCGCTGGGCGCCGGCTCCGACGCCGCCCACCTGGTCGACTACGCCGAGGACATCGACCCGGCGTGGCTCGAGGGGGTCACCACGGTCGGTGTCACCTCCGGCGCCTCGGTGCCCGAGGTGCTGGTGCGTGGGGTGCTCGAGCGGCTGGCCGAGTACGGCTACGACACCGTGCAGCCGGTCACCACGGCCAACGAGACGCTGGTGTTCGCGTTGCCGCGGGAGATCCGCCCGGCCCGCGCCTAGGTGTACTCGGCAGTCAGGTTGGTGACAGTCGGCTGGTCGGGGGTTGTCCTCCGAGGGCTGAATGGCGGCGTTGATTGTTGTAGTAGTCGAGCCAGGGGGCAAGGGCTGCGCAGCGGGCGTCGTTGGTGGTGAAGACCTG
>NZ_SPQO01000029.1 GCF_004570325.1 Mycobacterium sp. PS03-16 | reverse complement strand
GGCGGTTCCGGTCGGCGCCGGCGCCGACGAGGCGGCCGACACCTTCTCCGGCTCGCCGGCCGCCGGGCTCGCCGCATCGGCCGCAGCGACCTTGGCGGCGCCGTGCTTGCGGCGACTGTTCACCCGGGCGGTGTGGTCGCGCACCAGCTTGGTGCGTTCGCGCAGCGACACCAGCAGCGGAGTGGCGAAGAAGATCGACGAGTAGGTGCCGACGATCACGCCGACCAGCTGCACCAGCGCCAGGTCCATCAACGTGCCGACGCCCAGCAACCACACCGCGATGACCATCAGCGCCACGATCGGCAGGACCGAGATGAGGCTGGTGTTGATCGACCTCATGAACGTCTGGTTGACCGCCAGGTTGGCCTGTTCGGCGAACGTGCGCCGCGTGGTGTGTTCGAAGCCGTGGGTGTTCTCCTCCACCTTGTCGAACACGATCACCGTGTCGTAGAGCGAGAAGCCGAGGATGGTGAGCAGGCCGATCACCGTGGCCGGGCTGACCTCGAACCCGACCAGCGAATAGACGCCCGCGGTGACGATCAGGTCGAAGAACAGCGTCGCGATCGCGGAGATCGCCATGTAGCGCTCGTAGCGCACGGTGATGTAGATCCCCGCGAGGATGAGGAACACCCCGAGCGCGATGAGCGCCTTCTCGGTGATCTGCCCGCCCCAGGTCTCTGACACCGCCGAATCGCTGATCGCCAGTTCGCTGGGCTGTCCGCCCTCCCCGATCGGCTGGAACCGCTCGAACAGGGCCTCCCGCAGCGCGGTCATGTCCTCGTTGGACAGCGTCTCCGACCGGATCTGCACCGTGGCGGAGTCACCGCTGCCGACGATGACCACCGACTCCGGCGCAGTGCCCAGTGTGTCGCTGTAGACGGTCTCGACCTGGTTCACCTCGGCGTTGCCGACGGCGCCCGCCACCGGCATCGAGACCTTGGTGCCGCCCTCGAAGTCGATGCCGAAGGTGAAACCGCGCAGCAGGATGCTGGCCAGCGCGATCAGCACGATGACGCCGCTGACCGCGTACCACAGCTTGCGCCGCCCGATCACCTCGAAGGCGCCGGTACCGGTGTAGAGGCGGATGAAGAAGCCGTGCTTGGGTGCCGCGGCACCGGTCGACTCGAGGCCGGGCGCTTCGGTTCCGGATGACGTCTGCTCTTCTGCGGCCATGGCCTAACCCCGTCCCGCGGTCGCGTGTGCGGCCGCCCGTCGTTCACGTGCGATCTGCTGGACCGCGCCGAGGCCGTTGAACGCCGGCTTGGCCAGCATCGTCGACTTCGATGCCAGGTACACCAGCGGCCACGTCACCAGGAACACCACCACGACGTCGAGGATCGTGGTCAGGCCGAGGGTGAACGCGAAGCCCTTCACCTGTCCCACCGCCAGGAAGTACAGCACCGCCGCGGCCAGGAAGCTCACCGCGTTGCCGGACACGATCGTCTTGCGGGCCCGGGCCCAACCGCGCGGTACCGCCGAGCGGAACGACCGGCCTTCGCGGATCTCGTCCTTGATGCGTTCGAAGAACACCACGAACGAGTCGGCCGTGGTGCCGATACCGATGATCAGACCGGCGATACCGGCGAGGTCGAGGGTGTAGTTGATGTAGCGCCCCAGCAACACCAGGATCGCGAACACCACGACCCCGGAAGCCACCAGCGACAGCGCCACCAGCACGCCGAGCATGCGGTAGTAGACCAACGAATAGAGCAGCACGGCGGCCAGGCCGACGGCACCGGCGATCAGGCCGGCCCGCAGCGACGACAGCCCGAGGGTCGCCGATACCGTCTCGGCCTCCGACGACTCGAAGGACAGCGGCAGCGAGCCGTACTTGAGCACGTTGGCCAGCTCGGTCGCGGTCTGCTGGGTGAACTGACCGGTGATCTGGGTTTGGCCGCCCGGGATCGCCTCCTGGATCTCGGGGGCGCTGACCACCTGGGAGTCGAGCACGAAGGCGGTCTGCGTGCCGACGTTGGCCGCGGTGAAGTCGGCCCAGATCTGGGCGGCGTCCTCTTTGAATTGCAGATCGACGATGTACTGGCCGCGCTGCGGGTCCAGGCCCGAGCTGGCGTCGGCGATCTGTTCGCCGCTGATGATCGACTTGTTCAGCAGGTACACCGTCTGGCCGTCGGTCGAACACGTCACCAGCGGCAGATTCGGATCGTCGTTGCCGGACAGCACGTCGTCCTCGCCGCAGCGGGTGGCCTGGAACTGCAGGGCCAGCAGCTGGATCGACGGATCGTCGCTCTGGCGCAGCTGCTTCTCGTCGGCGATGCGCTGGGCCAGGTCGGCCCGCTCGTCGGGGGTGTCGGGTCCCGGGGTCGGCGCGGGCGACTCCCCGGCGGGCGGGGCGGGCGCCGGCGGGGCGGGCGTCGGCTCGGTGGGCTCGGTGGGCGCCGGCTGCTGCGGATACGGCCGCGGCTGGGGGGCCGGCTCACCGGCGGGCGGGGCGGGCTCACCCGGCTGGCCGGGGACCAGACCCGGGATCAAGCCGGGCTGACCCGGTGCGGCCGGTCCGCCGGGCAGGCCGGGTATCGCCGGGCCGCCCGCGGGCGGCGCGCCGGGCGGGGCCTCCTCGGGCTGTCCCTGCTCACCGGGCGGCTGCGCCTGGATCGCGTGGATCACCGGGCGGATATAGAGGCGTGCGGTCTGGCCGAGGTTGCGGGCCTCGTTGCCGTCGTTGCCCGGAACGGTGATCACCAGGTTGTCGCCGTCGATGACCACCTCGGAGCCCGACACGCCGAGGCCGTCGACGCGCGCGCTGATGATCTGCTGGGCCTGGGCGAGCGATTCCGCGGTGGGCGGCGAGCCGTCGGGTGTGCGCGCGGTCAGGGTGACGCGGGTACCGCCCTGCAGGTCGATGCCCAGTTTCGGATCGGGTTTCTTGTCACCGGTCAGGAAGACCAGCAGGTACACGCCGACCAGCAGCACCAGGAAGAGCGACAGATAGCGGGCAGGATGTACCGGCGCCGAAGACGATGCCACGTTGCTTGGGTCCCCTCGGAGTTCAGTTCGTCAGCACCGCAAAGGGTACGTGGCGATGCTGGATGCTTCGGTCAGTCCGCGGTCAGTCGCGCTTGAGCCGGTCGGTGTCGCCGGTGTCCGGGGCCGGGGTGTCGAACACCTCGGTCGCGGGATCGGCGTCGACCTCGTCGTCGGTCGCGTCCGTGGCCTCGATGCGGTCGCGCACCGCCAGCTTCATCCACGTGGTGACGACGCCGGGTGCGATCTCGAGCTGGATGTCGTCGTCGGTGATGCCGGTGATGGTGCCCTCCAGGCCGGAGGTGGTGTGGATCCGGTCGCCGATCGCCAGCGAATTGTGCAGATCGATCGTGGCCTGCATGGCCTTGCGCTGGCGCCGCGACGCGAAGAACATGAAGGCGCCGAGGATGATGAGCAGGGGCAGGAAAACGACCAGGTCCATAACAGCAAGCGTCTTTCGTATCGGTTCTTGACGGTCACGGCGCCCGCAATCCCCCCGGATCGGGCACCTCGTAGGTGACCAGTGTGCCATTGTCCCCTTTCCCGCCGTGACTGCGCCGTCACCTGCGGCGCAGCGCCGCGCCGGTTTCTTCCGCTGGGCAGCAGGGATGTGCCACCCGCCGGGGGGCGCGAACACCGGCGGAACCGGTGGCGATCCGGGCGACCGCCACGCGATTCGCACATATCTTGCGGATCGACGACGCTTTCCATAGTTTCGAGGGGCCGCGACCGCTGTTTCCCGCCGCGCTCGCCCATGATCCGACTAGGCTCGGTGATGTCTGAGATTCACCGCCGCCCTGACGTGAAGCAGGAGCCTTGTGACCACCCTCGAGCAGAGCCGCCACCTCGCCACCGCCATCCCGGGCCCGAAGTCGCAGGCGCTCATCGACCGTAAGGCGGCCGCCGTGTCGCGGGGTGTCGGCACCACGATGCCGGTCTACGCCGCCCGCGCGGGCGGCGGCATCGTCGAGGACGTCGACGGCAACCGGCTCATCGATCTGGGCTCCGGCATCGCCGTCACCACCGTCGGCAACGCCGCACCGCGCGTCGTCGACGCGGTCGCCGCCCAGGCCGGCGAGTTCACCCACACCTGTTTCATGGTCACGCCCTACGAGGGGTACGTGGCCGTCGCCGAGGCCCTCAACCGGCTCACCCCCGGCACCGGCGAGAAGCGCACAGCACTGTTCAACTCCGGTTCCGAGGCCGTCGAGAACGCGATCAAGATCGCCCGTTCGTACACGCGGAAACCCGCGGTGGTGTCGTTCGACCACGCCTACCACGGCCGCACCAACCTCACGATGGCGCTGACCGCGAAGGTGATGCCGTACAAGCACGGTTTCGGTCCGTTCGCCCCCGAGATCTACCGCGCCCCGCTGTCCTACCCCTTCCGCGACGCCGAGTTCGGCGGCAAGGAACTGGCCACCGACGGGGAGCTCGCCGCCCGGCGCGCGATCACGGTGATCGACAAGCAGGTCGGCGCCGACAACCTGGCCGCGGTGATCATCGAGCCCATCCAGGGTGAGGGCGGGTTCATCGTCCCGGCCGAGGGGTTCCTGCCGACCCTGCTGGACTGGTGCCGCCGCAACGGCGTGGTGTTCATCGCCGACGAGGTGCAGACCGGCTTCGCCCGCACCGGCCGCATGTTCGCCTGTGAGCACGAGGACATCGAGCCCGACCTCATCGTCACCGCCAAGGGCATCGCCGGCGGGATGCCGCTGTCCGCGGTGACCGGGCGTGCCGAGATCATGGACTCCCCACATGTCTCCGGGCTCGGCGGCACCTACGGCGGCAATCCCGTGGCCTGCGCGGCGGCCCTGGCCACCATCGAGACCATCGAGGCCGAGGACATGGTGGCCCGCGCCGCGGCGATCGAGACGCTGATGAAGGACCGCCTGCACCGGCTGCAGGCCCAGGACGACCGTATCGGCGACGTCCGCGGCCGCGGCGCGATGATCGCCGTCGAGCTGGTCAAGTCCGGCACCACCGAACCGGACGCCGACCTGGCCAGGGCAGTGTCCACCGGTGCGCACGCCGCCGGGGTGATCGTGCTGACCTGCGGCACCTACGGCAATGTGCTGCGCTTTCTGCCGCCGCTGGCGATCAGCGACGAGCTGCTCATCGAGGGTCTGGACGTGCTGGCCCTCCTCCTCGCCGATTCGTAGCCGGCCCCGTCAAACCCCGAAGACAGGAGTACATCTGTGACAACGGTCAGGAACTTCATCGGCGGCGAGCTCGTCGACTCGGTCAGCGGGGCCACCATGCCGCTGGTCGACCCGAGCACCGGCGAGCAGTACGGCACCGCGCCCGTCTCCAATGAGCAGGACATCGACAACGCCTACGGCGCAGCGTCGAAGGCCTTCAAGGAGTGGAAGCGCACCACCCCGGCGCAGCGACAGAAGGCGCTGCTCGACTTCGCCGACGAGGTCGAGAAGGCCGCCGACGATCTGGTGGCCGCCGAAGGCCGCAACACCGGTAAGCCCAACCACGTCACCATGGCCGAGGAGATCCCGCCCATGGTCGACCAGATCCGGTTCTTCGCCGGGGCGGCGCGGGTGCTGGAGGGCAAGTCGGCGGGCGAGTACATGGAGAACCACACGTCGTGGATCCGCCGGGAACCCGTCGGCGTGATCGGTCAGGTGGCGCCCTGGAACTACCCGATGATGATGGCGATCTGGAAGATCTGCCCCGCCATCGCCGCAGGCAACACCGTGGTGATCAAACCCAGTGACACCACCCCGGTGACCACGGTGATGCTCGCCGAACTGGCCGCCAAGCACCTGCCGCCGGGCGTGCTCAACGTCATCACCGGCGACCGGGTGACCGGCGCCAACCTGGTCGCCCACCCGACGCCGGAGATGGTGGCCATCACCGGATCGGTCGCCGCGGGCAAGGCCGTCGCGGTCAGCGCCGGCGGCAACCTCAAGCGCACCCACCTCGAGCTCGGCGGCAAGGCTCCGGTGATCGTGTTCGACGACGCCGACATCGCCGCGGCCGCCGAGGGCATCGCCACCGCCGGCTACTTCAACGCCGGACAGGACTGCACCGCCGCGACGCGGGTGCTGGCACCGGCCCGCATCGCCTCCGACCTGACCGACGCGCTGGCCGAACAGGCCAAGGCCGCGACGACGACGTTCGGCAAGCCCGCCGACGACGAGGACGCCTGGGTGCCGCCGGTCAACAACGCCAACCAGCTCGAGCGCGTGATGAGCTTCTTCGAGGACGTGCCGTCGCACGCGAAGGTGGCCGTCGGCGGAAACCGGCAGGGCGACAAGGGTTTTTACGTGGAACCGACCGTGGTGGGCGGTCTGCTGCAGGACGACCGGATGATCCAGCAGGAGATCTTCGGGCCGGTGATCACCGTGCAGAGCTTCTCCGACGAGGACGAGGCGATCGCCTGGGCCAACGGCGTGGAGTACGGACTGGCCTCGTCGGTGTGGACGCGCGATGTGTCACGGGCGCTGCGGGTGTCGGCCGCGCTGGACTTCGGCTGTGTGTGGATCAACACCCACATCCCCCTGGTGGCCGAGATGCCGCACGGCGGCTTCAAGTCCTCCGGCCACGGCAAGGATCTGTCGATGTACGGCCTGGAGGACTACACCCGCATCAAGCACGTGATGGCCTACACCGGCTGACGCCGTTCCGGATATGACGAATCCCGGCCGCCCCTCCTCGGGCGACCGGGATTCGGCACGTCGGCGTCAGTGGTGGACGAGGGGGCGGCCGCGTCCGCCGCCACGGAACCGGTCGAGCAGGCTGCGCTTACGCGGCGCCACCGGCTGCTGCGGGGGGATCACCTCGGTGGGCTGATTGCTCATCGGGGCGGCCACCGGCTGCGGGCCGGTATGCGTCATGGGGCCGACCGCCGCCGGTTGCGGACCGGTGTGCGTCACCGCGGTGGTGTCGGTCGCGGCGACCGTCCGCTGCGCGTACTCGACGTCGCGGACGCTGCGCACCGACAGGCGGCCGAGCGCGAGCGCGCCGAGGAACACGATCAGCGCGCCGAGGCCGTAGAAGTAGGTCAGCTCCAGCCACACCCGCTTGGTGTCGCTGGTGGCCACCGGGGCGCCGGCGCTGCCCAGGCCGAGCAGACCGGCCACGGCGCGGCCGACGACGAACCAGGCGCCGGCCGCGACGGCCAGCCAGCCACCCAGCATCGCGGTCGCGCGGTTACGCGACGTCAGCATGAAAAAACCACCGACGACGGCGACCGCGCCCGGCAGGACCTCGAGCCAGCCGCGGGCGTTCGTCCACGTCCAGGGCTGGTCGGGGGTGAATGCGAAGTCGAAGTACGGCCCGACGAACGGGATGAGCGCACCCCACAGGCCGAGCAGGATGAGTAGGAACCCGCTGGCCGCGCCGCGGCTGCGGGGAATGTGCATCCGGCCGCCCCGCGGCCGGTCGGGGTTCTTGGTTCCGATCATGGTTGCCTCCTGGGGTGTGGTGGGCACGGAGTACCCGGACCGCGCGTCCGCGTAACAGCCATAGGCTGGGCGGCATGGGATGCGGACCCTTCACCCCGCGGACGGTCCTCGCGGACGCCTGGGACCGGTGGAGCCGGCGCTGCGCGGAGCTCACCGCGGACGAGTGGAGCACACCGACCCGGTGCGACGGCTGGGATGTCGCGGCGCTGGTGGCCCACGTCTGCCCCGGCGACTCACTCTTCGACCAGCTCAGCGGCGCCGCGATCGCGGGACCGGCCGCGGTGACGGACCCGGCCGACCTGCTGCGCACGTTCAACGCACCCGAGGGTGCCGCGCAGACCATGGCGGGCGACGTGGCGGCCGGGGCGCTCGCCGAGGCGCGCGGGCTCACCCCCTCCCTGGCCGCGGCCCGGTTCGCGGTCAACGCCGAACGGCTCCGCGCCCACCCCGTCGATCCCGACACCGTCATCGCCTATCCCGTGGTCGGCAGCGCCACCCTCGCGGTGGTCACCGAGGTCGCGCTGATGGAGGCGACGGTGCACCTGCTCGACCTGGCGGCCGCGGTCGGCGGTGTCGAGCCCTCCGACGAGGCCCTCAGCGCGACCCGCGCCCTGTTGATCGCCGTGCCCGAGCCGGTGGCGGCGGTCGAGGCACTGGCCGGACGCGTGCCGGCGCGCGCCGCCGTACCGGCGATCCGCTGACGGCGATATCCCTCACAGCACATTGACAACCTATGCAATACGAGGAATAAGGTTAGTTTTACTAACGTAGTTCTTGGCGGGCGCAGCGTGGCGCCGCCACCGTTCCGCTCAAGTGTTGTGAGGTTCCGCCATGCCGACCGATGACCGGGAAGCGCGCCTCGAGCGCCGCATCGCCGAGTTGTACGCCACCGACCCGCAGTTCGCCGCCGCCACGCCGGAGGCGGCGATCGGCGAGGCGATCGACACCCCCGGGTTCCGGCTGCCCGACATCGTCCGCACCATCATGGAGGGCTACGCCGACCGGCCCGCGCTGGGGCAACGCGCGGTCGAATTCGTCACCGACGCCGGCGGACGGACCACCGTCGAGCTGCTCCCCCGATTCGAGACGATCACGTACCGCGAGACCTGGGACCGCGTCAAGGCACTCGCCGGCGCGCTGGGCGCCGCGGCCGTGGCACCCGGCGACCGCGTAGCGGTGCTCGGATTCACCAGCGTGGACTACACCGTCATCGACATGGCGCTCAACTACCTCGGCGCGGTCGCGGTGCCGCTGCAGACCAGCGCCGCGGTGACGTCGCTGCGGCCGATCCTCGCCGAGACCGAACCGGTCGCCGTCTTCGCCAGCGTCGACTTCCTCGGCGACGCAGTCGATCTGATCACCTCCGCGCCGACCGCCGAGCACCTGGTGGTGTTCGACGTGCGGCCACAGGCCGACCCCCACCGCGACGCGGTGGCCGCCGCCACGGCCGCGCTCTCCCCTGCCGGCGTCAGCGTCCAGACGCTGCCCGAGGTCATCGCCCACGGCCGGACCCTGCCGGCCGCCGCACCTCACCGGTTCACCGACCCCGATCCCCTGCTGCTGCTCATCTACACCTCCGGGAGCACCGGAACGCCCAAGGGCGCGATGTATCCCGAACGGCTGGTCGCCAATTCGTGGCGCGCGTCCGCCCGCGCGGCGTGGGGGCAGCAGGTGGTGACTCCGTCGATCGTGCTGTCGTTCATGCCGATGAGCCACATGATGGGCCGCGGCATCCTGTACTCCGCACTCGGCGTCGGAGGGACCGTCTACTTCGCCGCCCGCAGCGATCTGTCCACTTTGCTCGAGGACGTCGCGCTGGTGCGGCCCACGCACATGAACTTCGTGCCGCGCATCTGGGAGATGATCTACCAAGAGCTGCAGAGCGAGATCGACCGCACCGCAATCGGATCCGACCGTGACGCCGTCGAGCGACGGATTCTCACCGAGCGCAGGCAGACCCTGCTGGGCGGACGCGGTGTGGCCGCCATGACCGGTTCCGCACCGATCAGCCCGGAACTCAAGGCGTGGGTCGAGGATCTCATCGACCTGCCGCTGACCGAGGGGTACGGCTCCACGGAAGCCGGCGCGGTGTTCGTCGACGGTCAGGTGCGCCGGCCCCCGGTCCGCGACTACAAGCTGGTTGACGTGCCCGACCTGGGCTACTTCCGCAGCGACCGCCCCTTCCCGCGGGGCGAACTGCTGATCAAGTCCGACGATCTGATCCCCGGCTACTACAAGCGGCCCGACATCACCGCCGAGGTGTTCGACGAGGACGGCTTCTACCGCACCGGCGACATCGTCGCCGAGACCGGGCCCGACCGGCTGCAGTACCTGGACCGGCGCAACAACGTCCTCAAGCTGTCGCAAGGTGAGTTCGTCACCGTGTCCACGCTGGAGGCGGCCTACGGCACCCATCCCGCGGTGCGTCAGATCTACCTGTACGGCAACAGCGCCCGCTCCCACCTGCTCGCGGTGATCGTGCCCACCGACGACGCGCTGGCGGCGGCCGGCGGGGACGCCGACGCGGTGCGCGCGACCCTGACCGAGGCGGTGCAGACCGTCGCCCGGGAGGCCGGGCTGCAGTCCTACGAGATCCCGCGCGACTTCCTGGTCGAGACCGAGCCGTTCACTCTGGAGAACGGGCTGTTGACCGGAATTCGCAAACTCGCCCGGCCGCGGCTCAAGGAGCACTACGGCCCCGCGCTCGAACAGCTCTACGTCGACCTCGCCGAGGGGCAGGCCGCCGAACTGCGCGACCTGCATCAGCACGCCGCCGACCGTCCGGTGCCCGACACCGTCGCGCGCGCCGCACGGGCGCTGCTCGGCGCCGCTCAGGTCGGTGAGGCGACCGACGTCGGACCGCAGGCCCACTTCACCGACCTCGGCGGCGACTCCCTGTCGGCGTTGACGTTCGCGAACCTGCTGCACGACCTGTTCGGCGTCGACGTGCCGGTCGGCGTCATCGTCAGCCCGGCGTCAGACCTGGCGGCGATCGCCGCCTACATCGAGGCGGCGCGCTCCTCCTCCGGCGCCCGCCCCACCTACGCCTCGGTGCACGGCCGGGACGCGACCGAGGTGCACGCCCGCGACCTCACCCTCGACAAGTTCCTCGACGCCGACACCCTGGCCGCCGCACGTTCGCTGCCGGGACCGGTATCCGAGGTGCGCACGGTGCTGCTCACCGGCGCCACCGGATTCCTGGGCCGCTATCTCGCCCTGGACTGGCTCGAGCGCATGGCCCTGGTCGGCGGCACGGTGATCTGCCTCGTACGGGCCAAGGACGACGACGCGGCGCGGCGGCGGCTCGACGCCACCTTCGACAGCGGTGACCCGGACCTGCTCGCGCACTACCGGCGACTGGCCGACGGCCACCTCGAGGTGCTGGCCGGCGACAAGGGCGAGGCCGACCTCGGGTTGCCCGGGCAGGTGTGGCAGCGCCTGGCCGACACCGTCGACCTGATCGTCGACCCGGCCGCCCTGGTCAACCACGTGCTGCCCTACAGCCAGCTGTTCGGCCCCAACGCGCTCGGCACCGCGGAGCTGATCCGGCTCGCGCTGACCACCCGCGTCAAGCCCTTCACCTACGTCTCGACCATCGGCGTCGGCGCGGGCATCGCGCCCGGCCACTTCACCGAGGACGGCGACATCCGGGCCATCAGCCCGACGCGCGCGGTCGACGACAGCTACGCCAACGGTTACGGCAACAGCAAATGGGCCGGCGAGGTGCTGCTGCGCGAGGCGCACGACCTGGCGGGCCTGCCGGTCGCGGTGTTCCGGTGCGACATGATCCTGGCCGACACCACCTACGCCGGCCAACTCAACCTCCCGGACATGTTCACCCGGATGATCCTGAGCCTGGTCGCCACCGGGTCGGCTCCGCGGTCGTTCTACGAACTCGACGCGCACGGTGCCCGCCGGCGGGCCCACTACGACGGCCTCCCGGTGGAGTTCATCGCCGAGGCGATCAACACGCTCGGCGGTCAGGCGGTGCACGAGTCGGGTGCGGGCTTCCTCACCTACCACGTGATGAACCCCTACGACGACGGCATCGGCCTCGACGAGTTCGTTGACTGGCTGCTCGAGGCCGGCTACCGGATCGACCGCGTCGACGACTACGCGGCCTGGCTCAGCCGGTTCGACACGGCGGTGCGGGCACTGCCCGAACGTCAACGTCAATATTCGTTGTTGCCACTGCTGCACAACTACCAGCGGCCCATGCCGCCGATCAACGGCTCGATCGCGCCGACCGACCGGTTCCGCGCCGCCGTGCAGGAGGCGAAGATCGGTCCCGACAAGGACATCCCCCACGTCAGCGCGCCGATGATCGTGAAGTACGCGACGGATCTGGAGCTGCTCGGCCTGCTCTGAGACGGCGGGCGCAGTGCCGGTGGCGGCACGCACACACCGGCACTGCGCCAACACCGCGTTTGCTGGGTACCATCTGCACGAACGCGGTCGCGGCGATGACGACAGCGTCGCCGAGACCTGGGAGCGCGCGAGGTGTTCCGGCTGCACCAGTGGTGGAACCAGCCGGACAGCTACCGATGGCTGTCCGGCTATCTCGCGGCCCGCAACCTGCAGGGCTTCACCCGCACGATGATCGGCGGCATCGTCGCGCTGCTCGGGCTGATCCCGCTGGCCATGCTGATGAGCCCGACGGGCCCGGACACGTTCGCCACCCGGTTCATCGCGATCGCGGTCAGCGGAGCCTGTGCGGTGATGGCCGCGGCCTGGTTCGCCCGGTGGCCGAGCCAACAGCAGTCGGTGACGTTCACGGTGGTGGCGAACGTGTGCATCGCGGCGGCCTGCCTGATCGAACCCGACCCCGAGTCGGCGCTGCTGACCTGTGTGGCCTTCGCCGCGCTCGCCGGCTACGCCGCCTTCTTCCACGCCGCCGACTACCTGGTGCTGACCCTCGGGGCGGCGGCGGCCACGGCGGCGATCAGCGCCGGAGAGATCGCCGCGGCGGGCGACCCATGGTTGGCGGTGAGCAAGCTGCTGATCATCACGGTCGGCGTGCTGGTGGTGCCGTTCTCCGGTCAGGTGCTGGTGCACCTGCTCGGTACCGATGCGCTCAACGCCAACAGCGATCCGCTGACTGGCCTGCGAAACCGGCGGGGGTTCTATCAGGAGGCCCGGCATCTGATCGCCGGGGCGCCGACCGCGTCGGCGCCCTACTTCACCGTGGTCATGATCGACCTCGACCGGTTCAAACAGATCAACGACACCCGTGGCCACGCCACCGGCGACCGGATCCTCGTCGCGGTCGCCGACAGTCTCCTGCGCGCCAGCCGCGAGGATGCGGTGGTGGGACGCGTCGGCGGCGAGGAATTCGTGGTCGCGCAGGTGACTGCGGTCGACCGGGCGCGGGAGACCGCCGAACGCCTCCGGCACGCGGTGAGCAGCACCGGTATGGACGTCACGGCCAGTGTGGGGGTCGCGACCGTGACGCTGTTCCCGGTGGACGGGGACACCGGCCGCCGCATGGTCGGGCATCTCATCGACGCCGCCGACGCGGCCATGTACGAGGCCAAACGGTCCGGTGGCGACCAGGTGTGCCACAGCGGCGAAGCGATCACCCCGCCGCTGTAGGGGTCAGGCCACCCCGCTGTGCACCCGCACGACCGGCGGAACCGCAAGCATCAGCAGACCCATCGCGCCGATCCACACCGCGGCGCTGTAGGCGGCGGGCAGACCGACCCAGGTGTGCAACAGCGGCAGAACACCCAGCACCGCGAGCCCGGCCGACCACTTCGGCAGCACTGCGGTGCGCCACGCCACGTACGCCGTCGCGAAGATCAATGCCGCGGAACCGATGTGGCTGTAGTGATAGAGCCAGACGGCCAGGCCCAGGAACGCGGGGTCGGCGACCGACGGATCGCCGAACTGCACGATGGTCGCCGGCACCGCCACCTCGGCGGCCAGGCCGGCCGCGGTGAGCGCGACGAACACCGTCCCACCGATCAGTGCCGTGTACACCGCGCCGGTGGGTCCGGCGGCGGAGCGCAGCGTCGCCACCAGGACGCCGAGGAACAGCACACCGAACAGGAGGTGGGCCAGCGGTACGGTGCCGTTGGCGGTGAGGAACGTCGCCGCGTCATCGACATAGCGCTGCGCGGCCGCCGCGTCGTCCGGTCGTTCCGGGGATCCGACGAGATAGGCCGGCATGGCGGCGGCTGCGGAGACCACACCGCACAGGCCGCCGACGCGGATGGTGCCGCTTCCCACGGTCGTTCCCTTCGTCAGTCGAACAGGCCGGCCTGACCCATGGCCGTCGCGCCCGCCGGTGGGGTCATCCCGAGATGGGTCCAGGCCTGGCCGGTGGCGACCCGGCCCCGCGGGGTCCGGGCGATCATGCCGGCGCGCACCAGGAACGGCTCGCACACCTCCTCGACGGTGGTGGCCTCCTCCCCCACGGCGACCGCCAGCGTCGACACCCCGACCGGTCCACCGCCGAAGCTGCGCGTCAGCGCCGAGAGCACCGCCCGGTCGAGCCGGTCGAGACCGAGTTCGTCGACGTCGTAGACCGCGAGCGCCGCCTTGGCGATGTCGCGGGTGATCACGCCGTCGGCGCGCACCTCGGCGTAGTCACGGACCCGGCGCAGCAACCGGTTGGCGATGCGCGGGGTGCCGCGGGAGCGGCGGGCGATCTCCGCGCCGGCGTCGCCGCCCAACTCGATGCCGAGGATCCCGGCCGACCGGGCCAGCACCCGTTCCAGTTCGGCGGGTTCGTAGAAGTCCATGTGCGCGGTGAACCCGAACCGGTCGCGCAGCGGGCCGGTCAGCGCGCCCGAGCGGGTGGTCGCGCCGACGAGCGTGAACGGGGCCACCTCCAACGGAATCGATGTGGCGCCAGGGCCTTTCCCGACGACGACGTCGACCCGGAAGTCCTCCATCGCCAGATACAGCATCTCCTCGGCGGGCCGGGCGATGCGGTGGATCTCGTCGATGAACAGCACGTCGCCCTCGACGAGGTTGGACAGCATCGCCGCGAGGTCACCGGCGCGCTCGAGCGCCGGACCCGACGTCACCCGCAGCGACGAGCCGAGCTCCGCGGCGATGATCATCGCCAGCGAGGTCTTGCCCAGGCCGGGCGGGCCGGACAGCAGGATGTGATCCGGGGTGCCGCCGCGGTTCTTGGCGCCCTCGATGACCAGCTGGAGCTGTTCGCGCACCCGCGGCTGGCCGATGAACTCGCCGAGCGAGCGGGGCCGCAGGCTGGCGTCGATGTCGCCCTCGCCGACCGTCAGCGCGGGCGACACCTCGCGCTCATCGGGTTCGTCGGGATGATCCTCGGAGAATCGGCCCATCTACTTCTTCCCCAGCATCGACAGGGCGGCACGCAGCGCGCTCGACGTGGACGCCTCCGGGTCACCGGCGAGCACCTTGTCGGTGGCCTCCTCCGCCTGTTTGGCCGCAAAGCCGAGCCCGACGAGCGCTTCGACGACCGGGGCCCGCACCGCGTGACCGCCGGCCGCGGTGATCCCGGTGCCCGCCGACACCGGCCCGATCTTGTCGCGCAACTCCAGCACCATGCGTTCGGCGCCCCGCTTGCCGATGCCGGGGACCCGGGTCAGCGCGGTCACGTCCCCATCGGCCAGCGCCTGCCGCAGGGTGGGCGCGTCGTACACCGCCAGCGTGGCCAGCGCGATTCTGGGCCCGACGCCCGAGACGCCGAGCAGCGTGCCGAACAGGTCGCGCGCGTCGGCGTCGGCGAACCCGTACAGCGTCATCGAGTCCTCGCGCACGATCATCGCGGTGATCAGCCGGGACTCGGCGCCGCGGCGCAGGGTGGCCAGCGTCGACGGCGTGGCCATCACCTTGTAGCCGACGCCGGCGGCCTCGATCACGGCGTGATCGAGCGCGATGTCGATCACCTCACCGCGTACCGAGGCGATCACCGGGCCGCCTTCAGCTTCGCCTGGTACTTGCGGCGCTGTTCGGCCGCCATCGCCTCCGCGGCCGCCATCCGCGCGATCATCGGCGCCCGCCAGCAGTGGCAGATCGCCAGCGCGAGCGCATCGGCGGCGTCGGCGGGCGTCGGCTTCTGCTGCAACTCGAGGATTCTGGTGACCATGGTGGTGACCTGGGCCTTGTCGGCCCGGCCGTTGCCGGTGACCGCGGCCTTCACCTCACTGGGGGTGTGGAAGTGCACGTCGATGTCACGCCGCGCCGCCGCCAGCGCGATGACGCCGCCGGCCTGGGCGGTGCCCATCGCGGTGGATGCGTTCTGATTGGAGAAGACCCGCTCGATCGCGATGACGTTTGGGCGGTGGGTGTCCATCCAGTACTCGACCGTGTCGCTGATCGTCAGCAGCCGCCGGTGCAGTGGCTCGTCGGCCGGGGTGCGCACGACGTCGACATCGAGAGCGATGACCTGGCGGCCGCGGCCGCTCTCGATCACCGACAGCCCGCACCGCGTCAGCCCGGGATCGACTCCCATCACCCGCACGCGACAATCCCTTCGCCAGAACACTTGTTCGACACCCTAGCGCCCGATCGGCGCGCCGCGGCGCGGACACACCGCTCAGCGATACGGCCGCAGATCCTGCGGTGACGACCCAGGCGCCGGGATCTCGCCGGACACCTCGATGCCGTGGGCGATCTCGGCGATGCGCCGGCCCGAGTCGCGCCAGCCCTTGATCTTCTCTTCGGCGACCTCGTCGCCGTCGCGGGTCACCACGACCTTCCACGGCACCCCGACGAGCTTGCCCAGCGCCCAGAACGGCCAGGCCACCAGGAACGGCAGCGCGAGCACGAACATCACCACGCCGAACCAGTTGGTGCCCCACGACGCCATGTCCAGGTAGTCCAGCAGCGGCATCCACCGGCGGTGCACGCGCCAGCGCACCCCGTCGGGATCCTTGACGTCCGGCACGGTGACCTCAGATGACGAAGCGGCCCGAGCGGGCGCCCTGGGCCACCTCCCAGCTCAGCGCCGCGATGCGGCCCTTCGACCGCCGCCAGCCGCGCACCAGCTCGCGGCTCACCTCGGTGCCGTCGCGCTCGACGACGATGGTCCAGCGGGCGCCCAGCCACTTCGTCGCGAGCCAGAACGGCCACAGCGCGAGGAACGGCACCGCCAGCAGCAGAGCGAAGACGTCGAATGTGAGATCGAGCACGCCGGGGAACGGCCACCACTGCCGGTGCACCGACCAGACGGTGCCGTTCGGGTCCGTGACCACTGCCATGGCGTCATCCTCGCCGATCCGCGCCCGCCGCGGGCGCCGAACACGCGCCTTCACTCGAGGTGACGGTTGTTCGACATCTCGCTACCGTCGCCACAGACCGGAGATCCCGAGCTGTGGAGCTGATGCACCCCATGCCCGACGAGAACGAACTGGAGTCCGCCACCGACCTCGCCGTCACGCTGAGCTGGGTGGCCGGCGCCGTGGTCGCCGCCTACGTGCTGGGGGTCGCGCTGACGTGGATCCTGGGCCGGGCGGCGCGGCGCAGCAAGATCCTCAAGGACATCGAGATCTGCACGCGCACCCCGATCCGGGCCACGCTGGTCGTGATCGCGGTGACCATCGCCGTGCAACGCACGTCCGACCTGAACGCCGGCTGGCGGGGCTGGGTGGACCACACGCTGCTCATCGCGTTGATCGCCACCCTCACCTGGCTGGTCACCGGCCTGGTGAATGTCGCAGAGCGACAGGCGATCTCGCGGTTCGGCGGCGGGGACGCCGAGATGACCGACGCGGATCGGCACCGCAGGCGGGTCCGCACGCAGGTCACGGTGCTGCGGCGGTTGGCGGTCGCGGTCGTCGTGCTGCTCGGCGCCGCGGCGTGCATGATGACGTTCCCGTCGTTCTCCGACATCGGCACCACGCTGTTCGCGTCGGCCGGTGTGCTGTCGGTGGTCGCCGGCCTGGCCGCGCAGACCTCGCTGGGTTCGGTGTTCGCGGGCCTGCAGATCGCGTTCTCCGACGCCATCCGCGTCGGGGACATCGTGGTGCTCGAGGACGAGTGGGGGCGCATCGAGGAGATCACGCTCACCTACGTCGTGGTCCGGTTGTGGGACGAACGCCGCCTCGTGCTGCCGTGCACCTACTTCACCACGACGCCGTTCCAGAACTGGACCCGCAACGCGACCGAGATCATGGGCACGGTCGAACTCGACGTCGACTTCTCGATCCCGCTCGACGACATGCGCGCCGAACTCGACCGGCTGCTCGCCGAGAGCGAACTCTGGGACGGGCGCAGCGGGGTGCTGCAGGTGACCGACGCGGTCGGCGGGTGCGTGCGGGTGCGGATGCTGGTGAGCGCCCCCAACGCCGGCGCCCTGTTCGACCTGCGGTGCGCGGTCCGCGAAGGCCTCGTCGACTGGATGCGCCGTACGCAGGGCGCGATGCCGGTCCAGCGCATCGAGGCGACCGAGGCCGCACCCGCGCGGGTCAACACCACCGGCGGCGAGACCCGCCGCGTCTCGGCGACGGTGTTCTCCGGCAGCCCGGAGGCCGAGGCCAGGGCGCGCGCCTTCGACCCCGAGACCGATACGGACCCGGCCTGCGACCACCACGACCGCCGCAACGGCAACGGCGAGCGCCGCGACGACTTCGCCGACCTCCGGGGTCGGGGGGACTGAGCGCGGCTCAGGTCCGCGCCGGCACCGCCGGGCGCAGCGCCACGCCGCGGTACTGCGGGCCGAGCACCCGGCCGGCCGCCGACAGCGGTTCGGTGTCGCGCAGCGTGCGGGCCAGCACGAACGCGCCCTCCAGCGCCGCGACCAACGCGACCGTGACCTCGCGCGCCCCGGCCGCGGGCAGCCCGCGCGCGGTGAAGTAGGCCGTCCCGGCGTCGAGCCACCCGGTGAACACCCCGGCCGTGACGGCGCGGAGCTCCTCGACGGTGTCGGCCACCTCGGCGGCCACCGAGGCGACCGGGCACATGTTGGCGTACCCGGTGGCGGCCATGTCCTCGGCGGCCTGCGCGAAGACGCCCTCGAGCGCGGCGCCGAGGTCGGTGTAGCCGTCGACCACGGTCGGGATGAGCAGCGCGTAGGCGGCGCCGGCGTTGATCAGCGCCTCCCTGGCGATCTGCACCTTACCGCCGGGGAAGTGGTGGTAGATCGACCCGATCGGCGCCCCGGAGGCCGCGGCGATGTCCTTCATGCCGACGGCGGCGTACCCGCGGTGGCGCATGAGCTCAGCGGTCGCGGTCAGGATCGATTCCCTGGTGGACCTTGCCATCGAGTGCCTCCTCGCTCCACACTAGAGCATACGTTCTAGAATGATCGTTCTAACGAGAGGCTCGCCGTGCGCACCATCGACGTCACCGCCGGAACCATCCACTACCGCGAGGAGGGCGACCCGCACGGGCCGCCCGTCGTACTGCTGCACGGGCTGCTGATGAACGACACCCAGTGGGACCTCGCGCTACCGCACCTGCCGCGCGGCTTCCGCTACCTGCTGCCGGTACTGCCGCTGGGCGGGCACCGCACGCCGATGCGCGACGACGCCGATCTCACGATGCCGGGCATGGTCGGCATCGTCGCCGATGTCCTCGACGCGCTCGACCTGGTCGACGCCACACTGGTGGTCAGCGACTGGGGCGGCCCGCTGCTGCTCACCGACCTCGGCCGCGACAAGCGCGTCGCGCGGATGGTGATCTGCCCGTCGGAGGCGTTCGACAACTTCCCGCCCGGGTGGCCGGGCAAGGTGGCATGGCTGGCCAGCCGCAGCCCGCTCACGGTCGCGCTGGCGATGCGGCAATTGAAGGTGGCGTGGCTACGCCGGCAGTACCTGATCTTCGGCCAGATGGCCGCGAAACCGGTGCCGCAGCACATCGTCGACGCCTGGTTCGCCCACGGGCTGACCAACCGGCGGATCCGGCGCGATCTGGTCGAGTACTGCCGCACCCGGTTCGACGGCGCCGAGCTGATCCGGGCCACCGAACGGCTCGCCGAGTTCGACGGCGATGTGCTCGTGCTGTGGAGCCGCAACCCGGTGATGCCCGCGGCGCACGCGACGCGGCTGGCGGCGCTGACCGGCGGGACGCTGGGCTGGGTCGACGACGCCTACGTGCTGGTGATGCTCGACCAGCCGGCAGCCACCGCCGCCGCGATCGGAGCCTTCCTGACGAGCTGAGGGTCAGGCCTCGATCTGGGCGAGGATCTCGTCGGGGATGTCGGCGTTGGTGTAGACGTCCTGTACGTCGTCGCTGTCCTCGAGCGCGTCGACCAGCTTCATCACCTTGCGCGCGCCTTCGGCGTCGAGCGGCACGGTGACCGACGGCTGGAAACCGGCGTCGGCGGAGTCGTAGTCGATGCCGGCGTCCTGCAGCGCGGTGCGCACCGTGACCAGATCGGTCGGCTCGCAGAGCACCTCGAAGCTGTCGCCGAGGTCGTTGACCTCCTCGGCGCCCGCCTCGAGCACCGCCATCAGCACGTCGTCCTCGGACAGGCCGTTCTTCTCGAGCGTGATGACGCCCTTGCGGGAGAACAGGTAGGACACCGACCCCGGGTCGGCCATGTTGCCGCCGTTGCGGGTCATCGCGACGCGCACCTCACCGGCGGCGCGGTTGCGGTTGTCGGTGAGGCACTCGATGAGGATCGCCACCCCGTTGGGGCCGTACCCCTCGTAGGTGATGGTCTGCCAGTCGGCGCCGCCGGCCTCTTCCCCACTGCCGCGCTTGCGGGCCCGCTCGATGTTGTCGTTGGGCACCGAGCTCTTCTTGGCCTTCTGGATCGCGTCGTAGAGCGTCGGGTTACCGGCCGGGTCGCCACCACCCACCCGCGCGGCCACCTCGACGTTCTTGATCAGCTTGGCGAACATCTTGCCGCGCCGCGCGTCGATGACGGCCTTCTTGTGCTTGGTGGTGGCCCACTTGGAATGGCCGCTCATGAGTCGTGCTACCTCTTTCACTCACTGCTCGAGTCCGGTGTTCGAGTCTACGTGGGCCCATCGCCGCACCGTGTGCCGACCTGGGCCGATGTCACGTCAGATCGCCCTCGACGTAGCGCTGCAGGTTCGGGGCGACCGCCGCGACCAGTTCGTCGTCGGTCATCGACGCGACCGGCTCGACCCGCCACACGTACCGCATCAGCGCCAACCCCATGATCTGCGAGGAGATGAGCCCGCTGCGGCGCTGGCGGTCCCGCTGATCGGTGCCGAGCTGCGAGACGCCGATCAGGCTGCCCTCCACCACCCGGCGCAGCTTCTCGCGCGTCGTCTCGTCATGGGCGGCCGTGAGCAACACGGCCCGCAGGACGGGCCCGATCTCCTCATCGGCCCACGCGCCGAGCATCAGCCGCAGCAGCGCGGCCCCGAGTTCGGCCGGCGGCGTCGCCCAGGTCCGCGCCACGCTCTCCAGCCAGCGCTGCGGCGGGTCGGTGGCGGCGTCGAGCAACCCCTCTTTGGATCCGAAGTAGTGATAGACCAGCGCCGGGTCGACATCGGCGGCGCGGGCGACCGCGCGCAACGTCGTGCCGGCGAAGCCGTGGGCGGCGAACTGCTCGCGCGCCGCGGTGAGGATGCGCGCCGACAGCACGCCGCGCTCGTCGCGCGGGCCCGGCGGGAGCTTCTTCGGCATGTGGTCCAGCGTACCAAGAGTTTCATGTTGCGTTGAAACTAGTTTCAACGTAGCGTGAGACTCATGGTCACCGCCCTGAACGGTCCGCAGACGACCGGCCGCGACTACCGCAACCTGAGCGAGTCCCGATACCGCATCCACCGCGACGACGACGTCGAGATCACGGTCCGCGACGGCACCACGCTGCTCGCCGACGTGCACCGCCCCGACGCCGACGGCCGCTTCCCCGCCCTCATCGCCGCGTCGCCCTACCCCCGTCAGATTCAGGACCTGGGTGCGCCGATGGGCTTCATCGAAGCCGGCAACACCCCGTTCTGGGTCTCCCGCGGCTACGTGCACGTCATCGCCAACCTGCGCGGCACCGGCGGGTCCGGCGGCACGTTCGGGTTCATGGACGAGCAGGAGCGCCAGGACTGCCACGACCTGGTCGAGTGGGCGGCCGCCCAGCCCTGGTGCGACGGCAACGTCGGCATGATCGGTATCAGCTACTTCGCGATGACCCAGCTCGAGGCCGCGGTCGAACGCCCGCCGCACCTCAGGGCGATCTTCCCGGTCGCCGTCACCGCGGACCTGTACGAGGCGGCCTCCCACCACGGGTTGGTGAGCGCGTCGTTCGTCACGCCGTTCCTGTCGATGGTCGGGCTGACCGCCGCCCGCAGCAGCAATTTCTGGCGCAGCCTCCCGCTCGAGCTCGCCCGCAAGGTGCTGCACGCGCCGCCGCTGCACCGCAAGTTCGGCACCATGAACGGCGAGGCGGCGGTGACGATGCTGCGCCAGATGCTCAAGCTGGCCCACGATCCGCACCCGTGGGACGAGTTCTGGCTGGCGGTCAACGTCGAACATCCCACCCGCGACGACTGGTGGGACGCCCGCAACCTGGCGCCGCTGCTGCGCAACATCGACGTGCCGGTCTATCTTGGCTGCGACTGGGAGAACGTCCCGCTGCACCTGCCCTCGACGTTCGTCGTGTGGAAAGCGTTGAGGCACAACCCTGATGTGCGCGTGGGCATGCTTGACCGCTACGGGCTGACGTGGCCGTGGGAAAGCCTGCACACCGAGGCCCTGGCCTGGTTCGACCACTGGCTCAAGGGCCGCAACACCGGGATCACCGACGGTGAGCCGATCCGTTACGCGCTGCCCGGCGCCGACGACGGCTGGCACACCGCCGACCGGTGGCCGCCCGCGCCGGCGCGGCTGCGGGAGCTGGCCCTGCGGGCCGACGGCGGCCTCGACGACGACGAGGGAGACCCGGGCGCGCGGCAGTACATGACGCTGGGCGCCGGGCTCGGCCGGGTCACGCCCAGCGCCATCGATCCGCCCGCGCGCCTGGAATGGACCAGCGCACCGCTGCCGACACCCCTCGACGTGGTCGGGGACATCGAGCTGCAGCTCGTCGCGTCGGCCACCGCCGCCGACACCGCGTGGATGGTCACGCTGTGCGACGTCGGACCCGACGGCACCGTCGACGACGTCACCGCCGGCTGGCTGCGCGCCGGTCTGCGGCAGGTCGACGAGGAGGCCAGCCGGCCCGGGGCCCCCGTGCTGCCCTGCCGCACCGCCATGGCTGTGCCCATCGGCGACGACGTGACCTACCGGATTCCGTTGGTGCCCAACGCCCGCCGCTTCGCCGCCGGCCACCGCATCCGGCTGGTGCTCACCAGCGACGACCAGGATCCGGCCACGCCGGCGATCATGAACTTCCGCCACGCCAGTGTCGGGACCAGCAGCCTCAACACCGTCCGCTCGTCGTCGCGGCTGTTGCTGCCCACGCTGTCCCCCTAGCGATTTCGGTGTCGTTGGTCGCGCTCATCGCAACCAACGACGCCGAAATCGTCAGGAGATCATGTCGACGAACATCTTGTGCACACGCCGGTCGCCGGTGACCTCCGGATGGAACGACGTCGCCAGCATGCGGCCCTGGCGCACGGCGACGATGTGGTCCCCGGCGCGGCCGAGCACCTCCACGTCCGGACCGACGCGCTCCACCCAGGGGGCGCGGATGAACACCGCGTGCACCGGACCGTCGAAGCCCTCGAACGGGATGTCCCCCTCGAAGGAGTCGACCTGACGCCCGAAGGCGTTGCGGCGCACCGTCATGTCGATGCCCTTGAGCGGCGTCGCCTGCCGCCCGTCGGCACCGGCGTCGAGGATCTCGCTGGCCAGCAGGATCATGCCCGCGCACGACCCGTACGCCGGCATACCCTCGGCGAGGCGGGCGCGCAGCGGCTCGAGGAGTTCGAATTCGCGCAGCAGATGGCTCATCGCGGTCGATTCGCCGCCGGGGATGACCAGCGCGTCGACGGCCTCCAGCTCCGACAGGCGACGGACCGTGACGGCTTCGGCGCCCGCCTCGGTCAGCGCGGCCAGGTGCTCACGGGTGTCGCCCTGCAGTGCGAGCACCCCGACGCGCGGGCTCACTCCCGGCCGGGGGTGAAGTTGCGGGGGTAGCGGGTCAGACCCTCCTGCATCACCGCGGCCACCATCTCGCCGTAGCGGTTGAAGATCTTGCCCTGGGTCAGCGACCGCCCGCCGCAGGCCGACGGCGAGGATTGGTCGTAGAGCAGCCACTCGTCGGCCCGGAACGGCCGCATGAACCACATGGCGTGGTCCAGCGACGCCACCATCAGGTGTTTACGCGCCTCCGGGTGATTGACCTGCGCCGAACCCAGCAGCGTCAGATCGCTCATGTAGGCGAGCGCGCAGATGTGCAGCACGTGGTCGTCGGGCAGCGGATCGCGGTGGCGGAACCACACCTGCTGCTGCGATGCCTTGCCCGGCAGCTTGTTCAGCTGATCGCGCGGGATGATGCGGACGTCCCACTCGTCGAACTGCCGGAAGCTGGCGTCGTCGAAGACCTTGCTGGCGGACTTGAAATCCGGGATGTCGTCCGGGGGCGGCGTCACCGGCGGCGCATCCTGGTGTTCGATGCCGCTCTGGTCGGTCTGGAACGACGCCGACATGGTGAAGATGGTCTCGCCGTGCTGGATCGCGCTCACCCGGCGCGTGCAGAACGACCCGCCGTCGCGGATGCGTTCCACCAGGTACACCGACGGCGCCCGCGCGTCGCCGGGGCGCAGGAAGTAGCCGTGCAGCGAGTGCACCGCGAACTTCGGGTCGACGGTGCGCACCGCCGAGACCAGCGACTGCCCGGCGACGTGGCCGCCGAACGTGCGCTGCAGGAACCCCGACTCCGGGCTGAAGACACCGCCGCGATAGATGTTGACCTCGAGCTGCTCCAGGTCGAGGATCTCTTCGATCGCCACGTGTCAGTGCTGTCCGCTCTTCGCGCAGGCGCTCATCGCCGCCCTTACCAGCCGCGCTCGGCGAGCCGGTGCGGGACCGGGATGTCGTCGACGTTGATGCCGACCATCGCCTCGCCCAGCCCGCGCGACACCTTGGCCAGCACGTCGGGGTCGTCGTAGAAGGTGGTGGCCTTCACGATCGCGGCGGCGCGTTCGGCCGGGTTGCCCGACTTGAAGATGCCCGAGCCGACGAACACGCCCTCGGCTCCCAGCTGCATCATCATCGCCGCGTCGGCCGGGGTGGCGATGCCGCCGGCGGTGAACAGCGTCACCGGCAGTTTCCCGTTACGGGCCACCTCGAGCACCAGCTCGTACGGGGCCTGCAGCTCCTTGGCGGCCACGAACAGCTCGTCTTCGCTCATCGACGTCAGCCGGCGGATCTCGCCGCCGATCCTGCGCATGTGGGTGGTGGCGTTGGACACGTCGCCGGTGCCGGCCTCGCCCTTGGAGCGGATCATCGCCGCACCCTCGGTGAGCCGGCGCAGCGCCTCGCCCAGGTTGGTGGCACCACACACGAAGGGCACGGTGAAGCGCCACTTGTCGATGTGGTTGGCGTAGTCGGCCGGGGTGAGCACCTCGGACTCGTCGATGTAGTCGACACCCAGGCTCTGCAGGATCTGAGCCTCGACGAAGTGACCGATGCGGGCCTTGGCCATCACCGGGATGGTGACCGCATCGATGATGCCCTCGATCATGTCGGGGTCACTCATCCGGGACACCCCGCCCTGGGCGCGGATGTCGGCGGGCACCCGCTCGAGCGCCATCACCGCGACGGCACCGGCGCCCTCGGCGATCCGGGCCTGCTCCGGGGTGACGACGTCCATGATGACGCCGCCCTTGAGCATCTCGGCCATGCCGCGCTTGACGCGCGCGGTGCCGGTCTGCCCCGAGCCGTTCACAGCCGAACCGTTCTGTTCCGGACCGTTCGCTACGGTTTCCACTGCCATCTCCTCCGAATCGCTACTGATCCAGTGTAGTAGGGTCGCCGATTCGATGGAATCCGCAATCAGCGGATCATCTGCACTTCGGGCGCCTGCGCCCGATCCGCCGGCTCGTCGGTGAGTGCGACGGCCTGCGTCAGCAGCTCGGCGAGCTGGCGCGGATAGACGGCTTCACCCCCGGCGACCAGATCGCGGATCATTGTCGCATCACACCAGCGGTGGCCGTGAATGTAGCGGCGCTCGAGCACCGTGTGCCCCGTGGCCGTCGGTTCGAAGCGCGCGGTGCGGTGCACGAAGAACATCTCCTGGCTGTGCATCACCGACCCGTTGAAGTCGAACACCGCGTCGCGCCGCCACACCGGCCCGATCAGCTGCCCGGGGTCGACGCGCAGTCCGGTCTCCTCGGCCAGCTCGCGCGCGGCGGCCTGCGCCAGCGTCTCCCCCGCCTCCACGGCCCCGCCCACGGTGAACCACCAGCGCGGCGCCGGGCGAGTGCGGGTGCCCGCGGCCGGGTCGGACCCGCAGAGCAGCAGCACGGCACCGGATTCGTCGAGCAGCACCACCCGCGCGGACGTGCGCGGCTTGACCGGCTCGACGTCGCGCGACGCCGCCTCGGCGATCTCGAAATAGGTGGGCAGCGCCGCGGTGCCGCCGAGCCGCAGCAGCCGCACCGGGGTGCGTTCCCGCAGCGCCAGCGTGTCGCGCACGGCGTCGTTGTGGAACCGCCGGGCCAGCAGCACCCGCGCCTCGGCGTCGGCGAGTTCGGCCACCAGCGCCATCGGCAGCGACGCCGGGTTCACCAGCGCCAGCGCCGCCGACAGTTCGTTCTCGGCGGCCTCCCGCGCACTGCGGGGCGCCCGTTCCGCGGCGTCGGCCAGCGCGGCCAGCCGCCTGCCCTCCGGCGCCCCGTTGTAGGCGTCGGCGGCGACCGCGCGGGCCACCACCGCGCGGCGGGCCAGCGCGCCGTCGAGGGCCTGCCAGCTCAGGTCGTAGCGCACGTGCAGCCGGTCGAGCCGGTGGGCGGTCTGATACGCCCAGCCGGCGACGAACAGGACCAGCGCGGCCAGGATCGCGACCGCGACGATCAGCCACACCGTCACGACCGACCCCGGATCGCCTCACTACGGCCCGCGCCGGCCACCGACACCTTGGTGCCCGACCCGGCGACCGTCTCGTACACCCGCATGATCTGGCTCGCCACCACCGACCAGTCGTAGCGGTGGACGGCCTCCGACGCGACCGTCACGCAACGCTCGCGCACCGCGTCGTCGGACAGCATCTCGATGAGCCCGGCGGCCAGCGCATCGGCGTCGTCGACCGCCACCAGGCGACCGGCCGTCCCGTCCATCAGCACCCGGCGGAACGCGTCGAGGTCGCTGGCCACCACCGCGGTGCCCGCGGCCATCGCCTCGACCAGCACGATGCCGAAGCTCTCGCCGCCGGTGTTGGGGGCGCAGTACACGTCCGCGCTGCGCATCGCGGCCGCCTTGGTGGCGTCGTCGACCTGCCCCAGAAAGCACAGGTGCCCGGCCAGCGCGCCGGCCTGCTCCCGCAGGCCGGCCTCGTCGCCGCGGCCGACGATGAGGATCTCGATCTGCGGGTAGCGCGCCACCAGCGCGGGCAGCGCGCCGAGCAGCACCGCCATGCCCTTGCGGGGCTCGTCGTAGCGGCCGAGGAACAGCACGGTGCGGCCGGGCCGCGGGTAGCCGTCGAGCAGCGGCGCACCCGCGAACGACGCCACGTCCACCCCGTTGGGGATCTCGACGGCATCGGAGCCCAGCGCCTCCATCTGCCAGCGCCGCGCCAGATCCGACACGGCGATGCGCCCGACGATCTTCTCGTGGTACGGCCGCAGGATGCCCTGGAACACCGACAGGGTCAGGGATTTGGTGGTGGAGGTGTGGAAGGTCGCGACGATCGGCCCCTCGGCGGCCTGCAACGCCAGCATCGACAGGCTGGGCGCGTTGGGTTCGTGCAGGTGCAGGACATCGAAGTCCCCCCGCATCAGCCACTTCTTGACCATCCGGTGCGTCGCCGGGCCGAACCGCAGCCGGGCCACCGACCCGTTGTACGGGATCGGCACCGCCTTACCGCCCGACACCACGTAATCCGGTAGCTCGGCGCCGGGTGAGGACGGCGCCAGCACGCTGACCGTGTGCCCGCGGGCGCGCATCACCTCGGCCAGCTGCAGCACGTGGGACTGCACCCCGCCCGGCACGTCGAACGAGTACGGGCACACCATCCCGATCCGCATCACGCCTCCAGGCGGGCGCGCCGCGACTCGGACAGGTCGGCCAGCCACTGCGGCTGCATCATGTGCCAGTCCTCGGGGTGCGCCGCGATGTTCGCGGCGAACCGGTCGGCCAGCGCCTGGGTGATCGCACCGATGTCACCGCCCGAGGTGTCCAGTGGCGCGAACACCTCCATGCCCCATCCGTCACGAGAGAACCAGCAGTGCACCGGCAGCAGCGCCGCACCGGTCTCGACGGCCAGCTTCGCCGATCCGGCGGGCATGC
Organism: Mycobacterium sp. PS03-16; assembly: GCF_004570325.1. Classification (GTDB taxonomy): domain Bacteria; phylum Actinomycetota; class Actinomycetes; order Mycobacteriales; family Mycobacteriaceae; genus Mycobacterium. Next base: position 30,750 of record NZ_SPQO01000029.1, on the reverse strand, counting down.
GCGTCGGCTCACCGAAGAACTCCACCTGCACCCCGAGCCGGGTCAGGTCGCGCTCGGCCATCAGGCACACCACCCGGTTGTCGCGCAGCCGGTCACACAGCAGCCCGAACGGGGGCCGCTGGCCGCCGGACAGCGGGATCACCTCGAAACCGAGGCTCTCCCGGTAGGCGACGAACCGGTTGAACAGCGATTCGGGCCGCAGCCGTTCGGCCACCGTGGTGAACGTGCCGTGGTTCTGCACCAGCCACACCCCGGCCATGTCCCAGTTGCCGCTGTGCGGCAACGCCAGCACCGCGCCGCGGCCGGCGTCGAGCGCGGCCCACAGGTGGTCGATGCCGGCCACGGTCAGTTCGCGGCCCAACGCGGCGTGGTCCATCGACGGCAGCCGGAACGCCTCCCGCCAGTACCGCGCATACGACGCCAGCGAGGCGCGGATCAGCGAATCCGGCACCTCGGCCGGGGCCACACCGACCACCCTGGCCAGGTTCTTGCGCAGCTGCGGCGGCCCGCCGTGACGCGACGAATACCGGGCGCCGGCGTCGAACGCGTTGCGGGCCACCACCTCCGGGACGGCGCGGACCAGCCGCCAGCCGGCCGCATACCCCCAGTCGGTGAGCTGGTCGGTGCCGGGCAGCCGGCCGCCGAGCGCGGTCACTGGTCGTCCGCCGCCGGCTTCTCTTCGCCGGGGACCGGCAGCGGGTCCATCGCCCCCGGCGACGTGCGCACGCTGTGCAGGCGTTGCAGCACGGTGACGATGCTCGCCACGGCCAGGACCCACATCGCGATCGGCAGCGCCCACGGCAGCGGGAAGAACGGCAGATCCGACAGGCCGGCCCCGGCCAGCACGATGACCAGCCGCTCCGGGCGCTCGATGATGCCGCCGTCCCCGCGCAGCCCGCTCGCCTCGGCCCTGGCCTTCACATACGAGATCACCTGGGAGGTGATCAGGCAGATCAGTGTGGCGACCACCAGCGACGGACTGTCCAGCCCGAACGCCGCCCACCACAGCAGCCCCGCGAACACCGCGCCGTCGCTGATCCGGTCACACGTCGCGTCCAGCGCGGCCCCGAACCGGCTGCCGCCGCCGCGCTCGCGGGCCATGGCGCCGTCGAGCATGTCGGCCAGCACGAAGAACGAGACCGCGACCGCACCCCACCACAGCTGCCCCATCGGGAACAGCGTCAGCGCGGCCAGCACCGAGCCCGCCGTGCCCAGGATGGTGATGCTGTCCGGGGTGAATCCCGCCCGCAGCGCCGCCTTGGCCACCGGCCGCGACAGCTTGACGTAGGCGGCGCGCGTCATGAGGTAGACGTTGCTCACGAGTTCGCGTCCCCGTTGCTCGCACTCCCCCGCGGCGCCCCGGACTGGTGGGCCCATTCGGTGGCCAGCAGCGACCGCGTCTCGCGCAGCAGCTGCGGGATCACCTTGGAACCGCCGATGATCGTGATGAAGTTGGCGTCCCCGCCCCAGCGCGGCACCACGTGCATGTGCAGGTGTTCGGCCAGCGATCCGCCGGCCGAGTGCCCGAGGTTGAGCCCGACATTGAAGCCGTGCGGCCGCGACACCGCCTTGATGACCCGGATCGCCTGCTGGGTGAACGACATCAGCTCGGCGCTCTCGGCGTCGGTGAGGTCCTCGAGTTCGGACACCCGCCGATACGGCACCACCATGAGGTGGCCGGGGTTGTACGGGTAGAGGTTGAGCACCGCGTACACCTGCGCACCGCGCGCGACCACCAGACCGTCCTCGTCGGCCATGGTCGGGATGTCGGTGAACGGCTGGGACGACTGCGACGAATCGGCGCCCTTCTTCATCGGCGACTCGGCGATGTAGCTCATCCGGTGCGGCGTCCAGAGCCGCTGCAGATGATCCGGTTCGCCGACGCCCTGATCGACGATCGCCCTGTCGTCGGCGCCGCTCACGTCGCCACTCACCTCACACGCCCACCGTGATCAGCTCGGCGGTCGGAGTCTCGTTGCGGCGCTCGGAAATCCAGCGCACGATCGCCTCGACCGCCGCCTCCCGGGGCACCCCGTTGATCTGCGTGCGGTCGCCGAACCGGAACGACACCGCGTCCGCCTCGATGTCCTTGTCGCCGGCGAGCAACATGAACGGCACCTTCTGATTCGTCTGGTTGACGATCTTCTTGGCCATCCGGTCGTCGCTGGAGTCCACCTCGACGCGGACCCCGCGCGCCTTCAACTCCGCCGCGACGCCGGCCAGGTACGGCACGTGCGCGTCGGCCACCGGGATGCCGACCACCTGCAGCGGCGCCAGCCAGGCCGGGAACGCGCCGGCGTAGTGCTCGAGCAGCACCGCGAAGAACCGCTCGATCGACCCGAACAGGGCGCGGTGAATCATCACCGGGCGCTGCCGGCTGCCGTCGGCCGCCGTGTACTCCAGCTCGAAACGCTCGGGGAAGTTGAAGTCCAGCTGGATCGTCGACATCTGCCAGCTGCGGCCCAGCGCGTCACGGGCCTGCACCGAGATCTTCGGACCGTAGAACGCCGCGCCGCCCGGATCGGGGACCAGCTCCAGACCCGAGGCCTCGGCCACCTCGGCCAGCACCCGGGTGCTCTCCTCCCACATGTCGTCGGAGCCGACGAACTTCTCGGGGTCCTTGGTGGACAGCTCCAGGAAGAAGTCGTCGAGGCCGTAGTCCTTCAGCAGATCGAGCACGAACTGCAGCAGCGAGGCCAGCTCGTCGCGCATCTGCTCGCGGGTGACGTAGATGTGCGCATCGTCCTGGGTGAACCCGCGGGCGCGGGTCAGGCCGTGCACCACGCCGGACTTCTCGTACCGGTATACGGTGCCGAATTCGAAGAGCCGCAACGGCAATTCGCGGTAGGACCGTCCCCTGGCCCGGAAGATCAGGCAGTGCATGGGGCAGTTCATCGGCTTCAGGTAGTAGTCCTGACCGGGTTTGCGCACGGTGCCGTCGGGGTTGAGTTCCGCGTCGATCTGCATCGGGGGGAACATGCCGTCGGCGTACCAGTCGAGGTGGCCGGAGGTGTGGAACAGCTGCGCCTTGGTCAGGTGCGGGGTGTTGACGAACTCGTAGTCGGCCTCGATGTGCTTGCGCCGGGAGTACTCCTCCAGCTCGTTGCGGACGATGCCGCCCTTCGGGTGGAACACCACCAGCCCCGAACCGATCTCGTCGGGGAAGCTGAACAGGTCGAGTTCGGCGCCGAGCTTGCGGTGGTCGCGTTTCTGCGCCTCCTCGATCAGCTCGAGGTGACGGTCGAGGGCCTCCTGGGACTCCCAGGCGGTGCCGTAGATGCGCTGCAGGCTGGCGTTGCGTTGGTCGCCGCGCCAGTACGCCGCCGAGCTGCGGGTCAGCTTGAACGCGGGGATGTACTTGGTGGTGGGGATGTGCGGGCCCCGGCAGAGGTCTCCCCAGATCCGTTCGCGGCTGCGCGGATTCAGGTTGTCGTAGGCGGTGAGCTCGTCGCCGCCGACCTCCATGACGTCGGGATCGCCCGACTTGTCGTCGACGAGTTCCAGCTTGAACGGCTCTCCTGCCAGCTCTTCGCGTGCCTCGTCCTTCGACGCGTACACCCGGCGGGAGAACAGCTGCCCGTCCTTGATGATCTTCTGCATGCGCTTCTCGAGCGCTTGCAGGTCCTCGGGGGTGAACGGTTCGGCGACGTCGAAGTCGTAGTAGAACCCGTCGGTGATCGGCGGCCCGATGCCGAGTTTCGCCTCCGGGAACATCTGCTGCACCGCCTGGGCCAGCACGTGCGCGGCCGAGTGGCGGATGACGCTGCGGCCGTCCTCGGTGTCCGCGGCCACGGGCGTCACCTCGACGTCGGCGGCGGGCGCCCACGACAGGTCCCGCAACCGCCCCTCGGCGTCGCGCACGACGACGATCGCATTCGCTTCGCCGCGGCCCGGCAGGCCCGCATCGCGGACCGCCGCTCCCGCGGTGGTCCCGGCAGCGACCCGGATCGGGGCTGCTGGGGCGGTGCTGGCGACGGCGGTCATCGGTGGGCTCTCCCTGGTGGGTCGGGGACGGTCGAACGCGACCATGCTATCGGTGCAGCTCCCGGTGTTCCGACCCCGATCGGCTCACGAAGAGCCGAAGCCCAGCGGACTGTCGAACGCGGTCTCGATCCCGACCAGTTCGGCCGCCCAATCGGCGGCGCCCAGCAGCCACAGCGTCGCGAACACGATCAGCGCGGTGAGCACACCGCCGAGGATCTGGATCGCCGGATGTTGGCGGTGATACCAGTCCATGACCTTGTCGTAGCGCTCGCGCGCATAGGCCAACAACCGGCGCGCCCAATCGAACTCGGTGGCCAGGATGCCGAGCCCGATGAACACGATCGCCCAGCCCGGGCCCGGATACGGGATGGCCAGGATGCCCACGCCGAACACCACGGTGCCGATGACGCCGACGGCGATGCGGTAGAAGAACTCCACCCGCGGACGCTCCCGCAAGCGGTCCCGCCACCGGGCCCACCGTCGTTTGATCAGTGCCCAGCGCGACGGGTTGTCCTCGTCGTGGGTCTCGGGTTCACTGCGCTCGGGGTGCGTCATGGCTGGCCCGGTTTCAGTCGCACGAACAGCGCCTCGGCCTCGGCGAGCACCGTGTCCCCGTCCAGGAGCCGGCCCTCGACGAAGATCTTGCGGCCCTCGATACGGTCGATGCCGGCCTCCACGCGCAGCGGCTTCTCGACCGGCGCGATGTTGCGGTAGTTGACGTGCAGGAAGGCGGTGCGCTGATACCGGCTCTCGGTCAGCTTGTAGGCGGTGTAGCCGAGGACCGAGTCGAACAGCAGCGCCACCGCGCCACCGTGCGCGGCGCCGTTGCGGCCGAGGTGGAACCGCCGGAACGTGGCGTCACCGGCGATCCGCCCGTCCTCGGTCCGGGAAAGCACCATCGGCACCTGCAGGATGTTGCCGCGGTTGGGCAGGTCCATGCGCCGCCCCGACGGGGAATGCCATTCGTCGGCCCGGTACGGGTCCAGCAGGTCGCTGACCTTCTCGAGCAGTCCGGCGGCCTCGGTGATGACGTCGTCGGGCGCATCGGCCGACCGCGCCAGGTCCTGTAGGTCACGGACCGCCTCGACGAAGCGGCCGTAGTCGGGGCCGCCGCGCGCGGTCGGCACCGGCGGGTTGAAGCCGCCGCCGGTGTGCCCGGGTTCACTCGCCACACCGCTCACCGTATGGGGCGGCCGGTCAACCAGCGGCACCGGCACGGCTGAGTGTCTCGAATTCGTCGTCGGTCAGCGTGATCTGTGCGGCGGCGACGTTCTCTTCCAGATGACCGACGCTGCTGGTGCCCGGGATCGGCAGCATCATCGGTGATCGCGCGAGCAGCCAGGCCAGCGCGAGCTGCGACGGCGTCGCACCGTGGTCGGCGGCGATGCGCTGCAGCGGGCCGTCGGGCGCGGCCAGCGGTCCGGCGGCCAGCGGGGACCACGGGATGAACGCGATGCCGTCGGTGGTGCACTTGTCCAGCAGCGCCTCGGCGCCGCGCTCCCCGACGTTGTACTTGTTCTGCACCGAGACGATCGGCACGATCTTCTGCGCCGCCTCGAGCTGCTCGACGGTGACCTCGGAGAGCCCGATGTGTCTGATCTTGCCTTCCTGCTGCAGCGCGGCGAGCTCGCCGATCTGGTCCTCGGCGGGGAACTTGTCGTCGATGCGGTGCAGCTGGAACAGGTCGATGCGCTCGACCCCGAGCCGGCGCAGGCTCATCTCGCACTCCTGCCGCAGATACGGCGGGTAACCGAGCCGGGGCCACACGTTCGGCCCGGTCCGCAGTAGCCCCGCCTTGGTCGCGACGACGAGACCGTCGGCGTACGGGTGCAGCGCCTCGCGGATCAACTCCTCGGAGACGTAGGGCCCGTAGGAGTTCGCGGTGTCGATGAAGTTCACCCCGAGCTCGACGGCGCGGCGCAGGACGCGCAGGCACTCGTCGCGGTCGGCGGGCGGCCCCCACACCCCCTGGCCGGTCAGCCGCATCGCCCCGAAGCCGAGGCGGTTGACGGTCAGTTGCCCGCCGAGCGTGACCGTTCCGGACGCGGCCGCGACGTTGTCTGCACTCACCTGCACGACCGTACGCGAGCTCTGAGAGGGTGGCCGGGTGAAGTTGGCCGACCTCGCCGCGCTGCCGTTGACCTACGACGAGGTGGGTGCGACCGCCGGTCCGCTGCCCACCGGATACCACCATGTCCGCCGCACGGCGGTGATCGGCACCGGCCGCGCCCGGTTCGACGAGGCCGCCGACGCGGTGATGCGGTGGGGCATGTTGCGCGGCGCCGGGGTGCGCGTCACCGCGACCACCGAGACCGCGCACGTCGGCTCCGAGGTGATCGTCGGGCTGGGCCCGGTCAAGGCGCCGTGCCGGGTGGTCTACGTCGTGGACGAACCGAACCGCCGCGGGTACGCCTACGGCACTCTGCCCGGGCACGCGGAGACCGGCGAGGAACTGTTCGCCGTGCGCTACGACCCCGCCACCGACCGGGTGTACGCGGAGGTGACGGCGTTCTCCCGGCACGGCACCTGGTGGAGCCGGCTGGCCGGACCGGTCACCGCCGTGATCCAGCGCGTGGTGACCGCGCGCTATCTGCGGGCGCTGTGACCGAGGCTCGCACGGCGACGTCGATCTGATAGGTCAGCACCGCGAGCGTGAACACGCCGATGGACATGTTGATCAGCGCGGCGAAGCCCTCGGTGGCGAAGTCGACGAAGGCGTTGAGGAACGTGAACAGCAGCGCGGCGTTACGCAGCCAGCGCAGCGGCCACACCGAGTCGGTGCGGCGCCGGGCGATCATCGCGGGGACGGCGATCGCCGACGTCACCGCGGCGCTGACCGCCAGTGTGAGCGAGGCGGCGTTGGCGCCGTCGAGTTCCAAAGTGACGTCGTCGTCGGTGTAGAAGTAGCCGCCGATCACGATCCCCAGCAGGCCGAAGAACAACCCGCTGACCGCACCGAGGACCAGCAGCCAGCCGACCACCGGCACCCAGCGCGGGCTGCGGAAGAACCCCGGGATCAGCCGCGGCGCCCGCTTCTGCAGGCGGTACAGGCGGTCCGGTGCCGGCGGCGCGGAGATCAGCAGCGCCCGGATGTTCTCGGCGGCGGCCCGCTCGGCACCGGCCTGCTCGGCCTGGGTCAACAGCGCCAGCCCGATCTCGCGTCGGTGGTCGGCCAGCCCGCGGGCGACGCCGTCCGCGGCGATCGCGGCCGCAGAGGCGAGGCTCTCGCGCGCCGTCGGCGGCCGGAAGTCGCGCATCACCCGGGCACCCACCAGGATCAGCACCACCAGGATGTACATGATCTCGGCGGCCGGGCCGTAGAAGTAGTCGTTGTCCTTGGTGACGAACTTGCCCACCTCGTCGAGGAACAGGCCGAATCCGACACCGCCGATGACCACCGCGAACACCCGCGGCCCCGCCCCCAGCAGCAGCCAACCGGTCAGCAGCGCGAGCATCATGAGCGCGCCGCCCCACAACGCGTGCGCGATGTGCAGGTTTCCGCCGCCCACCTGCGGATAGCCGGTCAGCTCGAGATAGAGCCGGGTGATGAGGATGGTGGCGATCGCGATCAGCACGAAGGCCTCGGCAAATCCCGAGCCCGTGAGGCTGCGGGTCAGGACACCGCGACGGTGGTTATCCATGCTTCCTCCGGCTCGATCTGCGCGTAACCTTAAGCAACTTATCGGAGCAAAAGAGCAGGATGGTGCTGGTGAACGAAGCCGCCGGCGTCGATGGGATCCACCGCCGGATCGCCGAATTGATGCAGGAGTTGCACGGGCGGACCGAGGCCGATGCGGATACGGTCATCGCCGAACTCGTCGAGCACGCCGCCGCCGAGATCCCCGGCGCGCAGTACGCGGGTGTGACGGTCACGCGCAACGCCAAGCACATCGACACCCCGGCCGCCACCCACAAGTGGCCGATCCTGCTCGACGAGATCCAGCAGCTGCACCGCGAAGGTCCGTGCCTGACCGCGGCGTGGGAACAGCGCACCGTGCACGTGCCCGATCTCGAGCACGAGGACCGGTTCCCGAACTACCGGCGCGACGCACTGGAGAAGACGCCGATCCGCGCGGTGATGGCGTTCCAGCTCTTCATCGCCGGCGACACCATGGGCGCGCTGAACGTGTACTCCGAGACGCCGAACTCGTTCGGGCCCGAAGCCCGCGAGTTGGGCCTGGTGTTCGCCGCGCATTCGTCGGTGGCCTGGAACTCGGCCAAACGCGACGAACAGTTCCAGCAGGCCCTGGCCAGCCGCGACGTCATCGGTCAGGCCAAGGGCATGATCATGGAGCGCTACGCCGTCGACGCCGTGCAGGCGTTCGCGTTGCTGCGCAAGCTGTCCCAGGATTCCAACGTGCCGCTGATACAGGTGGCCCAGGAGCTGATCGCGAAGGGCCGCGCCCCGGCCTAACGTCGCCCGCGCAACGTCGCGTCCAGCCAGTCCAGCACCGGCGGCGCGACGGTGTCGACGGCGGACTCGGCGATGATCCAGTGCGGCAGCCCCGGATGGACCTGGTGTTCGGCCCGGTAGCGCTTGGCGATGCGGCGTGAGATCCATTGCGCGACATTGCGGTCCGCTCCCGCGCTGACGCACAGCACCGGGCAGGTGATGTCGGCGGCGGTCACCTTCGTCGACCGCGCGCCCAGCGACATCTCGCGGAACACCCGGCCGGAGTCACGTGCCAGCAGCGGGATCAGCGCATCCTGTTCGGCGGCCGGCAGCGTGGACAGCGGCACCTCCCGCATCGTGCGGTCCGACGGCTTGAACGGCTTGCCACCGAGCACGGCGGGCAGCAGCGGCGCCAGATGCGGCAGCGCGGTGGGTTGCGGCCACAGCACGCCCGGCGGGATCGAGGCGAGCAGCACCGCGGCGGCGGGCCGGCGCGCCGCGGCGATCCGCTGGGTGAGCAGACCGCCCATGCTGTGCCCGATGACCACCGGCGAGCCGCCGAGCCGGTCGTAGGCCTCGAGCGCCACCTGGAAGCAGTCGTCGATGCCGGTGCGGGCCAGGACCGCGTCATCGGACGGATCGCGCCCCGGCAGCGTCGGCGCATGGGTGCGGTATCCGGCCGCCTGAAAGACCCGCGTCCACGGTTCCAGGAGCGACGGCCGGCCGAAGACGCCGTGGAGGAAGAGGATCGGTGGCTTCTCCCCCGCTTCGGCCTGCACCGGGTCAGTATGCGCCCGCGGTTGGTCGCCGTCGCGGGGTTTTAGGCCGCTTTCCCGGGGGCACCAACTGTCCAGACAACGACACGAGGGTTGGTATGTGATGAGTCCCGAATCGAAACAGACAGCCGACGCGTCGATCGGCGAGTTGATGAGCCAGCTGTCCGCGCAGACGTCGCGACTGGTGCGTGACGAATTGAAGTTGGCTCAGAAGGAGTTCCAGGAAGCGGCGAAGCACGCCGGCATCGGCGCCGGACTGCTCAGCGTGGCCGGACTGTTCGCCGTGCTCGGGCTGGCGACGGTGATCGCCGCGGCGGTCGCAGCGCTGTCGCTGGTGCTGCCGGTGTGGGCGGCGGCCCTGATCGTCGCGCTGGTGTTGTTCATCATCGCGGGCATCGCCGCGATGATCAGTAAGAAGCAGGCCGAGGAGGTCACCCCGGCGGCGCCGAGGACCGCGGAGACCGTGAAGGCCGACATCCGAGAGATCAAGGACCGAGCGTCATGACCGCACCTGATTCCCGCCCCGAACCGGGCCCGGACGCCGGCGTCGAGGACATCGAGGCCGACATCGAAGCGACCCGCAAGGAGCTGGGCGAAACCGTCGAGGCGCTGTCGGCCAAGCTCGACGTCAAACAGCAGGCCAAGGACAAGGTCGACGAGACCAAACAGCGCGTCGCCGACAAGGCGCACGCCGCTCAGCAGACCGTGGTCGACAAGGCCCACACCGCTCAGCACGTGGTGGCCGACAATCCGCAGAAGTCGGTTCCCGCGGCCGCCGTCGCGGTGGTGCTCGCGGCCGCTATCGGTTATTTGATCTGGCGGCGCCGCCGCTGAGCCTTCCCGTTTCCCGAAATGGCCACTCGCGAATTTTGCGAGTGGCCATTTTGACAATTTGCTCCTTTTTCAACCAATCGGCTCTGCATCGACGTCAGAGTGAGTTACTGTTGGCGTCGTCAGTCGTGGTCGGGGGACTATGTTCGGTTTCTAGGGGGGCACCATGGCATCGTTAGACGCGGCAACCAGCGCCGGTGATTCGTTTGCGCGGCGGGAGTGGGCCCCGGCGGTGTACGGGGGTCGGCACCGCCGACCGGACGAGGCCCCGACCGTCCCGTGCGGACGTCATCGCGCTGCAGAATCGGCAATGCCCACCTCCTCCCCCGACGCTGCGTCCGGGGCGCATTTCCCGCGCCCGCTCCGCCGCCTGGCAAAGCCGGTGCTCAACCGGGCCGCCCGGCGGCACCGGCGCCGCGGCCGGGTCCGTCCCGCCGTGACGACCGGCTTGGTGGCCGTAGGGGCGAGCGCACTGGTGGCCGGTTTCCTCACCCCGATCGACACCCGGGCGGACGACACCCGCGCGTTGAGCAGCCGCCCGATGCCAACCACGCTGCTGGCCGCCCTGGTCGACACTTCTCCCCCGCCCGTGCCCACGGTCGGACGGGCGCTGGCGGTCGGTGTGCCGTCGGCCGCGGCACTCGCCGCCATCGACATCGACGCCGACCTGCTGCTGCGCGGTGACATCGCCGGCCTGCTGGCCTCCCTGGGGGCGTCGCTGAACATCGAGCTCGATCTCGAGGTCGCGGCCGAGGCCTTCGCCACGCTGATCAACGACATCGCCGTCGGCATCGACGCCGGCATCGGGGCCGTCAACGGCGCGGTGGACCTCGGCGCGGCGCTGGTCGCGCAGCTCGCCCAGGACGCCGCGGCCGCCGCGGTCGACGTGCAGACCGCGATCACCGGGGCACTGCTGAGCCTGCTGAGCGCCATCACACCCGACGGTGGAGTCGGCGCGGAGCTGGCCGCGTCGATCGGCGGCGCGATCGAGGGCATCGCCGATCTCCTGGCCACCGGGACCCTCGGCGCCGGCGCCGCCGTGGCGTGGAAGGCGACGCTCGACGACGTGCTCGTCGACCTGTTCGCCACCGGGGGCGTCGCACTGGTCAACGGGCTGGCCGGCGGTCTGCTCGACGCGCTGGACGTACCGCCCGTCGGGCTCCCCGACGTCGACGGGGCCGACGTCGCCGCGGCGCTCGCCGCCGTCATCGATCATTTCGCGGTCGGTATCGACGGGGCCCTGCTCACCTGGAACGGTGCGGTGGACGTGGGCGCCGCGGTGGTCGCCGACATCGCGTTGACCGCGGCGGCGGTCGGCGCCGGCGTCCCGACCGCGATCGCGGGGGCGTTCCTCGCCGCGCTGGACACGCTGGTGCCGGAGGGCAGCTTCGCGGCGCCGTTCGCCGCGCTGCTCGCCGACACCGTGGCCGGGGTGACGACGTTGATCAACACCCCGATCCTCGGGGCAGGACAGGCGATCGCCTGGAAGGCGACGCTCGACGACGTGCTGGCCGATCTGGTGGCGACCGCCGGGGTGGCGCTGACCAACGGGGTCACCGGCGGGCTGTTCGGGCTCATCGGCGTTCCCCTTCCCGACCTGCCCGACATCGATGGCGCGGACGTCGCCGTGGCGCTGGGCAACCTGTTCGAACACTTCACCGACGGCATCTCCGGGGCGCTGCTCAGCCTCGACGATTCGGTGGACCTGGGTGTCGCACTGGTGGCGAACTTCGCCCGAGGCATCGCTGCCGGCGGTGTCGATCTCACCGCCGCGCTCGCCGGAGGGTTCCTCGGCGCGCTCGATGTCCTGGTGCCCAGCGGGGCGCTGTCGGACGCGCTCGACGACGCCGTCGCAGGTGTCACCGGGGTGATCGACGCCGGGATCGAGGGCTTCGCCGAGGCGGTGGCGTGGAAGGCCAATCTGGACGAGGTGCTCATCGACATCGTGACCGCCGGTGGGGTGGAACTGGTGGCCGGTCTGGCGGGCGGACTGTTCGGCGCGATCGGCCTGCCCGTGCCCGATCTGCCGGACGTCGACTTCGCCGCCTCGGTGCGCGCGCTGATCAACCACTTCGCGGTCGGGCTGGGGCTCGATCTGGATCTCGATGTCGGCGTCGAGGTGGACGCGGACGTCGACGTCGATGCCGGCGTGGACGTCGACGCGGGCGAGGACGCCGACGCCGGGGCCGATGTCGATGTCGATGCCGGGGTTGACGTCGACGCCGGAGGTGAGGTCGACGGGGGCATCGAGGGCGGCGCAGAGCTGTTGTCGCAGCGCATATCCGGCGAGGGCGAGCTGGATGCGAACGGCGACGCCGCCGTCGTCGACGCGGGTGCCACCGATGGCACCGAGGACGCCGTGCTCGACGACATCGACGAGTCCGGTGCCGAGGAGACCGCGACGGACGAAACCGACGCGAGCGAGTCGGTCGACGGGACCGACAGTGAGACCGCCGGCGACGACGAGGGCGCCGAATCGGAGGACAGTCTCGCGGGCGGCGACGCGTCCGGCGCCGAGGCGAGCGGTGGCGACACAGGCGGTGACGCACCGTCGGAGTGAGCCTCGCGCCGGTCCCCGATGCGGTCCGATTGGCCCGGGGCGTCATCGGGTAGAACAGGTGCGGGGGGTCGTGGAAGGGGTTGACCGTCATTCGTGACGGTCGGTCATCCTGACCAGTTCGTCGACGCTGAGACAGTCCAGCGCAGGCGACCCAGGAGGACACGACGATGAGAACGAGACTCCTCGCAGGCACGGCCGTGGCAACCGGCGCCCTGGGCGCCGCTGCGCTCGGTCTGAGTGCGTCCGCCCAGGCCGCCGCCGGGTGAGTTCCGGTACCCCACACCACCGTGGGTCCCGCCCGGACACCTCCCGCCACCGGGTGAGTTCCGGTAGTCAGGGGCCGACCATCGATGACCGCCCCGCCGCACGGCGGGGGCGGTCATTCGGGTGTGTGGGTCGTGGGCGTGATCCGCGGGAGGATGGGGTGATGGCCGGCACTGAAATGCTCGATGACCGGTATGAGCTGCGCGGTGTGCTCGGCCGCGGAGGCATGGCCGAGGTGCGCGACGGGTGGGATCACCGACTGAACCGCGCGGTGGCCGTGAAACTGCTCCATCCCGGATTCCAGGTCGACCCCACGACGCGGATCCGCTTCGACGCCGAAGCGCGCGCGGCCGCATCGCTCAACCACCCGAGCATCGTGTCGGTGCATGACAGCGGCGAGCACCACGGCACTCCGTTCATCGTGATGGAGCGCCTCCCGGGCACCAGCCTGGCCGATGCGATCGCCCGCGGCCCCGTAGCGCAGCCCTTGCTGCGCCAGGTCCTCGACGACGTCCTGTCCGCACTGTCGGCCGCCCACGACGCCGGTATCGTCCACCGCGACATCAAACCCGGCAACATCCTGTTCACCCCGGCCGGCCGCGTGAAGGTGAGCGACTTCGGGATCGCGAAAAGCACCGGTCCGAATCTCACCGCCGCCGGAGAGGTCGTCGGCACGATGGCGTACGTCAGCCCGGAACGGTTGACCGGCCGACCGGCCACTGCCGCGGACGATCTGTACTCGCTCGGTGTGGTGGCCTACGAAGCCCTCGCCGGGCGTCGGCCGTTTCCACAGGAAGACGTCGCGTCCTTGGCGCGCGCGATCCTGGACCACCGGCCGACACCACTCGCCGCGCTCCGGCCCGATGTCGACCCGGGGCTCGCTGCGGTCATCGAGCGAGCGATCGGTGCGGATGTGGCGCAACGCTTCTCGAGCGCCCGACAGATGCGCGAAGCCCTCGCGCACGGTTCCCCGGCCATGCCGGCCGGACCTGCGGCGCGCCCGGCCACCGCGGTGCTGACGTCGCCGGTGCCGCCGGCCACGGTTCTGCCTCCCGCACCGCCACCGTCGGCTTCCCTGAGCCGCCGCAAGGGCGTGCTCACCGTGGCCGCGATGGTCGCGGCATTGCTGCTCGCGGTCGTTCTGCTGGTGGCCGATCCGCCGTTTGACAGCACCCAGCCCGCGACCCCGACCCCGTCGAGTCCGACGACGGCGCCGCCGAGCACCTCGCCGCCGCAGGCACCGACCACCGCCCCGGCCACGACGCCGGACTCGGGTGTCCTGAGCGAAGAGGAACTGAAGAAGCGTGAGGAGCAGGAGAAGAAGCGCGAAGAGCAACTACGCAAGCGGCTCGAGGAAGAGCGCAAGAAGCTCGAGGAGCAACGAAACAATCGCGGTGGGCAGTGACATGGCGCCTGCCGCGGTCGGACGGGCACCGCGGACCGACGTGGACTCCGGGGGCAGGCCGACTCGGTTCTAGGCATCTCCTGAGGCCGTAGGGTCACGGCACGGCGGTGGTGACGCGATGTGTGAAGGACGGTGACGGATGAAATCGGTGCTGATGTCGCGCCGCGACCTCGACTTCCTGCTCTACGAATGGCTGCGGGTCGACGAGCTGACCAAGCACGCGCGCTTCGCCGAGCACTCCCGCGAGACCTTCGACGCGGTGCTCGACCTGTGCGAGCACCTCGCCACGCGTTACTTCGCCCCGCACAACAAGAAGAGCGACGCGAACGAGCCGACGTTCGACGGACAGAAGGTCACCGTCATCCCGGAGGTGAAGGAGGCCTGGGACGCGTTCGCGGCGGCCGATCTGATCGCGATGTCGATGGATCACCGATTCGGTGGTGCGCAGTTGCCCGCCACCGTCGCCCAGGCCGGGTTCGCGTGGTTCTCGGCGGCCAACCTCGCCACCACCGGATACCTGATGCTGACGATGGCCAATGCCAACCTGCTGGCCCACTTCGGCACCGAGGAGCAGATCGACACATTCCTCTCACCGATGCTGGCCGGGCGCTTCTCCGGCACGATGGCGCTCTCGGAGACCCAGGCCGGCTCGTCGCTGGCCGACATCACGACCCGGGCAGAACCCCAGGACGACGGCAGCTACCGGCTGTTCGGCTCGAAGATGTGGATCTCCGGCGCCGAGCACGAGTTGACCGACAACATCGTCAACCTCGTGCTGGCGAAGATTCCCGGCGGCCCCGCGGGCACCAAGGGCATCTCGCTGTTCATCGTGCCGAAGTACCTCGTCGGCCCCGACGGCTCGATCGGTGAACGCAACGACGTGACGCTGGCCGGGCTGAACCACAAGATGGGTCAGCGCGGCATCACCAACACGGTGCTCAGCTTCGGCGACGGCACCCACCGGCCCGGCGGCCGGGAGGGCGCGGTCGGCTACCTGGTGGGCGAAGCGCACCGCGGCATCACCTACATGTTCACGATGATGAACGAGGCGCGCCTGGGCGTCGGGATGGGTGCGGTGGCGCTCGGCTACACCGGCTACCTGAAGTCGGTGCAGTACGCCCGGGAGCGGCCGCAGGGCCGCCCGGCGACGGCGAAGGACCCGTCGGCGCCGCAGGTGCCGATCATCGAGCACGCCGATGTCAAGCGAATGTTGTTGGCGCAGAAGGCCTATGCCGAAGGTGGGATGGCCCTGCTGCTGTACTGCGCGAAGCTGGTCGACCTGCAGCACAGCGCGGAGTCCGACGAGGAGCGGGACCGGCTCACGCTGCTGCTCGACATGCTGACCCCGGTCGGCAAGAGCTGGCCGTCGCAGTGGTGTCTGGAGGCCAACAGCCTGGCCATTCAGGTGCACGGCGGGTACGGCTACACCCGCGAGTACGACGTCGAACAGCATTACCGGGACAACCGCCTCAATCCCATCCACGAGGGCACGCACGGCATCCAGAGCCTCGATCTGCTGGGCCGCAAGGTGCCGATGCGCGGCGGTGCGGGGCTGGCGGCGCTGGGCGAGGCGATCGGCGCGACCGTGGCCGAGGCCGCCGCGCTGGGCGGCGAGACCGCAGCGCAGGCGGCGCACCTGGAGGCGGCGTGGCACCGGCTGACCGCGGTCACCGCGGCGATGTTCGGAGGGGGCGACCTGGAGGCCGCGCTGGCCAACAGCGTGGTCTATCTGGAGGCGTTCGGGCACATCGTGGTCGCGTGGATCTGGTTGCAGCAGGCGGTCGCCGCACACGGCCGCGAGGGTGACTTCTACGACGGCAAACGGCAGGCCGCCCGGTTCTTCTTCCGCTACGAACTGCCGAAGACGGCACCGCAGCTGGACCTGCTCGAGTCCCTGGACCGCACGACCGTGGAGATGCGGGACGGCTGGTTCTGACCCGCGAGCGCGGCGATGACTTGTGGTGGTGGTCCCGGCTGGGTTCGAACCAGCGACCTTCCGCGTGTGAGGCGGACGCTCTCCCACTGAGCTACGAGACCGGGTGGGATTCGGCCTCAAGCGAGCGGGCCGAACGACGTCGAAGACTAGCACGCTCGGGTGCGTGGGCTGGAATCGGCTGGTCGCCGGCCCGTCGTCGGAGGTTCATCCGGCCGTCGCCCGGGGCCGCCAGACTGGTGGGTTCGGGGCGGCGACAGCCGCGCAGCGTGGGGATTTGGAACTCCGAGCGATAGTCGACTAGTGTTTCGCATCGCGACGGACGACGATCTCGCCCGTGGCGCGCGGATGTAGCGCAGTTGGTAGCGCATCACCTTGCCAAGGTGAGGGTCGCGGGTTCGAATCCCGTCATCCGCTCGAGGTGTGTAGTCGCATCAACCCCAGCGGTGGAGTGGCCGAGTGGTGAGGCAACGGCCTGCAAAGCCGTGCACACGGGTTCGATTCCCGTCTCCACCTCAACTGCAGGACCCCCGGCGCGATTAGCTCAGCGGGAGAGCGCTTCCCTGACACGGAAGAGGTCACTGGTTCAATCCCAGTATCGCGCACCAGTATTTGCGTAGCTGAGGCCCGGCTCCGACCGACCGGCCACCGAACGTGCGCTCACTGCGAGAAAACGGTCGAGAAATCGCAGCCACCGCACGTTCGCGGCCAGTGCCACGACCGCCCGGTGCGGGCTGCGCCGAGCCGGCTGGTATCACTTGCGCATCAACCGTCTACAGGGGTTTCACGCGCCCGTACCCGGGCATGCGGACCCGTGGAGTCTCGTTCGGGTTCAGAGACGCAGCCCGGCGAGGCTTCCCAGAACACGTGTGGCCGGCGCATCGGCGCCGGCCACATATGCGTATGAGGAGCTAGCTCACCACTCCCACATCCCGGGGTTGTTGCTGTGCGGTCCCCGGCGAAACGGGTTCGAGCTGCCCCCGGTGATGCCGGGCACCGCACGCAGGCTGTCCTTGACCTCACCGCCGGACGGCGCCAGCGGCTCACCCTTGGCCGAGCGGCGGACGTCGGCCGCGGTCCCGGAGTTCGGCACACCCGGCCGAGCGGTGCGCACGCCGCCCTCGGGCACCGGATTCGCCTCGAACGACGGCTTGCCGTCGATGTCGATCACATCAGCGTTCGCCGTGCCGGCCCCCCAGGCCGCGAACACCGCACTCAGTGCGAGCGCACCCACGCCCGCCGCCACGGTTTTCTTGGTCGCGCGCACTACGGCGCGTCGTCGGTCCGCCACCGGCCTCCCCTTCGTCGGCGGGATCCAAGATCCCGATCATGATGTGTGTCCGGGAAGGCTATCAGCGACGGACCGCCGCACAGTTGACTCTGCGGCAACTCTTAGAACAGCGAGATATTCCTCACAAGATCGCCGAACGGGCCGAGGACGACCCCACTCCACCCCGATCAGATACCGCCGCAGATCGACGGCACGAAGGGAATCGGAATCGGTACGCACGGACCGACACCGAAGCCGGGCGTGAGGTCGCCGTTCCATCCGACGGGCGCCGGCGGCGGGGGCGGTGGCGGCAGAACAGGTGCACCGACGCAACTGTTGCTCGGCGCGTCATATTCGGTGCCGACGCCGCATTCGGCGGCTTGACCGACCGCGGGGGTCACCACGGTGGCGAACGCCAGCGGCGCCGACACCGCGGCGGCGATGATCGCCGCACGGCGGATCGTGCCCTTCATCAACATCTCCTCGAAATCGCGCGCCCCAACCCGTTAGCCAGTCTATCGATCAACCGGACAGGGCGCGAGGAGAGCCGGTCAGGCGCCGTAGCGAGCGCGCATCTCCCGGCGCGGCTGCATGTTGCGCAAGGTCGCGCTCGGCGGCATCCCGAACATCTGGCGATAGGCGATGCTGAACCGGCCGGCATGCGAGAACCCCCACCGACCCGCGATCGAGTTCACGGTGTCCACCGTCGGATCGGCGGCCTGCAGATCGCGATGCGCCCGGTCGAGCCGAACCCGCCGCAGATACTCCAGCGGCGTCACACCCAGGTGCCGGCGAAACATGTACTGCACCGCGCGAGGCGTCAGATTCGCCGCGGCCGAGATCTCGGTGAGCCCGATGTCGCTGTCCGCGTTCTCATGAATGAAGGAGACCGACCGGCGCAGTCCGGGCGGCCGCGTACCGCTTGTCGGAAGTTCGTGAAGGTCCGTCATGCTGGAAACGAATACCCTCCGGCAAACGATCGAAAACCGCTCCCCCGCAATAATCGTCCTGACACGATCACGGCCATGAGCGATCGCATCGAAGTCCGCCGCACCATTCCCGCCGCCGCAGAAGCGATCTTCGAGGTGCTCTGCGATCCGCAGGGTCATGTCGCCATCGACTCCTCCGGCATGCTGCAGGACGCCGAGGGCCCGCGGGTCACCGGCGTCGGCGACAGCTTCGTGGTGCACATGGATCGTGAGGCGCTCAACGATTTTCCCATGGGTAAATATCAGGTCACCGTGGAGATCCGCGAATTCGAGCCGGCCCGGCGCATCGCCTGGACCATCCTCGGCCAGATCCGCCCGCAGATCGGCCACGTCTACGGATACACGCTCGAGCCCAGCGACGAGGGCACCGTCGTCACGTCCTTCTACGACTGGTCGCAGATCGACGACAAGTGGCGCGAGGCCGGGATCTTCCCGGTGATCCCCGAGGGCGCGTTGCGCGCCACGCTCGGAATCCTTGACCGCGCGGTGCGGCGCGGCTACATCCGCAGCTAAGCCCGTGGCGCCAAGTCAACCCAAGGTTGACGCGAATCTCGCGTCAACTTAGAGTTGACGACATGTCGAACCCCGTCGCCCATCCCGTCCGCCTCGACGACCTGATCAACGCGATCAAAACCGTCCACACCGAACCGCTCGAACAGCTCACCGACGCCGTTCTGGCCGCCGAGGCGCTCGGCGAGGTGGCCGACCACCTCATCGGCCACTTCGTCGACCAGGCCCGCCGCTCCGGCGCCTCCTGGACCGACATCGGTAAATGCATGGGCGTGACCAAACAGGCCGCCCAGAAGCGCTTCGTCCCCAAGGCCGACACCGAACCGCTCGACCCGAACCAGGGCTTCGCCCGCTTCACCCCGCGGGCGCGCGCGGCGGTGGTGCACGCCCAGACCGCCGCCCGCGATGCCCGCCACACCGAGATCTCCCCCGACCACCTGCTGCTCGGTCTGCTCGTCGACACCGAGTCGCTGGGCATCGCACTGCTCACCGCGCAGGGCATCAGCCCCGCCGACGTGCGCGCCGCCGTCGCGCTGGCCCCGGGCACCGGTGAGGCGCTCGACCTGATCCCGTTCAACGGCCCGGCCAAGAAAGCCCTCGAGCTCACCTTCCGCGAGGCGCTGCGACTCGGCCACAACTACATCGGCACCGAACACATGCTGCTCGCCCTGTTCGAGGGTGAGGACGCCGACGGACCTCTGCACCGGCTGGGCCTCGACCGGCAGCGCGCCGAGAGTGACCTCGTCGGCCTGCTCGAGTCCATCGCGACGCCGAAGAAGCGGGACTGATCTCACGACCGCCGGCCGCACGGCGTCTACAAGATGTGAAGATGCGCCCGTTCGAAGACGTCGTCGCCGAGTACGGGACGACCGTGCTGCGGGTCTGCCGCGCCGTCGTCGGCCCCGCCGACGCCGAGGACGCCTGGTCGGAGACGTTCCTGTCCGCACTACGGGCGTACCCATCGCTACCAGCCGACGCCAACGTCGAGGCCTGGCTGGTCACGATCGCCCACCGCCGCGCCCTCGACGCCGGCCGGTCCCGGTCGCGGCGCCCGGTCCCCACCCGCGACCTGCCCGACCGTCCCGCCTCGCATGCCGACCCTGCCGACGGCCACCCCGACCTCTGGGCCGCGCTGGCGGCGCTGCCGGCCAAACAGCGTCAGGCCGTGGCCTACCACCACATCGCCGGCATGCCGTTCGCGGAGATCGCCGCCCTGCTCGGCAACTCCCCCGACGCCGCGCGACGCGCCTGCGCCGACGGCCTCAAAACCCTCCGCACTCGCTACCGTCAGGACGAACCAGCATGAGCCTCGACATGTTCGACACCCCGGCCGACGACACCATCATGTCCCGCCTGCACGAGCGGCTCATCGCCGACGCCGACGCCGAGGGCGTCCTCGACATCGCCTACCGCACCGTCGACACCCCCGTCGGGCCGTTGCTGCTGGCCGCCACCGCGGCCGGGCTGGTGCGCGTGGCCTTCGACGTCGAAGACCACAGCGCGGTACTGGCCACGCTGGCCGACCGGGTCAGTCCCCGCATCCTTCGGGCACCCGGCCGCCTCGACGCCGCCGCCCGGCAGGTCGAGGAATACTTCGCCAAGCGGCGCACCACCTTCGACCTCCCGGTGGACCTGCGGCTCACCGACGGCTTCCGCCGCACCGTCGTCGAACGCCTGCGCGGCATCGGGTACGGCCGCCGCGCCAGCTACGCCGAGGTGGCCGCCGCCGTCGGGAACCCGCGGGCCGTCCGGGCCGTCGGCAGCGCCTGCGCGCACAACCCGCTGCCGGTCGTCATCCCCTGCCACCGGGTGGTGCGTTCGGACGGCAGCCCCGGCCAGTACGTCGGCGGACCGGCCGCCAAGACCGCGTTGCTCGACCTCGAGGCGGCCTGAACCACCGCGCAGCACCCGAACACGTGTGGCCCCGCCCGCCCGTGTGCCAAGATGCGAAGCACACCTAGGGAGGGACACATGCGCCGGATTCTGATGCTGATCACGGCCCTGACCGTCGCCGCGGGCCTGGTCGCGGCGCCGGTGCAGGCCGCGGACAGCCCGATCGGCCGCATCGGCCAGCCCCTGCGGGTGGAGTTCGAGGGTCTGGTGGCCGACGTGACCGTCACCGGCGTGGCACCGTCCCCGATCCCGCCCGGCTTCGGCTATCCGCCGCGCCCGCCACGCAACCAGGTGTGGCGCGCCAACGTTGTCGTGCAGCCGATCAGGGTGCCCGTCCCCTACGCCATGGCCATCACGTTCCAATTCCGCGGCGTCACCCCGACCGGCGACTCCTACGAACCCCGCAACACCGACGCCCCCGACGCCCTGCAGGCCGCGCTGCAGAACGCGCCCGCCGGGTCGACGATCACCGGCGGCGTCTGGTGGGACTGCTACCGGGACCTCGTCTCCAATGTGGTGCTGCTCGACAAGCTGACCGGCCGGCATCTCGCCCAGTGGAACCTCTAGCCCCCGACGTCCACCCGGCCACCCCCGCCGACCTCCCCGAACTCGCCGACGTCGCCGCCAGGACCTTCCCGCTCGCCTGTCCGCCGTCGGCCACCTCGGAGAACATCGCCGCGTTCATCGACGAGAACCTGTCGCGGCAGCGGTTCGCCGAGTACCTCGCCGACCCGGACCGCGTCGTGCTGGTGGCCCGCGAGGCCGGCGCGATCACCGGGTACGCGATGCTGATCCGCGGGGTGCCCGACGACGCCGACGTGCAGCGGGCGGTGGTTCCGCGCCCGGCGCTCGAGCTGTCGAAGATCTACGTGCTGCCCGACAGCCACGGCGCGGGCGCGGCGGCGGCGCTGATGGCCGAGGTGCTGACGCTGGCGCGCGACACCGGGTACCGCTGCGCGTGGCTCGGGGTCAATCAGCAGAACCGGCGCGCCCAGCGGTTCTACGCCAAGCACGGGTTCGCGATCAGCGGCACCAAGACGTTCCGGCTCGGCGCGGGCGTGGAACACGACTACGTGATGGTGCGCCCGGTCTAGGGGTCAGGTGTCCTGCCCGGCCGCGGTCAGCGCCAGCAGCCGCGACGTCGCGCGCAGGTACTTCTTGCGGAAGCCCCCGGCCAGCATCTCCTCGCTGAAGATCGTGTCCAGCTTGGCGCCGGAGGCGACCACCGGGATGCCCGCGTCATAGAGGCGGTCGGTGAGCGACACCAGCCGCAGCGCCACACTCTGGTCGTCGAGGGGACGCACGCCGGTGATGAACACCTGCGTGACGCCCTCGATCAGGCTCAGGTAGCGCGACGGGTGCATGGTGGCCAGGTGGGCGCACAACGCGTCGAAGTCGTCGAGCGTCGCCCCGGGCACCGTGGCCGCCCGCTCGGCGACCTCGGCATCGCTGGGCGGCTGCGGCGCGGGCGGCAGATCCCGGTGCCGGTAGTCCGGCCCCTCGATCCGCACCGTGCTGAAAATGCCTGCGAGCGTATTGATCTCGCGCAGGAAGTCCTGGGCGGCGAAGCGACCCTCGCCGAGCTGTTCGGGCAGCGTGTTCGACGTCGCCGCGATCGACACCCCGCGTTCGACGAGCTGGGACAGCAGCCGTGAGATCAGCGTCGTGTTGCCGGGATCGTCGAGCTCGAACTCGTCGATGCACACCACGACGTAGTCGCTGAGCAGCTCCACGCTCTCGACGAACCCGAACACCCCGGCCAGCTGGGTCAGCTCGCCGAACGTCGCGAACGCTTTGGGCTCGGGCAGCTGGTAGTACGACGACGCCAGCAGGTGGGTCTTGCCGACACCGAACCCGCCGTCGAGGTACACCCCGACACCCGGCAGCACCTCCCGCTTGCCGAACAGCTTCTTCTTGCCCGCCCGCCGCCGGACCGCCTCGTCGCAGAACGCGCGGCACTTGTCCACCGCGGCGGCCTGCGACGGCTCGGCCGGGTCGGGCCGGTAGGTGTCGAAGCTGACGTCGGCGAACGTCGGCGGCGGAACCAGCTGGGCGATGAGCCGTTCCGGGGTGACGGTGGGATGCCGATCGACCAGATGACCGACGTCACCACCAGACCCGTGCATGCGAGCAGCGTAGCGACGTGCTGCAATCGACCCCATGTCCGGTAGCGCCCGTGGGACGCAGTTCACAGTGCTCGGCCCCGCCGACAGCGTGACCGAGCAGCGGCTCGGCGCCTTCTACCGCTACCCCGACGGGCTGGACCGCTGCTGGGTGCGCGGCAACATGATCGCCAGCGTCGACGGCGGCGCCACCGCCGACGGCAAATCCGGGGCGCTCGGCGGCGCCGGCGACCGCACGGTGTTCGACACCATGCGTGAATCGGCCGACGTGATCCTCGTCGGCGCGTCGACCGTGCGGGTGGAGAACTACTCCGGGGCTCAGCTCTCCCCCGCCGCCCGCTCCGCGCGCCAGCAGCGCGGACAGGCCGAGGTCCCGCCGATCGCGGTGATCACCGGCAGCGGCCGGCTCGACCACGACGCCAAGGTGTTCACCCGCACCGAGGTGCCGCCCCTGATCCTGACCAGCACCGACGCCGTCGCCGACACCGGCGACCGGCTCGGCGGCGTCGCCGAGGTGATCGACGCCTCCGGCACCGACCCCGGATCCGTCGACGCGGCCGCCGCGCTGCGCATCCTGGCCGGCCGCGGGTTGCTGCGGGTGCTGGCCGAAGGCGGTCCCGGCGTGCTCGGTCTGCTCACCGCGGCCGACCTGCTCGACGAGCTCTGCCTGACCGTGGCCCCGGTGCTGGTGGGCGGGAGCGCGCCCCGCATCGTCGGCGGGCCGGGTGCCGTGCACACCGCGATGACGCGCACGCACGTCCTCGGCGACGGCGACGGCTATCTGTACTGCCGCTACGTGCGGACCCGCTGACCGCGGGCTGCCCGGGCCCGGCACCGGTGATCGCTACTGTGGTCGGCATGCGTCGGCACCCTCAGCTGCTCCGGGCCGTGAGCCTGCCGGCGGTCGCCGTGGTGATCGCCGGTTGTGCGCCCGGACTGGCCGCCAACCCGCGCTACGCCACCGATGACGGCGCCCGGCCGCAGGGGCAGCCGCAGACCACCGAGCAGCAGGCCGGCCCGCCGCCGATCGACGCGCCGAAGAACGACCTGTCGTGGCGGGACTGCACCTCCCAGGTGTTCGCCGACGCCGCGGTCGACCCGGTGCCCGGCGTGACCCTGGACTGCGCGACCTACGACGCCGACCTCGACCCGATCGACGGCGCGAACGGCACGGTGACCATCGGCGTCGTGCGCGCCACCTCGCCGCGCACCCCCTCGGACGCCGGGCCGCTGGTGCTGACCACCGGCTCGGACCTGCCGTCCTCGACCGCGCTGCCGATCTGGCTGGAGCGGTCGCAGGCCTCGGTGCTCGACAAGCGCCCGGTGGTCGCGGTCGACCGTCGCGGCATGGGACTGTCCGGCGCGTTGGAGTGCCGTGACCTCTACGACCGCCAGGAGATGATCGAGCAGGCGCAGTTCTCCTACGGCGACGATCCGGTGGCCGCCCTCGGCGAGATCACGATGACCGCGACGACCAGCTGCACCGACACCATCGCCCCTGGCGACTCCGCGTACGACAACGCGCACGCCGCCGAGGACCTCGAACGGCTCCGCAGCACCTGGGACGTGCCGTCGATGGCGCTGCTGGGCATCGGTAACGGCGCGCAGGTCGCACTCGCCTACGCCGGCTCCCACCCCAACAAGGTGGCCCGCCTGGTGCTGGACTCGCCGCTGCCGCTGGCGATCAACGCAGAAGCCGAGGCCGAACAGCGCGTCAAAGGTGAGCAGGCCGCGCTCGACGCGTTCGCCGCGCAATGCGTGGCAATCAACTGCCCGCTGGCGCCCGACCCCAAGGGCGCGGTGGACGCACTGCTCAACGAGGCCCGCGCCGGCGACGGACCCGGTGGTGCGTCGGTGGCCGCGGTCGCCACCGCGATCTCGACCGCGCTGGGCTATCCCAGCGGTGACGGCGTGGCCGCCACCAACGACCTCGGCGCGACCCTGGCCGCCGCCCGGGCCGGGAACACCGCCCGGCTGACCACGCTGATCACCCGCGCCGAGGCGTTGCGCCAGACCGACGGACAGTTCGTCAACTCCTGCAGCGACGCGCTCAACCGTCCCACCCCCGACCGGGTCCGCGAACTGGTGGTGGCCTGGGGCAAGCTCTACCCGCAGTTCGGCACCGTCGCCGCCCTCGACCTGGTCAAGTGCCTGAACTGGCCGAGCGGGTCGGCCCCGCCGGAGCCCAAGGACCTCGGGGTGCCGGTGCTGCTGCTCGGCGTCCAGAACGATCCCATCGTCGGGAACGAGGGCGTCGCCGCGGTCGCCGCGACGGCACTCAACGCGGGTGCGGCGAACAAGCGGGTGATGTGGCAGGGCATCGGCCACGGCGCCACGGTGTACTCGTCGTGCGCGCTCGCGCCGGTCGTCGGCTACCTCGACAGCGGTAACCTGCCGGAGACCGACACGTACTGTCCGGCCTGACGTCTGGCCCCGCGCGCCCCGGTGTACGGTTCGCACGTGGCGGCAGCAGACTCTCTACGCACCGGCCTGTCCAACGCCTTCCGGCCACGTACCTCGCCTCCCGGTGCGGCGGCGGTACTGCGCAGCGTGTTGTGGCCGCTGGCCATCATGACGGTGATCCACCGCACCTACGTGCTGGCCACCAACGGCTACATCACCGACGACTTCGGGCCGGTGTACCGGGCGGTGTCGAACATGCGCCTCGGCCTGGACATCTACAACGAGCACTTCGATCACGTCGACCCGCACTACCTCTACCCGCCGGGCGGGACGCTGCTGCTCGCGCCGTTCGGCTTCCTGCCGGAATTCGCCTCGCGGAACTGGTACTTCACGCTCAACAGCCTGGCCACGCTGGTCGCCGCGTACTTCCTGCTGCGGATGTTCAACTACACGCTCGCCTCGGTGGCCGCCCCGGCGCTGGTACTGGCGATGTACTGCACCGAGTCGGTCACCAACACGATCGTCTTCACCAACATCAACGGCTTCATGCTGCTGGCCGAGGTGCTGTTCTTCCGGTGGCTGCTCGACGGCAGCCACAGCCGTGAATGGCTGGCGGGGGTGGCGATCGGCCTGGCGCTGGTGGTCAAACCGTCACTGGCCCCGCTGCTGCTGCTGCCGTTGCTCAACCGTCAGTGGCGTCCGCTGATCACCGCCGTCGCGGTGCCGCTGGTCTTCAACCTCGCCGCCTGGCCGCTGCTGAGCGACCCGATGAACTTCGTCACCCGCACGCTGCCCTACATCATGGACACCCGCGACTACTTCAACAGCTCGATCGAGGGCAACGGCATCTACTACGGGCTGCCGCCGCTGCTCATCGTCGCGCTGCGGATCCTGTTCCTGGCCTTGACGATCGCCAGCCTGGTGCTGCTGTACCGCTTCTACCGCACCCGCGACCCGCTGTTCTGGATGCTGACCTCCTCGGGTGTGCTGCTGATCGCGTCGTTCCTGGTGCTGTCGCTGGGCCAGGCCTACTACTCGATGATGCTGTTCCCGTTCCTCATGACGGTGGTGCTGCCCAACTCGGTGCTGCGCAACTGGCCGGCGTGGCTGGCGGTGTACGGCTTCATGACCATGGACAAGTGGCTGATGTGGCGCTGGCCCACCACCGGCCGGTTCCTGGAGTACATGAAGGTGACCTACGGCTGGTCGCTGATGCTGGTGGTGGTGTTCGCGGTGCTGTACTTCCGCTACCTCGACGCCAAGGCCGAGAACCGCCTCGACGACGGTATCGATCCGCCGTGGATGTCGGACCGGCGCGACCGCGCTAGCGTGGAGGCATGACTGCCCCGAAGGTGCAACTGACCGACGACGAGTGGCGCCGCAAGCTCACACCCGAGGAGTTCGCGGTGCTGCGCCGGGCCGGTACCGAGCGGCCGTTCACCGGCGAGTACACCGACACCAAGACCGAAGGCGTCTACCAGTGCCGGGCGTGCGGCGCCGAACTGTTCCGCAGCACCGAGAAGTTCGAATCCCATTGCGGCTGGCCGTCGTTCTTCGATCCGGCCGACTCCGACGCGGTGATCCTGCGGACCGACGACTCCCTGGGTATGCACCGCGTGGAGGTGCTGTGCGCCAACTGCCACAGCCACCTCGGCCACGTCTTCGAGGGTGAGGGCTACCCGACACCGACCGATCAGCGGTACTGCATCAACTCGATCTCGCTTCGGCTGGTGCCTGCGCAGGGTTGACCTCTGCCCGCAGCAGCGCCAGCATCGCGGTCTGGGTGAGCGGCGGGCTGTAATGGAAGCCCTGGGCGATGTCACAGTCGTAGTCGCGGAGCCGCTCGGCGGTCTCGGCGTCCTCCACACCTTCGGCCACGGTGCTCAGACCGAGCACCTGGGCCAAACCCACCACCGCCCGCACCACCTCGGCAGCGCGCGGGTCGGCGGTGATCGGTGCGATGAACTGGCGGTCCAGCTTGACCTCGTCGATCGGCAGCTGCCGCAGATAGCTCAGCGCCGAGTACCCGCTGCCGAAATCGTCGATGGCCACGCGCACCCCGGAGGCGCGCAGCTGCCGCAGCACCGCGCACGTCCGCTCGATGTCGTCGAGGAACAGGTCCTCGGTGATCTCGACGGTCAGCGCGCCCGCCGGCAGGTCGCGGGAGCGCAGGGCGCGCAGCATCCGTGACGGCAGGTCGGGGTCGGCCACGGCGGGCGCGAACAGGTTGACCGCCACCGGCACCGGGGTGCCCTGTGCCGACCAGCCGGCGGCGTCGTCGAGCGCCTTGGCGAGCACCAGCTCGGTGACCGCGCCCATCAACCCGTGCCGGCGCACCAGCGGCAGGAATTCGTCGGGGCTGAGCAGCCCGCGGGTGGGGTGCGGCCAGCGCAGCAACGCCTCCGCGCCGACCACCCTCGAGGTCGCCAGGTCGAACTTGGGTTGGTAGACGACGGCCAGCTCGAGGTGGTCGATCGCCTGACGCAGTTCGCCGAGCAGCTGGACGGCCGCGACGCCGCGGCCCTTCACGCCGGGGTGCGGCACCCGCGCCAGACCCGGGTGCTCCTGGTACACCAGCCGCATCTCGGCGGTGTAGACGTGCACTCCGTCGGTGCGCGACCGTTTCGCCGCGTACATGGCGGCGTCGGCGCGCTTGAACAGCTCGTCACCGGTCAGGCCCGGTTCGTCGTTCGCGGCGACCGCGAGGCCGACGCTGGGCCGCATCAGCATGCTGTGCCCGTCGACGGTGAACGCCGCGTCGAACGCCTCGACGATGCGGTGTGCGATGTCGTGGGAGTGGTCGACGCGGCCTTCCAGCAGCACCGCGAACTCGTCGCCGCCGAGCCGGGCCACGGTGTCACCGGCGCGGACGCAGGCCTGCATCCGTTCGGCCACCCGGGTCAGCAGTTCGTTGCCGGCCGGGTGGCCGAGGCTGTCGTTGACCACCTTGAAGTCGTTGAGGTCCAGCGAGAGCACCGCCACCGCCCGGTCGTCGCGCTGGCGCAGCGCCATCGCATGGGCCAGCCGGTCGTTGAACAGCGCGCAGTTGGCCAGCCCGGTCAGCGGGTCGCGCAACGCCTGCTCGGCCACCATCCGCAGCAGCCGGCGGTTCTCCCACGACGCCAGCGACTGGCGCAGGCAGACCGCGACGATCACCGCGGGGGCGGCGAGCTGCAGCACGCCGTCGAGCACGGCGACCGACGTCAACGTGCCGCCCACCAGCAGCGGCAGGTACGGCAGCCACAGCGACATCCGGGTGGGCACCGCGGCGGCGGTATCGGCGGCCGGTGACCGGTCCAGGCTCAGCAGCGCCGCGGCGCCGAGGGTGGCGACCGCGACCAGCCAGCCCGTGTCGACGGCGTGGCCGCTGACGTACGCGCCGCGCGCGGTCAGCAGCGCGAACGCGGTGTCCGACAGGGTCATCGCCACCAGTGCCGCGGTGACCAGCCCCATGGTGCGACGGTGCTCGTGGCGGGCGCGCGCCAGCACCAGCACGGCGATCGCGATCAGCATCAGGTCCGCGACCGGGTACAGCAGCGCCAGGCCGAGCGCGAACCGGTCTGCCCGGTAGGTCTCGTAGACGCTGTGCAACACCAGCACCCACGACAGCATGAACAGCGACAGCGCGACGATCAGCCCGTCGAGCAGCAGCCGCATCCGCGACTGGCCGGCCGAGCCGATGGGCGCGAGCACCAGGGCCCCGCACGCGAACACGGTGAACACGATGTAGCCGATGTCGGCGGGCGACGGGAACGGTTCGCGGTGCAGGACGAACTCGTGGACGCTCCAGATCACGTTGGCCGCGGTCCAGCCGGCGAGCGCGATCGACCAGCAGATCCAGGTGCCCCGCATCCGGCCGGACGAGGCGCGCGCCGCCAGCACCGCGCAGCCCATCCCGTAGGCGCCGAGCGCGACGAATCCCAGGTTGTTGACCAGTGCGGCGGCGGGCATCCCGCCCTGCACCCAGGTGCCGACGGCCACCGTGGTCAGCGCCGACAACGCGATTGCCAGCGGGATGCGCGGCCACGCTCGCAGGTGTGGCACCAACGCCTCCAGCCAAACTCGACATCGTGCACCGACGGATACCCTGAGCTGGGCTATGTGCACCGCTCCTGCGAACCTAGCAAAGATCCCGAGGAAGCGGTAACCGAACGCGGCGACGCGTTGCGGGAGGCGTCAGGGCAGGCGCGTGACCAGTTCTTCGACGCCGACCCGGGGCCCGGTGAAGAACGGTGTCTCCTCACGGACGTGGCGGCGCGCGTCGGTGGCGCGCAGATCGCGCATCAGGTCGACGATGCGGTGCAGCTCGGGTGCCTCGAACGCCAGAATCCACTCGTAGTCGCCGAGCGCGAACGACGGCACCGTGTTGGCCCGCACGTCCTTGTAGCCACGGGCGGCCATCCCGTGCTCGGACAACATCCGGCGCCGGTCGTCGTCGGGCAGCAGGTACCAGTCCAGCGACCGGACGAACGGGTACACGCAGATGTAGTTCCCGGGCTCCTCACCGGCGAGGAACGCCGGGATGTGGCTCTTGTTGAACTCGGCGGGCCGGTGCAGGGCGACGTTGCTCCACACCGGGGTACTCGCCCGGCCGAGGACGGTGGCGCGGCGGAAGTCGGAGTAGGTGGCCTGCAGCGCCTCGACGGTCTCGGCGTGGGTCCACATCATGAAGTCGGCGTCGGCGCGCATCCCCGCGATGTCGTAGAGCCCGCGGACCACGACGCCGCGCTCCTCTTGCTGCTTGAGGAACGTGGCGGTGTCGTCGACGACCGCCGCGCGGGCCTTCTCGTCGTACCCGAGTTCCCCCGGCCGCACCGCGAACACCGAGAACATCAGGTAGCGGATGGTGGAGTTGAGCGCGTCGAAGTCGAGCTTGGCCATACGCCTATCGTGCCACGCCGGCGCTGGCCAGCGCGGCCACCGCCCGTGTCGCCGAGGCCACACACGCGGGCACCCCGATGCCGTCCAGATAGCCGCCGGCCACGGCGACCGCCGGAGGCAACCCGGAGCGCAGTTCGGCCACCAGATCGGCGTGGTGCGGCCCGTACTGCGGCATCGCGTCGATCCACCGCTGGACGTGGCTGTCGACGGGTTCGGCGTCGATGCCGAACAGCGTGCCGAGGTCCTCGGCCGCCCAGGCCAGCAGGTCGTCGTCGCCCGTGCTGCGGGCCAGCTGATCGCCGAAGCGGCCGTAGGACAGCCGCAGCAGTTCGACGTTGGACCGGGCCCGCTGCCCCCACTTGCGCGACGACAGTGTCACGGCTTTGGCGTGCAACCGTTCCCCCGCGGCGACCAGGACGCCGGACTGCTGGGGCAGCGGGGTGCCGCCCGGCAGCGCCAGCGCCACGACCGCGGCCGACGCCACCTCGATGCGCCGCGCGGCCGCGGCGGTGCGCGGCGCGATGCGCTCGACGAG
>NZ_SPQO01000028.1 GCF_004570325.1 Mycobacterium sp. PS03-16 | reverse complement strand
CCTCGATACGGTCGGCGATCCGGTTGAGGATCAACGCCCGCTCGGCGGCCGAGGTCTTCCCCCACGCCGGTGCCGCCGCGTGCGCGGCGTCCAACGCCGCCTCGATATCGGCCTCCGTGGAGCGGGGAATCTCGCAGAACACCTGCCCCGTCACCGGCGTCACATTCTCGAAATACTGCCCACCAATCGGCGCCACCCACTCACCACCGATGAAATTGGCATAACGGGACTCGAAGCTCATCAACGCCTCGGCGGAACCCGGACGTGCGTAAACGGTCATGGCAATAGCTCCTGCACTCAGACAACGGTGTGTCGGTCGTCATGCACGCTAGGCCGAACAGGGTTGCATCACAGTTGCACGCGAGTGCGGTCACGCGTCAGCCCAGTTCGAGGTCGATTCCGGCCAGCCGCCCACCGGCTTCGGCGCGGGCCACCGATCCGGGCTCGGCGGCCTGGTAGAGCAGCCGCCAGCCGTCGCGGTCATCGCGGCCGTCGGGCATGTCGAGCCAGCGGCGCAACAGGCGGAGATCGCCTGCGGCGAGGACGGCGCTGCGCAGGCTCGCGGCGAGTTCGGTGCGCAGCCGCGCGATCGACGGGGACAGCGACTGCGGCAGCACCGGCCCGGTGTACTGCGCGACCGCGGACGCCACGTCGCCCGCGGCGAGCGCGTCGAGCACCTGCCCGAAATCGGTGGCGACCGGCCGCAGCAGCCGGTACGGGCGGGAGCCGATGTAGTCGGGACCGATCACGCGGCGCAGCCGGGACATCTCGGCGCGGATCGTCACCACGTCGAGTTCTTTCTCGTCGAGCAGCAGCGCGAGGTGGTCGGTGGTGACGCCCTGCGGGTGACGGATGAGCAGGGCCAGGATCTCGGCGTGCCTGCCGGTCAGCGTGGTGGTCCGCACCTGGCCGTGCTCGTCGGTGACTTGCCAGCGGGGGCGTTCGGCGCCCAGCACGGTGAGCCGCGGTGGGGCGGACGGGTCGGCCGGCGCCGGGCGCAGGGCCAGCAGCGCCAGGTGGGTTTCGACGGCGACGGCGGTGGCCCGGACCAGGGCGAGGGTCTGCGGCGAGGCGACCTGCGATTCGCCGGTGAGGTCGATGGCGCCGAGGACCGCCCCGGTGGCGGGGTCGTGCACCGGCACGGCGGTGCACGACCAGGGCTGGGCCACCCGGAAGAAGTGCTCGGGGCCGTCGATCTGCAGTTCCCGGTCCAGCGCGAGCGCGGTGCCGGGCGCGTTGGTGCCTGCGGCGCGTTCGCTCCAGTCCGCGCCGGGCACGAAATTCATCGCCTCGGCCTTGCGGCAGGCGTCGGGGTCGCCCTCGACCCAGAGCAGGGTGCCGTCGGCGGCGGTCACCGCGACCACGACCCCGCTGTCGACGGCGTCGTCGACCAGCAGCCGCCGGATCACCGGCAGCGCCGCGGCCAGGGGGTGGGTGCGGCGCAGTTCGACCGCGCTGAGCGCGGCCTGCGACGACCGGGCGCCGTCGCGGTACGGGTCGACGCCGCGGGCGAGGCTGCGCTGCCAGCTGGCCGCGACCAGCGGGCGCAGCGGTTGCAGTTCGGAGGCGTCGACCCGGCCGGCGACGAACAGTTCGTGGGCAGCGCGCAGCGCGCGGGCCGGGTCGCCGGCCGACCGGGTCTCTGCCATCACCATCGAAGTGCACGCTCCTGGCGCCCGCCTGTGAACCCGGCGCACGCGTGCCACCACGATAGCCGTCGCGAACGCGCGGTGACGAGATGACGAAGACAACAGAACGCGGACGCATCTGCTGACAGGCCGGCGTGTGTGTACCTATGATCCCCTCGCTACGCATCACCGTCGGCGTCCACGCCGCACTCCGGCCCGATCGCGGTCGGCAAACCCATTGCGCATCAACCACTCTGAGAGGAATCACCCGTGAGCAGACTGCCGCTGGCCACCGCCACCACCATCGTCGAGGCCGCCGTCGCCAAGGCCGAGGAGATCGGCCAGCCGATGAACATCGCGGTCGTCGACGACGGCGGACACCTGATCGCGTTCTCGCGGATGGACGGGGCGATCAAGGCGAGCATCGACATCTCGATCCGCAAGGCGCGGACCTCGATCATGATGAACCTGCCGACCAGCGCGCTGATGGACGTCTCGCAGCCGGGCGCCGAACTCTACGGGCTCGAGCAGCTGTCGGGCGGCATGGTGCTGTTCGGTGGCGGTCTGCTGCTCGAGTCGGGCGGTGAGGTGGTCGGCGCCATCGGGGTCAGCGCGGGCAGCGTCGAGCAGGACGTCACGGTCGCCGAGGCGGGGGTGGCGGCGTTCACCTGACGGGCTGGCGTTGACCTGCGATGCAACGCGGCTGCAACGTGACCCAACGCACAATGGCGGGCGTGACTGAACCGATCCTGGATCCAGCCGCGGACTACCCGCTGAGTGCGCACCGCACCGACCTGCTGTTCACCCCGACCGGCAAGTCGATATCCGACATCACGATCGACGCGGTCATGGCGGGGGAAGTGCGGGTCAACGACCTGCGCATCACGCCGGACACGTTGCGGCTGCAGGCTCAGATCGCGGAGAAGTCCGGCCGCACCCAGCTCGGCGCGAACCTGCGGCGCGCGGCGGAGATGACCGCGATCAGCGATCAGCGGGTGCTCGAGATCTACAACGCGTTGCGGCCGAACGCGTCGACCAAGGACGAGCTCGCGGCGATCGCCACCGAGCTGGAGTCCGAGTACGGCGCGACGCATCTGGCCGAGCTGGTCCGTGAAGCCGCCGACGTCTACGAACGCCGCCAGATCCTGGCCACGAGCGAATAGGAGAGGTTGTGACGAACCCAGCGCCGCTGACGTCCGGCGGCACCGGTGCCCGGCAGTCCCTGCGCACCAAGGCGCTCGAGGAGCGCCCGGTCAACCTCGACGGTTTCGTCGAGGAATGGCCGGAGGCCGGCATGGTCGCGATGGACAGCGACTTCGACCCTAAGCCGAGCGTGCGGGTGGTCGACGGGGTGATCGTGGAGATGGACGGCCGCGAGCGCGCCGACTTCGACTTCATCGACCAGTTCATCGCCGACAAGGCGATCGACGTGGCCACCACCGAGCGGTCGATGGCGATCCCCGCCGACCAGATCGCGCGAATGATGATCGACGCCAGCGTCTCTCGTGACGAGGTGATCGCGGTGACCGGCGGCCTGACGCCGGCCAAGCTGCTCGAGGTCGTCAAGACCATGAACATCGTCGAGATCATGATGGGCATGCAGAAGATGCGGGCCCGCCGCACCCCGGCGAACCAGGCGCACTGCACCAGCGCGCGGGACAATCCGCTGCAGGTGGTCTGCGAGGCCGCCGAAGCCGCGATCCGCGGGTTCGCCGAGGTCGAGACCACGCTCGGGTTGGTGCGCTACGCACCGCTGGTCGCGATGGCGCTGCTGATCGGCAGCCAGGCCGGTGAGGGCGGCCCGCTGACCCAGTGCGCGCTGGAGGAGGCCACCGAACTGGACCTCGGCATGCGCGGGATCACCGGCTACGCCGAGACCATCTCGGTGTACGGCACCGAGGCCGTGTTCGTCGACGGTGACGACACCCCGTGGTCCAAGGCGTTCCTCGCCGCGGCGTACGCGTCGCGGGGCATCAAGATGCGCTTCACCTCGGGCACCGGGTCCGAGGTGCAGATGGGCAACGCCGAGGGCCGCTCCATGCTGTACCTGGAGATCCGCTGCATCCTGGTGGCCAAGGGCGCCGGCGTGCAGGGCCTGCAGAACGGCTCGATCTCGTGCATCGGTGTTCCCGGTGCGGTGCCGGGCGGCATTCGCGCGGTCGCCGCCGAGAACCTCATCGCCTCGGCGGTCGATCTCGAATGCGCGTCGGGCAACGACCAGTCGTTCTCGCATTCCCCGATGCGGCGCACCGCGCGGCTCATGCCGCAACTGATGCCGGGCACCGACTTCGTGTGCTCCGGGTACTCCGCAACGCCGAACTACGACAACATGTTCGCCGGATCCAACGTCGACGCCGAGGATTTCGACGACTTCAACACCCTGCAGCGGGACTTCCAGGTCGACGGCGGCCTGCGCCACGTCAAGGAGTCCGAGATCCTCGCGGTTCGCCACCGTGCGGCCAAGGCCTTGCAGGCGGTGTTCGGCTACCTGGATCTGGCACCGATCAGCGACGACGAGATCGACGCCGCGGTGTACGCCCACGGCAGCAACGACCTGATCCCGCGGGACGTGCTCGAGGACCTCAAGGCCGCCCAGCAGGTGATGGACCGCAACGTGACCGGCCTCGACGTGGTCAAGGCGCTGGAGTCGACCGGGTTCTCCGATATGGCGAACAACGTGCTGGCCGTTCTGCGCCAGCGTGTCTCGGGTGACATGCTGCAGACCTCGGCGATCCTCACCCGCGACCTGCAGCCGCTGTCGGCGATCAACGACCGCAACGACTACGCCGGCCCCGGCACCGGGTATCGGCCGTCCGGCGCGCGGTGGGAGGAAATGAAGCGGCTGCGGCACGTGACCAGCGCGGCCAATCCGGAAGTGGAGGTGGACTGACCATGTCGACAGTCGCGGACACGCAGGGTGCGCGCACCCTGTCCTTCACCGAAATCGGCCCCGCCGAGCGCGGCTCGCGCTCCGATGAGGTCGTGGTCGCCGTCTCGCCGGCGTTCGCCGACTTCTTCAGCAAGACCATCATCGACCTGCCGCATGCGGAGGTGATCCGGCAGATCCTGGCCGGCATCGAGGAGCAGGAGGTCACCGCCCGCTGCATCCGCGTCCGGCACAGTTCGGACCTGGCCGTGGTCGCCCACACCGCGGCCCGGCTGTCCGGGTCGGGCATCGGCATCGGCCTGCTGTCGCGGGGCACCACGATGATCCATCAGCGGGATCTGCCGCGGTTGTCCAGCCTTGAGCTGTTCCCGCAGTGCCCGTTGATGACGCTGGAGACCTACCGCACCATCGGGTCGAACGCGGCCCAGTACGCCAAAGGCGAGTCGCCGCAGCCGGTTCCGACGCTCAACGACCAGATGGCCCGGCCGCGCTGGCAGGCGAAGGCGGCGCTGCTGCACCTCAAGGAGACCGAGCAGATCGTCAAACAGGCGAAGCCGGTCGAGGTGGCGCCGCAGTTCTCCGAGGTGCTGACGGGCTGACGGAGGTCGTGTGGTGATCGTCGTCGGCGTCGACATCGGGAACTCGACCACCGAGGCCAGCGTCGCGCGGGTCGGTGCGGACGGTGCGGTGACGTTCCTGGGCAGCGCGCTCACGCCGACCACCGGGGTGAAGGGCACCGTCAAGAACGTCGACGGCGTCGCCGCCGCGGTCAGCCGGTCCCTCGCCGAGGCCCGCATCGCGCTCACCGAGTTGGACATCGTCCTGCTCAACGAGGCGACGCCGGTGGTCAGCGGCCTGGCGATGGAGACCATCACCGAGACGATCATCACCGAGTCGACGATGATCGGCCACGACCCTCGCACACCGGGCGGCCGCGGCCTGGGCATCGGTGTGGCCGTGGAGTTCTCGGCGCTGTCCGGCATCGCGCCGGGCACCGAGGTGGTGGTCGTGGTCCCGTCGAGCGTCGACTTCGAGGTGGCCGCCCGTACCGTCAACGCGGCCTGCGCGCGCGGGGTCGAGGTCCGCGCGGCGATCCTGGCCAACGACGACGCGGTGCTGGTGGTCAACCGGCTCGACACGCGCATCCCGGTGATCGACGAGGTCTCCCGGATCGATGCGGTGCCGTTGGGGATGCTGACCGCGGTGGAGGTGGCCGGGCCGGGGCAGTCGATCCGCACCCTGTCGAATGCCTATGGGCTGGCGACGATCTTCGGTCTCGACGCCGACGAGACCCGGCTGGTGGCGCCCGTGGCCCGGGCGCTCACGGGCAACCGTTCGGCGGTGGTGGTGCGCACCCCGTCCGGTGACGTCGGTGACCGCATCATCCCGGCCGGCGCGCTGGACCTGATCGGGGAGCGCAGGCGCGCTGTGGTCGACGTCTCCGACGGCGCGGCCGGGATCATGGCCGAGGTGCAGCGGGTCGGCCCGCTGGTCGACGTGCTCGGCGAGTCCGGCACCAACACCGGCGGCATGATCTCCCATGTCCGCCAATCCATGGCCGACCTGTGCGACCACCCCCTGACCGATGTGCGCATCGGTGATCTGCTGGCCGTCGACACCGTGGTGCCGCAGGAGGTCCGGGGCGGGATGGCCGGTGAGGTCGCGCTGGAGAACGCGGTCGCGCTCGCCGCGATGGTGCGCACTGCCCAGAGTGGGATGCAGGCCGTGGCCGACGCCGTGGCGGCCCGGTTACGTGATGCGGGTGCGGCGGGTGTCGACGTGGTGGTCGGCGGCGTGGAGGCCGAGATGGCCGTGCTCGGCGCGCTCACCACGCCGGGCACCGACAAACCGCTGGTCGTGCTGGACCTGGGTGGCGGCTCGACCGACGCGGCGCTCATCACCGCCGCCGACGACGTCGCGACCGTGCACCTGGCCGGGGCCGGTGATCTGGTCACCAAGCTCATCGACGCGGAACTCGGCATCGACAACCTCGAGGTGGCCGAGGAGGTGAAGCGTTCCCCACTGGGCAAGGCGGAGAGCTTCTTCCACGTCCGCCTGGAGAACGGCACCGCGCAGTTCTTCGAGGCCCCACTGCCGACAACGGCGTTCGGCCGCGTCGTGACCCTGGGCGAGGGCGGGATGACCCCGGTGCCCACCCGACACTCGATCGACCGGGTGCGGGCCGTGCGCCGAACCGCCAAGGAGCGGGTCTTCATCGTCAACGCGCTGCGGGCGCTGCGCTGTGTGGCGCCCGACGGGGACCTGCGCCGGATCGGGTTCGTGGTGCTGCTCGGCGGCTGCGCACTGGACTTCGAGATCCCCGAACTCATCGCCGACGCGCTGGCCCCCTACGGAATCGTGTGTGGCACCGGCAATGTGCGGGGCACCGAGGGACCTCGCAACGCCGTCGCCTCCGGCCTCGTCGCCGCCCACGCGGCGCGGTCGACCCCGATGGACGCCGGCGTTGGCGCGTGAGGGCGGACAGCCGGCCAAGCCGGCGATCGTCGTGCTGAGCGCCGCCGACGGGCCGGTCGAGCACGCGGTGCTGGCCGGGATCGAGGAGGAGGGCGTCCCGTACACCGTGCAGCGGGTGACCGACGGCCGGGCCGCCCCGGAGCTCGCCCGCGACGCCGCGGGCCGCGCACCACTGGGGGTGGGCGTGGGAGTGGACACGCGCGGTGGCGTCTGCGCGCACCAGGACAAGCTGCCCGCGCCGGTGCCCGGCCTGATGTCGGACGGTGCCGACCCCGATGTCGCCAGGGCGCTGGGCCACAACGCAGCGCGGATCGTGGTCGGACTGCCGCTCAAGCGGATCGCCGACGGCGGCTGACGTATGTTGTCGTCGTGCTGCGCGTGACGAACGTCGATCTGGGGACTGCGAATCGGGTGGTGGCCGCCGTGCACGCCGAAGCGGCGCGGCGGTCGGTGCTCGTCTCGGCGGCGGTGGTCGATGCGGGCGGGAACCTCGTCGCGTTCGGCCGGATGGACGGCGCCGAGATCGCCGGGCCGGTGCTGGCGGTCGACAAGGCGTTCACCGCGGTCGCCAACCGCCTGGCCACCTCCGAGCTCGGTCACCTGGCCGCGCCGGGCGGTGAACTGTTCGGCCTGCACGCCAACGCCGGCGGCCGGTTCGTCATCTTCGCCGGCGGTGTGCCGCTCGTGGCCGGGGCAGAGATCGTCGGCGGGGTCGGCGTCAGCGGCGCCAGCGCGGACGACGACGAGGCGTGCGCCCGTGCGGGCGCCGCGGCGCTGGCCGACGTCCCTCGCTAATCCCGTTGCTGCACAAGAGCGGTGACCCACCGGGCGGCCAGCGTGACCAGTCCGGACTGAGGGTAGGTCACGTGCGCGTCGAAGTCGCGGCCCGGTGAGCAGATCGGGTCGTTGGTGTTGCACAGATCCGCCGTGCGCGGTCCGAACACCGGGCTCAGGCGGGTGAGGGGCTGACCGACCCGCGCCGACGGGTTGCCGAACACGGTGACCGCGGCGATGTGCGGGACCGCGGCGGCGGGCATCGGTGCGGCATACCCGAGCCCCGCGACCGGCGAGGTCGTGACGATGTCCATCACCGCAGCGCCCTGCGAGTACCCGCCGAGGACGATACGGGTGTCCGGGCACCGGACCGCCGTGGACTGCACCCGCCGGCTCGCGTCGGTGGCGCCCGCGCCGATCTGCAGGAAGTCCCATGACGCGGGGTAACGCACGGCGTAGGTGCCGACCGACATACCGTCGACCATCGGGCGCAGGGTGTCGACCAGCGCCGTGCCCACCGCACCGATGCCGGGCGGTTCGTCGGTGCCGCGGGCGAAGATCACCTCGATGTCCGGGCACGTCGCGGCGGCGGCCGCCGGCGGCCCCGCCACCACGCCCAGGCCCGCGAGGACGGACATCACCGAAGCGAGGATCAGCGCGTGCGCGCGTCGGGTCACGCTGTCGCCGGACACGGCCTCTCCTGGGTGTGGGTCTGTTGCGGGATCGGTGTACCCGTAATCCTCAGACGTCACTCCAGTAACACGACCAGTGGGCGGCGCATTCCGGCTTCAGCGGCGCCGCTCGGGACCGAACAGGCGTCGGAGCACCGACCGGTGGGGATCGGTCCGCTGCTCCTCGAGCAGGAACGCGATGCCCCGCTCGATCGCCGCCTTCGTCTGATCGCGCAGCTGTCCCACGGCGCGGTCGTCGGTGGTCGCGATCGACGCGGTGTCGATCGCTTCACCGAACCAGTAGTACTGCCGCTCCGGGCGGGGAATCGGGGTGGGACCGATGCCCCGGACGATCGGGAACAGGTCCGGGCTGCCCGAGATGCGCTCGAAGAGCCGCTGCGCCGGTGCCAGGACCGGATGGTCGGTGTCGATGAGCACGTCGAGCGCGTCCTCGGCGCCGACGGTGGCGAAGGGGACGACCGGGTAGCCGTGTCGGACGGCCAGCCGCGCGAACCCCATTCGGTTCTCCCAGATCAGCCGGTACTTCTCGCCTTTGCGCTTGGCCACCTCGCGGCCGCCGCCGGGGAAGACGAGCAGGGTCTCGCCGCGTTCCATCAGGACGTCCGCGGTGTCCGGGGTGCCGGGGACGACGCCGGCGGACAGCAGCAGGTTCCGCCACCGGGGCAGCTTGAAGTGGGCGTGGTTGCCGAGCACCCGGACGCCGATCCCGCGCTCCCACAGTTCCGCGCACAGCAGCGGCGCGTCGAGCAGCCCGATCAGCGTGTGGTTACCGACCAGCAGGACGCCGCGGTCGGGCAGGTTCTCGATGCCGTGGACCTTCGGGTTGACCAGCCTGCGGGCCGGTTCGAGCAGTCGCAGCACGCGGGCGAGCGTCTCCGGCGAGGGTGGGGCGGGCACGGCGGCGTCGGTCATATCGCTACGTGCACCCCGCCATCGATTTCTAAACGCCGGTTCGCCCCGGCGCGCGAACGGGTAAAGGTGGCCATGCCCCGTGATGCAGGCCTGCCCACGCCGGACGGCAGCGTGCCCGGTTACCTCGCCGTACCCGCCGGAGCCGGACCGTGGCCGGCGGTGGTCGTACTGCATGAGGTGTTCGGCCTCAACGATGACATCCGGCGCATCACCGACAGGTTCGCCGCCAACGGCTACCTCGCCTTCGCGCCGGCATTGTTCGGCCGCGGGGTGAAACCGGCGTGCATGGTCGGCGTGTTCCGGTCGCTGGCCACCGGGTCGGGTGCGGCGGTCGACGACATCCTCGCCGCGGCCGGGGCCCTGCGGGCCGACGCGCGCACGACCGGCAAGGTCGGCTCGGCCGGGTTCTGCATGGGCGGCGGGTTCTGCCTACTGCTGGCCGGCCGAGGGGTGTTCGACGCGGCCGCACCCAACTACGGTCCGTTCCCGCCGGCCACCGGTGT
Source organism: Mycobacterium sp. PS03-16 (assembly GCF_004570325.1). Classification (GTDB taxonomy): domain Bacteria; phylum Actinomycetota; class Actinomycetes; order Mycobacteriales; family Mycobacteriaceae; genus Mycobacterium. The sequence goes on along the minus strand of NZ_SPQO01000028.1, from coordinate 49,349 downwards.
CCCGGTCCGCTCGTGCCCGATCGTCGCCAGCTACGGCGCGCGCGACCTCCTGCTCCCGGGTGCGGCGGCCAAGCTCGAGAAGAGCCTGGCGCCGAGCGGGGTGGCCCGCGACATCAAGGAGTACCCCGGGGTGGGGCACAGCTTCATGAACCAGTGGGGGATGCCTTCGCCAGTGCGCGTCGTGGAGCGGATTGCGGGAGTACACCATTCATCGCCACAGGCCGAGGACGCCTGGCGCCGGATCCTCACGTTCTTCGACGAGCACCTGCGCTGATCGAGAAGGGGCCGGGCCGCCGGTTTGCCGCCCCTTGGCAAGCGCCACTAAGTTCCGTGAGGTGACGTCCTTCACTGCACGCGCTCTCGCTCGATGGTCCGCGCCCGTCCTGGCGGCGGCCGCCGTCGCCGGCCTCGGTGTCGCCGCCGTCCCCGATCAGGTGGGCCCGGCCCCCGCGGTACAGCTGGCGAGCGATGCGAACCCGCTGGTCGGCCGCCCGTTCTACGTCAACCCGGCGTCGAAGGGTAAGCGCGCCGCCCAGGGCGACCCAGACCCGTTGCTCAACGCGGTGGTCAACACCCCGACCGCGTACTGGATGGACCACCTGTCGACGCCCGCCGTCGACGCGAAGTACATCGCCGACGCGCAGGCCGCGGGCACCATGCCGATCCTGGCGCTGTACGGGATCCCGAACCGCGACTGCGGCAGCTTCGCCGCGGGCGGGTTCGGCTCGGCCGGGGCGTACCGCGGCTGGATCGACGGCGTCGCCGGCGCCATCGGCGGGGGACCGGCCGCCGTCATCCTCGAACCCGACGCGCTGGCCATGGCCGACTGCCTGTCGCCGGGCCAGCAGCAGGAACGGTTCGAGCTCATCCGCTACGCCGTCGACACGCTCACCCGCAACCCCGGCACGGCGGTGTACGTCGACGCCGGCCATCCGCGCTGGGTGGCCGCCGATGTGATCGCGGGCCGGCTCAACCAGGTGGGCATCGAGAAGGCGCGCGGGTTCAGCCTCAACACGGCCAACTTCTTCACCACCGAGGAGTCGATCGGTTACGGCCAGGCCGTCTCCGGGATGACGGGCGGCAAACCCTTCGTCATCGACACCTCACGCAACGGAGCCGGACCGGTCGAGGGCGATCCGCTCTACTGGTGCAATCCGAGTGGCCGCGCGCTGGGCGTCGCACCCACTACGGCCACCGGACACCCGCAGGTCGACGCGTTTCTGTGGGTCAAGCGTCCCGGGGAATCCGACGGGTCGTGCCGCGGGGCGCCCGGCGCGGGCACCTTCGTCAACCAGTACGCGATCGATCTGGCGCGCAACGCGGGCTGGTAGCGCCGGAACACCGGGCACCGGGGTGGGGACAGCCCTACGGGCGCACGCAACATCTTCGCCGAGCTCATGCTCCCGCCCGATGCCGGCCCGCGGATAGCGGGGGTGCGACGATAGGCCCATGTCCGCCACGCTCGTCGCGAAGAACGTGGCGGGCGGATTCGCCCACCGCACCCTGTTCGAGAACGTCGACCTGACGGTGGCGCCGGGTGATGTGGTCGGCGTCGTGGGGGTCAACGGCGCCGGGAAGAGCACCTTACTGCGGATCCTGGCCGGGGACCTCGCCCCGCTCGAGGGGGCGGTCAGCGTGGCGCCGCCGGACGCATTCATCGGGTGGCTGCCCCAGGAGCACGAGCGGGTGCCGGGGGAGACGGTGGCCGCCTACCTCGCGCGCCGCACCGGATGTGCCGCCGCGACGCAGGCGATGGAAGTGGCCGCCGCGGCGCTGGCCGACTCGGACCAGGCTGCCGATGCCTACGCGGCAGCCCTGGAGCACTGGCTGGCCACCGGCGCCGCCGACCTCGAGGAACGCCTCCCCGCGGTGCTGGCCGACCTCGGCCTCGACACCGATGTGGTGGCGCCGGAGTCGACGATGATGACCGCGCTGTCGGGTGGGCAGGCGGCGCGGGTCGGGCTCGCGGCGCTGCTGCTGTCGCGGTTCGACGTCGTCCTGCTCGACGAGCCCACCAACGATCTGGATCTCGACGGGCTGGACCGGCTGGAGCGCTTCGTGCGCGACCTCCGCGGCGGCGTGGTGCTGGTCAGCCACGACCGGGAGTTCCTGTCCCGCAGCGTGACCCGGGTACTGGAACTCGACCTCGCCCAGCACACCTTCACCGTCTTCGGCGGCGGCTACGACAGCTACCTCGAGGAACGCGAGGTGAATCGGCGGCACCGGCGCGCGCAGTACGAGGAGTTCGCCGAGAAGAAGGCGGATCTGGTGGCCCGCGCCCGAACGCAACGGGAATGGTCGAGCCAGGGTGTGCGCAACGCGATGCGCAAGGCGCCCGACAACGACAAGAACCGCCGCCGGGCGCAGACCGAGTCCAGCGAGAAGCAGGCGCAGAAGGTGCGGCAGATGGAGAGCCGCATCGCCCGCCTCGAAGAGGTCGAGGAGCCGCGCAAGGAGTGGACCCTGCAATTCCGCATCGGCACCGCGCCTCGGTCCAGCTCGGTGGTCGCGACGCTCGACAATGTCGTTGCCCGCCAGGGCGGTTTCCGCCTCGGTCCGGTGTCGCTACAGGTCGACGCCGGTGACCGGATCGGGATCACCGGCCCCAACGGGGCCGGAAAATCCACGCTGCTGCGGCTACTGCTGGGACGGCGGCCGCCCGACGAGGGCCGTGCGAGCCTCGGCTCGAGTGTCGCGATCGGCGAGATCGACCAGGCGCGTGCCGAATTCGGCGGCGCCGACCGTCTCGTCGACCGATTCGAGCAACGGGTGCCGTCATGGACCACCGCCGAGGTGCGGACGCTGTTGGCGAAGTTCGGCCTCGGTGCCGACCATGTGGAGCGCGCGGTCGACGAGCTGTCGCCCGGTGAGCGCACCCGCGCCGGCCTGGCTCTGCTGCAGGCCCGGGGGACCAACGTGTTGGTGCTCGACGAGCCGACCAACCATCTCGACCTGCCGGCCATCGAACAGCTCGAGCAGGCGCTCGACTCCTACGACGGTGCGCTGCTGCTGGTTACGCATGACCGCCGGATGCTGCAGAATGTCCGGCTGAACCGCTCGTGGCGGGTGGCCGACGGCCGGGTCACCGAACTGTAGGTCGGCGCGGCGGCCGATCCGGCGGCGCCGCTGTGCGGCTGCGGACCGCGAGCAACGCGAACGCGATCACCGCGGCCCCGCCGAGCACGGTGTCCCAGGTGATGTGCTCACCCAGCAGTACCGCGGCCCAGCAGATCGTCATCACCGGTTGCGAGAGCTGGATCTGGCTCACCTGTGCCATCGGCCCGATCGCCAGCCCGCGGTACCAGGCGAAGAAGCCGAGGTACATGCTGACCGCGGCGAGGTAGGCGAAGGCGGCCCACTGGGCGCCGGTGCCCTGCGGTGGCTGCTGTGCCCACGCGAGGCCGGTGAGAGCGACCATCAGCGGTGCGGCCACGACGAGCGCCCAGGACACCGTCTGCCAGGCGCCGAGCTCGCGGGCGAGCAGCCCTCCTTCGGCGTACCCGACCGCCGCGGCGACGACGGCCGCGAGGAGCAGCAGGTCCGACCCGTGCACACTGCCGAACCCGCCGCCCTGCATCACCGCAAATGTCACGGCCGCAATCGATCCCAGCGCCGCGGCAACCCAGAAGGCCACGGGTGGCCGCTCGTGGGAGCGGAGAACGGCGACGACCGCGGTGGCCGCAGGCAGCAGCGCGATGACGACGGCGCCGTGACTGGCGGATGCGGTGGTCAGCGCGTACGAGGTGAGGACCGGGAATCCGATGACCACGCCGGCGGCGACGACGGCCAGCCGGTACCACTGCCTGCCCCGCGGCAACCGCTGCCGGGTGATCAGGAGCGCCAGACCGGCGAGCCCGGCCGCCACGACCGCGCGACCGGCACCGACGAACAGCGGTGACATGGCGCCGTCGGCGACGACGACCCGGGTCATCGGAACCGTGAACGAGAACGCGAGAACGCCGAGCAGTCCCCACCACAGACCGGCACGCGGGGTGCGCGACGCGCCGGTCCGCACGGTGCTGAGGCGTTGGGTCACGTCGCCCGATGTTAGCCAGCATCGGGCCCGCCAGTTCGGTGCGACTGGCTTTCTTCTCGCCCGCCGCTATCCGGCTGTGTCGGAGCGTTTGTCGCGTGGCGGAGCGGCCCGCAGTGAGCCCGGGTGGGCCTTCGCGGTCGGGTCGCGGCGGGTCTTGATCAGGCTGGCGACCGTGACGACCACCAGGATCGAGATGATGACGCCCAGGCTCAGGTAGGTGTCGATCTCGGGAATCTGCGGGCTGATGTCGACGTGACCCCAGTGCAGGATCAGCTTGATGCCGATGAAGGCCAGGATGATCGACAGTCCGGTGGACAGGTACACCAGCCGGTCCAGCAGACCCTTGACCAGGAAGAACAGTGCGCGCAGACCCAACAGCGCAAAGGCGTTCGCGGCGAACACGATGTAAGGCTCGCTCGTGACACCGAAGACGGCCGGGATCGAGTCGAGCGCGAACAGCAGGTCGACGCTGCCGATGGCGATCAGCACCGCGAGCAGCGGGGTGGCCACGCGACGGCCGCCGGTGTGAGTGAAGAGCTTTCCGCCGTCGTAGTCGTCACTGATCGGCACGAAGCGGCGGGTCGCGCGGATCATCATGTTGTTCTCGACATCGGGATCCTCGTCGCGGTGCCGGAACAGCTGCACGGCGGTGTAGATCAGCAGCAGTCCGAACAGCAGGAACATGAACGAGAACAGCGACAGCAGCGTCGCGCCCACGGCGATGAAGATCGCGCGCATGATGAGCGCCAGGATGATGCCGAAGGTCAGCACCTTGTGCTGGTGTTCCTCGGGCACCGCGAACGTGGCCATGATGATCACGAACACGAACAGGTTGTCGACCGACAGGCTCTTCTCGACGATGTAGCCGGCGAAATACTGTGTGCCGAAGTCACCGCCGTAGGTCGTCGCGAACCACACGCCGAACCCGACCGCGACCAGGATGTAGAAGACCGACCACGCGGTGGCCTCCCGGAAGCCGACCCGGTGCGGCCGCGCCGCGGCCAGGATGAGATCCACTGCCAGCAGGGCGACGATCACGCCGATCGTCACACCCCAGGTCAACCCGCTGATCTCGAGCAACTGTCTGGTCCCCGCCTTGTGAGTAGGTGGCCGTGTGCACTTTCCTGGTTACCAGACGCCGCGGAGTGGAGTCCGGCGCGATACCCACTGAGCTGGTGTTTCCCCGTGTGCCCGTCACGAATTGGGACGCAGCTCACGTCCGGCGGCCGCGGCGGCGGGCAGCCGGTTCGACCGGCGCACCGCCCACACGACCACCACCAGGGCGACCGCCGCCAGCGGATAGCCCATCGCGATCCGCGCGAACGCCAGCCATCCGGTCGCGTCCTCGCCGTACAACCAGTTCTGCACGGCGAAGCGGGCGGCGAAGACGGCGACCAGGGCCAGCGTCGCGAGGTCGAAGGCGAGCCGTGCGCGCCGGTGCGCCCGCCAGGCCGAGCCGCCGGCACTGAGCGCACTCCAGATCACGCCGACCAGCGGCCGGCGCAGCAGCACCGAGGCGAAGAACACCACCGCCAGCACCAGGCTCATCCAGATGCCGATCAGGAAGTAGTCCTTGGCCTCACCCGTCTGGTAGGCGATGAACGCGGCGATCGCCACGCCCAGCAGTCCGGACAGCGCCGGCTGCAGCGGCGCCCTGCGCAGCAGCCGCCACCCGGCGATGCCCGCCCCCGCCCCCACGGCCAGCGTGACCGCGGTGTTGAGCCCGGCGACCGCGTCGGCCACGACGAACACCACGCTCGGCAGACCGGCGTAGACCAGCCCGGCCACGCCGCCCATCTGCGCCAGCGGTGTGGGTCTGGCCGGTGCGTCGGCGCCGGTCACGCCCGGCCCCCGAGGTGCCGCGCGAAGAACCGCTCGATCGTGGTGTACATCTCGATGACGTTCTCGGGGTTGACGGCGCCGTGGCCTTCGGTCGTTTGGACGAGGTACTCGACCTCCACACCGCGGGCGCGCAGCGCATTGACGAGGTTGTCGGACTCGGCCTGCACCACCCGAACGTCGTTGGCACCCTGGATGGTCAGCAGCGGTGTGCGGATCTGATCCACCCGGGTGATGGGCGAGCGGGCCATCATGTCGGCCAACTGCTGGGGATCGTCGGGGTCACCGACGTAGGTGTGCCAGTTGTTGGCGAGATGCGGACGCGCGATCGGCGGCAGCGTCCGCATGAAGTTGGCCAGATCCGAGATGCCGACGTAGTCGACGGCGGCGGCGAAGACGTCGGGGGTGAACGTGACGCCCACCAGGGTGGCGTATCCGCCGTACGAGCCGCCGAAGATCGCGACGCGGTCCGGGTCGGCATAGCCCTGCTCGACCGCCCAGTTCACGCCGTCGATGAGGTCGTCGTGCATCTTGCCCGCGAACTCGCCGACCGCCGCCTTGAGGAACGCCTTGCCGAATCCGAGCGAGCCGCGGAAGTTGACCTGCAGCACCGCGTATCCGCGATTGGCGAGCATCTGGACCCCGGCGTCGAAGCCCCAGCTGTCGCGGTACCACGGCCCGCCGTGGACCGTGAGGACCAGCGGAAGGTTCTTCGGTTCGACCCCGACCGGCAGGGTCAGGTACGACTGCAGCTCCAGGCCGTCGCGCGAGGTGATCGTGACCGGCCGCATCGGTGCCAACGCCTCGGGATCGAGGTGCGGCAGGGGGCGGAACAGCAGGCGGCTCTCGCCGGTGTCGTGGTCGTAGAGGTACGTGGCGCCCGGGTCCCGGTCATGGTTGAAGCCGACCACCCAGCGCCGGCCGGACTCGTCGGACGACAGCCGCCCGAGGTCACCGTCGGAGAGCTTCTCCAGGTTGGCCAGCACGTCGGCGAACGTCGGGTCCAGGGCGCGAATCTCCTGCCGCTCACCGTAGTAGCGCACGCCGAGCAGTTCCCCGGTCCGCCGGTCCTGGATGAGCGGCGCGGGCAGGATGGGGCTCACACTCCCGCGCGGGTCGACGTCGAACTCGGGGTGACTGTCGACCTCGGTCTCCTCACCCGTGGCCAGGTCGACGCGCACCAGGCGGGTGCGATCGGTGTCGCGGTTGGAGCCCATCCACACGCCCGTACCGTCCGGGGTGATCACGATCGGGAAGATGCCCAAGGGGTAGTCGCTGCCGTCGAATACGCCGATGCGAGAGAGGCTTCCGGTTGCGCCGTCCCACCGCGACAGTTCGAGGTCACCGGCGGGGGTCAGCGCGGTGGCGAACAGCGCCCCGGTGTCGCCGGCCAGCCAGCCGCTGACGTGTCCGGGATTCTCCGCGATCAGCGTGAGCGCACCGGTGGCGATGTCGAGGTCGTAGACGTCGAACAGCGTGGCGTCCCTGTTGTTGAGCATGACGGTCGTCGTGCCGTTCTTCACCTCGCGGACGGGTACGGCCATCGCCCCCGGGAACGGGGTGAGGTCGACGACGGCGGCGTCCGGATCGTCGAGGTCGACGCGGTAGACGTGCCAGTTCTCGTCGCCGTTGTTGTCCTGCAGGTAGATCAGCCAACGCGGGTCGTCGGTCCATTCGAAATGCATGACGCTGCGGTTGTCGTCTGCGGTCACGCAGCGGGCCCCACCGGATCCGTCGAGTGCCTCGACCCACACGTTGAGGCGGTTCTTCCACGGAGCGAGGAAGGCGAGCTTGGTGCCGTCGGGCGAGATGGTCGCGGCCGCACGGGTGGGTGGGCTGAAGAAGTCCTCCACCGGAATCAGTTCGGGCAGTGCCATGACGGTCCTTTCGAGTTCAGTGGGTGGCGGGGCCACCGAGGCGGCCGTTGGTGGCGTCCCGGATGGCGCGGTCGACGAGCGCCAGGGCTTCCTGCTGAGAGACCCTCTCCCTCTCGAGGATGACGCGCCGGCCGACGTCCTCGTCGACGACGCGAAACGCCCCGGCGACCGCCGCCGCGCAGAGGCGAACGGTGAGGTCGTCGGCGGGTAGTTGCAGCCGGCGCGCCACGATCGGGACGAAGTCACGCTCCATCGCGTCGTGCACCATCAGGTACGCCGTGCGCAGCGCCGGCTCCGTCGCCGAGAGCGTCAGGATGCGCAGAGCGCTGACCTCGTCGGCGATCTCCTGCTGGGTGAGCGGATGTTCGGCCATGTCGCCGGCCATGTGGTCGGCGAGCGACAGTTCGGCCGGCCACCGGTGTGCCAGAGCGATGAACCGCTGCGCCGACGCCGCCAGGACCGGCTCCACGCAGCTCTCCTTGGTGCGGAAGTAGCGCCAGATCGTGCGCGTCGAAAGCCCTGCCGCGGCGGCGATGTCATCACCGCTCGTCGACGACACCCCGTGCTCCCAGAACAGGGTGCACGCGTGGCGCGACACCTGCAGGCGCGCCTGCGCCTGCCGGTCATTCGTCGCGTTGTGCATGTTGCGGGCCACGGATCGGTTCACCTTCCTGTCACTTAGTGACATCCACACTGTGTCACTAAGTGACAGCTCGGTCAAGTGACGAAGGGTCTTGACAACCTACAACCGGACGGTTGTATGTTTATTACGTGGCCGATGACGAGGACCGGGCGGACGCCCTGTTCCACGCGCTGTCCGACCGCACCCGCCGGGACATCATGCGGCGGGTGCTGGCCGGGGAGCACTCGGTCTCCGCACTCGCGGCGAAGTACGAGATGAGTTTCGCCGCAGTGCAAAAGCACGTCGCCGTGCTCGAGAAAGCCGGCCTGCTCACCAAGCGACGCAACGGTCGTGAGCAGTTGGCCAGTGGCGACGTGTCGGCGGTGCGGTCGGTGGCAGCGATGCTCACCGAGCTGGAACAGGTCTGGCGTGGGCGCATCGCACGCATCGACGAGCTCATCTCATTCGATTCCACCCAGGAGGACTGAACCATGCCCGTCACCGACGTCACGCACGATCTCGACACCCTGACCCTCACGATCACCGCCGACTTCGCCGCGCCGGTGGCGCGGATCTGGCAGGTCTACGCGGATCCGCGGCAGCTCGAGAAGATCTGGGGCCCGCCGACGTATCCGGCCACCGTCGTCGACCACGACCTGACACCGGGCGGTCGCGTCACGTACTTCATGACCGGCCCGGAGGGCGACAAGCACGCCGGCTACTGGCAGATCGAGACCGTCGACGAGCCCAACGGCTTCTCGTTCCTCGACGGTTTCGCCGACGTGGATTTCAACCCGCAGCCCGAAATGCCTGTGTCGAAGAACGAGTTCGCCTTCGCCGAACACGACGGCGGCACCCGCGCAACGTATGTCAGCACCTACGAGTCGGCCGAGGCGCTGCAGCAGGTGCTGGACATGGGTGTGGTCGAGGGCGCCTCGTCGGCGATCAACCAGATCGACGACCTGATCGCCTGACCCCGCCGCTCGCCACGAGGGTGCGGTCGCTTCGGACGAGTGCGGCCCCGGCGCCGACGGATGCGAACAGGACGAATGCGGTTGTCGCGCCATGGGTGTCGATCAATGCGCCCGCGGCGGGGGCGCCGACCGCCTGTCCGATCGCGAGCATGAAGAACGACAGGCCGACCCCGAACGACGTCGAGTCCGGATAGACCTGGGTGCTCCACACCAGCAACAGTCCGGTGAGGCCGATGTACGCCGCGCCGAAGATGCTGACCGACAGGACGATCGCGAACAGGTGCGATGGGGCGAGCGCAAGGAGGGCGGTCGCGCCAGACATCGCCAACGTCGCGACCACCCAGGCGCGCCGAAGTCCGATGCGGTTCACGAGGTCGCCGCCGAGTGCGCCGGCAATGCCCGCGGCGCCCAGGACGGTCCAGGCGAGGGATGCGACGGCCAGGCTCGCACCAGCGGTGCTGATCAGGTCACGGCCGAAACTCCACACCGCGATGCTGCCGAGGCCGGTCAGTGCTGACGCGGCCGCCAGCGCAGCGGTGCCGGGGCGCCACCGGTTGTCCGGCGCCATGCGCGCAGTCGACGTCGATGCGCCGTCGACGCTGACGGCCACCCACGCGGTCGCGGCCACCGCCAGTCCGGCGTAGAGCCCCCAGGCGAGTCGCCACTGGTCGAACAGCGCGAATGCGATCGGCCCGGAAATCAGTACGCCGATGCCGGTTCCGGCGTTGACGATGGTCTGGGCGCGGTCGGCGACGGCGCCCGACATCCGCTGCGAGATCGCCTCGGCCAGGGGCGGCGATGCGATACCCGTGCTGGTGCCCGCCACCAGGACGCCGGCCGCCAGCAGCCACGCGGTCGGAGCGAGCGCGACCACGGTCATGCCGGCCGCCGCGACGGCGCCGGCCCCGATCGCCACCGGACGCGGGCCGAAGCGGCCGGTCAGACCGGCGCTCACCGCGATCGCCACGCAGTAGCCGACGTAACCGCCTGCTGCCATCGCGCCGACGAGGGCGGAACCGAGGCCGAACTCCTCGGCGAGCACCGGCGTGAACAGCCCGTACCCGAACCGGGCGAATCCGTAGCAGCACGCGATGAGCACAGTGCCGGACGCGACGAGGGAGTAGAACGATCGTTGCACTCAACCTATGCTGGCAGCATGGCACCGAATAGGCAACCAGCCCGCGAACGGCTGCTGCGCGCGGCCGACGGGCTGTTCTACGAGAACGGCATCGCGGCCACCGGTGTCGACGCCGTCATCGCCGAGGCGGGCGTGGCGACCGGATCGCTGTACAAGAACTTCCGCGGCAAGGACGACCTCGTCGCCGCGTACCTCACCGACCGCGACCAACGCTTCCGCGCGTTGTGGGACACCCACGTCGCGGCGGCCACCGACCCCGTTGATCGCCTGCTGGCGATCTTCACCGCGACGCAGGACTGGGCCCGGCGGGCCGGCCTGGGCCGGGGCTGCGCGCACGTGGCGGCCGCGGCGCAACTACCGCCCGGCCATGCCGGCGCTGCCGCCGCCGCGGAGCACAAACGCCATGTCATCGCCCGGCTCGCCGAGCTCGCCCAGGATGCCGGGCTGCGTGACCCTGACTGCGCGGCAAGCGATCTCGCCCTCGTCTACGACGGCATGCTCGCCGCGATGGCCGTCGGGGTGGAACCCGACCCGATCGGACGGGGCCGGCGGGTGGCCGAGTACGTCATCGCGCGCCACACGCCCGAGCGGGCGTCGTAGGGCTACCCGACCGCCGGTGGCGTGCCCCAGAGTTCCACCACGTCGCCGAGGTGGCGCAGCATGACGTAGGTGTAGCCCTCGCGTTCGGCCTTACCCGAGTATTCGTCGTACGCGGCCCGCGCGCCGGCCTCGTCGCCGTCGTAGACGGTATCGGGCACCGGCGGCACGCCGGGGTTGTCCGGATCGTCCAGTTCGCCGATCTGCACGGTCCACATATCGTCAGCCATGGCCGCCAACCGTATCGTGTTGCCGAGCGGGCGCCTCGAAGACGTTGCCCGCCGAGGCTTCCGCAGTGCCCGGTGCAAACGCGACCATGCGCAGGAACGGCCCGATCACCGCGTCGTAGACGGCGGGCAGCATCCGGTAGGCGGCGATCGCCGGGCGGTTCATCCAGCCGACCTGCCGTTCGGAGGAGCGGGTCCGGTCGGTGGCCCGCAGAATCGCCGCGACGATCGTCTCCGGGGAGACCGCCGTCGGCGGGACGCGGGGAGTCTGTCCGGTGTAGTTGCCCGCGGTTCCGTACACCGGGGTGTCGACCGGCCCCGGGTACACGCCGTGCACGCGGACGCCGGGCAGGTGCCGGTTCTCCTGCCGCAACAGGCGAACCAGGCCGTTCAACCCGAATTTGCTGACCACATAGGCGGATTGATACGGCACCGCCACCGCGCCCAGCAGTGAGCCGATCAACACCAGGTGACCGCTCCCGGTCGCCTGGAAGTGGGCCAGCGCGCTGCGCGCCACGTTCGCCGCGCCCAGCAGGTTGGTGCGCACGATGCTGTCGAACACCTCGACGGGAATCTCCTCGAACCGGCCGAAGGCGGTGATCGCCGCGCACTGCGCCGCGACGTCCACCCGCCCGAACCGTCCGATCGCCGCATCGAACAACTGCTGCACCTGATCGGCGTCGGCGATGTCGGTGGGCTGCACCAGCACCCCGGTCGCGCCCGCCGACCGGCACTCCTGCGCCACCTCCTGCAGGGTCTCCTCCGAGCGCGATGCCACCACCACACACGCCCCCCGGGCGGCGTAGCCCAGCGCGGTCTCCCGGCCGATGCCCGACGACGCGCCGGTCACCACCACGACGGGCGCGTGGCCGTCAGCCACGGCTCGGCACCCCGGCCTCGGCGATCTGCGTGGGCGCGTCCGCCTCCTGCGGCAGAAGTTCGCGAACCTGCCGGTTGTGCTCGACGGTGTTGAGCAGACGCAGCACCGCGGTCGCCGCCACCGGGGCCCAACCCCCGCGCAGGCTGGCACCCAGCGAAGCGAGAACCGCGACCGGCGCCACGAGCGCGACGGGGTCCCGGCGTTTCTGGCGCACCCGGTCGAGCGCCATCGGGGTGCCCGCGGCGAGGTTGGTGGCGATCACCGCGGCGTCGACCGCACCGGCCCGCCCGACGCCGACCGCGCGGGCCAGTGCGGCGGCGCTCCACAGCAGCAGGCTGACGTCGTGCACGCGCTGGGCCACCCCCCGTACGTCGCGTGAGGGCGCACTGCCATAGCCGGTGGCCGCACTGAGCCCCACCGTGCCCTCGGCGAGGCCTTCGATGAGTTCGCGCGCACTCTCCGTCGACGACCGGGCGGGGATCCACCCCAGGTCGCGACGCGCCTTGGTGGTGTCCATCACCGGGGTGGCGGTGGCCACGTCATACCAACCGGGGGTGAGGGCCAGCAGCCGCATCCGGTACAGCGCGCTGACGGCCGACCGGAACGCCCGCCGACTCACACCGACGGGCCGTCCGCCCACCAGCGCGGCCAGTGCCTGCGCGTCGAGCACGTCGGCGGCGATGTTGAACGACCCCGCCACCCGGCGCGTAATGAGCTTGACCACGGCGTCGCCGACGTCGTCGGCGTGGACGAACTGCAGCGCCAGCCCCTGCGGCAGTGGGACCACCGGCACCAGGCGCCTGCGGAGTGCGCGCAACGCGGCGCGCGGCACCAAGGGGCCCAGATACAGCGCCTTGATCATCCAGGCGGCTTGCCGCTGTACCACAACCGTCGGCCGGAAGCGGCCGACCACCACGTCGGGGCGGTCGGCGACGAACCGGTCCAGCATGCGCTCCACCTGCACCTTGTGGCGGCTGTAGGTGGAGGTGGCCTGTCCGGTGTCGGGCCAGTCCTCCTTCACGGGTCCCGGTGCCGGGCCCGGCGCGTAGATCCCCAGGCTCGACGCGTACACCAGGTGCCCGACCCCCGCCGCGACCATGGCGTCGAGGAGTGCCTGGGTGCCGAGCACATTCGCGCGGTACAGGTAGTCCTCGTCGGCCACCGGCTGGATCGCCAGGGCCAGGTGCACGACCACGTCGGCTCCGGCCAGCGCCGGCGCGAGCTCGGTGGCCGCGGCCGGGGAGGACAGGTCGACGGCGTGCCAGCGGACGCGCGCGTAGACCTCACCGTGTGTCGGTGGGCGCCGGCACACCCCGACGACCTCGGCGTCGGGGAGCTGTGCGGCGAGCGCCCGCAGCACGCCCGTCCCGACGTTGCCCGAGGCGCCGGTGACGACGATGCGCCGTACGTCGGCGCTCATGAGCGCGATGGGGGGGAGGCGGGGAACCGGTGACCGGCGGTGCTGCGCATCGGCCGGGCATACCCGGGCCGGCTCGGCGGAAACGACGCGAAACTGTCGAAGACGTGACGTCCGCCGGCGCGCTGGCATGGTGGGGAGATGACCGATGCACAGGCACCCACCGTCGTCGTCACCGGAGCGAACGGGTTCGTCGGCGCGCGCACCTGCACCGCGCTCGCCGAACGCGGGGCGCGCGTGCGCGCCCTGGTCCGCCGGGCGGGGGCCGCGCCGGCGACCGACGGTGTCGAGGAGTGGGTGGGCGAGTTCGGCGACGCGGATGTCGCGGCCGCGGTGGTCGACGGGGCGGCCGCGGTGGTCACGACCGTGCACCCGATGGGCTCGGACCGGCGCACCCAGCACCGGGTGGCCGTCGAGGGCACCCCGGCGCTGGCGCGGGCGGCCCGCGACGCGGGCGTCGGACGCCTGGTGCACATGTCGACCGCGGGGGTCTACGACCGCTCGCCCGGGATCGGTGACGTCGACGAATCGGCCGCGCTCGTCGGCGACGACGGCGGTGACTATCCCGTCACCAAACGCGACACCGACGCGGCGCTGGCCGCGGTGGACGGCCTGACCCGCGTGTTGGTGCGCCCGCCCGCCATCCTCGGGCCGGGCGAGACGTCGATCTGGAACACCCTGCGTCCCGCCGCCATGGCCGCCGACGAGTCCGCCCGCACTGCCCCGGCACAGAAGACGTTCGCGTGGGTGCACGTGGACGACCTCGCCGCGCTGTTGGCCGACCTCGCGACCGGGCGGATCGCCACGGCGACCGATCTTGGCCGCGGCCCGGCCGACGGCGGCTGCACGGCGGTCAACGTCGCCGGTGGTCCGGCCACCCAGCGGGACTACGTCACCACGGTCGCCGACGCGCTGGGTTTCGCGCCGGTGTGGCTGGACGAACCGGCCTGGACCGGGCAGATCGTCGCCGACCGTGCCCGCGGCTGGGGGTGGACGCCTGCGGTCGAACTGGCCGAGGCGCTCGACGAGCTGCGGGCCGGGCTGCGCGCGGCGAAGTAACAGTTTCAGACCGGGATTCGCGAACCGCCGCAGTGACCTCGCGGTCGATCTAGCCTCGACGCGTGGACGTATCGCATAGCGAATCCAGCGAATATCTCGCCAAGCGCACGCTCAAGCAGGGCACCGCGGGCTGGCTCCTGCTCGCCGGCCTCGGCGTCGGCTACGTGATCTCCGGTGACTACTCGGGGTGGAACTTCGGACTGGCCGAGGGCGGCTTCGGCGGTCTGCTGATCGCGGGCGTCATCATCGCCGGCATGTACCTGGCCATGGTGCTGGGCATGGCCGAGATGTCGTCGGCACTGCCCGCCGCCGGCGGCGGCTACACCTTCGCCCGCCGCGCGCTGGGCCCGTGGGGCGGATTCGCGACCGGCACGGCGATCCTCATCGAGTACGCGATCGCGCCGGCCGCGATCGCGACCTTCATCGGCGCCTACGTCGAATCGCTCGGGCTGTTCGGCATCACCGACGGCTGGTGGGTGTACCTGGCGGTGTACCTGCTGTTCATCGGCATTCACCTCAGCGGTGTCGGTGAAGCGCTCAAGGTCATGTTCGTCATCACCGCGATCGCCCTGGCCGGTCTGGTGATCTTCGCGATCGCGGCGATCGGCAGCTTCGATGCCGCCAACCTGACCGACATCGCGCCCACCGACGCCGCGGGCGCCTCCTCGTTCCTGCCGTTCGGCTACCTCGGGATCTGGGCGGCGGTGCCGTTCGCGATCTGGTTCTTCCTGGCCATCGAGGGGGTGCCGCTGGCCGCCGAGGAGGCCAAAGACCCGTCCCGCAACGTCCCCCGCGGAATCCTCGCCGCCATGGGCGTGCTGCTGATCACCGGGGCATCCGTGCTGGTCCTGGCCGCCGGTTCGGGCGGTGCGGAATTGATCAGCGCGTCGGGCAACCCGCTGGTGGAGGCGCTCGGTGACACCACCATGGCCAAGGTGGTCAACTACATCGGCCTGGCCGGGCTGATCGCCAGCTTCTTCTCGATCATCTACGCCTACTCGCGTCAGCTGTTCGCGCTGTCGCGCGCCGGGTACCTGCCGAAGCGGTTGTCGGTGGTCAACTCCCGCAAGGCGCCGACGCTGGCCCTGGTCGTCCCGGGCATCATCGGCTTCATCCTGTCGCTGACCGGGCAGGGCGCGATGCTGCTCAACATGGCGGTGTTCGGCGCCGCCGTGTCCTACGTGCTGATGATGGTCAGCCACATCACGCTGCGGGTCCGCGAACCCGACATGCCGCGCCCGTACCGCACCCCGGGCGGCATCGTCACCACCAGCTTCGCGCTGGTGATCGCAGCTTTGGCGGTGGTCGCGACGTTCCTCGTGGACAGCACCGCGGCCACCTGGTGCCTGGTCGTCTTCGCCGGGTTCATGGCCTACTTCGGGTTCTACAGCCGCCACCACCTGGTGGCGAACTCGCCCGACGAGGAGTTCGCCGCGCTGGCCGCCGCGGAGAAGGACATCACCTGATCCGCGAAACGAAGTAGCCGCAGTCGGCGATACACCTATGGGTCGGGTCGAAGTGTGACCTGAAAGGGGCGCGACGTGCGTCCAACATGGATTTTCGCGACATCGATCGTCTCGCTGGCGACCGTGCTGTTCGGGCCGGCCGCCGCCGCACAGGCCGAGACACCGCAGGAGACCATCACCCGCCTGCAGCAGGCGGGTTACACGGTGAACATCGACCGGGTCGGCAGCCGGCCGATCGAGGAGTGCGTCGTGACCGGCGTGCGCAATCCGCAGACCGTGATCGAGCGCGTGCGGGTCTACGACGGCAGGGACGACGAGGGCAGCATCGACTGGGACACCGTGCCCGTCGTCAGGAGCAGGTCGATCTCGGTGTCGCTCAACTGCGCGTGACGCCGGTCATCGGCCCGCTCAGTCGGGCAGGGAATCGACCCCGGGTACGACGATCGCGAAGAGGTCGGCGACCGCGGCCAGGCTGGCCGACTGCATCGCCGCGGCGGGCACGGTCGTGTCCACCGCGGGCAGCGGCCGGGTGGCCGTCGTCGAGGCGACGATCGTCGGCGCGTAACCGAGATTGAACGCGCCCCGTGCGGTCGAGTTGACGCACATATGGGTCATGAAGCCGGCCAGCAGCAGGTTTGTGGCGCCAAGGGCCTTGAGTCGCTCGTCGAGGTCGGTCTGGACGAACGAGTTCGGGAAGCCCTTCACGACCACGGGTTCGTCGCCACGCGGCGCGACCTGATCGACGATCGCGCCGGATTCACCGCGGATGTCGTACAGCGAACCGGGCCCCATGTCGTGCTGGATGTGGATCACCGGGATACCCGCGCTGCGGGCCCGGTCCAGCAGGGCCGCGGCCTGATCCAGCGCCGGCTGGACACCTTCGAGTTCCATCTCGCCCCGGGTGTAGGTGACCTGACAGTCGATCATGATCAGGGCGGAGTCCCTGAGGCTGGGCGGCGTGGCGGGCAGCCCTGCCAGGGTGCGAAGCGTTTCGCTCATCAGTCGTTCCTTTCGATGCGGACCGGTCCAGCGTGCCGTCGAAGCGTGGCGGGCAACAGTGGCACGCAGGCATACTTTCGTTGGATCCAGGCCAA
Source organism: Mycobacterium sp. PS03-16 (assembly GCF_004570325.1). Taxonomy (GTDB): domain Bacteria; phylum Actinomycetota; class Actinomycetes; order Mycobacteriales; family Mycobacteriaceae; genus Mycobacterium. The sequence goes on along the minus strand of NZ_SPQO01000028.1, from coordinate 32,123 downwards.
GGAGGAGGGCGGTGCGCATCGCGATCTACGCCTTCGACGGCGTGACGACGTTCCACCTGGCGGCGCCGCAGATGGTGTTCGACGAGATCGGACGGCTCGAAATAGCGGGCGACTGGACCACCGAGCTGTGGTCGATCCGGCCGGGAAGTATCCGGACGGCCGAAGGCTATTCACTCGGCCCGGTGGCGGGGCCGGACATCCTCGACTCCGCCGATCTGGTGATCATCCCGGCCTGGCCGGTCGATACGCCGCCGATCACCGACGAACTGAAGACCGTGATCGTCGGGGCCCATGGACGCGGAGCCGCCATCGCCGGTCTGTGCCTGGGCGCCTTCGCCGTGGCGGGCAGCGGATTGCTCGAGGGCCGTAGCGCGGTGACCCACTGGCAGGGCATGTCGCTGTTCGCCGAACGGCACACCGACGTCCATCTCGACAACAACGTCCTCTACATCGACCACGGGGACGTGCTGACCGCTGCCGGAACCGCGTCGGCGATCGATGCGTCGTTACATGTCGTGCGCAAACATTTGGGCGCGGCCGTGGCCAACCGGGTGGCCCGCAGCCTGGTGGTGGCGCCGCACCGCGAGGGAGGACAGGCGCAGTACATCGAGCGGCCGCTGGCCGAATCGGAGGCCACTGATCCGATCACCGGGGCGCTGCAGTGGGCGCTCGCTCGCCTCGACCAACCGCTGTCGGTCGACGAGTTCGCCGCGCAGGTCAACATGAGCCGCCGCAGTTTCGTCCGGAAGTTCCGGCAGAGTACCGGCACGACACCGGCCCGATGGCTTGTCGAGCAACGGCTCCACCACGCCAGGGCGCTGCTGGAGACCACAGAGTGGGACCTCGACCGGATCGCCGGTGCGTGCGGGTTCGGCAGCAGCGTCACGCTCCGGCAGAACTTCGTCGCCGAGTATGCGACCACGCCGTCGGCGTACCGGCGGCGCTTCACCGAGCATTCCGGTTAGCCGCATCGTCGCGGACAATCGGGTGATGACGATGAACTATCACCCGGCGATGCAGAAGGCTCGATTCGCCGACATCCCGGCCGATGTACACGGGCTGATCGCGAAGCGGACGGCGAATCTCGAGGGCGTCGCCGCCACGCAGGTCACGTTCGACGCGGGTGCGCGGTGGTCGACCGACCTCAAACCGCACGCCGGCACGGAGTTGTGCGAGCTGCCGCATGTGGCGGTCGTGATCAGCGGCTCGCTCGGCGTGCGGATGGCCGACGGCTCGGAGGACGTGTTCTCCAGCGGCGACGTGATGCTGCTGCCGCCGGGCCACGATGCCTGGACGGTGGGCGACGAGCCCTGCACATTCGTCGAGATCTCGCGCGGCAACGACTACTACGGCTGAGGCCTTTTCGCGCGCGTAAGCGCCTGACCTGTGAAATCGCTTGCGGCACCGCGATTGACGCACGTGCTACCCAACCGGCGCGCCGCCGAAACGTCAATGTGAGCAACCCCAAGGCGCTCGACACGGCGCGGTCATGATCCGTACGGTCGGGTGCCATGGATGTGCGGATGCTGGCTTTCGAATGGACGGAGACGAACAAGCACTGGCTCATCGAGGTTCCGCTGCGGATCGCGATCTACATCATCGTGGCGCTGATCGCGCGGTACTTCATGCACCGGATGATCGACCGGGCCACCGGCCGGCGGCGGAAGCCCGGCGAGGCGTCGTCGGCGAAGCCGAAACTGCTGAGCCACCTGCGTGAACGCATGCCGGCCACCGCGAGCAGCGTCCAGACCGCCGAGCGGCGACTGCAGCGCGCACAAACCATCGGCTCGGTGCTGAAGTCGACGGTGTCGATCGTCCTGCTGATCTGGATCACGCTGGCGGTCCTCAACGTGGTCGGGGTCAACATCGCGCCGTTCATCGCCTCCGCCGGTGTCATCGGCCTGGCCATCGGCTTCGGTGCGCAGAACCTGGTACGCGATTTCGTGACCGGCGTGTTCATGCTGCTGGAGGACCAGTACGGCGTCGGCGATGTGGTCGACCTCGGCGAGGCCGTCGGCGAGGTGCAGACGGTCGGGTTGCGGATCACGACGGTCCGCGACATCGACGGCACCCTCTGGTATGTCCGCAACGGTGAGATCGCCCGCGTCGGCAACATGAGCCAGGAGTACGCGGTCGCCCGCGTCGAGGTGCCGGTCGCGCTGACCGCCGATGTGGCGCGCGCGGAACGGGTCGCCACCGATGCGGCCGAAGCCGCGCTGACCGACCCGACCCTGGCCGAGAAGGTCCTGGGCGAGCCGGAGATGTTGGGTGTGGAGGAGTTGGCGCCCGACCTGTTGACGTTGCGCATGACCCTCAAGACCCGCCCGAACGCCCAGTGGGCGGTGCAGCGCCGACTCCGTCGCGCGATCCTGCAGGCCTACGACGAACACGGCATCGACCTGCCGTATCCGACCGGACGGGCCTTTGCGGCAGTCGGCGAGTGAGGCCGGACCCTGCACCCGCGGCTCAGGGCGCCACGCGGCGCCACAGGTCGTCGAAGGCGATCGAATCGAAGAACGCCGTCGCCCGGACGATCCGGTCGTCAGCCAGCTGCAGAATCCACGAGTAGGTGTTGCGGTAGGGGACGCCGTCGGTGGCGGTGCCCTCCGCGTCGAACACGGCCACCACCGTGTCACCGTCGGCGTACATGTCCCGCACGGTGGGGGTCAACCGCTGCGACATCCGGGCGTTGAAGGGCCGGATGACGTTGGCGAGGAAATCCTCCTTTCCGGTATAGGTCCTGGCGGCCAGTGAATTGCCGGTGATCTCCCACGTCGCGTCGTCGGCGAGGACGTCGTAGGGGCTGCCGGTGCCGTCGGTCCAGGCCTGGAAGCCGCGCTGCACGGTGGCGAGGTTGCGCGCTTCGAGGTCATCGTGGGTGGTGGCATGGGCGGTGGTCGCGGGCAGCGCCAGGATCAACCCCACCGTGACCCCCGCCAGGCGGGCCGCTGTGGACAGGTGACGGCGAAGTGCCATGTGCGTGCTCACTTCTCGTCGTAGACGATGACGGCGCGGCCGAGGACGTCGCCGCGCGCCATGGCGTCGATCGTGTCGTTGACGTCGTCGAAGCGCACCCGTGTGACGGTGTGCTTGATCTGGCCGGCGCGGGCCAGCGCGAGCACCTCGGTGAGGTCGTTGTAGTTCCCCCAGAACGATCCGTAATAGGTGAATTCCCGCGACACCAGCGGGAACAGCGGGATGTCGATGCGGTTGCCGATCAGGCCGACCGATGCGACGGCGCCCTCGGTGGCCAACAGGGAGAAGGCCAGCCGGATGGCGTCCTCGGAGCCGGCACATTCGATGACGGCGGCCAACTCCGGCCTACCGGTGAGGCTCTCGAGCTCCGCGGCGACGGCTGCGGCGTCCTTGTCGCGCACGTTGATCGCGTGATCTGCGCCGTTGTCGAGGGCGATCTTGAGCTTCTCCTCGCTTCGGGCGAACGCCACCACGTCCGCCCCCGCGCCGAGCAGCTTCGCGTACTGGGTCGCGTAACTGCCGAGGCCGCCCACACCGCTGACGGCGACCGTGCCGCCGGCGGCCAGGTGCCCCGACTCCCGCAACTTCTTGATGCCGCGGTACGGCGTGAGGCCCGCGTCGGTGAGCGGGGCCAGCGTCGCGGGGGACAGCTCCCCGGTGGACGGCATCTTGATCAGGTACCGGTAGGGGACGGGCAGGTACTCGGCGTAGCCGCCGTGTGGCCCGAAGCCGGCCCAGACGCCGTGGGCGCACAGCTGTTCGTTACCGCCGTGGCACTGGCGGCAGGCGCCGTCACCCCAACTGCCGTAGACGACGATCTGATCGCCCTCGGACAACCCCGCCGCCGCAGGTACCTCCGAGCCGACCCGGTCGACCCAGCCCGCGATCTCGTGGCCGGGAGTGATGGGGAAGTTCATCGGCAGGCCGGTGTCGAAATATCCGTCGATCAGCTGGAAGTCGGTGCGGCACATGCCCGCCGCGCCGACCTTGACCAGCACCTCGTCGGGGGCGATCGCGGGGACGTCGATCTCCTCGAGGCGCAGGGGCTGCTTGTAGCCGTACATGCGGGCTGCCCGCATCTTCATGACGGTTCCTCCTGGGTGCTCGCGCAGCGGGGCGTTACACGCACATCTTGGGGAAACGCGGCGTGGTTCGTATCCGCCACTGCACAGTCGACGCCGCGTCGGTCACCGGGCGTCGTCGAGGACGTGCGCGAGCTGGCTGCGCGACCGGATCCCGAGCTTGGCGAAGACCTTGCTGAGGTGGTACTGGACCGTGCGGGCGCTGATGAACAGCCGGGCGCTGATCTCCGGATTCGACAATCCGTCGCGGGCCATCCGGGCGATCTGCGCCTCCTGCGCGGTGAGCTGCCTGCCGTCGGCGGGCGAGGACCGCTTGCGGGCGGACTCACCGGTGGCGAGCAGTTCGCGGCGCGCCCGCTCGCCGAACGCCTGCAACCCGATCTCCTCGCACATGGTGTATGCGGTCCGCAGTTGGGCCCGTGCCTCGGTGCGGCGCCGCCGTCGCCGCAGCCACTCGCCGTACACCAGGTGGGCCCGGGCCAGGTCGGGCCGGAACCCGGTGCGGGACAGCCGGTCCACCGCGTCGCGGTAGTGATCCTCGGCTGCGGCGTCGGTGCTGACCAACGCGCGGCAGCGGGCCTCGATGCCCAGCGACCAGTCCGTGCCGCTCGGTGTGGTCATCGCGGCCAGCCGCGCGAGGGTGTCGCGGGCCGTCTGCAGTTCGCCGAGTCGCGCGGCCGCCTCGATCTGCTCGATCATCGCCCAGGTCGACGAGGTGCACCCGCCCCGATCGTCGATGCCCAGGCGACTGCAGTCCAGCGCGGTCCGGTAGTCGCCCAATCCGTTGTGCAGCAGCGCGTTCGCCCAGTACGCGACGTTGAGACCGACGCCTTCGCCGCGGCGGGTGGCGCCGGCGATCGCCTCCTTGATCAGCACCTCGGCGTGGGGCCGATCGCCGCGCCAGCCCGCCAGTCCGATGGCGGTGTGCGGCGTGCTGCTGGTGCCGGTGGCATCGAGCACCGTGTGGAACTCCGCGAGCAGCGCGTCGGCGGCGTCGAAGTCGCCGCACACCATCAGCGAATACGAGTGGGCGTTGAGCGCCATCGGCAGCTCGCCCAGCGCCCCCATCTCCCGGGCCAACTCGACGTAGCGTCGCGACATCGCGGCGAGGCGGTGCTCGTCCCACACGTGCGCGGCGGTGACGCAGGCCAGCCACAGCCACCGCAGTTCCTGTTCCGGCGGCATGGCGTCGCCGAATCCCGCGAGCGCGGCGCGTAACAACGGCAGCCCGTCGGTGAAGCCGACGTGGTGGTTACGTGCCATCCCGTCGAGCAGTAGGTCGATCGGCAGCGGCGGATCCGGTGCCGGGGGCGCCCCGACCGCTGCGCGCGCGACGTCGAGGACATCGCAGCCCTGGGCCAGCCGTCCGGCCAGCAGCGCCGCCGCCAGCGCCTCGAGATACGTGCCGCGGGCCATGCGGACGTCGATGTCCTCGAACCGCGCCGCGGCCTGCAGCAGCAGGGGCGCCGCGTCATTGCCGCGGTGGGTGATGAACGCCAGCTGGGCCCGGACGAGGTCGGCGCGGGCCTGCTGTGCGGGGTCGAGGGGCAGCGCTTCGGCGACGCCCAGCAGGGCCGCGGTCTCACCGGTGGCGCCGGAGTGCGCCATCGCCGAGGCCGCCGCGATGGCCCGGTCGGCGCGCCTGCCCTGGTCCACCGACAGCGCGGTGGCGCGCTGCAGGAACGCGGCGGCCGCGGCGAGTCCGCCCCGGTTCTGTGCGCGGGCGGCGCAGCGCTCCAGCTCGGCGGCCACCGATTCGTCCGGTCCGGCGGCGGCGTGGCCGAGATGCCAGGCCCGTCGGTCCGGTTCGAGATCGGCGTCGGTGACCGTGGCGAGTGCCCGGTGGATCGCGCGCCGGTCATGGGTGGACGCCGACCGGTAGGCCAGTGAGCGGATCAGAGGGTGGCGGAACGTGATTCGCTGGTCGAGCTCGACCAGGCCCGCATCCACCGCGGGGGCGACCACGGATGTCCTGATGCCGAGCAGCTCGGCGCCGCGCCACACCGCGGACGGTTCGCCGGCCGGTTCGGCCGCGGCGAGCGCAAGCAGGCGGCGGGTCTGATACGGCAGCTCGGCGACCCGCGCGCGCAGGGTCTCCTCGGCGGTGCCGGGGCTGTCGAACCGGGCGGGCAGCCCGAAACCGCCGGCGAGCTGGGCGGGCGTCAGGGCGCGCGGCAGTTCGAGCAGGGCCAGCGGGTTGCCGCGACATTCGGCGATGATCTGATCGCGCACCCGGTCGTCGAGCCGGCCGGGCACCGCGGCGTCGAGCAGCCGGTGGGAGTCGGTGTCGGCCAGGCCGGTGACCTCGAGCTGGGGCAGCCCGGTGAAGTCCGGACCCAGTGTGCGGGTGGCGAAGAGCAGGCCGACCGGTTCGGCGGCGAGGCGACGGGCGACAAAGGTGAGGATCTGGGCCGACGCCCGGTCGAGCCACTGGTGGTCGTCGACGACGCAGAGCAGGGGGCGCGTCGCCGCGACCTCCGAGAGCAGACCCAGCACGGCCAGCCCGATCAGGAACCGGTCCGGCGGCGGACCGTGGCTGATGCCGAACGCGATCCGCAGCGCGTCGGCCTGTGGGCGGGGCAGGGCCTCGACGGCGTCCAGGACGGGGCCGCAGAGCTGGTGGAGCGCCGCGAAGGCGAAGTCCTGCTCCGCCTCGACGCCCACCACCCGCACGACGTCGCAGTCGGCGGCCCGGTCGGCGGCGTACCTCAGTAAGGCGGTCTTGCCGACCCCGGCCTCGCCGTGCACCACGAGAACCTGGCTGCTGCCTGCGCGCAGTCCGTGCAGGAGCGCATCGAGTGTTTCGCACTCGTGCCGGCGGCCCACCAGATCCATCACGACCCCTTGATCACTGCCCCCGGGAGAAGCGTAGGGCGTCAACGGCCCATCATCGACCCGGATCGGCCGGTCAGATGCTCGCCCGCCGCACGTGCCCGGCGATGTGGGCGTACGTCCGGCGTGTGACGTCGGCGGCCGCGCTCATGATGTTGTACCCGTGATCGACGCCGGCCACCTCGTGGTATTCCATCAGCGCGCCGACGGCGTCGAGCCTGGCCGCATACGTCCGCGCCTCGTCACGCAACCGATCGTGCTCGGCCGCCACCACCAGCGCGGGTGCGATTCCCGTCAGCGCGTCGGCGTTACCGCTCCAGGCGGGCGACGCCAGACGATTGCGCCGCTGCGCCGGGTCGGGAATGTAGGCGGTGTCGAAGACCTCGCCCATCCACGGTCTCATGACGGCGCGGCGACCGAGCGCGGATGCCTTGGCACGGGTGGGGGTCACCAGGTCGAGCGGCGCGTAGTGCAGTACCTGCAGGGCGATGCGGGGCCCGCCGTGCTCGAGGGCGAGCCGTGCCGCCGCGGCGCTCAGATTGCCGCCGGCGCTCTGACCGCCGACACACAGGCGGGTGCCGTCCCAGTCGCGCTGTGCCTCTGCCGCCCAGCACACGATGTCGTAGACCTGTTGTGGCGCCGCCGGAAAGCGGTGCCGCGGGGCGAGCACGTAGTCGGTGTTGACCACCACCACCCCCGCGGTCACCGCCAGGTACCGGCACCACGGGTCATCCTGTTCGCGATGGCCGACCACGAATCCGCCGCCGTGGACGTTGACATACACCGGCGGTCTGCCCGCGGGCTCCGGCGGGTGGTAGACCGTGGCCGTGGTGGCGCCGTACCGCGTCGGTATCGCGACCTCGTCTGCCGCACACCGGTGTTCCGGGAACCGTACGGCGGGCTTCGGGGCCGGGTTGACCGTCGCGGCGAATGCCCGCGCCAGCGTGTCGGCCACCCGCGGCGTCGAGAGGAAAGACATGTCGGAGTTCCTTTCTCGCCGGCAGGCGGTCAGGGCGTGCCCAGGGGATCGAGTTGCGCCGGCGTGACGTCATCGGCCGCGGTCGAGATGCTGAGCGCCGCCCACGTCTCGTCCGCGGCCAGCAGCTCCCGTCCGGCGGCGGTGGCGTAACGATAGGCATCCGGGCCGACGAGCAGGCGGGCCGGCGGGTCGGGCATGTCGATCACCTGCAGCAGGAGCGCCGCCACTTTCGCGGGGTCACTGGCCCCGAGGTGCTCGGGCTTGCTCAGCGACGCCGCGACGCCGACGGTACCGGCGTATTCGTCGCGGACCCGTGCGATCTGCATCGAGGAACCGGCCCACTCGGTGCGCATTCCGCCCGGCTCCAGCACGGTGACCTTGATGCCCAGCGGCGCGACCTCCGCGGCGAGCACACCGGAGAACCCGGTGACCGCCCATTTGGCGGACTGGTAGGCCGCCAGTCCAGGCCGGACCAGGCGCCCGCCCACCGACGAGATCTGCAGGATGTGCCCGGCGCGTTGGGTGCGCAGCACCGGCAGTGCGGCACGGGTCATCCGGACCACCCCGAGGAAGTCGGTGTCGACCTGGGCGCAGAAGTCGTCGAAGTCGACGTCCTCGATGGCGGCCATGTTGGCATAGCCGGCGTTGTTGACCAGCACGTCGATCCGGCCGAACCGGGTGATCGCGGTGTCGACGGCGGCGCGAACCTGATCGTCGTCGGTGACGTCGAGGGCGACGACGGCCAGGTGTTGCGGGTGGCGGGCGGCGAGGTCGGCCAGCGCGGACGGCGTCCGGGCGCCGGCCACGACGCGGTGTCCGGCGGTCAGGGCGGCGTCGGTGATCGCGCGACCGAGGCCGCGGGAGGCCCCGGTCACGAGGAGAACTCTGGACATGGCAGTCGCCTTTCGTTGTGGTGATGGGCAATTCGTCATCATCGGGGCTTGGTCGCCATCCGGCTGACGTCGTGGACGGCGGCGGCGAACTCGGCGGGCGCCTCCTGCGGCACGTCGTGGCCGATGCCGTCGAGGATGCGGTGTTGATACGGGCCGGTGTAGACGCCGCGGTAGGCGGCCCCGTCCTTGGCCGCACCGTCGAAGTCACTGGCGATCGTGACGGTGGGCGCCGCGATCGGTGGTCTGGTGGCCAGACGGCGTTCGTCGGCGTCGTAGCGCGCCTCGCCGGCGGCCAGGCTGAGTCGCCATCGGTAGTTGTGGATCACGATGTCGGCGTGGTCGGGATTGTCGAACGCGGTCGCGGACAGTTCGTAGGTCGCGTCGTCGAACTGCCACCGCGGGGAGGCGTTCTGCCAGATGAGCCGGTTGAACTCCCTGGTGTTGCTGCGGTATCCGGACTCGCCGCGCGGGGTGGCGAAGTAGTACTGATACCACCAGCCGTACTCGGCGCGCGGCGGCAGCGGCAGCCGGTTGGCGGCCAGGTCGACCACGATGTAGCCGCTCACCGCGACCAGCCCGGCGCAGCGCTGTGGCGACAGCGAGGCCACCACGTTGGCGGTGCGACCGCCCCAGTCGTATCCGCCGAGGATCGCGCGGGGAACGTGCAGGGCGTCCATCAACGCGACCACATCGGCGGCCAGGGCCGCCTGCTGACCGTTGCGGAAGGTGTCGGCCGACAGGAACCGGGTGGACCCGAACCCGCGCAGATACGGCACGATCACGCGAAAACCCTGCCGTGTCAGCGCCTCCGAGACGTCGGCGTAGCTGTGGATGTCGTAGGGCCAGCCGTGCAGCAGGATGACCGGCGGTCCGTCGGCGGGGCCGGCGTCGGTGTACCCCACGTCGAGCAGTCCGGCCCTGATCTGCTTGACCGGCGGTAGCTGATGCCGGGGTGCGCGAGGCGGTCCGGCGTCGGCGCGCGGCGCACACGCGGCCACCGCCGCCGCGCCCGCCGCCAGTGCGGTGAATCGGCCGAGATCCCTCCGGGTCATCGTCATGGGTTCATTGCACCGGCCTTCGCCCATCGAGTCCAACGATGATCATCGATCGTTGTCATCGATGAGAGAGATAGGGTGGCCGGGTGGAGTTGCGGCAGATCGAGCACTTCGTCGCGGTCGCGGGGGAGTTGAGCTTCACCCGCGCCGCCGAACGGGTCCACGTCGTGCAGTCGGCGCTGTCGGCCTCGATCGCCAAGTTGGAACGCGAACTGGGCGTGTCGCTGTTCGACCGGTCCCGACAGCGCATCCGGCTCACTCCGGCCGGGGAACGGTTCCACACGCACGCCCATGAGGTGCTGCGCGCGGCCCGCGCGGCGAGCGGATCGGTCGGCGAGTTCCGCGGACACCTCTCGGGGACAGTCGACTTCGGGTCGCTGATCGCGTTCGGGCCGTTGGACGTGGCGGGCGCGCTGGGCGACTTCCACCGCGCGCACCCGTTCGTCCGGCTGCGGCTGCGGCTCAGTCAGGCGGGCGCATCGGCCTACCTGCCCGCCCTGATCGAGGGGTCGCTGGACCTGGCGCTGGTGTCGGTGCCCGACCGGTTCCCCCCGCAGCTGGACATGCGGATGCTGTTCGAGGAGCCGATGGTTTTCGTGTGCCGCGACGACCATCGGCTGGCGCGGCGCCGTCGCATCGGCCTCACCGACGTTGCCGGTGACGATCTGGTCGGCTTCCCACCGGGCTTCGGCCTACGACGACTGATGGACACCGCGTTTCACGCCGCGGGAGTCGCCCCCGTCACGCAGTACGAGGTGCCCGCCGGATTCGCCGTCGCGGCCGATCTGGTCGGCAACGGGCTGGGTACGGCGTTCATGCCGGCCTCGGAGGCGCGCCGCTACCCCGACCTGCGGGCCATTCGGCTGACTGACCGGATCTCCTGGCAGGTGTACCTGGCCTCGGCGACGTCGGATCAGATGACTGCTCCGGCAGCAAGTTTGGCGCAGCACCTTCTCGGCGCCGCCGCCCGGATCACGTCCTGAGCCGGGCTCAGGCGGTCATCAGGTAGTGCGCGCCGCCCACGAACACCATGCCCGACGGGTGCTTGGCGTTGGTCGCGGTGGCGATCGAGTCCGCGAGGCCCGGGTCGGCCATGTCGCCGGAGACCACGGTCAGATGCACACCGACGCGCGCCAGCTCCGAGCGGATGGCATAGAGCGCGGTCTCGCCGGCCCGCATGCTCGCCGCGACCGCGGCGTACCCCTTCGGCACGGCCTTGTCGGGATAGAAGTGGGCCTGGTGGCTGGTCGCGTAGACGATGCGGCCACCGTGCGGCATCAGGGGCAGGGCGAGCCGGGCGAGGTGACGCTGTGCATCGCGGTTGAGGCGCATCGCATGGCGCAGGTCGGCACCGAGATGAGTGCTGCCCGACGCGTTGAGGACCAGGGCGTCCAGCCGGCCGAATTGCGTCGCGATGTGGTCGATCATCGCGGTGGCGTCGGCGTCCTCGCAGATGTCCGCGCCGAGGGTGGACGCGTACCCGCCCGCGGCGCGGACGGCGTCGGCGACGGCATTGGCGCGGTCGGAGTCTTCCCGGTAGTGGACGATGACGTGGGTGCCGCGGCCGGCGAGCCGCTGTGCCACCTGCGCGCCGATCCCCTTCGAGGCACCGGTCACCAAGACGATTCGGTCAGGTCCGTGGTCCATCTGTCGTTCCTTCCGCCACTGGTGGTCGCCGAGCGATGGAAGCCACCGTACACCGAGATTAAGAAAAATAAGACCTCTTTAAGGTCACAATGAGGTGGCGCCGGCGCCTCGCTTCAGTACTCCGATCAGCACTCCACGACATTGACCGGGACGTTGACCGCGAGGCCGCCCGTCGAGGTCTCCTTGTACTTGCTGCTCATGTCCGCGCCGGTGGTGCGCATGGTCTCGATGACCTGATCGAGGCTGACCCGGTGCGTGCCGTCGCCCCGCAGCGCCATCCGGGCGGCGTTGATGGCCTTGCCGGCCGAGATGGCGTTGCGCTCGATACAGGGAATCTGCACCAGGCCACCGATCGGGTCGCAGGTCAGCCCCAGGCTGTGCTCCATCGCGATCTCGGCGGCGTTCTCCACCTGGTTCGGGGTGCCGCCGAGGATCTCGGCGAGCCCGCCGGCGGCCATCGACGCGGCGCTGCCCACCTCACCCTGACAACCCACCTCGGCGCCCGAGATCGACGCCCGTTCCTTGTACAGCGAGCCGATGGCGCCGGCGGCGAGCAGGAAGCGGACGCACGTCTCGTCCGGGTCGGCAGCGCCGGCGGGAGTGTAGTGCCGGGCGTAGTACATGACCGCGGGGATGATGCCGGCCGCCCCGTTGGTCGGGGCCGTCACGACCCGTCCGCCCGCGGCGTTCTCCTCGTTGACCGACAGCGCGACCAGGTTGACCCACTCCTGCGCGAAGGCCGGCGCACGGTCGGGGTCCTCGGCCTGCAGGCGCTCATACCACTCCGGGGCTCGGCGGCGGACCCGCAGCGCGCCCGGCAGAAAACCGTCCCGGGTGATGCCGCGCTCATGGCAGGCGAACATGACATCGCGGATGTGCAGCAGCCCCGCGCGGACGTCGTGCGCATGGCGGGTGCGCAGCTCATTGCGCAGCATGACCTCACTGATCGGCACGCCGAGGGCCTGCGCAAGACCGAGCAGGTCGCTCGCGGAGTGGAATGACACCGGGTTTCCGGCGTCGTCGCCGCCGGCGTCGGTGGAGGTCTCCCCGGCCGACACCACGAAGCCCCCGCCCACCGAGAAGTACGTCTGGGAGTAGAGCTCGGCTCCGGACCGATCGGCCGCCGCCAGCGTCATGGCGTTGGGATGGCGGTCCAGGGTGGTCGCGGGCTCGAGGGCGATGTCCTCTTCGGTGAGCGCGATGCTGATCTCGCCGCCGAGCCGGATGCTCCGGTCGGCCCGCATCTCTGCGAGGCGGTTCTCCATCTCGTCGGTCTCGATGGTCTCCGGGCGGAAGCCCTCGAGGCCGAGCAGGATCGCCGGCATGGTGCCGTGGCCGGCGCCGGTGGCGGCCAGCGATCCGAACAGCCGCACGCGCACGTCCGCGACATCGGACAGCGGCGTCGCGGTGCGAAGTTCGCGCACGAAGCGTTCGGCGGCGCGCATCGGGCCCACGGTGTGCGAGCTCGACGGTCCGACACCGATGCTGAACAGATCGAAGACGCTGACGGTCATGAGGTCTCCAGGTGGCTAGCGCTCGACTGGGAACACCTCCCCGCTCTGTCCTGGTACCTGAGAGTTTGCGCGGCCCGCGTGGTCCGCTCTGCCCCTTCGGTAAGTCCCGGTCATGACCGGCACTGTTCTCCAGAGTCGCCTCGGCGCGGTGGTACATGGGCCTGAGAGATTCCCGGGGAGGACGTTGCTCCTACGGCACCCCGTTCGGGGTTCTCCCACCGCTCATCGACGGCATCTTCAGTTATGCCGCCGACCCTACTCCGGACGCTGTGACTTGACACACCAAGCCGATGATCGACGATGGTCAACGCACTGCTTCACGTGGTGACGAAGATGAGTGGTGTCCCGTTCGGCCGGCTGGGCAGGGCGGTGCTGCCCTTTAGGCTGCCCGAATTCGGATCCTGACGAAGGAGGCCCACCGTGACTGTGTCCATCGGTGAACTGCGAGGCACCAGCCTGATCGGATCCGACGACGCGGCCGACGGCCCGGAGTTCCGAGCGGTGGACCCGGCGACCGGGGAGCAGTTGGAGCCGGTGTACCACGATGCGGGCGCCGGCGACGTGGAGCGCGCCGCGGCCTTGGCGGCGCGCGACTTCGACGCCTACCGGCACACCACGCCGGCCCGGCGCGCGGAGTTCCTCGAGGCGATCGCCGACGAGGTCGACGCGCTGGGGGACGCGCTGACCGACCGCGTCACCGCGGAGACCGGCATTCCCGCCGCCCGCGCCAAGGGTGAGCTGGCGCGCACCACCGGCCAGTTGCGGTTGTTCGCGTCGGTGCTGCGCACCGGGGACTGGGCGCAGGTCCGGCTGGACACTCCGGACCCGCAGCGCAGCCCGCTGCCCAAGCCGGATCTGCGGCAGCGTTCCGTGCCGCTGGGTCCGGTCGCGGTGTTCGCCGCGAGCAACTTCCCACTGGCCTTCTCGGTGGCCGGCGGCGACACCGCCTCCGCGCTGGCCGCCGGGTGTCCGGTGATCGTCAAGGCCCACCCCGGCCACCCGGGCACGTCGGAGATGGTCGGCCGCGCGGTGCGCAACGCCGTTGTCGCGCAGAACCTTCCGGAGGGAGTGTTCTCGCTGCTCATCAGTTCCGGGGTCGAGGTGGGCGTGCAACTGGTGAAGGATCCGCGGATCGCCGCGGTCGGGTTCACCGGCTCGCGCCGCGGTGGGCTGGCGCTCGCCGAAATCGCGGCCGCCCGCCCGGTGCCGATTCCGGTGTATGCGGAGATGTCGAGCATCAACCCGGTGTTCCTGCTGCCGCAGGCGCTCGCCGAGCGCGCCGCCGACCTGGGCCGCGACTACGTCGCGTCGATGATGACCGGCGTCGGCCAGCTGTGCACCAGCCCCGGCCTGGTGTTCGTCGCCGAGACCCCGGACGCCGACACCTTCATCGCCGCCGCGTCCGAGGCGCTGGGCGCCGCGGCGAGCGGTCCGATGCTCAACGCCGGCATCGCCGGTGCGTTCCGCGACCTGAGCGGGCGGGCGTCGGGCATCACCGGTGTGGAGCTGGTCGCCCAGGGCGCAGAGCAGACGTCGTCCTGCGGGGCACGCGCCCAGCTGCTGGTCACCACGGTGGATCAGCTGCTGGCCGACCCGGCCCTGGCCGACGAGGTGTTCGGGCCGTCGTCGCTGATCGTGCGGACTCCGGCCGACCGGCTGCCGGCCGCCGTCGACGCGCTGGAGGGGCAGCTCACAGCCAGCGTGCACGCCGCCCGAGAGGACTACCCGGTGGCGGCTGACCTGATCCGCGGACTGGAGATGATCGTCGGCCGTATCGTGTTCAACGGCTGGCCCACCGGCGTCGAGGTCGGCCACGCGATGGTGCACGGCGGGCCCTTCCCGGCCACCTCCGCGCCCGCCACGACGTCCGTGGGCAGCCGCGCGATCGAGCGGTTCCTGCGGCCGGTGGCCTACCAGAACCTGCCCGAGGAACTCGCGCCCGCGGAGGTCCGCCGCGACAACCCGCTCGGTGTGCCGCAGCGCATCGACGGCGGCCTGCCCAGCTGACGGCGCGGGCCCGGCTCACCCGGTGACGGGCTGCTGCTGGGTGATGCAGTGGATCCCGCCGCCGCGGGAGAACAGCGGGCGCGCATCGACCGTGATCACCTCACGGCCGGGATACGCCTCGGCGAGGATCGCCCGGGCGCGGGCGTCGGCGGCCTCTTCACCGAAGCCGCAGGCGACCACACCGTCGTTGACGACGAGGTGGTTGACGTAGCTCCAGTCGACGTAGCCGTCGTCGTCGCGCAGAGTGGCCGGGGCGGGCAGATCGATGATCTCCAGCCGCCGGCCGGCCGCATCGGTCTCATCGGCGAGGCGTGCCCGCAGCTCCTGCATCACCGCGTGATCCGGGTGGGCGGGGTCGGTCTGCTGGTGCAGGAGCACCCGGCCCGGGCCGGCGAAGGTGGCGACGATGTCGACGTGACCCTTGGTGCCGAACTCGTCGTAGTCACGGGTCAGCCCGCGGGAGAGCCAGATCGACCGGTCGGCGCCGAGAGTCCGGGCCATCTCGGCCTCGACCCGCGCGCGGTCGGCGTACGGGTTGCGATGCGGGTCCAGTTGCACGGTGTCCGTGAGCAATACGGTGCCTTCGCCGTCGACGTGGATGCCGCCACCCTCGTTGACCAGGACCGAGCTGATGAGCTCGGCGCCGAGATGCGCGGCCACCACGCGGGCGATCTCCGCGGACAGACGCCACTGCGCCCACTCCGGCGCGCCCCACCCGTTGAAGATCCAGTCCACCGCGCCCAGCACCCCGGGCCGGTCGTCGTCGACGACGAACGTCGGGCCCATGTCGCGCATCCAGAACTCGTCGAGCGGGGCATCGAGAGTCTCGATGCCCGATCCGAGCATGCGCCGGGCCCTGGCCGTCTCGCTCGGATCGACCACCATCGTGACCGGCGCGAATCGCGAGACCGCCTGCGCGACGGCCGTCCACGCCGCGTATCCCTCGTCACGTTCGGCGTGGGGGGCGCCCAGCGTGTAGCCCTCCCGGGGAAACGCCATCCACACGCGTTCCTGCGGGGCTGTCTCCGCCGGCATCCGCCACGCCATCGCCGCTCCTTCGCTCACCGGTCCTGGCAGCGTACTGAACGCGTCAGGCGACGTCGTAGTCCTCGACCGACACGGTGAGCATCGCCGCGCTCTGTTCGGCGTCCGGTCCGCTGCCGCGAAAGGCGGCGAGCGCCGCCGGCGACTCCCAGCGTTCGTAGACGTTGACGCGTCCGGCCTCGAGGAGATCCGCCGAGATCGCGAAGTCGAGGCATCCGGCGGTCCGGCGGGCCTGGGCTACGACGTCCACGCACCCGGCGAGGTAGGCCCCGCGCTGCCCCGGGTCGACGGTGAGATGTCCGGCGACGATGACCATGTTCTGCTCCCTGGCTCGGTTGTCCAGGAGTGGACCGCCCCCGCGGCCGGTACTCATCGCGGCCTGACGAATTCCTTGACCGGCCCCGCTCGACGAGCTCAGCCGGCTGACGTCTCGTCGTCCCCGTCGCCCTCGGTGCTCGGCAACGCCTCCGCACCGGGGGTGGCCGGGGTGGTCAGCACGTCGTCGGCGTCCTTGGCGGGTTCCTGCGATGTCATCGGGCGACTCCTCATCTCGAATCGGTGCCGTGACATTCCGCGAGAGAAATGTAACGGCGTCCAAGCGCTGATACCCAGGACGGGGCCGCGGTAATCGTGCCGCCCGGCGGTCGTCAGTGCGCGGCGCCGAGCTGTCCGGAGAGCCGATCGTGGCGGTCCGCGGAGTCGCGGTTGAGTCCGGTGATCTCGACGCGTTTGCCCTTCGCCTGGTACTTGGTGGTGATGGCGTCGAGCGCCGCGACCGTGGAGGCGTCCCAGACGTGCGAGTCGGACAGGTCGATGGTCACCACGGACGGGTCGCCGGTGTAGTCGAACTGGTAGACCAGGTCGTTGCTCGAGGCGAAGAACAGCGCGCCGCTGACCCGGTACACGACGCGGTCGATCGTGCCGTCCCGGTCCTCCGTGATTCTCTCGACGGTCACCAGGTGCGCGACCCGGCGGGCGAACAGCACCATCGCGGTGAGCGCGCCCACGATCACCCCGTAGGCCAGGTTGTGGCTGGCCACCGTCACCACCACCGTGACGGCCATGACCAGGGTTTCGCTGCGCGGCATGCGGCGCAGGGTGGCCGGGGCGATGCTGTGCCAGTCCATGGTCGCGACCGACACCATGACCATGACCGCGACCAGTGCCGCCATCGGGATGAGCCCGACGATGTCGCCGAGGCCGACCACCAGCGCCAGTAGGAACATGCCGGCCAGAAACGTCGAGATCCGGGTGCGGGCACCGGAGACCTTCACGTTGATCATCGTCTGGCCGATCATCGCGCAGCCGCCCATACCGCCGAAGAACCCGGTCACCACGTTGGCCACGCCCTGACCCCAGCCTTCGCGGGTCTTGTCGGAGTGGGTGTCGGTGATGTCGTCGACGAGCTTGGCGGTCATCAGCGATTCGAGCAGGCCGACCAGGGCCATCGCCAGCGCATACGGGGCGATGATCGAGAACGTCTCCATGGTGAACGGGACGTCGGGGAAGATCAGGCTCGGCAGGCTCGACGGCAACTCGCCCTGATCGGAGACCGTCGGCACATCGAGGTGCATCGCCACGGCGGCGATGGTCAGCAGGACGATGGCCACCAGCGGCGCCGGGACCGCCGTGGTGAGCTTCGGCAGGAACACCATGATCAGCAGGCCGGCCGCCACCAGCGGATACACCAGCCACGGCACGCCCAGCAGGTGCGGCAACTGGGAGGTGAAGATGAGGATGGCCAGCGCGTTGACGAAGCCCACCATGACGCTGCGGGGGATGAACCGCATCAACCGGGCGACGCCGAAGAGGCTCAACGCGATCTGGAACGCCCCGGCGAGGATCACCGCCGCGATGAGGTAGTTGACGCCGTGATCCCGCACGAGCGGCGCGATCACGAGCGCGATCGCGCCGGTCGCCGCCGAGATCATGGCGGGTCGGCCGCCGACGATCGCGATGGTCACGGCCATGGTGAACGACGCGAACAGGCCCACACTCGGATCGACACCGGCGATGATCGAGAACGAGATCGCCTCCGGGATCAGGGCCAGCGCGACGACGAGGCCGGAGAGCACCTCGGTGCGCAGCCGCCGCGGCGACCGCAGCGCCGCCCGGACCGACGTGCTCGGATCGCCGGCTTCGCGCACGGTCGATCCGGTTGATTCCGCACGTGTGCCCACGGGACTCCGTTCACGTCGCAGCATGACGGCGCCCGGATGGGCCGGCCGTCGGTGGAAGTAGGGGGCAGATGTCGCGGGGCGGTGCATGCTGCCGCGCGGAACACTACCCTTACCGAAGGGAAGAGTTCGACTTCGGTGGCGGAACTCACGCCGATGGGTGGGCGCCTACGTCCGGTCCATCGCCAGCCCGCGAAGGACGCGATCGTCCACCGTCGCCTCCGCCCGCCCGCGCCGGCGTGCGACCACCACAGCTGCGATGAAGAGACCCGTCGCGGCGAGGGATTGAGCGTTGCCGCCGATCTGCATCGCCAGACTCTGCCACCGCGGGAGCCCGTCGAGCTTCTCCAGCAAGAAGTGGGGGCCGATGCCGAACGCGACGAACGCGACGGCCAAGGCCGGTCGCCAGGACCGGTACTGACCGGCGATGATCAGCGGGACCAGCAGCAGGCAGTACACCCAGTGATGGTTGACCGCGAACGGCGAGGCCAGCAGCACGGCCAGGGCGACCACGCCCAATGCCAGGACGGGTTCCCCGCTGTGGGCGAACCGTCGGGCGGCCCAGTACGCCGTCGCGGCGATGACAAGGGCGAGCGTCAGCCAGATCACGTCCTTGACGAACCCGTCGAGCCCCGATCTGGTCAGCACGCCGGTGAGTGCCTGGTTGCGGCTGAACTCGTGGCCGCCCGCGCGGTCGACCTTGAAGAACTCCCTGAGCCAGAACCACAGCGAATCGACCGGTCGAACCAGGAAGCCCAGTGCGATGGTGGCGGCGAAGACCGCCGCGGCCTTGACCACCGCCGCGGTGTCGCGTCGCGCGAGCAGCACGAGTGCGTGACCGGCAGGCGTGAGCTTGATGGCCGCGGCCAATCCCAGGCACACGCCCTGCAACCGCCGCGGAACCGCACGGAGGCAGTCGGCGACGACCAGCGCCATGAGCACGATGTTGATCTGACCGAACCCGAAGGTGGTGCGCACCGGTTCCAGCAGCAGCGCGGGTCCGAGGGCGAGCAGCGCCAGGCGGCCGGGCCGGCCGAGACCCAGGCGGTCGAGGCAGATCCGCAGGATCCACCAGACCAGCGCCAGATTGAGAAGGGCCCAGAGCACCTGCGTCACCGGAGCCGGCACCCACGCCAGAGGGATGAAGACCACCGCCGCGAACGGCGGATAGATGAAGCGGAAACCCGAGGTGCTCGGGAAGTCCGCGGAGTACAGCGGCGCTCCGTTGAGCAGCGCCGCGCCGGCATCGCGGAACACCGACAGATCCAGCTGATAGCCGGTGACTGTGTGCTTGATCAGCACACCGGACACCACCACGCCGCACAGCGCCGCGCAGGCCGAGAGCGCGACCGGCCACCGCGCGTGACGGCGGCGCGTCGTCAGGCGGCGCATGCCATGGGGGTCCTCCCTTACCGGCCGGCGTAGACGTTCGCCATACCCGATTCCCGAACCGCTCAATCTATTCACCCGTCAGAGTAGGGTCGCGACGGAACGCATCGGGCGGTGTGACGGCCGCGAAGCGACCTCCACGCGACGGGTAAACTCCGGGCACGTAAGAGTACTTACTTCCAGGACGCGCGGCGTTTTTTCCCTCGACGAACGGTTCACGACGGCTCATGACTTCTGATCTCGCGACACCGGCGAATGCGACGGGGTCGCGGGTGACCGCCGAGGCGGCCCGCCGACGGACCTTCGCCGTGATCAGCCACCCCGACGCCGGAAAATCCACGCTCACCGAGGCGTTGGCGCTGCACGCCAGGGTGATCGCCGAGGCCGGCGCCATCCACGGCAAGTCCGGCCGCAAATCCACCGTGTCGGACTGGATGGACATGGAGAAGGCGCGCGGCATCTCCATCACCTCGACCGCGCTGCAGTTCGCCTACCACGGCGCCGACGGCGACGAACGCGTGATCAACCTGCTCGACACCCCCGGGCACGCCGACTTCTCCGAGGACACCTACCGGGTGCTCACCGCCGTCGACTGCGCGGTGATGCTGATCGACGCCGCCAAGGGCCTGGAACCGCAGACGCTCAAGCTGTTCCAGGTGTGCCGGCAGGGCGGCATCCCGATCATCACGGTGATCAACAAGTGGGACCGCCCGGGCCGCGACGCACTCGAACTGCTCGACGAGATCGACCAGCGCATCGGGCTGCGTCCGACGCCGCTGACCTGGCCGGTCGGTATCGCCGGCGACTTCCACGGCGTCCTGGACCGGCGCACCGGACGGTTCATCCGCTTCACCCGCACCGCCGGTGGCGCGAAGGCCGCCCCCGAGGAGCACCTCGACGCCGAGGAGGCGTTGCGCGTGGCCGGTGAGGACTGGGTCCGTGCCGCCGAGGAGTCCGAACTGCTCAGCGCCGACGGCGCCGACTTCGACACCGAGACGTTCCTGGCGGGCGCCAGCACTCCCGTGCTGTTCACCTCCGCGGTGCTCAACTTCGGGGTGAACCAGCTGCTCGACACCCTGGTGCAGCACGCGCCGTCCCCGGCCGCCAAACCCGACGTCGACGGACGCCCGCGCGACCTGGACGGAGAGTTCAGCGCGTTCGTGTTCAAGGTGCAGGCCGGGATGGACAGCGCCCACCGCGACCGGCTGGCCTATGCGCGGGTCTGTTCGGGCGTGTTCCACCGCGGCGACGTCGTCACCCACGCGCCGACCGGTCGGCCGTTCGCCACGAAGTACGCCCAGGCGGTGTTCGGCCAACAGCGCGCCACCATCGACACGGCCTATCCCGGTGATGTGGTCGGGCTGGTGAACGCCGCCGCGCTGCGGGTCGGCGACACGCTCTACACCGGTCCGCGCGTCGAGTTCAGCCCGATCCCGCAGTTCGCGCCCGAGCACTTCGCGGTGGCCCGGGCCGCCGACCCCAGCAAGCACAAGTCGTTCCGGCGGGGCATCACCCAGCTCGAGCAGGAGGGCGTCATCCAGGTGCTGCGGTCGGACCGCCGCGGTGAACAGGCACCCGTGCTCGCCGCCGTCGGCCCCATGCAGTTCGAGGTCACCAGCCACCGGATGGCCGGTGAGCTCAACACCACGATCACGCTCGAGAAGCTGCGCTACACCGTCGTGCGGCGGACCACCGCGGCCGACGTCGACGTGCTCAACGCCCAGTCGGGCGTCGAGGTGCTCGAACGCACCGACGGCGCCCTGCTGGCGCTGTTCACCGACCGCTGGCTGATGGACATGGTGGTGCGCCACCACAAGGGCCTGACGCTCGAGCCGCTGACCGGGGATGCCACCGACACCTGACGTGATGTCGAGATCGTGCCCGCAGCTCCGTCCCCGGGGTGAGCGACCAACTGGGGTCGCGAACCCGAGAGGAGAACGATATGGCCAAGTACCTGCTGCTCAAGCACTATCGGGGCGCGCCCGCGGCGGTCAACGACGTGCCGATGGACCAGTGGGCGCCCGCCGAGATCGAGGCGCACATCAGGTACATGGAGGACTTCGCGGACCGTCTCAAGGACACGGGCGAATTCGTCACCAGCCAGGCCCTGTCCGCCGACGGCGCGTGGGTGCGCCATGACGGGGCGGGCCGGCCGCCGGTCACCGACGGACCGTTCGCGGAGACCAAGGACCTGATCGCCGGGTTCATGATCATCGACGTGGACTCCTACGAGCGCGCCGTGGAGCTGGCCGGTGAGCTGTCGGCCGCCCCCGGCGCCGGTGGCCGGCCGATCCACGAGTGGCTCGAGGTCCGGCCGGTGATGGGCGCCCAGGACACGTTCCACGAATGAGCGCGCCGGTGGACGAGGGCCGACTGCGGGAGCTGATTCCCGGAGTGCTGGCGGCCCTCGTCCGGCGCGGCGCCGACTTCCCGACCGCCGAGGACGCGGTGCAGGAGGCGTTGATCCGGGCGGTCGAGGCGTGGCCGCGCGAGCGCCCCGATGATCCGCGGGCCTGGCTGATCACCACGGCCTGGCGGCGCTTCCTCGACCTCAGTCGGTCCGATGCGGCGCGCCGCGACCGGGAGCGCCGGGTGTCCGACGAGCCGGCGCCGGGACCGACGGAGACGGTCGACGACACCCTGCAGCTGTACTTCCTGTGCGCGCATCCCGACCTGAGCCCGGCCTCGGCCGTCGCGCTGACCCTGCGGGCGGTCGGCGGCCTGACCACACGCCAGATCGCGCAGGCCTACCTGGTGCCGGAATCGACGATGGCGCAGCGGATCAGCCGCGCCAAACGGACGGTCAGCCAGACGCGGCTCAACCGGCCCGGCGATCTGCGCACGGTGCTGAGGGTGCTCTACCTGGTGTTCAACGAGGGCTACACCGGCGATGTCGACCTCGCCGCCGAGGCGATCCGGCTGGCCCGGCAGCTCGCCGCGATCTCCGACGACCCGGAGATCGCGGGACTGCTCGCGCTGTTCCTGCTCCACCACGCCCGGCGGCCGGCCCGCGCTCACGCCGACGGCAGTCTGGTCCCGCTCGTCGAGCAGGACCGCCGCCTGTGGCGGCGTGAGTTGATCGCCGAGGGCGTCGCGGTGTTGCAGGCCGCGCTGGGCCGGGACCGGTTGGGCGAGTACCAGGCGCAGGCGGCGATCGCCGCGCTGCACGCCGACGCCCAGCGCGCCGAGGAGACCGACTGGGTGCAGATCGTGGAGTGGTACGACGAACTCGTCCGGCTCACCGACAGCCCGGTGGTGCGGCTCAACCGCGCGGTCGCGCTCGGCGAGGCCGACGGCCCGCACGCCGGGCTCGCGGCGCTGGCCGACCTGGACCCCGCACTACCGCGCCACACCGCGGCGCTGGCCTATCTGCACGAGAAGGCGAACGACTTCGCCGTTGCCGCAGACCTCTACGCCGCGGCCGCGGCGCACGCGCAGACCGTCGCCGAGCGCAACCACCTCACGATGCGTGCGGCCGCGCTACGGCATCGGACGGACTTCTAGCCGGCGAGACCAGGTGACATACTTCGCGAGTGGATGTCACCGATGTCCGCACGCGGAACAACGTCAACGTCATCGGTCCCCTCGATGGTCCGGTGGTCATGCTGGCGCACGGCTTCGGGTGCGACCAGAACCTCTGGCGCCTGGTCGCGGCTTCCCTGGCCGCCACCCACCGGGTGGTGTTGTTCGACCATGTCGGCTCGGGGAACGCCGACCCGGCGGCGTGGGATCCGCAGCGGTACGCGTCGCTGGACGGCTACGCCGACGACATCGTCGACATCGTGCGCGAGCTCGACCTGCGTGAGGTCACCTTCGTCGGGCACTCGGTGGCCGCCATGATGGGCGTCCTGGCCGTCACGCGGGAACCGCAGCGTTTCACCGGACTCGTCCTAGTGGCGCCCTCACCGCGCTACATCGACGACGACGGCTACCGGGGAGGGTTCTCCCGGGCGGACATCGACGAGTTGCTGGCGTCGCTGGACAGCAACTACCTGGGATGGTCGGCCGCGATGGCGCCGGTCATCATGGGCGCCCCCGAGCGCCCGGAGCTCGCGGCCGAACTGACCGAGAGCTTCTGCCGCACCGACCCGGAGTGTGCGCGTGTCTTCGCCCGCACCACCTTCCTCTCCGACAACCGCGCAGACCTGGGCGGCGTTGCGGTGCCGACGCTGGTGATCGACTGCGCCCACGATGCGATCGCGCCGCGGGAAGTGGGCCGGTACGTGGCCGAACACGTCCCGGGCTGCCGGTTGGTGACCATCGACACCGACGGACACTGTCCGCAGCTGTCCGCCCCGGAGGACACCGCAGGCGCGATCGCGGCGTTCCTTCGGACGTGACCGCCGACGACCTCTTCGAGCACGCCCCGTGCGGATACGCCGTCGTCGGGCCGGACCGGCGCATCGTGCAGGCGAACGCGACGCTGGCCGGCTGGCTGGGACAGGACCGCGGCCGGCTGGTCGGCAGTCGGTTCACCGACCTGCTGGCGGTCGGCAGCCGGATCCACTTCGAGACGCACTTCGCCCCGCTGCTGCTGGCGCGCCACGCGCTGAGCGGTGTGGCGGTCGACCTGATCACCGCGGACGGCGGCCGCATGCCGGTGTTCCTGGCGGCCAACGTACGGGCCACGGCCGATGGCCGGCCGGAGGTCTTCCGCTTCACGTTCGACGACGCCACCGACCGCCGGTCCTACGAGCGGGAACTGCTCATGGCCCAACAACGGGCCGAGGAGCAACGGCGCCGGGCCGAGGCGCTGGCGGGCACCCTGCAGCGCTCGCTGCTCCCGCCGTCGCTGTCACCGCCACCGGGTATCGAGGCGTCCGCCCTGTTCCATCCGGCGTCGGTCGACGACGTCGCCGGGGACTTCTACGACCTGTTCCCGCTGTCACCCGACTGCTGGGGATTCTTCCTCGGCGACGTCTGCGGCAAGGGCCCGAAAGCCGCGGCCATCACGTCGCTGACGCGGTACACGCTGCGTGCCGCCGCCGTGTTCGACGATGATCCGGTCGCGGTGCTGCAGAACCTCAACGCCATCCTCCACGACGAGTTCCGTCGCGATTCGTCGTCGTTCTGCACGGTGATCTTCGGTGTGCTGAGCCGCAACGGCACGGACTTCGATGTCCACCTGGCCTCCGGCGGCCACCCGCCCCCCATCCTGCTGCGCGGTGACGGCCGCGCCGGACAGCTCGACACCGTGGGTGGGCAGGCCGTGGGCATCTTCGCCGCGCCCCGATTCCGCACGGTGAAGCTGCGGCTGAGCGCGGGTGACGTCCTCATGGTCCACAGCGACGGGCTCACCGAGGCGCGCATCGACGGCGGCGCCGGCCGGCTCGACGAAACCGGGCTCCTCGACTTCGCCGGTCACCACGCGCCCAACACGCCCGCGGGGATCGTCGCCGCGCTCGAGGACCTGCTCGCCCGATTGGGAGCCGGGGTAGAGGACGACGTCGCGGTGCTCGCCTTCGGGCCACCGGCGACCCCCTGACCTCAGTGCACCGGGGTGCTCACGGACGGCGCGGGTTTGCGGCCGGTGAACAGGGCCGTGAACACCACGACCACGCCGACGACGGCCGCGACGGTGAACGCGGCGCGCACGCCCGGCAGATCCGGTGCACCGCCGGACGCCGACGCGTTCGTCATCACGGTGATGAACAGCGCGGTGCCGGCCGCGCCCGCCACCTGCTGCAGCGTGGTGAGGATCGCGCTGCCGTGGGAGTACAGCCAGTCCGGCAGCACCCCGAGCGCATCGGTCATCAGCGGCGTGAACATCAGCGACAGGCCCAACATCATGACCGTCTGCAGCGCCACCACCTCCCAGATGGGGGAGTCGGCCGAGAGGATCGCGAACCCCCACAGCGCCGCGCACAGCAGCAACGCGCCGGGGATGACCAGCCGGCGGGCGCCGTGACGGTCGTAGGCCCGGCCGACGAACGGGCCGACCAGGCCCATCAGCAGACCGCCCGGGAACACCGTCAGCCCGGCGACCAGTGCGCTGCGGCCCAGCACGTCCTGTACGTAGAGCGGCAGCATGATGATCGCGCCGAACAGGCCCATGAAGCCGAGGATCACCAGCAGCAGCGAGACGGTGAATCGGCGGTGGGTGAACGGACGCAGGTCGAGCAGGGCGCCGTCGCTCCGCTGCAACCGGCGCTGACGCCACACGAACAGCACCATCGCGACCGAGCCGAGCGCCAGCGGCACCCACGGCGGCAGGCCGCCGGGGGCGTGCCCGGACTCACCCAGCAGCGACAGCCCGAACACCAGCCCGGCGAACGCCACCGCCGAGAGCGGCACGGACACGACGTCGATGGGCGTCGACCGGCGCTGCTCCTCGGGCACCCGCAACCACCGGGCCCCCGCGGCCAGCGCGGTGAGCGCGATCGGCAGCACGATCCAGAACATCCAGCGCCACCCGAGCGCGCCGAGGATCAGCCCCGACACGGTGGGTCCGACGGCGGGGGCCACCGCGATGACGATCGAGATGGTGCCCATCGTCTGACCGCGCCGTTCGGCGGGCACGAGTTTCATGATCGTGGTCATCAGCAGCGGCACCATGACGGCCGTTCCGAACGCCTGCACCACCCGGCCGGCCAGCAGCACCGGGAACCCGGGGGCCACCGCGCACAGCAGGGTGCCGAGGCTGAACAGCACCATCGAGGTCAGGTAGATCGCGCGCGCCGGATACCGCTGGATCAGGAAGCCGGTGGTCGGGATCACCACCGCCATGGTGAGCAGGAAGCCACTGGTCAGCCACTGCGCCGTGCCGGCCGAGACCTGCAGGTCCGCGATCAGCGCGGGCAGCGCCACACTCATGATCGTCTCGTTGAGGATCATGACGAATGCGGACCCGACCAGCAGCCCGATGATCAGCGTGGCGCCGGACGTGGTCTGCCGCGTCACCGCCGGGTCTTCGGCGGTGACGGTCGGCTCGGTGGTCATAGACATCCCCTGGTTCGTTGTGCGGCCCTCCAGGGTAGACACTCAGAACCGGTGAGGCATCGGGGTTTTCGGCGGGGGAGCGGTGAGCGGGTGTGAGGATCAGCGGCTTCCGGCCGCGCGGTGGGATCGCTCACGTACCGAGGCGACGACGCCGCCGTCGTTGAGGATGTCGGTACCGGTGAGGTATCCCGCCCGGTCGCTCGCGCAGAACGCGAGCAGCTCGGCCATCTCCTCGGGCGTGCCCCACCGCGGCACCGCGGCGTCTGCCAGCATGGCGCCGGCGCCCGCCTCGGCTTCGAGCCGACCCATCTCGGTATCGACGGAGCCGGGGGACACCGACAGGATCCGCAGACCGCGCGCGCCGAAGCGTTCGGACTGTGCGGTGCTGTACCACCGCACGAAGCCCTTGCTCACCGCGTACGCGTAACCGGGGCGCGCCTCCTCGGGGGCGATGCCGCACGCGGTCGCCATCTCGGCGAGGAACCCGCCGGGATCGGTCAGCGCCAGCGGGAAGTGGTGCGCCGGCATGACCTCGTCGGGCAGCAGATGCGCGGCCATCGAGGCGACGTTGACGACGGCCGCACCCTCCCGGGCGCCGTCGAAGAACACCTCGCCGACGTTCGCGGTGCCGAGGGCGTTGGTGCGCATGATGAGGTCGGCGGGGCCCATGCTGGGACTGACTCCCGCGGTGTGGATCACCGAGGCGATGCGGCCGAGGTCCGCCGCGCGGGCGAACAGCTCGGTGACCGCAGACCGGTCGGTGACGTCGCAGTGCACGGTGTGCGCCGTGACGCCGAGCGGTTCGAGGATCGAGGTGGCCGTCTCCAGGCGGTCGGCCCGGATGTCGGCGAGGACCACAGTGTGGTCACGCCCGACCAGCTTCGCCGTGGCGAGGCCCATGCCGCCGGCACCTCCGGTGATGACTGCAACGTCGCCCATGGGCGCCGAGGGTAGTCACGTCACCGGGTGCCCGGGCCGTTACGGGTGACGAATATCGGTGGATTCGTAACGCCGGGCTCGGCGCCCCAGATGTGCAGGGCGGCCGTCCACCCGGCCCGGTCCGAGGAGGGCCCCGCCCAGGCGGCGTAGCCGTCGGGGCGCACCAGGACGGCCGGCCCGGCGTCGGTCCGCTCGGCGTGTCGCAGCCCCGGGGCGTCGACCGGTGCCGCGTCGCGTTCGCGGATCAGGACGAAGCCGGGGGTGCGCTGCAGTTCGGTGAGGCGGGCGCCGCGCAGCGGGATCTGCGTGCCGCGGGTCCCGACGAGCGGGCTCTCGCCCCGGCGGTGCGGATAGCGCAGCGCGGTGCCGGCGAAGCTCCCGGCCACCCCGTCGCGGACCCGCGGGATGCGAAGAAGGCGGCGCGCCAGCAGGTTTCGCATCGCGCGGGCGCCGCGGGGGTGCAACGTGATGCCGCGTGCCATCAGGCCGGATTGACGCAAGACCCGCGCACCGATCGGATGGCGTTCGTCGTGATAGGTGTCGAGCACCGCGTCGCCGGCGCCGGCCAGCACGGCGTCGAGCTTCCACGCGAGGTTCGCCGCGTCCTGGATTCCGGTGTTCATGCCCTGCCCGCCCATGGGGGAGTGGACGTGGGCGGCGTCCCCGGCCAGGAACACCCGGCCGTACCGGTAGCGGGTGACCTGCCGTTCGTCGCAATGGAACCGGGAGTTCCACCCGACCTCGACCAGCCCGGGGTCGGCACCGGTCGCGCGGGTGATGACGTCGGCGATCTCGGCGCGGTCGGGCGGAACGTCGTCGGGCAGCTGCCGATGCCGGTCCCAGACCATGGTGCGGTACCACGAGCCGTCGGCGTCGTGGCGGCCGTAGGACACGAAGAAGGCAAAGATGTCACGGGTGCTGTACAGCCGAAGGCCGTCACCACTGGGCTTCCCGGAGAGCTTCACATCGGCCAGTACGAGCGACGACATCAGGGTGCGGCCGGGGAAGTCGGCGCCCACGAGATCGCGTACGGTGCTGTGGGCACCGTCAGCGCCGATGACATACGCTGCGCGCCAGATGGTTTCGTCACCGCCGCCCCGCGGGCGCGCCGTCACCGTCGCGCCGTCGCGGTCCTGGGCCAGGCCGGTGACCTCGACACCGCGCCGCACATCCGCGCCGTGGGTCCGGGCGTACCCGGCCAGGGCGTGTTCCACCCGGGTCTGCGGGGTCACCGTGATGAACGGGTAGCGGATGTCGAGGTGGCTCAGGTCGATACGCGCGCCGGCGAAGATCGTCACACCGGGCGCGCGGTGGGCGTGCGCGAGGAGATCGTCGGCCAGTCCGCGGGCGTCGAGGAGCTCGAGGGTGCGCGCCATGGTGGCGAAGGCGCGGCTGGACGGGTTCATCGTGGGCCAGCGTTCCAGGACGGCCACCGAGCGACCCGCGCGGGCGAGGTCCCCGGCCGCGGTCAGGCCGGTCGGCCCGGCGCCGACCACCAGGACGTCGACCTCGTGGGTGCTCATCGGGCGACCGCCTCGGGATGCGGGAACCACCGGCGGATGTCGTCGGGGCTCGCCACCGCCGCGCGGTTGAACACGAAGCGGCAGTGCGGCTGTGCGGTGTGGGCGGCGTTGACTATCGCCTCGAAGAGCAGGGTGTTGGCCGCGACCAGCCGGATGCCCGCGCCGATCAGCACCGCGTCGTAGTGGCCGGCCTGCAGCGACTCGCGGGCGGTCTCCGCGCCGTCCGCGCCGGTGCCGACCAGGCAGTTGTCGACGCGGTAGCCGGCGGCCCGCAGCGCCGCGACGTTGTCGTCGTTGGCCCGACGCAGCGTCTCTCGGGTGAGCCCGGGGAACCGGGCGAACTCCGGTGAGTCGTAGTCGACGGCGTCGGGGTGAAGCCCGATCTGAATGGCGGTGACGGTCATGACGCCCTCCTCGCGGGTGTGTTCAACAGTTGTTGAAGTCGACGGTACGAGTGCGCGGTGGCTATGTCAACAGTTGTTGAATACACTGTCGGCATGACTGCGAAGGCGCGCGACGCCGAGGCGACCCGCGCCACCATCCTGTCCACCGCCCGCACCCAGTTCGGCGACCAGGGATTCGAGCGCACCACCATCCGCTCCGTGGCGGCCGCAGCCGGCGTCGATCCGGCGCTGGTCATGCACTACTTCGGCAGTAAGGCCGAATTGTTCGCGGCTGCATCGCGATTCGACATCACCTTCCCCGATCTGTCCGGCGTCGCCCCCGATCGCATCGCCGACGTGCTGGTGCCGCTGTTCGTCGGCGTGTGGGGACCGCAGGGTCCGTTCCTGCCGCTGCTGCGCGCGGCGGCGACCAACCGGGCCGC
The DNA here is from genome assembly GCF_004570325.1 of Mycobacterium sp. PS03-16. Taxonomy (GTDB): domain Bacteria; phylum Actinomycetota; class Actinomycetes; order Mycobacteriales; family Mycobacteriaceae; genus Mycobacterium. Next base: position 2,301 of record NZ_SPQO01000028.1, on the reverse strand, counting down.
GGCCGATGCGCTGCTCGGGGTGTTCGTGGACCGGGTGAGCCCGGCGCTGGCCGTCGTCGTCCCCGACCGGGCGCCCGAGCGTGCCGCGCTGGTCGGCTCCCAAGTGCTCGGCCTGGCCGTGGCCCGCTACGTCCTCGGCATCCCGCCGCTGGCCGAGATGGACGACACCCGGTTGGTCGCGTGGCTACGTCCGGTACTCGCGCACTACCTGACCGCACCGGCACCGGACTGACCCGGTGACCCGCGGCGCGCCCACCGGGACCCGGCGTCGCGCAGCCGCTGGCTGAGGCGGAACGAGAACAGCCCGTTGAACGCGTCCTCGCGCAGCCTCGTCAGCGTCGAGGTCGCGATCCGCCACTGCCCGTCGATCTTGACGTACGTCTCGTGATAGTGGCCGTACCCGTTGAGATTCAGCCCCGGCCCCAGGTGCACGATGTCGTTGAGCGCCCACACCCCGCGCGCGGCGGTCGCGCTCAGTACCTCGATCTCGGGGGCGTGCACCTGGTGCACCGTCGGCTGCGACGGCTTGCCGATGTTGGCGCGGGTGAACGCGACGAACGCGTCGGCGCCGGTGATCACCGCACCGCCGGACCGGGACGTGTCGCTGACGAAGTCGTCGGTGAACAGGTCCCGCCACGACGCCCAGTCCTTGGTGTCGAGCAGGCGGCAGTACCGGGCCTTGAGCGTCTTGATCGCCTCGATCTCCACCAGCACGGCCGAGTCGTCCATCACAGTCCTTCGCCGGTAGCCACACGCCCGCGGTGTGACGATGCCCACAAGATTGGTGCCGATCGTCGCACAGTCCCGCGTAACGTTTCGCTGCGACCCACGTCGGACGGGGTGCCTTGGCTTCATGGGCGCCGGTCTGCCGATCGGAGCCGTGTTGTCGACCGCGCACGGGGCGGGTACGAAGGCCTTGGCGTCGTCCGCACGCCGAGTGGCATGTACCTCCAATGACCAAGGACCGCATCTTGATCCGCGACAGCAGGCGCTTCGTCGGCGGCCCCCAGGGCCACCTCCTGCACCGCCGGGCGGCGCTGAAACTGCCGCTGATGGCGACGGCCGCGGTGACGCTGTCCGCCGCACCGCGCGCCCGCGCCGCGACCGCACGATGGTCGGCCGACCGCGCGCACACCTGGTACGGAGCGCAGGGTTGGCTGGTCGGCGCGAACTTCATCACCTCGAACGCGGTCAATCAGCTCGAGATGTTCCAACCCGACACCTGGGACCCGCACCGCGTCCACGCCGAGCTGCGCACGGCCCGGCGGATCGGGCTCAACACGGTCCGCGTGTTCCTGCACGACCAGCTGTGGGTGCAGGATCGCAGGGGTTTTCAACGCCGGCTCGGGCAGTTCGTCGGCATCGCCGCCCGCCACGGCATCAAACCGCTGTTCGTGCTGTTCGACTCCTGCTGGGATCCGCATCCGAAGCTGGGGCGGCAGCGTCCGCCGCGGCCGGGTGTGCACAATTCGGGGTGGGTGCAGAGCCCCGGCGCCGAACGCCTCGGCGACCGTCGGTACCACGGTGTGTTGCAGGAGTACGTCGCCGGCGTGCTGACCCAGTTCCGCGGTGACCGCCGGATCCTGGGGTGGGACCTGTGGAACGAACCCGACAACCCGGCGAACACCTACCGCGACGTCGAACGCCCGGACAAGATCGAGCTGGTGGCCGACCTACTCCCTCAGGTGTTCGGGTGGGCGCGGGCCGCCGACCCGGGGCAGCCGCTGACCAGCGGGGTGTGGCAAGGCGTGTGGGGCGACCCGGCCCGGCGCAGCGAGATCAGCACGCTGCAGCTCGACCTGTCGGACGTGATCACCTTCCACAGCTACGAGAGACCCCGCGAGTTCGAAGGCCGCATCGATGAATTGTCGCCGTGGGGCCGGCCGATCATGTGCACCGAGTACCTGGCCCGTAGCGAGGACAGCACGGTCGAGGGCATTCTGCCGCTGGCGCGCCGGCGGCACGTCGGCGCGTACAACTGGGGCTTGGTGGCGGGCAAGACGCAGACGTTCCTGCCGTGGGATTCCTGGGACCGGCCCTACCCACAGGGGCCGGAGGTGTGGTTCCACGACCTGGTCGAGCCCGGCGGAAAGCCCTACCGGGACACCGAGGTGCACACGATTCGCAGCCTCACCAAACGCCGTCCCCGTTGAGTCGCTGTCGCAAGCCTCGGCTCAGAACGGTGGTTGGTCGGGGGTGTCGGGTTGGGGTGGGGGTTGCCAGTCCGGTGGGAGGTCTTCGGGTTCGAAGGGGTCGTTGACCCAGGTGCACAGGGGGCTTGTGCTGTGTTGGATGCCTTTG
>NZ_SPQO01000083.1 GCF_004570325.1 Mycobacterium sp. PS03-16 | reverse complement strand
CCAGGGCCAGCAGATCGGCCGCGCGGCTCAGCAGCCTCGCCAGTTCCCGCGGCGCCGACGCCGCGGTGGCGGACGCCGCCGCCGACACCGCCATCCCCGCCGCGAGGCATGCCGCCAGCACGTCGAAGGTGGATGCGGCGGCGAGGGGGTCCACCCCGCGGGACGTCGGTGCCCGCACGGCGCACAGCGCCGGACGGCCCCGTCGCCGCAGACGCAGCGCACCGGCGCGACCCGTCAGCAGCACCGCCACGGCGAGCAGCACCGCGGCCAGGCTCACGTCAGCACCCCGGCCGTGATGCGATCCGACCAGAGCAGCCCGGCACACGACAGGCACACGCCGATCACGAGCACCGCTCCCCCGGCGCCGCCGCCGGTCAGAAACCGCAGCGGGTCGGCGCCGATCAGCTGCCCCAGCCCGATGCCGAGAACGGGCAGCACGGCGAGCACCCCTGCGGTGGCCCGCGCACCGGCCATTCCGGCGTCCACCCGTGACGAATACCGTTGCCGTTCGCCGATATCCCGTTGCGCCGCCTGCATCAGGGTGGCGATCGCCAGGCCGTGCGTCTGGGCCAGCTCCCAGCACACCGCGATCCGGTTCCAGTGCGAGGGGACGGCCGAACGCGCCGCGACGTCACGCAGACCCGCCGTCACGTCGGCGCCGAGCCGCGCCCGCGCGGCCACCGCGCGCAGTGACGTGGCGACCGCGCCGTCCGCCTCCCGGGCGGCCACCTCGAAGGCCGGCACCGGATGTGCCCCCACCCGCAGTTCGGCCACCAGCACCTCCAGCGCGGCGTGCAGCGCCTCGGCCTCGGACACCC
>NZ_SPQO01000027.1 GCF_004570325.1 Mycobacterium sp. PS03-16 | reverse complement strand
GGGCCGGAGGCGGCGGCAGCGGGGCCGGCGGCAGCGGCGCGGGAGCGGCCATCGCGTCGAACGGGGCCGGCGCCGGAGGCGGCGGGGGAGCGAGCGGGTTGATCGGCGGCGGAGGGGGCAGCAGACCGTTGAGCGGCGCCGCGTCGACCGGCTGATCGACCACGTTGCGCGGGGTGGCGCCCGAGAGCGGACCACCACAGGACGGCCAGGCGCCCTTGCCCTGGCTGGCCAGGACGCGCTCGGCGACGGCGATCTGCTCTTCCTTGGTGGCCATGTAGGCGGTCGGGGCGAATTCGCCGCCGCCGTGGCCGGACCAGGTGCTGGGGGAGAACTGAAGGCCGCCGTGGTAGCCGTTGCCGGTGTTGATGGCCCAGTTGCCGCCGGACTCGCAGGCGGCGACCTGATCCCATTCGCCGTCGGTCGCGGCATTGGCCTGACCGGCGAGCGCGATGCTGCCACCACCGATGACGGCACCGGTGAAGGCGATCTTGGCGACACTGACAGCTGAATTGGCGGGCTTGCGATGCCGTCCACTCATAAGTGCGAAAAATCCTCTCGTCTGCGCCCGCGAGGTCAGCTGTCGGGTTCGGGTCTGAGAGGTCACCCGGCCGGTTCCGGTTGCCCGGTCGCGGCTTCACCCCAAGGGGCCCGTAGGCCCCTGGTCCTTCTAACTCGGTGGACCGGTTGGGTCCCCCGCCTCCATCCAGGTGGTTCTTGGTTGGTGCCCCGCTGGCGATGGATGGAGCTCGGCGCTATCGGGCGGGGCGGGTCAGTTGATGAGGGTCGACTGACCTGGAAATGAACGGTAACCGCTGCCCGCGCACCCGTCACCTTTTCCCGACCTCGGCGTTTCCAGGCTGGGCAAATCTTAAAGGGGCTCTAAAGCCGCAGGTTGCCGAGGTGTTTTCGCAGGTGTTCCCGGCGCTTATCTGGGCCATAGCCAGCTTGTGACCGTTTCGTTATGTGACGCAAATCACGGTTACCCGCCGGCGAACGGGGGAAGTACATCGAGCGTCGATGCGTTGCGCACCGCGATGGTCGTATCGCGCACCGCGATTCCGTCGCAGAGGTACGAACACCGCGCCATGACCCGCGTCAGTTCGGGGTCGCGTTCGCTGAGCCGGTCGAGCACATCCTGCACCGTCGTCCCCGCGGGAACCGACAACTCTTCCTCGGCGGTACCCGCCGCGGCCCGGGCGGCGGCGAAGTAGCGCACCGTCACCCGCACAGTGGTCGACGTCGACACGCTCAGCCGCCGATCGCGCTCATCGGCCGTGACGGCTGTTCGAAGCCCGGGTCGTTGATGCCGTGGCCGGCCGCCTTGGTCCACATCGCCGCGCGCCACGCCTGCTCGATCGCGTCGTCGTCGGCGCCGCCACGCAACAGACGGCGCAGATCGCTCTCCTCGCGTGCGAACAGACAGTTCCGCACCTGTCCGTCGGCGGTGAGCCGGGTGCGGTCACAGGCCGCGCAGAACGCTTCGGACACCGACGCGATCACTCCGACCGTGGCTGTTCCGCCGTCCACCCGCCACAGCTGCGCCGGGGCGGACCCCCGCGGTGCCGGGTCGGGCGTGAGGGTGAAGTGGGTGCCCAGCGCGGCCAGGATGTCGGCGGCCTCCAACGACCGGCCCCGCTGCCACTGGTGTTCGGCGTCCAGCGGCATCTGCTCGATGATCCGCAGCTGATACCCGTGGTCGAGGCAGTGCCGCAGCAGTGCGACGGCGTCGTCGAGTCCGGTGTCGGGGTGCAGCACCGCGTTGACCTTCACGGGAGTCAGCCCGGCGTCGCGCGCGGCGGTGAGCCCCGCCAGCACGTCGGCCAGCCGGTCGCGGCGGGTGATCGCGGCGAACCGCTCCCGGTCGACGCTGTCGAGCGAGACGTTGACGCGGTCCAGGCCGGCGTCTTTGAGCGCCCGCGCCCGGCGGGCCAGTCCGAGGCCGTTGGTGGTCACCGCGATCTCCGGGCGCGGCCGCAGCGCCGCCGTTGCGGCGACCACGTCTTCGAGGTGACGCACCACCAGCGGCTCCCCGCCGGTGAAGCGCACGCTGGTGATGCCCAGCCGGGTCACCGCGATGGTCAGCAGCCGGATCAGCTCGTCGGGACTCAGTAATTGCTCTCCGGGCAGCCAGTCCAGCCCCTCGGCGGGCATGCAGTAGGTACAGCGCAGGTTGCAGCGGTCGGTCAGCGACACCCGCAGATCGGTGGCCACCCGACCGAAGGTGTCGACCAGCGGGCCGGTGGTGGGCATGCCCGCGGCCGGGCGCGCCACCGTCGGGACCCCGAGGGAGATGAGCGTCATGCGGCCGCCCGCATGGCCGGGTGTGGCGCGTCCACCGGGACGATCTCCTTGCCCAGCGGCACCAGCGAGACCGGGATCATCTTCAGGTTCGCCACCGCCAGCGGGATGCCGATGATCGTGATGGCCATGGCGACGGCGCTGACGATGTGCCCGAGCGCCAGCCAGATGCCGAACAGGATGACCCAGATGACGTTGCCGATCACGGCGCCGGGCCGGGCACCGGGCTTCTCGACGATCGTGCGGCCGAACGGCCACAGCGCGTAGGCGGCGATCCGGAACGCGGCGAAGCCGAACGGGATCGTGATGATCAGGACGAAGCAGAGGACGCCCGCGAGCGCATAGCCGAGAGCCAGCCACAAGCCGCCGAAGATCAACCAGATGATGTTCAGTAGTACTCGCATACCGGGCGCACTTCTTCCTTGGGCGGTGGTTCAAAGCCTACCGATAAGGGGGTGAAGGCGTTGGTCCGGTCCGAGTACGATCGGGGCGTCGCGTCCCGGCGCAAGCGGGACGCTTTCCTTATGTTGACGCGAGAAACGAGCGGGTGACGACAGTGCCGACCGGCAGGGTGAAGTGGTACGACGCCGAAAAGGGCTTCGGGTTCCTTTCCCAGGAGGAGGGGGAGGACGTCTACGTCCGGTCCTCGGCGCTGCCCGCGGGCGTCGAAGGCCTCAAGGCCGGCCAGCGCGTCGAATTCGGTGTCGCCGCCGGCCGCCGTGGCCCGCAGGCACTGAGCCTCAAGCTGATCGATCCGCCGCCGAGTCTGGCCAAGACCCGTCGGGAGGCCGAGCGCCCCGAGCACAAGCACACCCCCGACGAGCTGCACGGCATGATCGGTGACCTCATCACGCTGCTCGAGAGCACGATCCAGCCGGATCTGCAGAAGGGCCGCTACCCCGACCGCAAGGTGGCGCGCCGGGTGTCGGAGGTCGTCAAGGCGGTCGCGCGCGAACTCGACGCCTGATTACCCGTTCTTCGGGGCTCAGACCGCAGCGCCCGCCGCGCGTCGTTCCGCCGAGTCTGAGCTTCTGCCGGACAATTCACCGGAATCTTCTGCATAGGTTCGGTTTCGGCAGGGAAGAATCTCCGCCATGGCTTATGTCGCCAGCGGTGGCGAATTCAACCGCGACACCAAGTACATCGAAACCCGCATCACCGCCGACGGCCGTGACGGGTATCCGGTCGAGGCCGGCCGCTACCGGCTGATCGTCGCGCGGGCCTGCCCGTGGGCCAACCGCACGATCATCGTGCGCCGGCTGCTCGGCCTCGAAGACGCGCTGTCGATCGGCTTCTGCGGGCCCACCCACGACGAGCGCAGCTGGACCTTCGACCTGGACCCCGGTGGCGTCGACCCGGTGCTGCAGATCCCGCGGCTGCAGGACGCCTACTTCAAGCGCATCCCCGGCTACGAGAAGGGCATCACCGTGCCGGCCATCGTGGAGGTGACGACGGGGCAGGTGGTCACCAACGACTTCCCGCAGATCACGTTGGACTTCTCTACCGAGTGGACGCAGTTCCACCGCGACGGCGCCCCCGACCTCTACCCCGAGCAGCACCGCGACGAGATCGACGAGGTGGCGCAGCGGATCTACACCGAGGTCAACAACGGCGTGTACCGCTGCGGATTCGCGGGGTCACAAGGCGCCTACGACAAGGCCTACGACCGGCTGTTCACCGCGCTGGACTGGCTCGAGGAGCGGCTGACCGATCGCCGCTACCTGGTCGGCGACACGATCACCGAGGCCGACGTGCGGCTGTTCACCACGTTGGCCCGGTTCGACCCCGTCTACCACGGACACTTCAAGTGCAATCGGCAGAAGCTCGACGAGTTCCCCGCCCTGTGGGGATATGCGCGCGACCTGTTCCAGACCCCGGGCTTCGGCGACACCACCGACTTCACCCAGATCAAGCAGCACTACTACATCGTGCATACCGACATCAACCCCACTCAGGTGGTGCCCAAGGGTCCCGACCTGGCGAATTGGCTCACGGCGCACGGCCGGGAAGCGTTGGGCGGCAGGCCTTTCGGTGACGGCACTCCGCCAGGGCCGACGCGGGAGGGGGAGCGGGTGCCCGCGGGAAGCACCCCGCTCTAGGGCCAGACCGTGCGGATCGACCACTCCGCGTGCGGCACCTCGAACACCTCGCCGTTCTCGTCCTGCACCAGCGTCAGCAGCTGCACCGCGATGCCGGTGAGCCGGCCGCGCTGCGGGTCGACGGTCGGGATGGTCACCGCCAGCCGGGTGTCCGGCCGGAACACCGACAGCGTGGTGTCCACCGGGTCCTCGTAGACGCGCAGCAGCCGCCACGGTGCCTCGGCGACCGCCGTCGGCACCGACAGCTGCACCGGGTCGCGCTCATTGACCCGCAGCTCACCCTGCTCACCGGCGGGTGCGCAGTCGTTGAGGTCGACCACGTTGCAGTACTGGAACGGCCCGACCCGGACCAGCTGACCGCGCGAAAACGCGCTCACCTCCGGCAGGTCGGACCCGTGGTCACGGCTGAGCTGCCACACCAGCACGCCGGTGGCGGCGGCGGCCAGCACCGCCACGGCCGCCAGCACGGCCACGACCCGCTTCACTCGGAGGTCACCGCCGTCCGATCGGACCGCCGGGCGCCCTCCTGCGCCGCCAGCACGGGGCGGTTGCCGCCGAAGCCGGGGATCAGCGATTCACCCCGGTAACTCACGATCGTCTGGGCCAGTCCGAGAATCAGCACGGCCGCGATCGTAGTGAAGCCCGCCCACAGGTCGGTGTAGATGAGCACGCCGGTCGCACCGCCGGCCACCCACGCCAACTGCAGCAGCGACTCCGAACGGCCGAATGCCGACGCCCGCGACTCCTCGGGCAGATCGTCCTGCAGGGACGCGTCCAGGGACGCCTTGGCGATGGCGCTCGCGCCCGACGTCACCAGCGTCGCGGCGGCGGCCACCAGCAGGTTGCCGGTCACCGCGGCGGCCAGCGCCATCAGCGTGACCGCGGACGCGGCGCGCACCACCAGCCGCGCCGGATGCCCGAGCTGCAGCCGGGCCGCCGTCATATTGCCGACGAAGTTGCCGACCGCGGCGGCGGCGCCGATCAGCCCGAGGATCCGCAGCTGTTCCCAGCCGCTGGCGTCGTGCGATTTGGCGACGAAGGCCGGATACAGGAACAGGAAGCCGACCATCACCTTGATGGTGCAGTTGCCCCACAGCGCGGTGATGGTGTTGCGGCCCAGCGGCTGGCGGGCCTTGCCCGACCGTTTCTCGGGGTGGGGTTCGCGGCGCAGATCGCCGCTGCCGCCGTGATAGCTCAGCGTCGCGGGGACCTCACCCGCGGTGACCTCCACCCACTTGGGGATCCGCATCGACAGCACCGCGCCTGCGACGGTGACCGCGACGATCACGTACAGCGCCCCCGGCAGCTTCGCCAGATTCAGCAGGTACTCCGCGCCGGCGGCGACCCCACCGGCCACCACCGTGCCGCCGAGCAGACCGAAGGTGGTGAGCCGGGAGTTCACCCGGACCAGGTCGATGGTGGGTGGCAGCACGCGCGGGGTGACCGCGCTGCGCAGCACCGAGAACGATTTCGACAGCACCATCATCCCGAGCGCACAGGGATAGAGCACCCAGGACGGATAGCTGCCGGTGGCGCCGTCGTAGTTGGCGATCAGCAGCACTACCAGCGCCGTGCGCAGCAGGAACGACGCGGCCAGCGCCACCCGGCGGCCGTGCTGCAGCCGGTCCAGCGCCGGCCCGATCAGCGGCGCGATCACCGCGAACGGCGCGATCGTGATCAACAGGTACAGCGCGACCTTGCCCTTGCTCTCCCCGCTGGCCGCGGCGAAGAACAATGTGTTGGCCAGCGCGACGGCCATCGCCGCGTCGACGGCGAAGTTGGCCACGACCGGCCAGGTGAGCGCGGTCAGCCCCGATTTGTCGGCGCCGTCGGCGGTGGCGGCCCGGTGCACCAGGCCGTACATCTTGGAGCCCATCTCGCGGCTGCGGTGCGCGGCGGCGCGGGTGACGGTGATCTTCTCGCCGTGGGGCCCGTATCCGGCGCCGGAACCGTAGTGACCGGTGTAGCCGGCATCGCGCGGCGGTTCGGTGCGGTGCTCGCCCGCATCACGGCCGTCGAGCGGGGGCAGCCAGCGGTTGGAACTCGGCATCGACTGGCGGCGCGGCCGCCGGTAGGACAGGCCGTCACTCGGGTAGTTCGCCATCCCGGGATGCTCGCCACCGGCCGGCGGCCGCGGCGGGTAGTAGCGAGGATCGCGCCGGATTTCCTCGTCACCTCGTTCGCGTCCGCCGTCCACGCCATGATTCTCCCCCATGGCGCCGACGCCGTCCGACAGCCGACCGGTGTGGCTTCCGGTATTGCTCTGCGGCACTATGGAACGCGATGGACAGCGTGACCGACACCGTCGCAGACGTCGCCCACCGCCCCGCCGACCTCGAGGCGGTGCTGATGGGCGCCGTCGAGTTGGCCCGTTCCGCGCTCGCCGACTTCAGCGGCGCCGAGACGGTCGGGGAGTATCTGGGGGCCTCGTTCGAGGACCCGACGTCGGCCACCCACCGCTTCCTGGCGAACCTACCGGGCTACCGCGGCTGGCAGTGGGCCGTCGTGGTCGCCGGCTACCCGGGCGCCGACCACGCCACGCTCAGCGAGGTGGTCCTGGTGCCCGGGCCGACGGCGCTGCTCGCGCCGGAGTGGGTGCCGTGGCAGGACCGGGTGCGACCCGGTGACCTGGGCCCCGGCGATCTGCTCGCCCCGCCGGCCGAGGACCCCCGGCTGGTGCCGGGGTACGCGGCCACCGGTGACCCGGCGATCGACGAAGTCACCCAGGAGCTCGGGCTGGGCCGCCGTCAGGTGCTCAGCGAGTGGGGACGCATCGATGCCGCCCAGCGCTGGCACGACGGCGACTTCGGGCCGGGCTCGGCGATGGCGCGGGCCACCAAGCGGGTGTGCCGCGACTGCGGCTTCTTCCTCCCGCTGTCGGGCGCGCTCGGCGTGATGTTCGGGGTGTGCGCCAACGAGATGTCGGCCGACGGCCACGTGGTCGACGCCGAATACGGATGCGGTGCGCATTCGGACACCCCGGCTCCGCAGGGGTCCGGTTCCCCGCTGTACGACCCGTACGACGACGGCGTGCTCGACGTCGCCGAGTCGGCGGACTAGCGCTCCGCGGCGGCCTTGATCCGGGCCAGCGACTCGTTCATCCCCTCGACCAGTTCCTTCTCGAAGCTGGGCACCCCGCCGAACAGCGCGTTGACCGTCACGGTCGACACCTTCTTCACGCCGTTCTCGGCGTTGCGGGTCTCCACCAGCCGGGTGCCGGTGGCGGTCGGCTCGAGTTCGTAGCTCCACACCGTGTTGTTGGCGTCGACGCGGAACGCCACCTTCTTCTCCGGCACCACCTCGGTGATGGTGCAGGTGGTCGGCCACATCAGGAACTTGCGCCGGTTGAGGTTGAGCGTCCGGGTGCCGGGGCGCAGCGGTCCGAGGGTCTTCATCACGCGGCACTGCGGACTCCACTGCGGCATGCGGCTCAGGTCCGACACCAATGACCACACCTTCTCCACAGGGGCGTCGATGTCGATCTGGGCGTGAAGCAGCGGCGCGGCCATGCGTCTCCTGTCGAGGACGGCGGGTCTCAGGTCAGCCCGCTCTGGGCGCCGCGGTGGCCACGGCGCACGGCGTGACGTTGCCACAGAAATATCGATGTGCCAAGCACTCCGATGCCGAGACCCGCCACGGTGTACGGCCGCCAATCCTGTAGTGACGCGACGGTGAATGCCAGCACCGTCGCCACGAGCCAACCCGCGGCGATCACCAGGATCACCGGCCACGGCTCGAGCAGCGCAGATGGCAGCGCGGGCGGATGCGGTGCGGTGTCCGGCGGGGGCGATTCGTCACTCACAAAAGCGAACTTATCGCGGCGGGCGATCGGGCGAAAGAATGGCGGAGGGGTTTTGCCCGCCCTGAATTAGTTGCATAGGTAAGATTTGCCTCGTGATCGAGACCGAAGCCCGGTTGGCCAGTGACCTTTCTTTGGCAGTTGTCCGGCTGGCGCGCCAATTGCGGTTCCGACGTGCTGAATCCCCGATTTCGCTATCGCAATTGTCAGCGCTGTCGACGCTGGCCAAAGAGGGTGCGATGACGCCGGGGGCGTTAGCTGTGCGCGAGCGGGTGCGTCCTCCGTCGATGACCCGGGTGATCGCTTCGCTCGCCGACCTGGGATTTGTGGCGCGCACCGCGCACCCCGTCGACGGCCGCCAGGTCCTGGTTTCGGTGTCGCAGGCCGGTGCCGATCTGGTGGAGGCGGAGAAGCGGGCCAGCCAGGAGTGGTTGCAGAAGCGGTTGGCCCGCCTGCACCCCGACCAGCGCAAGACCCTGCTGATGGCCGCCGACCTGATGTCGGCGATGGTGGAGGAGGGCGCGTAAGCTACGCCGCCGTGCGGAGACCGAGGCGTTGACCACCACCGTCATCGACGTCGACGACCCCGCAGACCCCCGCCTCGACGACTTCCGCGATCTCAACAGCATCGACCGTCGCCCCGACCTGCCCAGCGGCAAGGGGCTGGTGATCGCCGAGGGCGTGTTGGTGGTGCAGCGGATGGTGGCGTCGCGATTCGTCCCGCGCGCACTCCTGGGCACCGATCGACGGCTGGGTGAACTGAGCGCGGATCTCGCCGCGGTCGACGCGCCCTTCTACCGCGCCAGCGCCGAGGTGATGGCCGAGGTGGTCGGATTCCACCTCAACCGCGGGGTGTTGGCGTCCGCGTCGCGCCCGCCCGAGATCGCCGTCGCCGACGTGGTGTCCGGCGCCCACACCGTGGCGGTGCTCGAAGGCGTCAACGACCACGAGAACCTCGGGTCGATCTTCCGCAACGCGGCGGGGCTCGAGGTGGATGCGGTGGTGTTCGGCGCCGGCTGCGCGGACCCGCTGTACCGCCGCGCGGTACGGGTCTCGATGGGGCACGCCCTGCTGGTGCCGTTCGCCCGCGCCGTCTCCTGGCCCGGCGAACTGGAACTCCTGCGTGACAACGGCTTTCGGCTACTCGCGATGACGCCCGACCCGGCCGCGGACACGCTGGCCGACGCGATGCCCGGCCTGGCCGGCGACAAGGTGGCGATCCTGGTCGGCGCCGAGGGGCCCGGGCTGACCGAACGGGCGATGCGGGCCAGCGACCGGCGCGTGCGGATTCCGATGTCCCGGGGCACCGACTCGCTCAACGTCGCCACCGCCGCCGCGCTCGCGTTCTACGAACGCACCCGGTCGGGCTAGATTGGGCGCCGAGGCGACCGGGGGAGGACTGTGACCGACGAATCCACGCCGTGGGGAACGGGTTTGACCGTGGCGGCAATGGTCGCCGTGGTGCTGGCCGCCGCGATCGTCGTGCTCGGGTTCGGGCTGTTGCAGGTGCACCCGCTGCTGGCGGTCGGGCTCAACATGGTCGCCGCCGGCGGTCTGGCGCCGACGGTGTGGGGGTGGCGCAGCCGTCCGGTGTGGCGGTGGTTCGCGCTCGGTGCGGGAATCGGCGTCGCGGGCGGGTGGATCGCGCTGGCGGGGCTGGCGCTCTCCGGCGTCGCCTGATCCAGCTCTGTCGTCGGCTCGTTCTACCGCTGCCCGCTGGAGCGGACTCCGAGCAGCACGTCCTCCCACGCCGGCACCGTCGGCTTGGCCTTGGCCTTGCGGGTGCGCACGGGCTTGGGCTCCGGCTCCGGTTCGGGCGTCGGTTCCGGCTCGGGGGCCGCGGCGGCAGGCGTGGGTGCCGGCTTCGGCGCCGGTGTGACCGGCTCGTCGAAGTCGAGCTGGGCGAGCGGCGCCACCGGACGCAGCGGCCGGGCGAAGTCCGGATCGATCAGCTCGCAGGCCGCCTCGTCGAACGCGCTGACCGTGCCGCCGTGCGCGCCGGGGGAGAAGCGGAAGTGCGCGACGTTGTCCGAGCGCCCGGCCTGCCACGCGAGCTGCACGGTCCAGCGTCCGTCCTCGTTGCGCCAGGCGTCCCAGGTGGTGGCGTCGGGGTCGAGCCCGCGGGCGACCAGCGCGGTCGAGATGGTCTCGAGCAGCGTGAGCACGCTGGGCCCGTCGGGCAGCACCGGATGCGCGGCGGTCGCGAGTTCGGCCGCGCGGGAGCGCTCGAGCAGAACCGGGTGGGCGAAGCGTTCGACCCGCTCGATCGGCATCCCCGCGGCGTTGGCCACCTGCTCGACGGAGGCGCCGGCGCGGATCTTGGATTGAATATCCCTCGGACGCAGCACGCTGTGCACCTCGACATCCATCATGGTCTGGTCTTCGTCCCGATTGGATGCGGCGCGGTCGCCGCGCACGGCGGCCCTGAGCCGTTCGTCGGAGCGCAGGATGAACTTCTCGCCGGAGTCCGCTTCGCAGATGATGCGTTTGCCGTCGACGTCCAGCCCGACGACTTTGAGTTCCCGCACTCCGACCTCCTCCGGGCTCGTCTGCGACATGCGTGGCGCCGGCCCGATTAGCAGGTCACCCTACTGCGTTATGCGCTCGTGACCGCGCTGACACGCGGCAGCGATCGGCAGCGATTCAGAGACGTTCGACCACCCAGTCCACGCACCGGGTCAGCGCGCTCACGTCGTCGGCGTCGACGGCGGCGAACATCGCCACGCGCAGCTGGTTGCGGCCCAGCTTGCGATACGGCTCGGTGTCGACGATCCCGTTGGCGCGCAACACCTTCGCCACCGCAGCCGCGTCGACGTCGTCGGAGAAGTCGATGGTGCCGACCACCTGCGACCGCAGGGCCGGGTCGGCCACGAACGGGGTGGCGTAGGACGACTCCTCGGCCCACGAGTACAGCCGCTGTGCGGAGTCCGCGGTGCGCTTGACCGCCCAGTCCAGGCCGCCGTTGCCGTTGAGCCAGTCGAGCTGGTCGGCGAGCAGCACGAGCGTGCCGATCGCGGGCGTGTTGTAGGTCTGGTTCTTGCGGCTGTTCTCCACCGCGATGGGCAGCGACAGGAAGTCGGGCACCCAGCGGCCGGACGCCGCGATCGCCTCGATTCGGGCCAGCGCGGCCGGGCTGACCACGGCCAGCCACAGCCCGCCGTCGCCGGCGAAGTTCTTCTGCGGCGCGAAGTAATAGGCGTCGGCCTGGGTGATGTCGACCGGCAGCCCGCCCGCGCCGGAGGTGGCGTCGATCACGACCAGCGCGTCGTCGGCGCCGGCCGGACGCTGCACGGGCACCGCGACGCCGGTCGAGGTCTCGTTGTGGGCCCAGGCGATGACGTCGACCGACGGGTCCGACTGCGGTTCGGGCGCGCTGCCCGGGTCGGCCTTGATCACGATCGGGTCGCCGACGAATGGGTTCTTGGCGACGGCCGAGGCGAATTTGGCGCTGAACTCGCCGTAGGTCAGGTGCAGCGACCGCTGGTCGATCAACCCGAAGGCGGCGGCGTCCCAGAACGCCGTCGACCCGCCGTTGCCGAGGATCACCTCGTAGCCGTCGGGCACCGAGAACAGCGCCTTGATGCCGTCGCGCACCCGGCCCACGAGGTTCTTCACCGGTGCCTGCCGGTGCGACGTGCCGAACAGGTCACCGGCAGCGGCGAGGGCGGACAGCTGTTCGGGGCGCACCTTCGACGGCCCGGAGCCGAAACGCCCGTCTCGGGGTTTGAGGTCGGCGGGAATCGTGAACTCGGCCATGGGGCCAAGCCTAGTTCCCGACGATCTCGGCGCGCTTACCGGCGCTGAGCGCACGTTTCCGCGCCGGAAGCGGTCAAAGGCAGCAAAGTCTCAAGATCGCGATGGACTTTTACCCGGTACCTGCGGTACTGTGTACACAAGACCGGTGAATGTAAACCATTCGGGAGGCTCGCATGGCACGCACACGCATGGTCCGGCGCTGGCGCCGCAACATGGACGTCAGTGACGACCAGGGGTACGTCGACACGCTGACCACACTGTCCGAGGGGTCGGTGCGGCGCAATTTCAGCCCCTACACCGACATCGACTGGGACTCGCCGGAGTTTGCGGTGATCGACGGCGACGAGCGCTGGATCCTCCCGTCGACCGACCCGATCGGCCGGCACCCCTGGTACCGGTCGCAGCCGAGGGAACGGCAGATCGAGATCGGCATGTGGCGGCAGGCCAACGTCGCGAAGGTGGGCCTGCAGTTCGAGATCATCCTGATCCGCGGCCTGACCAACTACGCGTTCTGGGTGCCCAACGGGTCACCGGAGTACCGCTACTGCATGCACGAGTCGGTCGAAGAGTGCAACCACACCATGATGTTCCAGGAGATGGTGAACCGCATCGGCGCCGACGTGCCCGGCATGCCGCGGATGCTGCGCTGGTTGTCCCCGTTCATCCCGCTGGTCGCCGGGCCGCTGCCCATCCCGTTCTTCTTCGGGGTGCTCGCCGGCGAGGAGCCCATCGACCACACCCAGAAGAACGTGCTGCGCGAGGGCAAGTCCATCCACCCGATCATGGAGCGGGTGATGGCGATCCACGTCGCCGAGGAGGCCCGGCACATCTCCTTCGCCCACGAGTACCTCCGCAAGCGGCTGCCGCACCTGCCGCGCCGGCAGCGCTTCTTCCTGTCGCTGTACGTGCCGCTGGTGATGCGGGTGCTGTGCCAGGCGATCATCGTCCCGCCGAAGTCGTTCTGGCGGGAGTTCGACATCCCGCGTGAGGTCCGCAAGGAGCTGTTCTTCCGCGCCCCCGAGTCGCGCCAGTTCCTGCGCGACATGTTCGGCGATGTACGCATGCTGTGCCGCGAGACCGGCCTGATGAATCCGCTGGCAAAGCTCATGTGGCGGATCTGCAAGATCGACGGCCGGCCCAGCCGCTACCGCAGCGAACCGCACCGCGAGCACGTCGCGACCGCCGCCTAGCAAAGGACGCACGCCGGTGCCCCATGTGATCACCCAGTCGTGCTGTAGCGACGGGTCCTGTGTCTATGCCTGTCCGGTGAACTGCATCCACCCGTCGCCGGACGAGCCGGGCTTCGCCACCGCCGAGATGCTCTACATCGACCCGGCGGCGTGTGTGGACTGCGGCGCGTGCGTCAGTGCATGCCCGGTCGGCGCCATCGCGCCCGACTCGAAACTCACCGACAGTCAGCTGCCGTTCGTCGCGCTCAACGCGGCGTTCTACCCCGAGCGGCGGCCGGACGAGAAGGTGCCGCCGACGTCGAAGCTGGCGCCGGTGCTCGACGCCCCGGTGGTGCGGTCGCGGCCCGGCGGACCGCTGCGGGTGGCGATCGTGGGCTCCGGCCCGGCCGCGATGTACGCCGCCGACGAACTGCTCACCCAGCGCGACGTGCGGGTCACCATGCTCGAGCGGCTGCCCACCCCGTACGGGCTGGTGCGCGCCGGTGTGGCGCCCGATCACCAGAACACCAAGCGGGTCACTGATCTGTTCGACCGGATCGCGGGGCGGCGCTCCCTGCAGATGTACCTCAACGTCGAGGTCGGAACCCACATCAGCCACGACGAACTGTTGGCACACCACCACGCGGTGCTCTACGCCGTCGGCGCCCCCAACGACCGCCGCCTCGATATCGACGGCATGGGTCTGGCCGGTACCGGTACCGCCACCGAGTTCGTCGCCTGGTTCAACGGCCACCCCGACCACGCCGGCCTGCCGGTCGATCTGTCCTCCGAGCGAGCGGTCGTCATCGGCAACGGCAACGTCGCGCTCGACGTGGCGCGCATCCTCACCACGGACCCGGATGTGCTGGCGCGCACCGACATCGCCGATCACGCCCTCGCTGTGCTGCGCACGTCACGGATCGCCGAGGTGGTCATCGCGGCGCGCCGCGGCCCGGCGCAGTCGGCCTTCACGCTGCCCGAGCTGATCGGCCTCACCTCGGCCTGCGACGTGGTGCTCGATGCGGCCGACCACGCTCGCGTCGCCGCCGACCTGGCTGCAGAGACCGACCCGCTGACCCGCAACAAACTCGAGATCCTGGCCGAACTCGGCGACGCCGAGGCGCCGATCACCCGTCCGCGGATCCGGCTGGCCTACCAGCTCACCCCGGCGCGCGTGGTCGGCGACGGCCGCGCGGAGGGCATCGAGTTCGCCCGTACCGGCACCGAGGAGGTGTACCGGCTCGACGCCGGGCTGGTGCTGACCTCGATCGGCTACCGCGGTAGACCCATCGCGGGGTTGCCGTTCGACGACGCCACCGCCACCGTGCCGCACGACGGCGGCCGCGTGGTCGACCCGGAGAGCGGCCGGCCGGTGCGCGGTAGTTACGTCGCCGGCTGGATCAAACGCGGCCCCACCGGGTTCATCGGCACCAACAAGTCGTGTGCGGCCGAGACCGTGCACACGCTGGCGGCCGACTACAACGCCGGTGCCCTGCCCGATCCGACCGGCCGGCCCGCCGACCTCGACCGGCTGCTGCGCACCCGGCGTCCCGGTGTGGTGGATGCCGCCGGCTGGCAGGCCATCGACGCGGCGGAGATCGCCCGCGGCGGGGACGACCGCCCGCGGGTCAAGTTCACCGCGGTCGACGACATGCTCGCCGCCGCCGCGAACGCGCCGGCACCCACACCGGCGCGCCGCCTGCTCGCCGGGCTGCTCCGGTAGCGACGACTACTGGGCCGGCTGGTCCATGGCGGACTGCAGTTCCTCCATGCTGACCTCACGCACCGGCGTGGCCATCGACCACAGGTGGCCGAACGGGTCGCGCAGGACGCCGTAGCGGTCACCCCAGAACTGCTCTTCGACGGGCATCACCGCGGTCGCGCCGGCGTCCAGCGCCTGCTGGAAGCGGGCGTCGACGTCGGTGACCTGCAGGTGGATGGTGACGGGTGAGCCGCCGAGCGCGGTCGGGGTGGACGGCTTGCCGTCGTTGTACTCCGGGAAGTCGTCGTTGAGCATCACCATCGAGCCGTCGATGCTGACGGCGGCGTGCACCAGCTTGCCGTCGGGGCCGGGCAGCCGCACCATCTCGACGGCGCCGAAGGCCTTGACGTAGAAGTCGATTGCCGCCGCGGCGTTGTCGACGACGAGCATCGGGGAGATGAACGGGGTCACTTCGGGGGCCATGAGAGCTCCTTCACGAGTCGGGGTGGACACCCATCTTGACTCCCGCCACCGACAGAATTCATCGCTCAGACGATCGAGAACGAGGAAGGCAACGCGGATCGGCCGGTCAGCGCCAGCAGCACCGTATCGCCCTGCCCCGCCAGTGCCGCGACCTCGGCCGCCAGTCGCACCGCATCGGCCAGCGCCTCGGCCGGCGGGGAGAACGCCACCCCCGCGGCGCGGGCGATGTCGAGTCCGTGCACGGTCAGCTCGAAGGTGCGCGTCGGGAGATAGGCGTGCAGCCGGATGCCCTGTCCGCCGATCACCTCGATCAGCGGGTCACCCGCCGCGGCGACGTCGGCCAGCGCCTGTTCGGCCAGCCGCGCCACCGCCGACGCCGGCTCGGCACCCAGATCCCGGCCGGCCTGCCGGCCGCGTTCGGCCACCGCCGCCGGGTCGATGCCCAGCGCGGCCGGCGTCACCTTCAGGTAGTACTCGGCCGCGCTGGTGATGTCCTCGCGGGCGGCCGTGGTCTGCAGATAGGTGCTGACCGTGATCAGCGAGCGCGCGGTATGGCCCACCAGCGCGCGCAGATCCCACTCACCGAGCCCGGGGCCGGTCCACGCGGTGTCCGGAAGCGCGCGGACCAGCTCGGTGAACGCCGTCGCCGCGGCGGCGAACGTTTCGCCCGGATCGCCGCTCATGCCGGGATGACGCGGTCCCAGCCCTCGACCGACTCGGGGCTGCGCGGTCCGGGCCCGACGTAGACGGCCGACGGCCGCACCAGCTTGCCGAGGCGTTTCTGCTCGAGGATGTGGGCGCACCAGCCGGCGGTGCGTCCGCAGGTGAACATCGCCGGCATCATCGCCGACGGCACCTGCGCGAAGTCGAGGATGACCGCCGCCCAGAACTCGACGTTGGTCTCGATCGCCCGGTCGGGGCGGCGCTCCCGGAGCTCGCCGAGCGCGGCCTGCTCCAGCGCCGCGGCCACCTCGAACCGCGGCGCCTCCAGACGCTTGGCGGTCGCCCGCAGCACCCGGGCGCGGGGGTCCTCGGCGCGGTACACGCGGTGCCCGAACCCCATCAACTTGTCCTTGCGGTCGAGTACGCCGCGGACCACCGCGCGGGCGTCGCCGGTGCGCTCGGCCTCCTCGAGCATCGGCAGCACCCGGGCGGGCGCGCCGCCGTGCAGCGGCCCGCTCATCGCGCCGACCGCCCCGGACAGGGCGGCGGCGACGTCAGCGCCGGTGGAGGCGATCACCCGGGCGGTGAACGTCGAGGCGTTCATGCCGTGCTCGGCCGCCGACACCCAGTACGCATCGATCGCCTCGACGTGCCTGGGGTCGGGGTCACCCTGCCACCGGGTCATGAAACGTGCCGTCACGGTGGGGCATTCGTCGATCAGGCGCTGGGGGATGGCCGGCTGGTGGATGCCGCGCGCGGACTGCGCGACGTAGGACAGCGCCATCACCGAGGCGCGGGCCAACTGGGCGCGCGCGGTGTCGTCGTCGATGTCGAGCATGGGCCGGTAACCCCAGATCGGGGCCAGCATGGCCAGGCCGGCCTGCACGTCGACGCGCACGTCGCCGCTGTGGATCGGCAGCGGGAACGGTTCGGCCGGGACCAGGCCGTCGCCGAAGCGACCGTCGACCAGCAGCCCCCACACGTCACCGAACGTCACCCGCCGCTCGACCAGATCCTCGATGTCCACGCCGCGATACCGCAGCGCCCCACCGTCTTTGTCCGGCTCGGCGATCTCGGTGGTGAAGGCCACCACGCCTTCCAGACCCTGGACGAAGTTCTCCGGCACCGCTGCCTCGGTCATGGCCAGATTGTCGCACCCGGGCGGCCGCCGGGCCGTACCGGCCGGTAACCGGAATGCGAACATGCGGCGTAGCGTTGGCGCGGTGACCCAGGCCGACGATCAGCAACTGGCGAGGATGCGCGTGGAGTACGGATCGGTGGAGAAGGACGGCAGCGCCGACCTGGACGCGGACTGGCTCGCCGGCGGCTGGGTCGCGTTGCTCCGCAGCTGGTTGGCCGACGCGCAGGCCGCGGGGATCAGCGAACCCAACGCGATGGTACTCGGCACCGTCGACGCCGCGGGCCGGCCGGTCACCCGCACCGTGCTGTGCAAGGGCATCGACGACGCCGGCATCACGTTCTTCACCAACTACGACTCGGCCAAGGGCGACGAGCTGGCCGCCACGCCGTACGCGTCGGCGACGTTCCCGTGGTTCGCGCTGGGCCGGCAGGTGCACGTGCGCGGTGCGGTGACGAAGGTGCCCGCCGAGTTCACCGCGGATTACTGGGCCAAACGCCCGCGCGGATCGCAGCTCGGTGCGTGGGCGTCGGCGCAGTCGCGCCCGATCGCCTCCCGCGCGGCGCTGCTCGACCAGCTCACCGAGGTGACCCGGCGCTTCGCCGATCAGGACGAGGTGCCGGTGCCGCCCAACTGGGGCGGGTACCTGATCGCCGCCGAGGTGGTCGAGTTCTGGCAGGGCCGGGAGAACCGCGTGCACAACCGAATTCGGCTGTGCGACGGCCGCGTCGAGCGGCTGCAGCCGTAGGCCGGCGCGTCGCCCGAATGCGTCCGGTGGCGGCGAAATCGGCGAACCGGCATCTTGCACCCGATGTCAAAATCGCCAGCGCGTCGTCGGCGGCCCGCGTTAGCATCCAGCTGTGGCTGAAGTCGACGGCGCACCGGTCCTCGGCTTGCGTGAACGCAAGAAACAGCGAACGCGCACAACCTTGATCAACGTTGCGGTCGATCTGTGCGACCGCAACGGCTTCGACAACACCACGGTCGAGCAGATCGCCGCCGCCGCCGATGTCTCCGCCCGCACGTTCAGCCGCTACTTCGCCTCCAAGGAAGCCGTCCTGCTCACGCTGCTCGACGATTTCACCGATGCGGTGGCGCGCGTCCTCGCCACGGTGCCCGCCGACGTCCCGCCGCTGCAGGCGCTGCGCGACGCGCAGGTGCGCGTGCTGCGCCGGGTCGCCGCGCAGGACGATCCGGAGCTCACGCCTGACCGGATCACGATGATGCTGCGCATCCTCAACGCCAACGAGGCACTGCGGCTGGCGGCCGCCGAATTCCAGTTCCCGGCGGTGGCATCCGTGCTCGCCGGCCGGATGGGGGTGGACCGGGAAGACCGGTCGGTGCGGATCGCGGTGGCGGTGTCGGCCAGCGTGGTCGCCACGGCGTGCTACGACCTCGTCGGCGACGTCGACGGCCGGCCGCTCGGGCCGCATCTGATGGCCGACCGCATCGAGGAGTCGTTCCGCACGTTCGCGGCCGTCACCTCCGGAACCGCGCGGTGGTGATGCCGGTGGTGTCGATGGTTCCCCCCGCGGCCGATGGCGCCGGCCGCCGGCCAGGGTTGCGCGAGCGCAAGAAACAGCGCACCCGCGCCACATTGATCGACGCCGCGGTGACGCTGTGCCTGCAGCAGGGCTACGAGGCCACCACGGTCGACCAGATCGCCGCGCTCGCCGACGTCTCGCCGCGCACCTTCTGCCGCTACTTCGCCACCAAGGACGCCGTGCTGCTCACCCTGCTCGACGGGTTCGTCGATGCGGTGAGCGCCCGCCTGGCGACCATCCCGCCCGAGGTGCCGGCCCTGCAGGCGCTCAAGGACGCCCACGTCGGTGTGCTGCGCGAGGTGTCGGCCGGCAACGTGGCCGGCCTGAGCACCGAGCGCATCGCGGTGATGCTGCAGATCATCAACTCGACACCGGGGCTCAAGGCCGCGGCGTCGGGCTTCCCCGACGCGGCCTCGCTGGCCCCGCTCTCGGCGCGGCTGGGCGTGCCCGCCGAGGACCGCCGGCTGCGTCTGATCTCCGCGGTCTGGTCGGCGGTCATCGTCACCGCGTGCGGTGATCTGGTGACCGACTGCGACGGCGCGCGGCTCGGTCCCGACCTGATGGCAGACCGGATCGACGAGGCGTGGCGGAGTTTCGCGACCCTGACCGAGAACCTGACCTGCGGGTGAACCGCGGTGGCTGATCAGTGCGGTGCACCCCACGCACGCACGGCAGCCACCATGGGACTACCTTTTGTAGGGCAAGGGTCTGCACCTGGAGCGACGATGAAGGGATTCCCGTGGCCGAAAATTCGTCCAGTGCGACAGAGCACGCCAAGCTGAGCTACCCCGGCGGCGAGCTCGACCTGGATATCGTCAAGGCCACCGAGGGCTCCGACGGCATCGCGCTCGGTTCGCTGCTGGCCAAGACCGGCTACACCACGTTCGACGGCGGGTTCGTCAACACGTCGTCGACCAAGAGCGCGATCACCTACATCGACGGTGACGCGGGCATCCTGCGCTACCGCGGCTATCCGATCGAGCAGCTGGCCGAGAAGTCGACGTTCATCGAGGTCAGCTACCTGCTGATCTACGGTGAGCTGCCGACCGCCGACGAGTTGGAGCGGTTCACCACCCAGATCCAGCGGCACACCCTGCTGCACGAGGACCTCAAGCGGTTCTTCGACGGCTTCCCGCGCAACGCGCACCCGATGCCGGTGCTGTCCAGCGCGGTGAACGCGCTGAGCGCGTACTACCAGGATTCGCTGGATCCGTTCGATCCCAAGCAGGTCGAGCTGTCCACGATCCGGCTGCTGGCCAAGCTGCCGACCATCGCCGCCTACGCGTACAAGAAGTCCGAGGGGCAGCCGTTCCTCTACCCGGACAACTCGCTGACCCTCGTCGAGAACTTCCTGCGGATGACGTTCGGGTTCCCGGCGGAGCCCTACGAGGTGGACCCGGAGATCGTGCGGGCCCTCGACATGCTGTTCATCCTGCACGCCGACCACGAGCAGAACTGCTCGACGTCGACGGTGCGCCTGGTCGGCTCGTCACAGGCCAACCTGTTCACCTCGATCTCCGGCGGGATCAACGCGCTGTGGGGCCCGCTGCACGGCGGTGCCAACCAGGCGGTGCTGGAGATGCTGTCGAAGATCCGCGACGGCGACGACGACGTCGCGACCTTCGTCAAGAAGGTCAAGAACCGCGAAGACAACGTCAAGCTCATGGGCTTCGGTCACCGGGTGTACAAGAACTACGATCCCCGCGCTCGCATCGTCAAAGAGCAGGCCGACAAGATCCTCGGCAAGATCGGCGTGCAGGATCCGCTGCTCGACATCGCCAAGGAGCTCGAGGAGATCGCGCTGACCGACGACTTCTTCGTCGAGCGCAAGCTCTACCCGAACGTCGACTACTACACCGGCGTGATCTACCGGGCGATGGGCTTCCCGACGCGGATGTTCACGGTGCTGTTCGCGCTGGGCCGGCTGCCCGGCTGGATCGCGCACTGGCGGGAGATGCACGGGGAGCCGAACAAGATCGGCCGCCCCCGGCAGATCTACACCGGTTACACCGAGCGCGACTACGCCGCCCTCGACGACCGCTGACCGGCGATCCCGCGCGCGTCATTGCGACGAGCGTCACCGGATCGCCCCTTGCCAGCCCGACAGTTGTAGTTTCACAATTGTTGTGTGATTGACACTGTCGGCATGAGCCCGCGGCGCAAGGCCATCATCCTGGTCTCGTGCTGCCTGAGCCTGCTGATCGTGTCGATGGACGCCACCATCGTCAACGTCGCGATCCCGGCCATCCGGCAGGACCTGCACGCCTCGCCGTCGCAGCTGCAGTGGGTGATCGACGTCTACACGCTGGTGCTGGCGTCGCTGCTGATGCTCTCGGGCGCCACCGGCGACCGGTTCGGCCGGCGCCGGGTGTTTCAGCTCGGGCTGACCGTCTTCGCCTTCGGCTCGCTGCTGTGCAGCCTGGCGCCCAACATCGAGACGCTGATCGTGGCGCGCCTGCTGCAGGCGATCGGCGGCTCGATGATGAATCCGGTCGCCCTGTCCATCATCTCGCAGGTCTTCACCGGCCGCGTCGAGCGCGCCCGCGCGCTCGGGCTGTGGGGCGCGGTGGTCGGCATCTCGATGGCGGCCGGCCCGATCGTCGGCGGCCTGCTCATCGAACTGGTCTCCTGGCGCGCGGTGTTCTGGATCAACCTGCCGATCTGCGCGGCGGCGATCCTGCTGACCGCGGTCTTCGTGCCGGAGACCAAGTCGTCGACCATGCGCAACATCGACCCCGTCGGTCAGGCGCTGGCCGTGCTGTTCCTGTTCGGTGTGGTGTTCACGCTGATCGAAGGCCCCGGGCTCGGGTGGACCACCCCACCCACGCTGATCGCGGCGGTGGTCGCGGTCCTCGCGTTGATCGCGTTCCTGCGCTACGAGGCGCGTCGGCAGGACCCGTTCGTCGACCTGCGCTTCTTCCGCAGCATCCCGTTCAGCGCGGCGACGGTCACCGCGGTGTCCGCGTTCGCCGCCTGGGGCGCGTTCCTGTTCATGATGTCGCTGTACCTGCAGGGCGAGCGCGGTTACTCGGCAATGGAGACCGGGCTGATCTACCTGCCGATCGCGATCGGCGCGCTGCTGTTCTCCCCGCTGTCGGGCCGGTTGGTCGGGCGGTTCGGCGCCCGCCCGTCGCTGCTGGCCGCCGGTGTGCTGATCACCACCGCATCGGTGCTGCTGTCGTTCCTGACGGCCACCACGCCGGTGTGGGCGCTGCTGGTGGTGTTCGCCGTGTACGGCATCGGCTTCTCGATGGTCAACGCACCGATCACCAACGCCGCGGTGAGCGGGATGCCGCTGGACCGGGCCGGCGCGGCCTCGGCGGTCACGTCCACCAGCCGCCAGATCGGCGTCAGCATCGGTGTGGCGCTGTGCGGTTCGGTGGCGGGCGGTGCGCTGGCCGGGACGGCGACCGACTTCGCCGCCGCCGCGCGGCCACTGTGGTTCGTGTGCATCGGGCTCGGCGTGGTGATCACCGCGCTCGGCTTCTACTCGACGTCGCCGCGCGCGGTGCGGTCGGCCGACCGGTTGGCGCCGCTGATCGCCGGCGACACCGCCACCGCGGGAGCCGCCCGTGCCGCGTAACCCGAGGGCCGACCAGGTGTGGCGCGCGCTGTCGGCGATGGTCATCGACAACCGCGACAGCTGGAAGCGGGCGGTGGTGGAGGAGTCCGGGCTGCCGTTCAGCCGCATCCGGGTGCTGCGCCGGCTGGCCCGTCAGCCGATGACGGTCAAGGAGGTGGCTCGGGCCGCGACCATGGACGCCCCCGCGGCCACCGTGGCCGTCAACGACCTCGAGCAGCGCGGGCTGGTGGTCCGCGAGACCGACCCCGCCAACCGGCGGTGCAAGACGGTGTCGTTGACCGACGCCGGCCGGGCGATGCTGGCGGCCATCGAGGCGATCGACGATCCGGCCCCGCCGGTGTTCGACGCGCTCGACGACGCCGATCTCGACGCGCTGCGGGCCGTACTGGACAAGCTCCGGAGTTGACGGCCTCAGACCCGGGTCAGCGTCACGTTGTAGAGGCGCACCCCGGCGTCGGTGGGTGAGACGTCGACGAACGTCGGCACGTCTCGGATCGCGTCGCCCTTGGCGATGATGTTGCCGCCCACTTCGATAGCGCACGGGAATGCGCTGCAACGCAACCAGAATCCCGGAGCGCTCTGATAGGGCGGCATGCTCGGCGCCTGGTCGACGCGGTAGCGGCCGGGGATGATGAAGGCGGTGGCCCAGCCCTGGGCGGCCTGCTCGTTCACGCCGAACAGCCCGTTACTGCCGTAGCTGGGGGTGGCCGCGGCGGTGGGGGCCAGCGCGACACCGGCCAGCACGGTGGCGGCCGCGGTCGCCGCGACTCCTGCGTTCACGGGTCTGAGCGTACGCTCAGCCCTCCAGAACAGCCATGGCCGCGTTGTGCCCGCCGATCCCGGACACGCCGCCGCCGCGCCGGGAACCCGCACCGCACAGCAGGATCCGCTCGTGGCGGGTGGCCACGCCCCACCGCTGCGCGGGTGTGTCCAGTGGCTCGCCGGCCTCGGCGAACGGCCACTGCAGCGCACCGTGGAAGATGTGGCCCGCGGTCATGCCGAGGCCGCGTTCCAGGTCGGCGGTGGTCTTGGTCTCGATGCACAGCCGGCCGGCGGCGTCCTCCATCACGACGTCCTGAATCGGTTCGGCCAGAACCGAATTCAGCGAGCTGAGCACTGCCGAGGTCAGGGTGTTGCGCATCCGGTCGTCGTCGTGGCCTGCCATCAGCGTGTGCGGGGTGTGCAACCCGAACACCGTCAGCGTCTGCGCACCGGCCGCGCGCAGCCCGTCGGACAGGATCGACGGATCGGTCAGGGAGTGGCAGTAGATCTCGCACGGCAGCGGAGCGGGCACCTCACCGGCGGCGGCCTGGTCGTAGGCGATGTCGAGCTGGCTCAGCGTCTGGTTGATGTGGAACGTCCCGCCGAACGCGTGCTCGACCGGCACCGACTCGTCGCGCAGTCGCGGCAGCCGGCGCAGCATCAGGTTGACCTTAACCTGGGAGCCGGGCGCGGTCGCCGGGGGCGGATCGCCGACCAGCCGGGCCAGCACGGCGGGGGTGACGTTGGCCAGGACATGGCGGGCGCCGAGCGTGTGCGTGCGGCCACCCGCCCGGTAGGTCACCTCGCCGTCGGGGGTGACGCTCTGCACGTCGGCGCCGGTGGTGATCTCGGCGCCGTGCCCGGCGGCCGCGGCGGCCAGGGCACCGCTGACCGCGCCCATCCCGCCGACCGGCACCTGCCACTCTCCGGTGCCGCCGCCGATCAGGTGGTAGAGCAGGCACACGTTCTGCAGCAGCGCCGGATCGTCGGTGCGGGCGAATGTGCCGATCAGCGCATCGGTCGCCAGCACGCCCCGTACGAGGTCGGAGCCCACCGCGTCGCAGATCGCCCCGGCGATGGGGCGCTCGGTCAGCGCCGACCACGCCTGCTCGTCCCCGACGTGGCGCCGGGCCTGATCGCGGGTCATCAGCGGCGCGGTCAGCGTCGGCCACAGCCGTTCGGCGACGGCGGCGAAGCGGCGGTAGAAGTCGGCGAAGCCGTCCCGGTCGTCGGCCGCGCCGACCGCCTCGAACGTGCTCGTCGGCCCGATCAGCAGGCCGGTGCGGCCGCCGGTCGCCGGATCCGGCGTGTAGGAGGAGTAGCGCCGCCGGGTCAGCCGGATGCGCGCGCCGAGGTCGTCGACGATGCGCCGTGGCAGCAGGCTGACCAGGTAGGAGTACCGCGAGAGCCGTGCGTCCACACCGTCGAACGCGTGCGCCGACACCGCAGCGCCGCCCACGTGGTCGAGCCGTTCGAGGACCCGTACGCGGCGGCCGGCGCGCGCCAGATAGGCGGCGGCGACCAGCCCGTTGTGGCCGCCTCCGACGATGAGCGCGTCGTAGGCGGCGCTCAGTTCAGGTAGCCCTCGACCTCGTCGGCCGGCCGCACCTGCGCCTCCCGCGGGTCCTGACCGCTCTCCCGCAGCGCCCGGCGTTGACGGAGCAGATCCCAGCACTGGTCGAGCGCGACCTCGACCGCCTTGAGTCGCTGGTGTTCTTCGCTCTCGTCGATTTCCCGGTGCTGCAGGGCGTCGCGCAGCTTCTGCTCCTCGGCGACGAGCTTGTTCACCTGTTCGAGAATGTCTTGGTCCTGTGCCACCGGTCCAGTCTGCCCGACTACCGTGGGTGTGGTGAGTGTGAACCCAGGACAGAAGCCCGAGATCGACTTTCCCGACGGTCCGGCGCCGTCCGAACTGCTCATCGAGGACCTCGTCGTCGGCGAGGGGCCGGAGGCCGTGCCCGGCGCCAACGTCGAGGTGCACTACGTCGGCGTCGAGTACGACACCGGCGAGGAGTTCGACAGCTCATGGAACCGCGGGCAGTCGATCGAGTTCCCGCTGCAGGGGCTGATCCAGGGGTGGCAGGACGGGATCCCCGGCATGCGCGTCGGCGGCCGGCGCAAGCTGACCATCCCGCCCGCGCAGGCCTACGGCCCGGCCGGCGGAGGACACCGCCTGTCCGGCAAGACGCTGATCTTCGTCATCGACCTGCTCTCGACCCGCTGAGAGATCTAGCGCGGGGCCGGGCCCGGTAGCCGCAGCAGCAGCCGCGCACCGCCCAGCGGGCTGGCCTCCAGCGTCGCGGTGCCGCCGTGCAGTTCGGCCTGCTGGGCCACCAGCGCCAGCCCGAGACCCGAGCCGGAATGCGACGCCGTCGACCCGCGGGAGAACCGCTCGAACACCCGCGTGCGTTCCTGCTCGGGCACTCCGACTCCGTCGTCGTCGATCGCGATCTCCACACCCTCGCGGGAGCTGACCGCCGACAGCTGCACGCGTGACGCGCCACCGTGTTTGACGGCGTTGGCGATCGCGTTGTCGACGGCCAGCCGCAGGCCGGCGGGCAGCCCGACGATGATCACCGTCGGGGAGGGTGCCAGCGAGACGTCGAGGTCCGGATAGACCCGCATCGCGTCGTGCGCGGCGCGGTCGAGCAGTTCGGTGATGTCGACCGGCACGTGGTCGTCGGACGTCGACAGTTCGCCCTGGGCCAGGCGCTCCAGGGCGCCCAGCGTCGCCTCGATGCGCGACTGGGTCCGGATGACGTCGTTGACCACCTCCTTGCGCTGCTCGTCGGCCAGGTCGAGGGTGGCCAGCACCTCCAGGTTGGTGCGCATCGCGGTCAGCGGCGTGCGCAGTTCGTGCGCCGAGACCGACGCGAAGTCACGCGCCGAGGCCAATGCCTGTTTGGTGCGGTCCTGTTCCGACCAGATCCGCTCGAGCATGCCCTTGACGGCCTCGGCGATCTCGACGGCCTCCGAGGCGCCGCGCACCTCGACGTCGGGCGCCTCGTCGCCGGCGTCGATCGACCGGGTCTGCTGGGCCAGCCGTTTGAGCGGCCGCACCGCGAGCGCGGCCAGCACCCAGCCGAACACCGACGCGGCGCCGACCGCGAACACGCAGATGATGATCACCCGGCGGTGCAGGTTGTTGGTGTCGGCGATGGTGGCGTCGTAGGTGGCGCCGACGGCCACCGACATCGGCTCGGGGAACTGGATGTCGACCGTGCGGACCCGGTAGCGCACCCCGTCGACGTAGGTGTCGGCGTAGCCGACCGGCAGTTGCGGCAGCACCACCTCGGAGTTCGACGTCACCGGCCGGCCCGGCTTGCGCACGGTGATGACGGCGTCCTGGTTGTTCGGCGACTTCGGGATGGTGTCCAGGCCGCGCGGCAGGAACGGGATCGCGAACCCCGCCGCCTCGTCGAGCCGGCGGTCCAGCCGTTCCTTGCGGTCGTTGGTGATGCCGATCCACACCACCGTGCCCACGATGATCACCACGATCGCCGCGCCGATCGCCGTCGCGAACGCCACCCTGGTCCGCAGCGACGGGGTGCGGCGGAAGATGCGCGACAGGGGGCTCACAGCGGACCGCCTACTGGGTGCGCAGCACGAAGCCCACACCGCGCACGGTGTGCAGCAGCCGCGGCGCGCCGCCGGCCTCGAGCTTGCGGCGCAGGTACCCGATGAACACGTCGACGACGTTGGTGTCGGCGGCGAAGTCGTAACCCCAGACCAGCTCGAGCAGCTGGGCGCGCGACAGTACCGCGGTCTTGTGCTCGGCCAGCACGGCCAGCAGGTCGAACTCGCGTTTGGTCAGGTCGACGTCGGCGCCGTTGACCCGGGCGCGCCGGCCGGGGATGTCGACCTCGAGCGGGCCCACCTGAATGGTCTCCGAGGAGAACGTCGCCGACGAGCCGCGGCGGCGCAGCAGCGCCTTGACCCGGGCGACGAGTTCCTGCAGCACGAACGGTTTGACCAGGTAGTCGTCGGCGCCGGCCTCCAGGCCGGCCACCCGGTCGTCGACGCTGCTGCGCGCGGACAGCACGCAGACCGGCACGTCGTTGTCCATGGCGCGCAGCGCGGTGACCACGCTGACGCCGTCGAGCACCGGCATGTTGATGTCGAGCACGATCGCGTCGGGACGGGTCTCGGTCGCGCTGCGCAGCGCCTCGGCGCCGTCGACGGCGGTCGACACGTCGAACCCGGACAGCCGCAGACCGCGTTCCAGCGACGCGAGCACGTCGGGGTCGTCGTCCACCACCAGCACCCGGGGGGATCCCACACCACTGTCCATGCCCGCAATCTTGCCCGATGAGGAGGTCAGGCTGGGGGAGGCTGCCCGTCGCAATCGCGCCGGCCGTCGCGGAGGTGGGCGACCTCACCGCGCAGTGCGGAGATCTCGGCGAGCAGCGCGTCGATGTGCCCGGTGGTGACGGTGCGGCCCTCGGTGTCCTCGTCGGCGACGCGCTGCACGATCCACGACGCCAGCGTCGCGGTGATCGAACCGACCAGGCTGATCCCACCGATCATGAGCAGCACCGCGATCACCCGTCCGGTTGTGGTCACCGGGGTCAGATCGCCGTACCCGACGGTGGTGATCGTGGTGATCGACCACCACAGCGCCCGGCCGAAGTCGGTGATGTGGGCGTCGGGGGCGTAGCGCTCGCTCTCCAGCACGGCCAGCGACGCGACGAACACCAGCAGGATCGCGCCGGAGACCGTGTACATGACCACCCGGCCGCGGATCGCATTGCCGACCGCGCGCTGCATCACCGCGATCAGCGTCACCAGCCGCAGCAGCCGCAGCGGCCGGAACATCGGCAGCACCACGATCGCGAGGTCGAACAGGTGCCGGTAGAACCACTGCCACCGGTTCCGGGCCAAACTCAACCGGATGACGTAGTCGACCGCGAAGATGGACCAGCTCACCGCCGTGATCGCGCCGACGGCGAAGTCGGCGGCGCCCTTCGGTTGGGCCAGCACGTCGATGGCGTACGCGCCGAGGAACAGCAGCGCCACGGCCGCCAGCGGCCATTCGGTGCGCCGCTCCCACGAATCCAGCGTGGTGCGCGGTTCGGTCACGATCGATCAACTTACCCAGGTCACAGTTTGCTGAACCGCCGCCGCGGGAACAATTGACCTCGACATTTGTTGAGGTTCTACGGTGAATTCATGAGTATCGAGACGGTCGCCCGGCAGACCCTGTACCGGCAGGCGCATGCCCGCGGCGGGGATCTGCGGTCCCTGGCCGACCGTGCGCTGCTGCGCCGGATCTGGCGCTTCGCGGGCCGTCACCACCGCCGGCTGGCGGCGTTCGTCGCGGTCAGCGTCGTCAGTGCGACGCTCGCGGTGGCCACGCCCGTGCTGGCCGGCCGGGTGGTCGACGAGATCACCTCCGGCGGCGCGCCTGACGTGGTGATCGGTCTGGCGGCCGTGATCGCGGCGGTGGCGCTCGCCGAGGCCGCGGTGTCTCTGCTGACGCGGTGGTTGTCGTCGACCATCGGCGAGGGTCTGATCCTCGACCTGCGCACCGCCGTGTTCGACCACGTGCAGAAGATGCCGGTGGCGTTCTTCACCAGGACCCGCACCGGCGCGCTGGTCAGCCGGCTGGGCAACGACGTGCTCGGCGCGCAGCGCGCGTTCTCCGACACCCTGTCCGGGGTCGTCGCCAACCTCGTCACGCTGACGTTGACGCTGGCCGTGATGCTGGCGATCTCCTGGCAGATCACGGTGGTCGCGCTGGTGCTGGTGCCGCTGTTCGTGGTTCCCGCGCGGCGGATCGGCGCGCGGATGGCCCACCTGTCCCGGGAAGCGGCCATCCACAACGCGACCATGAACACCCAGATGACCGAGCGGTTCTCCGCGCCCGGCGCCACGCTGGTCAAGCTGTTCGGCCGGCCCGCGCACGAATCGCACGAGTTCGCGGTGCGCGCCGGCCGGGTCCGCGACATCGGGGTGCGTTCGGCGATGCTGCAGTCGACGTTCATGAACTCGCTGACGCTGATGTCGGCGCTGGCGCTGGCGCTGGTGTACGGGCTCGGCGGGGTGCTGGCGATCGGCGGGCACCTGCAGGCCGGCTCGATCGTGTCGCTGGCGCTGCTGCTGACCCGGCTCTACGCGCCGCTGACCGCGCTGGCCAACGCGCGGGTGGAGATCGCCAGCGCGCTGGTGTCGTTCGAGCGGGTCTTCGAGGTGCTCGACCTGCTGCCGCTCATCCGGGAGAAGCCCGACGCGGTGCCGATGCCCGACGGTCCGGTGGCTGTGGAGTTCGATCAGGTGCGCTTCGCCTACCCGTCGGCCGACAAGGTGTCGCTGGCCTCGCTCGAAGAGGTCGCGGTGCTCTCGGAGGCCGATGTACGCGGCGGCGAGGAGGTGCTGCACGGAATCTCGTTCACCGCCGAACCGGGACAGATGGTGGCGCTGGTCGGGTCGTCGGGCGCGGGGAAGTCGACGATCGCGTCGCTGCTGTCCCGGCTGTACGACGTCGACAGTGGCGCGGTCCGGCTGGCCGGCACCGACGTGCGCGACGTGACGTTCGCCTCGCTGCGCGACACCATCGGGATGGTCACCCAGGACGGCCACCTGTTCCACGAGTCGATCCGCGCCAACCTCACATTGGCCGCGCCGGACGCGACGGACGACGACCTGTGGGACGCGCTGCGGCGGGCGCGGCTGGCCGACGTGGTGGCCGCGATGCCCGACGGGCTCGACACGGTTGTCGGTGAGCGTGGCTACCGTCTGTCGGGCGGGCAGCGGCAGCGGCTGACCATCGCCCGCCTGCTGTTGGGGAGGTCGCGCGTGGTGGTGCTCGACGAGGCGACGGCGTCGCTGGACTCGGCGTCGGAGGCGGCCGTGCAGCAGGCGCTCGGCGAGGCGCTGGCCGGCCGCACCTCGCTGGTGATCGCGCACCGGCTCTCCACGGTGCGGGCGGCCGATCTGATCCTGGTGGTCGAGGACGGCCGCATCGTCGAACGCGGCACCCACCAGCAGCTGCTGAGCCGGCGCGGCCGCTACACCGAGCTCTACGAGACCCAGTTCGGCCCTCAGGAATCCGGGGCGGCGGCGTGACGTTATTGGCTTGCCGCCAACGGGAAGATTGACTAAGTGAACGAATCCGACTCTCGCGCCCTGCGTTCGGCGCCCGCGATCGCTTCGGCGCGGGCGCGGCCCCGCGCTGGGTCGGATCTGTGGCGGCTGCTGCCGTACCTGATGCCGTACCGGATGCGCTGGATCTCGATGATCGTGGTCGCGATCGCCAGCCTCGGCGCCACGATCTCCATCCCGCTGATGACCAAGGCCGTCATCGACGGTCCGGTGCGCCACCAGGACCAGCAGGGGTTGTGGCTGCTCGGCGCGGCGGCGATGGGCGTCGGCATCACCGAGGCGGTGCTGTGGTTCATCCGGCGCTGGCTGGTCTCGCGCGCGACCATGGGCGTCGAGGCCGATATCCGCAAGGACCTCTACGCGCGGTTGCAGATCCTGCCGATGAGCTTCCACGGCCGCTGGCAGTCCGGGCAGTTGCTGTCGCGGGTGATGAACGACCTGTCGACCATCCGTCGGTTCATGTCGTTCGGACTGGTGTTCCTGATCCTCAACGGCCTGCAGATCGTCGTCGTCACCGCGATCCTGCTGTCGATGTACTGGCCGCTGGGCGTGGTCGTGCTGGTGTCGATCGTCCCGATCACGTTGACCGTGCTGCACTTCCAGCGCGAGTACACGCGGCTGTCGCGGCTGGCCCAGGACCAGTCCGGCCACGTCGCCACCCACGTCGAGGAGTCGGCGCTGGGGCTGCGGGTGGTGAAGTCGTTCGGCCGGGAGGACTACGTCTACGACCGGTTCGACCGGCAACTCACCGATCTCTACGACACCCAGGTCGCCCGGGTGTCCGTGTCGGCGAAGTTCTGGACGCTGCTCGAGGTGATCCCGAACCTGACGCTGATCGTGGTGCTCGGGTTCGGCGCGTACGCCGCCGGCCACGGCTACGTCACGCTGGGCACGCTGGTCGCGTTCATCACGATGATGCTGTCGCTGGTGTGGCCGATCGCGTCGCTGGGCTTTCTGCTGTCGATGACGCAGGAGTCGTTCACCGCGGCCAACCGCATCGCCGAGATCTTCGACGCCCCGCGCGAGATCACCGACGGCCCGCGCACCGAGACCCCGCGCGGCGGCCGGCTCGAACTCGTCGACGTGGGCTTCCGGTTTCCCGACAGCGAGACCTGGGCCCTGCGCGGTGTGAACCTGGCCGTGGAGCCGGGGGAGACGGTCGCGCTGGTCGGCGCCACCGGATCGGGGAAGTCGGTGCTGGCGGCGCTGCTGTCGCGGCTCTACGACGTGACCGAGGGCTCGATCCGCATCGACGGCGTCGACATCCGGGACCTGTCGCTGCCCGCGCTGCGGGAGGCGGTCGCGACGGCATTCGAGGACCCCACGCTGTTCTCGATGTCGGTCGCGGAGAACCTCCGGCTCGGCCGTCCGGACGCGACGGACGCGCAGATGGCCGAAGCCATCGAGGTGGCTGCCGCGCAGTTCGTCCACGACCTGCCGTTCGGCCTGGACACCCGCATCGGGGAGCAGGGCATGAGCCTGTCCGGCGGGCAGCGGCAGCGGTTGTCGCTGGCCCGGGCGATCCTCGCCGCCCCGAAGATCCTGGTGCTCGACGACACGATGTCGGCGCTGGACGTGCACACCGAGGCGGTCGTCGAGGAGGCGCTGCGCCGCGTGCTGCACCACGTGACCGGCATCGTCGTCGCCCACCGGGCGTCGACGGTGCTGCTGGCCGACAAGGTGGCGCTGCTCGATTCGGGTTCCATCACCCACGTGGGCACCCACGCCCAGCTGCTGGCCGGCGTCCCGCAGTACCGGTATCTGCTGGCCGCCGACGACGAACTCGACGACCGCGCCGAATCCGTGCCCGCATGGGCAGAAGACGACGAGCGCGAACGGCTCGAACACGCCTACCGGGAGCGTGAGGCCGCCGACGAGGCGTGTACCGAGCCGCCGTTCGCGATGACCGAGGCGGAGCGGCGATGACCGCGGAGGCCGAATGGCGCGGGCGTCTCAACGAGACCCGGGACGACGACCTGCCGATCGACGAGAGCCTGCCCCGTCGCCGTGAGGCGCGGGCCCTGCTGGGCTCGCTGCTGCGGCCGTACCGGTTGACGGTGTTCCTCCTCGCGCTCGTCGTGGTGGTGGAGAACGCCGCCCGGCTGTCGGTGCCGCTGCTCGTGCAGCGCGGCATCGACCACGGCATCCCGCCGCTGCTCGACGGCGGCCCGGCGCGGGAGCTGATGCTGATCGTCGGCGCGCTGTGCGCGGTGGTGCTGGTGCAGGCGGGCAGCCGGATGTTCTTTCTGCGCCGGTCGGGCCGCGTCGGGCAGAAGGTGCTGCTCGAGTTGCGCCGCCGCGTGTTCCGGCATTTCCAGCGCCTCGACATCGCGTTCCACGACCGCTATACGTCGGGCCGGGTGGTGAGCCGCTCGACCAACGACGTCGAGGCGATCCAGGACATGTTGGAGACCGGCTTCGACAGCCTGATCACCGCGGTGCTCACGCTGGTCGGCACGGCCATCCTGCTGGTGACGCTCGACGTGAAGCTCGGGCTGATGTGCCTGGCGGCGTTCCCGATCCTGGTGGCGCTGGTGTGGTGGTTCCGCACCGAGTCGGCGAAGACGTACCGCAAGGTGCGGGAGAGCGCCGCGCTGGTGATCGTGCAGTTCGTCGAGACGATGACCGGCATCAAGGCCGTGCAGGCCTACCGCCGCGAACCGCGTAACCAGGAGATCTTCGAAGACATCGCCGACCAGTACCGCGAGATCAACGAGCGGACGTTCCGGCTGCTGGCGATCTTCATGCCCGGGGTGAAGCTGGTCGGCAACATCACCACCGGGGTGGTGCTTCTCTACGGTGGCTACCGGGTGCTGCAGGGCGAGATGACGATCGGCACGCTGACCGCGTTCCTGCTCTACCTGCGGATGTTCTTCGAACCGATGCAGGAGATCTCGCAGTTCTTCAACACCTTCCAGTCGGCGTCCTCAGCGCTGGAGAAGCTGGCCGGCGTGCTGGCCGAGAAGCCGGGCATCGCCGACCCCGCCGACCCGGTGCGGCTGGAGTCGGTGCGCGGCGAGATCGCTTTCCACGACGTCACGTTCGGCTACTCGCCGGACCGGCCGGTGCTGCCGCATCTCGAGCTGGAGGTGCCGGCGGGGCAGACCATCGCGCTGGTCGGCACCACCGGTGCGGGCAAGACGACGATCGCCAAGCTGATCGCCCGGTTCTACGACCCGATATCGGGTGCGGTGACGCTCGACGGGACGGATCTGCGCCGGCTGTCGCAGAGCGAGTTGCGCCGCCATGTGGTGATGGTGACGCAGGAGAACTTCATGTTCGAAGGCACCATCGCCGACAACATCCGGTTCGGCAAGCCCGAGGCGAGCGACGAGGAGGTGCGCGCGGCGGCGGCCGCCGTCGGTGCCGACCGGTTCATCGACGGACTGCCCGAGGGATTCGACACCGACGTCGCCAAACGCGGTGGCCGGTTGTCGGCGGGGCAGCGGCAGCTGATCGCGTTCGCGCGGGCGTTCCTCGCCGACCCGGCGGTGCTGATCCTCGACGAGGCGACGTCGTCGCTGGACATTCCGAGCGAGCGGATGGTCCAGCGGGCGCTGGAGACGGTGCTGGCCGACCGGACCGCGCTGGTCATCGCCCACCGGCTGTCGACGCTTTCGATCGCCGACCGGGTGCTGGTCCTCGAACACGGCCGCATCGTCGAGGACGGGTCGCCGGCGGAACTGATCGGCCGCGACGGCGGCCGCTACGCCGCGCTGCACGAGGCGTGGGAGAAGTCGCTGGCGTGAGGCTTCGATGCGTCGCGACGCGCCGCACGCTCGTCACCTCGTGCCGAGACTGAAGCCACGCCGGCCTTCACTCGCACTTTCGCTGCGCCAGTTCAGTCTCGCGGGCCGTCGCCGCTGATCCTGGTTCATCGAGTGCCGAGACTGAAGCCACGCCGGCCTTCACTCGCACTTTCGCTGCGCGGGTTCAGTCTCGCGGCCGGATGTCGGTGGCCAGTGCCAGCATCCGGCCATGGGGAGGATCTTCATCGGTACGGAGGCACTGGCCAGCGGCGCGGTGACGCGTCACGAGCTGTCGCGCTGGCATCGTCGCATCTACCCGGACGTGTACATCGCCAAGGACATGGTGTTGACGCTGAAGGACCGCATTCACGGCGGATGGCTGTGGTCGGGACGACGCGCTGTCATCGGCGGCCTATCCGCGGCGGCGATGCTGGGGGCGCCGTGGATTGCCGACGACGTTCCCGTCGAGCTGATCTGGAAGAACGAGCATCCGCCGGCCGGGCTCGTCGTCCGTAACGACACGTTGGCCCGTGACGAGGTGGAGCATTTCGGCCGGCTGCCGGTGACGACCTGTGCGCGAACGGCTTTCGACCTCGGGCGGCGCCTCGGCCGGGATGAGGCGGTCGCCCGGTTGGATGCCCTGACCTGGGCCCGCCGCTCCCTGTCCGCCGATGACGTCTGGTCGCTGGTGGACCGCTATCCATCGGCCCGTGGGGTGAAGGCGTTGAGAACCGCCTGCCATTGGTCGACGGGGGCGCCGCTTCGCCGAAGGAGACATGGCTTCGACTCTTACTGATAGATAACGGGTTTCCCAAGCCCGAGACGCAGATACCGGTGTACGACGAGCGCGGCCTGATCGGCGTCGCTGACATGGGGTGGCGTCATCTGCAGATCGCCGTCGAGTACGACGGTGAGTATCACCAGACGAATCGCCGACGGTACGTCATGGACCAGCGCAAACAACGTCGCCTGGAAGCCATCGGCTGGATTCTGGTGCGCGTGATCGCCGAGGACGGCGAGGCCGACATCGTCGCACGCGTGGCCGAGGCCTGGCGGCGGCGTGGAGTGACGCGAGACTGAAACTGCGCAGGCCGCTTCTCGCACTTTGGCTGCGTGGATTCAGTCTCGCGACGACGGTACCTGGCGAGGTGACCCCGCGGGCCGGGCGACGACGGGACCCCGCGAACGCAGCACCACCTTCTCACGCCCCGGCGAGCAGCGCCTCGATCTTGTCGTCGATCGCGGGCAGCTGCGACCTCATCATCGAGACCACCCGCTCCATCGCCCGCGGGCTGATCCCGGCCGAGAGGTGGTGCAGAGCGTTGAGTCGCGAGGCGTCCACCCAGGCCATCATCTCCGGGTCGGCGAACCACGCCAACTGATTGCGGTTGAAGATCAACATCATGCGCAGCCAATCGGCCGGCTCGTACGGATAGGGCACCGGTCGGCACAGCGAATTCCGGGTCTCGTCGTCGTTGTAGGCGGCCTCCACGTGCCCGATCACCGCCGCACTGAACGCGGGCTGGCAGGTGCGCACGGTCTGCAGCGTGATGTGGTCGCCGCTGAAGACCGTCGTCGGCGGTTTGCGACCCAAACCGTCTGCGGTGCAATCGATGTACACGGCGGACTCGGGGACGTCGACGGTCCCGTCGTCCAGCGTGATCCGCCCGGGCTCGACCGACTGCACCCGCCCCAGCCGCACGACGTCTCCGATGCGCCGCAACTCCACCAGCTCCGTTTGCGACAGGATCGCGCACCGGTACATCGTCGGGTCGACGGAGGTGTCGACGCGCTGCAGGCAGCCCTTCTCTTCCAGCCGCACGAACAGATCGGCCAGCGACTCCGCCTCCCGCACCGCGGCGAGCTGACTGGAGTAGTCCGCCAGCGCACGCTTGGCGAACTGCTTACCCGGCTGGATCGCCGCCCGGTCGAGCACCCACGACTCGCGCGGTTTGATCCACGTGAGTCCCCCCGGCGCGACGCCGTGCCGTAGCAGCCATAGGCACGCGTCCATCGCGGTCTTACCCGCACCGACGATGACGTAGTGCTCCCGCCCCTCGCGCAGGCGCGGCAGGTCGTTGGGCGGCACACAGTCGACACCGGGTGCCACCGCGTAGGACGGCGTGCGCATCGACGGCACGATGATCTCGACGTGGCTGGTGACGACACGGCTGGCGTTGATCGGGATCTCGTCACCGGTGTAGGTGCGGATCCGGCCGTCGCCCAGGTACTCGCTCATCGGCAGGTAGGTCACCCGTCGCGACGGCAGCAGCTGTTGGCGCATCACCCCGTCGTAGTACGCACACACCTCGGCGCCGCCGGCCAGTTCGTAGAACCCCGCGTTGAAGCCGTGCTCGTCGATGGCGCCGCTGCCCAGTTCCCGCGAGTTGACGCCGTAGTACGCCGACGGCTGGTGCAGCCGCACATAGGGATACGCGGTCGTCCAGTGTCCGCCCGGCGCGTGGTTGCGGTCGACGATCACAACGGTCGCATCGGACTCGGCGATCAGCGCGTCGGCGAACGCCATCCCCATGGCGCCCGCCCCCACCACGAGGTAGTCGGCCTGCAGGGACCGCACTCAGCGCACCGTCGCGAAGAACGCGGTGACGTCGTCGACGAACAGTTCGGGCTGTTCGAACGCGGCGAAGTGCCCGCCGCGCGGCATGTCGGTCCAGCGGGTGATGCGGTAGTGCGGTTCGCACCAGGACCGAGGTGGCCGGCCGATCTCCTTCGGGAACGACGCGATCCCGGTCGGCAGCGTGACCGGGTCCCCGCCGCCGAACCCGCTCGCGGCGCTCTCCCAGTACAGCCGCGCCGAGGACGCCGCCGAACCGGTGGCCCAGTACAACATCACGTTGTCGAGCATTTCGTCCTTGGTCAGCACGTTCTCCGGGTGACCGTCGCAGTCGGTCCACGACCAGAACTTCTCGACGATCCAGGCCAGCTGACCGACCGGCGAGTCGACCAGCCCGTAGCCCACCGTCTGCGGCCGGGTGGCCTGCTGTTTGAAGTAGCCGGAATCCCAGTGGCGGTAGTACTCCATGCTGGCCAGCGCGGCGCGCTCCTCCTCGCTGGGGTCGGTCAGCTCCTTGGGCGGCCCGCCGATCGGCATGTTGACGTGGATGCCGACGCATCCGCTCATGTCGCCGCCGGAGCGGCTCCGGCGCCCGGCGTTGCGGCCGATCTGCGTGGTGACCGCCCCGCCCCAGTCACCGCCCTGCGCGCCGTAGCGGTCATAGCCGAGCCGCACCATCAGCTCGTCCCACGCCGCGGCGATGCGGCCGATGCCCCACCCGGTGGAGGTCGGCTTCCCGGAGAAGCCGTAGCCGGGCAGCGACGGGCACACCACGTCGTAACCCGCCTCGGCCAGCGGTTCGATCACCTTGCTGAACTCGACGATCGAGCCGGGCCACCCGTGGGTGATGATCAGCGGAAAGGCGTCCGCGTGCGGGGACCGGTGATGGATGAAGTGGATGTCGAGGCCGTCGATCTCGGTGGTGAACTGGTCGAACCGGTTGAGCCTCGCCTCGCGGGCCCGCCAGTCGTACGCGGACGCCCAGTAGTCGGCGAGTTCGCGGGTGTAGGCCAGCGGGATGCCCTGGCTCCAGTCGTCGACGCATTCGGGTTCCGGCCACCGGGTGCGCGCCAACCGGGAGGTCAGGTCGGCGAGGTCGGCGTCGGGCACGGAGATGCGGAACGGCGTGAGCGCGGACACGTCTGCGATCCTCGCACGCCCGGGTTCAGGGCAGCAGGCGCAGCAGCCGGGCCTTCGACACCGACTCGTGGCGACCGCGGGTGCCCAGCTTGGCGGCCGCGCTGCGCAGGTAGCTCTTCACCGTCTCGGCGCCCAGCGAAAGCCGTTGCGCCGCTTCGGCATTGCTGCAGCCGAGCGCGACCTGGGCCAGCACGTCGAGTTCGCGCCGGGTCAGCGGGGAGTCGGCCGCAGCGGGGGCGTCGTCCAGCGCGCGGGCCAGCCGGTCGGCCAGCGAGCGCAGCCGCGCGCCCTGCGGCGACCGGGCGGCCAGGGCGCGCAGCTCGGCGTGCACGTCACGGATGTCCTCGACGCCGGGGACGCCGCCGGTGTTGGCCGCCTGCGCGTCGCGCAGCCGCAGCCGGCGGTCCACCTCGTCGCGCACCCGTAGTTCGACGGCGAGGCGGTGCGCGGCGGCGACCATCAGGTCCGCGGTTCGGTCGGCGATCGGCGCGGCCGACCGGTGCGCGCCGTAGAGCACCGCGCGCGCCCGCCCCCCGACGACCACCGGCACGGCCAGCACCGACTGGATGCCCTCGCCGAGCACGGGTCCGTCGTAGTCGTGGGTGATGGTGACGGCGCGCCGGTAGTCGGCCACCGACAGTGGCCGGCCCGCGATCAGCGTGGCGCCGCCCAGGCCGGACCGGGGACGGACCGCGAGCCCGCGCAGCCCGGCGGTGCGGGTGCCGATGAACTCGCTGAGCACCAGGGTGTCGTCGTGCACCTCGCCGCCGAACGCGACCGGCAGTGCGGTCGTGGCCGCCACGGTCCGCAGCTCTGCGCGCAGCGCGTCGGCGTCGCGTGGTCGCAGCAGCGACGGACCCACGGGAACACCCTCCTTCGGGGGTAGCGCACGGCCGGTTGTGATGTGGAGCATATCGGGCATGGCGAGCAACACCGATGTCTACCGCAACGCCCGCGACCAGCTCGTCGAGGCGATCGGCGACTACGACCGGGCGGTCGAGACCTTCACGTGGCCGCGGCTGACCGGCACCTTCAACTGGGCGACCGACTGGTTCGACGTGATCGCCCGCGACCCGGCCACCGCCGACCGGCTCGCGCTGTGGATCGTCGAGGAGGACGGTGACGAGGAGCGCGTGACGTTCGCCCAGATGGCCGACCGCTCCGACCGGGTGGCGACGTGGCTGCAGCGGCGCGGCGTCGGCAAGGGCGACCGGGTGATCCTCATGCTCGGCAATCAGGTCGAGCTGTGGGAAGCGATGCTCGCGATCGCCAAGCTGGGTGCGGTCATCATGCCGACGACCGGCGCGCTGGGTCCCGCCGACCTCGCCGACCGCATCACCCGCGGCGGCGCCGCGGTGGTGATCGCCAACGCCGCCGACACCGCGAAGTTCGACGACGTGGCCGGGGACTTCACCCGCATCGTGGTCGGCGGCGCGGTCGCGGGCTGGCACAGCTACGCCGACGCCTACGACGTCGTGTCGGCCGGTCCATTCAGCGCCCGCACCACGGTCGACGACACCATGCTGGTCTACTTCACCTCCGGCACCACCAGCCGGCCCAAGCTGGTCGAGCACTCGCAGGTGAGCTACCCGGTGGGGCATCTGTCGACGATGGCGTGGATCGGGGTGCGGCCGGGCGACGTGCACCTGGCCATCAGCTCGCCGGGCTGGGCCAAGCATGCGTGGAGCTGCTTCTTCGCGCCGTGGATCGCCGAGGCGACGATCTTCGTCTACAACTACCGCCGCTTCGACGCGGCCGCGCTGCTGCACCAGCTCGACCGCGCCGGGGTGAACACGTTCTGCGCGCCGCCGACGGTGTGGCGGATGCTGATCCAGGCCGACCTCGGCGCGCGCCCGAGCGGGCTGCGAGAGGTGCTCGGCGCCGGTGAGCCGCTCAACCCGGACGTGATCGCGCGGGTGGAGAAGGCGTGGGGGCTGACGATCCGCGACGGGTTCGGCCAGACCGAGACCACGCTGCAGATCGGCAACACCCCGGGCCAGCCGGTGAAGGCGGGCTCGATGGGGCGGCCGATGCCGGGTGTGCCGGTGGTGCTGATCGACCCGCTGACCGGGCAGCCCGCCGACGAGGGCGAGATCTGCCTGGACCTGAGCCGGCGGCCGGTGAACCTGATGACCGGCTACCTCGGCGACGCGGAGCGCAACGCCGCGGTGACCGAGGGCGGGGTCTACCACACCGGCGACGTCGCGCGGCGCGACGCCGACGGCTACATCACCTACATCGGCCGCACCGACGACGTGTTCAAGTCGTCGGACTACAAGGTGTCCCCGTTCGAGCTGGAGAGCGTGCTGATCGAACACCCGGCGGTGGTGGAGGCCGCGGTCGTGCCCCAGCCCGACGACACGCGGCTGTCGGTGCCGAAGGCCTACATCGCGCTGGCCGACGGCTGGGCGCCGACTGCGGACACCGCGAAGGCGATCATGGAGTACGCCCGCGACCATCTCGCGCCGTACCTCAAGGTCCGTCGCATCGAGTTCTACGAGTTGCCCAAGACGATCAGCGGCAAGATCCGCCGGGTGGAACTGCGCCGCCGGGAGGATGACGCCCACGGCGCCGGCAGCCCGATCGCGACCGAGTACCGCTATGAGGATCTGGTGCCGTGACGCATCGCACGAATGTTCGACCGCGCGCATAGATGGGGTGCGGAGCGGGCATAGGGAGGTCATGAGTGAGAACCCCGGGGTTGCACCGCAGGAGAACCCGCAGAAAGACCCGTCGGACTGGGCCACCGGCGACGAGCCGATGACCGGCCCGCAGCGCAGCTACCTCAACACGCTGGCGCAGGAGGCCGGCGAGGAGGCCCCCGAGAACCTGACCAAGGCGCAGGCCTCGGAGATGATCGACCGGCTGCAGGATCAGACCGGACGGGGGCAGTGATGACGATCGACGCCGACCATGTGCGCCGCCTGCTCGACACCGACGGGGAGGCGACTCTCGTGCTGATCGAGGGCCGTGCCGAGGTGGTCACCGAGGGGGAGCTGCGGTCGGACCGCTATCAGGGCGCGCTCGAGGTGATCTCGCGCGACGAACTGGTCAAGCGGACCGGCGGGGCGACGCTGTCCGACCGCGAACTCGAGGAGCAGGCGGCCGCGCTGAACACCGCGGTCGACGAACTCGGGGGCTAGACGCTCAGTCCGGCAGCCCGATGCGGCGGTAGCGCTCCAGCCGGCGCGGCAGCCGGGCGTCGGCGGGCATGTCCCGCAGCGCGTGCAGTTCGTGGGCGATGGTGGCCGACATCCGGCGGGTGAACTCTAGCGGTTCGTCGGCCGCGTCGGGACGTTCGCCGACGACCGCGTCGACGATGCCGTGGCGCAGCAGATCGGCCGACCGCACGCCCTGCGCCGCGGCCAGTTCGGGGGCGTGGTCGAGGTCGCGGTGGACGATCGCGCTGGCGCCCTCGGGCGGCAGCGGTGCCAGCCAGCCGTGCAGCGCGGCCAGCACGCGGTCGGCCGGCACCATCGCCAGCGCGGGACCGCCGGAGCCCTGGCCCAGCAGCACCGAGACCGTCGGAGTGTCGAGCGTGACCAGTTCGGCCAGGCAGCACGCGATCTCTCCGGCGAGTCCGCCCTGTTCGGCGTCCACGGTCAGCGCGGGCCCGGCGGTGTCGATGACCAGCACCAGCGGCAGCCGCAGCCCGGCGGCCAGCGCCATGCCGCGGCGGGCCTCGCGGAGTGCCGCGGGCCCGATCAGGCCGCCGCCCACCCGCTGCTGGCCGACCACCACCGCGGGCTGACCGCCGAA
This sequence comes from Mycobacterium sp. PS03-16, assembly GCF_004570325.1. Lineage (GTDB taxonomy): Bacteria > Actinomycetota > Actinomycetes > Mycobacteriales > Mycobacteriaceae > Mycobacterium. Next base: position 28,544 of record NZ_SPQO01000027.1, on the reverse strand, counting down.
CCGGGCCAGCGCCAGCAGCGTGGCCGAGTGGCTGCCGGTCGCCGAGAGCAGCACCCGGTGCGTGGTGCCGTGCCGCAGGAGGTACCCGACGCCGGGCCGGTCCGGGCGGCGCGACGCCTCGACCGACTCCCACGCCGGCACGTCGGGGACCGGTTCGGCGGGCGGGAGTGCCGGCGGTTCGGTGGGCGGGTCGGTGACCACCTCGAGGGTCCGGTGCAGCGTGGCGCGCAGCAGTTCCAGCGGCACCACCGCGTCGATGACGCCGTGTCGGTGCAGGTTCTCCGCGGTCTGCACCCCGGCCGGGAACGGCTCGCCGTAGAGGTGCTCGTAGACCCGTGGCCCGAGGAACCCGATCAGCGCGCCCGGTTCGGCGGCGGTGACGTGCCCGAGCGACCCCCACGACGCGAACACGCCACCGGTGGTCGGGTGCCGCAGGTACACCAGGTACGGCAGGTGGGCGCGGCGGTGCAGTTCGACCGCCGCGGCGATCTTGACCATCTGCAGGAACGCGACGGTGCCCTCCTGCATGCGGGTGCCGCCCGAACTCGGCGACGCCAGCAGCGGCAGCCGCTCGGCGGTGGCCCGCTGCACGGCCGCGGTGAGCCGTTCGGCCGCCGCGACGCCGATCGATCCGGCCAGGAAGTCGAACTCGCACGCCAGCACCGCCACCCGGCGGCCGAACACGGTGCCCTCACCGGTGACCACCGATTCGTCGAGCCCCGTCTTCTCGGCTGCGGCGGCCAGGTCGCGCCGGTAGGCGGCGTCAGCGCCGACATCCAGCGGAGGCCCGTCCCAGCTGCGGAACGACCCCTCGTCCAGCACGGCGTCGCGTAGGGCTAGGGCACCGATCCGGCTCACCTCACGAGGCTATATAGGCTGGCGCCATGATTGGTGTGACCCGCGACGGCCACGTTCTCACCCTGGAGATGCAGCGGGCCGAACGACGCAATGCGCTCAACGTCGAGCTCGTCGACGCCCTGAAGGACGCGATCGAGAAGGCCGCCACCGAAGACGTCCGCGCCATCGTGCTCACCGGAGCGGGCCACGTGTTCAGCTCGGGCGCCGACCTGTCCGGCGGTCAGGGCGTCGCCGACGAACTCCCCGACAAGGCGCGGGCGCTGAACTTCGCGATCGACAAGGCGCCGGTCCCGGTGATCGGCGCGATCAACGGCCCGGCGATCGGCGCCGGGGTGATCCTGTCGATGATCTGCGACCTGCGGGTCGTGGCGCCCGAGGCCTACTTCCAGTTCCCCGTCGCGAAATACGGGATCGCGCTGGACAACTGGAGCATCCGCCGGCTCACCTCGCTGGTCGGCGCCGGCCGCGCGCGCGGCATGCTGATGGCCGCCGAACGGCTGACCGCCGACGTCGCGCTGCAGACCGGGATGGCCAACCGCATCGGCACGCCGGCCGACGCGCAGGCCTGGGCGCAGGAGATCGCCGGATTCGCGCCGCTGGCGCTGCAGCACGCCAAACGGGTGCTCAACGATGACGGCGCCTACGAGGATCCGTGGCCGGAGCACCAGGCGCTGTTCGACCGCGCGTGGGCCAGCCAGGACATCATCGAGGCGCAGGTCGCGCGCATCGAGAAGCGCCCGCCGAGGTTCCAGGGGGCCTGAGGTGATCCAGGCGGCGCTGCGGTTCGGATTCGGGACGGCCTCCCTGCTGGCCGGCGGCTGGGTGCTGCGCGCGCTGCAGGGCACGCCGGCGTCGCTGGGCGCGACGCCCGCCGAGATCAACGCGGTGGCCGCCCGCTCACCGCAGTTCCGGGACGGGGCGTTCGTCAACCTGGAACCGTCGGCGACGATGAGCCTGGACGCCGAACAGCGCCGGATGCTGATGCGCGAGCTCGTCATCGGCAACGACCGCGGCCGACCGGGCCGGCCGATCCCGGTGCTGACCCCCGCACCGGCCGGCGCGCCTGCCGATCTGGCTGCCTCCTGGCAGGGCCACTCCACCGTGCTGGTGGAGGTGGACGGCTACCGGGTCCTGACCGATCCGATCTGGAGCAGGCGGTGCTCGCCGTCGCGCACGGTCGGACCGGAGCGGATGCATGACATGCCGGTGCCGCTGGAGGGGCTGCCCGCCGTCGACGCGGTGCTGATCAGCCACGACCACTACGACCACCTCGACATGGACACGATCCTGGGCCTGGCCCGCACCCAGTGGGCGCCGTTCTGCGTCCCGCTCGGGGTCGGCGCCCACCTGCGCAAGTGGGGCATCCCCGAGGCACGGATCGTCGAACTGGACTGGAACGAGAGCCACCGCCTCGGGGACCTGACACTGACCTGCACTCCGGCCCGGCACTTCTCCGGGCGGTTGTTCACCCGCAACACCACGCTGTGGTCGTCGTGGGCGATCACCGGTCCCCGCCACCGCGTGTTCTTCGGCGGCGACACCGGCTACACGGACAGCTTCAGCCGGATCGGTGCGGAGCACGGGCCGTTCGACCTGACCCTGATGCCGATCGGCGCCTACCATCCGGCGTGGCCGGACATCCACATGAACCCCGAGGAGGCGGTGCGCGCCCACCTCGACATGACCGACCGGGGCGCGGGCACACTGCTGCCGATCCACTGGGCGACGTTCCGGCTGGCGCCGCACCCGTGGTCCGAACCGGTGGAGCGGCTGCTGGCCGCCGCGGACGCCGAAGGCGTGGCCGCGGTGGTGCCCAAACCCGGGCAGCGCGCCGACCGGGAGACGTCACACACGATCGACCCGTGGTGGCAGCTCTGAGCGGCTAGCGTGCAGGCTGTGACACGCCGACTGCTGCCGCTCGTCGCGCTCACCGCGACACTCACCCTGGTCGCGGGCTGCGACGCCGCACCGGAGGAGGCGCCGCAATCCTCGCCGGCCGCGCAGCCCTCCGGCGCGCCGACGCTGTCCGACGTGCCGCCCCCACTGGTGCCCGCGATGCCCCTGCCCGAGGGAGCGGTCGACAACGCGGTGGCGAAGCTCGACGGCATGGTCGAGGACCTGATGGCCGAGACCGGCATCCCCGGTATGGCGGTGGCCGTGGTGCACGGCGGAAAAACCGTCTACGCCAAGGGATTCGGCGTCACCGACGTCCGGACGGGCGCCAAGGTCGACCCGAACACGGTGTTCCAGCTGGCGTCGCTGTCCAAACCGCTGGGCGCCACCGTCGTCGCGCACCAGGTGAGCCGCGACGCGATCGACTGGGACACCCCGGTGGTGTCGAAGCTGCCGTGGTTCGCGCTGTCGGATCCGGCGGTCACCCAGATGGTGACGGTCGGCGACCTCTACTCGCACCGGTCCGGCCTACCGGACCACGCCGGCGACTTCCTCGAAGACCTCGGCTACGACCGCCGCTACATCCTGGAGCGTTTGCGCACACTGCCGCTAGCCCCGTTCCGGACGTCGTACGCGTACACCAACTACGGGCTCACCGCAGCGGCGGAGGCCGTCGCCACGAGCGCGCGTAAGCCGTGGGAGACGTTGGCCGAGGAGGTGCTCTACCGGCCGCTGGGGATGTCGTCGACCAGCTCGCGGTTCGCCGACTACGAGGCCCGTCCCGACCGCGCCGTCGGCCACATCCACGTCGACGGAAAGTACGAACCGCTCTATGTCCGCAACGCGGACAACCAGAGCCCGGCCGGAGGCGTGAGTTCGTCGGTCAACGACCTGACGAAGTGGCTCACGATGGTGCTCGCCGACGGCACCTTCGCGGGCACCGAGATCGTCGCGCCCGACGCGCTGCTGCCCGCGCTGACCCCGCAGGTGGTGTCCAGCCGGGGAGCCGAGCCCGCGATGCGCAGCGGCTTCTACGGCTTCGGCTTCAACGTCGGCACCACCTCGGCGGCCCGCACCGAGATGAGCCACTCCGGCGCCTTCGAACTGGGTTCGGGCACCAACTTCCTCATGCTGCCGTCGGCGGACGTGGCGATCGTCGCGCTGACCAACGCCACCCCGACCGGGGTGCCCGAAGCGCTGACGGCGCAGTTCGCCGACCTGGTGCAGTTCGGTGAGGTGCGGGAGGACTGGTTCGCGCTGTACCACAAGGCGTTCGCCGAGATGGAGCAGCCGGTCGGGGCGCTGGTCGGTGAGCAGCGCCCGGTCAACCCGGCCCCGCCCGAGCCGCTGCCCGGACTGGTCGGCACCTACACCAACGACTTCTGGGGGCCGGCGGAGGTCACCGAGGCCGGCGGGACGCTCGGATTGAAGGTCGGGCCGCGCGGCGACGTGTGGCCGCTGACGCACTGGGACGGCAACGTGTTCACGTTCAGCTTCGTCTCGGAGAACTCACCGCCCGGCTCGATCTCCAAGGCGACGTTCGACGGCGACCGGCTCACGCTGGAGTACTTCGACGAGGAGCACAACGGGGTCTTCGTCAAGTGAGCGCAGGCACGTGAGCACCGCTCTGGCCGCCGGGCTCTCCGACGACGAGGTGGCCCGGCGCGTCGCCGAGGGCAAGACCAACGACGTCCCCAGCCGGGCCGCGCGCACCACGCGAGAGATCATCCGCGCCAACGTCTTCACGCGGATCAACGCGATCCTCGGCGTGCTGCTGATCATCGTGCTGTCCACCGGGTCGGTGATCAACGGCGCGTTCGGCCTGCTCATCATCGCCAACAGCGCGATCGGCATCATCCAGGAACTGCGGGCCAAACAGACGCTGGACCGGCTGGCCATCGTCGGACAGGCCAAACCGCTGGTGCGCCGGCGATCCGGGACGCGTGCGCTGCTGCCCAGCGAGGTGGTGCTCGACGACGTCATCGAACTCGGGCCCGGCGATCAGATCGTGGTCGACGGCGAGATCGTCGAGGAGACCAACCTCGAGGTCGACGAATCCCTGCTCACCGGGGAGGCCGATCCGATCGCCAAGGACGCCGGCGATGCGGTGATGTCGGGCAGCTTCGTGGTCGCCGGTTCCGGGGCGTACCGGGCCACCCGCGTCGGCCGCGCGGCTTACGCCGCCCAGCTCGCCGAGGAGGCCAGCAAGTTCACGCTGGTGAAATCCGAACTGCGCAGCGGGATCAACCGGATCCTGCAGTTCATCACCTACCTGCTGGTGCCGGCCGGGCTGCTGACCATCTACACCCAGCTGTTCACCACCGACACCGGCTGGCAGCGCGCGGTGCTCGCCATGGTCGGCGCACTGGTGCCGATGGTCCCCGAGGGGCTGGTGCTGATGACCTCGATCGCATTCGCGGTCGGCGTCGTCCGGCTGGGCCGGCGGCAGTGCCTGGTCAACGAACTGCCCGCCATCGAGGGGCTGGCCCGCGTCGACGTGGTGTGCGCCGACAAGACCGGCACGTTGACCGAGAACGGGATGCGGGTCAGCGACCTGGAACCGGTGTCGGCCGCGGACGTGGCGCAGGTGCTGGCGCAGTTGGCCGCCGACGACGCCCGGCCCAATGCCAGCATGCTGGCCATCGCCGAGGCCTATCCGCACGCCCCGGGCTGGACCGCCACCGCGTCGGCGCCCTTCAAGTCGGCGACCAAGTGGAGCGGCGCCTCCTACGGCGATCATGGCAACTGGGTGATCGGCGCACCCGACGTGCTGCTCGATCCGGCGTCACCGGTGGCCGAACACGCCGAGCAGATCGGCGCCAGGGGGCTGCGGGTGCTGCTGATCGGCTCCTGCGACATGCCCGTCGACCATCCGCAGGCGCCGGGCGCGGTGACGCCGGTCGCGCTCGTGGTGCTCGAACAGCGGGTGCGTCCCGACGCCCGCGACACCCTCGACTACTTCGCCTCCCAGCACGTCTCGGTCAAGGTGATCTCCGGCGACAACGCGGTTTCGGTCGGCGCGGTGGCCGGATCGCTGGGCCTGTCGGGGGAAACGATGGACGCGCGCCACCTGCCGGACCGGCCCGACGCGCTGGCCGACACGCTCGAGGAGTACACCACGTTCGGCCGGGTCCGCCCGGACCAGAAGCGGGCGATGGTGCACGCCCTGCAGGCGCGCGGCCACACCGTCGCGATGACCGGTGACGGCGTCAACGACGTGCTCGCGCTCAAGGACGCCGACATCGGCGTCGCGATGGGGTCGGGCAGTTCGGCGTCCCGCGCGGTCGCGCAGATCGTGTTGCTGGACAACAGGTTCGCCACGCTGCCCTACGTCGTCGGCGAGGGCCGCCGGGTGATCGGCAACATCGAGCGGGTCTCGAACCTGTTCCTGACCAAGACCGTCTACTCGGTGCTGCTGGCGGTGCTCGTCGGATTGGCCGGGCTGACCTCGGAGATCTTCGGTACCGATCCGCTGCTGTTCCCGTTCCAGCCCATCCACGTCACCATCGCGGCGTGGTTCACCATCGGCATCCCGGCCTTCGTGCTGTCGCTCGCCCCGAACAACGAACGCGCCCATCCCGGATTCGTCCGCCGGGTGATGACGGCGGCGCTGCCGTCGGGTCTGGTGGTCGGGGCGGCGACGTTCGTCTCCTACCTGCTGGCCTATCAGGGCCGCGCCGCCACCGAGTCCGAGCAGACCCAGGCGTCCACCGCGGCGCTGATCACGCTGCTGGTCACCGCGCTGTGGGTGCTGGCCGTGGTGGCGCGCCCGTACGAGTGGTGGCGGGTGGCGCTGGTCGCGGCCTCCGCGCTGGCCTACGTCGTGATATTCGCCATTCCGTGGGCCCAGGACCTGTTCATCCTGGACCCGACGAACGTCGCGGTCACCGCGACGGCCTTGATGATCGGCCTGGCCGGGGCGGTCGCGATCGAGGTGCTGTGGTGGGTGCAGGGGGCGGTGCTCGGCGAACGGCGGCGGCTGTGGCGTGACCGGTAGGCTGGTCGCATGGCTCTTTTCGACAAGGTGAAGCAGTGGGTGTCGAAGAACCCCGACAAGGCCGGCAGCGCGATCGAGAAGGCCGGTGACTTCTTCGACCAGAAGACCAAGGGCAAGTACACCGACAAGGTGAACAAGGCGCAGAGCGCCGCGCAGAACTACGTCAACAAGAACAACCCGCAGGGTGGCTACCGCCCGCAGCAGGGGCAGGGCTACCCTCCGGCCCCGCCGCAGCAGGGGCAGGGCTACCCGCCGCCGCAGCAGAACCAGGGCTACCCGCCGGCGCCGCCGCAGCAGGGTCCCGGCTACACCCCGCCGCAGCCGCCCCAGCCGCCGCGCTGAGCCATGGCGAAACTGTCCGTCTCCGTTGATGTCCCCATGCCGCCGGAGAAGGCGTGGGAGTGCGCGTCGGACCTGTCGCGCTACAAGGAGTGGCTGAGCATCCACCGGGTGTGGCGCTCCAAGCTGCCCGAGACGCTGGACAAGGGCACCGAAATCGACTCGATCGTCGAGGTCAAGGGCATGCTCAACCGCGTGCACTGGACCATCGTCCATTTCAAGCCACCGCAGGCCATGACCCTCAACGGTGACGGCAGGGGCGGGGTGAAGGTCAAGCTCATCGGCAAGGTGAAGCCGGCCGGCGACGGTTCGACGGTCACCTTCGACGTGCACCTCGGCGGTCCGGCGCTGTTCGGGCCGATCGGCATGGTCGTGGCCTCCGCGCTGCGCTCCGACATCCAGGAATCGCTGAACCGCTTCAAGGCGGTCTTCGCCCCGGCGTGATCGGTCACGGGTGCGCCGAGATCAGGCTTTGCGCACACTTTCCGCGGCGCAGCGTGTCGCAGCTCTGATCTCGGGCACGATCAGAGCGCCTGATCGATCGGGGTGTCACCCTCGATGAGCTCGAATGTCCGTCCGCCGGTGCCGGGCGTGTCGAGCACCGCGATCAGCACCGCCGCGACATCCTCGCGCGGGATCTTGCCGCGGCCAGTGGAGTCGGCGATGCGCACCGTCCCGGTGGCGGCGTCGTCGGTGAGCTGGCCGGGGCGCACGATCGTCGCGTCCAGCCCGCTGCGAGCCCGGATGTTCTCGTCGGCGGCGGCTTTCGCCCGCAGGTAGGCGGCGAACACCTCGTCGGTGTCCTCGGGCGGCTCACCGTCGGCGCCCATCGCCGAGATCATCACGTAGCGGCGCACCCCCGCCGCCTCGGCGGCGTCGGCCAGCAGGATCGCGGCGTCACGGTCCACGGTCTCCTTGCGCGCGGCGCCGCTGCCCGGCCCGGCGCCCGCGGCGAACACCACCGCATCGGCGTCCTTGAGCACGGCGGCGACGTCGTCGACCGATGCCTGCTCCAGGTCCAGCACGACCGGTTCGGCCCCGATCGCCTCGAGGTCGGCGCGGTGGTCGGGGTTGCGGATCAGGCCGGCGACCGAGTCGCCGCGGTCGGAGAGGAGCCGTTCGAGGTTCATGGCGATCTTGCCGTGTCCACCGGCGATGACTACCCGCATGGCTCCGCGCATACCCCGTGCGCCGGGCGGCTACGCCAACCGGGCCCGCAGTTCGCGTTTGAGCACCTTGCCGTAGCTGTTCTTCGGCAGCTCGTCGAGGAACTCGTAGCGCTTGGGCCGCTTGAACCGGGCGATGCGGTCGAGCAGGTGCCGGTCGAGGTCGGCCGGGTCGGCGTCGCCGACGATGAACGCGACCACGATCTCGCCCCACTCCTCGTCGGGTGCGCCCACCACGCACGCCTCCGACACGCCGGGGTGCTCGATGAGCACCTCCTCGACCTCGCGCGGGTAGATGTTGCTGCCGCCGCTGATCACGACGTCCTTCGAGCGGTCACGCAGGGTCAGGTAGCCACGGTCGTCGAAGCAGCCCATGTCGCCGGTGTGCAGCCAGCCGGCGACCAGTGTCGCCGCGGTCGCCTCCGGGTTCTTCCAGTAGCCGGACATCACGACGTCACCGCGGCAGGCGATCTCGCCGATCTCACCGGTCGGCGCCGGGTTGCCGTCCGGGCGCAGCACCGCGACGTCGACGCCCGAGCGGGCATATCCGACCGAGCCGAGCACCGCGTCGTCGGCCCACCTGTCACCGTCGAGGTGGTCGCGCCGGCGCAGCCCGGTGATCGTCATCGGCGCCTCGCCCTGCCCGTAGAGCTGCACGAACACCGGACCGAACGCCGCCATCGCCTGCTTGAGGCTGTCGACGTACATCGGGCCGCCGCCGTAGACGATGGTCTCGAGGTTGCGCGGACGCGCCCGACCGGTCGCGACCAGCCGCTGCACCATGGTCGGCGCGAGGAATGCGCTGCACCCGGGATGGTGCTCGCACAGGTCGAGGAACTCGTCGGGCTCGAACGCGGCCGACTCCGGGATCACCTGCCGGGCGCCGCGCAGCACGTATGGCGGGATGTAGAGGCCGGAGCCGTGCGACATCGGGGCGCCGTGCACCAGGCTGCAATCCTGGTCGGGCGCAGCGAAATCCGCGAGGTGCGACACCGTCATCGCCATCAGGTTGCGGTGCGAGAGCATCGCGCCCTTCGACCGGCCCGTCGTGCCGCTGGTGTAGAACAGCCACGCCAGCGCCGCCGGATCGGTGTCCGGCGGCCTCGCGGGTGCACCGGAGAACCACTGCCCGTACCCGTCTTCGCCGATGACCTCGACCGGCACGCCCGCGTCCAGCGCGGCGGCGATACGCGGGGACGCGAACACCGCGGCGGCTTCGGCGTCGTCGAGGATCTGGCGCGTCTCGCGCGGGTGCAGTTTGTAGTTGACCGGCGCGACGACGCAGTCGGCGGCCCAGATCCCGAACATGAGCTCGACGATCTCGGGGCGGTTCTCCGAAGCGACCGCGATGCGCGCCCCCGGGCCCGCCGTCGACCGCAGCGCCGTGGCCAGCCGCAGCGCCCGCTCGCGCAGTTCTCGCCACGTCCACACCTGCCGCGCACCGAGGTACACCGCGCCGCGGTCACCGAACCGCGCGGCGGCCTGGTCGAGCAGGCAGAACAGGTTCACCTCCGGACCCACTCGGAAGTCAGCGCGAAGTCGGACAGGTACTTGGTGGAGCTCCAGCCGCCGTCGACGACGATGGTCTGGCCGTTGATGAAACTGCCGCCGTCCGAACACAGGAACGCCACGGTGCTCGCCAGGTCCTCGACGGTGCCGAGGCGCGGATACGGCGTCATCTCGGTGTTGATCTTGCGGAACCGCTCGTCGTCCAGGCGGTGCGCCACCATCGGGGTCAACGTGACCCCGGGCGCGACCGCGTTGCACCGGATGCCCTGCGGTCCGTACTGGCAGGCGATGTGGGTGGTGAGCGCGGTCAGGCCGCCCTTGGCCGCGGAGTACGCCCCGCCGCGCAGTCCGCCGACGACGGCGAACGTGGAGGTGATGTTGATGATCGCCGAGCCGGGTCCCATGTGCGGGATCACCTCGCGGGCCAACCGGAACGGTGCCCGCAGCATCAGCCCGAGGAAGTAGTCCAGGCTGTCGTCGTCGGTCTCGTGCAACGGCTTCGGGCTGCCCACCCCGGCGTTGTTGATCAGGAAGTCGACCTGCCCCCAGCGGTCGAGGGCGGCCGCGACGATCCGCCGTGGCGCGTCGTCGGCGGTCAGGTCCACGGCCAGCGTCGCGATCCGCTCGGGATCCCCGACGGCCGAACGCAAGTCGGCGAGCCGGGCGTCGTCGCGGCCGGTGCCCAGCACCGCCGTTCCGGTAGCGGCCAGCGCGGTCGCACAGCCGAACCCGATCCCGCTGCTCGCGCCGGTGACGATCGCGACCTTCATTCGACCAGTCCCTCCATCAACTCTTCGCGGATACGGTGCTTGAGCACTTTGCCTGCGTCGTTGCGGGGCAGACGGTCCCGGACCACGACCCGCTCGGGGATCTTGAACGACGCCACGCCGCGGTCGCGCAGCAGCCGCGCCAGGTCGGCGACGTCCGGGGCGTCGGCGCCGGCGGGCACGATGACCGCGCACGCCCGCTCCCCGGTGCGGGTGTCCGGCACGCCGACCACGGCGATCTCCGCGATGCCGAGCTCCCCGACGAGCAGGTCCTCGACCTCCTTGGGGGCGATGTTCTCGCCGTTGCGGATGATGAGGTCCTTGACCCGCCCGGTCACCACCAGATGCTCACCGTCCCACCGGGCCAGGTCTCCGGTGCGGAAGTAGCCGTCGTCGTCGAACGCGTCGTGGGCGTCCTCGGGATGCCGGTATCCGATCAGCATCTGCGGCCCCCGCACCCGGATCTCCCCCTCGACGAGGCGGACGTCGGCGATCCCGGGCCGCCCGTCGGTGTCGGCGGCGCGGTCCGGGTCGCCCAGCGCCCCGACCGTGGTGACCGGCACCTCGGTGGAGCCGTACACGCGGCTCACCGCCGCCCGCTCGAAGTGGTCGGTCGCGCGGCGGATGAGGCCGGGCGGCACCGACGCGCCACCGCAGATGAACACCTTCAGATCGGGCAGCCGGGTGCCGGCGCGGTCCGCCGCGGCGAGCAGCTGCTCGAGAAAAGGGGTGGCGCCGGCCATGTGGGTGCACCGGTGCGCGGTCATCAGCGCGACGGCGTCGTCGGCGTCCCACCGGTCCATCAGCACCGCCGAGGAGCCGAGGAGCAGCGGGCACTCGAAGGCGTAGATCGACCCGCCGATGTGGGCGATCGGTGACGGAACCAGGAAGGTGTCGCCGGGCTCGACGTACCAGTGCTCCCCGATCTGGGCGATCAGCGCCCCGAGCGAGTCATGGCTGTGCAGCACGCCTTTGGGGCGTCCGGTGGTGCCGGAGGTGTACATGACCATGCGCACCGCCGCAGGGTCGAGCGTCGGCAGCCCGGCCGCGGCGCCGCGGTCGAGCAGCGCGTCGAACGCGGTGTGGCGACCCGGGCCGCCGCGCACCACCACCACTTCGGTCTGCGTGCCGCGCGTGACGCGGTCCAGCATCGCGGGATAGTCATGGCCGCGGAAGTCCGCGGGAATCACGATCATCCGGCTCGCCGCGTCACCGAGGATGAACCGCAGTTCGTGGTCGCGCAGCGACGGCAGGATCGGGTTCACGACCATCCCGGCCAGCGTGGCGCCCAGGTAGACCACCGCGGCCTCGTACCAGTTGGGCAGCATGAACGACACCACGCTGCCCGCCGGCATCCGGTCGCGCAGCGCGCCCGCGAACCCTGTGGCCAGGTCGTGCAGCGTGCGGCAGTCCAGGCGGTGCGCGCCGTCGACGATCAGGACGCGCTCGGGGCTGCGGTGCGCGGCCTCGCCCAGTGCGTCGGCCAGCGTGCCGGGCATCGCGCTACTCCCGCACCCGGCGCATCGTCATCGCGTGCCGGTACCGCGCACCGGGGTGCGTATTGACCGTGACCTGGGCGATCTCACCGTCGGACGTGGTGTAGGTGCGCTGCATCTCCAGCGCCGGGCTGCCGCTCGCGACGCCGAGTCGGCCCGCCACCTCGGCGTCGAGCACCACCGCCGAGATCTCCTGGTGCACCTCGACCACGCTGACGCCGTAGATGTCCTCGATCAGCGGGAAGATCGGCCCGGTGTGGCGGGGCAGCAGCCGTCCCACCCCGGCGAAGGCGCGGTTGATGTAGTACTCGGTGCGGCAGATCGGCGTCGACGCCGCGTCGGCCTGCCGGTAGCCGTGCACGTTCAGCCATTCCGACCCCACCGCGAGGCGGGTCCGCGCGGCCATCGCCGCGTCGACGGTCACCGTGGCGGTCTGTTCGATCGTGAACTGCGCTCCGGCGGCGAAGGCCAGGAGATCGTCGATCGACATGACGTCCTGGGCGTAGGTGTTGCCGGCCGGCCGCGGCACCACCATCGTGCCGGCCCGCGGCCGCGAGGCCACCAGGTTGTCGTCGCGCAGCCGGCGTAGCGCCTCGCGAACGGTGAAGCGGCTCACGGCGAATCGCTCGCACAGCTCGTGTTCGGTGGGCAGCTGCGAGCCGATCGGGTACACGCCGTCGACGATCTCCTTGCGCAGCGTGCGGGCGACCTGCAGATAGCGCGGCGCGGCCGGCGAGACGGTCATCCGTCGCTCCGCACGCGGCGCACCGCCAGCACGCTGCCGTCACCGTCCGCCGAGACGTACAGGGTGCCGTCCGGTCCGGCGGCGATCCCGGCGAACGGCCCCTGCGGCCCGGAGAACGGCGGCATCCCGCGCAGCGGTTTGGGTGCCACCCCCGGCGGCGCCCCGACCGGCAGCGCGGACGCGATCGTCTGTCGCGCAGCGGTGTTCAGGTCGACGGCGACGATCTCCTTGACGCCCGCGTCGACGACGAACAGTGTGTCGCCGGAGGCCAGCAGTCCCTGCGGCCGCTGCAGCCCGTCGACCACGGTGTCGGCGCCGGATCCGGTCAGCCGCACCACCCGACCCGCACCGGATTCCGCGATCAGTGGCATACCGTCGTCGGCGATGGCCACACCGACCGGATCGTGCAATCCGGTCGCCAGTACCTCGACGTCGCCGCCCCGCACCGACAGCACACGTCCCGTGCCGAGTTCGGCGACCACCGCCGCACCGTCGGCGGTCAGCGCCACGCCGTAGAGCTGATCGAGACCGTCGGCGAGCACCTCGGATTCACCGGCCGCCGGCCGGTAGCGCGTGACCTGACCGCCCGAGGTGGTGACGACGAACTCGCCGGGGCCGCTGGGCGCCACACCGCGCAGGAAGCCGGGATATCCGGGGGTGAACAGCATGCCGACGGTCTGCAACCCGCCATCGGGTTGGCGCGCATAGAAGTACGTGCCGTCGGCGATGTAGAGCCGGCCGTCAGCGCCGACCGCCAGGTCCAGCGGCCAGTTCAACCCGCCGGGCAGCGCGGTGCGGATCGCGCCGTCGGCCAGGATCTCGGTGATCTCACCGGTGAAGTTCGAGACGAACAGCCGTCCGTCGAGGAACGTCAGGTTGTCCAGGCCGGGGGTGAGCTGCGCCAGGACGCTGTGGCTACCGCTGCGCGGGTCGATCCGCAGCACCTGCCCGGACGCCACCTGGGTGGAGACCAGGCAGCCGTCGGCAGCGAACTTCACCGCATCGGGCACCCCGAGACCCTCGGCCACCCGCTGCGGTTCGGATGAGCCGTCGGGGTCGACCCGCCAGATCTCGTTGGCCGTCATCAGCGGGTAATAGAGGAGCCCGTCGGGACCGACCTCCATCGCGTTGGGCGACGGCAGGTTCTCGGCCACGACGCGCACGATGCCGCCGTCGCGGTCGAGTTCCATCAGCCGTCCGCCCTCCCGGCACTCGCCGACGAACAGCCGGCCACGGTGAACCGTGATGCCGTTGGCGCAGGGCAGGTCGTCGCGCAGCACGCGGGTACGGCCGTTCGCCTCGCGGACGCTGACCCGGCCGTCCATCACCTCGGTCGCGTACAGCTCGCCGTGCGCCCCGAACGCCACATCGTCGGGCGCGACGATGTCCGCGCCCTTGGGGCTGACCGTGTCGACCGCGCCGGTCACCACGTCGAACGCGCTGATCTGGCTGCCGGTGACCTGCGCGACGTAGACCCGGCCGTCCGGGCCGGTGCGCAGCCCGTTCGCGCCGAACAGCCGGCTCGGCGGGGTGAGCCGGTCGATCCGCCAGCCCGGCGCAGCGGCCGGGTGGGCGCCCGGGTAGCGGGTCAGCTGCAGCTCTGTCGCGGACGCCATGGAAGCGGACGTTAGCAAGGCATGTTGGTCCAGACAATAGGCAAACGTTGTCTTGAAAGCGGCCTTGACGGCCGGATAACCGCTGCGGAATAGTGTTCTCCGTTGACAAGAGCAACACTTTTCGTCCAGACAAATAGGACCTGATGCAGGATCTGCTGAAGCTGACCGGACGCGTCGTCGTCGTCTCCGGCGCGGGTGGTGGCGGGATCGGCACCACGGTGACCGAACGTGCCGCGCAGGCCGGCGCCACCGTCGTCGCGGTCAGCCGCAACCAGGACAACCTCGACCAGCACGTCGGCCCCCTCATCGACAAGGGCCTGTCGATCGTCACCGTGACCGCGGACGCCGCGACCGACGAGGGCATCGCCCGGGTGCTCGACGCGGTGCGCGCCACCGACGGCGCCCTCTACGGTCTGGTCAACATCGCCGGCGGCGCGGCGCCCGCGACGTGGATGCCGTGCACCCGGGTGACGCGGGAGGACTGGCGCGCGCTGTTCGCGGCCAACCTCGAGACCGCGTTCTTCATGAGCCAGGCCGTCGCGGCCGAGATGCGCTCGACGGGCACGCCGGGGTCGATCGTCTCGGTCTCCTCGATCAGCGGGATGAACACCGCCCCGTTCCACATCGCCTACGGCACCGCCAAAGCCGCGATCGTCGCGATGACCCGCACCATGGCGGTCGAACTCGCGCTGGACGGCATCCGCGTGAACGCGGTCGCGCCCGGCGTCACCGAGACCGCGGCCTCGGCGACCTATGTCGACGACGATCCCGACCGCGACCGCACCGCGATCGCCATGGGTCGCCGCGGCACACCGGGGGAGCAGGCCAACGCGATCCTGTTCCTGCTGTCGGAGATGTCGAGCTACATCACCGGTCAGACGCTGCTGGTCGACGGCGGCCTCGACCTCAAGTGGACCCACCTGGGCGCCGACAACACCTCGCTGTTCCTCAAGGACGAGAACTTCCGCAAAGCGATAAGTCGGCCGTGAAAGGACGATGACGTGACCCACACCGAATCCGACCTCGACGCCGCGATCGAGGTCGACGCCGAACCGGACGATTCGACGGGGACGATCGCCGAGGAGCTGTCGGACCCGATGACGATCCCGGTCGAGGCGTACATCTCCGAGGAGTACGCCCGCGCCGAACGGGACAAGCTGTGGCGCAAGGTGTGGCAGCAGGTCGGCCGGGTCGAGGAGCTGCCCGAGGTCGGGAGCTACCTCACCTACGACATCCTCGACGACTCGATCATCATTGTTCGAACCGGAGTCAACGAGTTTCGGGCGCACCACAACGTCTGCATGCACCGCGGGCGCCGGTTGATCGACCCCCCGGACGGGGCGAAGAATGCCGTCGGCCGCGCGCGCAAATCGTTCGTCTGCGGATTCCACGGCTGGACATACGGTCTCGACGGGACGTGTACCCACATCCGCGAACAGGACGACTGGCAGGGCAGGCTCACCCCGCGCAACACCCACCTGGCGCCCGTGCAGGTCGACACCTGGGGCGGCTGGGTGTTCGTCAACATGGACCCCGACTGCGAGCCGCTGGCCGACTACCTGCTGCCGTCGAACAAGATCCTCGACCCGTTCGGCCTGGAGAACATGCGCTACAAGTGGCGCAAGTGGCTGTACTTTGACTGCAACTGGAAAGTCGCGATGGAGGCCTTCAACGAGACCTACCACGTGTTCACCACCCACCCGGAGTTCAACCGGTTCGGCGAGTTCAAGGGCTGGGCCAAGGCGCAGGGCAGGCACAGCAACATCGGCTATGAGGCGCCGAAGGACATGGAGGCGACGAAGTCGAAGATCCGGCTGGGCACCGGTGCGGACCCGCGCGTCTCGACCGCGGAGATGCAGGTCTACACCATGGAGGAGACCAACGCCACCACGACGAAAACGCTTGTGGAGGCGGCCAAGCGGCTGGTCGACGAGCTGCCCGAGGGCACCCCGGCCGACAAGGTGCTCGAACACTGGCTGTCGTCGGCCCGGCGCGACGACGAAGCCCGCGGGGTCATCTGGCCGACCATCCCCCCGGACATCCTGGGCCAGAGCGGGACGGCGTGGCAGCTCTTCCCGAACTTCCAGATCGGCCAGGGCCTGACCAGCGCGCTGTGCTACAGCGCCCGCCCGCACCCGAGCTACGACCCGAACAAGTGCATCTTCGAGGTTGCGGTGTTCGAGCTGTATCCGAAAGGCGAGGAACCGCAGACGGAGTGGGCGTACACGCCGAAGGACTCGCCGAACTGGCTGTCGGTGCTGCCGCAGGACTTCTCGAACATGGCCGCGGTCCAGCAGGGCATGAAGTCGGCGGGCTTTCCGGGCACGCTGCCCAACCCCTACCGCGAACGCAGCACCGTCAACCTGCATTACCAACTGTCGAAGTACATGGGCGCCGGCGAGCCCCGCACTTTGTGATTTCGGTGTAGCCGGTCGCGTCCGCGCGCGACGAAGTACACCGAAATCGCCCGACAAGGAGGCCGATGAACACCTGCCCGCCCACCACCACCGACGTCGCCGTCGACATCGACGCGCTGCGGGAGCGCTACGCCCAGGAGCGCGCCAAACGCCTGCGCCCCGACGGGTCGAAGCAGTACGTCGAGCTCGCGGACGACTTCGCCGGCTATTACGAGGTGGACCCCTACACACCGGTCGCACCGCGCGATCCGATCACCGAGGACATCGACGTGGCGGTGCTGGGCGGCGGCTTCGGCGGGCTGCTCTCGGCCGCTGCGCTCAAGAAGGCCGGTGTCGACGACGTCCGGATCATCGAGCTGGGCGGTGACTTCGGCGGCGTCTGGTACTGGAACCGGTACCCCGGCATCCAGTGCGACAACGAGTCCTATTGCTACATCCCGCTGCTCGAAGAGCTCGACTACATCCCCAGCAAGAAGTTCGCCGACGGCCAGGAGATCTACGAGCACTGTCGGCGCATCGGGAAACACTTCGGCCTCTACGACGCGGCGATCTTCTCCACCCAGGTGCGCGAGATACGCTGGGACGACGAGGTGAAACGGTGGCGCATCGCCACCAACCGCGGCGACGACATCCGCGCCCGCTTCGTGGTGCTCGCCTCGGGACCGTTCCACCGGCCGAAGCTGCCGGGCATCCCCGGGATGAAGGACTTCACCGGCCACAGCTTCCACTCGTCGCGCTGGGATTACGACTACACCGGCGGCGACGCGAGCGGCGGGATGGACCGGCTCGCCGACAAGCGCGTCGCGATCATCGGCACCGGCGCCACCAGCGTGCAGGTGGTCCCGCACCTGGCGCGCGACGCCGCACACCTCTACGTCGTGCAGCGCACCCCGTCGTCGATCGACGTGCGCAACAACACGCCCACCGACCCGGAATGGGTCAAGACGCTGCAGCCCGGCTGGCAGGCCGAGCGGCAGCGCAACTTCCACTCCTGGACGTTCGAGGGAATGGCGCCCGGCCAGCCGGACCTGGTGTGCGACTTCTGGACCGAGCTGGGCCGCAACACCGCCGCCCGCGTGCTCGCCCTCGAGGACCCGTCCACGCTGACGCCCGAGCAGTTCATGGCGATCCGCGAGGAGGAGGACTACAAGATCATGGAGCGGCTGCGCCGCCGCATCGCCGAGATCGTCGAGGACCCCGACACCGCCGAGGCGCTCAAACCGTACTACCGGTTCCTGTGCAAGCGGCCGCTGTCCAACGACGACTACCTGCCGGTGTTCAACCAGCCCAACGTGACGCTGGTCGACGTGTCGGATTCCCAAGGCGTCGAACGGATCACCGAGAAGGGGTTCGTCGCGGGCGGCCGGGAGTACGAGGTCGACTGCATCATCTACGCCAGCGGGTTCGAGATCACCACCGAGATCAGCAGGCGCTACTCGATCGACGCGATAGACGGCCGCGACGGGCTGTCCCTCTACGACCACTGGCGCGACGGCTACCAGACCCTGCACGGCATGACCAGCAGGGGCTTCCCGAACCAGTTCTTCACCGGCTTCACCCAGGTCGGCATCTCGGCCAACATCGCGGCCAACTACGAACTGCAGGGCGAGCACATCGCCTACATCATCGCCGAGGCGCTGCGCCGCGGCGCCACCACCGTCGAGCCGTCGCAGGACGCCCAGGACGCGTGGTGCCGGACCATCCGCGACAACGCCGTCGACAACTCGGCGTTCGACGCGTCCTGCACGCCGGGCTACTACAACAACGAGGGCGGCGGCGGGGGCGAGGGCATCCGGTCACACCTCGGCGAACCGTACGGTCCCGGTTTCTACGCCTTCGGGGACCTGCTGCGGGATTGGCGGGAGCAGGGCGATCTCGACGGACTGGTGCTGGGCACCTAGATGAGCCTGCGATTCGACGACCGCGTCGCCGTCGTCACCGGCGGTGGCAGAGGTCTGGGCCGCGCATACGCGCTGCTGCTCGCGCAGCGCGGGGCGAAGGTCGTGGTCAACGATGTCGGCGGCAGCCTGACCGGGGAGGGCGCCGACGCCGGCCCCGCCGAGGCGGTGGTGCGCGAGATCACCGCGGCCGGAGGGCAGGCGGTGGCCAGCACCGAATCGGTCACCACCGCCGACGGCGGCCGCGCCATCGTCGAGACCGCACTGGGCGCGTTCGGCCGCCTCGACATCCTGATCCACAACGCCGGCACCGTGCGCCGAGCGTCGTTGCGGGACATCAGCGCTGCGGACTTCGACGCCGTCGTCGACGTCCACCTACGGGGTGCGTTCCACGTGGTGCGGCCGGCGTTCCCGCTGATGTGCGACGCGGGCTACGGCCGTATCGTGCTGACCTCGTCGATCGGCGGACTGTACGGCAACCACCAGGTGGTGAACTACGCGGTCGCGAAGGCGGGCGTGATCGGGCTGTCCCACGTCGCGGCGCTCGAGGGCGCCGCCCACGGGGTACGCAGCAACGTGATCGTGCCTGCCGCCGTCACCCGGATGGCCGAGGGCATCGACACGTCGGCCTATCCGCCGATGGGCCCGGAGCTGGTCGCACCCGCGGTCGGCTACCTGGCGCACGAAACGTGCGCTGTCACCGGGGAGATCCTGATCGCGCTGGCCGGTCGGGTGGCGAGCGCCGTCGTCGCGGAGACGCCGGGGGTGTTCCGGCCGTCGTGGTCGATCGAGGACGTCGCCGCGAACCTCGACGCGATCCGGGACCGGTCGGCGCCGGTGGTGTTCCCCGTCGTCCCCGGCGGGCACAACGACCACATCCGCTACAGCTTTGCGATGGCCGCGGAAGCCAGCCATGCCTGACGGACCACTGGTCGGGGTGCGCGTCGTCGACCTCACCGCGATGGTGATGGGCCCGTACTGCACCCAGATCATGGCCGACATGGGCGCCGACGTCATCAAGGTGGAGCCGCCCGAGGGCGACAACACGCGCTACATCTCGGTCGGCCCGGCGCCCGGCATGAGCGGGGTGTTCGTCAACGTGAACCGCGGAAAGCGCAGCGTGGTATTGGATCTGCGCGGCGAGGACGGCAAAGCCGCGCTGCGCGCGATGATCGCGGGCGCCGACGTGTTCATCCACTCCATGCGCGCCAAGGCGATCGCCCGGCTGGGCTTCGGCTACGACGACGTCGCCGCGCTCAACCCGGCGATCGTCTACACCAACTGCTACGGCTACGGACGCCGCGGCCCCGACCGTGACCTGCCCGCCTACGACGACACCATCCAGGCCGAATGCGGGCTGCCCGCCGTGCAGGAGCAACTCACCGGCGAGGCCAACTACGTCGGCACGATCATGGCGGACAAGGTTGCCGGGCTGACCGCGCTCTACGCCACGATGATGGCGCTGTTCCACCGCGAGCGCACCGGCGAGGGCCAGGAGGTCGAGGTCGGCATGTTCGAGACCATGGCCTCGTTCATGCTGGTAGAACACGCCAACGGCGCGATGTTCGACCCGCCGCTGGGGCCGGCGGTGTATCCGCGCACCGTCGCGCCCAACCGCAGGCCGTACGAGACCAAGGACGGTCACATCGCGGCTCTGATCTACAACGACAAGCACTGGAAGGCGTTCGTGGATGCGGTGCAACCGCTGTGGAACGACGCGGTGTACGCGACGCTGGAGCGGCGGGCCCAGCAGATCGACACCGTCTACGGGTTGGTGGCCGAGACGCTGAAGGAACGCACGACCGACGAATGGCTCGCGCTGTTCCGCGAACTGGAGATCCCCGCCGCGCCGATCTCCACGCCCGACGCGCTGTTCGACCACCCGCACCTGGCCGCCGTCGGCCTGTTCGAGACCGTCGACACCCCGCACGGGCCGGTGCGCTTCCCCGGGGTGCCGACCTGGTTCTCGCGCACCCCCGGCCACGTCCGCGGCCCCGCCCCGACGCTGGGCGCCGACACCGACGCCGTGCTCGCCGAGACTACGGTTGATGACGGGAACCCGGCGAGATCCGTCACCAACCGTAGTGTCGGCGCGCCGGGATCGGCGGGCCGGTAGATGGGCCTGGACTTCGACATGGGACCCCGGGCCGCGCAGCTACGCACCGACCTGCGCGACCTGATCACCACCCATGTGCCCGAACGCTTCCCGGGAGCATTCACCGACGATCCGGCCGACCTGCAGACCGCGCAGCGGTTCTGCCGCCTGCTCGCCGAGCGCGAACTGCTGTGCCTGGCGTGGCCGAAAGAATTCGGCGGCGGGGGGGCGTCGGTGTGGGAGCAGACCGTGGTGCGCGAGGAGATGTGGGCCCACCACGAACCGCGCGGCGCCCAGTACATGGGCGTCAACTGGGTCGGCCCGATCATCATGCGGCACGGCACGCCGGCGCAGCAGGCCACGCACCTGCCGCCCATCGCCCGCGGCGAGGTGATCTGGTGTCAGGGCTTCTCCGAACCGGAGGCCGGCTCCGATCTGGCGTCGCTGCGCACCTTCGCCAGGCGTGACGGTGACGGCTGGCTGGTGCGCGGGCAGAAGATCTGGACGTCCTACGCCACCATGGCGCAGTGGTGCTTCCTGCTGGCGCGCACCTCGAAGGTGGGAACGGACGCAACCCGGAAGAAACAACAGGGCCTGACCATCTTCCTGGTGCCGATGGACGATCCGGCGATCACCGTGCGGCCGATCCGGGCCATGTTGGGGCCACACCATCTCAACGAGGTGTTCTTCGACGATCTGCGGGTCACCGGAGCCGACGTGCTCGGCGTCGTCGACCACGGCTGGTCGATCGTGCAGGACGTGATGTCCTTCGAGCGCGTCGGCATCGCCCGGTACGCCCGGTGTGAGCGACTGCTCGCCGCCGCACCCGCGGTGCTGGGCGACCGCTGGGAAGAGCTACCGGATGAGTTGCGCAGCAGGTGGATCCGCATGCTCACGCACTGCCGCCGCGCCCGGCTGCTGGCGTACCGGGTCGTCGACCTGCAGAGCAGTGGTCGCATCCGGCCCGGCGACGCCGCCGCCTACCGCATCGCGGTCACGAAGCTGGACCAGGACAGCGCGGAAGTGTTGTCGGACATCGCGGCCGAGGTGGCACACGACGACCCGCGCGCCGGGTGGTTCCTCGGCGAGGTGGAGGACCACTGGCGCTACTCTCAGGCCTCGACCGTCTCGTCGGGCAGCATCGAGATGCAGCGGATCCTGCTGAGCCGCGCGATGTTGGCGGGCACGTCGTGAACCTCGAATTATCCGACGACGCCCAGGAATACGGGCGTGAGGCCCTGCGCGCCTTCGAGGCCGCAGGCGGTGACGCGCTGGTGCAGCAGGCCGAGGACAAACCGGGTGACCGAGAGGCGCTGGTCGGCCCCGTGCTCGACGGGCTCGGTGCGTGGGACCTCGACCCGCGCACCGACGCCGACGGGCTGGAAGCGGCGGCCGCGCTGTGCCGCAGCGCCGGGTACTGGGCGCTGCCCTATCCGGTCGCCGAACGGCTGGCCGCGCCGACGGGCCTCGACACCGACGGCCTGCTGGTGATCGCGGGCCCGCGTCCCGCGGCGGCGGTCGGGGGCGTCGAGAAGCGGTGGACCACCGTCACGCTCGACGGGGTGCGCGGCACCGCGACCGCCGACGGGTGCGGCCCCGGCTTCGTCGCCGACCTGGCGGTGCGACACCTCGACGACGACGGCGCTGCCGACGTCGCGCTCGCGCTGGCGCTGCCGTGCTGGACGCTGCTCGGCATGCTCGATCGCGCGCTCGCGCTGACCGTCGCCCATGTGCGCCTGCGCACGCAGTTCGGGCAGACGCTGTCGTCGTTCCAGGGGGTGCAGTTCCAACTCACCGACGCCGAGGTCGAGCGCAGCGGCGTCGACATCCTCGCCAAGTACGCGCTGTGGAGCATCGCGTCCGGCCGTCCGGAAGCCCTCGACGACGCCCTGGCACTGCGGATGTCGGCGCTCGAGGCCGCGGAGGTGGTGTTGCGGGTGTGCCATCAGCTGCACGGAGCGGTCGGCTTCTGCGACGAAACCACGCTGTCGTGGCTCTCGCGCTACAGCCAGCCCTTGCGCCGGCTGCCGCTCGGTCTGTCCGCCACCCGCGATCAGCTGACCCGCCGTGCGGGCAGCGCCGGACTGACGGGGCTCTACGCATGAGCGCAGAACGTGAGCTTGTGCGCGACAATCCGGCCGATTCCCGTGCACAAGCTCACGCTCGGCAGGAGTTCCGCGAGCAGGTGCGGGAGTGGTGCGCGGCGCACGTGCCGACGGACTGGCGCACGCACCAAGCCGGCGCGTCCGACGAGGAATTCGTCGCGTTCCAGAAGGCGTGGTTCGCCGAACTGCAGCACGCCGGCTTCGCCGTGCCGCACTGGCCGCGGGAGTGGGGCGGCGGCATGTCAGTGGCCGATCAGGTGGTGCTGTACTCCGAACTCGCCGCCCACGACGCGCCCCGGCTGGTACTGGCCTTCGTCGGCATCCACCACGCCGCGTCCACGCTGCTGGTCGCGGGCACCGACGCGCAACGCCGAAAGCATCTGCCTGCGATCCTGGACGGTGAGATCTGGGTGCAGGGGTTCAGCGAACCCGAAGCCGGGTCCGACCTCGCCGCCCTGCGCACCACCGCCCGGCGGGAGGGGGACCGCTACGTCCTCAACGGCCAGAAGCTCTGGGCCAGCGGCGGGCTGCACGCCGACCGGTGCCTGCTGCTGGCCCGTACCGACCCCACGGCCCCGAAACGCAAGGGTATCTCGTACTTCCTGCTCGACATGGCCACACCGGGAGTCGAGGTGCGCCCGATCCGCAATGCGATCGGCGAATCGCACTTCTGCGAGATCTTCCTCGACGACGTCGTGGTGCCCGCCTCCGATCTCGTCGGCGCGGAGAACGCCGGCTGGCAGGTGGCGCAGGCGACACTGGGCGCCGAGCGGGGTATGACGATGCTCGAACTCGCCGAACGGCTCGGCAATGTGGGCCTGCGCCGGTTGATCGAGTCGGCGCCCGTCGACGACCCGGTGGTGGCCGACCGCCTGGCCCGGCTGGAGACCGAGATCGCCGGCCTGCGTGGGCTGTGCCGCGCGTTGGTCGAGGACGTCGAGAACGGCACGGCCGGCCCCGCCGACGCGTCGATCGTCAAGCTGTACTACAGCGAACTGCTGCAGCGGCTCACCGATTTCGGCGCCGAGACCGCGGGGCTGGCGGCGCACACCGCGGTGGCCAAGCCGATGTCGAGTGGGTGGGAGTCCGGGGCCTGGGTGCTCGACTTCATCGGCTCGTGGGAGTGGACGATCCCCGGCGGCGCCAGCGAGATCCAGCGCACCATCATCGGCGAGCGCGGCCTCGGGCTGCCGCGGGAACCGAGCAGCGTCTGATGAGCGATCTCACCGAGTTCCACGACGAGCTGCGGTCGGTGGCCGGCGATCTGCTCGCCAAGGAGCGCGCGGTCGACTGGCCCGTGCTGGTGGACGCCGGCTGGGTGGGTGTGGAGGTGCCCGAGGAGTTCGGCGGGGCGGGCGCCTCGTTCGCCGAGACCGCGGTCGTCTGCGAGGAGATCGGCCGCGCCGCGAGCGCCACCGGCTACCTGGGTGGTGCGGTGCTCGCCGTCGGCGCCCTGAACGCGCTGCGACGCAGCGACACTCGCGACCGGCTGTTGCGCGACGTGGCCGCGGGCGCGGCGCGCGTGGCCGTCGCCATGGAGCCCTACGACTTCGTGCCCGACGCCGACGGCGCCGATCATCTCCTGTTCGTCGCCGACGACGGTGTCCGACTGGCCGCCGCGACCGTCACCCCGCAACCGGTGGTCGACGAGACGCGCCGCCTGGCCCGGGTGGCACCCGGCACCGTCACCGAGACACTGCCGTTCGCCGATCCGCAGGCCGCGGCGGGACTGCGTCACCGCGCCGCGGCGGCCGTCGCCTGCGACAGCCTCGGACTGGCCGAGGCGATGCTCGCGGCCACCGTCTCCTACGTCACGACGCGCCACCAGTTCGGCCGGCCGATCGGCTCGTTCCAGGCGGTCAAACACGCCTGCGCCGACATGGCGGTACAGGTCGCGGTGTCGCGGCGGCTCGTCGCGGCCGCCGTCGACGCCGTGGCCGACGACCCCGCACAGGCCGCCGTCGCGGTCGCGATGGCGAAATCGCACGTCTGCAGCGCCGCGGTCCACATCGCGGGCAAGGCGATGCAACTGCACGGCGGCATCGGCTACACGTGGGAGAGCGGCATCCACGTCTACCTCAAACGCGCCACGCTCAACCGGTCACTGTTCGGCTCCCCGGCGGTGCACCGCGCTCACCTCGCCCGACGCTATCGCTCACGCTGACAAGGAGTTTCACATGGGTGTCCCCGTCTACCGACGCATCCTCGACCTGTTCGAGGCCGAGGGGGTCAACACGTTGTTCGGCATCCCCGACCCCAACTTCGTGCACATGTTCGCCGAGGCCGACGCGCGCGGCTGGTCGGTGGTGGCGCCGCACCACGAGCTGAGCGCGGGCTTCATGGCCGAGGCGGTCTCCCGGATGACCGGCGGGCCCGGGCTGTGCATCGGCACGCTCGGCCCGGGCATGGCCAACATCGCGGGCGCGATCCAGTGCGCCAAGGTGGAGAACTCGCCGGTGATCTTCCTCGGCGGCCAGCGCGCCCGCATCACGGAACGCCGCGTGCGCCGCGGCCGCATCCAATTCGTCCGCCAGGAGCCGCTGTTCGCGCCGTCGGTGAAGTACAGCGCCTCGATCGAATACCCGGACCAGACCGACGAGATCATCCACGAGGCCATCCGTCGCGCGATGTCCGGCACCCCGGGCCCGTCGTACGTCGAGTTCCCGTCCCACGTGATCCTCGAGGAGCTCGACCTCCCAGAGGTATTGCCGCCGCACCGATACCGGCTGGTCGATCAGGGCGCGGGGGAGCGGGAGGTCGCCGAGGCCGCGAGGCTGATCCGCGAGGCCGAGAACCCGATCCTGCTCGTCGGCCACGCCGTGCACACGTCCCGCACGCAGCAGCAGGTCAAGGAGCTGGCCGAGCTGATGGCCTGCCCGGTGATCCAGACCTCCGGCGGCACGTCGTTCATCCCGGGGCTGGAAGACCGCACCTTCCCCTACCTGTTCTCGCCGGCCGCCAACCAGGCCGTCGAGGAATCGGACCTGTGCGTCGCGCTGGGCACCGAACTCGGCGAGCCCATGCACTACGGCCGCACCCAGCACTGGGCAGGCAACGACGCCCACCGCAAGTGGGTGTACGTCGAGCAGGACCCGGCGGCCATCGGGGTCAACCGCACCTTCGACGTGCCGCTGGTCGGGGATCTGCGCGGCGTCGTGCCGCAACTCGTCGCGGCGCTCCGGGACACCCCGCGCACCCCGTCACCCAACCTGGAGACCCTGGTCAGGTCCGACGCCGAGGAACTCGCCCAACTCGCCGAGAGCGCGCCGTCGGGACGGTCACCGATCCACCCGGCGCGCTACGTCGTCGAGGCGACCAAGGCGTTCAAGGAACTCGACGACGGCATCATGGTCCGCGACGGCGGCGCCACGGTGATCTTTCAGTGGACGTACTCGCAGTCCAAACCGCGCGACGTGATCTGGAACCAGAACTTCGGCCACCTCGGCACCGGGCTGCCGTACGCCATCGGCGCCTCGGTCGCCGAGGGCGGCAAGCGCCCCGTGATGCTTTTGACAAGTGATTCGGCATTCCTGTTCCACATCGCCGAACTGGAGACCGCCGCCCGGCTGAACCTGCCGCTGGTGTGCGTGGTCGGCGTCGACCACCAGTGGGGGCTGGAGGTCGGCGTCTACAAGCGGACCTTCGCCCAGCCGTCCCCGCAGCCCGGCGTGCACTGGAGCAAGGACGTCCGGATGGACAAGGTGGCCGAGGGCTTCGGTTGCCACGGTGAGTTCGTCGAGAAGGAGGACGAGATCGGTCCGGCGATCGCCCGCGCCTACGCGAGCGGGAAGGTCGGTGTGGTGCACGTGTGCATCGACCCGAAAGCCAACTCCGAAGAGATGCCGAAGTATGACCGATTCCGGACCTGGTATGCAGAAGGCACCCAGTAGGCGACCGGTTTAGGGAAGAGTTGATGTTATGCGTGAATACCTGAAGTTCTACATCGACGGCCAGTGGGTCGATCCGCTGCGACCCAATACCCTCGACGTCGACGACCCGACCACCGAGGAGACCTCCGGGCGCATCGCCCTCGGGTCGTCGGCCGACGTCGACGTGGCCGTGCAGGCGGCGCGCCGCGCGTTCGGGACGTGGTCGCAGACCAGCAGGCAGGATCGCCTCGACGTGCTCGGCGCGATCATGGCCGAGTACCAGAAACGGGCGGGCGACCTGGCCGACGCGGTCAGCGAGGAGATGGGCGCACCGGCGTCGCTCGCCTCGGGTCCGCAGGTCAACCTCGGAATGGGGCACCTGGCCACCGCCATCGACGTGCTGAAGAACTTCGCGTTCGAAGAGGAACACGGCTCGACGCTGGTGCTCAAGGAACCGGTCGGGGTGTGCGGGCTGATCACGCCCTGGAACTGGCCGCTCAACCAGATCGCCTGCAAGGTGTTCCCCGCCCTGGCCACCGGCTGCACCATGGTGCTCAAACCCTCGGAGGTCGCCCCGTACTCCGCGCAGATCTTCACCGAGATCATTGACGCCGCAGGCGTTCCCGCCGGGGTGTACAACTTGGTCTACGGTGACGGCCCCGGCGTCGGCGCCCCGCTGTCCAGCCACCCCGACATCGACATGGTGTCGTTCACCGGATCGACCCGCGCCGGCATCGAGGTCGCGCGCAACGCCGCGCCGACCGTCAAGCGGGTGACCCAGGAACTCGGCGGCAAGAGCCCCAACATCGTGCTCGACGACGACGACTTCGCCAAGAGCGTTACCGCAGGCGTGTCGGTGATGATGATGAACAGCGGGCAGAGCTGCAACGCGCCGTCGCGAATGCTGGTGCCGAACTCGCGCATGGATGAGGCCGCCGCGATCGCTCGCGACGTCGCGGGTGCGGTCAAGGTCGGCGACCCGGATGACCAGAACGCGATCGGTCCGGTCGCCTCTAAGGCGCAGTTCGACAAGATCCAGGGGCTGATCCAGAAGGGGATCGACGAGGGCGCCACCGTCGTGGTCGGCGGGTGTGGCCGGCCCGACGGGCTCGAGCGCGGCTACTACGTCAAGCCGACGGTGTTCACCGGCGTCACCAACGACATGACGATCGCCCGGGAGGAGATCTTCGGGCCGGTGCTGTGCATCCTCGGCTACGACGACCTCGACCAGGCTCTCGAGATCGCCAATGACACGGATTACGGTCTGGCGGGCTATGTTTCGGGTGCCGACCTGGACCGGGCCCGGGCGGTGGCGCGACGGATCCGGGCCGGCTCCGTCGCGATCAACCACGGCTTCGACATGAACGCCCCGTTCGGCGGCTACAAGCGCAGCGGCAACGGCCGCGAGTGGGGCCAGTTCGCGTTCGACGAGTTCCTCGAGATCAAGGCCGCGCTGGGCTACGCCGGCTGAGGTGCGCCGAGACTACGGTTGTTGACGGAAATCTCGCCGATTTCGCGCAACAACCGTAGTCTCGGCGTTCACTGGACCGGGTCAGTCGGCCGCGGCAGCCCCGTCGCCGCCGTCACCACCGGCCCCGCCGGCGCCGCCCTGGGTGCCGTTGTTGTTGTCACCGGGGTCGGTGCCGCTGCCACCCGAGCCGGGCACGCCGCCGCCGCTGCCGGGTCCGCCGTCACCGCCGTCACCACCGGTGCCGCCGTCGCCGCCCGTGCCGCCCGCGCCGGTGAAGCCACCGGTGCCGCCGGTGCCGAGATC
>NZ_SPQO01000082.1 GCF_004570325.1 Mycobacterium sp. PS03-16 | reverse complement strand
CCGGGCCGCGACGTCGCGGCCCGCGTCGGCGACCACGCCGGCCACCGCGGCGGCGTGTTCGCGGGCCTGTTTGGCACGCTGCGCGCGCACGCGGGCCTCACGTTCGGCGGCCGCGGCGCGACGCAGCGAATCCGCCCGTCCCCGAACGGCATTGGCGCGTTCCTCGGCGGTCCGCACGGCCAGCCGGGCCTCCACCTCGGCCGACCGGGCCGCTTCGGCGGCCGCCATCGACGCCTGCCGGTCGACCGGCTCGGCCTCGAACATCGGCGCCTGCTGGGCGTTGTGCAAGCGGGTCTCGAGCTCCATCAGCTCGTCGACGGTGCGCATCCGCCCGGCTTCGAGTTCGTCGCGCTGGGCGAGCAGCCGCCGCCATTCGTCGTCGGCGGCGCGGGCCTCCTGGCCGAGGCGGCCGAGCTGCTCGTAGATCGCCGAGATCGCCGCGTCGGATTCGTTGAGCGCGGCCAGCGCCTGCTCGGCGGCGTCCTGTCGGGCCTGCTGCTCGGTCAACGCGCCCGACAGCGCGGCCGACAGCTCGGCGACCTGCGTTTCCGAGGCCGCGAGGTCCGCGCGGGCCTTGTCGATCTCCGAGGCGATCTCCAGCGTGCTCGGCTTGCGGTCCGAACCGCCGTTCACCCAGCCCGCGCCCACCAGGTCGCCGTCGGCGGTCACCGCGCGCAGGTGCGGGTGGGCGGCCACCAGGTCCAGCGCGGCGGTCAGATCCGCGACCACCGCGACGCCCCCGAGCAGCGCGGTCACCGCGCCGCGCAGCCGCGCCGGGACCTCCACCGCGTCGAGCGCCCACACCGCACCCGGCGGCAGGTCGCCCGGCG
>NZ_SPQO01000026.1 GCF_004570325.1 Mycobacterium sp. PS03-16 | reverse complement strand
CAAAGGCATCCAACACAGCACAAGCCCCCTGTGCACCTGGGTCAACGACCCCTTCGAACCCGAAGACCTCCCACCGGACTGGCAACCCCCACCCCAACCCGACACCCCCGACCAACCACCGTTCTGACGGCGCATCTCACGTTCGGCACGCCGCCGTCGTCTACCGGGTGACGATGAGTGTGAGGAGACGACACATGACCGCAGCCTTTCCGCTGGAGATGTACGCGGCCGAGAGCGCTTCTCACCCTCGTGCACGCCCGCGCCGACGGACGCATCGCCCGGGTGCACCCCTGCTACTGGGACACCGCCGCTATCGCAGCGGTCTGCGGTCTGCGGTCACAGCGTCACACCATCCGGGAGAGATGGCGGTTTCGCTGCAGCACCGTGTGTTTGAGCACCAACCCGACATGCACGGCGATCACGCCGAGCAGCAGTACCTGCGCGGCGATGTGCAGCGCGAGCCAGCGCTCGCCGCCGGCGATCAGCACCAATCCGGTCACCGGGACCACGAACAGCAGACCGAGCAGGAGCTTCTCGAGCGTGGCTTCCAGGCGCCGTTCCCCGGCACTCAGCTGCGCCGCCCACGGCGGCAGCCCACCCAGTCGCCGCCACCCCACCCGCAGCACCGCCAGCGCCATGAGTGAAAGCCCCAGCAGCACGTGGATCTCCGGTAACGACAGCCCGTCGCGCAGCCCGTCCCCGGACACCAGACCCGACGCCGCGTCCGCGACGTGCGCGTCCTCGCGGCCGTCCAATTCGTCCTCGAGCCGGTCGATCTCGGCCTCGAACCGCTCCTCGGCGTCCTCACCCCGCCGTTCGGCCGCCTCCTCGCCGGCATCCTCGAGCGCGTCGATGCGGTCCTTCTCGCGGTCCAGCGCCGCGTCGTCTTCGGCCATCGTCCACCCCACCGCGAACTGCGCGACGATCGCCGCCACCGTCACCCAGTGCAGGGCCTTGGTCACCACCCCGTAGCCGTGGGCGCCGTTGCGCAGGCGCATCACGCCTGCCACGACGACCAGCGCGCCACCTCGACGCTGATCACCGGACCGTTCAGCGCAAGCCGCTGATACTGCGAGTACTTCTGGCGTAGCAGCGCATACCCCGTGGCCATCGCCTCACCGCTGTGGTGCACGGCCGCGACACCGTCGGCGCGCACCCACCACAGCTGCGTCCAGTCATCCGCATAGTGGTCGACGAGTAGGCACACCCGTGCGTCGGCCTCGATGTTGCTCAGCCGACGTAGCCGGTGCGTCGACTTCCGCTTCGCGTCGACCGCCGTATAGACCATGTCGCCGCGGACGGCGAACACCACCGGCACCAGGTGTGGCGCACCGTCCGGGTTGATCGTGGCCAGCGTCGCGCTCGGTGCCGCGGCGAATGCGCCGACCGCATCGAACCGGGTCTCCATGGAAGTCAGTTCCCGGACGGCTCGTCGGTCGACTTGCGGATCTCGGGCCTGCGGGTGACCCCGATCTCCGGCTTCTTCGGCTCGCTCGGGCGCGACGTCGGCCGGTAGGCCGGTCCGCTGTTGGACGGCGCCTCCGCAGGCGGCGGCGGGGGAGGCGGTGGCGGCGGCGGTGGTGGGGGAGGAGGCGGCGGCTGACTGGTGCGCGACGGGCTCGGCAGCACGCTCGACGACGGCGGAGTGGTCGGCGCCGGCGACTCGTTCACCGAATCGCCCGACCCGCCGAACACCAGCAGCACCGCCGACACCACCAGCGCGACCGCGGCCAGCGCCAGCACCGCGATCACCGCGACGGCCTGCCGCGTCCGGTACCACGGTGTCGGCGGCGGCCGGAACGTCCACGTGTTGGCGTTGAAGGCGTCGAAGCGGTCCGGATCGGGCGCCGGCTCCTCCCAACCGAGCCCGTCGTGCGGCGCCACGGCGGCGTCATCCCCGATCAGGTAGTCGAACTCGCCGGCGGCCTCGGGTTCCACATACTCGGGCTCCACATACTCGGAGTCCACATACGCGGGAGCGTCGGTGTACTCGGCCGCGGTCGGCTGGTACACCTCGTCGTAGCCGTACTCCGGCGCCGGGTCATGGCGCGTGCGCGCACCGCCCTGATGGGGCGGGGTGTCCCAGCGGTAGTCGAACTCCCCTGGGGCTTCGCGTTCAGCCACGGTGCGATGCTATCGGTGCGACCAGCGAAAACGCTCGGCCGCTGGCCGAATCGGCCCGGTCTTCGTCAACGCCATGCCTGATCGCCCAGGTCACGGTAGGGTTCGGCGCGTCCGTCCGGATCCATTCACCGCGGTGACCGCACGCCGTAACCGTCGCGTCACCGCCGCGCTTCCTGACCATCGGAAGGTTCGGCAATGATCACAACCCGGCTGCTGGCAGCCTCCGCGTCCGCCCTCGTCGTGCTCGGCCTGGCGGCCTGCGCCCCGCCCGAGCAGGAGTCCGGTGGTGAGAACACCGAGTCCGGCGTGAAGGCCGGCGAGGCCACCTCCGCGGCCGACTTCGGCGGCATGGACAAGCTGGTCGAAGCGGCCAAGGCCGAAGGCGAGCTCAATGTCATTGCGCTGCCCCCGGACTGGGCCAATTACGGCACGATCATCGACACCTTCGCCAAGAAGTACGGCATCAAGGTGAACTCGGCGCAGCCCGACGCCGCCAGCCAGGACGAGATCAACGCCGCCAACCAGCAGCGCGGAAAGAGCACCGCCCCCGACGTGTTCGACCTCGGCCAGTCCGTCGCGCTGGCCAACACCGCGATGTTCGCGCCCTACCGGGTGGAGACGTTCGACGACATCCCCGCGGAGTTCAAGGATCCCGACGGCACCTGGGTCAACGACTACGGCGGCTTCATGTCGATCGGCTACGACTCGACCAAGGTGCCGCCGATCACCAGCGTCAACGACCTGCTCAAGCCGGAGTACCGCGGCAAGGTCGCGCTGAACGGCGACCCCACCCAGGCCGGTGCGGCGTTCTCCGGCGTGATGATGGTCGCGATGAGCCAGGGCGGCTCGGCCGACGACATCGCCCCCGGCGTCGAGTTCTTCCGCAAGCTCAACGAAGCCGGCAACTTCCTGCCGGTCGACCCGACCCCGGCCACCATCGAATCCGGGCAGACTCCCGTGGTCATCGACTGGGATTACCTGAATGCCGCGGAGACCGCGAAGCTGCCGAGCTGGACGGTCGTCGTCCCGCCGGGACCGGCCGTCGCGGGCTACTACTTCCAGGCCATCAACTCCGACGCACCGCACCCCGCGGCCGCCCGGCTGTGGCAGGAGTTCCTCTACAGCGACGAGGGCCAGAACCTCTACCTCGCCGGCGGTGCCCGCCCGGTGCGCGCCGAACCGATGCAGCAGGCGGGCACCATCGACCAGGCCGCCTGGGATGCGCTGCCCCCGGTCGAGGGCGAGCCGGTGATCGTGTCCGAGGAACAGAACAAGAAGGCCACCGAGTACCTGTCGGCCAACTGGGCCGGCGCGATCGGCTGACGCCACCGGTATGAGCGTCCTCGTCCGGCGCCTGCGCGACGGGGTGCCGCTGCTGCCGTTCCTCGCCGTCCTGACGATCTTCCTGATCATCCCGACGGTCACGGTGGTGGTGAGCGCCTTCGTCGTCGACGGCGCGTTCTCCCTCGAGCGCATCGGCGCGCTGTTCTCCGCCACCGCGCTTGCGGCCCTGTGGAAGAGCGTGCTGCTGTCGGGCAGCACCGCGCTGATCGGGGCGGTGTGCGGGGCGGGGCTGTCGTGGCTGATCGTCAGCAGCCCACCCGAGTCGATGGTGCGCCGCGGGGTGCTGGCACTGTGCAGCGTGCTGGCCCAATTCGGCGGTGTGGCACTGGCATTCGCGTTCCTGGCCACGGTCGGCCTCAACGGTGTGCTGACGCTGTGGGTGCAGCAGGCGCTGGGCTGGAACCTCGCCGGATCCGGGTGGCTGTACAGCCTGTCCGGGCTGATCCTGGTCTACACCTACTTCCAGATCCCGCTCATGGTCATCGTGTTCGTCCCCGCGCTGGAGGGCCTGCGCGAGCAGTGGCGGGAGGCCGCCGTCAGCCTGGGCGCCTCGACGTGGCGGTACTGGCGCGAGGTCGGCGTCCCGCTGCTGACCCCGGCGTTCCTCGGGTCGGTGCTGCTGCTGTTCGCCAACGCGTTCGCCGCCTACGCCACCGCGGCGGCACTGGTCAGCCAGGGCAGCCCGATCGTGCCGCTGCTGATCCGCTCCGCGCTCACCAGCGAGGTGGTGCTCGGCCAGTCCGGGTTCGCCTACGCGCTCGCCCTGGAGATGATCGTCGTGGTCGCGGTGGTGATGGTCGCCTACAACGCGCTGGTGCGCCGCACCGCGAGGTGGCTGCAGTGACGCGGGTGGTGCGCGCGGTCCTCTGGGTGGTGTTCGGGCTGTTCTTCTGCTTCCCGCTCTACGCCATGGCCGACTTCTCCACCCGCGATCTGATCAACGGCGGCCGCACGCTGCAGGCCTGGCAGAACCTCGTCGCCGACGAGGCGCTGTACCAGGCCATCGTGGTGTCACTGCTGCTCGCGGTGTTCACCGTCGCGGCCATGCTGGCGGTGCTGGTGCCGACGATGATCTGGGTGCGCCTGCGCGCGCCGTGGGCGCGGCGCCCGGTCGAGTTCCTGTGCCTGCTCCCGCTGACCATCCCGGCGCTGGTGATCGTCGTCGGCCTGCGCAACGTCTACCTGTGGGTGACGTACTTCCTCGGTGAATCCGCACTGACGCTGACCTTCGTCTACGTGGTACTGGTGCTGCCGTTCGCCTATCGGGCGATCGACGCGGCACTGTCGGGGATCGACCTGCAGACGCTGTCGGAGGCGGCGCGCTCGCTGGGCGCCGGCTGGACCACCACGATCCTGCGGGTGGTGGTGCCCAACATCTGGTCGGGCATCCTGTCGGCGGCGTTCATCTCGATCGCGGTGGTGCTCGGCGAGTACACAATCGCCTCGCTGAGCGGCTACCAGACGCTGCAGGTGCAGATCGTGGCGCTCGGCAAGTCCGACGGGCCCACCTCGGTGGCGGCGTCGCTGGCCGTGCTGCTGTTCGGATTCGTTCTGCTGCTCGCCCTCTCACTCGCCACTCGCGGGCGACGCCGCGCCGATCCGATTGGAGCCCCATGACTGCCGGAGTCGCCGTCGAACTCAACGACCTGACCCGGGTGTACGGCACCGTCAAGGCGCTCGACGGGTTGACCCTGCACATGAAACCCGGCGAACTGGTCGCGCTGCTCGGCCCGTCCGGCTGCGGGAAGACCACCGCGCTGCGCATCCTGGCCGGGCTCGACGAGGCGACGTCGGGGTCGGTGTCGGTGGACGGGCGCGACGTCAGCCGGGTGCCGGCCAACAAGCGCGATATGGGCATGGTGTTCCAGGCCTACAGCCTGTTCCCCCACCTGACCGTGCTCGACAACGTCGCGTTCGGCCTGAAGATGCGCGGAAAAGGCAAGCAGGACAGGACCACCCGCGCCGCCGAGATGCTCGAACTGGTGGGGCTGTCGGCGCACACCCACAAGTACGCGCGGGAGCTGTCCGGCGGGCAGCAGCAGCGCGTCGCGCTGGCCCGCGCGCTGGCGATTCAGCCGCGGGTACTGCTGCTCGACGAACCCCTCTCGGCGCTCGACGCGAAGGTCCGCGCCCAACTGCGCGACGAGATCCGCCGCGTGCAACTCGAGGTCGGCACCACCACGCTGTTCGTCACCCACGACCAGGAGGAGGCGCTGGCCGTCGCCGACCGGGTCGGGGTGATGAGCCACGGCCGACTCGAGCAGCTCGCCCCGCCCGCCGAGGTGTACGCGAACCCGGCCACGCCGTTCGTGGCCGAATTCGTCGGGCTCAACAACAAGGTGGCGGCGCGCGTGGCCGGGGGACGCGCGCATCTGCTGGACACGACGGTGCCGATGCTGGACGGGTCGATCGGCGACGGCGCCGGGGTGGCGCTGGTCCGCCCGGAGGCGGTCACCGTGACCGCAGGCGGCGCGGGCAACGCCACGGTCAGCTCGGTGGCGTTCCTCGGCCCGATCTCCCGGGTGTCGTGCGCGTTGGCCGACGGAACGACGCTGTCGGCGCAGCTGCCCAGTTCGGCGGCCGCGCAGCTGCATCCGGGCGATGCCGTCACCGTCGGCGTCGAGCCCAACCCGGTGCTGGTGATCGCCGGCTAGACCGCCTTGATCGGTTCGATGCCCAGATCGCGGTAGGTGACCAGCGCGACGAACGGCACGCCGCGGGCAGCGAACAGTTCGGCGGCGACGTCGCCGCGGTCGACCATCGGGATGACCCCGGTGACCACCGCCCCGGCGGCGACCACGCGGTCGAAGGCCAGCGCCGTCGATCCGCCCGTGCTGATCACGTCGTCCACCAGCAGCACCCGCATACCGGGTTCGATGCGGGTGCCCTCGATCCACTGTTCGCGGCCGCGCTGCTTCTGCTCCTTGCGCACCGAGAACCACGCCGCGCCGGTGACCATCGCGACTCCGTGGGCCAGCGGGTCGGCGCCCATGGTGAGCCCGCCGACCGCGTCGAACTCGATACCGTGCGCGGCGGCGAGGTCGGCGACCGCGCGGCTCACGACCGTCAGCCGCGCCCCGTTGTCGACGGCGTACTTGCCGTCGATGTAGTCGTGGCTGAGCTGACCGCTGGCGAGCTTGAACGGTTCGGCGCGGTGTTCGTAGCCGCGGGTGCGGATCAGGTCGAACGCCGCGTGCCAGGTCTCGGGACGTTCGGTCGGTTCAGGCATACCGGCGACTTTATTGCACCGGCGAGTGAGGCTCAGCCCTGCCGGGCCCGCTTCGTCAATTCCACGGCGGCCGCGCGCAATTGATCGTACGAGTCGATCGGCGCGGCGTAGCCCACCCGGGTGTAGGCGACGCCGCGCGCGGTGGCCACCCGCAGGTCGAGCCCGTACCGGTCGGCGCCCGTGCAGGTGGCCGCGGTGGTGTCGGGATAGCCGCCGAGCTCCTGCGCCATCGCCAGCAGCGCGTCGGCGTGGTCGGCGTTGAGGTGGGCGATCGCGCCAGCGGCGTGCGGTACCACCGGATCCGGTGCGGCGGCGGCGTAGGCGTCGCCGGTCGTGGAATCCATCCGGCCGTAGCCGCCGACCCAGCGCACCCGCCGCACCCGCAGCACCCACAGCGTGAAATCGCTGTAGTCGATGTAGTACTTCGCAGCGGCCACCGCGGCCAGATGCGCCTCCCGCGCGGCGGCCGCCTCGTCCCCGGTGGGCCGCTCGACCACCCCGGCCAGCGTGACGCGGCCGTTGGCCAGCGGATCGGCCTCGGTCGCGGGCGCGACGATCGCGATGCTCGCGCGCGGATCGCCGGCCAGGTTGCGGCCGTGTTCGGCGAGGTTCGACACACACAGCACCGGGGCGCCGCCCAGCAGACCGTAGGTGACGAACGACGCCCACGGATCCCCGGCGGCGGTCAGCGTGGCCAGCGTGCCGGCATTGGTGGATGCGGCGATGGTGCGGGCCTCCTCGGCGGCCGACGGCCGCACCGACGAGGCGGGTGGGCGCAGCGGCGGGGGCACAGACGGTGCGTCGCCCGGGTCGCCGTGATCGCGGTTGGCCACCTGCGGCACGATACCGCTCAGGGGTTCAGTTCCGTCCGCGATGGGTAGGTCTGAAGATCGATGGACACGACACTGCCGTTCGACCGATGGCTCCCGCAGCAGCGCTGGTACGCCGGGCGCAGCCGCGAACTGGTCTCCGTCACCTCGGCGGCCGCGGTCGCGCTGCGCGACGACCTCGACCTGGTGCTGATCGACGCGAACTTCGCCGCCGGACCGCCCGAGCGCTACCAGGTGGTGGTGCGGTGGGGCACCGGGTCCGGGGCGGCCGACGACAAGGCGCTGATCGGCGTCGACGGGGACCGCACCGGCTATGACGCCCTGCACGATCCGGGGGCGGCGCACCACCTGCTGTCGCTGATCGACGGGTCGGCGCGGGTCGGCGACATCACGTTCGTCAAGGAGCCGGGCGTGACGCTGCCGCTGGACGCCACCCCGAAGGTGTCGGGCGCCGAACAGTCCAACACCAGCGTCATCTTCGGCAAGGAGGCGATGCTCAAGGTCTTCCGCCGGATCAGCCCGGGCATCAACCCCGACATCGAGCTCAACCGGGTGCTCGGCCGGGCCGGCAATGCGCACGCGGCCCGGCTGTTCGGCTCGTTCGACACCACCCTCGACGGGGAGCCCTACGCGCTGGGCATGGTCAACGAGTTCGCGGCCGGCTCCACCGAGGGGTGGGACATGGCGCTGGCCGATGCGCACGCGGTACTCGACGGCGCCACCGGCGAGGGGGACTTCGCGGGCGATTCCCACCGCCTCGGCGAGGCGGTCGCGTCGGTGCACGCCACGCTGGCCGCCGAACTGGGCACCTCGACCGCCGCGTTTCCCGCCGACACCGTGCTCGAGCGGTTGGCGGCCACCGCGGCCGCCGTGCCGGAACTGCAGCCCTACGTCGCCGACATCGAGGCGCGCTACCGAGCCCTGGCCGGACAGGACATCGCCGTCCACCGCGTCCACGGCGACCTGCACCTGGGACAGGTGCTGCGCTCATCCCACGGGTGGCTGCTGATCGACTTCGAGGGCGAACCCGGCCAACCGCTCACCGAGCGCCGCCGACCCGACTCACCGCTGCGCGACGTCGCCGGCATGCTGCGGTCCTACGAGTACGCGGCCTACGCGCGACTCATCGAACGCGGCGGCGACGACGGGCTCGCGGCCCGCGCGCAGCAGTGGGTGGCGCGCAACGTCGACGCGTTCTGCGCCGGCTACGCGGCCGCGGCGGGCGCCGACCCGCGTGCGCAGGCCGAACTGCTCGCCGCCTACGAACTCGACAAGGCCGTCTACGAGGCCGGGTACGAGGCCCGGTACCGGCCGGACTGGCTGCCGATCCCGATGCGCTCGATCGCCCGCATCGCGGCGGCCTCCTAAACCGTGACGACCTCGTAGCCGGACAGCCCCCCGATCAGCACGTGCAGCTGGTCCTGCGCCGACCCCAGCGTGTGGCCGATCGCGGTCAGCCGCGCCGCGTAATGCCCCACCGGGTACTCGGCGGTGACGCCGATGCCGCCGTGCAGCTGGATGGCCTCCTGCGCGATGTGTCGGCCCGACCGCCCGATCTGCAGTTTGGCTCGCGCGGCGATAGCCGGGTCGAGGTTGCCGTCGGCGATCGACATGGCCGCGTAGTAGGTCATGCTGCGGGCCAACTCCAGCGAGACGTACATGTCGGCCGCGCGCTGGGTGAGCGTCTGGAACTTGCTCAGCGTGACGCCGAACTGCTTGCGGCTCTTCAGGTAATCGGTGGTCAGCCGCAGCGCCTCCTCCATCGCGCCCAGGGCCTCCGCGCACAGCGCGGACTGCATCCGCACCAGCGCCCGCGAGATCACCTCGGTGGCGTCGCCGCCGGAGCCCAGCGGCTGCGCGCCGACCCTGTCGAGGTCGATCTGCGCGCCGCGCTGGCCGTCGAAGGTGCGGAACGCGGTGCGGGTCACCTCTGCGGCGTCCACCAGGAAAAGACCCGTACCGCCGTCGGGCAGTGCGGCGCTGACGATCAGCGTGTCCGCGCAGTCGCCGGCGATGACCGGATTCTTGCGGCCGCTCAGCGACCACGAATCGCCCTGCTGGGCAGCGGTGGTCGCGACAGTCGAGGCGCCGGTCCGCGTCCCGGGTTCGGCGTGGGCGAAGGCCAGCAGCCGCTGCCCGGCGGCCACCTCGTCGAGCAGTTGGCGCTGTTCATCGCTGCCCGCCTCGGCGAGCACCGCACCGGGCATCAGCGCGCCGGCGAGCACCGGTTCGGGAGCGAGCCGGCGGCCGACCTCGGTGGCCACCACCATGATCTCGAGCTGTCCGCCGGCCTCCTCCTCGAAACCGAGGCCCAGGATGCCGATCTCGGCGAGCTGGTTCCACACGTCGCGGCTCCAGCCCAGGTCGGAGTCGAGCACCTTGAGCCGCGTCTCGATGTCGTAGGTCCGCGACAGCACCTCACGGCTGGTGTCGCGCAGCAGCTCCTGCTCGTCGCTGAAGTCGAAGTCCATGGCTGCCTACCTCACAATCCCAGAATGGTCGACGCGATGATGGTGCGCTGAACCTCGTTGCTGCCGCCGTAGATCGACGTCTTGCGGTAGTTCAGGTACGTGGGCGCGCTGCGCTGCGCCCACTCGGGCGAGGCGATGCCGTCACCCGCCTCGTAGGGCAGCGCGTCGGGGCCGGCCACCTCGACGAGCAGTTCGGTGGCCAGCTGCTGCAGCTGGCTGCCCCGCAGTTTGAGCACCGACGACGCCGGGTTCGGCTTCCCGTCGGCGGAGCCGGACGCCACCCGCATCTGGGTGAGTTCCAGTGCCAGCACGTCATTCTCGGCCTCGGCCAGCCGCGCCGCGAACAGCGGATCGTCGATCAGGCCGGACGCCTTGGCGCGCGCCTTGACGTCGGCGAGCTTGACCTTGGTGCGGCCGACCTGAGCGATGCCGGTGCGCTCGTTGCCCAACAGGAACTTCGCGTAGGTCCAGCCCTGGTTCTCCTCGCCGACGAGCTGATCGGCGGGCACCCGGACGTCTTCGAAGAAGACCTCGTTCACCTCGTAGCTGCCGTCGATCAATTTGATCGGGCGCAGCGTGATGCCCGGGGTGTTCATGTCCATCAGCAGGAACGAGATGCCGGCCTGCTTCTTGGGCGCCTGCGGGTCGGTGCGCACCAGGTTGAAGATCCAGTCGGCGTGCTGGCCGAGCGTGGTCCAGGTCTTCTGGCCGTTGACGACGTAGGTGTCGCCGTCGCGGATCGCGGTGGTGCGCAGCGAGGCCAGGTCGGAGCCGGCCTCCGGTTCGGAGAAGCCCTGGCACCACCAGATGTCCAGCGCGGCGGTGGGCGGCAGGAACCGCTCCTTGACCTCCTGGGAACCGAACTCGGCGATCACCGGGCCGACCATCTTGGCGTTGAACGTCAGAGGTTCGGGAACGCACGCCAGCTGCATCTCGTCCAGCCAGATCTGGTGCTGGGTGGGCGTCCAGTCCTTGCCGCCCCACTCGACAGGCCAGTTCGGGACGGCCAGACCGTGCTCGTGCAGGATCTTGTGGGTGGTGACGATGTCGTCCTTGGACACCTCGCCGCCCTGCCGGGACCGTTCGCGGATCTCGGCCGGGATCTGGGTCCGGTAGAAGGTGCGAAGCTCGTCGCGGAAGGCGGCTTCCTCGTCGGTCAGCGCGAGTTGCATGTGTGACTCCGTCTCGTGGCTGCGGGCCTGTGTGCACACTAACTCACCGGTTGGTCGGGCTTGCTACCGGTCAGTAGTAAGCGCCGCCGCGAACCCGCCGCTGCGTGGCAAAAACGCCCAGGGCGTGCGGGTTCGCGGCCATAATCGAGGGCCACCCCCGGGCGAAGGGACTCGACGTGGACGCGCCGCATCTGCGGGCCACGGCCGGCTGGCCGATGGCCGGCAGCTTCTCCTACGTCGCCGAGGAGGACCGCTGGATCTGGTCTGACGAGGTGGCGCGGA
Organism: Mycobacterium sp. PS03-16; assembly: GCF_004570325.1. Lineage (GTDB taxonomy): Bacteria > Actinomycetota > Actinomycetes > Mycobacteriales > Mycobacteriaceae > Mycobacterium. The sequence goes on along the minus strand of NZ_SPQO01000026.1, from coordinate 60,792 downwards.
TGTTCGGCTATGCAACGGGCACGGCCGTCCCGACCTCCGAGTCGATCGTCGGCCACACCCATCCCGACGACCGGCCGGCGGTGGCCCGGCTCGTCGAGCAGGTGCGCCGGGCCGGTGTCCCGTTCAGCAGCAGGCACCGCATCGTCGACACCGCCGGGCAGGTCCGTCTGGTCGTGGTGGTGGGGGACAGCCTGCACGCCCACGACGGCACGGTCATCGGCACCTCCGGGTTCTACGTCGACGTGTCCGACGAATTCGACTCCGACGTGCGCCGCTCACTCGACGAGGTGATCGCCGTCATCGCCGCGCGGCGGGCGACGATCAACCAGGCGATGGGGATGCTGATGCTCGCCCACGGCATCACCGCGGAGCGGGCGTTCGAGATCCTCGCCTGGCGGTCTCAGGAGTCCAACGTCAAGCTGCGCGACATCGCCGAACGCTTCGTCGCGGAGGTGACCGCGGCCGGGCTGTTACCCAAGGCGGGTGCGGCCACCATGGACCACATCCTGCTGACCGCGCACGAGCGGATCAACGGCGGAGCATGAAGTCCAGGAACTGCTCACGAAGCTCGGGCGGCGCCTCCTGGGTCGGGTCGGCGGCGTGCAGCAGGCCGATTCCGGCGGCGAACATGATCGCCGACCGCAGGTCGGCGTCCTCGGCGGAAAGCCCGTCGTCGATGAGCGCCTGGCGGACCGCCGCGAGCACCCGCCGATCGCCCAGCCGCACCTTGTCGGCGACCCGCGCGTCGGTCAGCGCCCAGGTCCGCATGATCCGCTCGACGGCCCAGTGTGGCGGATGGGTCAGCGTGTCCATCATCACGGCGAGCCGCTGCCGCGGTGGCAGCTCGGTCATTCGGGTGAAGTTCCGGCGTTCCCGGTCGCGCAACTCTCCCCACGCTTCGACCAGGGCGGCGCGGTAGGCCTGGATGTCGGTGAAGTGCCAGTAGAAGCTGCCCTTGGTGACGTTGAGGCGCGCGCACAGCCGGCTGATCCGCAACGCATCCGTCCCGCCCTCGGCCATGACGGCGAAACCGGCTTCGATCCAGTCGTCGAGCGACGTCGCGCGGTCGCGCTGCGGCGGCATGATCGGGAGCATACGGGCGGCCCGGTCCGCCGAGATTGACACTCAGGAAAATTCGATCTTGGCGAGTCGTGCTGTGCGGCACCGCAACCGTTTGATGTTTCCACGACAAGGCAAACATCTCATACTGGCTGGTACGCGGCCGATTACGGCGTCGACGCACGTTTAGTCGACAGGCCCGCGGGGCAACCGGGCCGATATGACCGACAACATCGACTTCGAGTCCGCCAACGACCAGGGCGGCACCGGAGACACCCTCCGGCCGACGGACGCACTGGACTCCGACGACGTCCGCAATGACGACGGCGACAACGTGGTGGACCCGCCCGATTCGTGGAGCGAGGCGGACCGGTCCTATGACCGGCCCCGCGGAGAAGTCGGTGGCGGGGAATCGCTGGACGAGAAGCTCGACGCGGAGGTGCCCGACGAGGCGGCCGTGCCGCCCGCCGGCGATGCGGCCGCCGGGGACACCGTGGAACTGACCGACGACGAGGTGGACCACCTCGACCCCGACCACCATGGAACCGACGCCGGCCAGGTGAGCGGAACCCCCGAAGACGGCGAGGCGTTCTTCCCGGTCGTGGAATAGGTCTCACACCCAAGAAGGGGAGGAGGACCGCCTGACGGTCTTCCTCCCCTTCTCTGTGCCGTCTTTAGGGCTCGTTGACTGCCTGAAGCACCAGCACCGACCGCCCGGCGACTGCGATCTTGGTGCCCGCACTGACCGACTCGCGGTCGTCGGCGTCGTCGGCGGTGTTGATCACCGGCAGCCACGCCCGCCCGAATTCCGCTGCGGGCATGACGAACTCGAGCGGTTCGTGGTAGGCGTTGAAGCACAGCACGAATGAGTCGTCGGTGACCCGCTGCCCGCGTACGTCGAGGTCCGGAATGCCCTGCCCGTTGAGGTACACGGCGATGGACTTGGCGAAACCGCTGTCCCAGTCCTCATCGGTCATCTCCGAACCGTCCGGGGCGAACCATGCGATGTCCGGCAGCCCGGGGGCGCCGCGCTGGCGCACCGGGCGGCCGGAGAAGAACCGGCGGCGGCGGAACACCGGGTGCTCGGCACGAAGCGCGGAGACCTTCTGGGTGAACTCGATCAGTTCTTTGTCCGCGCTCTCCCAGTCGATCCAGGACAGCTCGTTGTCCTGGCAGTAGACGTTGTTGTTGCCGTTCTGCGTGCGGCCCAGTTCGTCACCATGGCAGATCATCGGCACGCCCTGCGACAGCAACAGGGTGGTCAGGAAATTGCGCTGCTGGCGCGAACGCAATGCGTTGACCTCCGGATCGTCGGTGGGGCCCTCCACTCCGCAGTTCCACGACCGGTTGTGGCTCTCGCCGTCGTTGTTGTCCTCGCCGTTGGCCTCGTTGTGTTTCTCGTTGTAGGACACCAGGTCCCGCAGCGTGAAGCCGTCGTGGGCGATGACGAAGTTGATCGATGCGACCGGCCGGCGCGACGTGCTCTCGTAGAGATCCGACGACCCGGTCAACCGGGAGGCGAACTCGTCGATCGTCGCATCCTCGCCGCGCCAGAAGTCTCGCACGGTGTCGCGGTACTTGCCGTTCCACTCCGTCCACTGCGGGGGGAACCCGCCGACCTGATAACCGCCGGGCCCGACGTCCCACGGCTCGGCGATCAGCTTCACCTGACTGACCGTCGGATCCTGCTGCACGAGTTCGAAGAACGTCGCCAGCTTGTCGACGTCGTAGAACTCGCGGGCCAGCGTGGAGGCGAGGTCGAACCGGAAGCCGTCGACATGCATCTCGGTCACCCAGTACCGCAGCGAGTCCATGATCAGCTGCAGCGCGTGCGGATGGCCGACGTTGAGGCTGTTGCCGGTGCCGGTGTAGTCCATGTAGTAGCGCTTGTCGTCCTCGACCAGGCGGTAGTACGCGCCGTTGTCGATGCCGCGGAACGACAGGGTCGGGCCCATGTGGTTGCCCTCGGCGGTGTGGTTGTAGACCACGTCGAGAATCACCTCGATGCCCGCCTCGTGTAGCGCGCGCACCATCGCCTTGAACTCCTGCACCTGACCGCCGGGGTTGGCGCTCGAGGTGTACTTGGGGTCGGGGGCGAAGAAGCCGATCGTGTTGTAACCCCAGTAGTTCGACAGCCCCTTCTCCACCAGCGTGGAGTCGTTGGCGAAGTGGTGCACCGGCATCAACTCGATCGCGTTGACGCCCAGCGACTTGAGGTGCTCGATGATCACCGGGTGCGCCACCGCGGAGTACGTGCCGCGGATCTGCTCGGGGATGTCGGGGTGGGTCTGCGTCAGCCCCTTGACGTGGGCCTCGTAGATCACCGTGTCGGCGTACTCATGACCCGGCGGCCGGTCCACCCCCCAGTCGAAGTAGGGGTTGATGACCACGGACTTGGGCATGAACGGCGCCGAGTCGTCGTCGTTACGGCTGTCGGGATCACCGAAGTTGTAGCTGAACAGCGGCTGGCCCCAGTCGAAGGTGCCGTCGATGGCCTTGGCGTAGGGGTCGAGCAGCAGCTTGTTGGGATTGCAGCGTTGCCCGGTGGCGGGGTCGTAGGTGCCGTGCACCCGGTAGCCGTAGCGCTGACCGGGCTCGATGTTCGGGATGAACCCGTGCCACACGAAGCCGTCCACCTCGGGCAGGGTGAAGCAGGCCGTCTGCTCCCCGTCGGCGTCGAACAGGCACAGCTCGACACGCTCGGCCGCCTCGCTGAACAGGGCGAAATTGGTGCCGAAGCCGTCGTACGTCGCCCCGAGCGGGTAAGCCTTACCCGGCCAGATTTCGGTGGGGACGTGGGGGTTGGGGGCTGCGGCCAAGATTGCACGCTCCTGGTGACAACGAAACAACGGACAGAGACAGCGACGATACGGGCCGGGGTGCCGGACGGCACGGTGACCGGTGACCGGACCGACGCGGACGGAGGTATACCCAATCAGGCCACTTCGACGCCCGCCGCACGCAGTGCGTCGACGGCCTCGGCGGTGGAGTCCGCGGCGACCCCGGCGGTGAGGTCCAGCAGCACGCGGGTGGTGAATCCGGCCGCGACCGCATCGGCGGCGGTGGCGCGCACGCAGTAGTCGGTGGCGATGCCGGCGACGTCCACCTCGTCCACACCGCGGGTGCGCAGCCAGTCGGCCAGCCCGGTGCCGTCGGCGTCGCTGCCCTCGAAGCCGCTGTAGGCCGCGGAGTACTCACCCTTGGTGAACACCGCCTCGACCGCCGCCGGATCGAACTGCGGGTGGAACTCCGCACCCGGGGTGCCGGCCACGCAGTGCCGCGGCCACGACACCCGGTAGTCCGGGGTGTCGGAGAAGTGCTCGCCCGGATCGATGTGGAAGTCCTTGGTCGCCACCACGTGGGCGTACCCGGCGTCGGTGGCGAGCAGGTCGGTGAGCCGCCGGGCCACCTCGGCGCCCCCGGTCACGGCCAGCGAGCCACCCTCGCAGAAGTCGTTCTGGACGTCGACCACGATGAGTGCGCGCATGGCCCCACGCTAGTCGCGCCTGTGGTGCTCACACACCCGCGGCGCGGACCCGGTGGTGCACGGTGAGCAGCAGGTGGTCGAACGCCGACCGGGGCGGCAGCGTCTCCTCGTAGTACAGCGCGGTGAAATCGGCCAGCAACCGTTCGGCGAAGATCCGCAACCGCACCCCGGCCTCCGCCGCCCGCCACTTGAGCAGTTCGAACGCCGCCACCGCGTCGACGCGGTAGACCAGCATCAGCATGCCCTTGGCGCGTTCGATCGCGGCGCGGTGTTCGGCCATCGCCGCCGCGGTGGCCGCGGCCATCTCCCGCGTGGAGGACTCCGACCGGCTGGGCGTCACGTCGACGTAGAAGCCCTGCGTGCCGATGATGTCGCCGGTGTCGTCGACCATCCGGTCGCCGATCACCACGACGTCGTGAACCCGCTTGTGGGTGTCGATGATCCGGTGCCGGGTACTGAAGGTGCGCCGGGTGCGGCGGATGTCGTCAAGGGTGGCCGCCACCGCGACGTAGTCGTCCGGGTGCTTGTGTGCGAGCACCAGATCGGTGGTGGGGGTGACCGAACCCGGTTCGTAACCGTGCATCAGCTGAACCTGATCGGACCACTCCCAGCGTTCCTCAGCGAAGTGGAATCGGAACCAACCGACATTCTGCGGGGCTCCACCGGCCAGTGCCCGCTCCAGTGAGTCATCGGGGGGCACAAGGTCAGATTAACCCTTCGGTGTGACCTCAACCACCGAATAAGAGATACAACCCGGTAAACGTATAGCCCACCATGACGAGCATCATCGCCAGCTGACCGGTGATCCGGTGCGCTTTGGGCAGCAGCCGCAGTGCGCGGTCGTGGGCGGCGATCACGCCGGCCATGTGCCCGGCCACCACGAAGGCGACCTTCAGCGTGGCCAGCACCGACGGATGCATGGACAGCACGTAGCTCACCTCGGCGTCGCCGAGTCCGAACAGGTTCCAGCCCCGCTGCAGCGGATCAGCCAACAGGATGATCGTCTGCTGACCGCGTTCGACCAGGTAGGACAGGTAGTGGGCGAACACGTAGCCGATCACGATCGGGATCAGCGAATGGGACATCAGCCCGGGCAGAGCGCGGCGCCGTGCCCTGTCCACCCCGCCGGTGGCCATCGCGGCCGCGGTGAACGTGCCCGCGACGATCAGCACGAAGGCCGCCAGTCCTGCGGTCTTGAGCAGGGTCGCCGCCAGCGGGGAACCGGCGGTGGAGTCGACGAAGTTACGCCAGACCGGCATCGCCGAGAAGCTGTCGAACGCGGTGGAACCGAGCAGCACCGACAGCACCGCGACGGTGCCGGGCCGGACCGGCAGCGTGAGCAGGTGGTCGAAGGGGTTGCCGATCGCGATGCGGCCGGTGTCGGGTTGGCGCCTGAACGCCGACAGGCGCGAGGCCACCACGCCGTAGACCTCGAACGGGTCGGCGCGGGCGCACCACCGGTCACCGAACCACAGGGCCCCGGCGAACGTCACGGCCAGATAGATCAGCAGCCACGTCCGGATCGCGCCGATCGAGCCGGGATCGGGGCTGGCCAGTTCCAGCCACACGAAGGCGAACAGCCCGGCCGCCGCGGGCCAGTACCCGAGCCCCGCCGGATACGCCGGGCGGTTCTTGCGGCGGTGCAGCTGCAGTACCCGGTACAGCGCCCGCACCGGAGAGATCACCCGCCACACCGGGCCGATCGCCCACGACGCGGCGACCAGCCCCACCCACATCAGCACGTAGAAGACGCCGGGCAGCGCGTTCTCGGCGTTCTGCGGGCCGAGGAACGCGGCCATCGCCACCCACACCGTGAGCAGCAGGCCGGCGATGGCCAGCAGCCAGCGGGTGACCGGCGCGTCGACGGCCGCGGTGACCCACTGCGGCAGCGCACGACCCGGCCGGTTCTCGTCGAACTTCGGTTCGCGCCAGGCCAGCGCCACCACCGCGAAGGTCGCGGTCAGCGCCCACGCCGCACCGAGCAACGCGTAGGTGTACGGGATCGGCAGGTCGGTGGAGCCGCCGAGGCCGTGCGCGAGGACCGAGACGTGCGTCCCGGCGGTCACGGCTGGACTTGCACGCTGGCGATCACCCGGTGCAGGTCGTGCAGTTCGATCTCGACGTTGCCGGGCACGTCGACGGTGAACTGGAACTGCTGACCCGGTTTGGCCTCGATGGGGAAGGTGTGGTCGGGCACCGAATGCACGTGCAGTTCGTCGGCGGCGTCGCTGTTGACCCGCACGACGATGGGCTCACCGACCTTGCCCTGCAACTCGGCGTTGGTCGGGGTGACGTTGCCACCCTGGATCGACACGTCGATGGTCAGCCGATTGGGCGGCTGCTGCTGATCGGTCATGTCCGACGGGCTGATGGTCGACTCCGACGGCGGGGTCGGCGACATGCTCGCGGCGGTTTCCTCGCCGACGTCCTGAGAGCTGCCGCAGGCAGCCACCAGCAACGCCGCGACGGTCACACTGAGAACGGATGCGATGCGTCGTCCAGCGTGGCTCACGGTGTCCCTTCGTGATCGTGCGGACCGCCGTCCTTTCGGCGGTTCTTCGCCGCGATGTAGACAACCACACCGGCGACCACGATGGCCGGCGCGAACGCCGGCACCGCGATCCAGATCGGATGGTCGGCCAGATAGGTGATATCCGGAGCAGGGGTCATGACTGCGCGAACGGCTGGAGTTCGGCCTCGCTGCCACTGGGCTCGCTGTTGTTGATGCGGCCGCCGCCCCAGGTGATGCCCGCGACCATCGCCAGCGTGCAGAACAGCACGACCAGGCAGCCGATCAACCACAGCGACTGCGGGATGTCCGGGCTGCGCTCACGCTGCAGGATGGTGATCTCGGAGACGAACGGCCGGGTGAACTGCGGATCGGCCGGCACCTCTTCGGCCCCGATGCCGGGATCGCCGGCCAGGTAGATCGGCACAGCCGCCAGGGTCCTGCCGTCGTGCACGCGCAGCAGCGTCTTCCACGTGCCCGAGACCGGCATCGGTTCGGTCGAGACGTAGTGTCCCGGACCGACCTGCTCCAGGATGTCGATGAATTGCCCACGCTCGTTGGCCAGGCCACCCTGCCAGCCCAGCACCGCCACCCAGTTCGGGTCGTCACTCACGACGTCCGGCGGGTTGAGGCGCACATCGGCGGTGACGAAGCGGCCGTCGCCGGGACCCTGCGCCTCGGTCAGCGTCACCTGCGCGGTCGCGTCCTGCGGCGTGGTGTAGCGCAGGCCGTTGGCGGCGGCCACGCCGATGACCAACACGGTCAGCGCGACCAGCCCGACGCCGATCGCGCGCCGCGGCAACCGGCGACCGGTGAGGATCATGCCGACCATCGCCCCGCACGCGCCGGTGAGGACGGCGACCGGGACGGCCATCCCGAGCGCTTCGGGCCAGATGCTGGTCGGCCAGGTCAGCGGATAGACGGCGTTGATCCACAGCGACTCGATCCACAGCCCGACCGTGGCGATACCCAGGCCGCTGACCGCGCCGAAGAGCACCGGCCGCTTGTACAGCGGGGTGAGGGCGAGCAATTCCACGACGACCGCCGCCCCGAGGTAGAGCGGGAACCAGTTGACCGGCGCATCGAGCACCGGGGCGACCAGGAACGCGACGATGCCACGCAGACCGATGGCGATCACGGCGGCGATCAGCGCCGCGCCCCGGCCCAGGAAGATCCGCGCCATCACCAGCGCCAGGCCCGCGGCGGCGGCGATCAGCATCGGCTGGAACACCTGCCGGAACTGCGGGACGCCGAAGTCGAATTCGATCTGGTACACCGACGCGCCGATCAGCACACCCGCGAAGGCGAGGTAGAGGACGAACTTCAGGCCGATGCCGTCGCGCGGCCGGTCCGGGCCGACCGCCCGCCTGCCTTCGTACTCGAGGTAGGCCGCGGCCAGCGTGGAGAACCCGGCGCCGCCGATCATCATCAAGTGGGTCGGACCCCACAGCGTGACGTCCTGGCCGAAGATCCGGTGCCAGATGTCGTCGAGCGGGAAGCCGAGCAGCGCGTACAGGCCGCAGCCGGCCATCACGATGCCGCCGACCGGGGCGTACCAGTGATCGGTGATACGCACGGCGGCCGGTCCGGGCTGATAGCCGTCCAGCGGCAGCACCATCGCGGTGCAGCCGGCCACGAAGATGCCGAACAGGCCGATCAGGATGAAGTAGTGGGCGGGATTGGCCAGCGCGCCGTCGTCGCGGCCGTTGCCGATGTGCAGGCTGACGTCCCAGATGAACCCGAACAGTGCGCAGATGATCGACGCGGTGAACAGGGCGACCGGCAGCGCCACCCACGAGGGTCGCTTGAACCGCCGCCCCGACCAATCGGCCAGGGAGGTCAGCCAGGAGATCTTGTGATTGCGGTGCAGGTAGCCGATCCACAGCAGGATCGCGGTGACCACCGCTCCCGCGACGGTGAGCAGCACGATCTCGTGCAGCGCGGTGCCGCCGCCCTCCTGTCCCTCCGCCGCCACCACAGTCATGGTCGGAACCTCGCCGAACAGCCGCATTGTCATCTCCCCGGTATGGACGCGCCGAACCTACCGCCGAGTAATATTGCCAGAAGCACCCCAGGTGAAACCAGGGGTACCGGGTAATCGGATTGCTTAGCCACAATCGCACCGGCGTGCGCAGCCGCGTGCCTCGGGGCGGCCGGAACGGCCGGTGAGGACGGACTCAACGGTGGCACGCCGGTGAGGTACCCCACACCGGCGCGCGCTATACCTACGTTCTCGGTCAGGGCGTGAGAACGACCTTGATCATGCCGTCCTGCTTCTTCTGGAACGTCTCGTAGGCGCCCGGCGCCTCGGCCAGGGGTAGCCGATGCGTCGCGAAGTCCTCCACGCCCAACGGGTCGCCGTCGGTGAGCAGCGGCATGATGTCGGGCACCCAGCGCTTGACGTTGGCCTGTCCCATGCGCAGTGTGACCTGCTTGTCGAACAGCGTCATCATGTTGATCGGATCGGCGGCCCCGCCGTACACACCGGACAGCGAGATCGTGCCGCCCCGGCGGACCAGCGAGATCGCCGAATTCAGCGCGGCCAGCCGGTCGACGCCGGCCTGCTTCATGACCACGCGGCCCACCGGCGAGGGCAGGAAGCCGGCCGCGGTCTGCATCGCCTCGGCGACCGGTGAGCCGTGCGCCTCCATGCCGACCGCGTCGATCACCGAGTCGGCGCCGCGGCCGTCGGTCAGACCCTTCACCACGTCGTCGACGTCGGTGTTGCTCAGATCGATGACGTCGGCGCAGTACGGCCTTGCCTTCTCGATACGCTCGCGCACCAGGTCCACCCCGATGACGCGGCAGTCGCCGCGGTGCGCGGCGATGCGGCAGGCCATCGCCCCGATCGGCCCCAGGCCCAGCACCACCAGGGTCCCGCCGGACGGGACGTCGGCGTACTCGACGGCCTGCCACGCCGTCGGCAGCACATCGGAGAGGTACACGTAGCGCTCGTCGGGGCCGTCATCCGGCACCTTGATGTGGGTGTACTGGGCCTGCGGCACCCGCAGGTACTCGGCCTGGCCGCCGGCCACCTCGCCGTAGAGCTTGGAGTAGCCGAACAGCGACGCTCCGGTGCCCTGGTCGCGGTTCTGCGTCGTCTCGCACTGCGACTGGAGGTTGTGCTCGCACATGAAGCAGCTGCCGCAGGAGATGTTGAACGGGATCACCACCCGGTCGCCCACTTTGAGGTCGCCCACCGCTGCGCCGGTCTCTTCGACGACGCCCATCGCCTCGTGCCCGATGATGTCGCCGGGACTCATGAACGCACCGAGCACCTCGTACAGATGCAGATCCGATCCGCAGATGTTGGTGCTGGTGACCTTGATGATCGCGTCGGTCGGCTCCTTGATGGCCGGATCCGGCACGTTGTCCACGGAGACGTTCCGGCGGCCCTGCCATGTCACTGCGCGCATGCGTCCTCCTCGAGAAATCGTCGCTGTCTGACGGCATGCCCACGCACCGTCGTGTCAAACGGCGCTCTCACTTACGCGGCGGCTGAAGCACTTTCATGGCCAATCGCATCACCGACGGCGGTACCCGGTCCTTGGCCGAGAGCGCGGCGTCGGCGGCGCGGCCGCGCAGCGGGGTGCCGCGGCCGAAGTACCGGTTGAGCGGTCCGCCGGACGGTTCGAGCTCGACGTGCAGGGGCGGTGCGCCGTCCGCGGCGCCCAGGGCGCGCGCGATCACCATCCGCTGGATCTCGCTGGTGCCCTCGAAGATCGTGTACAGCTTGGCGTCGCGGTACCACTTCTCCACCGGATGATCGGTGATGTAACCCCACCCGCCCATGGTCTGGATGGCGCGTTCGGTGGCCTTGACCGCCAGTTCGCTGGCCGCCAGCTTGGACATGGACCCCTCGCCGCGCTCGAACGGCACGCCGGTGGCGGCCATCCAGGACGCCCGCCAGGTGAGCAGGCGGGCGCCGTCGAGCTGGGTGGCCAGATCGGCGATCGGGAACGAGATGCCCTGGTTGTCGATGATCGGCGCGCCGAACGCCTCGCGGCGGTTGGCGTACTCGGTCATGTACTCCAGTGCGGCCCTGGCGATGCCGAGCGCCTGCGCGGCCACCATGGGCCGGGTCTGTTCGAACGCGCCCAGGGTGGCCGAGCCCGACTTGCTGCCACCCTCGACCGCCTCCCGCGCCTTCGCGAGCTTGTGCTCGAGCTTCTCGTGCCCACCGAGCAGGTTCTCGCCCGGGATGCGGACGCCGTTGAACTTCAGTTCCGCGGTGTGCGACGCCCGGCAGCCCATCTTGTCGAGCTTGCGCACGAGCTCCAGGCCGGGCGTGCCGCCGGGCACCACGAACAGCGCCTGGCCCTTGTGGCCGAGTTCCTGATCGACCACCGCGTTGACGACGTGCACGTTGGCGATGCCACCGTTGCCGATCCACATCTTGTGGCCGTCGATGATCCAGTCATCGCCATCGCGGCGTGCCGTGGTGCGCAGATTGCGCACATCGCTGCCGCCCTCCGGTTCGGAGATGGCCAGCGCCGCGAGCTTGAGGTCACCCGGGGTGCCGAAGCACTCCGGCGCCCACTGCAGCATCTGTTCCGGTGAGGCCGCCTGGCCGATCGCCGACAGCGCCAGCGCGGGCATGACGATCGCCAGCCCGATGCCGGCGCAGCCCCAGAACAGCTCTTCCATGAACATGGGCAGCGACAGCCCGGTCGGATCGCCGATCAGGTCGCGGTAGAACAGCGGGCTGTAGAAACCCTGCTGGGCGGCCTCTTCGAGCACCGGCCACGGGAACTCCTGGCGCTGGTCGTACTCCAGTGCCACCGGGCGGATGCACCGCTCGGCGAAGTCATGGGTACGCCGCGCCAGGTCGTGTTGCGCGACCGTGGGCGTGATGTCGAAGCTCATCGAGCGATCGGATAGCCAGTGACGCGCGTCACCAAACCACCTGTATGTCACCGCGGATCGGCTGACCGGCGCCCGTGGTTCGAACGTATGATCGAACCGTGGGCGAGATGCAGTCGATCGGCTACAACGGACAGCCGGTAGCGCCGGCGTTCCGCCGCGTCGACCCGCCCGCCGCCGTCCTGGTCGACCTGGCGGTGCTGTTCCCGCGCGAGCCGCACCGCCGGGGCGGCTACAACCCGGCCGGGCTGCAGATGAACTCCGTCGTCGAAGGGCGGTTGACCTGCTGGGGCGTGTGCGAGCAGGGCTATTGGTGGGGGCTGGTGACCTACGACATCGCCTACGGCGCGCAGCGCCGATCGGTGACCCACTGGATCCCCGCCTGGGTGCTCAAGCGGCAGACGGATCCCCCGTGACCGCCTCGGCGATCCGTCGCTGCGCCTCCGCGGGAGAGATGCGCAGCCGGCGGGCCAGCACCTCCGCCCACGACCGCGCCCCGAACTGCGCCGGCGTGCCCGACGCGACCAACCGGCCCAGCAGGCGCCGGTCGACCTCGCGCAACTGGGCCCGGTAGCGGTCCAGCCGGGTCAGCATCTCCTGGGCGTCCGCCCGGCTCACTGCGCCGAGCGGAACGGCCGCCAGCGCCGCGGACGCCGAGTCCACGGCGTCCATCGCATCCATGATCTGATCTCGTGTCGAACTCATGTTCGACACACTAGGCCGGGGGTCCGACACGTCGCCGCGGCTACTGTGGCGGACATGGCCCGCACCTACGCGACCGCCGACGCCGTCGACCGCGCCGGACTCCTCGAGTTCCTGCGGCCGCGCCACCGCATGGTGCTCACCACGTTCCGGGCCGACGGGTCGCTACAGAGCTCGCCGGTCACCGGCGGCATCGACGAGGCGGGCCGGATCGTCATCGCCAGCTATCCACGCCGGGCCAAGGCGGCGAACATCCGCCGCGCCGGGCGAGCCAGCGTCACCGTGCTGTCCGACGACTTCAACGGCCCGTACGTCCAGGTGGACGGACCCGCGGAGGTGATCGACCTGCCCGAGGCCGTTGATGCGCTGGTCGACTACTACCGGGCCGTCGCCGGCGAACACCCGGACTGGGACGAGTACCGGCAGGCGATGGTCAACCAGGGCAAGTGCCTGATCCGCGTGCAGCCCGCGCGCTGGGGTCCGGTCGCCACCGGCGGCTTCCCGCCGCCCTGACGCGGGGTCCGAGCCGAGCGGACGCGTTGCGTCGGCTAGCACGTCAAACTATAGTCTGGACACATGTCCAGAGGGTTCGGAGTCTCCGCGTGACAGCATTCGACGGGTTCGGCGCGACCCGGCCTACCGGCCCCGGACCCCGCTAGGTATGCGTATCGCGTTGTTGTCCTACCGCAGCAAAACACACTGCGGGGGACAGGGTGTCTACGTCCGCCATCTCAGCCGCGGCCTGGTCGAACTCGGCCACGACGTCGAGGTGTTCTCCGGGCAGCCGTACCCCGAGGGGCTCGATCCCCGGGTGCGCCTGACCGAGGTGCCCAGCCTCGACCTGTACCGCGAACCGGATCCGTTCCGCGTGCCGCGGCCCAGCGAGATCCGCGACCGCATCGATCTGCTGGAGCTGCTGACCACCTGGACGGCCGGCTTCCCCGAACCCCGCACCTTCACGATGCGCGTCGCGCGCATCCTCGCCGAGCGGCGCGGCGAGTTCGACGTCGTGCACGACAACCAGAGCCTGGGCACGGGCCTGCTGACCATCGCCGGGTTGGGGCTGCCGGTGGTGGCCACCGTGCACCACCCGATCACCCGCGACAAGGTGGTGGACGTCGCGGCCGCGCGGTGGTGGCGCAAACCCCTGGTGCGCCGTTGGTACGGCTTCGCCGAGATGCAGAAGGACGTGGCCCGGCAGATCCCCGAGCTGCTCACGGTGTCGTCGTCCTCGGCGACCGACATCGCCGAGGACTTCGGGGTCTCGCCCGAGCAGTTGCACGTCGTGCCGCTGGGCGTCGACACCGAACTCTTCACCCCGGCCGATCACCGCGTCAACGGCCGCATCATCGCGATCGCCAGCGCCGACGTCCCGCTCAAGGGCATCAGCCACCTGCTGCACGCGGTCGCCCGGCTCCGCGTCGAGCGCAACCTCGACGTGCAGCTGGTCTCCAAGCTCGAACCCAACGGCCCGACCGAGAAACTGATCGCCGAGCTGGGCATCTCCGACATCGTGCACAGCTCCAACGGGCTGTCGGACACCGAACTGGCCGACCTCCTGGCCTCCGCCCAGGTGGCCTGCATTCCCTCGCTCTACGAGGGCTTTTCGCTGCCCGCGGTGGAGGCGATGGCGAGCGGGACGCCGATCGTCGCCAGCCGCGCCGGCGCCCTGCCCGAGGTGGTGGGCGCCGACGGCGAATGCGCCCGGCTGGTCGCGCCCGGCGACGTCGACGACCTCACCCGCGCACTGGGTGAACTGCTCGACTCTCCGGCGCAGCGGCACAAACTGGGGGCCGCCGGGCGGCGCCGCGCGCTCGACGTCTTCAGCTGGGAATCGGTTGCGCGACAGACCGTCTCGGTGTACGAGCGGGCCGCGGCATGCTGACCGTCGACTTCGACCGGCTCGGTGTCGGACCGGGCACCAAGGTCATCGACGTCGGATGCGGTGCGGGCCGGCACACCTTCGAGGCGTTCCGTCGCGGCGCCGACGTCATCGGCTTCGACCAGAGCGCCGAGGACCTCAACGACGTCGACGCGATCCTGCGGGCGATGGAGGAGCAGGGCGAGGTCCCACCCTCGGCCAAAGGCGAAGCCGTCAAGGGGGACGCACTGGACCTGCCGTACGCCGACGGCACCTTCGACTGCGTGATCGCCTCGGAGATCCTCGAACATGTGCCGCAGGACGACCGGGCCATCGCCGAACTGGTTCGCGTGCTCAGACCCGGGGGCAAGCTGGCGATCACGGTGCCGCGCTGGCTGCCCGAGCGGATCTGCTGGCTGCTGTCCGACGAGTACCACGCCAACGAGGGCGGCCACATCCGCATCTACAAGGCTGATGCGCTGCGGGACAAGGTCACCGCACACGGGCTGACCCTCAGCCACAGCCACCACGCGCACGCGCTGCACTCGCCGTTCTGGTGGCTCAAATGCGCGGTCGGCACATCGAAGAACGACCACCCGGTGGTGGCGGCCTACCACAAGCTGCTGGTGTGGGACATGATGTCGGCGCCCTGGCTGACCCGTCGCGGTGAGGACCTCCTCAACCCGCTGATCGGCAAGAGCGTCGCGCTGTACTTCGACAAGCCGGCGGGCGACCGGCCGGAGGTGCGGGTTGCGCGCTCCTGAATTGCCCGGCGTCGCGGGGGTTTTCACGCCGGCACAGTGCCGCCAGACCGCCGAGTCGATCGCCGCGGCGCAGGAGACCTCGGGTGCGATCCCGTGGTTCACCGGCGGGCACACCGACCCGTGGGACCACGTCGAGTCGGCGATGGCGCTGACCGTCGCGGGCCTGCTCGAACCCGCCCGCGCCGCCTACGACTGGTGCCGGGACACCCAGCGCCCCGACGGGTCCTGGCCGATCCAGCTGCGCAACGGCGTGGTCGAGGACGCCAACAGCGACAGCAACTTCTGTGCCTACGTCGCCACCGGGGTGTGGCACCACCTGCTGGTCACCGGTGACCGCGCCTTCGCCGAGCGGATGTGGCCGGTGGTCACCAGGGCCATCGACTTCGTGCTCGACATGCAGCGTCCCAACGGTGAGATCTCCTGGGCGCGCAGCGAAGCCGGGGTGATTCCCGAGGCGCTGCTGACCGGGTGTGCGAGCATCCACCACAGCATCCGGTGTGGGTTGGCGCTGGCCGAGCGGCTCGGCGACCCGCAGCCGGAGTGGGAGGTGGCCGTGGGTCAGCTGGGCCACGCGATCGTCGCGCATCCCGGCTCGTTCGTGCCCAAGGACCACCACGCGATGGAGTGGTACTACCCGGTGATGTGCGGGGCGCTGCGCGGTCCGCGGGCCCACGCCCGCATCGACGACCGGTGGGACGACTTCGTGGTGCCCGGGCTCGGCATCCGCTGTGTCGACGACCGGCCGTGGGTGACCGGCGCCGAGACCTGCGAGCTGGTGATGGCGCTGGATGCGATCGGCGACTCGGCGCGCGCCCACCAACAGTTCGCGGCCATGCACCACCTCCGCGAGGAGGACGGATCCTATTGGACCGGACTGGTGTTCGCCGACGGTAAGCGCTGGCCCGAGGAGCGGACCACATGGACCGGTGCGGCGGTCATCCTGGCCGCCGACGCGCTGTCCGGCGTCACCCGGGGCAGCGGGATCTTCCGCGGCGCGGACCTGCCGCGCGGTCTGGAGGACGAATTCGACTGCGCCTGCGCGGTCAGCGAGCGCTGACCGTCCGGCATCGCGCGAACTTCTTTACGCGAAGTGCATTTCGTATATACTCGGTAGCGACATCCTCACCGAAGGCGGGTGGCGCGCATGACGGATCTGACACGCAAGCACTCGTCACTGCGGACGGCAGCCGTCGTCGCGGTAGCCGGGCTGACGTCAGTGATCGCGTTGAACGTCACCGCGGTTGCCGCGCTGTTGCATCCACTGCTCGGCGTGGTGGCGCTGCTGATCATGGGGGCGGCGGCGTTGAGCGTGACGCACGCCGTGTGCGAGCGGCTCGAGCCCGGCCTGCTGCACGCCTTCCGAACGACCAGCAGATCGATCGTGCGCTATCTGCACGACGCGCGCTGAGCGCTTCCTCACGCTAGGTCAGTGCGTCGATCAGTTCGCCGACCGTGTGCGCTGACTCGAGCGGATGCCGAAGCCGGCCCTTGGGATTGACGGTGTAGCTGTTGCGCCGGCCGACCTTCGACTTGGTCAGGTAGCCGTCGGCGATCAGGTCGGCGAGGATGGCCTGCACCGCACGCTCGGTGATCCCGACCCGCAGGCTCAGTTCGCGCGCGGTCAGGGAATCTCCCTGCGCCAGGCACAGCAGGACATGCGCGTGGTTGGTCAGGAACGTCCAGCCGCGGGCGCCGCTGCCGGTTGCCGCGGCGGCGGCACTGCCCTGGCGCGTACGGCGCTCCGTCGGAGTCTTCTTCGCGGCGACCATCGGTGGATCATCATACTGCCCGATTCACGTATTCGTCTTCGCTCTTACTCCCGCGGCGACCCGGACTGCGCGGCGTCGTCCTGTCGGCGCGTGACCGCCAGGCTCCAGACGATCGATACCGTCAGCGTCAGCACGATGACCGACAGGGTCAACGGGATGGGCAGTTTGCCGACCGGCGTTTCGGACAGGATCAACTTGACCCCCGCGAACGCCAACAGCACCGCCAGTCCGTAATGCAGATGGGTGAACCGTCGGAGCAGACCGGCCAGGCAGAAGTACAGGCTGCGCAGGCCGAGGACGGCGAAGGCGTTCGCCGTCCAGACGATGAACGTGCTCGTGGTGATGGCCAGGACGGCGGCCACGGAGTCGATGGCGAAGATCAGGTCGGTGGCCTCGATGGCGATCAGCACCACGAACAACAGTGTGGCGACGCGCTTTCCGTTTACCCGGGTGAACAGCCGATCACCGTGGTAGCGCGGATCGATCGGCACCAGCCGCCGCACCAGCCGGACCAGGAGATTGTGCTCGGGCTGCAGATCCTGGTCGTGCTGAAAGGCCATCTTGTAGGCGGTGTAGATCAGGAACGCCCCGAACAGATAGGCGGTCCAGTAGAACGCCGAGAGCAGCTCGGCGCCGACGAAGATGAACACCAGGCGGAACAGCAGGGCCCCGACGACGCCGAGGAACAGCACCCGGTGCTGGTAACGCTCGGGAACGGCGAAGTAGGTGAAGATCAACGCGAACACGAAGACGTTGTCGACGGACAGCGCCTTCTCGATGAGGTAGCCCGCGTAGTAGGTTCCGGCGACCTCGCCGCCGTAGGACCACCACAGGATGGCGCCGAAGCCGAGACCGGCGGCGATCCAGACGGTGGACCAGGCCGCGGCCTCGCGGAAGCCGATCACGTGGTTGTCGCGGTGCAGGAACAGGTCCACCGCGAGCATCGCGGCGATGGCCACCATCAGGACGGCCCAGCCCCAGAGCGGCACGACCACCGCGTCGTCGGTCACCGGTGCCCTCTGCATCGTGGGTTGTTCGGTATCGCCATATCACGAATGATAAGACACGAAATCAACTTCGTCTATCGGGACCGCGTCGGCGTATGCAGGAGCCTCACCCCGCTCCGAGGTCCGCCTCCTCCACGCCCAGCTGGGCCAGGAACTCCGCGCGGACGTCGTCGAGGGCCTTGCGGCCCCTGTCGGCACAGAGCCGCGCGGTGTCGGCGGCCTCGGGGCTGAGCGCCCACGCCAGCTGTTGGGCAATCCATTCCGGTGTCAGACGGTCGACGGTCTGGACGGCCGGCCACCCCAGCACCGCCGCCTGACGGCTGACCTTCGCGCCGCCGGGCACCGGGTCGACGGCCACGGCGGGGACTCCGTGCCGCAGCGCGAGGACCAGCCCGTGCATGCGAGTGGTGACCACCGCGTTGACGCCGGCGAGTACCGCCTCGACGTCGACGGCGCGCCGGCCGACGAGATTGCGCGGATCCACGCGGGTGTCGTGTTCGGTGACCGCGACGTGCAAATCCCACAGCGCCTGGTCGATCAGTGCATGCGCGTGGTCGTGCCGGCCGTCGGGATACTCGTTCTGCCGGTGCGCCCGCACCACTGCCACCCGCGGCGGCAGGGCGGGCGGGTCGGCGGCCAGTGAGAGATCCGGTCGGTCACCCGTGGGCCCGTCCCGGGTGAGCAGGACATCGAAGCCGGGCGGGGTGGAGGCGACGGCCGATACGCCCACCGCAATCTTCGTGCAGTGCGCGAAGCGCGCGAGCAGGTCTTCGACCTGCCAACCGGCCGCCGGGCCGCAGACGAACAGCAGATGGCTGTAGCGTGACGGATCGATGTCGTCCAACGCCGGCCCGCCGAGCACCGGTGACATCGCGGTGTCGTGCGGTATCTCCGCTTCGCTCAACCACTTTCGGATGGTGTCGCCGGACAGGAGGTCGCCCGCGGTCGCCTCACCGTGGAAGAAACTGAACCAGCCCGTCACCAGCGCCCGCGACGGCCGGTCGGGCGACTTTGCGATCACGCGCGCGGAACCGGTGCGGCGCCGATACGCACGGCTCGGGCGCCGGGCACCATCCGCGCCAGTGCCGTGGCCATGTGGCGCTCTTCGTCGTCATCGAAGAAGCCGGCCACGGTGACGTCACCGTCGCGGACCGCGGCGATCCACCGGCGGCTTCCGGTGTAGCCGTCCAACGCCTTCTGCACACCCGCCGCCACGACGTAGTCACTGCTTTCGTTGAGCCGCAGCAGATCTCCGCGGCTGAGCACACCGCTCACGCGGCCGTCGTCGTCGACCACCGGCACGCTGCGCACGCCCCGGCGGATCAGCAACCGGCTGACCGCCTCGAGGTCCGAGGACACCTCGGCGGCCACCGCGGGAGCCGTCATCACCGCGCCCGCGGTGTGGTCGCGGGTGCGATCGGCGCGCAGGATGTCGCCGGACGTCACGAAGCCGACCAGCACCCCCTCACCGTCGACCACCGGAAGCCCGGCGTAGCCGTAGTCGGCGAGCAGTGCGCCCACCTCGTGCAGTGGTGTCGAGGGTCGGACCGTCACCACGGGACGGGTCATCACGTCCCCGGCGTGCAGCATGGAGATCCTTTCGGACGGCGTCTGCCCGCGATGGTAACCGAGGACGGCGTGGTATGACGGCCTCGCGCAGTGCGCGGGTGAATTCCCTTGCGCCCCTGATTAACCCAGCTGGCCGACCGTCCCCGCGATCCGCTCGAGCACGCGCATGGAGCCGGTCACACCGACCTCGCGGAAGTCGCCGCAGTCCAGCGCCCGCCGGTAGATGTGGAACGGCGCCTGGCCGCCGTCTGCGGGGTCGGGGAAGACGTCGTGGATGACCAGCGCACCGCCGAGGTCCACCCACTTCGCCCAGCCGTCGAAGTCGCGCTGGGCGGCCTCCTCGGTGTGGCCGCCGTCGATGAACAGCAGTGTCAGCGGTGTCCGCCAGCCGCGCGCCACCACCGGCGAGCGGCCGACGATCGCGACCACGTGGTCCTCGAGGTCGGCGCCATCAAGGGTGTGCCGCATGGTGGGCAGCGTGTCGAACCGGCCGGTGACGGGGTCCACCATGGTGGTGTCGTGGTACTCCCAGCCGGGCTGGTGCTCCTCGGAGCCGTGGTGGTGGTCGACGGTGTACACCAGCCCGCCCGTCTGGTGGGCGGCGGCGCCCAGCAGTAGCGTGGATTTGCCGCAATACGTACCGATCTCGACGCCCACCCCCTCACCGAGGTAGCGCACCGCGACGTCGTAGAGGGCGCGGCCCTCGTCGGCCGGCATGAAGCCGGTGGCCTGCTCGGCGAGGGCGAACAGCTGCGCCGCGCGGGGTGGGAGGTCGGTCTCGGTCGGGCTCATGTTCCCCAACCTAACCGTTGCTGGCCCTGCGGCGTTGTAGTAGCGTCCAGACATGTGTCCGATCCGAGTCTGGAGTCGACTCGGCGCCGTCTGACCGCCAAACAGGCCGACACCGTCGACCGGCTGGGACGTGCCGCGGTCGACATCCTCGGACGTGAGGGTTTCGCCGGGCTGACCGTGCGGCGGGTGGCCGCCGAGGCCGGGGTGGGCGCGGCGACCGCGTACACCTACTTCTCCTCCAAAGAGCATCTCGTCGCCGAGGTGTTCTGGCGGCGGCTGGCCGCCGCACCGCCGGCCACCCACGATTCCGACGACCCGGCGACCCGGGTGATCGAGGTGCTCCGGCACATCGCGAAGTTGGTGGCCGACGAGCCGGATTTCGCCGGCGCGGTGACCAATGCGCTGCTGGGCAAGGATCCCGATGTCGAGGTGCTGCGGCAACGCATCGGCCGCGACGTGCGGGACCGGCTGGTGGCCGCGCTGGGTGCCCCGGTCGACTTCGACGTCATCGAATCGCTGGAGCTGCTGTACGTGGGCGCGCTGGTGTGGGCCGGGATGGGCTACTCGTCCT
This sequence comes from Mycobacterium sp. PS03-16, assembly GCF_004570325.1. GTDB lineage: Bacteria > Actinomycetota > Actinomycetes > Mycobacteriales > Mycobacteriaceae > Mycobacterium. The sequence continues at coordinate 39,839 of NZ_SPQO01000026.1, read as the reverse complement.
ATGACGACATGACCCAGCGGCTGGAGCGGTCGGCCCGGCTACTGCTGAGCTGACGCGCCGAGCAACGCCGCGGACGCCGCCACGGCCGGTTCGAAGATCCCGCGCAGATCACGGCCGTCCTCGACGAACAGCGCGGTGAGTTCGCGCAGACCGCCGACCAGCACGACGGCCAGCGAGCGGTCGACCTGGCCCGACCCGGCGGCGCGGAACCCCGGGTTCGCAGTGAGCTCGACCAGCAGGTCGGACAGCCGCCCCATCGCCCAGCGATGCAGCGGGGCGCCCTCGGCGCCCAGCCCCGGCAGTTCGCGGATCCAGCTCAACGTGACACCCGGCCGGGCCACGATGTGGTCGACGTAGGCGCCGACGGCCTGCCGGATCTGCTGCTGCGGCGCGGCGTGCGGGTCGACCGCGGTGCGGATGCGGTCGAGCAGTGTGTCGTTGTTGACCCGCAGCAGCTCGACGAGACAGTCCTCCTTGGTGGGGAAGTGCCCGTAGAACGTGCGCTTGGAGGTGCGGGCGTGGCGCACCACGTCGGCGACCGTGGTCTCGCGGTAGCCACGCTCGGCGATCGAGGCCGCGAGCCCGTCGAGCAGGCGGGCGCGGAACGGATCCGGCGCCGTACCGGCTGCCTCGGTTGCCGTCATCGATTCTCCGTCCACCCTTGCGCCATCGTGGTACTGCGCGGTACCGTACCGGAAGGCCCTGGTACACCGCTGTACCAACGATCTGGGAGTGTCATGAGCGAGACGACCGTCGCCGAAGTTCCGACCGCCACCCCGCGTGAAGTACACCTGCCGCCCGCCCTCAGGCTGCCCATGCCGGTGCAGGGCGTGGCCTATGCGCTCGCGCGGCGCCAGCTCGTCGCCTGGCTGGCCCGCCGCTACGGAGGAGCGTTCCAGCTCAACATCCCGATGTTCGGCCGGACCGTCATGATCGCCGATCCACAGCTGGCCAAGCAGTTGTTCCTGGCGCCCACCGACGAGGTGGGCAACATCCAGCCCAATCTGAGCCGCGTGCTGGGGCCGGGGTCGGTGTTCGCGCTCGACGGCACCGAGCACCGCAGGCGGCGCCGGCTGCTGACCCCGCCCTTTCACGGCAAGAGCGTGAAGAACTACGAGAAGGTGTTCGAGGAGGAGACGCTCCGCGAATCCGCCGACTGGCCCCAGGGGCAGTTGTTCGAAACGCTCGAACCGATGATGCGAATCACGCTCAACGCGATCCTGCGGGCGGTGTTCGGGGCAGAGGGCGAGAAGCTCGACGAACTGCGGCGGATCATTCCACCGTGGGTCACGCTGGGGTCGCGGCTCGCCGTGATCCCCTCTCCTTCCAGGAATTTCGGCCGGTGGACGCCGTGGGGCCGGCTCGCCGACTACCGCGCGCAGTACGACGCGGTGATCGACCGGCTCATCGACGAGGTGAAGGCCGACCCCCGCTTCGACGAACGCGACGACGTCCTGGCCCTGCTGCTGCGCAGCACCTACGAGGACGGCACCGAGATGACCCGTCAGGAGATCGGCGACGAGCTGCTCACGCTGCTGGCCGCCGGCCACGAGACGACGGCGTCCACGCTGGCGTGGGCATTCGAGCGGATCAGCAGACACGCCGACGTCCTGGACCGGCTCGTCGCCGAGGCCGCGACCGATGACAACAGCTACCGACAGGCGACGATCCTCGAGGTGCAGCGCAACCGCACCGTGATCGACTTCGCCGGTCGTCACGTCTATGCGCCCACGTTCCAGCTCGGCGAATGGGTGATCCCGCGCGGCTACTCGATCGTCGTGGGGCTGGCCGAAATCCACGAGCACGCCGAGGATTACGCCGATCCCGAACGGTTCTCCCCGGAGCGGTTCGTCGGGTCGCGGCCGTCGCCCACCGCGCACGTCCCCTTCGGCGGCGGCACCCGGCGCTGCGTCGGCGCGGTGTTCGCGAACGTGGAGATGGACATCGTGCTGCGGACGGTGCTGCGGCACTTCGAGATCGAGACGACGACGGCGCCGGGCGAGAAGGTGCACTCCCGGGGCGTCGCCTACACGCCGAAGGACGGCGGCCGGGTGGTCCTGCGCCGACGGGCTCAGCCCCTCACCCCCTGACTGCTACCCGGCGAACGACTCCTGCACCTGCCGTAGTCGGTCCGCCGACGCCTGCAGCCCCGCGAGTTCGGCCGGCGCGAGCGGTATCTCGAGTACCTGTCCCGCGCCACCTGCCGCCACCACGGTCGGCAGCGAAAGACACACGTCGCTGATGCCGTGCGCGCCGCGCTGCAGCGTCGACACCGGCAGCACGCGGTGCTGATCGCCGGTCGGCGGGCATCCCGCCGATCGTGACGCTCGACCACACCGGCAGTTCCGAGTCGCCGTGTTCGCCGATGATGACGCCGTGGACGTTGCCGACGTCGACGCCGGCGCGCTGGGCGACCAGGAAGCGGAAGCGACTGGAGTCCAACACCGTTCCGGACCCGAACACCCGGCCGGGCGGGGCGTCGAGCACGGTGGCGGCGGCGTGGGTGACGACGTCGACCGGATTGGTCACGAACACGATCACGGCGTCCGGCGACTGCTCGTCGAGCTGTTGGGGTCAGCGTGCGCGCCATCGCGACGTTGGCGGCGGCCAGTTCCAGCCGGCTCTGGCCCGACACGGCGGCACGAACTGGCTGCGTGGGCCAGGTCGAGCACCTCGGCGCGGACCTTCGCGGTGTTGGTGTCGTGGAGCGCCAGCGACCCGGCCGAGCCGCGGATCAGGCAGGCGTACGCGATCGCGGCCCCGACACTGCCCACCCCGACGATGGAGACCTTGCCGGACTCGGTGTCAGTCATGCCCTTCATCCTCGGGGATGACGGGGCACGGCGCGCCTCCGAACGCGCGAGCAGGCCCCCGGTGCGGGAGCCTGCTCGGCGGTGATCAGATCAGACCTGGGCCCGCTTGGGCAGCTTCCAGTCCGGCCGCGGGAAGTGGCAGGTGTAGCCCCACGGCATCCGCTCCAGGTAGTCCTGGTGCTCCGGCTCGGCCTCCCAGAAGTCGCTGGCCGGGGTCACCTCGGTGACCACCTTGCCCGGCCACAGGCCGGAAGCGTCCACGTCGGCGATGGTGTCGAGCGCGATGCGCTTCTGCTCCTCGTCGAGGTAGAAGATCGCCGAGCGGTAACTGGTCCCGACGTCGTTGCCCTGACGGTTCTTCGTCGTCGGATCATGGATCTGGAAGAAGAACTCGAGCAGCGCCCGGTAGTCGGTCTGCGCCGGGTCGTAGGTGATCTCGATCGCCTCGGCGTGGCCGGGATGGTTGCGGTAGGTGGCGTTGGCGTTCTGGCCGCCGGTGTAGCCGACCCGGGTGGACACCACTCCTGGCTGCTTGCGGATCAGATCCTGCATGCCCCAGAAGCAGCCGCCCGCCAGGATCGCCTTCTGCGTGTTGGTCACGCGTCCTCCTTGCTGGTCTCGAACAACGTCGTGTACTGCCCATATCCTTGCGCCTCGAGATCGTCGAGATGGACGAACCGCAGCGCCGCCGAGTTGATGCAGTACCGCAGCCCGCCCTCGGCCCGGGGGCCGTCGGTGAAGACGTGGCCCAGGTGGCTGTCACCGTGGGCGGAGCGGACCTCGGTGCGCAACATCAGGTGGCTGAAGTCGCGCTTCTCCCTGACGTGCCCCGGCTCCAGCGGCCGGGTGAAACTCGGCCACCCGCTGCCGCTTTCGAACTTGTGCACCGACGCGAACAGCGGTTCGCCGGACACCACGTCCACGTAGATACCCGGTTCGTGGTTGTCCCAGTACTCACCGGTGAACGGCCGCTCGGTGCCGTCCTGCTGCGTGACGTGGTACTGCTCGGGCGAGAGCGCCTCGATCGCGGCGGGGTTCCTGTTGTACTCCTGTGCCACATGACCTCCTCGTGTGCACCACCTACAACGGTAGGCCCGCCTCCGATCATCCCTGTTCGGCGCCCGTGCGCCCTCGACAAAGGCGGGTAGAACGTGTTCTAGTTCTACAGGTGACGAGCACCACATCGCGCTTCACCCGCGCGGAGCTCGCGGCGGCGTTCGAGACCTTCGAGGCCACCGTCGACCGCGCCGCCCAGACCCGGGACTGGGACACCTGGGTCGAGCACTACACAGACGACGTCGTCTACGTCGAGCACGTGGCGGGCACCATGCGTGGCCGCGACGAGGTGCGAGCGTGGATCCGCAAGACGATGGGCAGCTTCCCCGGCAGCTACATGACCTCGTTCCCGTCGTTGTGGACGGTGATCGACGAGCCGACCGGCCGGGTGATCTGCGAACTCGACAACCCGATGCGCGACCCCGGCGACGGCACCGTCATCAGCGCCACCAACCTCTCGATCGTCACTTACGCCGGCGACGGGCTGTGGTGCCGGCAAGAGGACGTCTACAACCCGCTGCGGTTCGTGTCGGCCGCGGTGAAGTGGTGCCGCAAGGCCCGAGAGCTCGGCACCCTCACCGACGAGGCCGAGGCGTGGTGGCGGCAGTACGGAGGCGGGAGATGAGCGCGGCGCCGAAACTCGTCATCGGCGCCAACGGGTTCCTCGGCTCGCACGTCACCCGCCAGCTCGCCGCCGCCGGACACGACGTCCGGGTGATGGTCCGGCCGACCGCCAAGACCGTCGGTATCGACGATCTGTCCGTGCACCGGTTCACCGGCGACATCTGGGACACCGACACGCTGCGCGAGGCGATGGCCGGGTGCGACGACGTGTACTACTGCGTGGTCGACGCCCGCGGCTGGCTGCGCGACCCCGCACCGCTGTTCCGGACCAACGTCGACGGCACCCGCAACGTGCTCGACGTGGCAGTGGACGCCGACCTGCACCGGTTCGTGTTCACCAGCAGTTACGTCACGGTCGGCCGGCGCCGCGGCCGCCGCGCCACCGAGGACGACGCCGTCGACGTCCGACGCGTCACCCCCTACGTCCGGTCCCGGGTGGAGGGTGAGCAGCTGGTGCTGCGCTACGCCCGCGAACGCGGCCTGCCCGCCGTGGCGATGTGCGTGTCCACCACATACGGCAGCGGCGACTGGGGCCGCACGCCACACGGCGCGATCATCGCCGGAGCCGCGTTCGGCAAGCTGCCGTTCGTGATGAGCGGGATCGAGCTGGAGGCGGTCGGCGTCGACGATGCCGCCAGGGCGATGGTGCTGGCCGCCGAGCACGGCCGCATCGGTGAGCGGTACCTGATCTCGGAGAAGATGATCAGCAATGCCGAGGTGGCCCGCATCGCCGCCGAGGCCGCCGGGGTCGCGCCGCCGGCCAGGTCGCTGCCGCTGCCGGTGTCCTACGCGCTGGCCGCCATGGGCAGCGCCAAGGCGAGGCTGCGCGGCACCGACGAACGGCTGTCGCTGGAATCGCTGCGGTTGATGCGCGCCGAAGCCGAACTCGACCACGGCAAGGCGGTGCGCGAACTGGGCTGGCAACCGCGACCGGTCGAGGAGTCGATCCGCGAGGCCGCGCAGTTCTGGGTATCGTTGCGAAATGCCAAGCGAGCGAGTAAGTCTCAGGCGTAGCCCATGACCGGCCGGACCCGCGTGGACCTGCGCGGGGCGCCCGCGACGATGCTGGCGACCCTGTACGCGCATGCCCTCGATGCGGACGCGGTCGACTCGGTGCTGCACGACCACTGGGCGCGCCGCATCGTCGCCGGCATCGACCACGACTGGGCGGCGACCACGATCACCGCGCGCAATGCCCCGTCGGTGACGCTGCGCGCCGCGCATTTCGACCGGTGGACGCGGCAGTTCCTCGCCGTGCACCCCGAGGCGGTGGTGGTGCACCTGGGCTGCGGACTGGACAGCCGCTACTTCCGGGTGACACCGGGACCGGGCGTGCAGTGGTTCGACGTCGACTATCCCGAGGTGGTGGCGTTGCGGTCACGGTTCTATCCGGCGCGTCCGCAGCTGCACACCGTCGGCGCGTCGGTCACCGAGCCCGGCTGGCTGTCCGAGGTGCCGGCCGACCGGCCGACGCTGGTGCTCGGTGAGGGGCTGACGATGTACCTCACCGAGGCCGACGGCCTGGCGTTGCTGCGCCGCCTGGTGACCCGATTCTCCAGCGGGGAACTGCAATTCGACGCGTTCAACCGGCTCGGCATCCGAACCCAGTGGACCAACACCGTGGTGCGGCGGGCCGGGGCGACGCTGCACTGGGGCATCGACGGGCCGGCCGACATCCTCCACGCGGTGCCGGGCACGCGGCTGCTGGCGTGGGTGCCGGTCTTCGACTCCGACTCCTTCCGGGTCCTGCCCGCCGGCTACCGGATGATGGCCGCGGCGATGAACCGGCTGCCCGGGCTGCGCACGATGGCGCAGTTCCACCGCTACGCGTTCTGACAGCTGCGCCCTCGACACCCCTCACCGAGACTGCGGTGAGATCACGAAAACGGCGGAAACTGCGATCTGTGAGCAGTCTCGGCGTGCAGTTCCTGCCACGCGTCGGTCAATCACTGCCAGCGGGATGAATGCCGCTGACCTGCCGGTTGTGCAGATCAGACCGGCCAGGAACACCTCCCGACCGAGAGACGCAGAAGAGGTAAGGGACATGACCAAGTTCGGAATCGCCACCCTGTTCGCCGGCGCCACCACCGCCGCCTTCCTGGGCCTGGCCGCCCCGGCCGCCGCCGCCCCCGCCGGCCCGGGCAACGCCGCCGACACCATCAGCTCGCTCGACGATCGTGGCTACGAGGTGCGGGTCACCCAGCAGGGCATGACCAAGTCGCTGGATGACTCCAGCATCGTGTCGGTGCGCTATGACAATGACGACCGCGTCGTCCACGTCACCACCCGCTGACACCACCCACATACCAAGGGCGCCCCGCACGCGGGGCGCCCTTTTGGTTCACTTTGCGTCCAGATCGCGAGAACGCCCGAATCCGCGCTCTGAGTACATACTCAACGACGGCGCTTGCTCGTGATGGCGCGCATGCCGAGAACCGGCTGGCGGTCACCGCCGGGATTGAACAGCGGGGACCATGGCCACCGGCCGTTCGCGTCGGCCCACACCACCTGCAGCGCCCGCACCTCGCGGCCGAACATGTTGACGGCCGTGCCAAGGTGCGCGTCGGGCTGACTCACCTCGACGAACTCGACCAGCTGCCCGTCCGGCAACGTCATGCGGCGGCCCGCCGGCGGCGCGTCCTCCCGGATGAGGACCGACGCCACGTGGTTCAGCATGCGCGTGGCGCAGTGCGGACACACCGCGGTGACGAGGAGCTCGGGCAGTCCGCATTCGTGAAGGCCCAGCGTGTACGCGAACGGCGTCGGCGTGGCTTCGATGTACAGCATCGTCCAGCCGTTCTCGAGGATCTGCTCGTAGAGCAGGTCGAGGTACTCCTCGAGCGTGGCCTCCGGGTGATCGCATCGCCAGCACATGGGCCCTCCTGTCGTCGCCGTTGCGACGAGCATGCGCCCAGGGTCCGACACGTCCCGGCGGCGACGTCGACGGCGGCCTGCGCGGAAGCGTCATCCCGGGGTGTCGTGGCGGTCGATGCTAGTGCGAAACGGAAGAAAGGCGGGGCGGATTGTGTTGGGCTGGTGGAAGAGCGTCAACGTCAGGAGGTCCGTGATGACCGGTCGCCCCGTGCTCGAACCGTCGGCAGCCCACCCGATCACCGTCACCCCGACGGGCCGGCACGTCACCGTGCGCGTCCACGGCGTGGTCGTCGCCGAGACCGACGACGCGCTGACGCTGCAGGAAGCGAAGTACCCCGCCGTGCAGTACATCCCGCTGCGCGACGTCGCCGAAAAGGTGTTGCGGCCCAGTGACACCGCGACGTACTGCCCGTTCAAGGGCGATGCCGGCTACTACCACGTCACCGCGGACGGGCAGACGGTCGAGGACGCGGTGTGGACGTACCGCGAGCCCTATCCCGCGGTCGCGGCGATTGCCGGCCACGTCGCGTTCTACCCCGACAAGGCCGACATCACCGTCGTCTAGCGGGTGCGCACGGCGTAGCGGCGCTCGGCGTACTCCAGGTCGTCGCGCCACAGCCGGGTGGCGGCGTGGCGCATCAACGGCGTGATGAGCGGCGCCACCTTGCGGCTGTAGCCGAAGTTCGGCCGGTCCGAATGCGCCACCACGGCCTCGATCACCGCGGTGCGGGGTCGTCCGTCCACGCCGGGCCGGACCGGGGTCGCGTGGGTCTCGACCACGCTGCCCGTGCCCTCGCCGTCGACGATCCGCATCACGATCGTGCGCGGTTCCGGTGCGGTGAACTCCGCGATCACCGGCACGCCGAAGCGGCCGATGTGGAACGTCACCGCCACCAGGAAGCGGTCGTCGGCCTCGGCGATCTCCCCGGACGGCGGTGCGCTGAGCACCTCGAGTCGGGCGAACGAGTACGGGTGGAACCACGCGCCGTGCCACGGATCGAGCCGGTTGGCGATGACGTCCGCCGGTTCGCACACCCCGACCAGCCGGGTGACCGCCGAGAGCACGGGCCCCTCCGGGCGCGGCGGGATGATCGGCGCCGCGGTCGGTTCCTCACCGCCGACGCGGTCCAGCCGCACCCAGGCGAGCACCCCGTCGTCATGCGACGGGTAGGGCTTCCAGCCGAACTCGCGGCGGTCCCCGGAGAGCTTGAGCCCGTGCCACGGGCAGATCAGCGCCCCGCAGTCCACGGTGCCGGTGGACAGGTCGGCGCCCAGGTGCGGACAGCTCGCGGGCCCGACGTGCAGCTCACCGGCGGTGCCGCGCCAGGCGACGAGCTCCACCCCGCCCACCGAGGTCCCGACGGGCTTGCCGCGGATGGTGTCGCTGGCGGCGAACGGGTACCAGTTGCCGCTGGGGCGGGCCTGCGACCGGGCCAGCGCATCGTTGATCAGGGCCGGTTTGGCATCGGCGTAGGTGGGCCGCTGATCGGCCCAGTCGATGTGCGGAAGCAGCTGGAAAGGGGACGTTTTCGCCCACTTGGCCTTGATGTCGGCGAGCACGCTCATGGGGTGAGTTGCCTTCCTCGCTGGGCCAGTCGCCGCAGCGTTGCGGAACGGCCGGTGGTCGGCACCGTGGTCAGCGTGTGTCCCGCGATGCCGAAGTGGCCGAGTAGCCGGTTGGCTGCCGCCCACCCGGTCGTCGCGGCGCGTTCCATCAGCGCCACCGGCAGGTCGATGCGGATGCCGTCCCCGGCCAGTGCGAGCCCGTCGACGGGGGTGTCCACGGTGGGACGGCGGGTGAAGTCGCCCGGCGCGAAGCGCGGGCAGTCCTGCCGCAACAGCAGACGTTCGGCGACGACCGTCGCGTCCGCGGTCTCGGGGAAGATCTCGTGCAGCCGGGCCAGCAGCCGCTCCGGCAGATCCTCGCCGGTTCCGGTGACCGCGTACGAGTGCAGTTCGACAACCGATCCGCCGGTGCGCCGCGCCCACTCGGCGGCCTGGCGTTCGTAGCGTTCCAGCACGCTGACGTTGTCCAGCGGCGGCAAGCCGCCGGTGCCGAGGAACGCCGGCCGGTCGGCGGCCACCGGACGGTCCAGCCACAGCCGCTGCACCAGGAACGGCGGCGCGATGCCCAGTCCGTCGATCACCGCCCGCCACTGCTCGTCGCCCAGACGCGTTGAGCGCGACAGGATCTCACGCAGACCCGCGACGTCGGCCGCCAGCACCACCCCGTCGGCGGGCAACGCCGTCCCGGAGGCACAGTGCACGGTGAAGCCTGGCTCGAGGGCGGTGACCGATTCGCCGGTGTGGAACCGGACACCCTGGGCCTGCAGGTGAGTGCGCAGCGGATTCCACAGCGCCGCATCGAAGTTGTCGTTCGCGACGTCGAACACCAGGCCCTCGCTGGAGCCGAGGAAGTAGATGTGGAACATCGTGGCCAGTTCGGCGGCCGACAGCTCCGGCGGCAGGGCGAAGAAGCTGCGGGAGAACACCTCGAACGCCAGGTGCCGGGCGGCTTCGGGGAAGTTGATGTCGCGCAGGAACGCCTCGGCGTCCACGTGGTCGAGTCGGTCGTAGATGTCGGGCACCGACACCGTGGCCAGCGGGGCGGCGGCGCGGGCGTTGATCCGCGCCAGGTCGCGCAGCCGGAAGGTGGGGCTGCGCAGCGCGAACGCGACCGCGTTGAACGGCGGCGTCTGCGGCAGTCCGCGGAACGTGTCGCGCCGGCCCTGCCCGTCGATCAGCGGGTAATCCTCGACCGGGGTGAGCATCGACAGATCGGCGTCGATGCGGCGCAACAGCTTCCGCAGGTTGTAGTACTGGCGGAAGAACGCGTGGAAGCCGCGGTTCATCGCCGCCGGGGTGCCGTCGTCGAGGTGCTCGGCCCAGCCGCCGACCCGCCCACCAAGGTACGGCTCGCGTTCGACGACGTCGACCTCGACGCCGCGTTCAACCAGGCCCGTGGCGGCGGTCAGCCCGGCGATGCCCGCGCCGACCACCACCGCGCGCGGGCGCCTCGGCAGCCGCGCGGCGTCCGGCAGCCCGGTCGGTGCCGGGTGCACGACGCGGCGGGGGTCTCTCATCGTGCCGGCGCCGTGGCGGTGAACGTGTGCACGATGTCGCGCTGCCACCCCGGCACCGTGGCGCTGCCGACGTCGGTGAAGCCGTGGCGCCCCAACCGCTCCCGGAACGCCGCCGCACCGTCGAAGTCCAGCACGCTGCGGCGCAGATAGGTGTAGAGCGAGGCGTCACCGGTGCGCAGCCGGCCGGCCGGGATGATGATCGACCAGCACACCGCGTTCCAGGTCACCCTGGCGCGCACCGAATCCCGCACCGAGTACTCGTGCACCGTCAAAGGCGCGCCCGGTCGCAACAGCGCGCGGAACTCCCGCAGCTGGGCGTCGGGATCGTCGAGATTGCGCAGCAGGTACGCGGCGAAGATGCCGTCGAACGGTCCGGTCACCCCGGCCGCCGCGATGTCCTCGATCTTGCTGTGGACGAACCGCACCGACCCCGGCCAAGGTTTGGCTTCGGCCTCGGCCAGCATGCCCGCCGATGCGTCGACCGCCACGATCTCCGCGTGGGGGGCGACTTCCAGCAGCGCCGCGGTCGACAACCCGGTCCCGCAGCCCGCGTCGAGCAGGCGCAGACCGCGGCCGCCGCCGGGCAGGTTCATCCGCTGCGCGCTGAGCCGGAGATGGTCGTGGTACCCGGGATTGGCGCCGACGAGCTTGTCGTAGGCGGCCGCCCCGACGTCGAAGGCGGCGGGCACGCGCGCGCGGGAGAGCCGGTCAGACATCGGTGGCCTCCGTCCGGGGGCGCTGCCGTTCCCACAGCAGCAGCACCCCCGTCACGAGCGCGAATCCGAACACGAAGTCCTCGACGGGGATGTCCCACGGGAAACGGATACCACTGGTGTGCTCCTCGTTGTAGATGACGATCGGTGCGCTGAGTTTGGTCAGCCAGCCGTCCACCGGAATCTGGAACCCGAGCACGATCACCATCGAGATCCAGTAGGCCGGCCGCCGGAACAGGCCGGTGCGCAGCATGGTCAGCTCCCACACCACCACCGCGATCACCGCGACGATCGCCGGCAGCGTGTACCCGAGGCCGATCATGTCGCCTGCTCCGCGCGGGTGCGCTGCCGCCGGGCGAACCGCAGCAGCGTGTCGACGGCGTTGTAGGTGAGCAGACCGCACAGCGGGATGACGATGAAGAACAGCAGTTCCTCGACCGGCACTCCGGGGAAGCCGATGCCGGTGACGAACCGGGGGTGGTAACTCCACACGTCCGCGGCGATCGCGATCAGGTCCCACCCGACGAACACCGCGGCCACCGGGAGCACCGCACCCGCCGTCCGCGACGCCCGCCGGTACACCCCGGCGCCGAACAACTCGAGCGGCGCGGTGATCGCCAGGCATGCGGCCAGCACGATCAGGTACTGGAACTCATCCACGACGACGGGGTTCCTCCGCTCAACCTCGGGTGGGGTGCGCCAGCCGCGCCCGCCAGGCCCGCAGCAGTCCCGCACCGGCCACCTGCAGCCGGCGACCGTTGCCGACCGTGGCGCGCTGGTTGAAGATGTCGAACCCGATGTCCTCGATGCGGTCGAGGATCTCCGAGTAGAGCACCGCCGCCGCCCCGACGCAGGCCCGCGACCGCGGATGCAGCAGATCCACCCCGGGCCGCGCGTAGTCGTAGACCCGCCGGGTGATCGCGTGCTGTTCGGCCAGCGCGGCGCGCACCCGCGGTTCGGTGCGCTTGTTCGTGTGGCACCACGTCAGCAGCTCGCGGTCCACGCCGTGGGCGGCCAGCTCGTCGGCGGGCAGATAGACCCGGCCGCGGTCGAGGTCCTCGTCGACGTCGCGCAGGAAGTTGGTCAGCTGGAACGCCTTCCCGAGCGCCGCCGCGTACGGCGCCGCATCCTCGCGCGGGACGACGGTGCCCAGCACCGGCAGCATCTGCAGGCCGATCACCTCGGCCGAGCCGTACATGTAGCGGTCGATGGCGGCGCGGTCCGGATAGTCGGTGACGGTGAGGTCCATCCGCATCGAGGCCAGGAAGTCGTCGAACAGCTCCCATGGGATGCCGTAGCGGCGGGCGGTGTGCACGACGGCGGTCAGCGCCGGATCGTCCCCGCTGGGCACGCCCTGCACCAACCGGTCGAACAGTTGCGTCGCCAGCAGGTGCAACCGGTCGGCCCGCTCGCCGGCGGTCGCCGTCGAGCCGAGGTCGTCGAGGATGTCGTCGGCGCGGCGGGCGAACCCGTACAGCGCGTGCACGGCGGGCCGCTGCTCGGGCGCCAGCAGCCGGGTGGCCAGGAAGAACGTCCGCCCGTGCTGGGCGTTGAGGACCCGGCAGCAGCGGTAGGCGTCGCGCAGCGCCGGGTCGCGTACTCCGGCGGCGTCGAGTTCGGATCCGATCACAACCCACTCCTCGCTCGCGCCGGTCCGGTCGATGCGGTGACCGTCCCGGTGATTCGGTCGGCGGCCAGTCGCCCCGAGAGCAGCGCGGTCGGCACGCCGACGCCGGGCACCGTCGAGGACCCGGCCAGCACCACGTTGTCGACCCCGCGGATCGTGTTGGCCGGGCGGAACGGCCCGGTCTGGGCGAAGGTGTGCGCGAGCGCGAACGGGGTGCCCGCCGCCATGTCCTGACGCGCCCAGTCCTCGGGGGCCACCACGTGCAGCAGCGAGAAATCGCCGCCGAGCCCGGGCATCCGCCGACGCACCGTGGCCAGCATCTGCTCGACGTAGGAGTCCCGCGTCGACGCCCAGTCCACCTGTCCGACAGCCAGATTCGGGGTGGGCGCCAGCACGAAGAGCAGATCGCGGCCGGTGGGGGCGAGCGTCGGGTCACCCGCGGTGGGGCGGGTCACCAGCAGCGACGGATCAGTCATCACGCGACCGTCGTCGATGATGTCGGTGAACGTCTGCTCCCAGGCGCCGCCGAACAGGATCGTGTGGTGGTCCGCCTGCGCCTCACCGGCCGCGCAGCCCACGTGCGCCACCACCGCCGAGGGCGCCGGGCGCAGCCGCAGCAGGCGGCGCGGCGTGCGGCCGAGCAGCCGGTAGGTGGTGGGCAGCTCGGTGGTCAGGACGACGGCGTCGGCGGGCAGCCGTTCGCCGGTGGCGGTGCGCACCGCCGAGACCCGACCGTCCGCGTCCCGTTCCAGCTCTGAAACCGGTGCGCCGTAACGAAATTCGACACCGGCGTCGGCGGCCGCACCGGCCAGCGCGTCGGGCACCGCCCGCATACCGCCGCGCGGGAAGTACACCCCGGCCACGGTGTCCATGTAGGCGATCACCGCGTACGCCGCGAGCGCCTTGTGGGGCGGCACACCGGCATACAGCGCCTGGAAGGTGAAGATGCGGCGCAGCCGTTCGTCGGTGATGAACCGCCGCACCACCTTGTCCCAGCGCCGGAATCCGCCCAGCGCGGCCAGCCTGGCCAGCTGCGGGGTGAGCAGCGACAGCGGGGAGTCGAAGTTGGCATTGATGAACCCGTTGAACTCGGCCTCGTACAGGCGGGTCAGCCAGTCACGCAGCTGCAGGTAGCCGTCCGCGGCCTGCCGGCCCGCGAACGCCTCGATCTCCCCGGCCATCGCGGCGGCGTCGGTGTGCACGTGCAGCCCGGTGCCGTCGGCGAACGACGCCCGGTAGGCCGGATCCACCCGGTGCAGCTCGAGGCGGTCGGCCATCGAGACGCCCACCGCGGCGAACGCTTCTTCGATGATGTCGGGCATGGTGAGCACGGTGGGCCCGGTGTCGAGCCGGTAGCCGTCGATGTCGAGCCGGCCCATACGGCCGCCGGGGAAGGTCTCCCGCTCCACGACCGTGACCGCACGCCCGCGGCCGGCCAGCTGCAGGGCGGCCGACAGGCCGGACAACCCGGCGCCGACGACCACCACCCGGTCTGTTCGCCCCCCGACGGTGCGCATCAGTTCGATTCTCCTGCCTTCGTCGCGTTCATGCAGCCCTCACGTCATGCGGCCCGCTGCGTACACACCGCGGCCATGTTGACCAGCGCCGTGCGGACGGTGTCGTCGAGCTGACCGGTGTGGATGCGCTCGAGCGCGTGCGACAGCCGCCGGTCGATCAGCTGCTCGATCCACTGCACCGCGCCGGTCGCGGCGATCAGGGATCGCCACCGCGCGATGTCGCCGTCCCCGAGGTCGGGCTGGGCCATCAGCTCGGCCAGCTGGCGGCGCACCGTCGGGTCGGCCAGCCGGTGCGCGGCGACGACGACGCTGGTCGCCTTGTGCTCCGACAGGTCACCGCCGGCGGGCTTGCCGGTCACCGCGGGGGCGCCGAAGATCCCGAGCAGGTCGTCGCGCAGCTGGAACGCCTCGCCGACCGCGGCGCCATAGCGGCTCAGCAGGTTCAGCGTCGCCTCGGAGCAGCCGGCCAGCGCGCCGCCGATCTCCAGCGGGCGCCGCACCGTGTAGTTCCCCGACTTGCGCCGGGCCACGTCGAGCACGTCCTCCAGTGTGGGCCGTCCGCCGGCGTCGTTGACCAGATCGGCGAACTGGCCGACCGCCAGCTCGGTGCGCATCGCGTCGTAGCGGGGCCAGGCCCGGTTCAGCGCCGAGGAGGCCAGGCCGCTCTCCCGCAGCATCTGCCCGGCCCACACCAGGCACAGGTCACCGAGCAGGACCGCCGCCGACGCGCCGAATCGTTCGGCGGAACCGCCCAGGCCGTGGTCGCGGTGCCACTGCGCGAAGCGCACGTGGGCGGCGGGCCGGCCGCGGCGCAGCGGCGAATCGTCCATCACGTCGTCCTGAAGCAGCGCGAAGATGTGCAGAAGTTCGAAGCTGGCGGCCGCGCGGACCGCGGCGTCGTCGGGTTCCGCGCCGGTCAGCCAGCCCAGATAGGTGAACGTCGAGCGCAGGCATTTGCCGTCGCTGACGAAGTCGGCCAGCACGTCGGTCGCGACGTCGACGCCGGTCAGTCGCAGGTCGGTGGCACAGCGGTCGGCGACGAAGCCGGCCACCGCGTCGATCGAGGCGCGGCGGACCTCGTCCCGCCAGTCGTCGAAGGGCATGTCCGCGAGGCCGCCGCCCGCGGCAACCGGGCGCACCGCAGCGGCGACCAGCCGATTCTCGACGCCGCTCAACGCCAACCCTTCCGACGGCCAACCCAGTCCGACACCTACAAACTAGGGTTGTTTCTGTCCATACCCCCCGTCCGGAAAACCATTCCCGGCTCTTCGTCATCAACACGTCACCACTTGTCAGGCACGTTCGGAGGCGCCCGTGCGGGCTGATCGGCCACTGCGGCGCAGCGTCGTGTTCGCCGGACCGGCGAGCCCGGCGCTGACCTTGTCGCCGCATCGCCGCGGCTTCGGCGACCCGTGCCTGCACGTCGCCGCCGACGGCGCGATCTGGCGCACCAGCGCCCCGCCCAGCGGGGCCGTCACCGCGCGCATCACCAAGTCGGCGCCCGACGTGGTGGACGTCGACGCGTGGGGGCCCGGCGCGGCGGAGTTCCTCGACGGCGCCGCGGCGCTGCTGGGTGCCGACGACGACCGCACCGGCTTCGACCCGGCCGAACCGACCGTCGCCCGCGCTCACCGGCGCGTGCCGCACCTGCGGCTGGGCCGCACCGGCCGGGTGCTCGAAGCGCTGATCCCCGCGGTGCTCGAACAGCGCGTGCACGGCAAGGACGCGTTCCGTTCCTGGCGGCTGCTGGTCACCAGGTACGGCAGCCCCGCGCCGGGGCCCGGGCCCGCGCACCTGCGCGTCATGCCGCCGGCGCACGTGTGGCGGCGCATCCCGTCGTGGGAGTTCCACCGCGCCAACGTCGATCCCGGGCGGGCCCGCACCGTCGTGCTGTGCGCGCAGCGGGCCGACGCGCTGGAGCGGCTGTCCAACCGGCCGCCCGCCGAGGCGCGCACCGCGATGATGTCGCTGCCCGGGGTGGGGGAGTGGACGGCCGCCGAGACCGCACAGCGGGCGTGGGGCGACGCCGACGCCCTGTCGGTCGGGGATTACCACCTCGCCAAGACCGTCGGCTGGAGCCTGCTCGGCCACCCCATCGACGACCCGGCAATGGTCGAGCTGCTCGAACCGCTGCGCCCCCACCGCTATCGCGCGGTGCGGCTGCTCGAAGTGAGCGGGCTCGCGCACAACCCCCGCTTCGGCGCCCGCCAGGCGATCCCCAACCTGGCGGAATTGTGACGAGGACCTGACCCCTGATTACGCCGTCGGCACGACGGGTAGACCGAGGCCAGGACTTGATCACGCGCGCAAAGGAGCTGTTTTCATGACATACACCGTTCCCGGCATGACGGATCAGCAGGGCGCTCAGGTCGCGGAGCTGCTGCAGAAGCAGCTGAGTCGCTACAACGACCTGCACCTCACGCTCAAGCACATCCACTGGAACGTCGTGGGGCCGAACTTCATCGGCGTGCACGAGATGATCGACCCGCAGGTCGAACTGGTCCGCGGATACGCCGACGAGGTCGCCGAGCGCATCGCCACGCTGGGCGGCTCCCCGAAGGGCACCCCGGGCGCCATCATCTCCGACCGGTCGTGGGACGACTACTCGCTGGAGCGGGACACCGTGCAGGCCCACCTGGCGGCGCTGGACCTCGTCTACGACGGCGTCATCGAGGACACCCGCAAGAACATCGAGGCCACCGAGGAACCCGACCCGGTGACCAACGACATGCTCATCGGCCACGCCGCGGAACTCGAGAAGTTCCAGTGGTTCGTGCGGGCGCACCTGGAGAACTCCGGTGGCGAGCTCAAGCACTCCGGCGAGACGACCGAGAAGGGCGCCGCCAAGAGCGTGCGCAACAACGGCACCGCCGGCTAGCAGGACGCCTCGATCAGGCCCGCGTCTCCCGGCGCGGGCCTGATTCGTCGATGTCGAGGGCATCGTCGCGCACCGGGCGGTCGGCCAACTCCTCGTGGCGGCCGAACAGGTACGGGTAGGCCACGCCCGCAATGGCCGCGCCGACCAGCGGCGCGAGCCAGAACGCCCACAGTTGGGCAGGCGCCTCGTTGCCGTTGAAGAACGCCACACCGGTGGAGCGAGCCGGGTTGACCGAGGTGTTCGAGATGGGGATCGAGATCAGGTGGATCAGCGTCAAGGTCAACCCGATGGACAGTCCGGCGAACCCCTTGGGCGCCCGATCGTCGGTGGACCCGAGGATCACCAGCAGGAAGATGCCGGTGAGGACCACCTCGGCGATGAGCACCGCCCACAACGAGTAGCCGCCGGGCGAGTGGTTCGCGTACCCGTTGGCGGCCATGTTGCCCGTCGCCGACCAGCCCTCCCGTCCCTTGGCCACGAGGTAGATGACGAGCCCGGCCACCAGCGCACCGATCACCTGGGTGACCCAGTACGCCGGCAGCACCCGCCACTCGACCCGGCGGGCCAGCGCTGCGCCCAGCGTGACCGCGGGATTGAAGTGTCCGCCCGAGATCGTGCCGAACGCGTACACGCCGGTGAGCACCGTGAGGCCGAATGCGAGCGAGACCCCGAGGAATCCGATGCCGAATGCGTAGCCGTCGGCGGAAGTGAACTTCGCGGCGAACACCGCGCTGCCGCAGCCCCCGAACACCAACCAGAACGTTCCGATGAACTCGGCTGCCAGCCTGTGCAGCATCGTCGGTTCGCGCATGCCAACCCCTTCCCGTCGCGGACGAACACCCGGGGTCGAGAGTGGCACGGATCACATTCCGGCAGGGCGGGATGGACCGAAAAGTCGGCGGGCGGCGAAGCCGGTGTGCGGCCGGTCCTAGCGGTAGCCGGTGATTCGCGCGGTCAGTGCAATCTGGCCGTCGGCGCCGACGGCCGTCGCCTCGGCCACGCCGGTGTTGCGGCCGACCCGCAATGCCGTTGCGGTGTAGCGACATTCGCCACCCGCGATGAGCTTGCGCAGGAAATTCACCCGCAGCGATCCGGTGCGCAGCGGCGCGTCCGCGCGGCCGGCGTTGAGTGCGGCCGATCCGACGAGTTCCAGGCCGTTGGCCGCCACCCCGCCGTGCACGATGCCCAGCAGGTTGTTCAGTACCGGGTCGGCGTGCTGGCGCAGCGCGGTGGCGCCGTCGGGTTCGACGGCCATCATCGCGGCCAGACCGGTTCTGGCCTCGTGGTGGACGGGGTCGTCGGGATGGTCGGTGAACTCGGCGCCGGTGATGTAGTAGGAGCGCACACTGCCCGTACCGATCACGGTGTCGCGGTGGGTGAACTCGCACAGCGCCAATGCGGTGTGGGCCTTGTCGGCCACCGGCCATGCGCGCGCGGTCACCCCGGCGGTGTCGGCGGTGATGAGGTCAGCGGCTTCTTCGACCACCTCCACCGAGAGCTCCGTCGACAACGTCCACTCGTCGGGGCCGCGGCGCAGATGGTTGACCAGGCCGCCGACGTGGTCGAGCAGCATCGCCAACGGCGCGGTGGTGGACAGCCCGGTCAGCGGATTGACCAGGCCGTGGACGGGCAGCGTGGCGATGGCCGTGTCGCCGGTGCCCTCGCAGGTGGTGATCCCGAACCGGCCGATCGGGGTGTTGAGTGGGTGTGACATCGCCTCATGAGTTTGCCGGTCGGGGGCCACGAATGCCCACTCGGTAAGTGCGCCACTCGACCGGCCCTGTGGCGCAACGGAATTCCGGAGCGGTCGGAGCTGCCGGGCGCGGCGGTTCGCGGATGCGGGTGCCGACGGGGTGGTCGTTCGGCTTCTTAAGAATCTGGCTAGGTTTTGCGCAAACGCCACGACACTCACAAATGCACCAAAACGCCGTCGATATGGACTTCCAGCAAATTTCTCGACCGGCTCAGCAACCGGAGTCCCCGGGCGGGGGTGCCGCCGGGCGACGTGCCTGCGGCACCAAACGGCAAGGGCCGCAGCGCGTTACCCGCTGCCGGCGGGACCGCCGGTCCACCGTCGGCAACCTGACCGGCGAGTATAGTTAGGTTCGACTAAGTTGGCATGTCAGGCGGTGTTTGACCTATCGTTTTGTCCACTTGTGGCGAGTAGGGAAAAGGCCGCTGTTCAGTGCTGCACAGAGGACCGCCTCCGCCCCGTCGGCTAACGCCGTTGCGACGAGCAGCGGCGCACTAGCTTCGCCGAAGGTTCGAGAGTAAGGGTCAGGTGGGATGCCAGCAGCGCCCAGTGGGCTGTACAACCCCGCGTACGAGCACGATGCATGTGGCGTCGCCATGGTGGCCGATATGCACGGACGACGCAGCCGCGACATCGTCGACAAGGCCATCACGGCCCTGCTGAACCTCGAGCACCGCGGCGCCCAGGGCGCCGAACCCAACACCGGCGACGGTGCCGGCATCCTGCTGCAGGTGCCGGACGAGTTCCTGCGCGCGGTCGTCGACTTCGACCTGCCTGAACCGGGCAGCTACGCGACCGGCATCGCGTTCCTCCCGCAGTCCTCGAAGGATGCGGCCACGGCGTGCGAGGCGGTCGAGAAGATCGCCGAGGCCGAGGGTCTGCAGGTGCTCGGCTGGCGCGACGTGCCCACCGACGACTCGTCGCTCGGCGCCCTGGCCCGCGACGCGATGCCGACGTTCCGGCAGATCTTCCTCGCCGGCGCCTCGGACATGGAGCTCGAGCGCCGCGCCTACGTGGTGCGCAAGCGCGCCGAGCACGAACTCGGCACCAAGGGCCCCGGCCAGGACGGACCCGGCCGCGAGACCGTGTACTTCCCGAGCCTGTCCGGGCAGACCTTCGTCTACAAGGGCATGCTCACCACCCCGCAGCTGCGCGCGTTCTACCTGGACCTGCAGGACGAGCGGCTGACCAGCGCGCTGGGCATCGTGCACTCCCGCTTCTCGACCAACACGTTCCCCTCGTGGCCGCTGGCCCACCCGTTCCGGCGGGTCGCGCACAACGGTGAGATCAACACCGTCACCGGCAACGAGAACTGGATGCGGGCCCGCGAGGCGCTCATCAAAACCGACGTGTTCGGTACCCGCGCCGACCTCGACAAGATCGTGCCGGTCTGCACCCCCGGGGCGTCGGACACCGCCCGCTTCGACGAGGTGCTCGAGCTGCTGCACCTCGGGGGCCGCAGCCTGCCGCACGCGGTGCTGATGATGATCCCGGAGGCCTGGGAGCGCCACGAGTCGATGGACCCCGCCCGCCGGGCTTTTTATCAGTACCACGCGTCGCTGATGGAGCCGTGGGACGGACCGGCCTCGGTGTGCTTCACCGACGGCACCGTGATCGGCGCCGTGCTCGACCGCAACGGCCTGCGCCCCTCGCGCATCTGGGTCACGCGCGACGGCCTCGTCGTGATGGCTTCCGAAGCCGGCGTCCTCGACCTCGACCCGGCCACCGTCGTGCAGAAGATGCGCCTGCAGCCCGGCCGCATGTTCCTCGTCGACACCGCGCAGGGGCGCATCGTCTCCGACGAGGAGATCAAGACCGAACTCGCTGCCGAGCACCCGTACGCGGACTGGCTCGAGGGTGGGCTGTTCCACCTCGACGAGCTGCCCCAGGGTGACTACGTGCGCATGCCGCATCACCGCGTGGTGCTGCGTCAGCAGGCGTTCGGCTACACCTACGAGGAGCTCAACCTGCTGGTGGCGCCGATGGCGCGCACCGGTGCCGAGCCGATCGGCTCGATGGGCACCGACACCCCGGTCGCCGTGCTGTCCCAGCGGCCGCGGATGCTGTTCGACTACTTTCAGCAGCTGTTCGCCCAGGTGACCAACCCGCCGCTGGACGCCATCCGCGAAGAGGTGGTGACCAGCCTGCAGGGCACCGTCGGCCCCGAAGGCGACCTGCTCAACCCCGGGCCCGAGTCGTGCCGGCAGATCGTGCTGCCGCAGCCGATCCTGCGCAACGCCGAACTGTCCAAGCTGATCTGCGTCGACCCCGACCACGAGATCCGCGGGCACAAGCACGGTATGCGCGCCGCGGTGATCCGCTGCCTGTACCCGGTCAACCGCGGCGGCCAGGGCCTCAAGGAGGCGCTCAACAACGTGCGCGCCAAGGTGTCGGGCGCCATTCGCGACGGCGCCCGCATCATCGTGCTGTCCGACCGCGAGTCCAACGAGCAGATGGCGCCGATCCCGTCGCTGCTGTCCGTGGCGGCCGTGCACCACCACCTGGTCCGGGAACGCACCCGCACCCAGGTCGGGCTGGTCGTCGAGGCCGGCGACGCCCGCGAGGTCCACCACATGGCCGCACTGTGCGGCTTCGGCGCCGCCGCCATCAACCCCTACATGGCGTTCGAGTCCATCGAGGACATGGTCGACCGGGGTGTGATCAGCGGCATCAGCAGTGATCAGGCCAAGGCCAACTACGTCAAGGCCGCAGGCAAGGGTGTGCTCAAGGTGATGTCCAAGATGGGCATCTCCACGCTGGCGTCCTACACCGGTGCGCAGCTGTTCCAGGCCATCGGCATCGACCAGAAGCTGCTCGACGAGTACTTCACCGGCCTGCACTGTCCGACCGGCGGCATCGATCTCGACGACATCGCCGCCGACGTCGCCACCCGCCACGCGCTGGCCTACCTGGACCGCCCCGACGAGCGCGCACACCGCGAACTCGAGGTCGGCGGTGAGTACCAGTGGCGCCGCGAGGGCGAGTACCACCTGTTCAACCCCGACACCGTCTTCAAGCTGCAGCACTCCACCCGTACCGGGCAGTACTCGATCTTCAAGGAGTACACCAAGCTGATCGACGATCAGTCCGAGCGGATGGCGTCGCTGCGCGGGCTGCTGACCTTCCGCGACGGGATCCGCCCGCCGGTGCCGCTCGACGAGGTGGAGCCGGCCAGCGAGATCGTCAAGCGGTTCTCCACCGGTGCGATGAGCTACGGCTCGATCTCCGCCGAGGCGCACGAGACACTGGCGATCGCGATGAACCGCCTCGGCGGGCGGTCCAACTCCGGTGAGGGCGGCGAGGACGTCAAGCGCTTCGACCGCGACGAGAACGGCGACTGGCGCCGCAGCGCGATCAAGCAGGTGGCGTCCGGCCGCTTCGGGGTCACCAGCCACTACCTGAGCAACTGCACCGACATCCAGATCAAGATGGCCCAGGGCGCGAAACCCGGTGAGGGCGGCCAGCTTCCGGGGCACAAGGTGTACCCGTGGGTGGCCGAGGTGCGGCATTCCACGCCGGGCGTCGGGCTGATCTCCCCGCCGCCGCACCACGACATCTACTCGATCGAGGATCTGGCGCAGCTGATCCACGATCTGAAGAACGCCAACCCACAGGCCCGCGTGCACGTCAAGCTGGTCAGCGAGAACGGCGTCGGCACGGTCGCGGCGGGGGTGTCCAAGGCGCACGCCGACGTGGTGCTGATCTCCGGGCACGACGGCGGCACCGGCGCGACGCCGCTGACGTCGATGAAGCACGCCGGCGCGCCGTGGGAACTCGGCCTGGCCGAGACCCAGCAGACGTTGCTGCTCAACGGCCTTCGCGACCGCATCGTGGTGCAGGTCGACGGTCAGCTCAAGACGGGCCGCGACGTGGTGATCGCCGCGCTGCTGGGCGCCGAGGAGTTCGGCTTCGCCACCGCACCGCTGGTGGTGTCGGGCTGCATCATGATGCGGGTCTGCCACCTCGACACCTGCCCGGTCGGCGTCGCCACCCAGAATCCGGTGCTGCGCGAGCGGTTCAACGGCAAGCCCGAATTCGTCGAGAACTTCTTCATGTTCATCGCCGAAGAGGTCCGCGAGATGATGGCCGAGCTGGGCTTCCGCACGGTCAACGAGATGGTCGGCCAGGTCGGCGCGCTGGACACCACCCGGGCGGCCGAGCACTGGAAGGCCCACAAGCTCGACCTGACCCCGGTGCTGCACGAGCCCGAGTCGGCGTTCATGAATCAGGATCTGTACTGCAGCTCGCGTCAGGACCACGGCCTGGACAAGGCGCTCGACCAGCAGCTGATCGTGATGTGTCGCGAGGCGCTCGACACCGGGAAGCCGGTCAAGTTCACGACCACGATCGCCAACGTCAACCGCACGGTCGGCACGATGCTCGGCCACGAGGTGACCAAGGCCTACGGCGGGCAGGGGCTGCCCGACGGCACCATCGACATCACGTTCGACGGGTCGGCGGGCAACAGCTTCGGCGCGTTCGTGCCGCGCGGCATCACGCTGCGCGTGTACGGCGACGCCAACGACTACGTGGGCAAGGGCCTCTCGGGTGGCCGGGTGGTCGTGCGGCCGTCCGACAACGCCCCGACCGACTACCTCGCCGAGGACAACATCATCGCAGGCAACGTCATCCTGTTCGGGGCGACCAGCGGTGAGATGTTCCTGCGCGGCCAGGTCGGCGAACGCTTCGCGGTCCGCAACTCCGGCGCCGTCGCGGTCGTCGAAGGGGTCGGCGACCACGGCTGCGAGTACATGACCGGCGGCAAGGTGGTGATCCTCGGGCCGACCGGACGCAACTTCGCGGCAGGCATGTCCGGCGGTGTCGCCTACGTGTACGACCGCGCGGGCACGCTCGCCGAGAACCTCAACGCCGAGATGGTGGAGCTCGAGGGCCTCGACGACGAAGACGTCGAGTTCCTGCGCGGCATGGTGCAGGCGCATGTCGATGCCACGGATTCCGCTGTGGGACAGCGGGTCCTGAACGACTGGGATGGGGAAGTGAAGCATTTCGTCAAGGTCATGCCGCGCGACTACAAGCGCGTGCTGACCGCCATCGCCGATGCCGAGCGCACCGGTGCCGACCTGAACGAGGCGATCATGGCGGCCGCCAGTGGCTGATCCGCGCGGTTTTCTCAAGTACACCCATCGCGAGACGCCGCAGCGGCGGCCGGTGCCGCTGCGCCTGCGCGACTGGAAAGAGGTCTACGAGGAGTTCTCCCACGAGACACTGCAGACCCAGGCGGCTCGCTGCATGGACTGCGGAATCCCGTTCTGCCACAATGGGTGCCCGCTGGGCAACCTGATCCCGGAATGGAACGACCTGGTCTTCAAGGACCGGTGGCGCGACGCGATCGAGCGACTGCACGCGACCAACAACTTCCCGGAGTTCACCGGGCGGCTGTGCCCGGCGCCGTGTGAGGCGTCGTGTGTGCTCGGCATCAACCAGGATCCGGTGACCATCAAGCAGGTCGAGGTCGAGATCATCGACAACGCCTTCGACGAGGGCTGGGTCGTGCCGATGCCGCCGGACCGGCTGACCGGCAAGAAGGTCGCCGTCGTCGGCTCCGGGCCCGCGGGTCTGGCCGCCGCGCAGCAGCTGACTCGCGCCGGGCACACCGTCACGGTGTTCGAACGCGCCGACCGCATCGGCGGCCTGCTGCGCTACGGCATCCCCGAATTCAAGATGGAGAAGCGCCACATCGACCGCCGCCTGGAACAGATGGCGGCCGAGGGCACCGAGTTCCGCACCGGGGTCAACGTCGGTGTCGACCTGAGCGTGGCCGAGCTGCGCAAGGAGTTCGACGCCGTGGTGCTGGCCGGTGGGGCGACCGCCTGGCGGGACCTGCCGATCCCCGGCCGGGAACTCGAGGGCATCTACCAGGCCATGGAATTCCTGCCGTGGGCCAACCGCGTTCAGATGGGTGACGACGTCCTCGGTGAGGACGGCGAACCGCCGATCACCGCCAAGGGCAAGAAGGTCGTCATCATCGGCGGCGGCGACACCGGCGCGGACTGCCTGGGCACCTCGCACCGGCAGGGCGCGGCCAGCGTGCACCAGTTCGAGATCATGCCGCGCCCGCCGGAGGAGCGCGCCGACTCGACGCCGTGGCCGACCTATCCGCTGATGTTCCGGGTGTCCTCGGCGCACGAAGAGGGTGGCGAGCGGGTCTTCTCGGTCAACACCGAGGAGTTCTGCGGCGACGAGAACGGGCGCGTGAAGTCGCTCAAGGTGCACGAGGTCGAGATGAAGGCCGGCAAGTTCGAACGCGTCGAGGGTTCGGACTTCGAGCTGGAGGCCGATCTGGTGCTGCTGGCGATGGGCTTCGTCGGCCCCGAGAAGGCCGGCCTGCTCAGCGACCTCAAGGTGGAGCTCAACGAACGCGGCAACGTGGTGCGCGACGCGGACTTCGCCACCTCGGTGCCCGGCGTGTTCGTCGCCGGGGACATGGGGCGCGGGCAGTCGCTGATCGTGTGGGCGATCGCCGAGGGCCGTGCCGCGGCCGCGGGCGTCGACCGCTACCTGATGGGAAAGACCGCGCTCCCGGCGCCGATCAAACCCACCGCGGTGCCGCAGCGCTGACCTGCTGACCGTCGGCCGTGCCGGCGATCTGTCGAGTGTGAAACCTGGGCGGGATCTCCGACGAGATCCCGCCCAGGTTTTCGCATTGGGCGTCGTGCCGAGGCCCGCCGCTGCGCCGGTCGCAGGTCACGGTGATCACACAGATCACGCCAGAAACTTCCGTCACTCGACCGGCGCGCCTAGTGTCCTTTGCCGCCGCCGCAGTTTCTAATGACTTGGTGTGGGTATTGCGATAAGGTAGCCCACGGTTCAGCAATTGGTTTACCGCAGGAGTGATCACCGTGTCCCTCAGCCCGCTAACCCGGTCCCGGGTGGGTCGAATCGCCTGGTCATTGTTCCGCCACCCCGTCAAGAGCCGCGAGTTCCCGGCCAAGCACGAACGCCTCATCACCCCCGACGAGCTGCTTCGTTACGGCGTCTAGCTAATCCGAACCGCACCGGTCGCGGCCCGAACGATGCCGCGACCGCATCTTTGCCTCATCGTTATCAAACCGTGACAAGGCCTGAGTCGCGGATCGCCTCGGCAAGCGGCTCCAGGACCGCGGCGTCATATGGCGGCGGCAGGTACACGATGGCCAGGTCCAACCCCTCGTCCCCGAGCGCGGCGGCCTCGGCGACCACCTTCGCGTAGTCCCGGTCCGCACCGAGGCGGACGTGGGCCGAGAGCATGATCTCCTTCGGATCGCGGCCGATGTCCGCACAGTGCGAGGCCAACACGTCGCGCTTGCGGGCGAACTCCTCGGGCGGGCCGCCGACGTAGTTCCAGTGCTGGGCGTAGCGGGCGGTGATCCGCAGCGTGCGCTTCTCGCCGTTGCCGCCGATGCAGATCGGCGGATGCGGCTGCTGCGGCCCCTTGGGCTCGTTGCGGGCGGCCTTGAGTTGGTAGAACCGCCCGTCGAACGTCGTCGTCTCCTGGGTGAGCAGTCCGGTCAGCACCGCGCAGGCCTCCTCGAAGCGGTCGAAGCGCTCCTTGACGCTGCCCAACTCGATGCCGTACGCGCCGGACTCCTCCTCGTTCCAGCCCGCGCCGATCCCGAGCTCCAGCCGCCCGTTGGAGACGATGTCCAGCGCCGAGGCCATGTTGGCCAACACCGCCGGGTGCCGGTAGTGGATGCCGGTGACCAGCACGCCGACCCGCAGCCGCGTGGTCGCCTGGGCGAGTGCGGTCAGCGTGATCCAGCCCTCCAGGCACGGCCCGGTGGAGTCGGAGAAGATCGGATAGAAGTGGTCGAACGTCCAACCGGATTCGTAGACGTCGATGCCGTCGGCCGCCTGCCAGATCGGCAGCATCTCGGCCCAGGTGGTGTTCTGCGGTGAGGTCTTGAAGGCGAAGCGCACGTGATCCGAGGTTAGTCCGCGACCTGGCGATCGCCGATGAGTTTCGGCCGCCGCGCCGGTCCATACGGACATGATCGATCTGACCTCGGCTTGCGAGCGCACGGCCGGACTCGTCGCTTCGGTGCCCGACGATGCGCTCGGCGGCGCCACCCCCAACGAATCCATGACGGTGCGTGACCTGGTCGCGCACATCGGCGGTCTGTCGGCGGCCTTCACCGCCGCGGCCCGCAAGGACCTCGGCGAATGGACCGACACCCCGCCCGACGAGCACGCCCCGCTCGACGACGGCTGGCGCAGCCTCTACCCGCAGCGGCTGACGGCGCTGGCGCAGGCGTGGCGCGATGCCGACGCGTGGACCGGGATGACCCGGGCCGGCGGTGTCGACCTGCCGGGCCAGGTGGCCGGCGCGGTCGCGCTGGCCGAGGTGGTGATCCACGGCTGGGATCTCGCGGTCGCCACCGGCCGGCACTACGACTGCGACGAGCCGACCGCCCATGCCTGCCTGGAGCACCTCGCGCAGTTCGATCCGGCCGGCACCGAGGGTCTGTTCGGGCCGGCCGTACCCGTCGACGGCGCCGCCCCGGCGATCGAGCGCATCGTCGGGCTGAGCGGCCGCGACCCGCACTGGCGTGCGTGACCTCTGGGCGGTGGTGCACGCCGAGCGCCGCGCCCTGGCCGACGATCTCGAACCGCTGACCGCCGGGGGGTGGGCGACGCCGTCGCTGTGCGCCGGATGGGACGTGCACGACGTCGTGGCACACCTGGTGTCGTCGGCCCGCCAGGGCCGGCTCGGGTTCGTGGTGGCACTGGCCCGGGCCCGGTTCGACTTCGACCGCGAGGTGGCCAACGGCGTCGCCGCCGAACGGCGCGCGGACCCGGCCGACACGCTGGCCGCGCTGCGCGCGGTCTGTGGACGCAGCGATACCCCGCCGGTGCCGCTCATCACCCGCATCGAGGAAGTGGTCATCCACGGCGAGGACGTCCGCAGGCCGCTCGGCATCACCCGCGAATACCCGACCGAGTGGGTGGCGCGCGCCGTCGAGCACACCGCGCGCGAACGGTTCGCCGGCGGACGGGACCGCGTCGCCGGCCTCACGCTCGCCGCGACGGACTGCGCCCTGCGGGTCGGCGCGGGGCCTGAGGTCGGCGGGCCGGTGTTGTCGCTGCTGCTCGCGGCGTCCGGGCGGGCAGCGGCGCTGCCGGAGCTGACCGGGCCGGGCGTCGACGTGCTGGCGGAGCGGCTCGCGGCCTGAAGGCACACTGGAGCCATGGATCCCGTCGCCGCGCTGCGCCAGATCGCGTACTACAAAGACCGGGCGCGCGAGGACTCCCGGCGGGTGATGGCCTACCGCAACGCCGCCGACGTCGTCGAACGGCTCACCGAGGCCGAGCGCGAGCGCCATGGCGCCGCCAACAGCTGGCAGAGCCTGCCCGGCATCGGCCCCAAGACCGCCAAGGTGATCGCGCAGGCATGGGCCGGCCGCGAACCCGACGCGCTCGTCGACCTGCGGGAGAACGCGACCGACCTCGGCGGCGGTGAGATCCGCGCCGCGCTCAAGGGCGACCTGCACGTGCACTCGAACTGGTCGGACGGATCCGCGCCGATCGAGGAGATGATGCTCACCGCGCGCGACCTCGGCCACGAGTACTGCGCGCTGACCGACCATTCCCCGCGCCTGACCATCGCCAACGGCCTGTCCCCGGACCGGCTGCGCAGACAGCTCGACGTCATCGACGAACTGCGCGACACCGTCGCTCCGCTGCGGATCCTGACCGGAATCGAGGTCGACATCCTCGAGGACGGCTCGCTCGACCAGGAGGACGAGCTGCTCGAGCGGCTCGACGTGGTGGTCGCCAGCGTGCACTCGAAGCTGGCGATGGAGTCCGGCGCGATGACGCGGCGCATGCTCAAGGCCGTCGCCAACCCGCACACCGACGTTCTCGGCCACTGCACCGGCCGGCTGGTCACCGGCGGCCGCGGGATGCGGCCGGAGTCGACGTTCGACGCCGAGAAGGTGTTCACCGCCTGCCGCGACCACGGCACCGCCGTCGAGATCAACTCCCGGCCCGAGCGACGAGACCCACCCACCCGGCTGCTCAACCTGGCCCTCGACATCGGCTGCGTGTTCTCGATCGACACCGACTCCCACGCCCCCGGCCAACTCGACTTCCTCGGCTACGGCGCGCAGCGCGCGCTGGATGCGGGCGTCCCTGTCGACCGCATCGTCAACACCTGGCCGGCCGAGCGGCTACTGGAGTGGACGAGCGGCGTTTAGCGGCCGATCGCAGAGGTATCCCCGCGGGAGCGTGTCGACGGGTCCGGTGGATGTGCCCGCACTGACATGGAACGACGAAGGGGAGCCCATGGCGCAGGACCGCGGAGCCAAAGAGACGATCAAGAGCGTCGTCAAGGATGCCAAGGACAGGGTGAAGGAAGCCGCCGAGCGGCTGCAGCAACACAGTCCGAAGTACATACCCGGCGCACCCGGTCCGGAGCCGGCGATGTTCGATGAGCCGACCACCCCGCGGGAGCCGCTGCCGCCCAAGCCGGATCAGGGCGGACCCGACTTGCGCACTGCGACCGGACTTTCGGTCGGCGGTGGACAGACAGCGCGGGGGCAGCAGGGGGAGTACCTCACCACGGCCCAGGGCGCGCGGCTGTACGACACCGACCACTCACTCAAGGCCGGGCAGCGCGGCCCGACCCTGCTGCAGGACCACCACCTGCGGGAGAAGATCACCCACTTCGACCATGAGCGTATCCCCGAACGCGCGGTGCATGCCCGCGGTGCCGCGGCGCACGGCGTGTTCCGCGCCAACGGCACCGCGGAGAAGATCTGCAAGGCCGGGTTCCTGAAGTCCGACGCGGAAACCGCTGTCTTCGTCCGGTTTTCGACCGTGCTGGGGTCGCGCGGATCGGCCGACACGGTGCGCGACACCCGCGGCTTCGCCACCAAGTTCTACACCGACGAAGGCACGTTCGACCTCGTGGGCAACAACATCCCGGTGTTCTTCATCCAGGACGGCATCAAATTCCCGGACGTCGTCCATGCCGCGAAACCGCATCCCGACCGTGAGATCCCGCAGGCCCAGAGCGCTCATGACACGTTCTGGGACTTCGTGTCCCTGCACACCGAGGCTCAGGCCCACACCATGTGGAACATGTCGGACCGCGGCATTCCGCGCTCCTACCGGATGATGGAGGGCTTCGGCGTCCACACCTTCCGGCTCACCGGGCCGGACGGGTCGACGTCGCTGGTGAAGTTC
This sequence comes from Mycobacterium sp. PS03-16, assembly GCF_004570325.1. Taxonomy (GTDB): domain Bacteria; phylum Actinomycetota; class Actinomycetes; order Mycobacteriales; family Mycobacteriaceae; genus Mycobacterium. Next base: position 9,717 of record NZ_SPQO01000026.1, on the reverse strand, counting down.
CACTGGAAGCCGCGTCTGGGCGTGCACTCGATGGTGTGGGAAGAGGCGCAGATCGCCGCCGGAATGGATCCGGACCTGCACCGCCGCGACCTCGCCGACGCGATCGAGAAGGGCGCCTACCCCGAATGGGATCTCGGTGTGCAGGTGATGCCCGATGCGCCGGACCAGATGTTCGAGGGCATCGACCTGCTCGATCCCACGAAGATCGTGCCAGAAGAACTGGTCCCGGTGCAGGTGATCGGCACCATGCAGCTCAATCGCAACCCGACCAACTTCTTCGCCGAGACCGAACAGGTCGCGTTTCACCCCGGCCACCTGGCGCCCGGAATCGACGTCACCGACGACCCGCTCCTGCAGGCGCGGTTGTTCTCGTATCTGGACACGCAACTCAGTCGGCTGGGTGGCCCCAACTTCGGTCAGATCCCGATCAACCGGCCGCACGCACCGGTCAACGACATGTTGCGGGACGGCTTCCATCAGCATGCCGTGCATCCCGGTGTGGCTCCCTACCAACCCAATTCGCTCGACGGGGGGTGCCCGTTCATGGCGGGTGCGGCTACGGGCGCCTTCATCGAGGTGCCCGCGGTGGTGGCCGCGGCGACGAAAGTCCGTGCCGCACCGGCCTCCTACGACGACCACTTCAGCCAGGTGTCGATGTTCTACCGCAGCCTCAGCCCTGTCGAACAGGCGCACGTCGCCGACGCGTACACCTTCGAACTGGGCAAGTGCTACGAGCAGGCGATCAAAGAGCGTCAGCTGGCCGTGCTGGCGAACATCGATTCCGAACTGTGCGCGACGGTCGCCGCCGGATTGGGCCTCGAGCCGCCCGCGCCCACCGTCGCTCCCGTCGAGCCGGGCCAGCTCAGCCCCGCGGTGTCCCAGATCGGTCAGCGCTGGCCGACCGACGGCCGCAACATCGCCGTCCTCGTCGGTCCGGGCTCCGACATCAACGACGTCGCCACCGCCGTGGACGCGTTGGGCTCGGCGAAGCTGGTGCCCCTGGTGGTCGCGCCGCACGGCGGCACCCTGACGCACGAGGGCGGCAGCGTGCCGGTCTCGCGGACGTACGCGACGGCGCGTTCCATCGAGTTCGACGCTGTGGTGATCGCGGGCTCGCCTGCCACCGTGCAGGCGAAGATCCTCGTCGACGAGATGTTCCGGCACTTCAAGGGGATTGCGGTGTTGCCGCAGGGCTCCGATCTGCTGGGCCGGGCGGGGGTGGACGCCGCTGCCGAGGGCGTCCTGAGCGGATCGGACCCGGCGGCGCTGGTCGCCTCGCTGATCGAGAGCCTGGGCGAACACCGGGTGTGGAGCCGCGACATCGCCGCCTGAGTCAGTCCGGCAGCTGCGGCATCTCCAGACCGGGGTCGCGGCCGAGTAGCACACCGCGGGTGAGGGCGGCGGCGCCGTAGCGGGTGCGCACCTCGTCCACCGCGGCGTCGAGCGCCCCGGCCTCGGCGGTGGCGTCGGGGTGGTCGAGCGGCAGCTCGAGCTGCTGGGCGCCGTCGCGGTCGATGTTGGACACCGCGAACCCGATCAGCGTCAGACCGCGCTGGGCGATCAGCGGGGCGGCGGCCGCGACGAGTTCGCGGGCGGCGGCCAGCACCGCGTCGGTGGAGGCCGTCGCCCGCGGCATCGTGTGCGAGCGGGTGGCGCGGGAGAAGTCGTCGAAACGCAGCCGCAGCACCACGGTGCGGCCGGTGCGGTCGGCCCGGCGCATCCGGCGGGTGATCCGGTCGACGAGGTTGACCACGACCGCGTCGACCTCGGCCGCCGACATGGTGTTGCCGCGCCGGCCCAGCGCCCGCTGCGCCCCGACCGACCGCCGCCGCACGCCCGTCACCACCCGGCGGCGGTCGATGTTGTGCGACAGCGCGTACAGCTGGTGGCCCATGGCGCCGCCGACCATGGCGGCCAGCGTCGACTCACCGAGTTCGGCCACGTCCGCGACGGTCTCGATGCCGTGCGCGTGCAGCTTCTCGGCGGTCTTGGCGCCGACACCCCACAGCCGGCGCACGGGCAGGGGGTGCAGGAACGCCAGCTCACGATCGGGCGGCACCAGCAGCAGCCCGTCCGGTTTGGCCTCCTGGCTGGCGACCTTGGCGAGGAACTTGGTCCGCGCGATCCCGACGGTGATCGGCAGCCCCACCCGCTCCCGCACGTCGGCGCGCAGCCGGGCGCCGATGTCGACCGGGGTGCCCGACACCCGGCCCAGCCCGGACACGTCGAGGAACGCCTCGTCGACCGACAGGGGTTCGACCACCGGCGTGGTGTCGTGGAAGACCTCGAAGACGTCGGCGCTGGCCTGGGAGTACGCCGCCATCCGCGGCGGGACGACGATCGCCTGGGGGCACAGCCGGCGCGCCTGGTGGCCGCCCATCGCGGTGCGCACCCCGTACGCCTTCGCCTCGTAGCTCGCCGCCAGCACCACCCCGGCGCCGACGATCACCGGCCGGCCGCGCAGCGCCGGGTCGTCACGCTGCTCGACGGAGGCGTAGAACGAGTCGAGGTCGGCATGCAGGATGGAGGCCGACGCAGGAGGCCGACCGGTGGCTGACGTCGCACCGGACACGAACATATGTTCGCATGCCGGGCCGACGGATCAGGGTGCGTCGTGATAAACGCTGGTGGTCCAGATGTGCACCAGGGTGTCGAGCACCTTGGCTTCGGAGACCGCCGGCCGCTCCCCCGCGAACGCCGTGGACATCACGCGCTCGTTCATCAGGTTCAGTGCCGCGGCCAGATCGGCCGCGGGCAGCGTCTGCGGGGCGGCCCCGCGAGCGCGTTCGGCCTCGATCACCGCGGTGATGTGATCGACCCACTTCTGCATGAACCTCGACCACAGATCGCGGACCTCGCGGTTGGCCGTGCGCGACGCGTCCGCGGCCAGCGACACCGCGCGGTGTGAGCCGAACGTCTCGACGAACACGTTGATGCCGGTGCGCCAGATCGCCATCCGGTCCTCGGGCGGGTTGGACACCAGCTTCTCCAGCGCGGTGTCGGCCTCGACGATCACCTGCTCGAACAGCCGCAGCAGCACCGCGTCCTTGGAGGCGAAGTAGAAGTAGAACGTCGGCCGGGAGATGCCGGCGCCCTTGGCCAGGTCGTCGACCGAGATGTCGGCGAACGCGCGCCGGCCGAGGAGGTCCTCGGCGGTGGTCAGGATCGCCTGCTCACGTTCGTCGCCCGACGGGCGGGCGGATCGGCGGGCCCGGGTGCGGGCGTGGCTGGCGGCGGTCACCTGTTCGACTTTACACGGTGTCGAATTTCTCAACACACTGTTGACTATCTCGACGTGGCGTTGATAACTTGACAACATGACCGAATTTGTCGACGTCGTGATCGTCGGGGCCGGGATCTCCGGCATCAGCGCCGCCTACCACCTGCAGGAGCGCTGCCCGTCCAAGAGTTACGTGATCCTCGAACGCCGCGAGAACCTCGGCGGCACCTGGGACCTGTTCAAGTACCCGGGCATCCGCTCCGACTCCGACATGTACACGCTCGGCTTCCGGTTCAAGCCGTGGACGCAGGAGAAGTCCATCGCCGACGGCGCCTCGATCCTGAGCTACCTCAAGGAGACCGTCGCCGAGTACGGCATCGACCGCAAGATCCGCTACGGGCAGCGCGTCACCTCGGTCGAGTGGTCCGACGCCGAGAACCGGTGGACCATTTGCATCGAGGCCGACGGTGAGCAGCGCGAGATCCAGTGCGGCTTCCTGATGGCCTGCAGCGGCTACTACAACTACGACGAGGGCTACTCGCCGGAGTTCCCGGGCGCCGCCGACTTCGCAGGCACCATCGTGCACCCGCAGCACTGGCCGGAGGACCTCGACTACGCCGGCAAGAAGATCGTCGTCATCGGCAGCGGCGCGACGGCCGTGACGCTCATTCCGGCACTGGCGAAGTCGGGTGCCGGCCACGTGACGATGCTGCAGCGCTCACCCACCTACATCGGCTCCCTGCCCGACGTCGACCCGTTCGCCGTGCAGGCCGACCGGCTGCTGCCGCCGAAGCTGTCCGCATTCGCGATCCGGTGGAAGAGCATCATCTTCCAGTCGGCCCAGTACCAGCTGAGCCGGCGCTTCCCGCAGTTCATGCGCAAAACCCTGCTCACCATGGCGCAGCGCCGGCTGCCCGAGGGCTACGACGTCGAGAAGCACTTCGGCCCGAGCTACAACCCGTGGGACGAGCGACTGTGCCTGGCGCCCAACGGGGACTTCTTCAAGACCATCAAGTCCGGTAAGGCCGACGTCGTCACCGACACCATCGACACCTTCACCGCCAACGGCATCCGGCTGTCCTCCGGCGAGGAGCTCGAGGCCGACATCATCGTCACCGCAACAGGTCTGAACATGCAGCTGTTCGGCGGGGCGACGATCTACCGCAACGGCGAAGAGGTTCCGCTCAACGGCCTGATGGCCTACAAGGGCATGATGCTCACCGGTATGCCGAACTCCGCGTTCACGATCGGTTACACCAACGCCTCCTGGACGCTGAAGGCCGACCTGGTCTCCGAGTTCGTTTGCCGCCTGCTCAACTACATGGACGCCCACGGGTTCGACACCGTCGTCCCGCAGCATCCGGGCAACTCCGTCGAGGAACGTCCGATTCTGGACTTCACGCCGGGTTACGTGCTGCGGGCGCTCGACCGGCTGCCCAAGTCGGGGTCGGTGGCGCCGTGGCGGCTCAAGCAGAACTACTTCATCGACATGCGGCTGATCCGCCACGGCAAGGTCGACGACGAGGCGCTGCAGTTCTCCAAGCACCGCGCACCCGTCGCGGTCTGAGTCCCCCGCCGAGCAGACGCAGAAGTGCCCCGAAACCACCGTTTCGGGGCACTTTCATGTCTGCTCGCGGACCGAGGTGCTAGGGGGTGACCACGACGATGCCGTCGTCGTCGCTGTAGACGACGTCGCCGGGGTGGAACCTCACTCCGCCGAACTCGACGGGTGTGTCGCGCTCTCCCGCACCGGTTTTGGTGCTCTTGCGCGGGTTGGTGCCGAGCGCCTTGATGCCGATGTCGAGCGTGCGCAGCGTCGATGCGTCGCGCACCGCGCCGTGGACGATCAGCCCACTCCACCCGTTGTCGCGGCCCAGCGCCGCGATCAGGTCGCCCACCAGCGCGGTGTGCAGCGACCCGTCCCCGTCGATCACCAGCACCCCGCCGTCGCCGGGTTCGGACAGGATCGACTTGAGCAGCGCATTGTCCTGGAAGCAGCGCACCGTCGTGACGCGGCCGGCGAACTGCGGGCGTCCGCCCAACTGGCGCAGCTGCAGATCGCAACTGCGGACGTCGGGGCCGATGTCGTCGACCAGGTCTGCGGTGGCGCGGGGTTCGATGGTCACCGCCCGATGTTAGCCACCCGTGCGCGCCGCGATGATGTCGTGCAGGTACTGCGCCAACCCCGGTTCCACGTCGTCGTAATAGCGCGTGAATCGCTCGTCGGCCAGATACATGTCGGCCAGGCACATCTGCATCCGGTCGTCGCAGTCGTAGAACCGCTCGATCGACGCGCGGTGGCGTTCGGCCAACCGGTCGGCCTCCGGGGATCCCGGCGCGACCGCTGCCCGTTTGGCCGCGGCCAGATCGGCCAGCAGCGCGTCGTTGTCGGCCTTGATCTCGATCCAGTCCTGTTTGGTGTAGGCGGCGGCCCGGCGCTGCGACTGCTTCCAGGCGTCGCCGTCGCCCCAGCGTTCCTCCGCCTCGCGGGCGTACTCGTCGCCGAAGGCGGTGGTGCCGAAGATCTCGACCTGTTCGGCCGCGGTCAGCTGGATACCGCTGCGGTGTGCGTCCATGAGTTCCTCCACTGCTTTGATCGTGTGGCCAACCCGGTCGGCATGCTCGTGCAACAGCTCGAGCTGGCGCTGCAGATGCGCGAGCACGTCGGCGGCGGGATCGTCGAGCAGCGTGCGGATCTGCTCGAGTGCCAAGCCCACCGACCGGTACACCAGCACCAGGTGCAGGCGTTCGACATCGGCATCGGTGTACCGGCGGTAGCCCGCCGCGGTGCGCGCGCTGGGCACCACCAGACCGATGTGGTCGTAGTGGTGCAGTGTGCGTACCGAGACACCGGTCATCTTGGCGACGGTGCCCACCGTGCGGGCTTCCATGAGGCCCACTGTGCACCCTGACGTCGCGTCAGGGTCAAGGAGGAATCAGCGGCGGCGGGCGACCAGGACGGCGAGCAGCAGCAGCACGCCCGCAGCGACCGCCGCGGCCAGCGGCAGTCGGGAATCGTCGGAGTCGGACACCGGCGCCGGCACCCGGCCCGACACCGGGTTGTCGGCAGCGGCCACGGTCGACTTCGCCTGCGCCGCGGTCTGCTCGGCGGCCGACGCGAGGTCGCCGGACGGGTCGACCAGCGCGGCGGGCGACGTGGCCGGCGCCGCGACGGACGGCGTCGGATCAGTGGGTGGCTGCTCGGCCGGCGCCTTCTTCGGCGGGGCCTTCTTGGCGGGCGCCTTCTTGGCCGGGGCCTTCCTCGCGGCCTTGGCGGGAGCCTTCTTCGCGGCCGTCTTCTTCGCGGGGGTCTTCTTCGCCGGGGCCTTCTTGGCGGGCGGTGGCGTCACCGGGGGAGTGGGTGCCGCGGCGTCCGCCGGGCCGGCGGCACCGGACTGCTCGTCGGACCCATCCTGGGGGTCTGCCATCGAGGCTGCTCCTTCACGGTTTCCGGGGTCGGCGAGGGTGGCTCCATCATGCCAGGCCGCGCATGAGCGTCATCCGGTGACGGCCAGCGCCGCGGCTAGCGTCAGCGCCGCGGCCATGATCGCCAGCTCGGCCAGCGAACGCGTGCGGGACAGCCCCGCGGTGGCCCGGTGGCCGCGGGCGGCGGGCAACCAGCCGGTCCGGTTACGCCAGGCCAGCACCAGCAGTGCCGCGGTGACGATCAGCTTGGCCGTCAGCACGCGGCCGTATCCGGTGTCCCACAGCTGCGCCGGCGAGTCGAGCCGGGCGAACGTTCCGGCCACGCCCAGCACGGCCAGCAGCGCGACGCAGCCCAGCGCCAGCGTCGAGAACCGCGGCAGCACCCGCGCCCACTGCCCGCGGTGTCGCACCGTGAGCAGCAGCCCGGCCAGCGTGCCGCACCACAGGCCGGCCGCGAGTGTGTGCACCGCGACCGAGACCCCGCCCAGCGCGCTCTCGGTCAGGTGCCCGGCCAGGGTGCGCGCGGTGAGCCCGGCGGCCGCGATCCCGCCCGTGACGTATGCGGAGGCGGCGGTGGGTGGGGCGGCGACGGCCGTCGCGCACACGGCCGCTGCGGCGACGGCGCTGACCAATCCGGCCCGGCCGGGATTGGTGTGGACGACGAAGTCGATGAACATCCCGACGCCCACACCGCCGACGGGCAGCGCCGCGGCCTGGGCCGTGACCACGAGGAGTCGGACGACTTCGGCCAGCAGCCACACCGCGGCGCCGACCGCCAGCGCGGGAGCCGCCGACCGCACCAGTTCGGCGCGGTGCCGGCCGGTGTCGAGAAACGCCATCACCGACAGACCGAGCACGACGGCACCGGCGCAGTCGGCCACCGCACGAACGGCCGTCGCGCCCAGCGAGTTCTGCGGTGCCCCCAGCGCCCAGGCGACCACCGACGTCGCGGCCACCACGGCCAACCCACCGGCCACCGCCCGCGCCGGCGGCGGCGGGGTCACGTGCGCCGACGCGCCGCCCACACCGCGCCCGCTCCGACCAGCAGGGACGCGACGAGCACGAACGGCCACACCGGCATGTCGCCGTCTGCGGGCTCTTCTGCGGGTGCGGCGGCCGAGGGCCCCGGCGTGCCGGTGCCGCCGACGGAGAGCTCGAACGACCAGGAACCGGACACCACGTGCCCGTCGGCCGACGTGGCGCGGTAGTTGACCGTGTACCGGCCGGCCGGACCGAGCGGCCGAACGCCCACCGACACCACCGGGCCCTCCACGGCGACCTCGTCGGTCGACCACAGGTTGCCGTCCGGGCCCACGACGGTCATCGCCGCGAACGCGGTCTGCATGGCCTCGTTGAACGTCGCGCTCACCCGCGTCGGCGCCTGCGTCAGCACGGAGTCGGGGACCGGATCCTCGGCGATGCGGGCGGCATGCGCGGCCGCGGGCCCGGCCCCGGCCAGCGCGCTCACCGCGAGCACCACCGTCGTGACGACGGCAACCAACCAGCGCGTAGGCGGACTCTGCATCACATCGAACTTCACGCCACGCCGAGCCGCGCCATCAGGTCGGCGTCGATCCCGTCGAGCTGACCGGAGATGGCGGTGTGCGCGGCGCGTCGGCGGGCGGTCGGCATGTTCTCCGCGGCGGTGACCGCGGCCGACAGGTCGCTGAGCCGTTCGGTGATCGCGGCGACGAACTGTTTGGTCTCGGCGTCCTTGGGCTTCTTGTCGGCCACCAGCCGCAACGACTGCTCGGCGCCGGCGATGCGGGCCGACAGCTCCGCGCCCTGCCCGGAGAACTGCCCCAGCTGGCTCAGCGGCACCCCGAGGCGGTCGGCCCGGCGCTCATCGGCGAAGCCCCGGGCGGCTATCGACCCGCGGTACACGAGCGGGACGACGATCGGGGCCACCAGCCTGGTGACGGTCAGGACCCGCCGGATCCGGGAGGGGGAGAACAGCTTGCCCTCCCTGGCGGCGCGGAGCTGGGTCTCAGCAACCTTGAGCGCGGTGCGGTCGCTCTCGCGCAGCGCCCGCAGCTGCGCCTTGACCGCCTTGGCCTCGGCCTTCTGCTCGGCCTTGTAGCGGCGCACCTCGTTCTTGGCCGACAGCTTCGCCTCGAGCTTGGCCTTGGTCTTGATCGCCCGGGCTTCGGCTCGCCGGGTGGCGCGGCTTTTGCGTCGCTTGAACAAACCCATACCCCGCTGCCTCCCGGTCCTCGTCTGGCCGGCCGCTGCGCACGGCCACATCGGTGCTGTCCAACCCTAGCGTCCGGGTGTCGCGCGGCGACGGTCGCGGTGGTGACCCGGGCAACGAGTGCAAAACTGCAGCAAACGGGGCCTCGTTATTGTGCGACAATCGTCACAGCGGCCGGAGCAACCGGGCCGCACGGGGGATGGAGGGGGTGTCCCGGTGGGTTCGCGGGTACGTATCGCCGCGTCGGCCTGCCTGGTGGCTGCAGGACTTTTCCTCACCGGCCTCGGCGGCGCGATGGCCGTCGCGCATCCTGACGACGGAGCCGGCACCAGCGACGGCACCGCCGGTACCGGCTCGAGTGACGACAAGAGCCAGGACACCGGGGGCACCGCCGCACCGGACCGCGACAAGAATCCGCCCACCGGCGACGAGTCAGGCACCGGCGGCTCCGGGTCTCCCGAACCCAGCGATGATCCGTCGGCGTCCCGCAGCAGCACTCCCACCACGAAGACCACACCGTCCACCACGCCGCCCACGTCGCCTTCTACGTCGTCGACGACCTCGACGACCACGGAAACGACGACGACCACCGAAACGACGACGACCACGACGTCGTCGACCGGCCTGTCCGACCCCCAGGACGACGACAACGACGGTCCGACCGGTGATGTCCCGTCCGACCAGCCCGGTGAACAGGCACCGGGCGACGAACCCGCGCCGATCAACCCCAGCGTGATCAACTCCGTGCCCGGCCTGCCTGCTGTGCCCGTGGTGGCGCCGATGGCGCCGATCGCGGTTCCGGTCCTGGCCGTCCCGCCGCTGGCCGCCCCGGCGCTCGGCCTGCCCGCGGGCGGCGCCGGCGTGGGAGCCGGGGTGGGAC